>NZ_BNBC01000008.1:0-222330 GCF_014654675.1 Streptomyces spiralis
TGCTGCCCGCGGTGCCGCCGGCGTTGGTGACCAGGTTGGGCAGCGAGTCGGGCTCGATGACGGTGGCGATCCGCAGGTTCGCGTACTTCGCGTCCGACAGGATCGACGCGATCGGGTCGATGTAGTCGGTCTTGTACTTGTCGATATCGGTGGGTCCGAGCTCGCCGTTGGAGGCGAGGGCCGAGCAGTCGCGTCCGGGCAGGTCGTAGATCACCAGCGTGATCAGGTTGGCGCCCTGCGACACCGCCTTGTCGAGGTGGTCGCGCAGGCCCATGCCGCCGTTGACGCCGTTGATCGCGGCGATGCGGTCGAGCCAGACCGCCGTCGGCGTGTTGGCGACCGCGCTGCCTCCGGGCTCCGCCGCAGCGTGCGCGGACCACTCCGGGTTCACGTACCCCTTGGCGCCCACGTACGGGTTGTCGACCCGGGTGGCGGCAGAGGCGGACTGCGGCGCGAGCGCCACGGCCAGCGCCGAGCCGAGGGCGAGGGCCGAGAGCACCGAGAGACTGCGGTTGAGCCGCGATCTGGAGGGGCGTTGGAGCTTCTTCACCGATGGCTTCCTTCCGTGGAGTTTCTGACGCGTGGTGGGGCCTTGCGTGACACCGCGCGCCGGTGGAGCCGCGACACACCGCGCCGTGTGCGGGCTGGTCGCCGGGCGCCGCTGGTGTGCCCGGCAACGGGGGAGGGGGAGCATGGGCAGGTGACGTCCTGCCCCTGTGCGGGAATCGGCTGTGGGAGGTCCGTCCCTCGGGTGCGGGAGCGGGAGGACCTCGCGCACCCGAGAGGTCTGTCGGATTCGGCCGCCGGCGGCGCTGGTGCCGCCTGCGTGCACCGTCGCCGTGGTGGTGCCGGCGGGATCGATGGGGTGGCCGTGGTCGCCGGTCTCATGTCGCTCGGGGCCGCGATCTGCCGGCCGCCGGTGTGCCAGTACCTCCTGTCCGCTGAAGTGCCCCGTGCTCACTGACGATGCGCTCCTCGAAGACCCCGTGTTGCGCGCCCCTGCAACCGGTGCCCTTCGAGTGCGGTGGTACCTGCGCCGGGAGCGCCGCCCTGTCCGGACGTTCCGGACGGATCCCCCCACCGGCTGCCGCAAGCGGCAACTCCCGTGGAGGGAAACCCCGTTGGTGTGGGAGCGCTCCCAATGCGCTGAGGAAAATAACAAGCCCTGACACCGGTGGGAAGAGGGTTGACGGAAACATGGCGTAACAGCGTGTTCACGCAACATTTCGACGCCCGGGGCGGTCGGCCCCGGGCGCACCGCGTGAACAGGCCCTGTGACATGGGCTGTTGGGCCCTCGGCACCCGTCGCGAGCGGCGGCTGCCGGACCGGTTTGCGGGTGGACGCGGGGCCTTCGTGCTCAGGTGGATTCGCGCAGCACCAGATCCGTGGACAGCACCACGTGGCGCCGGACGGTGGTACGGGACTCGATCTCCTCCAGCAGCACCCGCGCCATGGTGCGGCCCATCTCCTCCGTCGGCTGTCTGACGCTCGACAGCGGTGGGTCCGAGTGCCGGGCGACCGTCGAGTCGTCGAAGCCGACCAGCGCCACGTCATCGGGCACGCGCCGCCCCGTCTGGCGCAGGACGTGCAGGGCGCCGCCGGCCATGACGTCGGAGGCCGCGAAGACGGCGTCGATGCCGGGGTGCCGCTCCAGCAGCTCCCGCATGGCGGCGCGGCCGCCCTCCTCCGTGAAGTCGCCGTGGGCGACGAGTGACACGTCCACGCCGTGGCCCGCGGCGTCCATCGCCTGGGTGTAGCCGTCCAGGCGGCAGCGGGCGGCGTACATGTCCAGCGGCCCGGTGATGGTGGCGACGGTCCGGCGTCCCCGCCCGAGCAGGTGCTCCGTCGCGGACCGCGCGCCGCCGACGTTGTCGGCGTCGACGTACGACATCCGCTCCCGTTCCGACCGCCGCCCGCTCAGCACCGTCGGCACCCCCAGCCGTTCCAGCAGATCGGGCAGCGGAGCGCCCTCGTGCACCGACACCAGCAGCACACCGTCGACCCTGCCGGCCTCCAGGTGCTGGGCCAGCCGCCGCCGCTCCTGGGGGGTGCGGATGAGCATGAGCAGCAACTGCATGTCCGTGTCGGCCAGTTCCGCGCTCACTCCGCGCAGCACGTCCAGGAAGAACGGCTCGGCGCTGAGCCGGGTCTCGGGCTCGGGGATGACCAGGGCGATCGCGTCCGTGCGGTCCGCGGCGAGCGCCCGTGCGGCACGGTTGGGTATGTACCCCAGCTCCGCGATCGCCTCCTCCACGGCCGCCCGAGCCTGGGGACTCACATGGGGGGCACCGTTGATCACACGCGAGACCGTGCCCCGCCCGACGCCGGCCCGTTCGGCGACCATCTCCAGCGTCGGCCGGCCGCCGCGCCGTCCTCCCGCACTCATCCGCGCCCATCCTCACCGGGGTTGACGAATCGTCAGTCGAAACGATTCGCAGCGTTCGTTCCCTTGACATCCCACCCGGGAACGGTGGACCGTCATTATGCCTACTGGGAGCGCTCCCATGGGAGCGCTCCCAAAGCTCGTCCACCGACCGCGCCGACGGGACCGAGCGCTTCACTTGGCGGAGGACCGATCGAGTCGGTGGACCGAGAACGCCGCATAACGGAGGGGGGCATGGGTTCATGCGCCTCGAAGGGGGCGGATCGCAGCGGAGCCACAGGCCGTGGACGTGCCGTCCCGGTCGACCACGACGGGCGGGAGGTGACCGGCCGAGGAGAGCGAACAGCTGAGGATGTCGGGGGCGGGTGCGGCGTGCCTCGTCGTTGATGATCCCGCGGCTGCTTCTGTGTCGGCCCAGATCGCCGGCAGGGTGAGACCCTCAGCACTGGGCGTACCGGGATCGGCGGTGTAGGTGGTGATGGAGACGTGCGGGTCGCCGGGCAGCGCGAAGTCGTCGTACGCGAGGTCCATCCTGCCGACGGCCGGGTGATGGACGACCTTGCGCCCGCGGGAGTGGCGGCGCACACGGTTCAGAACCAGGCCGAAGCCATGGTCCGGATCCTCGAGGAACAGCCCATCGGTCGATTGGGGAGGGCGGACGAGGTCGCAGCAGCCGTCCTGTGGCTGTGCAGCCTTGGCGCCGGCTTCGTCACCGCCACGGCTCTCCCCGTCGACGGTGGCTTCACCGCCCACTGATGTCGCCCGGCACCCTCGCATGTTCGATTTATCGTTCGATAATCTGGAGGGTGTGCGGGAGGTGACCGGGATGAGCGCGGCGGCAGCATCGGGACGAGGCCAGCCGACGGTGATGCATGTGCGCTGCCCGGACCACCTTCCCGAAGAGCTCTACCGGCAGGTCCTGGAACAGCTGGCGGACCTGTCCCCGGTGGTGCGGGCGCTGCCGCCGGCGGCGGCACTGGTGGAACTGAAGGGTGCGCTTCGCTACCACGGCACGGACGCCCGCGGGCTGGGCGAGATCCTGCGGATCCGCACCGTCTCCCGGCTCGGGATGGACGTCCGCGTCGGCATCGGCCCCTCGATCACCGTGGCGGCCACCGCGTCCGCTCGGACACCGGAGCCCGGCGGCGTCCTGGCCGTCGCCGCCGACCAGGTCACCGACTGGCTGGCGCCCCTGCCCGTGGACGCCCTGCACGGCATCGGCCCCCGCCAGGCCGAGGCCCTGCACGACTACGGCATCCACACCGTCGGCCTGCTCGCCGCGGTACCCCCGGCCCTCGTGCAGCGCCTGCTCGGCGGCCGGGCCGGCCGGGAGGCCGCGGACCGGTCCCGAGGCATCGACCCCCGCCCCGTCGTCCCCCAGGCCCCGCCCGCTGCCGCCGCGGTCCGCCGCACCTTCCCCCAGCACACCCTCGACGGCGCCGAGGTCCGCGCCGCCCTGCTCGGCCTGGTCGTACGGCTGGGCGTGCTGCTGCGCAGGCGCGACCAGGCCGCCCGCGCCCTGACCCTGGCCCTGAGGTTCGCCGACGGCACCTCCTGGGAGAAGACCCGCCGCCTCACGGAGCCGTCCGCACACGACGACGACCTGCGCACGGCGGCCTACCGGCTGATGGACGCGGCCGGCCTGCAGCGCGGACGCCTGACCGGCATCGCCCTCAAGGCCGAGGACCTCGCCGACGCCGGCCAGGTCGCCCGGCAGATCAGCCTCGACCATGCCCGCGAGGCACGCCTGGCAGCCGAGGAGACCATGGACCGCATCCGCGACAGGTTCGGCCCCGGCGCGATCGGTCCGGCCGCCGTGTTCCGCCGGGTCTCATGAGGCGCCGGACCGGCCGGGGGCGTAGGGGGTGAAGTGCGCGGGGGCGTGGTCGATGGGCGGCACGTCGGAGCGCCAGGCCGTGAGGATCTGGGCACTGCACACGAACAGCCCGTGCGGCAGCGCGTCCAGGGGCCACCACCGCCAGCCGCCCACCTTCTCGTCCGGCTGGTCGGAGGGCTCGCCCTGCCACGCCGAGACAACGGCGCCGACGGTGACGCGTACGACGTCCTCGACATGGTCGACGAGTGTGCCGAGCAGAGTCACGTCCTCGGGCCGTGCCATGAGCCCGGTCTCCTCCGCGAGTTCGCGTACGACGGTCTCCTCCAGGGACTCCCCGGGTTCGACGGTGCCGCCGGGCAGCTCCCAGGTGCCGTGCCGGTGCCGTCCCAGCAGCAGGCCGTGCTCGCCGAACACGATGGCGCCGACACCGATCGCGGCGTGCGGTGTGGGTGGGCGCCGACTCCGCGGGCGGCTGGTCACGTGCGACGGGCCGGTGCGGGGGCGGCGCCGGGCCTGGACGAGCTGGACGACCACGGGATCGCCGTCGTCAGGCGCGGTGAGCAGTTCGATCGCCTCCACCCGGAAACCGTGGTCGGACAGGAGATCCGCCCAGAGCCGCGGAGTGAGCACCCACATCCGGGTGGGGATGGGTTCCTCGTCGCGCAGCCGGATCAACTGCCGGCGTGGTGCCACCTCGCCGTACGGTCCCCGGCCCTCGGCGTCGGTGTGCAGGGCGGAGAAGACGAGGGGCGCACCGTCGGCCAGGTTGTCCCGCAGCGCCGGCAGCAGGTGGTGCGGATCGACGCAGCCGAAGGTACGGAGGCCGTAGGCGGCCTCGTACGGCTTCGCGCGGCGCAGGTGCTCTGCCGCGTCCCCGCACAGGAAGCGGACTCCTGGCTCCGTTCCGTGCTCGTTCAGCGCCCGCTGGTGCTGGGTGGGGGACAGGTCGACGCCGTCCACGCGGGCGCCGTACTCGCGGGCCAGGTGGACGGCGTGCACCCCGGGACCGGATCCGATGTCGAGGATCCGCTTGCCGCGGATGTCTCCGAGCACCTCGGCTCCCGGGCCCACGCCGGGCCAGAATCCCCAGTCGATGCGATCGGGTACGGGGGGCGAGTACCCGCGGTCCAGCTGTCGCCGGCCGTAGACGGTCCAGCTCTGTTCACCGTCGGGGTGTGCCGTCACGCTGCCGTCGCCTGCCATGGGGCACCGCCTCTCCGGAGGACGTGCGGAACGCGTCCGCCGGCCGATCCGCGATGCTCCCACGGATACCACCCGGCGTCACCAGGGCCGGTGCGATGCCACGCGACCGCACGGCTGAAACCGTCGCGGCACACGCTCCTCGGTGACCGCCCCGGCATCAGGAGGGTTCAGGCGGGTAGGTGAGACGGCCGTCCTGGACGCGCGCGCGTTTGTCCAGTGCGGCGGGCTTCGTCGTGGTGGGCGACATGATGTTCACGACCTCGGCGCCCGCGACGATCAGCGCGTCGGTGATCAGCCTGCGGTGGCAGCGCCAGGGCACCGCCTCGCTGCACATGATCGCGGGCCGTTCGTGTCCGGCCAGTTCGAGCAGTTCGTTCAGGCCCTCGGCGAATTCGTCGGTGGCCATGTAGTCGGCGTAGTCGCGGAAGGCCTTGACCCGCCATGCGCCGTTCTCACTCGGTACGCCCTTGGGGGTGTGGCGCCGGCCGCCCAGTTTCGGGATCCACCGGTAGGCGATGTCGGGCGGCAGCGCGTCGATGATCGCCGGCTGGTTCCACTGCGGGAACTTGCGCGAAGAGGGGTACGAACGCACATCGACGAGGCAGGTGATCCCGTTGTTCCGCAGCATCTCCAGCATGTCGCCGAAGTCCCGAGTCGAATGCCCCACCGTACAGATGCGGTTCGTCATCCTCCTTATGCTCGTCCGGTTCTCCCCGGTCGGCACGATCGGCCGGCCAACCCGGCCAACCCGGCCAACCCGGCCAACCCGGCCAACCCTGCCACCCGGCCACCCCGGCCGCCCCGGCCGGACCCGCCTCGCCCGGCGGTCGGCGGTCCGGTGGTCCCACCGGCCCAGCCGGGCCGGACGAGGTCGCGGGGATGGGGCACATTGGAGACATGCGGTACCTCACCCGTGTGCGGGAGCTGTGGCGCTCCAGCCATGCGCTGGTGGCGATTCCCGTCGGGCTGGTCGTAGTGATCACCGTGGTGGACATCCACTCGCCGGAGACCATCCACCTCGGACCGTTGCTCGTCGTGGCCCCCGCCATCACCGCCTCGTTCGGCGGTCCCCGGACGACCGGACTGATCGGGGCACTCGCGGTGGGGGCCCAGGTCCTCATCGCCGTGCTCCACGGCGGTCTGGCCACCGCGAATCACATCGCGCAGATCGTCGCCCTGGCGATCCTGTCGATCTTCATCGTCTTCGTCTGCTTCGTCCGTGACCGGCGCAAGGAGGAGCTGGCCCAGGTGCGGTCGGTCTCCGAAGCCGCGCAGCGGGCGCTGCTGCGCCCGCTGCCGCACCGTCTCGGCCCCCTGCACCTCGCGTGTTCGTACCTGGCCGCCGAGCGGGAGGCCCGCATCGGCGGTGATCTGTACGCGGTGACCCATGCCGACCACCGCGCGCGCCTGATCATCGCGGATGTCAGGGGCAAGGGGCTGGGCGCGATCGGCCAGGCGGCCATGCTGCTGGGCGCGTTCCAGGAGGCCTCCCACCATCACCCCACGCTGCCGGCGCTCGCCGAGGCGCTGGACGGCAGTGTCCGCCGGTACCACGCCCAGTTCCCCGAGGCGGACGAGGAGGCCCTGGAGCACTTCGTCACCGCGCTGCTGCTGGAGATCCCCGACCACGGCCCGATGGCCCGGATGATCGACTGCGGTCACCCGCCGCCGCTCCTGATCCACAGAGGCCAGGTGACGGAGGTCGTCAGCCCCCACCCGGCACCCCCGCTGGGCCTGCACGCGCTGCGGCCGGAGGCCTACGTCTCGTACCCGTTCACGTTCCAGGCCGGCGACACACTCCTCCTGTACACCGACGGCGTGCTGGAGGCGCGCGACCCCAACCGGGACTTCTATCCGCTCCAGGAACGCGTCGGACTGTGGACGAGAAGCAGTCCCGAGGCCCTTGTCCAGCGCATCCGACGTGATCTGCTGACCCATTGCTCCGGAGCGCTCGGCGACGACGCGGCGATCGTGGCTCTCAGGCATGCGCACGAACCGCGCACCGCCGTATGAGGGCCTCGGCGATCACCGGCCCTCCGGCCCGGTCCTGTCGACGGGGAGGGTGCACCACGTGGTCTTCCGGCCGGGGCCGTCCCGGCGCGCGCCCCAGGCCGACGCGATCGCCTGGACCAGGTGCATCCCACGACCCTGCTCCTCCTCGAGGCCGGCGCGCCGGACGACGGGCCGCGCCGAGGCGCCGTCCGTCACCTCCACCAGCAGGCGGTCACCGATCTGCATCAGGTTCAGCGTGATCCACGCCTCGGGCGCGTGCCTGATCGCGTTGCCGACCAGCTCGCTGACGATCAGCCGGCCGTCGTCGACGGTCTCGGACGGGCAGCCCCACGAGGCCAGGGCCGCGCCCACCGCCGTACGCACCCGGCCCAGCTCGGCCGCCACCGGCCGGAGGTGGAGATGCACGTGCCGGCCGATGCCCAGGTCGCAGTCGGCACACACGGAGGGCGGACGGCCGGCCGCCGGGGCGCCGGAGGCGTACGGCGCGCGCTCCGGCTGCCGGGGCACCTCGGTGTCGTGCGACTCCGGCCGCTCGCGGTCGTCGGGGGCGTGCGGCGCGTCCTCCGGCTGCCGGGGGGCCCGCGTGTCGCGTGGCTCCGTACAGGCGCGTGCCGTGCGGCGGCGCGGGTCGTGAACGTCTGTGATCGCGGACATCGGTACCCTCCCGAGGGTCCTTCACCGGAGGTGGCCGGCAGGGGTGCGTCAGCCGATCGGGATGCCGGGGTTGGTCAGCCCGTCGCCGCCCTTCACGGTGTTGTCGGTGGTGATCGTCACCGGGCAGGACGCGGGGTCGTAGTTCGTGATGTCGAAGGCGTAGCGGTCGCTGCCGGTCGCGCCGGTGAGGTCGGAATCGTTGCCGCGGAACACCGTGCGGCAGCCCCAGCCGGGCTGCTGGCTGTGCGTCTGGTAGCCGTCCTTGGTGGTGGCGGTTCCGGTGTTGTGCTCGATGACGTAGTCGTTGCCCTTGACGTCGACCCAGGAGTCGTCGTAGTTACGGCCCGTCAGGCCGTCGCCGTAGAAGGTGTTGCCCGAGACCAGGCCCGCGCTGGTGCCTTCCTTGAGGTCGATGTTCTCGCCGCCGATGCGCGGGCCGATGACGTTGTCCAGGATCTGCACATGGTCGCTGCGGTCGGTGAGGGTGTTGGCGGTGCCGACGTAGACGCCCTCGCCCTTGCCGTCCCCGGCCGTGCCGGTGTCGTGGATCGTGGAGTTCCGCAGGATCCCGTAGCTGCTGGAGGAGCGGAAGTGCACCCCTTCCATCGTGAGGTGGTGGACCGTGACGGAGTCGATCACGACGTGGTCGGAGGAGTCGACCACGATGCCCTTCTGACCGCCCGTCAGCGTCATGCCCTGGACGGTCCAGTAGCTCGCCTGGTCCAGGTGCAGGACGTAGCCGCCGCCGGTCGGGGGCACCAGGACGGCACCGGGCGAGCCGACGAGGGTGATCCGGCGGTCGGCGGCGCCGGACACGGTGGCGTCGAAGTTGCCCGAGTAGGTGCCGTCGGCGAGCTGGATGGTCCGGCCGGGTACGGCCGAGGCGAGCGCCGCCTTCAGCTCCTTGCCGTTGGTCACCCGGACGGTGTCGCCGGAGCCCGGAGGCGGAGTCGTGGCCGGAGTCGTCGTCGGAGGCGGTGGGGTCGTGGGCGGTGCGGTGGTCGTCGGCGGTGGGGTCGTGGGCGGTGCGGTGGTCGTCGGCGGTGGGGTCGTGGGCACGGTGGTGGGGGAGGCCGTGGGGGACGGTGACGGCGACGCTGTCGCGGAGGCCGTCGGTGACGCCGTGCCCGGCGCCGTCTCGGCCAGTGACACGTCGTCCGCCGTGATCACTCCGGTGCCGTACCAGCCGCTCACCGTGACGGTCACCTGAGTGGTGCCGGGCCCGGCGGTGAAGGGGGTGGTCAGCTGCGTCCAGTCCGCCGATGCGGTCCAGTTCGCGGCGTCCACCCCGGTGCCGGTCGCGGCGAGCCGGACGTAACCGCCCTTCACCCAGGCCCGCAGCACGTACGACGCTCCCGGCCGGACCTGGACCGTCTGGGCGCAGGGCGCGATGTCCTGACCGGTGGGGGCGGAGGCGAGGGCGTATCCGCCGGAGTGCGGCGCGCCGCCGTCGGCGTGCGAATCCCCCGGGCAGGACCAACCGCTGAGGTCCCCGGTCTCGAACCCGCCGTTCGCGATGGGCTCGGCGGCGTTCGCGGCGGTTCCCGGGAGCACGAGGAACGCCGCGCCGGCGGTGAGGGCGAGGACGGCTCCCGCGCTCACGGCGCGGCGCCGGGGGTGCCGTAGCGGGGCGGGGCCCTTGGTGCGTGTCACGGCAGGACTCCTGAGAGAGGCGGTGGGCGGGGCTCGGTTCCGTGCGAGCGGTGGGGACAGCGGGGACTGCGGGAGCGGAGTTCCCAATCTGGACTAGACCAATGGTCGCGTCAAGGCTTCGCGCACACGGCGGAACGGTCGGATCCGGGCATCGGGCGGCCGACGCGAACACCGTGCGAGAGAGGCGCGGTTGGCCCTGCCTGCGCTCGTCGAAACGCTTTCGACGCGTCTCTTGACGCCGACAATTGGTCTGGACCAAGCTGAGGTGCGCGTTTGATCACCCGTTTGTTCACCCCACACACCGGCGCGGTCCCGCCGCGCCGCCCCGCCGCCGAGGAGGACTCGCCCATGAGGCGTGTCACCCACGCACGCGCAGATCCGGTCCGTCTGGCCGGAGCTGACGTCCGGTCAGGCCTGGGCGAAGGTCGGCGTCACCCCGATGCTGGGCCAGAACGACAACGCCTCCGAGGTGTTCGGCCTGTCCGACGCCCAGCAGCTGATCTCCTTCGCGCAGCAGAACCACCTCGGCGAGCCGGCGTTCTGGGAGATGACCCGCGACGCCAACGCCTGCACCGGCGGCCTGTCGAAGTGCACCGACATCACGCAGACGCCGTACCAGTTCTCCAAGATGTTCGCCGCCTTCACCGGCTGACCCGACCGCGCGGGGAACGCCCGCGGAAGGCGCGCCGGTAACCCGTGGGAGTGGTGCCCGCGTCCCGGGCCAGGTGGAGACGGAGGTTGGTGGCCGTGTCCAGGCCGCACAGCCGGGCGATGTCCTCGACGGGGAGGTCCGTGGTCTCCAGCAGGCTCCGGGCCTTGTGGAGGCGTTGCGCGGTGAGCCAGCGCAGCGGCGTGGTGCCGGTCTCGTCGGTGAAGCGCCGGGCGAAGGTACGGGGCGAGACGGCGGCCCGCCGCGCAAGGTCGGCCACCGTCAGCGGCTCGTGCAGGCGCTCGAGCGCCCAGTCGCACACCGGTGCCATGCCCGTGCCCGGCGCGGGCATGGCGCGGTGCAGATACTGGGCCTGCCCGCCCTCCCGGTGCGCGGGCACGACGAGACGGCGGGCCAGCCCGGCCGCGGCCTCGGCGCCGTGGTCCTCGCGCACCAGGTGAAGGCACAGGTCGATCCCGGCGGTGAAACCGGCGCTGGTGAGCACGGGAGCCTGGTCGGTGTAGAGCACGTCGGCGTCGACGTCCACCTCCGGGTGGCGGCGGGCCAGTTCGTCCGCGTCCATCCAGTGCGTGGTGGCCCGCCGCCCGTCCAGCAGCCCGGCGGCCGCGAGCGTGAACGCCCCTGTGCACACCGACACGGTCCGCGCACCGCGGGCCGCGGCGGCGCGCAGGGCGTCGGTGACCTCCCGCGGCGGCCGGGTCAGCGGCAGATAGCCGGGTACGACCACCGTGTCCGCCTCGGCGAGCGCCTCCAGGCCGTGGGGTGCGACGAGGTCGAAGCCGGTCGTCGTCGCCACCGGGCCCGGGACGGGGGCGCAGAGCGTGAACCGGTAGCCGTCCGGTGCCCCCGGACCGCCGAAGATCTGCGCGGGTATGGCCAGGTCGAAGGCGACCACCCGGGGAAGGGCGAGAGCCACCACATGATGGACCGCACGATGCATGGCAGCAATCTTACGTAAGTCGGCATTGCTGCCACTGGTCGCGTCCGTCCGGCCGGGCGAGAGTGGAGCCGCCCCCGCAGGGGCCTTGACCGTTTCCGTCCCTCGCACAGGAGCCGTCCCATGCGTTTCCTCGATGCCGCACACCACACCGCCGACCGCCCCTGGGGCGCCCTGGACCTGGTGGAACTCGACCAGGCGACCGTGCGCCTGCACTGGACCGACCGGCCCTACGTCTGGCACGTCAACGACGGGCCGGAGATCTTCGTGGTCCTCGACGGCGCCGTCGACATGCACTACCGCAAGGACGGGGCGGAGCACGTCGAACGGCTCGTGCCCGGGCGCGTCTGCTGCGTCGAGCCGGGCGACGCACACGTGGCCCATCCCGTCCCCGAGGCCCGGATCCTGGTCGTGGAACGCAAGGACAGCAAGTGACCGGACGCGCCTACTGGGGAGTGTTCGAGCGGCAGGTGTCCGGGAGCGGAAGACCGTGGCCGCGAGCGGCCACATCCAGGTGCCGACGGCGTGCGCGGAGGTGCCGGCAGGCGGTGGCCAGGGCCGTCGCGCCGATCACGGCGGCGAACAGGGCCACGGCCGCGGAGAGCGAGACCGCTCGGGCGATCAGCCCCACGCCGATCGACGTCACCGCGACCCCGGTGTAGACGCAGGTGTAGAAGGCGGCGGTCACCTCGCCGCGCCGGTCCCCGGGCACGCATCGGTTCAGCTCGCCCTGGGCGCCGAGGAAACCCGCGCCGTGGCCGCAGCCGGCCAGCACCGCACCCACCAGGACCAGCGCCAGTGAGTGCGCCGGGAAGGCCGCGACCAGGGCGAGCAGCCCCGCCGCCAGCAGGATCAGCCCGCCGGCCTGGGACGTCGCCGGCCGTATGCCGGACCGGGAGGCGAGCTGCGCCGCGCAGGAGGCCGCCAGCATCACCGCGGTGATCGCACCGAGCAGTGCGAGGTCGTGCGTGCCCAGCAGCGAGCCCACGTAGGAGGGCACCACGGACAGGAAGAGCGCGGCGACCGCCCACACCACGGCCGCGGTCAGTGCCACCCGGGCGAAGGAACCGCGGATGGCCCGGGGCACACCAGGGCGCTGGATCCGCCGGCGGCTCCGCCTGCCGCGCGCCGGTTCCGTGACGCGGTCCCGCGTGCCGCGCGCCGGTTCCGGGATCGCCAGCACGCCCAGCGCGATCGCCACCGTCGCGGTCAGCCCGACCAGAAAGCACAGTGTGCGCGGGGCCGGCGCCCACTGCGCCAGCATCCCGGCGGCCAGCGGCCCGGCCGCGCAGCCGCCGGTCTGGGCGAGCGTGGCCAGCAGCGCCGCACGCCGTGCGTCGTGCCGGGGCTCCAGTTCCACCAGGCCGGCGTTGGCCCCGCCGCTGACCATGCCGAGCGCCAGGCCCTGCATCGCGCGCGCCGCGAACAGCCACGCGGTGCCCTCGGCGGCGGCGAACAGCGCCGCGGCGACCGCTGCCGCGCCCAGGCCGGCGACGATCACCCGCCGGCGGCCCAGCCGGTCGGACAGCCGGCCGAAGACCAGCAGGGTCGGGACGAGCACCACCGCGTAGGTGGCGAAGACCAGCGTCAGCACCTCGGCGGAGAAGCCGAACCGCTGCTGGTAGACCGCGTACAGCGGGGTGGGCAGATTGGCCCCGGCCAGCAGCAGGAACAACGCCGTGGCCACGGTCAGGAAAGGCCCCTGCGAACGGCCCGGCTCCTCCGGTACGGACACGGCGGCGTGTCCGTCCTGGTCAGGGGCTCGTGTGCGTTGATGCTCCGTGACGTACCGCATGCGCACACCGTAGGGCCGCCGCGTTTCGGCCCCCGCCGAACTGTTCCCTGTGCGGGGGACTCAGCGTCGCCGGGACATGTAGAGGCCGAGGGCCCTGTGCAGGACCCTGTTGAGCGGGTAGTCCCACTCGCCGAGGTACTCGACGGCCTCGCCTCCGGTGCCGACCTTGAACCGGAGCAGTCCCAGGAGGTGGTTGTCCTCGTCCAGGGTGTCGGTGATGCCGCGGAAGTCGTAGACCTTCGCCCCGAGTTCGTGGGCGTCGGACATCATCCGCCACTGGATCGCGTTGTTCGGCTGGACGTCGCGGCGGCGGCCGGTCGAGGCGCCGTAGGAGTACCAGACGTGTTCCCCGACGGTCAGCATGGTGGCGGCGGCGAGGACATCCCCCTCGTGGTGGGCGAGGTAGAGACGCATGCGGTCGGGGTCCTCGGCTCGCAGCGCGGTCCACATGCGCTGGAAGTAGCCCAGCGGGCGCGGGACGAACCGGTCCCGCTCGGCCGTCTCGACATACAGGGCGTGGAAGGCGGGCAGGTCCTCGTAGCCGCCCTGGACGACCTTGACGCCGGCCTTCTCCGCCTTCTTGATGTTGCGGCGCCACTGCTGGTTGAGGCCCTGGTGGATATCCTCCAGCGACCGCCCGGCGAACGGGACCTGGAAGACGTGGCGCGGCTGGCCCGCGGCGAAGCCGTCCTCGGCGCCGGGCTCGTTCTGCCGCCAGCCCGTCCGGCGCAGCCGTTCGGCGATGTCGAAGGCCCGCGGCTCCCGCGTGGTGGCCTCCACGTCCCGGAGCCGGCGGGCCCCGGGGGCTGCGATCGCGGCCTTGACCACCTCGGCACTCCAGCGGCGGGTCACCACGGGCGGCCCCATCCTCACCGAGAACGCGCCCAGCCCCTTGAGGTGACTCAGCATCGGCTCCAGCCACCCCTCCAGATCCGGCGCGGACCAGTCGATGACGGGTCCCTCCGGCAGATAGGCGAGGTACCGCTTCAGCTTCGGCAACGGCCGCAGCAGCGCCAGCCCCACCCCGACGAGACGGCCGTCCTCGCCGAACCAGCCCAGGCTCTCCGCCCGCCAGTCCGGCTTCACATCGCCCCATGAGGGAACCTGCATATGACTCACCGACGGCTGCGCCGCGACGAAGGCCAGATGCTCCTCGCGGGTGATCGCCTTCAGGCGAGGGCTCATGCGCCTGCTCCTTTGCTCGCCTGCTCCCCAGGGCCTTTCCCGGTGCACCAGCCTATGAGCCGTGCCGCACATTCCCGTGTCTCGCGCACACCGTGTCGGCGCACAGGAAGCACAGGTGCCGCGCGGCCGGCCGACGGCGGTGTGCGCGGGGGAAATCCGTTCGCGACGCACCATCAGGCGCTGCTAGCTTGCGGCCGTGGATCTCTTCTCGCGCTCCTGGGCGGCGCTGCGCACCGCGGTCGCCGAACTCGCCGACGAGGACTTCGCGCGGCCGTCCGGCTGTACCGGCTGGCTCGTACGGGACCTGGTGTGCCATCTGGTCATCGACGCCCAGGACGTCCTGATCACCCTCGTCACCCCCGCCGAGACGGAGCCGACGAGGGACGCGGTGACCTACTGGAACCTCGTCGAGGCCCCGACCGGCGACGACCCGCTCGACGCGCTGATCGTCCGCCTGGCCGCCGCGTACGAGGAGCCGTGGCTGCTCAAGTTCCACCTCGACGACGTCGGTTCGGCCGCCGGACGCGCCGCCGGACTCGCCGATCCAGCGCTCCGGGTGTCGACCCAGGACCAGGTGCTCACCGCCGGCGACTACCTCGGCGCGTACGTCCTGGAATGGACGCTGCACCACCTCGACCTGATCGCGCACCTTCCGGACGCGGCGCCACCGCCCGCCGAGGGGCTCGCCCGGTCGCGCGAGCTGCTGGAGAGGATCGCGGGTGCCGTGTTCCCCGCGTCTTTCTCTGACACGGACGTGCTGCTGATCGGCACCGGACGGCGCAGCCCCGGCGCGGCGGAGAAGGCCGAACTGGGCGAACTGGCCGCGAGGCTGCCGCTCGTCCTCGGCTGATCCGGCCGTGAGGCTCTCGCCGGTCCTCGGCTGATCGGCCGACGGATGAACGTCTGTGGAACGACAGCGAAGATCTGCCCCGCGTCAGGGCGGGCGGGATTGTGCCACGTGATCTCGTGCTCATAGCTTCGTTTTCATGAGCATGACACGAAGAGGGATTCTCAAGGGCCTGGCCGCCGCGCCGTTCGTCTCCGCCGCCGGCGCCCTGCTGACTCCCACCGTCGCCGAGGCGGCCACCATCGACGCGGGCCAGTTCGCCCTCACCAGCCGATCCGGCAACAGCTACGGGGAGTTCGCCGACCTGACCGCCGGCCTGGCGGCCAAGCTGCCCACGGTGGACGCGGCCGCCGTCATCGCCGCCACCAACCGCAACGCCACCCACCTCGGCAGCGCCCCCGGCACCGTCGAGGCGTTCTCGACCGGGTTCACCTGGGACGGCGGCGACCAGGCGGTCGAGTACTGGATCCCGCAGGGCGTCACGACCAGCGCGGACGCCTACGGCGACGGGCTCTACCCCTCGGGCGGCAGCAAGAAGGTCGTGCTCGTCTCCTGGTACTTCGAGACCGACCCCGACGGCGACGGCGTCGACGAGTACGCGGTCGACAAGGGCATCCGCCTCACGTTCGTCGACTACACCACCGCCTCCACTCCGACGTACCGGCACGTCCTCCTGGTCGAGCCGGTCAGGACCGGCAGCGGGGAGTACTCGTTCAACCCCATCCGCAAGCACGCCGGCGGCATCATGTGGTACGGCGACCTGCTCTATGTCGTCGACACCTACAAGGGGTTGAGGGTGTTCGACCTCAACACCCTCCTCACGGTCGCCACCGGTGTGGACGTGTGCGGTCTGCACACCGACGGGAACTACTACGGCTACGGGTACCAGTACGTCCTGCCGCAGAGCCACGCCTACGACAACGCGGGAAAGTACCTGCGCTACACCACGATCGGGCTCGACCGCGCCGGCACCCCCGACAGCCTGGTGATCAGCGAGTACTCCACGTCCGGCACCGTCAGCTACACGGACGGCGCCTTCAGCGGCACGGGCGTCGCCACGACCACGCCCAAGGTGGTCCGCTGGAACCTCGACTACACCGACCGGCTGCCGGCCTCGCTCACCGCGTCGGAGGCCGTCACCGTCGCCCAGCAGAAGATCCAGGGCGTCGTCTCGCGCGGCAGCAAGCACTACCTCTCGGTGAGCGCCGGACCGTCCACGAAGGGCGCGCTGCGCACCTTCGACTCCGGTGCCTCGAGCGCGACCACGGTCTGCGACCTGGGCATCGGCTGCGAGGACCTCAGCTACCACAGCAGCGCCGCCGCCGGCTGGGCCTACAGCGAGTCCGTGATCTGGAACGTCAGCGAGTACGCGGGCAAGCGCTACGTCTACGCGGTCCACGCCGACGGTTCGTAACGGAACGAGGGCCGCCCCGGGGCGCGTACGGGATACCCTTCCGCGCGCGCCGTCGGGGCGGCCTTCCTGTGCGCGGCGAGGGCCCTGAGGGCGCTCAGTTATCAATTAATTATGCAAATATCTTGACGCGGTGCGCCGTCGCTCCGAGACTGACCGGCGTGCGACTCACTGACGCGGTAGCAATCGACTCCCGGCGGCGCCTGCGCCCCGCCGGCATCGCCTTCGGCGGCGACTACAACCCTGAGCAGTGGCCTGAGGAGGTGTGGTCCGAGGACATCGCCCTGATGAAGGAGGCGGGCGTCACCATGGTGACCGCCGGCATATTCTCCTGGGCGAAGGTCGAACCGAGACCGGGCGAGTACGACTTCGCCTGGTTCGACCGGGTCATGGACAACCTCGCCGGCGCGCAGGTGGCCGTCTGCCTGGCGACCATGACCGCCTCGCCGCCGCCCTGGCTCACCCGGCTGCACCCCGAGATCCTGCCGCGGACCGCCGACGGCCGGCTCATGTGGCCCGGCGGGCGGCAGCACTACTGCCCCTCCAGCCCCGTCTACCGCCGGTACGCCACCCGCCTCGTCGAGCGGCTCGCCACCCGGTACGCCGACCACCCCGCGCTGGAGATGTGGCACATCGGCAACGAGTACGGCTGCCACACCCCCATGTGCTGGTGCGAGGAGTCCGCCGCCGACTTCCGGCGCTGGCTCCGCGACCGCTACGACACCGTCGAGGCGCTCAACAACGCCTGGTCGACGGCGTTCTGGTCCCAGCGCTACGACACCTTCGACGAGGTCCTGCCGCCGCGCCTGGCGCCCACCTTCCCCAACCCCGCCCAGCAGCTGGACTTCGCCCGCTTCAGCGACGACGCGCTGCTGCGGTGCTACCTCGCCGAGAAGGAGGTGCTGCGCCGGGTCACCCCCGACGTCCCGGTGACCACCAACTTCATCGGTGTGCACAAGCCGGTCGACTCCTTCCGCTGGGCCGCCGAGGAGGACGTCGCCTCGGTCGACGTCTACCAGGACCCGCACAGCGACGACACCCACATCGCGGCCGGCTTCGCCTTCGACGTCACCCGCTCCGCCCGCGGCGGCGAGCCGTGGATGCTGATGGAGCAGGCGCCCGGTGCGGTCAACTGGCGCGACCGCAACGGCCCCAAGCCGCCCGGCCGGATGCGGCTGTGGAGCTGGCAGGCGGTGGCCCAGGGCGCGGACGCGGTGCTGTACTTCCAGTGGCGGCAGTCCCGGGGCGGGGCCGAGAAGTTCCACTCGGCGATGGTCCCGCACGGCGGCACCGAGACCCGTATCTTCCGCGAGGTGCGGGAACTGGGCCGGGAGCTGGCCTCGGTGCCGCGGATCGCCGGGTCGCGCTGCACGGCCGACGTCGCCCTGGTCATGGACTGGAACAGCTGGTGGGCGCTGGAACTCGACTCGCACCCGTCGACCGCCCTGGACCAGATGGAGATCAACCTCGCCCACTACCGGCCGCTGTTCGAGGCGGGCATCACCTGCGACGTCGTACCGCCCGACCGCGATCTGTCCGGCTACCGCCTGGTCGTCGTGCCCAACCTCTACCTGCTGAGCGAGCCCGACGCCCGGCGGCTGACCGACTACGTGCGCGACGGCGGGCACCTGCTCGTCTCGTTCTTCTCCGGCATCGTCGACGACTGCGACCGCGTCCACCTGGGCGGATACCCCGAGCCGCTGCGCGAGGCGCTGGGCGTGCGCGTCGAGGAGTTCTGGCCGCTGCCCGAGAACGGCACGGTGCGGGTGCGGCTCGAGGACGGCACCGTCGCACACGCGGACCTGTGGTCGGAGGAGGTGGTGACCGAAGGTGCGCAGACCGCCGCCGAGTTCGACTCCGGACCCCTGGCCGGACGGCCCGCCGTCACCCGCAACCGGTACGGCGCGGGCAGCGCGTGGTACGTCGCCACGCGTCCGGAGCCGCGGGCCATGCGCGCGGTGACGGACGAGGTGTGCCGTACCGCCGGCGTCGGCCCGGTGCTCCCCGGGCTTCCCGCCCAGGTCCAGGCGACCGTCCGCGAGGGCGACGGCGGGCGGTTCCTCTTCCTCCTCAACCACGGTGCCGAGCCCGCCGAGGTGAGCCTGCCGGAGCCGATGACCGACCTCCTCGCTCAGGGGACGGCCCCCTCGGACCGGATCACCCTGCCCGGGGCCGGAGCGGCCGTCCTCACCACGCCGTGAAGCAAGGGACACACATGGACACCACCACAGCGACCCGCAGGTCCGTCCTGCGGTGGGGCACCGGCGCGGCGGCGTCGCTCGCGGCCGCGTCGGCGCTGACCGCCTGCGGCCAGTCCGTCGGCGCCGCCCGCACCACGAAGCAGGCGCCCGCACGCCCGGGCCGCAAGGTCAGGCTCGTGTTCTGGACGTGGGTGCCGATGCAGAAGACCGTCGACCTGTGGAACCGCACCCACCCCGACATCCAGGTCGACCTGCAGATCATCCCGGCCAACGTCCAGGGCGGCTACCAGAAGATGTACTCCGCGCTGAACGCCGGGGACGCGCCGGACCTGGCACAGGTGGAGTACTACGAACTGCCCGCCTTCATGCTGGTCAACGGCCTGACCGACCTGAGCGCGTACGGCGCCGACGCGCTGCGCGGCAGCTATGTGCCCTGGCAGTGGAACCAGGGCGTCTTCGGCGGCCGCGTGTACACCGTCCCGCAGGCCTCCGGGCCGATGGGCCTGTTCTACCGCGCCGACCTCTTCGCGAAGTGGGGCATCGACGTGCCCACCACCTGGACGGGGTTCGAGCAGGCCGCCCGCGTCGTCAAGGCCCGCGGCGACGGGGCCCGGATGTGCGCCTTCGCACCCACTCAGCCGGCCTGGTTCGCCGCGATGTGCTGGCAGCACGGCGCACGGTGGGTCCGCACCGAGGGCGACAGCTGGATCATCGACATGGACGACCATCTCTCCCGCGAAGTCGCCGACTACTGGGAGAAGATGATCCACGACGACCTCGTCATCGTCGAACCGGACATGTCCAGCGCCTGGTACGCCCAGCTCCAGACCGGACGCATCGTCGCCTGGGTCGGACCGCAGTGGGGTGACGCCCTGCTGCGCGGCAACGCCCCGAACACCTCGGGCAAGTGGCGGGTCGCCCCACTGCCCCAGTGGAAGGCCGGCGACAACACCTCCGCGAACTGGGGCGGCTCGTCCACCGCGATCCTCCAGGGCAGCCGCCACCCGCGCGAGGCGCTGCGGTTCGCCCACTGGGTCAACACCGACCGGCAGGCCATCGACCTGAACGTGGCCGCCGGGTACGGCTGGCCCGCCGCCGCGAACGCCTTCCGCGGCTCCGCGCTCGACAAACCCGACCCGTTCTTCGGCGGCCAGCGCTACAACGACGTCTTCGCCGCGTCCGACAAGGCCGTCGACACCTCCTGGAAGTGGTCGCCCACCTCCGACGCGGACTTCGGCCACCTCCAGAACAACATCGGCGCCGCCGTCGCCGGACAGGGCGGGCTCGTCTCGTCCCTGGCCGACGCCCAGAAGCGGGCCGTGCAGGACCTGCTGGCCAAGGGCCTGAAGGCGAGGAGCGCGCGATGAGCAGTACGACCGACGACACGGCAGCGGGCACGGTCCGCAGACAGCGGTCGGCCCGGCCGGACCGGGCCGCGTGGGGATTCGTCCTCCCCTTCTGTGCCCTCTTCCTGTTCACCTTCGTCCTGCCCATCGGCTACGCGATCTACGAGAGCCTGCTCAAGCCGGTCCGTTCCGGGCCGCTCGGCCTGGGCCCGGCACACATCGGCTTCGCCGGCCTGAGCAACTACACCCTCGCCCTGAAGCAGCAGGACTTCCTGGACAGCTTCGGGCGGGTGCTGCTCTTCGCCGTCGTCCAGATCCCCGTGATGCTGCTGCTGGCCACCGTGCTGGCGCTGGTGCTCGACACCCTCTCCAGCCGCTGGGCGTCCTTCCTGCGCGCCGCGTACTTCCTGCCGTACGGGGTGCCGGGCGTCATCGCCTCGATCCTGTGGGGCTTCCTCTACGTCCCCGGCGTCAGCCCGATCGTCGACCTGCTGGGCAAGGCCGGCCTGAGCCCCGACTTCCTCGGCTACAACAGCGTCCTGTGGTCCATCGCCAACATCGTGATCTGGGAGTTCACCGGCTACAACATGCTGGTGATCATCGCCCAGCTCAAGGCGATCCCGCAGGAGTTGTACGAGGCCGCCCGCATCGACGGGGCCAACGCCTGGCAGACGGCGCTGCGCGTCAAGATCCCGCTGGCCCGCCCCGCACTCGTCCTCACCGGCGTGTTCTCCATCATCGGCACCTTGCAGCTGTTCGCCGAGCCGCTGGTGCTCAAGCCGCTCGCCTCGGCGATCACCACCTCGTACACACCGAACCTGAGCGCCTACAACGAGGCGTTCGCCAACAACAACATCTACCTCGCCGCGGCCGAGTCGGTGATCCTCGCCCTGGTGGCGAGCGTGCTCTCGTTCGGCTTCCTCAGCCTGGTGGGCCGCGGCGAAAGGAGCGAACGGTGAGCGTCTCCGCACCGGGTATCGACGACAGCGTGGCCGGCTCCGCCGCCACCCCCGGAGCCGTCGGCGGCAGCCGTGCCCGCACCTCGCGCGCGGGGTTCACGCCCTCCAGGATCCTGCTGGTGGCTTTCCTCGCCATCGCGGCGCTGTACTTCCTGCTGCCCGTGTACTGGCTCGTGGTGGCCTCCACCAAGAGCACGGCGAAGCTGTTCGGCAGCTTCGGGCTGTGGTTCTCCGACCCGCACTGGCTGCACAACCTCTCGCAGGTCTTCTCCTACGACAGCGGCATCTTCTGGAAGTGGACCCTCAACAGCATCCTGTACGCGGGCGTGGGCGGCGCGCTGGCGACGCTGCTCGCCGGGGCGGCGGGGTTCGCGCTGGCCGTCTACCGCTTCCGCGGACGTGAGGCCGTCTTCAAGGCCGTGCTCGCGGGCGTCCTGCTGCCCACCACCGCGCTCGCGCTGCCGATGTACCTGCTGTTCAGCAAGGTGGGGCTGGCAAACACCCAGTGGGCGGTGCTGATCCCCAGCATGGTCAGCCCGTTCGGGGTGTACCTGTGCCGGATCTACGCGGAGGCGGCGGTTCCGGCCGAGGTGCTGGAGGCGGCGCGCGTGGACGGCGCGGGGGAGGGGCGGATCTTCTCCACCGTCGTCCTGCGCATGATGACGCCCGCGCTGGTGACCGTCTTCCTCTTCCAGTTCGTCGGCATCTGGAACAACTACTTCCTGCCGCTGGTGATGCTCTCCGACGACACGAAGTACCCGATCACCCTCGGACTGACCGCATGGCAGTCGGCGGCCGACCGGCACCCCGAGCTGTACCAGCTCACGGTGGGTGGGGCGTTCGTCTCGATCCTGCCGCTCGCCGCCGCGATGCTCGTGCTCCAGCGCTACTGGCGCTCCGGACTCACCCAGGGCAGCGTCAAGGGCTGAGCCGCGCGCGGTGCCGGACGCCGGTCGTGCTGTCCCCGTTTCGCCGGCACCGTGAGAGGTGTGCCGCGGAACAGAGGGCGGTGGTGCGGATGGTGATCCATGTCCTCGTGGCCGACGACAGCGAGATCGTGCGCCGCGGGATCAGCGACGTGCGTCCCGTTCGTCCGGAGCAGGGCATGACCTTCGTTCCGGGCGGACGTAATCTTCGTCGCGGCCGGGACCGTCCCGCCGACCGGCGGTCCTGGCCGCCGGCCTCCTGCAAGGCGGTGCTCGTGCCCGCTTCGGTGCGTGCCTGCTCGGGCGTATTCAGGGTCGGCCCCATGACGGCTCGCACCGTCTTCCGACCGCGTCCGGGGCCGTCCTTCACGTGTACGCCTCGTAGCCCTCCTCCTCGAGCCGGTCGGCGAGTTCGGGCCCGCCGGAGTCGGCGATGCGGCCGTCGGCGAAGACGTGGACGTGGTCCGGGTGGACGTAGCGCAGGATGCGTGTGTAGTGGGTGATCAGCAGGGTGGCCACCGTTCCGGTGGCCCGCACCCGGTTGACGCCCGCGGAGACGACGCGCAGCGCGTCGATGTCCAGGCCGGAGTCGGTCTCGTCGAGGATGGCGATCTTCGGTTCGAGCAGTTCGAGCTGGAGGATCTCGTGGCGCTTCTTCTCACCACCGGAGAAGCCCTCGTTCACGTTGCGCTCGGCGAAGGCCGGGTCGATCTGCAACCGCTCCATGGCCTCGCGGACCTCCTTCACCCAGATGCGCAGCCTGGGTGCCTCACCACGGACGGCGGTGACGGCCGAGCGAAGGAAGTTGGACATGGAGACGCCGGGAACCTCCACGGGGTACTGCATGGCGAGGAACATCCCGGCCCGGGCCCGTTGGTCGACCTTCATCGCCAGCACGTCCTCGCCGTCCAGCGTGACCGAGCCCGAGGTGACGTGGTACTTGGGGTGCCCGGCGAGGGCGTAGGCGAGGGTGGTCTTGCCGGAGCCGTTGGGGCCCATGATGGCGTGGGTCTCGCCCTGGCGTACGGTCAGGTCGACGCCGTGCAGGATCTCGCGCGGTCCGGCGTCGGTGAGGACCGCGCAGCGCAGGTCGCGGATGTCGAGGGTGGCCATAAGCGCTTCACCTCACCTTCTCGCGGCACGAGCGGCTCACGTGCCACACGCTGGTGATGCCCGGCGCGCCCCGTGCTCACCCACACCGGTCCGCGCCGGTGCGGCACCGGGGCCCGGGGCGCGGCGCGCGGGCGGGCGTCCTGGCAGGTCAGGGCGCGGCTACGCTCGGGACCACGATGAAGAACGACGTGATCCCGCTGGGCCCCAAGGCCGACAAGGCCACCGTCAGACGGCACAACCTCAGCCTGGTCCTGCGGACGGTGCACGACGCGGGCGAGGTGACCAGGGCCCGGATCGCCACCCGGGCCGGCCTGACCCGGGCCGCGGTGTCGTCCCTGGTCGAGCAGCTGCTGGAGTGCGGGTTCCTCACCGAGTCCGGCAAAACGAGCAGCGGGCAGGCGGGGCGCCCCGGCACGGTCCTCGAGGTGGCCCGGACGGGCCCGGCGGGGCTGGGCGTCGAGATCAACGTCGACTACATCGCCGTCTGCGTCGTCGATCTCGCCGGCACCGATCGCGTCCGGCTGGTGGAGCACGCCGACAACCGCGGGGTGCCGCCGTCCCAGGTGCTGACGCGTGCGGCCCGGCTGGCCGCCCGGGCCCTCGGATCGGCCGCCGAGCAGGGACTCCGGCCGGTCGGAGCCCATGTCGCGGTGCCGGGCCTGGTCACCGGGGGCACCGTCCGCCAGGCCCCCAACCTCGGCTGGAAGCGGGTCGCCGTCGAGGGACCGTTCGCCCGGGCGCTGTCGGCGCTGCGGCCCGCGCACCGGGCGCTGCCGGTCAGCTCCGACAACGAGGCCAACGCCGCCGCGCTCGCCGAGCTCTGGTACGGCGCCGGAACCGAGGGAGTGCGGAGCTTTCTGTACGTGTCCGGTGAGATCGGCATCGGCGGTGCCCTGGTCCTCGAGGGCGAGCTGCTGCGCGGCGCACACGGTTTCGCCGGCGAGATCGGGCACATGGTGGTCGACCCGGAGGGCCCGCAGTGCCGGTGCGGGGCCCGGGGCTGTCTGGAGCAGTACGCCGGTCAGGCCGCTCTGCTGAAGGCGGCGGGCCTCGACACGGAGGCGGGCGCGCCGGGCGTCGCCGAGCTCCGGCGGCGGGCAGGGCGCAAGGACTCCGCCGCGCTGGCCGCGACGGAACGGGCCGGGCGGCACCTCGGCGTGGTGCTGTCCGGCGTGGTGAACCTCTTCGACCCGGACGCGGTGATGCTCGGCGGCGTCTACCGGGAGCTGGCCCCGTGGCTCGCCCCGGCCGTCGACGGCGAACTCGCGCGCAGGGTGGTGTCGGGCCTGTGGAGCGAGGACCGGAACCGGCTGCGGGCCGCCTCCCCGCTGGGCGACGCGGCCCGCGGCGCGGCGGGCGCCGTCGTCAGGGAGGTCCTCGCCGATCCGCCGGCCCACGCCGAGCGCGCGGGGGCCTGACGCTCAGGCCCCCGCGCGCTCGGCATGGGGTGGTGATCAGCTTCTGCCGGAGAGACGTGGGCCGGTCACTTGACGGAGCCGCCGGTGATGCCCGCGGCGATGTACTTCTGCGCGAGCACGAGCAGGATCGCCGCCGGCACCGCGGACAGCACGGAAGCGGCCATCACCGAGCCCCAGTCGCCGACGTGCGCTCCGATGTACTGGTAGATGCCGAGCGTGACCGGCTTGACGTCGTCGGTCGTGTTCAGGGTGAGCGCGAACATGAAGTCGCTCCAGGAGAACAGGAACGCGAACAGGCCCGAGGTGATCAGCGAGTTGCGGCTCATCGGCAGCACCACCCGGACGAACGTCCGCACCGGCCCGGCTCCGTCCATCTGCGCCGCCTCGATCACCTCGCCCGGGATCGACACCATGAAGGACCGCATCAGCACGATGGAGAACGGGATGCCGAGCGAGGCGTCCGCCAGCATCAGGCCGAAGTAGGAGTTGACCAGGCCCAGGTCGACGTACGTGTTGTAGAGCGCGTTGGCGATGACGATGCCCGGCACCATCTGGGTGATCAGCGTGCCGAACACGATCGTCCGCGAGCCGCGCAGCCCGAACCGGGCCAGCCCGTACGCCGCCGGGGCCGAGATCGCCAGACAGATGACGACCGCGCCGAGCGAGACGGCCAGCGAGGTCAGCAGGTGGCTGCCCTGGTCGCTGAAGGCCTTGGAGAAGCCGGACAGGTCCAGGCTGCCCGGCACCGGGTCGACCTGGAGCAGACCCGAGTCCGGCTGGAGGGCGGTGTTGAGCATCCAGTACAGCGGGAAGAGCATCACGCACAGGATGAGCACGCCGGCGATGGTCGAACCCCAGCGGCGCCTGGATGTGGTGGGCGTGGGCGAGGCCATGGACGTCACTTCCCCTCGCTGCGGTTGGCCCGCAGGTAGAACACCGCGAACACCGCGGAGACCAGGATGAGTACGTTGCCGACGACCGCGCCGGCCCCGAAGTCCAGCTGCACGAACGAGTTCTGGTAGGTGAGCGTGCCCAGGGTCTGGGTGGCGTCGGCCGGGCCGCCGTCGGTCAGGGCGAGGATCAGGTCGAGGATCTTCACCGTCGACATGAAGCCGAGCACCAGGACGACCGTGATCACCGGCCTGAGCATCGGCAGCGTGACGGACCGGAAGGACCGCCAGGCCGAGGCGCCGTCCAGGGAGGCCGCCTCGTAGAGCTCCTTGGGGATCTCCTGGAGACCGCCGTAGAGGATGACCATGTTGAACGGGATGCCGATCCAGATGTTGACCAGGATCACCGACAGCAGGGCCATGCCGGGGCTGGTCAGCCACGGGGTGTGGCCGCCCAGGCCGATCGTGTCCAGGAACGAGTTCAGTACGCCCGTGTCCTGGTCGAGGATGCGCCGCCACACGATGCCGGACACCACCATGGGCACCAGCCAGGGAAGCAGGATCAACGACCGCAGCACGCCGTTGAGAGGGAACCGCCGGCTGAAGAACACCGCGAGCGCCAGGCCGATGCAGAACTGCCCGAGCAGCGACCCGGCGGTGAACACCAGCGTGTGCCACAGCGCCTTGCCGAACAGGGCGTCCTGGAAGACCTTCGACCAGTTGTCGACGCCGTTGAAGGGGGCCTCGCCGGTGAAGAAGGTCTTCGGCGTGTAGTGCTGGAAGCTCATCACGACGTTGCGGACGAGCGGATAGCCGAAGAACAGCAGCATGAAGACGACCGCGGGGGCGACGAACCCCCACTGCGCGAGGCGGCGCCGCAGCCGGAGCCGTCGCGGATCCGAGGCGCCGGAGGTCTGCCGCGCCGCGGAGGGCGCGGTGACGGTGACGGTGGACGTGGTCATGGACGCGTACCTCAGTTCCCGCTGGTGGCCCGCTGCTGGGCGCGCTTCAGGGCGGACGTGCTGGACTCGCCGGTCAGGGCCGACTGGAAGGCGCTCTGCAGGGCGAGCGACACGCTCGACCACCCGGCGCCGACCTCGGCCGTACGGGAGCGGGCCGCAGCGACCTGGTCGGCGAGGGCGTCCAGCTCGGGCACCCGCTTGCGCCACTGTGCGGCGGCCTTCTCGTTGGCCGGAACCATCCAGCTGTTGAGCGCGTAGGTCAGCTGCTCCTTCTCACTGGACAGGCAGGCGACGATCCTCCCGGCCGTCTTCTCCCGCGCCCTGTCCCCGGTGTCGGGCACGGTCAGTACCGCACCGCCGAGGGGGCCCACGGACTTGTCCCCGGCCTTCGGCACCGGGATCCGCGCGATGCCCCAGTGCAGCGACTTCTTGGTGTTGAGCGTCTCGACCTGCCACGGGCCGTTGATCATCATCGCCGCGTTGCCCGCCATGAACTGGTCGTTGACGTCCGCCTGGGTCCAGCTGACCGTCGACTTCGACAGCGAGTGGTCCTTCAGCAGGGACTTCCAGAAGTCCAGGGCCTCGACCACCCGGGGTCCGTCGAGCTGTCGCTCGTCGCCGCCGTTGGACCACATGAACGGCGTGAACTGGAAGACGCCGTCCTCGGCGCCGCCCGCGCTGAGCGCCAGGCCGTACTGCTTGCCGTGGGTGAGCGTGCGCGCACTCTCGCGCAGCTCGTCCCAGGTGGTGGGGACCTTCAGGCCGGCCTTGGCGAGGATGTCCTTGTTGTAGAACAGCGCGAGCGTGTTCACCGATCGGGCCGCGCCGTAGTAGGTCCCCTTGTAGGAGCCGAAGTTCACGATGCCCTGGGGGATGTCACCGGTGCCCAGGCCCAGCGTCCTGAGGTCGATCAGCCCGCCGGCCTCGGCGAACGTCGGCATCTCGGAGGCGTCGAACTGCACGATGTCCGGCAGCGACTTCGAGGACGCCATGCGCAGCGACTTGGTCATCACCTGCGCGGCCGGGACGCTCTGCTGCTCGATCGTGACGCCGAGCTGCTTGCCGCACCGGGCCATCGCCTCGGCGTCCCAGCGGTGGTAGGTCTCGTCGGTCGATGAGTTCAGCACGGTGTAGGTGTCGCTGTCGGGCTGCCGGCCGCATCCGCTCAGGGCCGCCCCGGCGACCAGCACGGAGACGACGGCGAGCGGTACCACCGCCCGGTGGGAGCGTCCGCCGCGGCACGCGGTGGCCGGATCCCGTCCCTGCCGGCCGACGGTCCACGACGTGAACCGGTACCGGGTGGTGGCGTTGAAGCGCTTCGACATCCTGCGGCCCTTGCTGTCGTATCGCCCGGCGGTCGTGCCGGTGCCTTTGTTTGCTGGGATGACTAATACGGCAATCGCTCGCGCCGCGCTAGACCCGAACCCGTGTTGGTTCGCGCACGGTCCGAAGCGGAACTCTGTGTTCGTCGGGAGGAATCTGCTGGTCAAGCGGGTGATCGCGGTTCAGTGTGCCTCCGTCCGCCATTTGTTTTGTGTACGATCAAAATCCGGGCGACAGCCTCCGAAGTCCCCGCCGAACAGCCCCGCTCCCCCGAGGAAGACCATGAAGTTCACCAACGGGTTCTGGCGCATCCGCGACGGCGTCCAGCTCGCGTACGCCACCGAGGTACGCGATCTGCGCATCGAATCGAAGCGCTTCACTACCTGGGCCGCCGCACAGAAGGTGACCCGCAGAGGGGACACGCTCAACGCGCCGCTGCTCACCGTCGACTGCTTCTCACCCGCCGAGGGCGTCATCGGTGTGCGCGTCACCCATCACGCCGGCCGCCGGCACCCGGGCCCGGACTTCGCCCTCGCGGCCGAGCCCGGCGGCGCGGGCGAGGTGCGCCAGGAGGGCACCGTCACCGAGCTGGTCAGCGGCCCGCTGACCCTGCGCCTGGACCGCGCCGCCCCCTGGACCCTGACCTTCCACGACGCCGACGGGCGGGAGCTGACCCGGGCGGGCCGCAAGGGCACCGCCTTCGCCACCACCGACGACGGCGCCCACCACGTCCTCGGCCAGCTCACGCTCGGCGTCGGCGAGCAGATCTACGGACTCGGCGAGCGCTTCACCCCGTTCGTCAAGAACGGCCAGGTGGTCGACGTCTGGCAGGCCGACGGCGGCACCAGCAGCGAGCAGGCGTACAAGAACATCCCCTTCTACCTGTCCTCGCGCGGCTACGGCGTCTTCGTCAACCACCCCGGCGCGGTCTCCTTCGAGGTCGGCTCCGAGTCCGTCGGCCAGGTGCAGTTCAGCGTCGAGGACCAGACGATGGAGTACTACGTCGTCGCCGGCCCCACCCCCAAGGATGTCCTCACCCGCTACACCGCCCTGACCGGCCGCCCGGCCCTGCCGCCCGCCTGGTCCTTCGGCCTGTGGCTGACCACCTCCTTCACCACCGACTACGACGAGCGGACGGTCATGTCCTTCGTCGACGGCATGGCCGAGCGCGGCATCCCGCTGTCCGTCTTCCACTTCGACTGCTTCTGGATGCGCGAGTACCAGTGGTGCGACTTCGAGTGGGACCCCGAGGTCTTCCCCGACCCGGAGGGCATGCTCGCCCGGCTGAAGGCCAAGGGCCTGAAGGTCAGCGCCTGGATCAACCCGTACATCGCGCAGAAGTCCCCGCTGTTCGAGGAGGCCGCCGAGCTCGGGCACCTGGTGCGCCGGCCGAACGGCGACGTGTGGCAGTGGGACCTGTGGCAGGCCGGCATGGGGCTGGTCGACTTCACCAGCGCCGACGCCCGGGCCTGGTTCCAGTCCAAGCTGAAACCGCTGCTCGACCAGGGCGTGGACTGCTTCAAGACGGACTTCGGCGAGCGCATCCCCACCGACGTGGTCTGGCACGACGGCTCCGACCCGGAGCGGATGCACAACTACTACACCCACCTGTACAACCAGACGGTCTTCGAACTCCTGGAGAAGGAGCGCGGCCAGGGCGAGGCCGTGCTCTTCGCCCGCTCCGCGACGGCGGGAGGCCAGCAGTACCCCGTGCACTGGGGCGGCGACTGCTGGTCGTCCTTCGAGGCCATGGCCGAGTCGCTCAGGGGCGGTCTGTCCCTGTCCCTGAGCGGCTTCGGCTTCTGGAGCCACGACATCGGGGGCTTCGAGGGCACGCCCGACCCGGCGGTCTTCAAGCGCTGGCTGGCCTTCGGCCTGCTGTCCTCTCACAGCCGCCTGCACGGCTCGACCTCGTACCGGGTGCCGTGGGAGTTCGGTGACGAGGCCGTCGACGTCGCCCGCCGGTTCACCCTGCTCAAGCACCGCCTCATGCCCTATCTGTACGGTGCCGCCGTCGAGGCCCACCGCACCGGCGTACCGGTGATGCGGCCCATGGTCCTGGAGTTCCCGCACGATCCGGCGTGCCGCCCGCTGGACCGCCAGTACATGCTGGGCCGCGACCTCCTGGTCGCCCCGGTGTTCACCGAGGACGGAGAGGTGGAGGTCTACCTCCCCGAGGGCACCTGGACCCATCTCCTCAGCGGCGAACGGGTCACCGGCCCCGTGTGGCGCACCGAACGGCACGGCTACGACAGCCTTCCGCTGTACGTCCGTGAGGGCGCCGTTCTGCCGCTGGCCGCCGACGAACGGCGGCCCGACGGCGACTGGCTGGACGGCCCCACCCTGCTCGTCCACCCCCCGGCCTCGGCCGAATACACCACCGAGGCCGGCGTGCCCGACCCGACCGGCGCACCGGCGGCCGTGTTCCGCGTCCGCCGCGAGGGCGACCTGCTCACCGTCACGGCGGACGGCACCGACCGGCCGTTCACGGTGCGGGTCGCCGGCGGCGCGAGCGCGCAGGGGACGGGCACGGTGACCGTGCCGCTGCACTGACCCCCGCGCCGGGCCGGGCGGCGGGCGTCGTACGCTCGTCGCCCGTCACACCATGGGCGTGTCGGAGCCCTCGCCCTCGCGGTGGAGGAGCTCCGACGGCTCGCCGGCGAGCGGGCCCGGAGACGCCACGGCCGGTCCGGCGGGGCCGGGCAGCCCCGAACGGGCCGCCGGGTCGAGCAGCGCCTGGTAGGGGCCGACGGCCGGAATGCCGATGCTGTGCAGAGCGGCCCAGACCGTCACCTGGTTCGCGGACAGCACCGGGATCCGCAGCTCCGCCTCCAGCTGCGGGATCACGTCGTACGTGGGCAGATTGGTGCAGCTGATGAACAGCGCGTCGGCGCCGTCGGCCACGCCGCCGCGCGCCATGTCCAGCACGGCCTGGTACGGCACGCGCCAGATCTCCCCGGTCAGTCCGAGGTAGGCGCGCCCGGTCACGGTCACGCCGCCCTCGGCCAGATAGACCTCCAGCGCGTCGGTGAGCGACCTGGTGTACGGGGTGATGACCGCGACCCTGCGGGCGCCGAACTCGGCCAGTGCGTCGAGCAGCGCGCCGGAGGTGGTAGTCGCCGGGATCGGCACCGCCTGGCGCATCGCCGCGCACATGGACCGCTCACCGGCGATGCCGTCGATGAAGCTGCCCGACGTGCAGGCGTAGGCCACCGCCTCGGGTCCGACGGCGCTCAGCGTGAGCACCGCGTCCCGCAGGGTCCGGTGCTCGCTGACGATCCTGGCCATGTCCGGGGACACCTCGACCGGAACGTACGGTGTGCGCGTCAGATGGAGCGAGACGTCGTCCGGCACCCAGCGCCACAGCTCCCGGTCCAGGGCGAAGTCGAACGGCGCGACGACCCCGAGACCGCGCTGCGGAGCGGGACCGCCGAGAACGGTGATGTCCAAGGCAACTCCTGGTGGGTGCTGGTCGGGTTCTGGTCGGGAGGGAACGACGTGACACCGCACGTGCCGCCTCCCGCAACACGGCCGTGCCGCTTGCGCGTTCGGCGGCGTCGAGGCGTCGCGCGGCCGTCGTGACACCGGCGCCCGCCGACGGCGACGTGGTGCCTACGAGCGCCAGTGTGAGGTCGGGCCCGACCGCAGGACCAGCAAGATTTTCCAGCGGCTGCCGTTAGTGTTCCTACATGTTCGAAGTACGGCGGCTCAGGTTGCTCAGGGAGCTGGCCGCGCACGGTACGGTCGCGGCCGCCGCCGAGGCCTGTGCGCTCACTCCGTCGGCGGTCTCGCAGCAGCTCGCGTTGCTCGAACGGGAGGCCCGCACCCAGCTGTTCGTCCGGGACGGCAGGCGGCTGCTGCTGACGGAGGCGGCGAAGGTGCTGGTGGCGCACACCGAGATCATCCTGGCCCAGCTGGAGCGGGCCCGCGCGGACGTGTCCGCGCTCGACCACCGGGTGCAGGGCACGGTGCGGCTGGCGGCCTTTCCGAGCGCCGCGAGCGGTGTGGCCGCGCCGGCCATCGCCGCCTGCCGGGCCTACCACCCGGACCTGAACATAGCCCTGAGCGAGGAGGAGCCGGCGCAGAGCCTGGTCGACCTGCGCATGCGCCGTATCGACATCGCTCTGGTGTACGAGTACAACCTGCTGCCCCGGCTGCCGCAGTCGGGCGTCGAACTCCAGGCCGTGCTCCAGGAACCCTTGTTGCTGGCCCTGCCGAGCCGCCACCCGCGCGCCGAAGCCGAGGGACCGCTGACCCTGGAGGCGTTGCGGGACGAGCACTGGATCGCGCCGCGCCGGGACCACTCGCTGCGCACGGTGCTGGAGCGCGCCTGCGCGACCGCGGGCTTCACCCCGCGGCTCGACTACATCAGCGACGACTACACCGTCGTACTCGCGTTGGTGCAGTCCGGACTCGGGGTCTCGCTCGTGCCACCGCTGCTCGTGGAGCAACTGGCCGCGGACGTGACGCTGCGGCCGGTGGAGAACTTCGCGCTGACCCGCACGGTCTCCATCGCCACCCGGGCGGGCAGCGGAGCCGACCCGGCCGTCAACGCCCTGGTCCTGGCCCTGCGCCGGGCGGCCCGCCAGGGCTGACACCGTCTGCCCCGCCGCGGCGGACCGCACGCCGTCCGACTCAGCCGAGCACCTCGGCCACCGCCTCGGACCACAGCCCCAGGCCCTCGCGCACCTGTTCGGCGGTGACCACGAGCGGCGGGATCATGCGGACCACCTGGCCCTGGGCGCCGCAGGTGAGGAGCAGCAGCCCGTGCCGCCCGGCGGCCGCCTGCACCTGGGCGGCGGTCTCGCCGTCGGGTTCGCCGTCCGCCGTGACGAACTCGGTGCCGGCCATCAGCCCGAGCCCGCGCACATCGCCGATCCCCCTGGTGCCGTCCGCCGGGTGGCGGGAGGCGACCTCGCGCAGGCCGGCGACGAGTTCCGCGCCCCGCTCGGCCGAGTTCTCGACCAGCTTCTCGTCCCGGATGACGTCCAGGGTGGCGATCGCCGCCGCGCACGCGACCGCGTTGCCGCCGTAGGTACCGCCCTGCGAGCCGGGCCACGCCTTCTCCATGAGCGCGGTGGGCGCGGCGATGGCGGACAGTGGAAAGCCGCTCGCCAGTCCCTTGGCGGTGACCACGATGTCGGGGCGGACGGCGAAGTGGTCGTGGCCCCAGAACCGACCGGTGCGGCCGAACCCGGTCTGCACCTCGTCGACGATCAGCAGGATGCCGTGCCGGTCCGCCCGCTCCCGCAGGCCCCGCAGGAACGCCGGGGCGGCCGGTACGTATCCGCCCTCGCCGAGCACGGGTTCGACGATGAAGGCCGCCGTGTCGGCCGGGGCGGTGACGGTCGCGAGCAGCTGGTCCAGCTCGCGCAGCGCGAACGCGGTGGCGGTCGCCTCGTCCCAGCCGTAGTGGAAGGCGTAGGGGAACGGGGCGATGGCCACACCCGGCATCAGCGGGCCGAAGCCGGAACGGAACTTGGTCGCCGACGTGGTCAGGGACGCCGCGCCGATCGTCCGGCCGTGGAAGGAGCCCTGGAAGACGACGATGTTGGGCCGGGCGGTCGCCTGCCGGGCCAGCCGCATGGCGGCCTCGACCGCCTCGCTGCCCGAGTTGACGTAGAAGAGCGCGTCCAGGCCCTCGGGCAGCACCTCGCCGAGCCGCTCGGTGAGGGTGAGCAGCGGGCGGTGCAGGACGGTCGTGTACTGGCCGTGGATCAGCGTGGCCACCTGGCGCTGGGCGGCCTCGACCACGCGGGGGTGACAGTGGCCGGTGCTGGTGACGCCGATGCCGGCGGTGAAGTCGAGGTGGGCGCGGCCGTCCTCGTCGTACACATGGACGCCCTCGGCGCGGGCGGCCAGGACGGGGGTGGCCTGCTTCAGGACGGGGGAGAGCTGGCTCATGTCGACTCCCTCGCAGTCGAGGTTGATCGTAGGATTGTCAACAACCTACAGTCATGCAACCATGGGTGGCGCCCGTTGTCCACGACCCCGTCCGACCCGGCCGGCCGGAACCGGCGAGCAGGAAGCGACGCGCCGAGAGTCCGGGCGGGAGTCCCCACAGCACTGGGGGTGCGCAGTGACCACACAGGCGGAACACGAGCGGGCGGTGGTGGACGCCGTTCCCACCGGCCTCTTCATCGGGGGCGGTTGGCGGCCCGCCGCCTCCGGAGCCGTCTTCGAGGTCGAGGATCCCTCGCTGGCCCGGCCGCTGCGCACCGTCGCCGACGCCGAGGCCGCGGACGCCCTCGACGCACTGGCCGCGGCGCACGGCGCCCAGGAGTCCTGGGCCGCCCACCCACCGCGCGAACGCGGCGAGATCCTGCGCCGCGCCTACGAGTTGATCCACGCGCGGATCGACGATCTGGCCCTGCTGATGACCCTGGAGATGGGCAAGCCTCTGACGGAGGCACGCGGCGAGGTGGCCTACGCAGCCGAGTTCTTCCGCTGGTTCGCGGAGGAGGCCGTACGGATCGAGGGCGGCTGCGCCGTCTCGCCGGACGGCAGGGACCGGCTGCTGGTCATGCGCCGCCCGGTCGGGCCGGCACTGCTGATCACACCGTGGAACTTCCCCCTCGCCATGGGCACCCGCAAGATCGGTCCCGCCGTCGCCGCCGGCTGCACCATGGTCGTCAAGCCGGCCGAGCAGACACCGCTGTCCATGCTGGCGCTCGCGGGCATCCTGGCCGAGGCCGGACTGCCCGACGGCGTGCTCAACGTCGTCACCAGCAGCCGGCCGGGCGAGGTGGTCGAACCCCTGATGCGGGACGGCCGGCTGCGCAAGGTCTCCTTCACCGGCTCCACCGCCGTCGGGCGGCTGCTGATCGCCCAGAGCGCGCAGCAGGTGCTGCGGGTGTCGATGGAGCTCGGCGGCAACGCGCCGTTCATCGTCTGCGAGGACGCCGACCTCGACGCGGCGGTCGAGGGAGCGGTGCAGGCCAAGATGCGCAACATCGGCGAGGCGTGCACGGCCGCCAACCGCCTGTACGTGCACGCGAGCCTGGCCGGCGAGTTCGCCCGCCGTCTGGCGCGGCGCATGGGCGGCCTGAGCATCGGGCGCGGCACGGAGCCGGGCGTCGAGGTCGGGCCGCTGATCGACGAGGACGGCCGGGGCAAGGTGCGCCACCTGGTCGGGCAGGCCCTCGACGGCGGGGCCAAGGCGCTGACCGGCGCCGAGTCCCCGGCGGGCGACGGCTACTTCTACGCGCCCACGGTGCTCGTGGACGTCCCCCCGGACGCCGCCCTGCTGCACGAGGAGATCTTCGGGCCCGTGGCGCCGGTCGTCCCCTTCGACGACGAGGACGAGGTGATCGCGGCCGCCAACGCCACACCGTACGGCCTCGTGTCGTACCTCTACACGGAGAACCTGCGGCGCGCCTTCCGGATCTCCGAGCGGCTGGAGACCGGAATGATCGGGCTGAACAAGGGAGTCGTCTCCAACCCCGCGGCCCCGTTCGGCGGCGTCAAGCAGTCCGGGCTCGGCCGCGAGGGCGGCCGGGTGGGCATCGAGGAGTTCCTGGAGACCCGTTACCTGGCGATGCCGATGGACTGACGCCTGCCGACAGGCGACGGGGCACCGCACAGCACACCACCCGAGCGACGCACCGGCCGGGAGGCCGGGGAACGGAGAGCGCCGAGAGATGGACCGCCACATCGAGATCTCCCTGGAGAAGCGCGGAGTCAGCTGCGTGGCCAGGCTGCTGGACGACCGGGCGCCGCGCACCTGCGAGGCGGTGTGGAACGCCCTGCCGCTGGGCAAGGACGTCTTCCACGGCAAGTACGCGCGCAACGAGATCTACACGCTGGTACCGGCGTTCGCGCCGGAGGAACCGGGCACGGAGAACCCGACGATCACACCGATCCCCGGCGACGTCGCCTACTTCTCTTTCGCCCAGTGGCAGTTGAACACCAGCTCGCACGGCTACGCCCAGGGCGGCCGGCCGCAGGCCGCGCAGAAGATCGTGGACCTCGCCGTCTTCTACGAGCGCAACAACCTGCTGCTCAACCCCGACACCGGCTTCGTGCCCGCCACGATCTTCGGCACCATCGTCGAGGGCCTGGACCGCATGGCCGAGGCGGCACAGGACCTGTGGCTGTCCGGTGTGATCGGCGAGTCGCTCGTCTTCCGCCGGGCCTAGGGGGTGACACAGGAGCGGCGGTGACACAGGGCGGTTGCCGGAGGGCCACCGCCCTTGGTGCGTGCGGCAGTCGACCCGCGACGGCACTCAGCCGCGCGGCGTGACCGGCGCCGCCGACACGGTGCCCTCGGCCGCCAGGGCCTCGAACAGCGCGTGCGACGCCCGCAGCACCAGGCCGTCCTGGTGCCGGGCCGCGACCAGCTGCGCTCCCACCGGCAGCCCGTCCGACGCCGTGCCGCACGGCACGGTGGCCGCCGGCTGCTGGGTCAGGTTGAACGGGTAGGTGAAGGGCGTCCAGCCGGTCCACCTGGTCAGGCCGCTGCCCGGCGGGACCTCGTGGCCCGCCTCGAACGCGGTGCGCGGCAGCGTCGGCGTGACCAGCAGGTCGTAGGTGCGGTGGAAGCGGCCCATCAGCACCCCGAGCGCCATCCGTGCCTCAACGGCACCCAGATAGTCCAGGGCGCTCATTGACGCGCCGAGGCGGCACACCTCCCGAAGCCCCGGGTCGAGCCGCCCGAACTCCTCGGGGGACAGGTGCTCCACCACCTTGGCGGCGCCGGCGAACCACAGCGTGTGGTACGCCTCGACCGGGTCGGCGAAGCCCGGGTCCGCCTCCTCCACCTCGGCCCCGAGACCGGCCAGCACGTCGACCGCGTGCCGGACGCGCGCGGCGACATCCGGCTCGACCGGGGCGCCCGCGAGCGTCGGGCTGTAGGCGACGCGCAGCCCGCGCACGTCCTGATCCGCGTCCAGTTCGGCACCGAAACCGCGCTCGCAGGGCGGCAGTCCGGACCAGTCGCGGTCGTCGGCGCCGCACAGCACGTCCATCATGAGCGCGGCGTCGGCGACCGTACGGGTCATCGGCCCCGCGTGCGAGAGGGTGCCGAAGGGGCTCGCGGGGTAGAGCGGGATCCGCCCGTACGTGGGCTTGAACCCGAAGACGCCGCAGAAGGCGGCCGGGATACGGACCGAGCCGCCGCCGTCGGTGCCCACGGAGAGCGGGGCCAGCCCGAGCGCGACGGCGGCCGCGCTGCCCCCGCTGGAGCCGCCGGACGTGCGCGTCACGTCCCACGGGTTGCGGGTGACGCCGGTGCGCGGACTGTCGGTGACGCCCTTCCAGCCGAACTCCGGGGTGGTCGTCTTGCCGACGAGGACGGCGCCGTGTTCGCGCAGGCGCGCCACCGACGGCGCGTCCTGCTCCCAGGGCGCGCCGGGGTCCGTGCTCAGCGAGCCGCGCAGCGTGGGCAGGCCCTTCGTCAGCAGCAGGTCCTTGATGGAGACCGGCACCCCGTCGAGCAGCCCGCACGGCTCACCCCGCCGCCAGCGGTCCGCGGAGGCGGCGGCGTCACGGCGGGCCGACTCGGGGTCGACCAGGCAGTAGGCGTTCACCAGCGGGTCGAGCCGCTCGATCCGGTCGAGTACGGCGTCGACGACCTCGACGGGCGAGAGGTTGTTGTCCCGATAGCCCGCGACCAGTTCGGTGGCGGTCCGTGCGCACAAGTCGTCCCGCGCGTCGGGCCGCCCGGCCCGCCCCGCGCCGGCGTCCTGGTCGGTGGCTGCGGTCATGACGAGCCCTCCTCGGTGTGCGGGGTGCCGCCCGGTGCCTCGCCGACGGGCACGTACCCCAGGGTCTTGTCGACGACGTTGCGCAGGGGCCGGCCCGCGGCCCAGCACGCGAAGTTGGCGAGGAACAGCTCCGCGAGGTCCTCCAGCCAGCCGTGGGTGTCGGCCGACATGTGCGGGGAGATCAGCAGTCCCGGCACGCTCCACAGGGGGCTGTCGGCCGGCAGCGGCTCCTGGCGCAGCACGTCCAGCGCGGCCCCCGCGAGCCTGCCCTCGTGCAACGCCGCCACCAGGTCGTCCTCCACGACGAGCGGGCCGCGGCCGACGTTGACGAACCGTGCGCCGCGCTTCATCCGTGCGAACAGGGTCGCATCGAACAGGTCGGCGGTCTCGTCGGTCAGCGGCGCGGCGCTCACCAGCCAGTCCGCCTCCGGCAGCAGACCGGGCAGTTCACCGAAGCCGTGCACCCGGCCGAACTCGGCGTCGTGCGGGCGCGCCCTGCGGGAGACCAGCGTCACCCGCAGCCCGAGGGCGCCCAGCACCCGGGCCACGGCCCGTCCGATGGGTCCGCCGCCGACCACCACCGCCCGGGTGCCCGCCACGCGCTCGGTCGCCCGGTGCTGCCAGGTCCGCGAGCGCTGGCGGTCGAGGGTGCCGGGCAGGTCCTTGGCCATGGCGAGGACCAGTCCCGCCACGTACTCGGCGATCGGTTCCTCGAAGACACCGCGGGAGTTGGTGATCACGGCGTCCGAGCGCAGCAGCGCGGGGAAGAGCAGCTTGTCCACGCCCGCGCTCGCGGTGTGCACCCAGCGCGGTCCGCCCTCCTCGGGCCAGGCGGCCGGCAGCGCGTCGGTCAGGAAGTCCCACACCAACAGGGCGTCGGCCGCGCGCAGCGCGTCGGCGAGATGGGGCTCGCCCACGCGGCGCAGCCGGGCGCGGTCCTTGATGCGGTCCAGGAGCGGCGGCTCCTGTTCTCCCAGCACGACGACGAGGGGGAGTTCGGTCGTCCTCATGCCCAGCCCTTCGGTCGCTGCGATGCGCGCCTGGTCCGGTCCGTGTCGGTCCTTGGAACCGATTGACACCCTAGGGGCCGTTCCGTAGGATTGTCAACAATCTACAGTCGGTCTCGGGAGGGCGATCGCACGTGGCTGACCGCATCACGACGGTGGGTTTCCTCTACCCCGGCCACTCCGCGGAGGACGACTATCCGCTGCTGGAGGACCTGCTCGGCCCAGGAGTACGACTGCCTCTCGCGCACACGGACATGGGGGAGGACGCGCACCGGGTGGACGCCCTCTTGGAGATGGGCGCCATCCACCGGCTCACCCGGGGACTGGCGGAACTCGAGCACCACGACATGGACGCCGTCATGTGGGCCTGCACCAGCGCCAGCTTCATCTACGGACGCCACGGCGCCGGCCAGCAGGCCGCTGAGCTCGCCCAGGCCGCGGGCGTCCCGGCGTCCAGCACCTCCTTCGCCTTCGTGCACGCACTGCGGGCGCTCGGTGTGCGCAGCGTCTCCGTCGCCGCGACCTATCCGGAGGACGTCGCCGGGTACTTCGTCCGCTTCCTTCAGGAGTCGGAGGTGCGGGTGGCGCAGGTGTCGGGGAGGGGCATCGTCACGGCGGCGGAGGTCGGTACGCTCTCCCGCGAGCAGGTCGTCGACCTGGTCAAGGCCAACGACCACCCGGAGGCGGAGGCCGTCCTGCTCCCGGACACTGCCCTGCACACCGCCGCCTGGCTGGACGAACTGGAGGGGGCCGTCGGCAAGCCGGTGCTGACCGCCAACCAGGTCACCGTCTGGGAGGGGCTGCGGCTCGCCGGGGACAGCGCCCCGCGGACCGGCCTCGGACGGTTGTTCCGTGAGGGCGCCACTCCGCCCACGCCGTCCGCCGCCGGGTGACGGCGGCACCGAAGAAGGAGAAGAGAACATGCCGGGAGCCAAACGGCTGCAGCCCGTCAGACGGGAGCCCGCCGCCGTCGCGATCGCCCGCCGGCTGACGGAGGCGATCATGGACGGGACCCTGGCGCCCGGCACCCAGCTCGGGGAGGCCGAGCTGGCCGCGGAGCTCGGCGTCAGCCGAGGCCCGCTGCGCGAGGCGATGCAGCGGATCGTCCAGCAGGGCATCGCCCACAGCGAACCGCACCGCGGAGTCTTCGTGACGACCCTCACGGAGGACGACGTACGCGACATCTACCTCGCCCGTACGGCGGTCGAGTCCGCCGCGTGCCGGCTGATACTGCGACGTGATCCGCAGGGCACGGCGGACCGGCTCGCGGCTGTGCACCGCGCCATGGCGGAGGCCGCGCGACGCGGCGACCCCACGGCGCTCAGCGCGGCGGACACCGAACTGCACCAGGTGCTCGTCGAGGAGTCCGGCAGCCCCCGCCTGAAGCGCATGGCGCAGACACTCTTCGTCGAGACCCGTATGTGCATCACGGCGCTGCAGGACAAGTACCCCGTGCCGGACGTGATGGTCGACGAACACGCCGCGATCATCGAGGCCATCCGCGACGGAGACGAGGAGCGGCTGTTGCGGCTGGTGGACGAGCACATGCAGGACGCCGTACGGAGGCTGACCGAGGGGCCGGAGGGGGCGGTCCCTGGGGTGCCGTCGCGCACGGAAGCCGTCAGCGGTTGACCCTCGGCGCCTCGGTGCGCCGCAGGAGAGGCGAGCGGGGTGCCCCGGGCGGGGCCCGGAACCGGTTCGGATCCCCGGCCCGTGTACGACGGGCCGGGGATCCGTGTCAGGCGCCCGGTGGACGGAGCGCCGGCCCCATTACGGCGGGCCGGAGTTCCGCGTCGCCGGCGTCGTACGGCCCGCTCAGTAGTCGTCGTCCCTGTCACCCTTGTGGCGCTCGACGACACGGAAGCTGGCCACGACACCGTCCTTGACCCTCACGCCGCGGGTGCAGCCGGGCCGCACGCCGTCGCTGGTGCTGTGGGGGCCGACGGTGGCGATGGGCGCGCCGTTGTCGCAGGTCGCGCCGCGGAAGACCTCGACGGTACGGCGGCTGTCGTTGCGGACGTTGAGGCTGGTGGAGCCCAGGCCGCTGACCACGGTGATGCAGCCGCTCGGACGGGCCGAGTAGGACCGCTCGTTGATGTGGATCCAGCCCTTGTCGAAGTCCCTGTCGCCGCCGCGGTCGCCGCCGCGGTCACCGCCGCGGTCGCCGCCGCGGTCGCCGCCACCGCCACCGCCACCGCCGTAGCCGTTGTCGTCTTCGTCGTCGTTGTTGTTGTTATTGCCCTTGTTCCCGTTGTTTCCGTTGCCGCTCTGGGTGCCGCCGTCCAGAGGGGCCTGGGCGGGAGCGGGCGCCTGCCGGACGACGGCGGGTGCCGGGGCCGTCCGGGCCTCGGGCGCGGAGGCGGCCGCGGCGTAGGTGATGCCGGTCGCGGTCAGGGCTGCGGCCGCCGCGACGGCCGCGCTGATCGCGTGCGATCGGGACATGATCATGGCACTGCTTCTCCTGTCTCAGAGATGAGCTCGGCTCGGCGGCCGATGTGTGATTGAACGTACTAACGCCCCCAATGGCTGTCATTTCAGGCATATCGAAATCGAGGCTTCGCATGGTCGACGGGGGCGTCCAGGACGTTGTTCCGGAGAGCTGATGCCATGTCAAAAGGGTGCGAGGCGCTGGCCGATTGACTGGCGATTAGGCCTTACAGGTGATCTCCTGATGCTCGCTCACCCATGTGGCGGCGGCGGGGCGGAGCTCCCGGCGCGTCGTGCTTGACGTGCGGGCCGCCGGGGTGGTGGGAGAGCGGGCGCGGCGGCGCGGCCCGCCGCGGCGGGCCGCGCACTGACCCCCGTCATGCGGGGGCGGCCACGACACGGTCGGGGACGGTTGCCTGCCAGACGGCGAGGAGCAGCAGGGTGCAGGTCTCGGCCAGCAGGCTGAGGAGGGCCTGCGGGGCGGGTTGCAGGCCCTTCTCGGTGAACCCGAACACGCCGACGGTGCGTGAGGCGGCGAAGCCGGCGAGGGCGCCGAGGGCCACACCGGCCGCGGCCACTCTCAGCAGTGGCGGCATCCCGATCAGCAGCAGGGCCGCGACGGCGAAGGAGACGCTGGCCTGGAGCAGGAACAGGAGGCCGACGACGTGGATGAAGCGGTACTCGTCGACGTAGAGCTGGGCGTGGATGTAACCGCTGCCCGCGAGTGTGGCGGCGATCGCCGCACGCAGGGTGGCAGAGAGGACGCGTCGGTCGCTCATGCCAGCCTCTGATCCTTGACGGCCAGTTCCCGGTCGCCCTGCCGGAAGCCGACGGTGCGGATGCCGAGGGCGTCCTTGAGCTGCCGGGCGGGCACGACCTGGGGAGTGGGGGCCGGGGCCCGGCCGGGCTTCGGCAGCGGGTAGGCGGTGGTGGTGGCGGAATGGAAAGTGATGTTGCCCTCCGTCTTGGTGAACAGCTGATGGACGTGCCCGTTGAGGCAGGTGACCGAGGAGAACCGGCGCAGCAGGGCGATGACCTTCAGGGCATCGTCCGTGCTCCAGCCCCACCGCGGGTACATGGCGAACAGCGGTATGTGGCTGAAGACCACGACGGGGGTGTCCGAGGACACTCCCGCGAGGTCCTTGCGGACGAAGTCGATCTGCTCGTTGCCCAGGTGGCCGAGCTTCTCCAGGCTCAGGGTGTTGACCAGGGCGACGAAGTGCACACCGTGGGTGTCGAAGCTGTACCAGCCGTCGCCGAGCGTGCCCCTGCCGAAGGTCTGCCGGTAGGCGCGGCCCGCGTCGCCGATGGAGTCGTGCTCGCCCGGCACGGTGAAGACGCGGTCGGTCCGCATGCCGGTCATCATCTGTTTGACCTGGTCGAACTGGGACTTCGTGGACAGGTGGGTCAGGTCGCCGCTGTGCATGACGAAGTCCGGCCGGAAACCGAGTGAGTTGACCTGGTGGATCGCTTCGGTGAAGGAGCCGGCGACGTCCGTGTTCGCCGGGCCGTCGAAGCCGATGTGGCTGTCGGAGACCTGGACGAACCGCAGCGCCCCGTCGCTCGCGGCGGCGGCGTTCGCGACGGTGGCCTGGGAGCCGGCGATGTGGCTGATCACCTCGCCGCCGGCGGCGGTCAGCACCACTGCTCCGCCGAACCACCCCGCGTGCCGCATGAGTTGGCGCCGGGTCATCCCGTGCTCCTCGGCGGGCGGCTCGGCATCGGCGTCCGGCAACCGGTCGTGACGGTCGGGGTACTCGGTCATCGGGTCACCTCCACGGTGGCGGTCATGAACGGGTGGATCGTGCAGAGATAGGCGTAGGTGCCGGGCTTGGTGAACGTGTAGCGGTAGGTGTCGTGGGTGGCCAGGGCGGCGGAGTGCAGCGGGCCGCCCGACGAGGTGCTGGTGACGGTGTGGGCGTCGGTGTCCTCGTTGGTCCAGGTCACGGTCGTGCCCGCGGTGACCTTCAGGGTGGCCGGGGAGAAGGCGAAGTTCTTGATCGCGACGGTGTGCCCCGACACCGGCGCCGTCGACGATCCCTTGCCCGGGCTCATGGACATGGTCATGTGGGGCATGGGCGAGTCGCTGGGGTGGGAGCCCCCCGTGCCGCCCTGCACGTTCTGGCCGGTGTCACCGGGCATCCCGGCCGTCTGGTGCTGCCCCTGGCCGGGTGTGAGGGCTCCGGCTCCGCTGGGCGAGGAGTCCGAGTGGCCGCACGCGCTCAGGAGACCCAGCGCGCCGGCGGTGGCGACGGCGGCGCCGGCCAGGGTGGCCGCGACGCGGGATCGCCGGCCTGGTGGACGAAGATTGAGGTGCATGATCGTGGTCCTTGCTGATCCGGAGGGGGCCGGGGGCGGGGGTGTGCCGGCGGGGCACACGATCGGCCCTTGTCTGGCTCCACGGGTGGCAGGTGCCGCAAGGTTCGGTTGATTCGCACCTTTTGTGGGATTTATTGGCGATCACGCCGAGCGCGGCAGGCTTCGTACTGTCCGCAGCGTCACCGGCGTCCTGCCCTGTGTTGCACGGCGAAAGCAGGACATATATGTGATGATCGGCATATGCCCTGGAGTTCCCGAAAACGTGGGCCGACGACCGATCCGGATCGCTCCGCGAGCCGTGTCTCCGGTAAAGGGACCGTTTCGACCGCCGACGAGGAACTGCTTCGCACTCTGTACGCCGAGCACGCGGGAGCCCTGTTCCACTACGTGCTGCGGCTGACCTCAGGAGACCGGCAATGGGCCGAGGACGTGGTGCAGGAGACGCTGCTGCGGGCGTGGCAGCACCCCGCCGCGTTCGACCCCGCACGCGGCCCGGCCCGGGCATGGCTGTGCACGGTCGCCCGGCACCTGGTCATCGACGCCCACCGGGCCCGGCAGGCCAGGCCTGCCGAGGCGGACGGCGAGGCATTCCAGCGGGCCGCCGAGCAGACACCGGCCGAGGACCAGATCGAGCAGGCGCTGCAGAGCTGGGCGGTGGCCGACGCGGTCCGGACGCTGTCCCCGGACCACCGAGCCGTACTGCTGGAGACGTACTACCGGGGCCGGACCATGGCGCAGGCCGCGGAGGTCCTGGGCATCCCCCTGGGCACCGTGAAGTCGCGGACCTACTACGCCCTGCAGGCCCTGCGGCTGGCGCTTCAGGAACGGGGCATCGAGCCATGAGCGCGCACGGCGGGAGGTGTGGACCATGAACGAGAACGCGGACCACGAGGATCTCCGGCTGGCGCTGGGAGGCTACGTCCTGGGCGCGCTGCCGCCCGCGGACATGGAGCAGGTGCGCGCCCACCTCGCGGTGTGCGACGAGTGCCGGGCGGAGCACGCCAAGCTGGCGGGACTGCCCGCGCTGCTGTCGACGGTCACCGCGGCCGAGATCTCGGACCGGACGGTGCCGGCGCCCGGCGACGAACTGGCCGATCGGCTGGTGGCCCGGGCGGCCGAGAGCGCGCGGGGTTCCGCGCCCGCACGGCCCGACGCGGCCACGGCACCGCCGGCGCCCGAGCCGGGCCTGCTCGACCGGCTGCTCCAACAGGCCGCGGCCCGGCGCCGCAGGACCTGGCGGCTGCAACTGGCGGGCGCCGCCGCCTCGTTGATGTTCGTCGCGGCGGCGGCCGGCGGCACCTGGCTGGCCACCGTCGGAAGCGTGGGCCCCGAGGCGACACGGCCCGCACCCACCGCGCCGACGCCCGTACGCACCTTCTCCGGAACCGATCCCGTCACCGGTGTCTCGGCGTCGGTGAAGGTCTCCGCCGCCGCCTGGGGCAGCGTGCTCCAGGTCTCCGCCAAGGGTGCGCCCGCCGGAATCACCTGCCGGCTGCAGGCCGTCGGGCCCGGCGGGGCAAGGGTCGACGGCGCGACCTGGCGAGCGGGCGAGTACCCGTCCGGCACCATGATCCCAGGGGCGGTCGCCATGTCTCCGACGGCCATCGGGCACTTTGAGATCGTCGCGGGCAACGGCCAGAAGCTGGTCACGGTCCGCGCGTGAGAAAAGCCGCAAAAGTGTCGAACCGTCCGGCACCCGCCAACCGTGAAACCCAATGAGCACACCCTCGGAGTTTCCGGAAGGAACAACCGCCCCCGCCGTCCTCGGCGGCCTCGCGCTCCGGCTTCCGCACCTTGCACAGAAGAGCCAGAAGACCATGTCTGTGACCCAATTCCCCCCGACGAACGCGCCGCTCCCGCGGCCGTGGCGCCACCAGGCACAGCTCACCCTGCCCGCGCACGAGGCGCATGTATCCGCCGCCCGTCATTTCGCGGCGGACCTGCTGGGGTGCTGGAGCGTTCCCGACAGCGAGCGCGACTCCGCCGTCCTCATCGTCGACGAACTCGCCGCCAACGCCGCCCGGTACGGCCGCGAGTCGATGACGCTGCTGCTCGTCCTCGACCACGACACCCTGCACATCGTGGTCACCGACTCCGGAACTCCCGTGGAGCACCGCCGACATGACGTGGCCCCGGACGAACACGGCCGCGGCACCGGCATCGTCCAGTACCTCGCGCAGTCGACCGAGATACACCAGACGTGCGGCGGCCGCGAAGTCCGCGCCCACCTCCGGTGCCGCGCATGACCGGCCGCGACCACGGCTGTGAGCCGTGCCGTCACGCCGGGCCCTGCGGCGCGGGGACCGCGAGCATCGACCCGGCCACCGGCGGGGGAAACGTCGACCCCGGCACCGGCGAGGGATTCGACGCCCCGGTCCCGCGGCAGGCCTACGCGAACGCCCCGTGCCTGCGCCGCGAGATGCACGAGGTGCTCGCGCTCGGGGCCGAGCGAGACGGCCGCCAGGCCAGGTCCGTCACCGCTCCGCCCCGCGATGCCCTGACTGCCGAGCGCCTCCTGCTGCTGCGCCGGGCCGCCCTCATGGACCGGATGGCGCTGGACGCCCCCGGCACCGACGCGGTCGGCGCCGCGATACGCACCGCCGAGGAACTCGTGCTGTACGACCGCCGCCACCCCGACCTGGTCGCCGGCCCGCACCGCCCCGACTCGGTCGAGTTCGACCTCGGCCGCCGACCCTACGTCCGCCAGGAGTACGCCGCCTGGAGCGCCGCCGGGTTCCCCGCCGGCTGACACCGTTCTCGGCGCCGCCGCGCCCCGGAAGGCAGAACCCCGGCCCGATTACGGCGGGCCGGGATTCTGTGTCTTCGTGGTGCGGGCGTCAGAGGTCCGGCGCGATTACGGCGGGCCGGCGTTCCGCTTCGCCTGCGTGGTGCGGCTGCCTCTAGTAGTCGTCCCCGTAGTCGTCCCCGTAGTCGCCTCGGTCACCCCGGTCGTCGCCGCGGTCGCCGCGGTCACCGCGGCCGCCCCAGTCGTCCCAGTCGTCGTAGCGGTCGATGACCCGGAAGCTGCCCACCACCCCGTTCTTGACGAACACGTCGCCGGCCTGACCGGGCGTCACGCCGTTGCTCTCGCTGCGGGGTCCGACGGTGGCGATGGGGGCGCCGTTGTCGCAGGTGACCCCGCGGAAGACCTCGATGGTCCTGCGGCTGTCGTTGCGGATGTTCAGGCTCGTGGAACCCAGGCCGCTGACCACGACGACGCAGCCGCCCGGGTGGGCGGAGTAGGAGCGCTCGTTGATGTGGATCCACCCCTCCTCGTAGTGGCGATGATTGCCGCCATGATTGTTTTCGTGGCCTTCGTTGCCCTTGCTGTTGTTGTTGTTCCCGGTGTCGCCGCCCATCGGGGCCTGGGCGGGAGCGGGCGCCTGACGGACGGCGGGAATCGCCTGGGACGGTTCGACGGCGGCCGAGGCGTAGGTGATGCCGCTCGCGGCCAGGGCCGCGGCAGCCGCGACGGCGGTGGTCATCGCGTGCGAACGGGTGATGATCATGGCTCTGCTTCTCCTGTCTCAGGGAGCGATCGGCTCGGCAGCCGATGTGTGATCGAACGTACTGATGCCCCCCATAGCTGTCATTTCGGGAACAACAGGGACGAAGGCGGCAGGGGCCGATCGGGGCATCCGGAGCGCTCGCGCACCTCCTCCGCGGACAGGGGCGGAGAAGCAAAGTGCCATGTCGGATTGGCGGATTGACGGACAATTAGCCCTTGGAGGTGATTTTCTGACGCCGAGTCACCTTTGGAGCAGCGGGGAGCATCGTCCCGTACGGCGGGTCGGTGCTTGACATGCCGCCGTCCTGTGTCCTCCGGCCCCTCTGATCATCCGTCACTTGGCAGGGGCCAGGGGCTATCCGTCGATCCGTTCGCGTCGGCGGCGGAGGAGGGCCGGCCGGCCGGCGGTGGCGGTGCCGCCACGGGCGGCGGCGCGAGCGGGTCCGTCCGGGAGTGTGAAGGCGAAGACCGCGACCACCGCGGCGATCGCCGCGAGCGCGAGGTAGGCGTGCTGGTAGGCGGTGACGGGCGGGTCCGCGGCCGTCGCCGGCGGGGTGCCCAGGACGAGGGCGGTGGTGACCGCCGCCGGCGCGAGTGCGCCACCGGTCTGGCGCACGACGGTGTTCAGCGTGGAGGCCTGGGCCAGGTCCTGCCGGCCGATCGTGGCCAGCGAGGCCACCGTCGTCGGCACGAAGAAGCAGCCCATGGCGAGGCCGAGCAGGAACATGTAGCCGCGGAAGGTCCACAGGCCGGTGTGCGCATCGCAGGTGGCGAAGAGCAGCAGCACCCCGCACACGCCGACCAGGCCGCAGCCGATGATGAGGCGCGGACCGACCCTGGCGTACAGGACGCCGACGACCTGGACGGTCAGCAGGACGCCGAAGGCCTCGGGGAAGGTGGTGAGGCCGGACTCGAGAGCCGTACGTCCCTGTGCCTGCTGCAGGAAGAGCGGGCCGATGTACATGGCGCCGAGGATGGGGATCAGGCCGACCAGGTTCATCAGGTTGGTGTCCCGGAAGAGCCGGTGCCCGAACAGACGGAGCTTCAGCAGCGGTTCCTGCACCCTCAGTTCGACCACGACCGCCGAGGCCAGCAGCCCCGTCCCCACCGCCAGCGAGACGATGACCGCGGCCGACGACCAGCCGCGGTTGGGGCCCTCGCAGATGCCGAACATCACGCTGCCCAGTGCGGCCGCGCTCAGCAGCAGGCCCGGCAGGTCGAAGCGCCCCGGCCGGCCGCCGCGGTGCCCGCCCAGGAACAGCGCCCCGAACAGCGCGGCCGGCAGGCCCACCGGCAGATTGACGTAGAAGACCCACCGCCAGGTCAGGTGGTCCACCAGCAGCCCGCCGAGGACGGGCGCGGCGGCCGGCGCGATCTGCTGAGGAATGATCATGTAACGGGATATGCGCACCTGCTCCGAGGAGGTGAAGGTGGCGAACAGCAACGCAGCCGAGGCGGGAAACAGCACGCCGGCCGAGAGTCCCTGCACCGCACGGTAGGCGACGAGTTGACCGAGGGATGCGGCCGTGCCGCACAGCAGCGAGGCGGCGAGGAAGCCGACCAGCGCGGTCAGCAGGACGCGCTTTCCGCCGAACCGCTCGACCAGCCAGGCCGACGCCGGGATGGCCATGGCCAGGGCGACCGGGTAGACCACGACGACCCCGTCCAGGGCCGCCGTCGTCAGGTGGAACTGCCGGGCGATGGCCGGCAGCGCCACGGTGGTGATCGCGCCGTCGGCGATGGCGATGAAGGTCACGCTGACGCACATCACGGGGACGACGAGGCGCTGGCTCAGGCGGGAGGAGAAGGAGGAGGGGAGGGGGAGAGCAGGCAGCGCGAAGCGACGTGGAGACACATGCTGAGCATACACACTATGTGTCTGCTCATAGAATGGGTTTTCGCTCGCGGGCAGAGTCGGGGGCAGAAGGGAATCGAGACGTTCCATGGCGGTGCACGGCAGCAGCGACATCCTGGTCGACGAGCTCTACGAAACGACGTACCGGTTGCGGCAGTTCGTGGAGGCCCGGTTGCGGGAGGGGGGAGCGTCGGTCGCCCGGCTGCGCGCGCTGAGGATGCTGGCCCGGGCGGAACAGCCCCTGCGGATGCGGGACCTGAGCGAGATGGCGGGGATCGCGGCCCGGACCACGACCACCATCGTCGACAGTCTGGAGCGCGACGGATTGGTGGAGCGGGTGCGCCATCCTCGGGACCGGCGGGCGTTCCTGCTGCGTCTGACCGACGAGGGCTTGCGCTGCCATCGCGAGGCGGAGGAGATCGACCGCGTGGCGCTCGCCGAGGCGACGGCGGCCCTCACCGCCGAGGACCGCGAGCGACTGCGTGCCCTGCTCGCCCGCATTCGCGAGACCACCGGCTGACGACGGCGGGTTCAGCGGGCTGCGGCGGCGGGCCGGTCCGCGTGGCGCGGCCCGGATCGCGAGACGCGGTTGCCGCACATTGATACGTGGCACTTACATGCATCGCATGCAGAGCAGCCCTCACGCCCCGCGCACCGCCACCGGCACGACCCTGGACGCGGCCGGATCCGCCCCCGCGGACCGTGCCGCCCGCCGAGCCGTCACCGTCTTTCCCCTCCTCGTCATCGCCGCGGGCGTGGCGGGCCTCGCCCTTCCCGGTACCTTCGCCGTGTACGGCACCGACGTGCCCTACCTCCTCGGCGTGGTCATGTTCTGCATGGGGCTCACCATGTCCCTCGACGACTTCAAGGGCGTGGCCCGCCGGCCCTGGGCGGTCCTCCTCGGCCTCGTGGCCCACTACGTGATCATGCCGGGGCTCGGGTGGCTGATCGCGCATCTGCTGCACCTGTCGCCCGCCCTCGCGGCCGGCGTCATCCTCGTCGGCTGCGCGCCCAGCGGCACCGCCTCCAACGTGGTCACCTATCTCGCCCGCGGTGACGTCGCCCTGTCCGTTTCCGTCGCCACCGTCTCCACCGTCCTCGCGCCCCTGCTGACCCCGCCGCTGACGCTGCTGCTCGCGGGCCAGTACCTGCCCGTCGACGCCGGGTCGATGGTGACCGACATCCTCAAGACCGTGCTGCTGCCCGTGATCGCCGGGCTCGTGGTGCGCCTGGCCGCCGGGAGGTACGTCGAGCGGGTGCTCGGCGCCATGCCGTGGCTGTCCTCGCTCGCGATCGCCGTCATCGTCGCCGTGGTCGTCGCGGGCAGTGCCCACGCCCTGAAGTCCGCTGCCCTCACCGTCCTGTTGGCGGTCGTGCTCCACAACGGCTGCGGGCTGGCCCTCGGCTACGGCTGCGGTCGGCTCGCCCGTCTCGGCCGGCCCGCCTCCCGTGCGATGGCCTTCGAGGTCGGCATGCAGAACTCCGGTCTCGCCGCCTCGCTCGCGACGGCCCACTTCAGCCCGCTCGCCGCGCTGCCCGCGGCCGTCTTCTCCGTGTGGCACAACATCTCGGGCGCGCTCGTCGCCGCGGGCATGGCGCGGCGTACGCACCGGACGCCCGGCGGCGCCGAGGAGTGAGCCGCGGCCGGTGATCAAGGCCCGCGTCACCCGATCGTTATGCAACCGTCGAGTTGCGCATGCGGGGTCGGCGTGCAACTCTGGGGTTGCACATTCGAGGACGTGAGTGAAGGAGTGCCCTCATGAGCGAGGACCGGATCGAACGCGAGACCCTGATCCAGGCATCCCTGGAACGGGTCTGGTCACTGGTGGCCCAGCCCGGGTTCTGGGTGGCCGACAAGGCGAGCCTGCCCGGCACGGTGGCCAGGGAAGGCGAGTCGATGGTGGCGAGGAACCCCGAGTACGGCGACTTCCCGGTGCGCGTGGAGAAGGTCGACCCGCCGACGTACCTGGCCTACCGCTGGGCCAGCGCGTTCCCCGGGGAAGAGCTGCGCGAGGACAACAGCACCCTCGTGGAGTTCACCCTGACGCCGGAGGGCGACGGGACGCGGCTCCGCGTCGTGGAAAGCGGCTTCGCCAGGCTGTCGGGGTCCGAGGAACTGCGCAACAAGGCGCTGAAGGACAACACCGGCGGCTGGCCGCTGGAGCTCGACGCGCTGAAGAAGCGCGCCGAAGAACAGCCGTCCGTGTGACGGACGAACACCGCGGCGACGCCTCCGCGGTCGACAGCGTGCTCGCCGCGCTGGCCGACCCGACACGACGGCAACTGCTCGATCTGCTCGCCGCACAGGGGCAGGCCACCGCCACGACGCTCGCCGAACGGCTCCCCGTCTCGCGGCAGGCGGTGGTCAAGCACCTCGCCGTCCTGGACGCCGCCGGGCTGGTCTCCGGCAGCCGGGTCGGACGCGAGGTGCGCTACGCCGTGCGGCCGGCGGCACTGGACGCGACGGCACGGTGGATGGCCTCGCTCGCGGCCGACTGGGACCGGCGCCTGGCGAACATCAAGCGCGCCGCCGAGGCCGCGGAACGGGATGCGAACTAGCCAGGTCGGTCTCGCGCCCCAGGAACGTCTGACCTGGCCGTGCGGTGCGACGAGCGTGCGGGACGACGAGCGTGCGGGACGACGAGCGTGCAGGGCCGACGAGGACGGGACGAACCCGGAAAGGAAGGAACACGAAAGAGGGAGGCAGACAGGAAGGCGGGAAGAGGGAAGGGAGACGGACCATGACCGCCCACAGGACCGGAACACGTCAGGAGTGGCTGGCGGCCCGGCTGGAGCTGCTCGAGGCCGAGAAGGAGCTGACCCGGCGCGGCGACGCCGTGGCGCGGCAGCGACAGGAGCTGCCCTGGGTCCGGATCGACAAGGAGTACCGCTTCGAGACGGACAAGGGAACGGCGTCCCTGGCCGATCTCTTCGAGGGGCGCTCGCAGCTGCTCGTCTACCACTTCATGTTCGGGCCGGACTACCAGGCGGGATGTCCCTCCTGCTCGGCGATCGCGGACGGCTTCGACGGCTCCGTCGCCCATCTCGCGCACCACGACGTCACGCTGTGCGCGGTGTCGCGGGCGCCGCTGGCGAAACTCCAGGCCTACCGGCGGCGTATGGGCTGGAGCTTCCCCTGGGCCTCGTCGTTCGGCAGCGACTTCAACCACGACTTCGGGGTGGCCCACACCAAGGAGGAGTGGGAGTCCGGATTCGTCGAGTACAACTTCCGCCCGATGGACGTGGGGCCCCCGGAGAGCGGTGAGGAGGACCCCGCACTGGTCGAGATGGCCGCGACGTGCGGCACGGACTGGCCGACGTACCGGCGGGAAGGGCCCGGCATGAGCGCGTTCGCCCTCCAGGACGGCGTCGTGCACCACACCTACTCGACGTACGAGCGCGGGCTGGACGTGCTGTGGGGCATGTACCAGTGGCTCGACCGCGCGCCGCTCGGACGCAACGAGACCGGTTTCTGGTGGCGCCGCCACGACGAGTACGAGAACAGGTGACAGACGACGAGGCGCCGGCCGGACAGGGAGGTGCCAGGGAGACGGCGAATCCGGTGGGGACTCGGGCCGGCGCTTCGTCCTGGACGTGACGGACGATCCTCAAGTCCGCCAGCTGTAGCGGCGCTCCGGACGGCCGGCCGTGCCGTAGCGCAGGGAGACGTCGGCGTTGCCCGTGGCGTGGAAGTACTCCAGGTATCGGCGGGCGCTGACCCGGGAGATGCCGGTGGCGCTCGCCGCCTCGGCGGCGGAGACCGTGCCGTCCGCGTCACGCAGGGCGTGCTCGATCAGCGCCGCGGTCTCCACGCTCAGCCCCTTCGGGAGAGTGCTGCCCACGGGGGGTGCGAACGCTCCCGCCAGGACATGGTCCACGTCCGCCTGGCCGCGGACGACCGTGGTGAGCAGCCGCCCGCGCCGGGCGGCGTACCGTTCGAGGCGGGGTTGCAGGTCCTCGTGGTCGAAGGGCTTCAGGAGGTAGTCGACGACGCCGTGACGTACCGCGCCCCGCACGGTCTCGGCCTCACGGGCCGCGCTGATGACCATCACGTCGCAGTCGTGCCCGGCGGTGCGCAGCCGGGGGATGACCTCAAGGCCGAAGAGGTCCGGAAGGTACAGGTCGAGCAGGACCAGATCCGGCCGGAGTGCGTCGACGGCCGCGATCGCCTGTTCGCCGGTGTGTGCCGTGCCCACCACGCGGAAGGCCGGAACCCGCTCGACGAAGGTGCGGTGCACCCGGGCCACCATGAAGTCGTCGTCGACGACGAGTACGTCGATGCTGCCTGCCTGCTCCGTCATCAGGTCGATCCTTCCGTTACCGCGCCGGCGGAGTGCCGCACGGACATGCGGGCGGTGAACTGCGCGCCCTCGGCGGTGTTGGTCACTGCGATCTCGCCGCCGCGGCGCTCGCAGACGAGCCGGGTCAGGGCGAGTCCGATGCCGCGCTCACCCTGCTGGGCCGCCTTGGTGGTGAAGCCATGGGCGAAGACCTCCTGGGCGAGTTCGGGAGCGACACCCGGGCCGGAGTCGCGGACCACGATCTCCACACTGGCCGCGTCCTGGCGCAGTTCGACCTGCACCCATGGCTCCGCAACCGCACTGTGTCCGGTCGTGGCGGCGTCGATCGCGTTGTCGACGAGGTTGCCGAGCACGGTCGCCACATCGGCGGCGTCCTCGGGGACCAGCCGGTCGAGTGCCGTGCGGTCCGAGACCCGCAGGGTGACCTTGCGCTCGGCGGCCTGAGAGGCCTTGGCCATCAGCAGGGCGGCGACCGCGGTGTCCCGCACCCTCCGGCCGATGGTCATGTCCAGTGACTGACGGCGCTGGTTCAACGCGCGGATGTAGCGCACCACTTCCTCCTGCTCGCCGATCTGGATCAGCCCGGAGATGGTGTGCAGCTGGTTGGCGAACTCATGGGCCTGTGCACGCAGCAGCTCCGAGGTGCTGCGGAAGGAACCGATCTCGCGTTCCAGCCGGGCGAGTTCGGTGCGGTCACGCAGGGTGGTGACGGAACCCAGCGGCCGTCCGTCCTTGACCACGGTCATACGGTTCATGACCAGGACACGGCCGTGCCGGACGACGACCTCGTCCGGCCGGTCGGGCGCCTCCTCCTGGGCGCCGGTCAGGACGTCGAGCAGGCGTCCCTCGACGCCGAGCTGGGCGAGGTCGCGGCCCACGCAGTCCTCGGGCAGGTCCAGCAGCCGCCTGCCCATGTCGTTGATGAGGGTCACACGGTGCTGGGGGTCGAGGGCGACGACGCCCTCGACGATGCCGTACAGCATCGCCTCGCGGTGCTCGGCCAGCCCGGTGATCTCCCGCGGTTCCAGGCCGAGCGTCTGGCGTTTGACGCGCCGGGCCAGCAGCCAGGAGCCGACGACGCCGAGCGCACTGGCGATGCCCAGGTAGATGAGCAGGTAGGAGGAGGCTCCGCTCAGCCGCTTCCACACCGTCGGCGACGCCTCGCCGATCATGACCGTGCCCAGGTTCCGGCCGAGGTTGCTCCCGGTCGCGCCCAGCACCGGCACCTGCGCCACCAGCTCCCTGCTGCCGTCCCAGTCCAGCGACCCCGACCAGCCGCGCCCACGACCTACCCCCGGGCCCAGCGGCAGCCGCTCACCGACCACAGTGGGGTTGGTCGAGCTGACGACACGGCCGTCGCGGTCGGCCACGGTGACGGAGGTGACGTCGGACTGCACCCGTGTGGAATGCACGAGCGGGGCCAGCGCCTCCATCGGTGCGGGCCCCACCAGTCGGCTGCGCACCAGCGGCTGGGCGGCCAGCTGCTCGGCCAGCGCACTCACCCGGCGGCCTTCCACGCGGTTGAACGTGGTCTCCGACTGCGCGAGCGAGACCGCGGCGACCGCCAGCAGCACCACCACGACGATCGCGAGCTGGAGCACCAGCATCTGCCCCGCGAGCGTATGGCGACGGAACGTGGCGACCACAACGAACTCAATCTCTCCTTCTGACACAACCTGGGCGGCGGCCTCCGCCAGGTCGCACAATCATGACGTTCGTCCGGCGAGAAGCGAAAGAGAGGTGCCATGAGAGGTCGCAGACGAGCCTTGTCGGGCGCCCTCGCGGCCGTGCTGTCGGCGCTTCTCGCGGCCTGCGGTGTGTGGCCGGGCGCCGGGGACGCACCCGACGACGGACTGCGGATCATGGTGCCGAACACGCCCGGAGGCGGCTACGACACCACCGCACGCACGGTGGCCCGCGTGCTCGAGGAGACCCGGACCGCCGCGGACGTGCAGGTGTTCAACCTGCCCGGAGCGGGTGGCACGGTGGGTCTGCAGCGCGTCGTCGACGAACGGGGCAACGGCCGGCTCGCCCTGCAGATGGGCCTCGGTGTGCTGGGCGCCTCGCACGTCGCGCACGCACGGGTGACCGTCGCGCAGACCACGCCCCTCGCACGTCTGATCGAGGAGCCCGAAGCCGTGGTGGTCCGCAGCGACTCGCCGTACCGCACCATCGGCGACCTGGTCGCCGCGTGGCGCGAGCAGCCCGGCGGCCTCAGGGTCGGCGGTGGCTCGTCCCTGGGCGGCCCGGACCACCTCATGCCCATGGAGCTGGCCGGAACGGTCGGCATCGATCCGGGAAGGGTGAAGTACCTCGCCTACGACGGCGGTGGCGGCGAGCTGCTGCCCGCGCTGCTGGACGGCAGGGTCGACTTCGCCACCAGCGGTATCGGCGAGTTTCTCGACCAGATCGCGGCCGGCCAGCTGCGGGTGCTCGCAGTCACGAGCGACCGGCCGGTCGCGGCGCTGCCCGGCGTACCGACGCTCAAGGCCGCCCGTATCGACCTGGTCTTCGACAACTGGCGGGGCATCGTCGCCCCACCCGGTATCGGGGCCGCGGACCGCGCCCAGTGGATCGAAGCGCTGAGGGCACTGCATGCGTCCCGGCAGTGGAAGGCCGAACTCACCCGCCACGGCTGGACCGACGCCTTCCTCAGTGGCTCCGCCTTCACCACATACCTGACCCGGGAGGACCGGGCTGTGGCCGATCTGATCACCCGTCTCGGACTGGCCTGACCCCGTCCCGCCGTCCCGTCCGACCGGCGGACACGGCGACCGGCGCTTCCTTCTCACACCCTGACGACCCGCACAGGCCCGTGACTCACGCATGCCCTGCTGACTCACCTGCCTTGGCATGTCCTTGGAAAGGTACCCGTATGACCGCGCACAGCTGGTGGCTGCTGCTCATCCTCGCCGTGGCGATCGCCGCGCTGATCTACCTCATCAACTCACGGCTGCGCATCCATCCGTTCGTCGCGCTGGTGGTGGTCACGGTCGGCACAGGACTCGCGGCGGGAGAGCCCGTCGCCGACCTCGTCGGGTCGATCGAGGACGGCGCGGGCGGCACCCTCGGCGACGTCGGCGTCACCCTCGCCCTGGGCGCCATGCTCGGCCGCCTGCTGTCCGACTCCGGAGCCACCGACGTCATCGCGCGCGCCCTCGTCGACCGGTCCGACACCCGCAGGCTGCCCTGGCTGGTCGGAGCCGCGGCGTTCGTCATCGGCATCCCCATGTTCTTCGAGGTGGGCCTGATCGTCCTGCTGCCGTTGATCTTCAGCGTGGCCCGCAGGCTGGAGGATCACGGCGGCACGAAAGGCAGCCCGTACGTCCTCCTCGGCGTGCCCGCCATCGCTTCCCTGTCCACCCTGCACGGTATGCTCCCGCCTCACCCCGGCCCGCTGACCGCCATGACGGGCCTGCACGCCGATCTGGGTCTCACGCTCGCCGTCGGCATCATCTGCGCCCTGCCCACCGTCGTCCTGGCCGGCCCGGTCTACGCCCGCTGGATCGCGCCCCGGCTCCCCGACGTCCGGCCCGACGCCGAACTGGTGGCGCAGTTCACCGGACCCGAGCGGGTCGCGGCTCCGGCCTCGTCGGGTCCCGGCGCTCAGCTCCGTACGGCCGCGCCGCCCCGCACCGGTGTGCCCACCGGCCTTGCCGTGGCCGCAGTTCTCGTTCCCGTCGTCCTCATGCTGCTGCGCACCTTGGCCGAGACCCTGCTCGACGAGGGCGACGGTCTGCGGGCCGCCCTGGGATTCGTCGGGGAGCCGCTCGTGGCGATGCTCGCCGGACTGCTCTTCGCCCTGGCCGTGACGGTCGTCGGCAGCGGCCGCTCCGGTGAGGACACCCGCGCATCCCTGACCGACAGCCTGAAGTCCATCGCCGCGATCCTCCTCATCATCGGTGGCGGGGGAGCGTTCAAGCAGGTCCTGCAGGACTCCGGCATCGGCGACGCCATCGCCTCGGCCGCCAGGGGCGCCCACCTCAACGTGATCGTGCTGGGCTGGCTCATCGCCCTGCTCCTGTCGCTGACCACGGGCTCGGCCACGGTCGGTATCGTCTCGGCGACGGGCATCGTGGCCCCGCTCATCGGTCACGGCGGAGGACTGGAGGCATCCCTCCTCGTGGTCGCGATCGGCGCGGGCTCCATCGGCCTCAACTACGTCAACCACGCGGGCTTCTGGCTGGTGAAGGAGTCGTTCGGAATGGACCTCGCCCAGGCCGCCAAGACCCAGACCGTGGTCCAGACACTGGTGAGCGTGTTCGGACTCGGCATGGCTCTCCTGGTGTCCGTGTTCGCCTGACAGTGTCACCTGCTCGTGCCGAGCGACAGCGCACCGCGGCGGGCAGCACCCGCCGGCCGGCTGTGCGACGCGCGCGTGCCGGGGGGTACCCGCCGTCGGGCCCCCGGCCGTGTGGCGGTTTCCGTCAAGCGTCCCAGTGGTCGAGGAGGACGTCGGCGAGGTCCGTGGCGGGTTCCGCGGCCGCGCCGTGGAGCGCCTGCTCGGTCCAGATGACCTTGCCCCGGGAGGTGTACCGGGTGCCCCAGCGCTGGGCGAACCGGGCGACGAGGAACAGGCCGCGGCCGCCCTCGTCGGTGAGCCGGGCGCGGCGCAGGTGCGGGGACGTGCTGGAGCCGTCGGCGACCTCGCAGATCAGGCTTCGGTCGAGCAGCAGACGCAACCGGATGGGCGGGGCGCCGTACCGGATGGCGTTGGTGACCAGCTCGCTGACGATCAGCTCGGTGCTGAAGGCGGTCAGGTGCAGATCCCAGGCCTCCAGCTGACGGGCGGTCTCGGAGCGGACGCGGGAGACGGCCGCCGGGTCCGGGGGCACGTCCCACTCGGCGACCCGGGAGGGGTCCGTCAGCCTGGTGCGGGCGACGAGCAGGACGATGTCGTCGCTGCGGCGTTCCGGGAGCAGGGCGTCCAGGACCGCCTGGCAGGTCTGTTCCGGGCCGAGGCCGGGGCGGGCCAGGGCGTCTCGCAGCAGCGCCAGGCCGGTGTCGAGGTCGCGCCGGCGGTTCACGAGCAGTCCGTCCGTGAACAGGGCCAGCCGACTGCCCTCCGGCAGCTCCAGCACGGCGGTTTCGAACGGGTGACCGCTGCCCAGGCCGAGCGGTGGTGAGGGGGGTGTGTCCGGGAAGGCGACCGTGCCGTCGGGGCGGACCAGGGCGGGGCCCGGGTGCCCTGCGCTGGCGATGGTGCACACACCGGAGACCGGGTCGTAGACGGCGTACAGGCAGGTGGCGCCGGTGATGCCGTCGGCCTCGCCGCCGTCCGCGTCGGCGGCCGGCTGGTCCAGGTGGGCGACCAGCTCGTCCAGGTGGGCCAGGAGCTCGTCGGGGGAGAGGTCCAGTGCGGAGAAGTTGTGCACGGCGGTGCGCAGCCGGCCCATGGTCGCCGACGCGTGCAGGCCGTGGCCCACGACGTCACCGACCACCAGCGCGACACGTGTGCCGGGCAGCGGAATGACGTCGAACCAGTCGCCGCACACCCCGCTCTGCGAGGGCAGGTATCGGTGGGCCACCTCCAGGGCGGACTGCTCCGGCACGCCCCGCGGCAGCAGGCTGCGCTGCAACGTCACCGCCATGGTGTGCTCGCGGGTGTAGCGGCGGGCGTTGTCGATCGCCACCGCCGCCCGTGCCGCCAGCTCCTCGGCGAACGACAGATCCTCCTCCACGAACGGCTCGGTGCTCCGCAGCCGCCAGAAGTCGGCCAACCCCAGCACCATGCCCCGAGCCCGCAACGGCACGGTGATCAGCGAGCGGATGCCGTGGCCCAGGAGTCTTCGGGCCCGCTCGGGATCCTGAGCGCGCCAGCCGACCGCGGTCCTCAGATCGGCCTCCAGGAGCGCGTGCCCGCCCGCCGCGCCCGCCGCCACGGGTGTGGTGGGCGCGAAGCCGACCAGCTCGCCCAGCGGGTACAGCGGTGAGTCCTTGGGGAGGCCGCTGACCGCTGTCCGGCGCATCCCGGTGTGCCCCTCCGGGGGCTCGTCGCCCCTGAGGACGGGCTCCAGCAGCTCGACGGTGGCGACGTCGGCGAAGCGCGGCACCGCCACCTCCGTGAGTTCCTCGGTCGTACGCACTACATCCAGCGTGGAACCGATGCGTGTCCCGGCGTCGTACAGCAGCTTCAGACGGTCCCGGGCCGCCTCGGCCGTGCCCGCCAGCACCCGCAGCTCCGTGGTGTCGCGCAGCGTCACCGCGGTCCCGGCGGGTCCGCCGTGGGCGGCGGTCGGCCGTACGTTCACCGCCAGCAGGCGATCACCCGCCAGGTGCACCTCGTCGGTCACCACCTGCTCCGAGGTCAGCAACTCGGCCATGTGCGTGTCCAGACCGAGATCCGAGACCGGGCGCCGCTGGGCGTCCGCGGGCAGGCCCAGCAGCCGCCGGGCCTCGTCGTTGGCCAGCAGCAGCCGCCCGTCACCTCCGATGATCAGCACCCCCTCCCGCACCGAGTGCAGCACCGCGTTGTGGTGGTCGTACATCCGGGTGATCTCGGCCGGGCCGAGGCCACGGGTCTGGCGCCACAGGCGTCGGCTGAGCACCGCCGCCCCGCCCGTGGTGACGGCGACCGCGCCGGCGGTGGCGCCCAGCACCATCGGCAGCTGCCCCGTGACCCTCTCGCTGACGTGTTCGAGGGTGACCCCGGCGCCGACCGCGCCGACCACCGGGCCGCCAGGATCCCTGACCGGGACGAAGGCCCGGATCTGAGGCCCGAGAGAGCCGACACCCTCCTCCGTCACGGTCCGCCCGGCCAACAGGTCGGCCATGTCCGTCGTGGTGCGCACACCGGGGCGGCCCGCCATGGAGGAGAGGGCCACGTAGACTCCGCGCCGGTTCAGGACGCCCATGAAGTCGACGGCGGTGCGCTTCTGGGCCTGCTGGACCCGCGGCTGCAGCGCCGCGGTGGGATGCTGGGACCCGAGGGCTTCCGCGACTCCGGGAGAACTGGCGAAGCCCTGCGCGACGGCCAGCGAACGACTGCCGGCCTCGCGGACGCTCTCCCGCTGGGTCGTCAGGACCAGCAGGACGACCCCTGCGACGGCGAGGAGGAGCACGACCGCCACCTGCAGCAGGAACATCTGGCCGACGACACTGCGGACGCTCAGCACCGAAGGGCGCCCTCGCCGCCGGCCACCGGCGGCACTGTCCATGAACCACTCAGCCGGGGAAGAGCTGGATCGGATGCGGCATCCGGACATACTTCAATCTTGCGCCTGCTTCGGGCCGGAGCCGACTCGCGTCCGATTCCGGCCGGGGCCGGCCACCCGGCCTGGCACGCCGGCAGGCGCGCGTCCCCAACGGTGAGGTCGTCCAGAAATCGGTTCCTTGAAGTTCTCGACAGAAGCCGATTCTTGACACGGTTTCTCCCCAGGGCCGGCACCGCTCCCGGAGCCGTCCGATCGGGTGATCTTCGACGGGGGCCGCGTGCCGCCTGGGGGCTCGCTCGTCGCGGCGCGGGGACGGTTGCCCCCGCATCGCCCTGGTCAGCGGCTCCGCGACAGGGCGAGACCGGCCGCGCTCGAGTGGCCGCCTACGCGCATAGTGGGAGGGGACGGGGCCGCCGGACGGGAAGGGAGAGCGCCTGTGACGACACCGCCGATCGACTACCAGGCGTTGTTCGCCGCCACACCCAGTCCGTACGTGGTGCTCGGCCCCGATCTGGTGATCCTCGACGTCAACGCCGCCTTCTGCCTCGCCAGCCGGCGCCCCAGCGAGGACCTGGTCGGGCGGTATCTCTTCGACGCGTTCCCCGACAACCCGGCCGACCCCGACGCCGACGGCGTGCGGAACCTGAGCGCCTCCCTGCACCGGGTGCTGCGCTCGAAGGAGCCGGACACCATGGCGGTGCAGAAGTACGACATCCCCGTCTCCGAACACCCCGGGGTGTTCGAGGAACGCTGGTGGTCCCCGATCAACACACCCGTGCTGGGCCCGGACGGACAGGTGGCCTGGATCATCCACCGGGTGGAGGACGTCACCGCGTTCGTGCTCTCCCACACCGAGCAGCCACAGGAGGGGCAGGCGCTCACCGAGCGGCAGGCCATGGAGGCCGAACTCTACGCCCGGGCGCGGGAACTGCAGCTGCTCAACGAGCAGCTGCGGCAGGCCCACGCCAGGGAACGGCAGGTCGCCGTCACCCTCCAGGAGGCCATGCTGCAGGCCCCCGACCTGGCCGGGCACCGCAACATCGCCGTGCGCTACCTTCCCGCCGCCAAGGGGCTGAACGTGTGCGGCGACTGGTACGACGTGGTGGACCTTCCCGACGACAGCTTCACCGTCGCCGTCGGCGACGTCGTCGGACACGGCCTGGAGGCCGCCGCCGTCATGGGCATGCTCCGCAGCGCCCTGTCCGCCGCCATCCGCGCCCTGCGCGAGCCCGACCGGGCCATGGAGGTGCTGGGCCTGTACGCCCGCTCGGTGGACGGAGCGCTGGCCACCACCGCCGTCAAAGCCGTCGTCGACACCCGACGGCGGCACATCACCTACAGCAGCGCCGGGCACCCGCCACCGGTCCTGGCCCATCCCGACGGCACCTTCGTCCTGCTCGACCAGGCCACCGACCCGCCCCTGGGAACGCGCCCGGAGCATGTCCCGCGCCCTCAGGCCGCCGTGCCCTACAGCCCCGGTGACACCCTCGTCCTCTACACCGACGGCCTCGTCGAACGCCGCGGCGAGGACATCGACGCCGGCCTGGGCCGGCTGACCGACGTCCTCACCGACCATCCGCGTCTCAACCCGGACCACCTCGCCGACACCCTGTTGTCCCGCCTCGGCGTCAGCGGCGGCGGACACGACGACATCGCCTTGATCGTCGTCCGCCTGTAGCCCACACCCCTGACCGCCGCAGCCGACTAGCAGCCCTGGGGGACCGTGGCCCGCAGTTCCCTCACGAAGGCGCGCACGACGGCGGACCGGGCCAGTTCGGAGGTGGTGACGTAACCGACCTGCCGTGTCGGGCGGTCCGACCCGAGATCGGTGACGGACACCGCCTCCGGTGCGCCGGTCAGGGAGAGCGCGGGCATGATCGCCATGCCGTGTCCCGCGCTCACCAGGGACAGCACGGTTCCGTCGTCCTCGGCCTCGACGGTCGCCGCCGGGATCCAGTCCTGCGCGGCCCACCAGCGACGGGTGTACGAGCCGCAGTTCTCCGCCCAGTCGACCAGCGGCAGCGAGCGCGGGTCGGTGTGGCCCTCCGGGTGCACCAGGGCGTACGGCTCGTCGAAGAGCCCGCTCGCGACCAGACCCGGCGGTGGCGGCACCGAGCCGCCCAGTGTGGCGATCGCTATGTCGGCCTTCCCGTCGGCCACTTCGCCCGCGGTGCCGCGCCCCACCTCGCGCACGATCCGTACCCGCGGCTCGATCCCGGGGTGCCGGGCGCGCAGCCGCTCCAGGACGGGTGGCAGCAGGTGCAGGGCCGCGCTGCGGAACGCCGCGATCCGCAGCGGCCCCCGGGCCGCGTCGGGCCGGGCCGCCTCGCGTGCCTCGGCGGTCAGGACCTGAAGCAGGCGCAGGATGCGGCGCGCGTGTGCGACGGCCTTCTCCCCGGCGGGGGTGGGGCGGGCGCCGGTGCGCGCACGGTCGAAGAGGACCGCACCTATCTTGCGCTCGCTGCCGCGCACGGAATGGGACACCGCGGACTGGGTCACACCGAGCGCGTCCGCCGCGGCAGAGAAGCCGCCGGTGTCCGCGACCGCCACCAGGATGCGCAGCTCGTGCGGGGCGAGATCGGGGTCGGTCGTGCGGGCCACGGGGCGCTCACCTCAACGTATGAGAACTGCTCATGGAACGGTCTGTCGCATGAGCGCAACCGGCTGCCGGGGAGGGGCATTCCCGTCCTACGGTCCGGGCATGAACGAGACCGCGCTCACCGTGCACCAGACCGCCCGCCCCCACGGCTTTCCCACCCCCGGTCACTTCGCCTTCGTCGAGTCCGCGCTGCCGGAGCCCGCCGCCGGCAGCGCTCTCGCGGACAACCTCTACTGGTCCGTCGACCCCTACCACCGCGAGATGATGGACGACGTGCCCGGCGGCTTCGCGCTCGGCGCCCCGCTGGAGGGCCGCACCATCGGGCGGGTGATCGCCTCGTGCACTCCTCGGCTGGCCGAGGGCGAGCTGGTGTTCCACCGGCAGGGCTGGCGCACGCACGCCGTGGTCACACCCGAGGAGGTCCGGCGGCTGCCCCGCCTCGAGGGCGTGCCCGTGACCGCGCACCTGAGCATCCTCGGCGGCACCGGCCTGACCGCCTATGTGGCCCTGACCCGGATCGCCCGGCTGAAGGAGGGCGAGGACCTGTTCGTGTCGGGTGCCGCGGGCGGGGTCGGCACGGCGGCCGGGCGGTTCGCCCGGCTGCTCGGCGCCGGACGGCTCGTGGGCAGCGCGGGCTCGGCGGCCAAGGCCCGCCACCTGGAGCGCGAGGTGGGCTACGACGCCGTCTTCGACTACCACGACGGGCCCGCCGCCGACCTGCTCGGCAAGGCCGCACCGGACGGCATCGACGTGTTCGTCGACAACGTCGGCGGCGAGCAACTGGCCGCGGCGGTGGGGGCGCTGCGCGAATTCGGGCGGATCGTCCGCGTCGGCACGATCAGCCAGTACAACACCCCCGGCGCGCCGCAGCCGCGCTTCGACCACGCGGACATCGTGGAGAAGAGCATCCGCATGGAGGGCTTCCTGGTGCGCAACCACCGCGACGTGCAGGAGGAGTTGTACGACTTCGCCGTACCGCATCTGCGCAGCGGCCGGCTCGCCGCCGACGAGACCGTGGTCGACGGGTTCGAGCACATCGTGGACGCGTTCCTGGGCATGCTGCGCGGCGAGAACACCGGCAAGATCATTGTCCGGGACCGCACGCAGGCCGCCGGCACCGGCAGCACGCCCCCCGCCGCCGTCAGCGGCTCGTGAGGACCACGAGTCGCTGGGTCGCCCTGGTCATCGCGACATAGCGGTCGACGGCTCCTTCGACGCCCTCGCCGAACTCCTCCGGGTCGACGAGGACGACCAGGTCGAACTCCAGCCCCTTCGACAGCTCCGGCGTCAGCGACCGGACACGGGAGGACGTGCCGCGGAACGTGGGACGGCCGATGACGCAGGCGATCCCCTCGGCATGTGCGGCGAGCCAGGTGTCCAGGACCGAGTCGAGGTCGCCGACCGGTCCGTGGACGACGGGGACGCCGCCGCTGCGGATGGAGGTCGGCACGTTGGCGTCCGGGAGCACCGCCCGGATGACCGGCTCGGCCTCCGCCATGACCTCTTCCGGCGTCCGGTAGTTGATGCTCAGGGAGGCCACGTCGATCCGGTCGAGCCCGACCCGCGCCAGCCGTTCCTGCCACGACTCCGTGAACCCGTGCCGGGCCTGGGCGCGGTCCCCGACGATGGTGAAGCTGCGGGACGGGCAGCGCAGCAGCAGCATCTGCCACTCCGCGTCGGTCAGTTCCTGCGCCTCGTCCACCACGACGTGCGCGAACGGACCGGCCAGCAGGTCGGGTTCGGCGTGGGGCAGCGCGTCCTCGTCGACCAGGGAGTTCTGCAGGTCCTGGCCCTTCAGCATCGTCATCAGCATGCCCTGCCAGTCGTCGTCGGTCCTGAGCAGGTTCTCGGTGACCTGGGCCCGGTACTCGCGTTCGGCGGCGACGGAGGCCTCCCGCCGACGCTTGCGCCGGGACGCCTCCGGGTCGCCGAGCCTCTGCCGTGCCGCGTCCAGGAGCGGCAGATCGGACACCGTCCAGGCCCGGGGGTCGGCGCGCTGCAGCCTGCGGACCTCCTCCGGACCGAGCCAGGGAGCGCACATCCGCAGGTAGGCCGGAACCGACCACAGGTCTCCGACGAGGTCGGCCGCCTCGATCAGCGGCCATGCGCGGCCGAGGGCCGCGTTCAGCTCCTCGTCCTGCCGCAGCGCCCTGCGGAACAGGTCGGGCGGGACGTCGCCCTCGTACTTGTCCATCAGGATCTCGGCCAGCTTCTCCCAGATCTGCTCCCGCGCCTCGTTGTGCGGGGTGCCGGGTTCCGGCGCCTCGAAGGCCTCGGCCCAGTCGCCGGCGGTCAGCCGGAGGTCGGACCAGTCGACCGTGACCGTCAGTGCCTCGGTGGGCGGCTCCTCGTAGAACCTGACGGCCTTTTCGATGGCCTTCACCATGTCCGCGGACGACTTCAGACGGGCCACCTCCGGGTCGGTCTCCACCGTCGCCGAGGCGCCCTCGGCGACGAGGTCCCGCAGGATGCAGGTCTGCACCCCCTCCTCGCCGAGGCTGGGCAGGACATCGGAGACATAGGACAGGTAGGGCCGGTGCGGGCCGACGAACAGCACCCCGCCGCGCCGGTGGCCGAGGCGAGGGTCGGAGTAGAGGAGGTGGGCGGTGCGGTGCAGGGCGACGACGGTCTTTCCCGTGCCCGGCCCGCCGTCGACCACGAGGGCGCCACGGGACCCGGCCCGGATGATGGCGTCCTGGTCGGCCTGGATGGTGGCGAGCACGTCCCGCATCCGCGACGACCGGTTGGTGCCCAGACTGGCGATGAACGCGGACTGGTCGTCGAGGGCCGCGCGCCCCTCGAGACCGTCGGCGGTGAACACCTCGTCCCAGTAGTCGCTGATCCGGCCGCGGGTCCACCGGTACCTGCGGCGGCTCACCAGACCCATCGGGTTGGCATGGGTGGCCGCGAAGAACGGCTCGGCGGCCGGGGAACGCCAGTCGATCAGCAGCCGGCGGCCCTCGTTGTCGGTGAGGCCCAGCCGACCGATGTAGACGGGCTCGGCGCCGTCGTCGGGGACCATGTGCCCGAGGCACAGGTCCAGGCCGAAGCGGCGCAGGGTACGCAGCCGGGCGCTGAGCCGGTGCACCTCGATGTCCCGGTCCATCGCCTCCTGGCCCACCCCGCCGGGCGCCTTCAGCTCGGCGTCGAGCCGGTCGGACAGTTCGGCGACCGTCAGCTCCAGAGTCTCGGCGACGGCCGCGAACTGCTGCTCGTCGCGGGCGATCAGCGCCGGGTCGGCCTTGGGGGAGAGGGTGTCGGCAAGGTCAAACACGCTGGACGTCAGCGGGTTCACGTGATGGCTCCGATCTGTGGCCGCTCGCGGCCGTCGTGCGTGGCAGTGCGCTCGGCCGGAGATTCTGCGGCACACAGGGGGCCTTGCCGCAAGGCCCCCTGTGTGTTATAAGTTGAGAGTGGTAAGGAGTAGGTGACCTCCTTGCCTTTCTTTTTGCCGTCGGCTGCGAGTCTTCGGCGTCCACTGAGAGCCGGCCGGCAGGCCGACGGTGTCGTGCCGTCAGCCGTGCCGCAGGTAGCGGTTCAAGGGCGGCTCGTCCGCCAGGACGGCACCGATGGTCAGCGCGAAGGTGATGGCGGCGCACAGGACGATCAGCCAGGACAGCATGACCAGGACCATGCCGAGAGCGCCGTACTCGGACAGGGCACGGTTGAGCGCCGTGGGCATGTAGAGCCGGGCGGTCAGGCCGAGCGCGCTCGTGGCCGCCGCGGCGAGGAGCGCGCCCGGCAACAGCCGTGTCCACGGGACGCGGGCGGCCAGCAGCAGGTGCTGCGTCCAGAGCCACACGCCCGTCGCCACCACGAAGAGCAGGGGCGTACCGAGCCACAGTCCGGCGCCGAAGCCGTCGCGGATCGGACCTTGCAGAAAGACCACCAGGACCAGTGCCAGCAGCCAGACCACCCAGCGCCAGGCCGCGGCACGGGCGCCGGTCCTGGGCAGTCGCCAGGCGCGCTCGCAGACCCGGGCCATGGCACGGCTGAAGCTGGTCGCGGAGAGCAGTGTGATCAGCAGGCCGACGACCCCGGTGGTCTCGCGCAGGCTCTTGCCGGCGGGGTCGGTCAGGACCCGCTGCAGTTCCTCGTCGCACGCTCCGGTCAGGCCGAACATGGCGCGCAGCGAATCCCGGAGCTGGTCGCGCATGCTCTGTGGGGCGAACGCGGCGACGGCGAACAGGACGGGCACCGCGGCAAGGAACGCCTGGGCGGCCAGTCGCGTGCCGGCGTCCAGCAGGTTCGTGGACAGCAGACGGTTCGCCAGTTCGGTCACGACGGGGAAGCGCTGCTCGACGGTCGTCAGCAGACGCTGCAGTCGAGCCGTCCACGTCATGCCCGCACGTTAGAGCGGATCGCCCGCCGCTCGCATGCCGTGCGGCCGCCGTGACGACCGCTTCGCCCGGACGGCCCACGCGCGCTCGCGAGAGGGCCGCCCGGGCGACGGTCTACGGCGTGACCGTCGACGCGTTGCGGGCCGGCAGCACCTCCAGGTCGTCGAACCGGGAGGTCGTGTAGGAGTCGAGTCCCAGGCCGACCTGGCCGTGGCCGTAGGTGGAGTCGGTGACGTGGGCGACCTCGGTCCCGTCGACGCGGGCCGTGATCGTGTCGCCGGAGAAGCCCAGCGTGAGCCGGTGCCAGGTGTCCGCCGCGGCGGAGGGCAGGGTGCCGTTCGCCAGGACGCGGGTGGTCTTGTCCGGGGCGATGACCTCGAGCGCCCAGGTGCCGGAGTCCGACAGCTTCAGGTAGTAGCCCTCCCACACGTTGACGCGTGCGGGCCCGGCGTTGTTGAGCTGGTTCACCACACGGCCGAGCAGGGAGCCCGTGCCGGAGTGGTCGATCATGACCTTGGCGGAGACGGTGTAGTCGGTCCACTGACTGTCGCCGGACAGGGTGAGCGGACTGGCCACCCTGGACCACTTGGTGGGCTGCGTCGTGATGGCCTGGCGCAGACATCCGCCGGTTCCTCCGCTGCCGGAGGCGGCCTGCGGCGCGGTGGAGCAGGGCGCGACCTGGAAGGCGCCCTCCATGTCGGAGACGTAGCGCGGTGTGGCCGCGGTCGGGTAGCTGTCGAAGCCGTCGCGGTAGGGGAGGGCCATGACTTCCGCACGGGGCGCTCGCGCGGCCGCACTGCCCTTCCCGCCGGGCATGGTGGTCAATGTCGTGACGGTGCCCGGCTGCAGGGTGATGCCGTGGCCGCCCGTGGCGTCCGGGGACACATCGGCGCCCCGGACGAACCAGTCACTGGGGTCGGTGGACTCCAGGGTCGTCGTCCAGCGGTGCAGCGCACCGCGCGGCAGCTTCCCCGTCGGCGTGACGCTGACGTTCTGCGGTGCCGTCGCCGCGGTCGTCTCGAACACCGTCGTGTAGGCGGGGCGCGGCCCCGGCGAACGCAGGGTCACGTAGGTGCCGCCGCCGTCGAGGTAGCCGCTGGCGGAGTCGACATAGCTCCAGCCCGGCCGGGTGAACTGCGCCGTCTGGGCGATGGTCCACAGCGTCGGGCCGAGTTCGTAGTGGCCGCTCCACGGCTCGTTGGCACGGAGCAGACCGCTGCCCTGCATCTGGACGGTCGGGTACCAGGCGTACGCCGCAGGCCAGTTGATGAACGCGGTGATGCGGGAGTCGACGTACTCGTGGTTCATCTCCGCGGCGAGCCTGGTCGCCCCGGTGAGGTAGTTGTTCCAGCCCGACTCGCTGGCGAACAGCGGCTTGTCGAGACCGAGGGCGTCCGCCGAACTGGAGCAGTGGACGGCGGAGCACGGGTAGTGGATGCCGACGACGTCCGTGGCCGCGTCGAAGGCGGGGTCGTTCTTCATGTCGGTGGCGACCTGCCAGCCGGCGTTGTCGGCGGCCACCACCTTGACGTCACCGTGGCCGTGGCGTACCAGGGCGGCCTTCAGCTTCCCGTACCAGGCCGCGTCCCAGCCCTTCTCGTTCCAGCCGCCGAGGTAGTCGACGTGCAGGTCGTGCCGTTCGGCGCAGCCGAGCCACTGCATCAGATAGTCGATGTTGTCCTGGGACCAGAAGCCGCCGTCGAACCAGCCGGGCGCGCCCCACTCCAGGCCGTAGAACCGGATGTCCGGATTGCGCTTCCTGGCCTGCTCCATGAGCCACCACTCGTAGCCGCGGTCGCAGTCGACCTGCGTGCGGGTGCGCATGTGGCTGGGCTCGGCTCCGTTGCTGGAGTTGGTGTCCGCTCCGATCTCCACCTTGAGGATCTGGAGCGAGGCGCCGTACCCGGGCTTGAACAGGTAGTCCAGGATGCGGCTGCGCTCCGGCTCCGGGTAGTCGACGAGCAGCCGTGAGGTGCCGCCGCCCCCGCTGATGGCGCCGACACCGTCGAAGACACGCCCGGTGCCGTCGCCGTCCACGGTGATCTGCTGTACGGGGAGCGCGTCGGTCTCGGCGTGCGCGGTGGCCGGTGCGACGAGCGCCAGGCAGGACACGAGCAGGGCGCATACGGCGCGCGCGGTGCGCTCGGGGAGCCGGCGCAGTCCGCCGGCCCGTCTTCTTGTGCTGGGCATGGGTCCTCCGTGATTTGCTGGGCAGGGCGTTCAGAGCACGACGTGGGTGCGGCCGCGCGGCACCTTCCGCCCGCGGGCACGGCCGTCCTCGGGGAACACCTCGACGCGGGCGGGTCCGTCGGCGTTGATGTCGAAGGAGGCTCCGGAGCCGCCGAGCACGAAGCCGCGGACCGCCACGCGGGCGCCGGTGGCCCGGAAGACGGTGCGGCCGTCCCGGACGAGCGTGGTCCTGTCCGGTCCCGCGGAGACGGTGTAGATGTGGCCGCGCAGCCGCACGTTGGCGACGGTGTTGGTGCCCGGCAGCGAGAGCGTGCCGAACATCAGGGCGGCCGGGTCGCCGTCCCAGGGGTTGTCGGAGATGAGCTCGTGCAGACCCTGCACGGCCATCGCGTTGGACCAGGAGTAGGTGCGCCAGGCGGTGTCGACCGCGGAGTCCATGATGGACTGGCCGGGCTCGGGATCGAAGGACTCCGGGAACCAGTTCTCCTTGTCCCAGGCGTCCAGGTACATCGCGGTGCTCCGGGCGGCGAACCGGCCGGCCACGTCGTCGAAGCCGTACCGCTTGACGCCGTCGTACACGGTGGCGTTCATCGGCGGCCACACGGCGCCCTTCCACTGCTCGGGGGCGGTGCCCTCGCCGTACCGGTCGAAGAAGCGGAAGTGCTCGGAGGAGGGGTGCACCGGGCCGCCGGAACAGTAGGCCGGGTCGTTGCGGGCGACGCTCGGGACGACGTAGTCGCCCCAGAACTCCTGTGGGTCCAGCAGGTGTTGCTCGACCAGGATCCGGGCGCGCTCCGGCGTGGCGAGGCCCGCGAACATCGGGTAGAAGACGGTCGGCGTGACCACCTCGTTCCAGGTGCCGTCGAGGTAGCGGCTCAGGTACAGGCCCTTGTCGGGGTGCCACAGCCGGTCGTTGAGCAGCCGGCGGATCGTCTCGTACTGCGCGGCGAACCGGGTGGCGTCCTCTGGTCTGCCGAGCACGCCGGCCATCTTCGCCAGGGTCTCGGCGAGCAGCGCGTAGTAGGAGTTGAGCGCCACATCGGTGAGGTCGGTGTTGTCGCGCTTGTCGCCGCTGCCGCCCTGCTTGGCGATCCGGTGGTAGGAGGCGTACACGGGACTGTCGTCCAGGCCGAGGTGGTTGCCCCGGCCGCCGATCCGGTCCCCGAAGTAGGGGGTCTCCAGCAGGCCGTCCTTGTCGGTGTCCCACTCCGGCAGGAGGTCGTGGAAGGTGACGAGCTGGGGGTAGGTCTTCTCCAGCAGCGAGCGGTCACCGAACTTGGTGTACAGCCGCCACACTGCGTACGCGTGCATGGGCCCCGAGTTCTGCTGGTCGTAGCGCGGCCCCAGCAGCGGGACCTGGTTGGGCGGCGCCGGTGCCTCGAAGACGTCCGTCTCGTGCTGGACGGCGAGCGGGCGGCTGACAAGAGCGGCGTCCACGGCGTCGAAGGCCGAGTCCCATCCCGTGAACAGACCGCCGCCACCGCCCCATCCCCACATCACGAAGTTGCGGTGGCGCTCCTTGTCGTAGTTGGTGTTGAGCGACAGCGCGTCGCGCACCGCGTCCGCCGCCCGCCCCACCGGTCCCGAACCGGTGAGGTTGGCGCCGCGGACCCGCGCCCCGGCGGTGCCGAGGGCGTGCTCCACCTCGTGTGCCTCCGGCGTCCGGGCTTCCGGCGGCCGATCGTCGACGCGGGCGGCGAACGTGATGGTCCGCCCCTTGCCGAGCCGGTAGACGAGCGCGGCGACGGCGGTGCCCGGCGCGCCGCTGCCGCCGGTCACGGCCGCCGTCATGTCGGCCACCGAGGCGTAGCAGCCGCCGCTGTCGGCCGGGTCGGTGGGGGACAGCCGTATGTGACCGGTGCGGTTCTGCTCCAGCAGGCCCGGGGCACTGCCCGTCAGGTTCTGGCCGTCCAGGGCGAAGGCTGCCTGCTCGCCCCAGGGCGAGGACAGTTCGAGTACGACGGTCGTGTCGTCGTCGAGCGCGGTGACGGCGCCGACCAGGCCGCTTCCGTCGCCGGTGCGCGTGTACCGCACCCGTATGGTGCGCTTCTCGCTCTGCGTACGGTCGTACTTCTGCTGGAGCTGCGGCAGCTTCGCCGTGGCGTCGGCGACCTCGCTCTGCGACCACTGGTCGGGGTGCGCGATCACCTCGCGCAGCGCCTGGAGGTGCTCCGGCATGATCGTGCGGTCGTCGGTGGTGACCTGCACCTCCTTGTAAGCGCCGTCCGGCGTCATGGGACCGATCCGCCAGAGGTAGTTGGTCATCTTCTCGCGGAGCAGCTTGCCCTGCGCGGTGAGCAGGCCGACGCGCAGCGCGAACCGGGACTCGCCGGTGCCGACGAACAGCGCGCCGGTCCAGTCCTGTTCCCTGACGCCGGGCATGGCGAAGGGCCGCCGCAGCGTGGGGTACGGCAGGGCGGCCTCCTGCCCGGCGGACGCCTGCTCCGCAGGCGACGCGGCCGCCTCCGTGGCGGTGGCACCCGTCATCAGACCGGTCATGGCGCCGCCGAGGCCGGCCGCACCGACGGCACCGAGGAAGTGGCGTCTGGGCACCTGATGCTGTGTCATGTGCGATTCTCCTCTTGTTCGGTATATCGGATGTCGATCGAACAATCGGTCGTACGGCTCCGCGCGTGAAGCGCGGACGCACGGCCGGACGGTCGGGGCTGCAGGGGACGGCGCCGGGGCGGGCCGGCGGACCGGTCCGCCCCGGCGCGCCACCCCCTAGGACGACGGCATGACCGACTCGAACCGCCAGTGCCCGGAGCCCACCTGGTACACCGCTTCGGTGTCGCCGGACCGCAGCAGGCGTGCACCCTGCGGGGCCTGTGCCCGGCCCCCGGCCGCCGGGACGTGGATCTCGGCCGTGCTGCCGGCCGGGACGTCGACGCTCAGCCGGAACCGGTCACCGGTCCGCTCCCACTCCGTACGCGCCAGGCCGTACGGAGTGCGGTAGGAGCCGGAGGCCGACGTCAGACCGCCCACCACCGCCGGTTCGATCAGCAGCTCGCGATAGCCCACCGAGTCGGCGGTCTGGTCGATGCCCGCCACGCGGGTGGTGAACCAGGAGTCGATCGCGCCGAGCATGAAGTGGTTCTGCGACTGCCCCGGACCACCGTCCCAGGACTCGCCCAGCGTGGTGTTGCCGACAAGCACCTGGTAGCCGTAGCTCGGGCTGGTCGTCTGTGCGGCGACCTTCTCGACGACGTCGTCGCGTCCGGCGGCGGACAGGACGCGGAAGGCGGACGGCAGGGAGATCTCACCCAGCACCAGGTGATGGCCCGCGCCCTCGACGGAGGAGACGAAGTGACCGAGCAGACGGTCCCGTTCGCCCGCCGGGTAGGCACCCATGTCGATCGCGAGCGCCTCGGCGCCCTGGCCGCCGCCGCCGAACGTGCCGGTCTCCGTGGAGTAGTACCTGTCCGACAGGGCACGGGCACTGGCGTCGGCCTTCGCCCGGTAGCCGTCGGCCGCCGTCCCGTCGCCGAGCACCGTGGCGATCCGCGCCAGGGTGTCCACCACGCGCCAGTAGCCGTAGGTGCCCGCCACGGCACGCGGGAAGGTGCGGTCCGGGGTGAACCAGTCGCCCAGGCCGTAGTCCAGGATGCCGCCGGAGACCTGCTTCTCCAGGAAGGCCGCGTACTGCCGCATCCGCGGGTAGTAGGTGCGCAGGGTGTCGAGGTCGCCGTACGTGGTGTACAGCTGCCAGGGGACCAGGACGAAGGCGCCGCCCCAGTTGGAGTCGTTGCGGTAGGCGCCCGGCAGGCTGGTGTACTCCGGCACGGTGCTCGGGACCAGCCCGTCGGCGGTCTGCGCGTCGGCCATGTCCCGGACGACCTTGCGGAGCTGGGACTCCATGTCGAAGTTGGCGGCGAGCGCGGGGAACACCAGCTGGTCCTGTTCCAGCCACCCCAGCTTCTCCCGGCTGGGGCAGTCGGTCAGGACGCTCATCATGTTGCCCTCGATGGCGCGGCGGATCAGCGAGTGGATGCCGTTGATCAGCGGATCGGAGGTGGTGAGGTCACCGGCGGAGGCGTTGTCGGTGCGCAGCACCCTGCCCTGCACCGTGACCGTCGCACCCTCGGGCACGCCCTTGAGCTCCAGGTACCGGAACCCGTGGTAGCTGAAGTCGGGGTGCCAGGTGGCGGTGCGGGTGGATCCGGTGGTGTAGCTGTCCCACAGCGGGGCGCCGACGTTGCTGATGGACTGGAACGCGTGACCGTCCTTCAGGCTCTCGGCCGGGTAGATGCGGATCTCGGTCCCGGCGCGGGCGCCGCTCACCGTGATCTCCGGCCAGCCGGCGATGTTGCGCCCCAGGTCGAAGACGCGGCTGCCGGCGGCGCCGTCGACCTCCTTGCCGGCGAGCGTCTCCACGTTCCGGATCGGTTCCGTCTCGCGTGCGCTGAGCACGGCCGGCTCCTGCTCCGTGCCGGGACCGGAGACCGCGACGGCCCGGTCCCAGGAGGAGCGGTCGCCGTTCGGCTCGTCCCAGTGCGGGATCGCACGGCGGGCGTCGAAGTCCTCGCCGCCGTACCAGTTCGAGGAGGTCGTCGGGCCGAGCGTGGCACGCCAGTCGTCGCCGCTGGTGAGCGTGCGGACGCTGCCGTCGGCGAGGGTCACCTCCAGCCGGGCGATGAGCTTGGGGTCGCTGATGTTGCCGTAGAGCTTGCGGTACCGGTCGGCGGTGCTGACGACGTTGGCCATGCCGTTGCCGAGGGCGACGCCGAGGGTGTTGGCGCCGGTGCGCAGCCGGTCGGTGACGTCGTACGTGGCGTACTGCACACGCCGGGTGTAGGTGGTGTTGGCGGGTTCCAGGACGGCGTCGCCCACCGGCTCGCCGTTGAGCGTGGCGTCGTAGACGCCGAGCCCGGCGATGTAGAGACGGGCGCTGCGCACGGCGCGCGGGAGGGTGAAGTCCTTGGCGAGCAGGGGCAGTCCGGCCGGCAGATACGGCTTCGGGGGCTGCTGGCCGGTCACCCCGGCCAGGGTGGTGAACGGCCCGTCGGCCGCGTCGCCCGCGGCGAGCGCGTAGTCAGTGGGGAAGCCGGGGACCCGGCCGTCGTCGGTGAGGACGTCCGCCCGGGGGTAGAGGGCCACCTCGTCGAAGGTCTTGGTGGTCTTCAGGTCGAGGGTGAGGATCACCGGGTGGTCGGAGACGTCCGCGGAGTCGTGGGCGGCGCTGGAGTAGCCGGCCGCGGTCTGCAGGGCGCTGTTGGGCAGGCCGTCGACGGCCAGGGCGGGCTCCCAGGTCTTGCGCACCGTGTTGCTCTCCGACGCGGTGACCGCGGCGCCCTTGGCCAGGCCGGATGCCGAGGTGACAGAGTCGCGGACGTCGATCTCGCCCAGTTGCAGCCGCCAGGCGCGACCGGGGAAGTTCTCCGCGAGGGGCAGGCCGAGGCGGGTGACGTCCAGGCGGACGTAACGGGCCGTGGTGCGCGGCACCTTGACGACCACCGGCTCGACACTGCGCCGGCTCAGCTGCCAGTCCGGATGGGTGATCCAGTCCGCGCCCCAGTCCGAGGGCTTGGTCAGGCCGGTCTCGAACACGGCAGGGGCGCTCCAGCCCGAGGAGCGCTCGCCGTCCTGCGACCAGAGCATCACGCGCCAGTACACGCGGGTGCGGGAGGCGAGCGCACGGCCGTCGTACGTGGTCTCCGGCGCGGCCGACGCGACCTTGCCGGAGTCCCACAGGTCGGGCCGTCCGGCGAGCAGCCGCTGGAGCGAGGTGGCCGCCTGCACGCGGTAGGCGCCCTGCAGGACGTTCGCGGCGCCCGCGGTGGCCTGCCAGCTGAGGTCGGGTGTGGTGTCGTCGATGCCGAGCGCCTGGCTCAGATGCTGGGTCCGCAGGCCGGCCGGGGTGATGGTGGTCTCCGGTGCGCCGGAGGCCGTGACGGCTCCCGTCAGCACGGTGACGAACGCGGTGGCGGCGGCGGGCAGGACGAGGGCGCGGCGGGTGCGGCCGCGTCTGCTGGGTCTGGGCATGGTGATCCTTCGGGAGTTACGGGGACCGGTCGGGGCGCGGCGGTTCAGACGCGCGTGAGGTCGGTGGTGACACGGCGGCGGAAGCGCAGCGTCACCGGGCCGAGCAGCCCCGAGGGCAGTGGCTTGTTGCGCTCGTTGGACAAGGTGTTGGCGACGCGGACCTCCAGCCGGTTGTCGCCGGCCACCAGCAGGTCGGTGACGTCGGTGACGAACGGCGCCCACAGCAGCGGGTGGAGCGCGGTGCCGTTGACGGTCACCGCCGCCACGTCGCGCACGTCACCGAGGTCGAGCAGGACGCGCCGTCCGTCGAGCAGGGACCTCTCGACAGGGACGGTGGTCGTGTAGGTGCCGCTGCCGGAGAACAGCCGGTCGTGGTCGGTCCAGCTGCCCAGGGGACCCGTGACGGGGGTGGCGCCGTCGCGTTCCAGGGTGAGGGTCCAGTCGCCCGTGACGGCGACCGGGGTGAGCGGGTCGTCCACGCGGACCGTGCCCTCGTGGGCGCGTCCGCCGGAGGTGCCGGTGAGCCGGTGCTCGCCCGGTGCCGAGGCCTCGACGGTCACCCGCAGGGAGCGGCCCGCCTCGGCCACGGCCACGACGGGCAGCGGCGAGGAGGTCAGGTGGGGCGCGGCCATCCCGCCGCGCCGGACCACGACGATGCGGGTCTCGTACGGGTCGAGCGAGACTGGCAGGTGGATGCCCCGCCGGGAGGTGCGGTACAGCGGAGCGGGGCCGGTGTCGCCGGTTAGCGGGTTCCACAGCTCGGGGACGCCGTCCACGGGCAGGGTCGCGGTGGTCTCCACGGCGGTGCCGCTCTCGTTGTTGAACAGGAACGCCGTGTCCGTGCCCCGGGTGACCCGCAGCACCCGTACGGCGTCGCGGGCCGGTTCCAGGACGGCCGCGGCGACCCCCGCCTCGTGCGCGGCGGTCCCCAGACCGGAGACGTCCGCCACCCGCACGGCACGTCCCGCGCCGTACCGGCGACTGCCGGGCACCGCGTCGCCGAACAGGTCGGACAGCGCGCGGGCCAGGGAGCGATCGTTGCCATCGGCGTCGTCGGCGGGCAGATCACCGACCGCGACGACGGTGCCGCCCGCGCGGACGAAGTCGCCGAGTGTACGGACGCAGGCCGCGTCCAGCGTGTACGTGGCCGGCACCACCACCAGGTCGTAGCGGGCCGCGCCCACAGCGAGGCCCCCGTCGCGCACCCGCGCCCGGCACAGCAGCTGCTCGTCTCCGGCGAGCGCGCCCTCGTGGAGGAGGTCGAAGTCGACCTGGGCACGCTCCAGCGCGTACGCGGCGTCCGCGAGCGCGCCGTCCACCTCGCCCTGCCGGTCGGTCCCGGTCCACTGCTCGGCGGCGCGCTGCGGCTGGAGCAGCGCGGTCCGCGCGGCGGAGGTGCCACGGCCGGCCTCCATCACCCGGCCGATCCACTCCGCCAGCGGCCGCATCGCCCACCACCAGGGGGCCCGGGGGCCGAACGGCGGCGGGAAGTACACCCGCGTCTCGTCGGTCCACAAGGCGTGCAGCACCGTCAGGTTGACCCCGCGGGCGGCCTGCGCGCCGACCGTCGCGTGCACGAACGAGGGCGTGACCTGCCAGCCCATGTTCCCGAACATCTCCATCAGCGTCCGGTCGCGGCCCATCTGGTGGGCGACGGACACCGGGTTCCGGGGCAGCATGGTCTGCTCGCCGGCCACGTACTCGGCGGTGATGATGTCGCCGCCGGGCACCTGCGCCCACTGGTTGACCTTGTGCAGGTCCCCGGTCGACGGGATCCGCTTGGCAGGCGCTGTCTCGTCGTACAGGGGGTTGGTGATCAGGGCGACCCCGCGCTGCTCGCACCAGCAGGCCTGCCGCTCGAAGTACCGGGCGAACCGGTTGGACACGGCCTGCCAGTAGTGGCCGCGGGCGATCCGGCCCGGCCGCCCGAGGTCGTCGAAGGCACTCGCGTACGCCACTCCGGGCGTGACCCCCACGTCACGCAGCGCACGGTCCAGCGTGGGGGACCACGGCAGCCGCTTGAAGTGGGCCTCGGCGGAGGCGAAGAACGGCTCGTCGTCCCAGAACCCGGGTATGACGGTGCCGAAGTACCGGCCGAAGCGGCGATGGTACTCGCCGGGCACGATGTCGAGGAACAGCTCGACGGGTTCGTCGTCGAGCAGATCCACGTAGCTGCGGCTGTAGCCCTGGCTGTCGTCGACGAGCGGGACCCCGCCGAACAGGTCGACCTGCCAGCGCCCCGCGGGGACCTGCCAGGCGGCGTCCCCCGTGAGCCGGCCCGTCAGGTCGACGACGTCGGCGGCGTCGGCGGACCCCGCGGGCCGGGCCGCGGCGGCAGCCGCCTCGGCGGCGAGCGCGCCACGCTCGGGGAAGTCCCCGGCGGCGTCCGGGGTGTCGAAGGACGACGTGTACAGGGTGCTGCCGTCGGCCGCCGTGACGGACAGGCTGTCCCACAGACCCCGCTCGTCCCCGACCGCCCGCACACCGACGCTCCCCGAGGCGTACCCGTCGTCCGTCACGGTGCCCTTGTCCCGCCCGTCCAGCGTGACGGAGAGGCTGCTGCCGCGCACCGTGACGGCGAGTGTGTGGAACTTCGTCTTGTTGAAACCGTCGGTGCGGGTGCTGCGCAGCAGCTCCACCGGCCCGGAGTCCCGGGCCAGACGGAGCACGGTGACCACACCGGTCTGGTCGAAACCGACCGCGTACCCCTCCAGACCGTCGGCGGCGGCGCGGACGACGAGTCCGGCGGCGGTGTGGTCGGCCTTCGCGCTGCCGCTGACGGTCACGTCGGTCCAGTCCGCGCCGGCGCGCAGCACGGCCGCGCCGCCCAGCACTCCGGCGTCCGCGACGAGCCGGCCCGCCTCCACGCCCACTCCGGTGCTGCGCCGCAGGTCGATGGTGGCCGGCCCCTCGACCACGGTGGTCGACCGCCACAGGGCCTTCAGCCGCAGCTCGGGCCGGGGCCGGTAGGTGCGGGAGCCGACCGTGCCACCCTTGACGATGTACTCGCCGGCCCGGCCGCTCGGGAAGTGGTCGTCGTTGAACAGCCACACCCGCATGCCCGTGCGCTCGGCGGTGCGCAGGACATGGCCCACGATGTCGAACCACTCCTCGGTGAAGAAGGCCGGCTGCATCTCGGCGTTGTCGAAGGAGAACAGGACGACCTCGTACATGCCCTTGGCGCGCAGATCGGCCATCTGGCGGTCCACCAGGTCGGGGGTGACGGGACCGTTCCAGTACCAGTAGACGGTGGGCCGGCTGTCCTTGGCCGGGTCGGCGAATCCGGACGCGGAGTATCCGCCCCGGGCGCGCGGGGCCGCTGACGCGGAGGCGGGAGCGTCCGCCGCCCAGGCGGCCGCGGGCAGACCCGTCGCGAGCGCGCCCCCGGCGAGGCCGGCCGCGACGACGAAGGTGCGTCTGGGCAGCGGGTGGTCGGACTGTGGTGCGGGCATGGAGGCGCCTTTCTGTGACTGTGGCAGGGCGCAGCGGGCGCATGACGGACGGCCCGCCGGGCCGTCGGGAGCGGGGCAGTCGGGGAGTTCGGGAGCGAAGGTGGAGCCGGGGGCGGGCGGTGGGCGTGGCTCAGCCGGAGGCGCGTTGCGCCACCTCCGTGGCGCTCAGCGCGCGGTTGTGCAGCCGGAAGTCGCGCACGGCTCCGTGCAGGTAGGGATGGGTCGTGTTCTGCGACCGGCCCAGGTAGTTCCGGGTGGTCGCGCCGAGCAGCAGCGGGCCGCTGACCATGGCGGCGTTGCGGCCGGCCTCCGCACCGTCCACGTACAGCACGCCGGTGCCGCCGCCCAGGGTGAGCGCCACATGGATCCACCGGCCCACGGGCAGCGGCGCGGCGGCGTCCACGACGTCCTCCGCCTCCATGCCGGCGATCCTCAGCGCGGCACGGGCGTGCCCGGCCCCGGTGGTCGCGGCGAGGAAGAGGTAGGTCTCCTTGTGGTAGCCGAGGTCGAAGACCCGGGCGGACGCGGCGAGGCCGTCGATCCGCACCCGGACACTGACGGTCAGCTCGTCCAGGCCGCTCAGCAGCCCGGACGGCAGCACGAGGTGGCCGCCGCCGCCGTCGAACGACACCGCGGTGTCCTCGCCGTCGCGGGTCCAGACCGCGCCGCCGGCGAGCGTGGCGTCGGCGAAGTCGCCGGTGGCGTCGGCGGTCGTCGTGCCGCTGCCCTCCTGCAAGGGGTAGCGGGCGACGTCCCGTTCGCGGCTGGGCGGCGGGGTGAGCGCCCAGTACACGTTGTAACGTTGGTGGTGGACCTCGTGGAACGGACGCAGGGCGACCTCGCGGCCGTCGGCGACGGCGGTGAACTCGGTGGGCCTGCCGTCGGCCGCCCGCAGGGTGTGGGGCTGGATCGTGGGGATCGTGGCCGGAGCGGTGTCACCGTACTGGCCGGCCAGGACCAGGGGTCCCAGGGACACCGACGCCACCTGCGGATTGTCGGGCGCCGGACGCCATACGGGCCTGCGGGGCAGGACCAGTTCGGCGGTGTCGCCGGTGCGCCACAGCCGCGCCACGGTGGCGTAGGTGCCGGGCTTCAGGGGCGTGGCGGTCCGGCGGCCGTCGATCTCGAGACCGGCGGGACGGCCGGTCTCGGCCACCCAGGACGGGATCCGGATCTTCAGCGCGAAGCGCCCGCTGCCCTCGATGACGGTCAGGCGCGTCCGGTCGTCGGTCGGATACCCCGTTTCCTGACGGACCGTCACTCCTACGCTCTCCCAGTGGACTTCCGAGGGAATGAACAGGTTCACGTACAGGGCCGGCGGTGACTGCGGCGCGCTGGAGCGGAAGTAGATGCTGTCGGCGAACTTCGTGTGCGTCTCCAGCCCCGTGCCGTGGTCGCAGGAGAAGTTGTCGTAGTCGCCGCTGTAGCTGCCGGGTGCCGCGCCGAGGCCGCCCTTGGGCTGCCGCTCGGATCCCGCCCACAGTCCGGTGTAGTACGTGACGAATCCGTGCGCGGAGTCGGGGTCCTGCTCGCCGAGCATCTGGTTGTAGAGGGTCCACTCGTAGTGGTCCATGTACTCGGCGCGCTGCGGTCGGTGCAGGAAGAGCTGCCGCCCCAGCTTGAGCATGTTGTAGCTGTTGCAGTTCTCGCAGGTCACCTCGGAGAGCCGGCTGACGATCTCGTCGGGCGGGCCGAAGAGCTCCTTGTCGGAGTTGCCGCCGATGGCGTACGAGTGGTGCCGGACGACCGTCGTCCAGAAGGTGTCGGCGATGACCAGGTACTTCGGGTCCCCGGTGGCCTCGTAGCCCGGTACGGCGCCGACCACCTTGGCGATCTCGGTGTTGGCGTGCCGGCCGGCGAGTTCGTCGCGGCCGGCGGCCAGCGGCGCGTACAGGTCCTCGTGGTCGAAGCGCTGGGCGGTGCGCAGATGGGCGCTGTCGCCGGTGACCTGATAGAGCCGGGTGAGTACGTCGTTCATGCCGCCGAACTCGACCTTCAGCACGGTCTGCATCCGCTCGTGGGAGAGCGGCGCGGTCCGCGTGTCCACCCAGGCCGCCATCTCCAGCAGGACATCCAGCGCCTCACGGTTGCCGCTCAGGCGGTACTGGTCCAGCAGCCCGGCCATGATCTTGTGCAGGGTGTAGTACGGCGCCCAGGGCTTGCCGCCCGCCTCCAGCTGGTCGAAGACCGACTCCGGGAAGGCGGACAGGTAGCCGCGGTGGAATCCTGCCGAGAGTGCGGCCTGCTGACACTCCGCCAGCGCGGAGACCAAGGCGCGGCCCTTGTCGGCGTAGGCGCCGTCACCGGTGTTGGCGTGCGCCTGGGCCAGGGCGCTGAGCAGATGGCCGGTGGTGTGCCCGCGCAACTGCACGTTCGGTGCCTCCCAACCGCCGCACGGCTCCGCCGTGGAGGGCAGGCCGACGTTGGTGCGGAAGGTGTGCAGAAGCCGGTCGATGTCGACGAAGAGCAGGTAGGCGCAGGTGCGGCGCATGTTCGCCAGGAAGGGGCTGTCGAGCAGACGCACCTCGGACAGCGGGAAGGGCGTGAGGACCGGCTCCGACCCCGGTCTCTCCTCCGGGGCCGCCGGGGCGGTGGCCGCGGCGGAGACCTCGGCGGGGGCCGCGTGGGCGGTCGCATCCGTGGGGGAGGGCAGGGCGGTGACGGCCGCGGCGGCCGACGCCGCGAACACGATCTGACGGCGGGACGGAGTCGCGGGGACGCGCTGTGCGGGCAAGGTGCTGGGCTCCCTTCGGCGGGCAGCAATGCCTGAATCGCCTGAAGCTTTTGAATCGTTAAAGTCGCTGCGGGGAGACGGTAGGTGCGGGCACTTGGGGCGTCAAGGCTTCTCACAAGAACTGATCGGTAGCCGCTGTGTTCGGCCTGTCGTGCGTCAACGGGGCAGCGCACGCAGGGCGGTTACCTCGCGACGCCCGGACGCTCTGACGTGCGAGGCGGCGCTGGAACGCAGAGCCGGCCCGAGGTTTTGAAACGTTCAATTCCCTGACGTCGATCCCGCGACGGGCAGTGCTCCGGGCGACCGGGCGGCCCGATGAACGTCCATGCCCGTCTCCGGCAGAATCCACTTCGCACGCCGCGGGACCGATACCCGGTAGGGGGCGGGCGGTGGAGTCGCCCGGCAGGGGGCGGCGAGCGACAGAATGGCCGCATGACCGCAACGGATGCCAAGGCGGACCTCCGCTTCTACCTGCAGTCCGCCCGCGATGCCCTGCTCTGGAAACTCGAGGGGCTCCCGGAGTACGACATCCGCCGCCCTGTGACGCCGACCGGAACCAACCTCCTGGGCCTGGTGAAACACGCGGCCGGCGTGGAACTGGGTTACCTCGGCGACACGTTCGGACGGCCGTCCGGGGAGCCGATGCCGTGGCTCGAGGAGGGTGCCGAGCCCAACGCCGACATGTGGGCCACCGCCGACGAGTCGCGCACGGACGTGGTGGAGTTCTACCGTCGGGCGTGGGCGCACGCGGACGCGACGATCGAAGCACTGGCGCTGGACACGATCGGCACCGTGCCGTGGTGGCCGAGTGGAAGGGACCAGGTGACGCTGCATCATGCCGTGGTGCGCGTCATCGCCGACACGCACCGGCACGCGGGGCACGCGGACATCGTCCGCGAACTGACGGACGGCGCCGTGGGGATGAACGAGAACAGCCACGGCATGGCGCGGGGCGATGCGGCGTGGTGGGAGAGCCACCGGAGCCGACTGGAGCGTGTGGCCCGGGAAGCCGGCCGGGGCGCGTAACGGCCGGCCGAACGGCCCGGCACTCCCGCCGGCACCCGGTCCGCCACCTGGCTGCGCAGCCAGGACGGACAGGCTGCGCAGCCAGGTGGGTACAGGGAAGCTCTACCAGCCGACTGCCACCAGCAGCCACTGGGGGGCGCTGTGGGAGATGAAGGAGGACTGGCCCGCCACATCGTCGTACGGGAAGCCGTAGGCCAGGCGGTTGATGGCGTTGTCGTGCCAGAACTTGGCGTAGTAGTTCGCCGGGGCCGCCTTGTAGTACTGGCCGGGGTCACTCTGCTGGGAGGCCGGCAGCGTGGCCACGTGGCGGTTGAGGGCGGCGCACATGGTGGGGTTGCCCGCCAGGGAGGCGGCACAGCCGAAGATGTCGGAGGTGGCCGCGTCGACACCGACGGACTGGGCGTAGGCGGTGAAGTAGTTCGCGTTGGCGCCGCCGGAGCGGAAGCTCGGGTCGCTGCCGGGAGCGATGATGCGGTAGGGCGCCTGCGTCTGGGCCAGGACCTTGAACGGGGCCGGCACCGCGTCCGTGAAACGCTGGAAGGTGGTGGCGCGGTCCTCGGCGAAGGTCTGCCGGTTCTCCCCGACCTCCACGTCGTAGCCGTCCTTGGTGTGCAGGCGCATGGCGAGCTTGAGGCCGAAGGCGTCGACACGTGTGGTGTTGCCGTTGAAGACGTTGTCGCCGACGGTGAACTCGATGAAGTCGTAGTAGGGGCTGTCGGGCGAGCCGAGGTGGAAGTACATCCGCCCCGCGGAGTTCGCCGGCATGTCGAGGTAGGGCTGCTCCGCGATGGAGTGGACCTGCCCGTTGAAGCTCCAGTACACCTGGCTGTCCGGGTACTTGCCGTTCGTGCGGTTGAGGATCTTCACCTCGACGACGTTGTGTGCGGGCGGGATGTCACCGGTGCTGCCCCAGAAGTCGTCCGTCGGCGGGGTGCTGCCGCCGGGCCCGTACACCTCGAACTCCCACAGTGAGTAGCCGTAGGGAGTGGCCCGTGCGGTGCCGTAGACGCGGACGTACCGGCCGCTTCCGCTGACGTTCAGGGTCTGGGTGCCGCCGGTGGCGGACGTGGTGGAGTACACCGTCGTCCAGTTCCGCGCGTCGGTGGAGGTCTGGATCTGGTAGGCCGTGGCGTATGCGGCTTCCCACGTCAAGGTGACGTGGGTGAGCTGCTGGACGGAGCCGAGGTCCACCTGGAGCCACTGGGGATCGGCGAAGGCGGAGGACCAGCGCGTGCCCGGATCGCCGTCGACCGCCGCGGCGGCCGGGAAGGCCGCGCTCTCCGTCGAGGACGCGGTCACGGGACGGCCGCGGGAGAGCAGGAGATCCGCGGCCCGGGCGGACGACTGTGTCAGCGCGAGGAAGCAGGCGGCGAACAGGGCAAGAACCAGGCAGAGGGCCGTTCGGGAACGCGCGGTGCCGGCCGGCGGTCTCGGTGTCGGCGCGCAGGACGATGTCGGCATGAGGTCTCCAGAGCCGAGGGCCTGTGGGGGAGGAGGGGCGGCAGTGCCTGAGAGCGCTCTCACCGGTTTGTACTCTCACTGCTGTCCACCGTCAACAACTGAACGCGAGAGCATCGAGACCCGCCCGCTCATGCCTGGGCGGCGTTGCTGGGTGTGACCCGCGGGGAGCCGTCGCCTGACCGGCCTTCAACTTCTGCGAAGCCTCAACCCGACGGCACGGCCGACTCGTTCATCTCTTGAGGTGCGTGTTCGGACCTGGACCTCCCCGTCGGCTCCTTGGCCAGACGCTCGTCCCTCGGACGGTTCGCCCTCGGCGCCGCCGTCGCTGCCCTCGCCGTCACGCGCGGCACACCGTGCGAGCGCCGCGTCTGCGCACGCACCGCATCCGCGACGAGTGACCGCGTGGCCGACCGGCGTGCGCGGACGTGCCGACTATGCGCGTCCGCCCGCGGTCACGGCCCTGAGCTCGTCCAGCGACTCCCGCATCAAAGACGCCATCTCGCGTTCCTCGGCCGGCGCGATCCAGCGCTCGAAGCCGACCTTGAAGACGGCGACACCCGCCTCGGCGGTCAGGCTCGCGGCCGGTTCCGTGACACCGCGCCCGCGCAGGGCGCCGCCGAGCGCCGCCGCCAGCGAGGCGAGCTTGATCAGCTCGCGCTCCTGGAGTTCCGCGTTGCCGGCGATGACGGTCTGCCGCCGACGGGACTGCTCGCGCCGCCCGACGAACATCGCGGAGACCGCCTCGAGCCCCGCCGCGATCGCGTCGATCGGCGCGGCGGACTCGGGCGCCTCGGCGACCGCGCCCACGAACAGCTCCTGCAGCGCCCCCGAGCCGCCGAACAGCACCTCACGCTTGTCCGTGTAGTGCCGGAAGAAGGTCCGCTCGGTGAGGCCGGCCCGCCTGGCGATCTCCGCCACCGTGGTCTGCTCGTAGCCGCGCTCGCTGTAGAGCTCCAACGCCGCCTCCGCCAGGCGTCCGCGTGCGTTCGGCTCCCATCTGCTCATGGGCAGATCCTACGCGATGGCAGTCACTGACATCGGGTGCTACTGTCGATGACAGTCACTGACATCAACAGTCTGGGGATACTCCCATGCGCATCTTCGTGACCGGGGCGTCCGGCTGGATCGGCTCCGCCCTCGTTCCCGAGCTCATCGACGCGGGCCACCAGGTCACCGGGCTCGCCCGCTCCGAGGCCTCCGCCGCCGCCCTCACCGCCGCCGGGGCGGAAGTGGTCCGCGGCACCATCGACGACCTCGACGTCCTGGGGGACGCCGCCGCCGCGTCGGACGGTGTGGTCCACCTCGCCTTCAAGCACGACATCGCCTTCGGCGGCGACTTCGCGGGCGCCGCCGACGCGGACCGCCGCGCCGTCGACACCCTCGGCGACGCGCTGGCCGGCACCGACCGCCCCTTCGTCCTCGCCTCCGGGCTCGCCGGCCTCAAGCCGGGGCAGGTGGCGACCGAGCGGGACACGGCCACGGCCGACGGCTCACCGGTCTCCATCCGCGCGACCACCGCCGCGGCGGTGATCGCACTCGCCTCGCGGGGCGTGCGCTCCTCCGTGGTACGGCTCTCTCCGACCTGCCACGGCGAGGGGGACAACGGGTTCATGTCGATGCTGGTCGCCGTCGCCCGGGCCAAGGGGGTCTCCGGCTACGTCGGCGACGGCGCGAACCGCTGGCCGGCCGTCCACCGCCTCGACGCCGCACGGCTGTTCCGCCTGGCGGTCGAGAAGGCCCCGGCGGGCTCGGTGCTGCACGGCGCCGCCGAGGAGGGCGTCGCGCTCCGCGACGTCGCCGAGGTGATCGGCCGTCAGCTCGGGGTGCCGGTGACCTCGGTGGCGCCCGAAGCCGCGGGCGAGCACTTCGCCTGGCTGGGCGGCTTCCTCGGAGTCGACTGCCCGGCGTCGAGCACTCTCACCCGCGAGCTGCTGGACTGGCGGCCGACCCATCCCGGCCTCCTCGACGACCTGGACAAGGGCCACTACTTCCACACCACTGCCACCACCTCCTGACCGGCTGCCGGGCGTGAATCCGGCGCGGTAGCCTGGCGATCATGGTGGACTGGGGCCTTCGGCAGGCATCGGTGTCGGACGTCGAGGCGGTGGCCGAGTTGCGTGCCGTGGTGCTGCGGGCGGACCTTGAACGCCTCGGCCGGTACGACGCGCGGCGCGTACGTCAGCGGCTGCGGGACGGATTCGACCCCGCCCACACCTGGGCGATCGAGGTGGGCGGCTCGTTCGCCGGCTGCGTGGCGCTGCGGCCGGCCCGGGACGCCCACTGGCTGGAGCACTTCTACCTGGCAGCGCGCCTTCAGGGCAGCGGTATCGGCACGGGTGTGCTGCGCGAGCTGCTCCAGCGGTGTGACAGCGGCGGCATCCTCGTCCGGTTGAACGTGCTCCAGGGCAGTCCCGCGAGACGGCTGTACGAGCGGCACGGGTTCACCGTCGAGACCGAGGATCCGGTGGACGTGTTCATGGTGCGTGAACCGGCCTGACCGGGGGACGAGGGAGGCGGTCCCCGCTCACGCGATACGACCGCACTCCGCCGATCCGGCGTGCACACTGCGACTGGCGTGTCATGCTGGGCCCGCCGGACGAGGGGGGAGACCGGATGGCGGGGGACATGACTGATGCGCCCGGACTCGATGCGCGGCCCTGGTACGCCGCCAACGAAGCCCTGGCGTTCCTGCTCGAGCTCGCGGCCCTGGGCTTCCTGAGCTGGTGGGGATTCGGCGCCGGCCATCAGGGCGCCCTCCGGATCCTGCTCGGCGTGGGAACACCCCTGCTGGCCGCGGTGGTCTGGGCGTTGTTCGCCGCACCCCGGGCGCGGCTGCGGCCCCGCCTTCCGCTCGTCCTGGTGGTGAAGGCGCTGGTGTTCGGCGCCGGCGCCGCCGCCTTGTACGGAGCGGGTCACCCCGTCGCGGCGGGTGCCGTGGCGGTGGTGACGGTCGCCAACACCGCGGTGGCCGAGATCTTCCGGGCCGCCCCGCGGACCGGGGCGCCGAGCGGGCTCCCCGGGCCGGGTGACCACGCCTGAACCATCAGGGCGCGCAAGCTGCGCGGGCGCGAAAAAAGGAGTTGGGCGGGACGACGCTCGGGCGATAGCCTCCGGGCTACCGTGACACCGCCGAGGAGGTGAGACCCGTGAACGCTGTAACGATGTGGGTGCTCCCTCCTTCCTCACGGTCGGGCGATTGACACAGGTGTCCGCCGGGAGCGCCTCGAGAAGGCACTCCCGAAAGGCAACAACCCATGCATTCTGTGCACTTCACCGCGGAGACGTCGGCGAACGGCGTCCTCGAACGCGACTTCGCCGTGGGCGAGATCCCCGGCGTGCTCTGGTCGCCCGCGTCCCGACCCGATCGCGCGCCTCTGGTGCTGATGGGCCACGGAGGCGGCACCCACAAGAGGTGGCCGGCCATGACGGGCCGAGCCCGCAGCCTGGTCACCGGCTGCGGTTTCCACGTCGCCGTCATCGACGCGCCCGGTCACGGCGACCGGCCGCGCACGCCGTACGATGAGCAGGAGATCGCCGCGCTGTACCGGGCGAGGGAGGCGGGCGAGCCGGAGGGCCCGATCGTCGTCCGCTACAACGCCCACCTGGCCGAGCGCGCCGTACCCGAGTGGCGGGCGACCCTGGATGCCCTCCAGGAACTGCCGGAGATCGGCGCGGAGGGGCCGGTCGGCTACTTCGGTCTGAACATGGCCACGGCGATCGGCGTGCCGTTCGTGGCGGGCGATCCCAGGATCACCGCCGCGGTCTTCGGTCTCCACTGGCCCGATGCCCTGGCCGAGACGGCGAAGCGGATCACCGTACCGATCGAGTTCATGCTGCAGTGGGACGACGAGCACATCCCGCGCGCGTCCGGTCTGGCGCTGTTCGACGCCTTCGCCTCCCGGGAGAAGACGTTGCACGCCAACGCGGGCAGGCACAAGGAGCTGCCCAGGTTCGAGAGCGACAGCGCGGTCCGGTTCTTCGCCCGGCACCTGGGGCGCACCGCCCCGTCACCGGCATGACCTGAGGGGTGTCGGTGTCCGGCATCGCGCGCCGGACACCGGTACCCCGACGGCGGTACCCCGACGGCGGTACGCCGACGCCGGTACTCCGGACGCTGACACCGTCGCCCGCCACCTGTCGGCGCGCGGCGGGCGATCACTGCGCGGGGCGCCGTTTGCGGTCGCCCCCGGTCGGTCGCCCGGCCGCCAGGGCCGCGTCGAGGGAGGGGAAGACGGGCAGCACCCGGGCGAGCCCGCTGGCTTCGAGGATCCGCTCCACGCGCCCCTCGGGACAGATCAGGCGCAGTTCCCCGCCGTCCCGTTCCAGCATCGTGTGGGCGGTCACGAGGGGGCTCAGTGCCTCCGCGTCCGTGTACGTCAGCTCGGACAGGTCCGCGATCAGATTGAGCAGGTGCTTGTGCTTCGCGGTCACGGCGGCCACGAAGTCGCGGAGCTCCTCGGCGGTGGTGGTGTCCAGTACCCCCCTGATCTCCATCACGGCCCAGCCGTTCTCCCAGTGCGACGCCAGGAACAGAGCCATGATCGTCTCTCCGTCTCCTGCTGGCCGTGTCGCCGACACCGTCGATTGTCCTCTCGCCGGTCCGGTCTCGCTCGTCCTGCGGGGCCCCTCACACGGAACGGCCCAGGTTCTCCCGCGGCCGTTCGTGGGCGTGCGCCTGCAAGGGCGGCGCGGTGTGCCGCTCGGGGCGGTGCTCCGCGAGCGGGCCGATCTTGTAGCGCGGGGCGCCGGTGGTCTCCGGGGCGAGGGGCACCGGCCGACGGGCGACCAGGCGGCCCACCCAGTGCCGGCCGCACAGCGGGCACGGGGGAGCACCCCGCGGGTCGTAGGGCGACGGCACGGCCTGCCCGTCGCGGATGAAGTACTCCCACTCGTCGCCCTGCTCATCGCGGTCGTACTGCACGTCGTAGTCGACGCTCCACTTGTGCCAGCAGTGACCGCACGCGAATTCGACGCGTTCCACGGCGAGTTCGGTGATCATGTGACGTCCTCCCGCGGCGTGTAAATCCCCTGATACACGATTTACGGCTATTCAGGGAGATTGTCCAGAGCTGAGACGGGAGCTTCACAGCACCGGCATGTGCGGTCATGCCGCCGAGGTGAGGGGCTCCTCGGCCCAGATCGTCTTGCCGTGCTCCTCGAAGCGGCTTCCCCAGCGCTGTGCGAACTGCGAGACCAGCAGCAGACCGCGGCCGCCCTCGTCGGTCGTGCGGGCGTGCCGCAGGTACGGCGCGGCGCTGCTGCTGTCGGAGACCTCGACGCTCAGCGTCCGGTCGCAGATCAGACGCAGCCGCACGGGCGGCGCGGCGTAGCGGATGGCGTTGGTGACGAGTTCGCTGACGATCAGCTCCGTGGAGAACAGCTCGTCGTCCATGGCCCAGGTGCGCAACTGGCGGGCGGTGAGCGAGCGGGCGGTGGCGACGGCCGCCGGGTCGGCGGGCAGCACCCAGGTGGCGACGCGCGCCGGATCGAGGGGCCGGGTGCAGGCGACCAGGACCGCCGCGTCGTCGGGGGGATCGGCGGGAACCAGCTCCTCCGTGACCTTCAGGCACAGGTCCTGCGGGGACATGGGCGACGTGGACAGCAGGCGCGCGAGCTCGGCACGCCCGGTGTCGCCGGGGAACGCCTGCAGCAGCCCCGGGGTGAACAGGATCAGCCGGCTTCCTTCGGCCGGCGTCAGGGTGGTCTTTGTCAGCGGCGGTCCGGGCCGGCCGAGCGGTGGTCCGGCGGGGACGTCGGGGAAGGTCACGGCGCCGTCCGGGTCCACCACGGCCAGGCCCGCGGGACCGGCCGCACAGCCGGTGCAGCGGCAGGTCACGGGGTCGTAGACCAGGTAGAGGCAGGTGGCGCCGACGGGGCCGCCGCCGTGCGGATCGGCGGTCTCGGTGTCCATCTGCCGGACCAGGTCCTCCAGGCGGGCCATGAGCTCGTCGGGCGCCAGATCGAGGGCGGCCAGCGTGTGCACGGCCGTGCGCAGCCGCCCCATCGTCGCCGCGGTGCGCACACCGCGGCCAGGGGTGCTGCCCGCCACGAGGGCCACCCGGGCCCCCGGAAGGGTGATGACATCGGTCCAGTCGCCGCCCGCGCCCGAGTGCACCCAGTGGTGTGCCGCCCGCACCGCGTCCGCGGTGGGGAGGTTACGGGGCAGCAGGCCGCGCTGCAGCGACAGCACGGTGTTGCGTTCGCGCACATAGCGGCGGGCGTTGTCCAGGGCGACGGCGGCGCGGGCGGCGAGGTCCTGGGCCAGGGTGAGGTCGTCGTCCTCGAACGCGCCGCGTGCGGTCCACCGGTAGAAGGTGACGAGACCCAGCGCGCGGTCGCGGACCAGCAGCGGGAGCGCCAACATCGAGTGGACCCCCTCCTCGCGCATCCGCCGGCCACGGACCGGGTCGCTCCGCAACCACGCGCTGTCCTCCCCGACCACATGCACCAGACGCGGTTCGTGATCGGCCAGGACCTGGGCGGCGGGCGCGTCGGCGGGCGTGGTGCTGACCTCACCGATCCCGTACGCACCGGAATCACCGTGGCTGCGCACGGACCGCGACGCGGCGCGCCGCAGGACCCAGTCCGCGGTGCCCGGCCCCTCGGGCACGTCCTCGCCGGTCAGCACCGACTCGAGGAGATCCACTGTCGTACCGTCGGCCAGCCGCGGCACCGTCACATCGGCCAGTTCCCCCGCGGTGTCCAGCACACCGAGGGTGGTCCCGATCCGGGAGCCGGCCTCGGCGACCAGAGCGAGGCGCTCCCGGGCCCGGTGCCGCTCGGTGATGTCGACCACCACGTCGGCCACCCCCAGGATGCGGCCGTCCGGGTCCTCCAGACGGAACACGGACGCCGCGTAGACGTGCTCACGGCCGGGGTCACCGGGCGGACGACCGCGCTTCTCGAAGGACAGGACCGGCTCTCCGCTCTCCAGGACGCCGGTCATCACCCGCTCGGCCAGCTCGGCGTTGAAGTCGGGCCACACCTCGGTGGGCCGCAGCCCCAGCCCCTCGGTCACCCGGACGCCCTGCATGCCTTCCGCCGCGCCGTTGTACCGCATCAGACGCAGCTGAGGGTCGAGAACGAACAGGCCGATCGGAGAACGGGTGAACAACGCCTCCAGCAGTGCCCGGTCGACAGCGGAAGCGGGCGCGTCGTACGCCTCGCCCGGGATCACGTCGACCCTCCAGCAGGCCGTGGCCCGACCCCGCTGTCCGGCACGCACCCGCACCCGGCAGCCGACGTGGTGCCCGTCGTGGTGGCGGAGCACCACATCGGCGGCCCCTGCCTCCCCCGGTGCGCCGGTGACCAGCAGTTCCCTGGCCGGCCGGCCTACGATCCGCCGCGCGGGATAGCCCAGCAGGCGTTCGGCGGCCGGACTCCACTCGACGACCATGCCCTGGTCATCGACCAGGACCGACGCCGTGCCCGTCGTGCCCTGCGCGGATCCACCTGTCCGGTGGGTGGCGCCTGTCGACTCGCTCATGATCGTCCCACCGTTCTCGAGGTCCGGTGCGGTCGTCCCTTCCGTCTCGACCGGGGTGAACCCTCAACCCGGCGTGAACCGGCGTGTCAGAGCAGGTCCTCGATGGTGATGGGCGCCTTGCGGACACGGCGCCCGGTCGCGTGGTGGACGGCGTTGGCGACGGCCGCGGCCGCGCCGACCTGACCGACCTCCCCGACGCCCTTGACCCCGAGCGGATTGACGACCTTGTCCTCCACCTCGATGAGTTCGACGTCGACCTCGGGTGCGTCGGCGTTCACGGCCACGAGGTAGTCACCCAGGCTGGAGGCGACCCAGCGGCCGCGCCGCGGATCCATGTAGTTGGCCTCCAGGAGCGCCTGGCCGAGACCCCACAGCATGCCGCCCATCAGCTGGCTGCGGGCGGTCTTGGCGTTGAGCACCCTGCCGGGGGCGAAGGCGCCGACCATGCGCCTCACCCGTGCGAGGCCGAGCCAGGGATCGACGGCGACCTCCGCGAACTGGGCGCCGAACGTCATCATCCCGTACTCGCCGGCGCTCCGCGGCGACGGAGACCAGGCGCCCGCCGCCTCGACGTCGGGCAGGAAGTGGCGGTGCAGCAGGTCCTGATAGCTCTCCCCGGTCTCGGGGAGGTCGCGCAGCGTCATACGGCCGTCCCGCACGACGACGGTGCCGGGGTCGGCGCCGTGCAGCGGTGACTCGGCGTCGCCGACGGCCTGCGCGACGAGCTCGTCGCGGAGGTTGGTGGCCGCGGTGTGCACGGCGGCGCTGATCATGCCGGCTCCCGCGGAGCCGACGGCGGCAGCGATGGTGGGCAGCGTGGTGTCACCGCCCTCGAAGCGGCACCGCTCGACCGGCAGCCCGAGGGCGTCGGCGGCGACCTGGGTCATTGCCGTGGCCACCCCGGTGCCGAAGTCGGGAGTGGCGGCCTGGATCACGGCGGAGCCGTCGGCGTACAGCCGGGCACGGGCGCGCTGCGGATTGTTCGGCCCGTACACCGGATAGCCGGCGGTGGCCATGCCGTACCCGATCAGCCAGTCGCCGTCCCGGTGCGAGCCGGGTTCGGGATTGCGTCGCTGCCAGCCGAACCGCTCGGCGCCGCGCTGGTAACACTCCCTCAGACCGCAGCTCGACCAGGGGTTTCCGGTGTTCGGATCGGTGTCGGTGTAGTTGCGCAGGCGCAGCTCGACGGGGTCGATGCCCAGCTGGTGGGCGAGCTCGTCCATCGCGCACTCCAGGGCGAACATGCCCGAGGCCTCACCCGGCGCCCGCATGAAGGTGGGCGTCATGGTGTTGGCGCGGAAGAGCCGGTAGACGCCTTCGTAGTTCGGGCAGGCGTAGATCTGCCCGGCCACTCCGAGGGAGGGTTCGGCCCAGTCGTCGAAGTGCGAGGTGGGGGAGAGCTTGTGGTGCCGCAGCGCGGTCAGCCGCCCCTCCCGGGTCGCCCCCAGGGTGATGCGCTGCTCCTGTTCCTCCCGGTGCCCGACCGAGGTGAACATCTGCTCGCGGGTAAGGGTGAGCCTGACCGGGCGCCCGGTGTGGCGGGAGGCGAGCGCGGCCAGTGCAGGATGCGCCCAGATCATGGCCTTGCAGCCGAAGCTGCCGCCGACGAAGTGGGAGACGACCCGGACCTTCGACGGGGTCAGGCCGAGCAGCGCGGCGACGGTGAGCTGGGTGGCCGCCACGCCCTGGGTGGCGTCGTACAGGGTGAGCTGGTCGCCGTCCCAGGTGGCGGTGGTGGCCGAGGGCTCGATGGGGTTGTGGTTGTTGGCGGCGTAGGTGTACGTCGCGTCGATGCGTACGTCCGCCTGGGCCAGGCCCGCCTCCACGTCGCCGCGCTCGTTCCGGCCCGGAACGAAGCCCGCGAAGATCGCCTCGGGCTCGTAGGCCCGGTCGCGTCCCTGGTCCAGGGTGGTGACCGAGGGGGTCTCCTCGTAGGTGACGCGGACCAGGGCGGCGGCGTGCTGGGCCCGCTCGAGGGTGTCGGCGACGACCACGGCGACGGGCTGGCCCGTGTAGTGCACGACCTCGTTCTGCAGGGGGAAGAACGTCTGGCCGGGAGCGGGCATCCCCGCGAGCGAGGGGATCAGCGGCGGCTGCGTGGCGATCCTGGGCAGGTTCTCGTGGGTGAGGACCGCGAGGACTCCCCGGGCGTCCATCGCTTCGGTGGTGTCGATGGCCGTCACCCGTCCGCTGGGCACCCGCGCGCCGGCCAGTACGGCGTAGGCCATGGCGTCCAGGTGGATGTCCGCCGAGTAGTGCGCGTCTCCGGTGACCTTGTGGCGGCCGTCGACCCGGTCGGTGGGCTGTCCGATCGCGAAGGCGGTGGTCATGACGGGCTCCGTGTTCCGGTGAGGGTCTCCAGGGCGCGGACCATGATCCGCCGGGCCAGCTCGACCTTGAACGCGTTGAGCGGCGTGGCGCGGGCGGGCAGGAGTTCCTCGAAGGCGGCCCGCTCGAAGACCTCGCGCCCGGCGGGCGCTCCTCGCAGGATCCGCTCCGCGCGGCGGGCCCGCCAGGGCTTGGTGGCCACGCCGCCCAGGGCCAGCCGTATGTCGCCGATGACACCGTCGGTCATGGGCACCACGGCCGCGACGGAGGCCAGGGCGAACTCGTAGGACTCGCGGTCGCGCACCTTGAGGTACAGCGACGTACGGGCCGCCGGCATGCCGGGCACCTCGATGCCGACGACCAGCTCGCCGTGTTCGACGGGATGCTCCAGATGCGGGGTGTCGCCGGGCTCGGGGAAGAAGTCGTCGAGGGCGTACACGCGCCGGCCGCGCGGCCCCTCGGTGTGGATCCGGGCATCCAGGGCCATCAGCGGTACGGCGACGTCCGAGGGATGGGTGGCGATGCAGTGGTCGCTGACCCCGAGGACGGCGTGACCGCGGTTGAAGCCGTCCAGGGCGCTGCAACCGCTGCCCGGTTCACGCTTGTTGCACGGCGAGGCGGCGTCGCGGAAATAGGCGCAGCGGGTGCGCTGCATCATGTTGCCGCCCATGCTCGCCATGTTGCGCAGCTGCGCGGAGGCGCCGAGCACGAGGGCTTCGCGGATCAGCGGGAACCTCTCCCGCACCGTCGGCGCCTCGGCCACGTCGCTCATGCGGGCCAGGGCACCGATGTACAGGCCGCCGTCGGGCCGGTCCTCGATCTGGGTGAGCGGCAGGTCGTTGATGTCCACCAGCCGGCGCGGCAGCATGACGTTCTGGCGCAGCAGATCGACCTCGGTCGTACCGCCGGCCAGGAAGTCACTGGTCGGGTCGGAGGCGACGGTGGCGATGGCGCCGGCGACGTCACCGGCGCGGGAGTAGCTGATGGGCCGCACCACATGTCTCCTTACGCCTGGTCGCGGACCGCGCGGACGGCGGCCCGGATGTTCGGGTACGCGGCGCAGCGGCAGATGTTGCCGCTCATCCACTCCCGGATCTCGGCGTCGTCCGAGGCGTGGCCCTCCTCGAGCAGCGCCACCGCGGACATGATCTGGCCGGGTGTGCAGTAGCCGCACTGGAAGGCGTCCTGCTCGATGAACGCCCGCTGCATGGCGTGCAGTTCGCCGTCCTCGGCCAGGCCTTCGACGGTCGTCACCTCGCGCCCCTCGCAGGTGATGGCCAGCGTGAGGCAGGACAGGGTACGGCGCTGGTCGACCCACACCGTGCACGCGCCGCAGGTGCCCTGGTCGCACCCCTTCTTCGCGCCCGTCAGATGCAGGCGTTCGCGCAGCGCGTCCAGGAGGCTGACCCGCGGTTCGAGCTCCAGCGCGTGCTCGGTGCCGTTGACCGTCAGGGTGACCTTCACGGGGCCGGGGCCGCGTTCCGGCAGAACGGGAGCCTCGGCCACCCGCGAGGGGTGTCGCGTAGCAGACACGGACGTACCACCTCCACATTCACGTTTCATCGTGTTGCACCTGTGAACGCACCGCCAGTCGGCGTGTCACCGGCCGCCCCCGACGCCTCCGGGAAGTCGCCTCCCGCGGTCTTGACACGTTCCTGGCAAGAACCTACCTTCGCGTGAAATGGATTTCAGGGTCAGGCGCGGACGCTGGTCCGGGCCGCCCTTCATTTGGCTTTCAATGCTCGACATTCCTCTTCAAATACGTCTGAAATCGGTTTCGCCTCACATCGCTCAGGAGTGCCTGTGACCACGGTCGGAAGGGTGTCGCCGCCCCTGCTCGCCATGCGGGGCATCGGCAAGTCGTTCCCGGGCGTCAGGGCACTGAACGGCGTCGATCTCACGGTGCACGCCGGAGAGGTCGTCGCGCTGCTCGGCGAGAACGGCGCCGGGAAGTCGACCCTGATGAACATCCTCGCCGGCGTGCACGGCGACTACGAGGGCACCATCGAGTGCCAGGGCGAACCGGTCGCCATCCACTCGCCCCGGGACGCGGCCCGGCACGGCATCGCCATGATCCACCAGGAGCTCAACCTGGTGCCGGAACTGTCCGTCGCCGAGAACGTGTTCCTCGGCCGGGAACCGACCACGGCCCGCGGCACCGTACGCCGCAAGGAGATGGAGGCCCGCACCGCCGAGCTGCTCGCCGGACTCGGCCTCGACGTGCCGCCGCGGCGCGCCGTCAAACACTGCCGGATCGCCGAGCAGCAGCTCATCGAGGTCGCCAAGGCCCTCAGTCTCGATGTGCGGCTGCTGGTGATGGACGAGCCGACATCGGCGCTCGCGGACGCGGAGGTACGCCGCCTGCACGCGGTGATCCGCGGTCTGACCGCCCGCGGCGTGGGCATCGTGTACATCTCGCACCGCCTGGAGGAACTGGAGGAGATCGCCGACTCGGTGACCGTGCTGCGCGACGGCACGTGCACGGGCCGCCGCGCCATGGCACGCACCAGCCGCGCCGAACTCGTCCGCCTCATGGTCGGACGGCCGCTGGACGAGCTCTATCCACGGCGCCCGGAGCAGGCCCCGAGCACGCCGCCGCGGCTGACGGTGCGCGGCCTGACCGTCACGCCGCCGGACGGGAGCCCCGCCGTGCACGGTGTCGACCTGACCGTGGCCCCTGGGGAGATCGTCGGCATCGCCGGCCTCATGGGGGCCGGCCGCAGCGAGGTGCTGCAGGCCGTCTTCGGGCAGTACGGGACCGCGGCCCGGGGCGAGTTCACGCTCGACGGCCGCCGCTACGTGCCCCGCAGTCCCGGGCACGCCATCCGCAGCGGCCTCGCCCTCGTCGCGGAGGACCGCAAGGCGCAGAGCCTGGTGCTCGGCAACACGGTCCGCTTCAACAGCTCGCTCGCCGCGCTCCGCCGGTTCGCCACACCGTGGCGCACGGTACGACGCCGGCGCGAGACCACGGCCGTACGCGAGCAGATGACCGCGCTCGCGGTCCGCACGCCCGGCCTGGAAAACTCCGTCGGGCTGCTGTCCGGCGGCAACCAGCAGAAGGTCGTGCTCGCCAAGTGCCTGCTGACCCGGCCCGGTGTGCTGCTCGTGGACGAGCCGACCCGCGGCATCGACATCGGCGCCAAGGCCCAGATCCACGCCCTGATGGACCGCCTCGCCGCCCAGGGCACCGCCATCCTCGCCGTCTCCTCGGAACTGCCCGAACTCATCGGCATGTGCGACCGGATCCTCGTGCTCTGCGAGGGGCGCCTCACCGGCGAGTTCCACCGGGACCCGGCGCGCGGCCCGGTCGCCGACCAGGAGGCGATCCTCACGGCGGCGATGGCCCGGCACGCGGTCGCCGCCGCTCCGGCGGCCGGACCCGCCGGCGCACCGCGGGCCCACGGCGCAGGAACCGGTGCCGCGCCCCGTCCCCCGTCCGGCACCGCATCCGATGCCGCTTCCGACACCGCGTCCGATGCCACCTCCGGCACCGCGTCCGATGCCGCACCCGACACCGACTCCCACGAACTCCACCCCAAGGAGCCCCGCTCATGACGAGCGTTCTCAAGGCCGCCCCGGACACCTCGGGCGCCGCCGCACCCGGGCGGTTGCGACGGCTCCTGCCGCTCTTCGGGTCGCTGCAGAGCTACATCGGCCTGGTCCTCATCTTCGCGGTCGGCGTCGCCACCAAGGGCGACATCTTCCTCGACCAGACCAACCTCACCAACGCCATCGGCAACTTCGCCTCGCGCGGCATCCTCGCCGTCGGCGTCACCCTGGTCATCATCACCGCCGGGATCGACCTGTCCGTCGGCTCCCTCATGGGGTTCGCGTCCATGGCCGCGGCGATGATGCTCTTCCACCACGACATGCCGGTCTGGCAGATCGTCCCGTTGTGCATGCTCATCGGCGCGGCCTTCGGGGTCGTCAACGGTGTGGGCACCACCTGGCTGCGCATCCAGTCGTTCGTGATGACGCTCGCCATGCTGTCCATCGCCCGCGGCCTGGACCGCCAGCTCTCCGACAACGCCTCCGTGGGCACCACCGTCGCCGGGTCCGACGGCAAACTCACCCCGAACTCCGAGGCGTTCCAGAGCCTGGGAACCCCGGGGCACAACGTCCTCGTCGGCATCCTCGGACCGGACGGCATCTACTTCCCCGTGCTCGCCTTCTTCGTCGTGTGCGTCGTCTTCCATCTGGTGCTCTCCAGAAGCCGGTTCGGACGGCACATCTACGCCGTCGGCGGCAACCCCACCGCCGCCCGCCTGTCCGGCATCAACGTCACCTTCGTCGTCATCGCCGTGTTCACCCTGTCCGGCATGCTCGCCGGGTTCGCCGGGCCCATCGACGCCGCGTACAGCGCCTCAGCCGACCCGATGGCGGGCAACGGCTACGAACTCGACGCCATCGCCGCGGCCGTCATCGGCGGGGCGAGCCTCGCCGGCGGCAAGGGCACCATCGCCGGCACGTTCGTCGGCTCCCTGATCCTCACCCTGCTCGACAACGTGCTCGGCCTCAACGCCGTCAGCGACAACTGGCAGCTCGTCATCAAGGGCTCGATCGTCGTCTTCGCGGTCGTCCTGCAACGCCCCGACCTGCTGGGCGGACTGCGCCGCCGCCTCACCCACCGCACCCGCACCGACCGTTCCACCGAGGAGAAGTAAGGCATGACCAGAAAAGCACTCACCGCCGTCGCCGCCCTGTGCGTCGCGGTACTCGCCTCCGGCTGCGCCTCCAAGACGGACACCGCGAGCAGCACCGGCGGCGACAAGGGTGACAGCGGCCAGTTCGTCATCGGCTACTCGCAGTCCAACAACGCCGAGCCGTACCGCCAGCAGCTCAACAAGCAGCTCCAGTACTACGTCAAGCAGCACAAGAACCTGAAGCTCCTGCCCATCACCGACGCCAAGCAGGACAACGCGACGCAGGTCAGCCAGGTGCAGAGCTTCATCCAGCAGAAGGTCGACCTGCTGATCGTCTCGCCCAACGAGCCCGCCCCGCTCACCCCGCCCGTCGAGCAGGCCTGCAAGGCCGGCATCCCCGTGATCATCCTGGACCGCACCGTCAACACCGACTGCTACACCGCCTTCATCGGCGGCGACAACTACCAGATCGGCAAGAAGGCGGGCGAGGCCGCGGTGAAGGCGCTCCCCGACGGCGGCAACGTCGCCGAACTGCGCGGTGTGCTCTCCGCCCAGCCGCAGATCGACCGCGACAAGGGCTTCCGCGACGCTATCGCCGGACACGGCATCAAGATCGTCGAGTCGCGCGAGGCGAAGTGGACGCGGCCCAACGCCATCCAGGTCATGAACCAGTGGCTGGCCCGGGGCACGAAGATCGACCTCGTCTACGCCCACAACGACGACATGGCGATCGGCGCCTACGGCGCGGCGGCGGGCGCGGGCAAGGCCGACAGCATGAAGTTCATCGGCATCGACGGCCTGGCGATCCCCGACGGCGGCATCCGCGCCGTGCAGCAGGGCCACCTGCTGACCACGTTCGTCTACCCGACCGGCGCCAAGGAGGCCGCCGAGGCCGCGTACGCCCTCTCGCAGCACCAGAAGGTCACCAAGAAGCAGACCCTGGGCACCGTGGAGATCACCCAGGCGAACGCCGCCCAGGTCTACGACGAGTTCGACATGAGCTCCAAGACCGGCTGACCGACCCGTCGCAGCGCACGCCACCGCGCCCACCGGGCGCACGCCAGGAAAGGACGCCATGAGAGGACGCCATGAAGGCTGAGACATGGGCACGCCGGGCGGCCGCGGTGGCCGTCGCCGTCGCGGCCGCGCTCACACCCGGCGCCGCGACGGCCACCGCGGCCGACGCCCCCGTTGCCCGGCACACCGCACCGGGCACCCACGGCCCCGTCGGCTGGGACACCTACCGGCACCTCGACCGGCTGGGCGAGCTGCCGAGCGGTGTCCGCACCCAGCAGTTCTCCAGCTTCGACCGCGCCGGCGGCAACGACGACGGCTTCGACGGAACGTACTCCTGTCTGCGGACGACGACCGAGGGCTGCGTCATCGCCGAGCACAGCGGGCCGGGCGAGATCGGGGCGATCTGGTTCACCCGCGACGGCGGCGACGTGTCCCGGACCGGCACCATCACCATCGAACTCGACGGCAAGACGGTGCTGCACGCATCCCTGCAGGACGTCGTCGACGGAAAGCTGGGGGCGCCGTTCACGGCGCCGCTCGTGGCCGACGCCGACGCCTCCTCGGGCGGCGTGCTCATCGAAGTGCCCATGACGTTCCGCCGGTCCATGCGGATCACCACCGAGCACAACCCGCTCTTCTACCACGTCTCCTACCGCACCTTCGCGGACGCCGTCGGCGTCACCACCTTCGACCCCTCCGACCCGGCGCAGGACGTCGTCGACCGTCTCAAGGCGGCCGGAACCCGCGATCCGAAGCCCGCGCTGCCCGGCGCCCGCACCACCGCACGCACCCTCGACCTCGCCCCCGGACAGACCCGGACCCTCGCGAAGGTGACCGACCCGGGGCTGCTCACCGCACTCGACATCCGTCTGCCACAGGCCTCCTACGTCACCCCGCGCACCGAGACCGACAACGGCCGGGCCTTCGGCGCGGGAGGTTCCAGCGAGTTCACCGTCGCCGTGGACCCCGCCAACGAAGGCGTCACCCTCACCCGCCGGCTGGACCCCGGGATCGGCCACCAGGTCGCCGACGTGTACGTGGACGGCCACCTCGCCGGCCGCTGGAGCCCGAACGAGCCCGTCGGCGGCGGGCTGTGGGCCGAGCAGAGCGTACGCCTGCCCGCGTCCCTGACCGCCGGAAAGTCCCGCATCACCGTCAAGAACGTCTTCGTGTCCTCGGACCTCGACTACAACGAGTTCACCTACTGGGCCGACAGCGAGACCGGGGGCCAGACCCACCGCACCGACACCGTCGACGTCGGCACACCCGCCTCCGAACAGGACCACGCGTACCGCATCACCGCGCCCACCTGGCAGGGTGAACGCACCTTCGGCTATCCGCTCGACGACGACCAGCGCGCCCGACTCGCCGAGACGCAGAAACTCCTGCAGGGTCTGCGCCTGCGCATCTCCTTCGACGGTCACCGCACCGTCGACTCACCCCTGGGCGAGTTCTTCGGGTCCGGACACGCCCTGGCGCCGGTCCGGTCCCTGATGTTCGGCATCGACCCCGCCACACGCGCCTTCAGGGCCTGGTGGCCGATGCCGTTCGCCCGGAGCGCCGAGGTCCAGCTGTACAACGGCTCCGGCACCGCCGTCACCACGGGCACCGCGGCGGTCACCTCGGCGCCCTCCACCGCCCACGCCCGGGCGGTACAGGACGGGACCGAGGGCTACTTCCGGACCCAGTCCCACGCCGGGCCCACCACCGACGGGCAGAGCTGGCCGTTCCTGGTGGCCGACGGCCGGGGCAAGTTCGTCGGCGTCAGCCACACCATGACCGGGGAGACCAATCGCAACTACCTGGAGGGCGACGAGCGCGTCCACGTCGACGGCTCCCGCACGCCGCAGCTCCACGGCACCGGAACCGAGGACTTCTACCAGAGCGGCTGGTACTTCAACCGCGAGACCTACACCCAGCCGTTCAACGGCAACCCCACCCACCTCGGCGCCTCCACCGGATGCGCCGCCGACCGCGACTGCACCGGCGCCTACCGGCTGCAGATCCATGACGCCGTGCCGTTCACCCGCTCCATCGCGTACTCCATCGAGCACGGCCCCGTGAACGACAAGCAGGCCGACTACTCGTCGACCGCCTACTGGTACGGCACCGCCGAACCGAGCGTCCACCGCACGGACAGCCTGCGCGTCGGCGACCCCGGCGACGAGCAGGCCCACCACTACACCTCGGCCGACCCCGGGCCGGCCACGACCCTCGACTCCGTCTTCGAAGGAGACCAGCGCGACCCCGCCCGCCTGACGGCGGCGACCCGCGCCACCCACGCCCCCGTCACCTTCGTCCTCGCCGTCGACCTCGGCAACAGGGGGGTCGAGCTGCGCCGCACCTCCGACCAGAAGGCCGCACACCAACAGGTCGAGGTCAGGGTGAACGGCCGGCGGCTCCCGGACTGGTACCAGCCTCTCGGCAACGGCGAGCGCCGCTGGCTGGACGACACCTACCTGATCCCGTCCGCCGTCACCCACGGCAGGAAGGCCCTCACGATCACCCTGACACCGCCGGCGGGCGCACCCGACTGGTCGGCGGCTTCGTACACCGCGTACAGCCTGAGCTGAGCCATTCCCCACCCGGACGGACGGACGGGCGGCCCCGGCGACGGAGGCCGCCCGTCCGGTCCGCGCGGAGAACCGATCCCCCTGTTCAGCGTTCGAACGGGCTGGGCACCGGGAAGTACTCGTCCAGGAAGCGGGACATCACGCTCTGCCGGCGGCCCTGTTCGTCCTGCGTGGAGGTGGTGTCGTTCAGGCAGAAGACGTGCACGTCCCGGTCGGCCAGCAGCCTGCCGAGCATCCGCTGCACGCCTGGTCTGCCGACGTCGCAGTACCGGTAGACCAGTCCCTCGCCGGGGAAGGAACGCCCGGCGTGGAACGCGTAGTAGTGATGCAGGGACGAGGCGACGGAGATGTCGTCGACGCCGCGGAACCGGCTCGCCGCGGTGCGCCGGTGCTCCTCGGGGAACTCCGTCTCGATCTCCCGCAGGATGCTGCGATGCAGCGCGTGGGGCACGTGCTTCATCTTCCGGACGATGTGGTCGCCGAAACGCTCGGCGATGAGTCTGCGGTTGTTCTTGGCGGCCGCCGCCACGGGCGGGTCCTCGGCGGACAGGTCGCCGAAGGGAACCAGTGCGGGGGAGAGATAGAACTTGCCCAGGCCATTGGGCAGGAAGAAGTGCTGCGGCAGGATCTCCTGCCCGAGGATCACGTCGTCGTTGAAATAGAGGAAGTGCTCCGACAGCCCCTCGATGCGGTGGAGCTGGCTCTCGATGGCATGCGAGTTGAACGTCGGCAGGACTTCGGGATCACGGAAAATGTCCCTGTGGCTGACCACCTTGATACGTGGGTGGTCCGTGTTCAGCCACTGCGGCGTCTGGTCGGCCGTCACCAGGTATATCGTGCGTATCCAGGGCGCGTACAGATGGAGTGAGCGCAGGGAGTAGCGCAGTTCGTCCCTGCTGAGATATCGGGCGGCGTTGGCCGCCTCGTCGTGGTACGGCAGGTCGGAGAAACGGGCTCGCTGACGCAGCCAGTGCGGATCGGAGCCGTCGACCCATGTGTAGACCGCGTCGACGGGGAAGGAGCGGCGTCCCACCGCCCCCACGGCGAAGGCCCGGCGGGTCCGCACCGGTGTCGGACCCTGTTCCTCGGGCAGGGGAGCGAGATCGGTGAACAGGCTCTCGTCGGCCTCCACCGCCGCCTCGTCCGCCGGGACGGACTCCGCGACCCCGTTGCGCCGCGGGGAGACCAGCCGGTCGTCCTCCTGCCGCCAGAACTCGATGTCGCAGCCGTAGCGCACGCCCAGGACCAGACGGCCCGAGCGGTCGGTGCGGTACCAGGCGTACCGGAAGACGTCCGAGGCGGAGACGCGCTTCCACTGCCTTCGGGGACCGTGGCCGGTCACCGCGGACTCCTTCGGGTCCGCGTTCCCCCGCACCGGCACCACGTATCCCGGTCTGACCCTCAAGGCCTCACGCAGTGCGCGGAACACGGCCTGCCGGTCCTTCTCGCGGACCGCGACCGCGGCCGAGGTCTCGTACGGCGAGCGCACGCAGAAGTAGTCGACGCCCGCGGCGCGCAGCGCGGCCGCCACCTCGTCGAGATTGGATCTGCGGGCCCGGAGCGGGGTGGCGTCCGGCAGGACATGGGCGATGCGCACCTTGCCGTTCACACTGACGACCATGCTGTCCCGCGTCGCCAGCAGTTGCCTGTGGCGGCGGGCCACTCGGCCGCGCTGCAACTGCCCCCTCATCTCGGTCATGGCGGCGATCCCCGACTTGAACTGCTCCCGCAGAACGGTGTCCACGTGCGCGGCGATCAGTCGCCGCGCGCCGACCGGTACCACCCGACGGTAGGTACTGATCAATCGGGATGCTTCGGGGTTCCGCACTGCCGGTGCACCCGTTCGGACCGTTCGTGCTTTCACAAGCCCCCTTCAGAAGGTGACGGCACTGTGGCCGACGTCTGAACGCTGACTTTCATGACCGTTTGCGGCTCCGAAAGGTTGCAGGGCGCGAAAGGATCACCGGCCGCCGCCCGTCGCCGACGCAACCACCCGCAGCATCGCCACCCGCTGAACAGCCTGGCGCAAATACGCCCTAGCTCCTCATCCACCGGGGTGATCGAATCGGTCATCGACTGGACCCGATCAGTGGGGAGCCCGAGTGACCGCGGTGTCGTACGAGGATCTGCATCGGCGGATGGCCGCGCAGATCGAGGCGGAGAGGAACGCCGCGCTCGACCTGCTCGGTCCGGCGGCACCCTCGATTCGCGCCGCGGTCGCCCGCCTGCTGGCGCACCGCACCTTCAAGTACCCGCTGTCCGTTCTGCCGTTGATCGTGCACGCGGCCGAGACGGGCACCGTCCGTCCGGCCGTCCCGCTGGCCGTCGTGCACGAGCTGTGGTGGACCGCGGCCTGCTGCCTGGACGACCGGGCCGACTCGCAGGGCACCTGCGCCGCCGGCGACCTCGACGAGAGCGCGGCGCTGCTCGCCACCTTCGTCGCGGGAGGCTCCCTGCCCCTTCTCGTCGTGCAGTCGGAGGGGATTCCGCCGGCGATTCGCCCCAGCCTGTCGGCCGAGATCCTGAAGTGCTGCGTCAGCGCGGCGGAGGGCCAGCTGAAGGACCTCCACGAACCGGCGGCCACCGCCACCCGCGCCTCGGTGATCGAGACGTACCTCGGCAAGTCGGGCGCCCCGTTCAGCATGATCACCGTCATGGCGGCGCGACTGGCGGGCGCGGACGAGCCGCGCGTGGAGCTGTGGCGGGAGTTCGGCGACGTGTTCGGCGTGCTGTGGCAGCTCTTCAACGACCAGGAGGACATCCTCTCCGGCCGCGACGAGGACCTCCTCAACGGCACCGTGACGCACCTGTTCGCCTGTGCCCTCGAAGAGGCGGCTCCCGATTCCACGGAGCATGTCATGGCCCTGCACCGCGCGGCGAGGACCTCCGCGCACGCCCGCGCGGAGCTCTCCGATCTGCTGCGGACGCCCGCGGTCCTGCGGCGCTTCGAGAAGGACATCGACGAGTTCCGCGACCGGGCCCATCGCATCCTGGACGAACTCGGCGGCCACGAGAGATACCTGCCCGTCCTGCGCGACCTCGTGGACCGGTCGTCCTCGGTGCTCCTGCGGCCCGGACAGGTCCTAGCGGAGCAGTGAGTCCGTGATCTTCTCCGCGGTGGTCGCGTCCAACGGTGCGTGGCCCAGCAGGAAGCGGTACCAGAAGAAGCCGTAGAACTGGTCGACGAGGAGGTCGATGTCCCGGTCGGCCGGGAGTTCGCGGCGGTCCCGGCCGCGTGCGAGGATCTGGCGCACGGCGGCCCGGCGGGACTCCGTGAACGTCCGCATCAGATCGGCGAGATGAGGGTCGCGGGCCGCCTCCCGGACGAGGGTGCGCAGGGCGGGCGCGGACGGCGGGCGCTGGGCCGCGTCGAACGTGGCCGTGGCCAGCGCCCGCAGGTCGCCGCGCAGGCTGCCGGTGTCCGGCGCGGGCACGTCCTGCGCGGCGCGGTCGGTGAGCGCCTCCAGCAGGACGGCGCCCTTGGACGGCCACCACCGGTACAGCGTCTGCTTCCCGACCCCGGCGGCGCGCGCGATGGTCTCCACGCTCACCGGGGCGCCGTCGGCGTCGGCGAGCAGGTCCAGGGCGGCGTCGAGGATCGCCCGGCGGGCGGCCTCGTTGCGCCGCCGGCCGGTGTGCGGGCGCGGTTCCTTGGTGTCCACAGGCACATCCTCTCTCAGCTTCGAACCCAGGTTCCCCGGCCGAATTCCGTCCGTCGTCGGCGGTCCCTCACGGGAGTCGCTTGACGAGACTATCGGTCTCGGCAATGATTTGACGAGACCGACGTTCTCGACAAGAGGTCGGAACCCGGTGACGCATCAGGAGAGAAGCCACTCATGAGCACCCCGAACACCCCTTTGAACGCCCTGGCCGGACAGCGCGTCGTCGTCATGGGCGGCAGCTCGGGCATCGGCGAGGCGTCCGCCGCCTTCTTCGCGGCGGACGACGCGGAGGTGATCATCACGGGCCGCCGCCAGGACCGGCTCGACGCGGCCGCGTCCCGCATCGGCGGCAAGGTGACGACGTACCGCCTGGACGCGTCCGACCGCCCGGCGACGGACGCCTTCTTCGCCGAGTCCGGCCGCATCGACCACCTGGTGATCGCGCTCAGCGGCGCCAAGGGCGGCGGCCCCTTCGCCGAGCTGGACCTCGCGGAGCTGGCGGAGGGCTTCGACGGCAAGTTCTGGCCGCACGCGCACGCCCTCCAGGCGGCCCTGCCGGCCCTGCGCCGCGACGGCTCGGTCACACTCGTCACCGCCGGCTCCGCCCGCGCCGCCCTGCCCGGTACGGCCGGCCTCGCGGCGATCAACGGCGCCCTGGAGGCGATGGTCCGGCCGCTCGCGGTCGAGCTGGCGCCCCTGCGGGTCAACGCGGTCTCCCCGGGCGTCATCGACACGCCCTGGTGGGACTCCGTGCCGGCCGAGCAGCGCCAGGCCCTCTTCGACGGCTTCGCGGCCGTCACCCCCGTGGGCCGTGTCGGCCGCCCCGAGGACGTCGCCCGCGCGATCCACATGTTCGCCGCCAACGGCTTCGTGACCGGGGTGGTCTTGGAGGCGACGGGCGGGGTGACCCTGGCGACGGGGCGCTGACACATCGGTCGCGCGCCGGCTCCCTCCGGGACCGCCGTGCGCGTCAGGTGGTGACGGGCTCTGCGACCCGTCGCCGTGCGGCCCACCGCCGAGACGGCTACCTTCGTCGAAGGCGCGTCGACACCAAGGGGAGGGCAGGCCACCCCCAGGGAGGCGATGTGAGCCCACGGGAGACACAGGAGCACACCGCGCCGGGAAACGCACACGGGCCGGCGCGCAGGCAATTCCTCGGTCTGTGCGCCGGGGCCGGGCTGGCCGCCGCGGCCGCCTGCGACGGCCCGACCGCGAGCCACAGGCGCTCCGCGCCGCAGAGCCGGCGCCCGGAGGCGGAGCGGGACCGGCCGGGTACCGGTGACTGGCGGATCGGCTCACTCGGCCCACCGGACGCGGTGGCCGGCTACACCGACCGGGTCAGTGTCACGCCCGGTCAGGAGTGCGGCCTGCACGTGTCCACGACCGCGTCGGCCTTCCGCGTGTCGGCGTTCCGCGTCGGCTGGTACGGCGGGGCGCTCGCCCGGCTCGTGTGGCGCTCCGGACCCGTCGCGGGACACGCCCGGCCCGGCGGCCGGCCGGTGTCCGCCACACGCACGGTCCGCGCGGACTGGCCGCGCACGCTCACCCTGGCCACGGAGGGCTGGCCCGAGGGCGCCTACCTGATCCGACTCGACGCCGACAGCGGCCACCAGCGGTACGTTCCGCTGATCGTGCGCTCCACGCAGGGTGCCGGCCGTACCGTGCTGCTGCACGCGCCGGCCACCTGGCAGGCGTACAACAGGTGGGGCGGCTACAGCCTCTACGCCGGTGCCTCCGGCGCGTACGAGACCCGCTCCCTCGCCGTCAGCTTCGACCGGCCCTACGACGCGAACGGCGCCGAGAAGTTCCTGGTGTACGAATGGGCCGGCGTGGTCCTGGCCGAACGACTGGGCATACCCCTGGCGTACTCCACCGGGACCGACGTGCACCGCGACCCGGGGGTGCTGCACGGCGCCACCGCGGTGGTCTGCCTGGGGCACGACGAGTACTGGACGCCCGAGCAGCGCCGGTACGTCACCGCGGCCCGGGATGCGGGCACCAACGTGGCGTTCCTCGGCGCCAACACCTGCTTCCGCCGGATCCGCCTGGAGACCGGTGAGGCGGGGCCGGACCGCACGGTGGTCTGCTACAAGTCCTCCTACCGCACCGACCCCTGCTACCCGTCCCGCCCGGCCCTGGTCACCACCGACTTCCGGCAGGCCCCGGGCGCCGACCCGGAGTCGTCGCTGACCGGAGTGCTGTACGAGGGCTACCCGGTGGACGCCCCCTACGTGGTGCACGCCGCGGACCACTGGCTGCACGAGGGCACGGGAGTCCGCCCCGGCGAGAGCTTCGACCACCTGGTCGGGGTGGAGTACGACCGGGTCACCCCCGGCGCGCCCGCCCCCGGCCCCGGACCCCTGGAGATCACCGCGCACTCGCCGCTGGTGTGCTCCGGCACCCGCAGCCACAGCGACTCGGCCTACTACACGGCACCCGGCGGGGCCGGGGTCTTCGCGACGGGCACGATGCGGTGGGTGGAGGCGCTCAAGGCCGGAACCCCCGACGGGGGCCGCGACCACGGCATGGACAGCCGTACCCGTGCCTTCGTCACCCGCACCACCGAGAACCTGCTGCGCGCCTTCGCCGAGGGCCCCGCCGCCCACCACCGGCCGGCTCCACGGCCCGACGCGGGACAGTTGTACAAAGCCGCGTAGGATCACGGGCACGGCATTGCGTGTCGGTCACCGGCTGGGTGAGGCATGGAGGTGCCCGTGAGATTGCCTTGCGGAGGCATTCCACATATGTCAGTCGAGTTGAATCACACCATCGTCCATGCCCGGGACAACCGGGAGTCGGCCGAGTTCCTGGCGCACATCCTGGGGCTCGAGGTCGGGACCGAGTGGGGCCCGTTCATTCCCGTGGCCACCGGCAACGGGGTCACCCTGGACTTCGCCGCCGTCCCGGCGGAGTCGATCGTCATGCAGCACTACGCGTTCCTCGTCTCCGACGAGGAGTTCGACGCGGCCTTCGCGCGGCTGCGGGAGGCCGGGATCACGTACTACGCCGATCCGCTTCTGAAGCAGCCCGGGGAGATCAACCACCACCACGGCGGGCGCGGTCTGTACTTCATGGATCCGGCCGGGCACGGGATGGAGATCATCACACGGCCCTACGGCAGCCACGAGCAGCGGCCGACGGGATCATGACGCAGCGCAGGTGAGCCGGCTTCCGGGCCTCCGGGGTGGCGGCGACGGTGCCGCATGCGGCACCCCGTCTCGTCACTCGTCCGGGTGTGGTCGCCGGCCGGTGAGGGACGGCTGCCGTCGCTCGGGTCAAGGGCCAACGGGGCGTTTTCCAACAGGAGTCGGCCGGCCGGTGAGCCGGTGCGGCGGGAGGACGGCCGTCGGGCTGGTGCGCCGTGCCCGCGGTCCGGTTCTAGGATGGCGTTCGCGGGCGCGTGAGCTGTCGGGCCGCCGCCGACCGCGGGCATGGTGAACGGGTGCTCGTGGGCCGAGGCCCGGACGGGAATCCCGGCCCGATTACGGCAGGCCGGGATTCCGTGTCATGTGCCTGGCTGCAGGGCCCCGGCCCGATTACGGCGGGCCGGGGTTCTGCGTCGTCGGCGAGGTGCGGTTCGTTCAGTAGCCGCCCTCGTCGTCGCCGTGGTCGCCACCGCGGTCGCCGCCGTAGTCGTCGTCGTGGCGGTCGATGACCCGGAAGCTGCCGACCACACCGTTCTTGACGTGCACGCCCCTGACGTCCTTGGGCGTCACGCCGAAGCTGGTGCTGTGGGGGCCGACGGTGGCGATGGGGGCGCCGTTGTCGCAGGTGACCCCGCGGAAGACCTCGATGGTCTTGCGGCTGTCGTTGCGGATGTTCAGGCTCGTGGAGCCCAGGCCGCTGACGATGACGGCGCAGCCCCGGGTGTGGGCCGAGAAGGACCGCTCGTTGATGTGGATCCAGCCCTTGTCGAAGTCCCGGCCGCCGCGGTCGTGGTCGTTGCCTCCGCGGTCGTTGCCGCCGTGGTCGTTGCCCTCGTTGCCCTTGCCCCCGTTGCCGCTCTGGGTGCCACCGTCCATGGGGACCTGGGCGGGGGCCTGCTGGACTGCGGCGGCCGGGGCGGCCTGGGGCGCGGGGGCTGCGGTGGCGTAGGTGATGCCGGTGGCGGTCAGGGCCGCCGCGGCGGCGACGGCCGCGGTGATTGCGTGGGAGCGAGTCATGATCATGTCGCTTCTCCTGTCTCAACTCGGAGAGAGGGATCGGCTGTGCAGCCGACGCATGATCGAACGTACTGACACCTCACATGGCTGTCATATCGGGCGTATCGGGCGGGCCGGTTTCCGGGGCCGATCGGGGTACCTGGCGAGCCCTCAGACGGGATGCCCGACGGGCCGATCGCCCGTCAAATTCCCTGGTCCTCCAGTCGGATTGAATGGCAATTAGTCCTTAAAGGTGATCTTCTGACGCCCGCTCACTCTTCGCGGCAGTCGAGCACCGGAGATTGTCGGCGAGTCGCTGCTTGACATGCGGAAAACAGCCCTCGGTGGAGCGCGGCAGGCCGGTGGTTCCGGCGGCGCGGGCACGGCCGGTCCACGCAGGTGATCAGGCACCACGGCGTGCCCCGGCGGGCACGGCCCGGCTCCCCGAAGCCCTACTTCGGGGAGACCAGCACCTCGGGTCGGTAACCGACGAGCAGGTTCCGCACCCGGTTCAGCTCTTCGGGACCCGCCTCGCTGTGCCAACGTGACGGGTCGGCAGGGCGCCGGCCCCACAGCAGCAGATTTCGGGTGGCCGGATCGCTCTCGATCGTGGCCGGGCCTGTCGGCGCGTCAAATCCGATGTGGACGCCGCTCCGGTCGGCCGCGACGACGATGTCGTCGGTTCCGGGTGAGCGGAGCCGCCCTTCGATCCGCTCGTCCGGCCCGAGGCCCAGAAGGGAGGCGCCGAGTCGCAGGAGGGGCTTGCCCACCTCGCGGACACTGTGCTCCGTCATCCAGGAGTGGGAAAGAGCCTCACGAGCCGTCGAGTCGTCCCCCGTGAGATCCCAGCGGTGGAGGATGAGCTCCTCCCGCATGTGTTCCGCGAAGAAGGGGACCTTCACGGTCCTGCCCGTCCACTCGACCTCGGTGTCGGCGGGCAGGTCGGTGGCAGCCGTCTGCGTGACCTCCGTGAGCTCCTCGCATCGAGCCGCGAACGCCGCCCACAGTTCCGCGTCGGACAGCCGCCTGTACGGATCCTCGCGTTCGAAACCACGAGTCCCGACGGGATTCCCGGCCAGCCGGGCCGCGAGAACCCGCGCGAGTTCCTCGGCGTTTCCAGCCTGGTGAATCAGAATGTCCCGGGCGGTCCAGGCCTCGCACCACGCACCCGAGTCGGGCCGCCGAGCCTGCATGGCACGAACGAATGCCTCCCACTCGGGAAGCACTTCATGGACCCGTTGAGAAACCATGCAGCGCAGCATAGGTGAAAGGCGCTGGAGGACCGCGGAGCTCTGCACCTCGGGGCCGCAAGGACTCTCGCCATGTCTCGTACCACGCGCCCGGGCTCATCGTGTCCGCTCGCTCGAGCCTGCCCGCACGGCCTGCGCGTGCGATGTATAGCTTGAGGCGGATACCGGCTCTGGACACTGCGACGCTCAGGGAGAATTCATGGCCTCGAAGCCCCCCGTTCCCCCCTTCACCCGGGAGAGCGCGATCGAGAAGGTCCGCCTCGCCGAGGACGCGTGGAACACTCGGGACCCCGAGCGCGTGGCCCTCGCCTACACGGTCGACAGCCGCTGGCGCAACCGCGCCGAATTCGTCGACGGACGCGAGGAGATCGTCTCCTTCCTCACCCGGAAATGGGCCAGAGAGCTGGACTACCGGCTCATCAAGGAGCTGTGGACCTTCGAAGGGAACCGCATCGCCGTGCGCTTCGCCTACGAGTGCCACGACGACTCGGGCAACTGGTTCCGCTCCTACGGCAACGAGAACTGGGAGTTCGACGACGAGGGCCTGATGCGGGTCCGCCTGGCATCCATCAACGACCTCCCCATCAAGGAAGAGGAACGCAAGTACCACTGGCCCCTCGGGCGCCGTCCCGACGACCACCCGGGACTGAGCGACCTGGGCTTGTAGCGCGGCCGTCGCGCCGGCCGGCGCCCCGCTCGGCGCCGCAGGTCGCCAGGCTGCACCATCTGCGCCGCCCGCTCGCGTCCAGGAACAACCAGCCGCAGGCCTCGCTGGGGCAGCTGCGGATCGTGAAGCGGCGCGGGTCCGCGAGGAGTTCGCCGGCGCTGCGGGCCACCGCGCACAAGGGCAGCCGCAAACCGGCGGCGGGGGAGGGCTGCCAGCGCCCGAGGCCGTCCTCGCCGCGCGTGAAGACCGAGAGTTTGGCGGCGTCCTCCACCACACCCGCCACCGCCGTGAAGGCCCGGGCGTCCGCCGGATCGGTCAGGCAGGCGTACAGGTTCGCACGGAACTCCCGGGCCTCGGCGAGCGCGGCGGCGGCCTCGTCCGGCTGCCGCCGCGCCTGCTCGCGCAGTCGGCCGACCATCCGGTCGTCGGCCAGGTCCATGTGGCCGGCCCAGACGGCGAGCGTGGCGTATCCGCGCAGCCACTCCGATCCGGGCAGCCGGATCCCGCCCCAGCCCGCGTAGGTGTTGCAGAACTCCAGCGCGGGGTGTCCGCTCGTGCTCCACGGCAGCCACTCGTCGCCGACCCGCACCGCGTAGACGGGGCCGGGTGGCCGGTCCAGCCGGTGGTCGGCCCGCAGCATACGTTCGTGCAGCGTCCGCAGCGGTGCGCCGGGTTCGATGCCGAACTCCGTCACCAGTGCCGTGCGCGTGGCGCGGTACAGCTCCAGGGCCTCGGCCTGCCGGCCGCCGCGGTACAGCGCGGTCATCTGCGCGGCGACGAGCCGTTCCCGCCCGGGGTGCTCTGCCACCAGCGGCGTCAGATCCGCCACGACCCGGTCGTGCAGACCCATGGTGAGCTGCGTCTCCGCTCGCTGCTCCGCGGCGGACAGGCGCAGCTCGTCGAGGGTGCCGCCCAGGCGGCCGCGGAGCCGGTCGTCGGCCACGTCGGCGAGCAGCGGGCCCCGCCACAGGCCGAGTGCCCGGTCCTGGAGGCGGATGCGCTCCGCTGGGTCATGGGTGTCGGCGGCCTGCCGGACCAGGCGGGAGAACTCCTGTGCGTCGATCGTGTGGGGACCCGGTACGACGGCATAACCGTCGTGCCGGGTCTCGACCAGCACCCCGTACGGTGAGAGAGCGCCGCGCAGCCGGCCGATGTAGGTGTGGACGGTGGCGCGCGCCGACGCGGGCGGATCGCCGTTCCACAACAGGTCGATGAGGTGTTCGGTCGTCACGGCGCGGCCCGCGTCCAGCAGCAGTACCGACAGCAGGCACCGTTCCTGGCGGCGGCTGCCCACGGACACCCGCCGTCCCTCGTGGTGGGCGGCGAACGGACCGAGCAACTGGAACTCCATGGCTGCCCGCCACCCTAGCGGGACAGAGAGTCCGCGGACCACGCCCGTGGTGGTGAGGGTTTGGTCAGCGGCAGGGGAGACACTCGCCTACGCCTTCTCGGCGCACCCTCGTTCAACCCTTCGACCAGGGAGAGTCATGCGACGAACCGTTCTCGCTCCGCTGGCGCTGGCCGCCGTGCTCCTGGGAGTACAGCCCGCGACGGCCGCGCCCGCGTCCGCCGGCCCCGGCAACGGCACCCATGCGGAAGTCGGTACAGGTACCGGATGGGATCCGGCACCCTCCGCGCCGTTCGACTTCGGCGCCGGGCTGCGGTGCGACTTCCCCGTTCACGGCGAGCCCGTCGTCGACCGGGTTGTGCAGCATGTGCTGGACACCTATCCGGACGGTTCCGTCAAGCGGGTGTTGTACAAGGGCGACTTGGTCATAAGGGTCACCAATACCGGGACCGGGGCCTTCTACGACGCCGACGCGAGCGGCTCGGCCCTCGTCGAGTACCGGACCGACGGCTCTCAGTTCTGGGCCGCGCACGGCCCGGTGCTGGTCGGCGTCGGCGAGGGCAAGGGGAACCTGCCCCGTGGCCTGTATGTCGTCGACGGTGTGTACACGATGAGCATCGGCGCCGACGGGTACAAGGCCGTGAACCTGGTACGCGGCACCACGGACGATCTCTGCGCCCGCATCGGCTGAAGCCGCTCCGCGCGACCACGCGCCCACGCGACCACGCGCGCACCGGCGCCCGTGCGCCTGCCGGGCGCCGCCGTGTGTCCACGCGTTGCACATCACCGCCAAGTGGCGCACGTCGAGGCAGGTCGATGCCCGCATGCCGCGAGGCCGTCATTCCGGGATCATCCGCCGTCCACACGGCCGGATCAGAGTCTGAAGGCTTCAGGTGCCAACGCGCACTCATCGACCTTGCTGAGGACCACATGTGTCTTGACGGACATTGCGAGCACAACGCCGAGCTTCTCGCGCCCGACGCCACGAGCACCGACGCCGAGCGCAGCGGCGAGGTGGGAGCCGGACCGGGACGTCGGCGACTGCTCACCGCGGGGATGGCCGGCGCGGCCGCTCTCACCCTTTCCCCGGTCTCGTTCGCGCAGGCGGCCGACGGCTCCGCCGGCGGCACCGCCCCGACCGGTGGCGACGAGACCCGGATCATCACCGGGTTTCTGGAGACCGGGGTCGCGGACTTCGTCTACCTTCCTGTCGAAGTCCCCGAGGGCGTGCGGAAGATCGCGGTCTCGTACGCGTACGACAAGCCGGCCGTTCCCGCCGGGACCCCTGGCAACTCCTGCGACATCGGCGTGTTCGACGAGCGGGGGACCGCGCTGGGCGGGCGCGGCTTCCGCGGCTGGTCCGGTGGTTTCCGTACCTCGTTCGAGATCGGCAATAGTGACGCGACACCCGGCTACCTGCCCGGCCCGGTCAACGCCGGAACCTGGCACATCGTGCTCGGCCCCTATCAGGTGGCGCCGCAGGGCATGCACTACCAGGTCCAGGTGACGCTGACCTACGGCGAACCCGGGCCCGCCCGTGTGAACAAGTACCCGCCGCGGCGTGCCAAGGGCCGCGGCCGGGACTGGTACCGGGGCGACTGCCACCTGCACACCGTCCACTCCGACGGCAAGCGCCTGCCGAGCGAGGTCGCGTCCGGCGCGCGCGCCGCCGGACTGGACTTCATCGTGTCCACCGACCACAACACGCCCGCCTCGCACGCGGTGTGGGGCGAGTACGCCGGACCCGACCTGCTGATCATTCCCGGTGAGGAGGTCACCACCCGCAACGGGCACTGGCTGGCCCTCGGCCTGCCGCCCGGCGAGTGGATCGACTGGCGCTACCGCTCGCGCGACGACGCGTTCGGTCGCTTCGCGCGCCAGGTCCACCGCGGTGGCGGACTGGTGGTTCCCGCGCACATGTACTGCGCGTACGTGGCCTGCCAGTGGAAGTTCGGCTTCGAGGACGCCGATGCCACCGAGGTGTGGACCGGACCGTGGACCTACGACGACGAGCACGCGGTCAGCACCTGGGACCAGAAGCTCGGTGAGGCAGTCCGTACCGGCGGGCGCTGGCTGCCGGCCATGGGCAACAGCGACGCGCACAGCGATCCGCAGGTCATCGGTCTGCCGCACAACGTCGTCCACGCGGACGACCTGGCCACCGACTCCCTCATGGAGGGGATCCGCGCGGGCCGCAACTGGATCGCGGAGTCGTCCACCGTCGAGCTGGCCTTCACCGCCACCGGCCACGGCAGACAGGCCGGCATCGGCGAGAAGCTGAACGTCCCCGCCGAGGCGCCGGTGGATGTCCGCCTCGACGTCCGGGGCGTGCCCAACGGCACGGTCCGCTTCATCACCGACGAGGGCCAGATGCACCAGGAGTCGGTGGGCTCCTCCGGTTCCGGCACGGTGGTGTGGCGGACGACCGCCTCGCTGGCGGCGTACGTGCGCGCCGAGGTGCGTCACCCGATGCCGGACGGCAGCCCGGGGCAGGGCAACACCATGGGTCAGGCGCTGATGTTCGGTCCGATGGCCGCCCTGACCAACCCCGTCTTCCTGGAAGCGACACCGGCACCGCGAAGCTGACGACACGACGGACGGGCTGCGAGGAACGTCAGTGATTCCGGCTTCAGTGGTTCTGTCTCAGGGGCCGCAGTACGGCGGCCCCTGCGCGCACGAGTGCGTTCAGGGGTTGGCCGATCCATTGGGCGAGGTCACGTGGCAGGGCGGGGTCCAGTTCGACCACCACCTTGACGCAGCGGGTGGCCAGTGGCGTGAGAGTCGTGGGAGCCGGGGCGGGGGCGGAGGCCCCGGCCGGGGCGGAGGCAGTGGTGTCCGGTCGGCGCTGGAGTGCAGCCCGGTAGGTGTTCTTGCGCTGGTTCACACGATGTCCTGACGGTTGATGAGCTCCTCAGCGAGGTCCATGTACGCCGTGCCCTTCGCGTCGACGGGGCTGCCGAACGACTGGGCGTACAGGTCGAGCCGCGGAATGTGGGTCGACAGCACGTCGAAGCCCCGCTCGGTGAGGGCCTCGCGGGCGTCGGCGTCGGGGCCGGTGCGCGTGGCGTCGGGACGGTTCGTGCGGTTCAGCAGGACGGCGGCGCGGGCCTGGTGGGCACGCAGGGACTGCATGTCGTCCATCTCGCGGTCGATGGGTGCCATGCGGTCGAGCTCGATGGGGGCCGGCGTCACGGGCACGATCCACTCGTTCGCGTACCTCATGATGCTCCGGGCGATGGGGGCGTGGTCCTCCAGCTGCGGGGCGTCGAACACCACTGCCTGCCGGTTGTCGAGGAAGTCGTTCACCCGCCGATGCACGTCGCCCACCGGAAGGGCGAGCACGGGAAACGGGAAACCGCCCGCCAGTTCGCTCCAGCGCAGCGCCGAGGACGCGGGATCGCTGTCCACGAGCAACGGCGCACGGCCCGACGCGTGCAGTGCGTGGGCCAACCAGACGGCGCTGGTCGTTTTCCCCACTCCGGGCTTGAGGTTCACGAATGCATAGCTCAGGGGCACGGGAGCCGACGCTAACGGCCCCGCGCCGACCGCTTTCGTCGGCACGGAGCCACTACGCACGGTTCACCCTGTGGCGCCGGTGAATCATTCCCACGGGCTAACGTGGTGACTGCCGGACGACACGGTCCGGTTCAGCGCACGGTGATGGTGACGGTGGCCGTGCTGGTCGCGGCGGGCAGCTTGGTGGTGTCCACGGCCAGGTACTCGCCGTCGTCCTGCAGACCGTCGGGCAGGATCTTGGCGTGCAGGCCGTACGGTGCCGCGTCGTTGGAGACGCCGTCGACGCCGAAGTCGCTGTCGTTGCTGACCACGATCGTGCGGCCGCCGTCGGTGGTGGCGACGCCCTCGATCTTGTCGTGGCCGAAGAAGCCGCCCGCCGGGTCGAGGCCGGTCACCAGGGCGCCCAGGTCCAGATACGTGCTCTTGGCGACCGGGGTGACGCCGACCGCCTTCAGGGCGGCCGCTGCCGTCGCGGTGTCGTCCTGGCCGACGTACGCGTCGACGGTCCGCCGGTCCGCGCCGATGAGCAGCCCGCCCCTGGCCCCGTCGTACACGCTTCCCGGCACCCGGGCCGAGGGGCCCACGTCGGTCGCGTCCTTGATGTCGATCCGGAACAGCTTCTTGTACGCGCCGGGCTCCATGGCGCCGTCCCGCTCGTCGACGAGGAAGGTGGTGTCGCTCAGCGCGGTGATCTCGCTGACCGCGCCGCTGTTCTTCTTCGGGTCGTCGAGCAGGTAGACGTACTCGTGCGTGGCGTGCGTGCGCAGGTGGTACGTCACGATGCGCAGCGCGGTGACGTTCTTGGCCTTGACGCCGGCGGGCAGGTCGGGCTCCTGGAGCGCGGACTGCATCATGCCGACGAGCGTGCTGCCGTCGGGCGTGATCGTCAGGCCCTCCATGCCCTTGTTCGGCACCCGGGCGGACAGCTCGGCCGGGAGCGAGCCGTCGAAGGGCGACAGGCGCTCGATCGCCCGGCCGTCGCGGGAGAAGTGCGTGATGTACGGCCCGTACTCGTCGGACACCCAGAAGGTGCCGTCCGGCAGAGCGACCAGGCCCTCGGGGTCGTAGCCGTAGGGCGAGGCGGGCAGCGCGTCGCCGGCCAGGTCGACCAGGGACTCGCCGGTGTCCGCCTGGGTGCTGACATGCCCGTTGTAGGGGGTGCCGTCGGCGGCGCGCAGCGGGATCGTTTTGAGGATCTCGGCCGTGGTGCCGACGAGTCGGATCCTGGCGATGGCCGGGACGAAGTCCGGCAGCGGCAGGGCCTTCCTGCCGTCCGGGGTGTCCACGTTGGGGCCGCGATCGGTGATGCCGTAGAACTCGTCCTTCGAGCCCGGTACCGGGTACAGCGAGGAACCGAAGGCCCCCGCGGAGAGCTTCACTCCGCCGATGGTGGCGAGCGGGGGCAGGTGGGTCCGGTACAGGCGGACGGCGTCGCTGACCTTGTAGGTGAAGCGGTCGGTGCCCCGGAAGCCCGCGTCCGGGGTGTAGCCGAACGAACCGTCCTGACGCACCGTCAGGGATCCGTGGGCCGTCCTGGTGTGCGAGACGAGGGTGACCGGGCGTCCGCTGTCGTTGCTCAGGAAACCGTGCCCCCGCACGGTCAGGGTCCGGCCCGCGTGGGCGGCGTAGGCGTCGGGGCGCGCCGTGAGCGCCGGCCTCCCGCCGTGACGAGCCGTCTCGGCGGCACCCGCCGAGCCGCTGCTGCCGGTCAGCGACAGCACCGCGGCGGTGGTCACCACAGCGGTGGCTGCGGCGATCGCCCTTCTCGGATGAGACATCGGTTCCCTCCCGGTCCGTGCGTCTGCTGGCGCACCGCACGACCGGCGAGTCTCGTGAGCGCACATGTCCGGTGCGGCACGGGGGAGTTGCGGGGAACCCTTGATCGGGTGACGCGGAGGTGACCGACGGGTACGGCCCTCGCCGCGCCCGCAGCGCCCCGAGCGCCGAGGGCCGGCGCCGTGTCGCGCTTCCGACGCCCCGAGTTCAGACGGCCCACGCCCGGCAACCACTTGGTGATCACACACCGGACGGACGCTTTTGGCATGACCACAACTACATCGCGGGCTCGTCGCCTGCTGACGCCGCCGGCGATCGCCATGGCCGCCGTCCTCACCGCCACGGTCTCCGCGCTCGCCCCCGCACCGGCCGCGTTCGCCGACTCCGACGCGGTGCCGACGTACGAAGTGAAGATCGACCTGACCACCGCCGCGCTCGACGCGTCGCACACCCCGACCTCGGCCGTGAGGTCGGCCTTCGGCATCACCGGCTCGGCCAAGGCGCGGTCCTACGAGTACCTGGACACCGGCGCGCTCGACCTCGACGCCGAGGGCTGGGACGTGCGCCTGCGCCACAAGACCGGGTCGTCCTTCGAGGAGAGCTACAAGAAGCGCTTTCCCGTGGCCGACGGCGACATCGACGCCGCCCTGGACGAGGCGAACGCCGCGGGCTTCGACAGCGGCGACACCAACTACGACGCCGAGGTGGACTGGGGCTACGCCAAGCAGACCCTCAGCTTCACCGACGAGAAGAGCCACAGCGCGAGCGGCTACTCCGGGACGTCGATGCCGTCCGGCAGCACCGCCCGCACCTGGCTGGTCGACGACATCCCCGGCAAGCTCGACGACTGGCTCTACGACAACTGGGGTTCGGACACGCTCAAGGCCGCGCGCGTGCACGGTCCCGTGACCTCGCAGGTCTGGTCGGGTGCGTGGGAGTCCTCCGACGACGCGAGCATCGAGGTCCTTCCCGTCGTGGGCGCGGACGGGACCGGCACCGAGTACGTCGTCGAGTTGTCGTTCAAGACCGACGACTACGCGGACGCCGCCGAACTCCACAGCGACGCCGTCGCGGTCGCCGAGGCGCACGGCTGGCTGTACCACGGCGACATCCTCAAGACACAGCTGATACTCGACCGCTACTGAGCCGGGCGCAGGGCCGAGCCCGGAACGGCCGGGCCCGTCATCGAGGACATGCCGCGGGTTCGTGCCGGGTCTGTGACAGGTGGGGCACGGCTGCGCGACCTGATCCCCAACCGGCTGGGGACGCGCTCGGTGATGTTCAGGAACAGACAGCAGACGCCGACCGGCCGGTCCGATGCGTCACACAGCCGGAAGGCGGGGTTGGAGCAGACGCGCTCCCGGCTGGGATCGGACTTCGGGCGGCCCCGCAGGTGCAGGTCGAGCACAGGCCGACCGGTTCTGAGCACCTGCCGCATCGCGGCCTCGAGGGTCTCGCCGTCGAGCCTGGGCTGCACGTCGGTCACACGTCGGCCGAGCCGCTCCTCGCGGGTGCCGCCGCCCAGGAGGAGCAGGAGGTCATTGACCCAGACATAGTGCAGATCTGTGTCGAGTACGGCTGCGGCAACCGGTGAATGTGCGAGCAGCCGGTCGAGCGTATGGGTGCGCCTCCCATCATGGCTCTTGATCCCCCCGCCGTTGATTGCACTGAGCGTCGCGAATTCGTGCAGGGATCATGATCGAGTCCGCTCCGTCCAGCTCGCGACGGTCGGTCCACTCGGCTCGCGACAGTCGTTCCGCCCAGCTCGCGGACGCGGGCCAGGACCCCGGGTGAGCGCCCCGCCACCACAGGTGCCGACCGGGCGGGGCGCGCGCTGAACGCGGGCGGTCTCGGCCGCGTTACGCCGTCGTGCAGGCGCCGAGATCGTCCCAGGGGCCCCACTGGTCGGCGGTCCCGGGCTCCTGGGCCTGCACCCACCACTTCGCCCGCCAGGTGTGGCCCTTCCAGGTGACCTTCTCGCCGCCCGTGTAGATGGCGGCCGAGTCCCAGGTCGGCGAGGCGCACTGGTCCGGGTCACCCGGGTTGCCCGGGTCACCGGGGTTGCCCGAGCCGCCGATGTTCACGTCGATGCAGGCGTAGAACGCGTTGGCGGTGTCGGCGATGTTCCAGACCGCGAGCACCTTCTGCCGGCCGGTGAAGCCGCCGAAGTTCACCTGGTGACTGACGGTCGAGGGGGGCTGGGCGCCGCCGCCGTCGAACTGCGCCACCTTGGTGCCGCCGATGAAGTACTGCCAGTTGCTGGTGGCGTGACGGGCCGTGAAGTTCCAGGTGAAGGTGGTCGAGCTGCCGACATCGGTGGCGCGCCAGGGCTTGCTGTCGTCGTCGAGTTCGGCGAAGTCCGCGTTGCCGCCGCTGCAGCTGTGCAGGCCCTTCGGCCCCTCGACGCTCTGGGGCTCGTACTTGATGGGGCCGCAGTCGACGATTCCCGCGGCGCACTGGGCCTGGCGGCTCATGGGTGCGGAAACGTAGCCGTGCGCGCTGGCCGTGGCGGCCGGGAGGCTCACCGCGAGGAAGGGAGCGAGCCCTGCCCCGATCACGGCGGCCAGTCTTCGTTTCGTGTGCATGTCAACTCCTTCGCTGGAGGACGTCGCCGAGCAGGGCGGTTGCGGTCGGCCCACACGCAACCCGTGCCGGTGCTGCTCGCACGGCCTCCTCGGTGGGGACAAGGTCGAGCCGAGGGGCACCCGAGGGCTGGATTCGTTGGTCTAGACCTTATCCGCTACTGGCATCCCGTCAAGAGGGTGGGACGGCCGCTGTCGACGCGAACCCGGCCGGACGGCCCGGTCTCCAGGCATGGCGAAGTCGGCGATCCCGCACGGCAGTTGAGTCCGCCGGGCGCGAAGAGCGCCTGGTGAGAGGGGCGGGTCGCGGGAGGTCGCGGACGTGGGCGTGCCCCGACCTCGGCGGTCCGGGTCGAGGCGTCGCCGCTATCCGTTCTACGGGCAGCCCGGGTCGTCCGGCAGGTGGTGCTTGGCCCAGTCGCCCAGTTCCCTCAGGGCGGGCTCCAGGGCGGCTCCCGCCCCGGTCAGCCGGTAGGAGACCCGCAGCGGCGGTCCCTCGTCGACCTCGCGCAGCACCAGTCCCGCGGCGCCGAGTTCGGCGAGCCGGTCGGAGAGCATGCGCTCACTGATGCCGGGGATGGCCCGGCGCAGGTCGGTGAAGTAGGCGGACTGCGCCTGCAGCACCGACAGGATCGGGCCGTTCCAGCGCTTTCCGAGCAGTTGGAAGACGCGCGTGATGCCGTCGTCCACGCGTTTGCACGCCGCCAGGTCATGGGTCTGCTCCGCCGCCATGCGCACATGGTACTACCCGGCTGTAGGGGGGTGAAAAAAAGTAAGTCCCTGTGCTAGAAATAGCGATGTACGAATCCTTAGCCCGTCGCCTGCGGGCTCGTTCTGTCTGGAGACAGCCATGGCCACCCTCCTCCACATCGACTCCTCCCTCTTCCCCGGTGAGGCGTCCTCCTCCCGCGCCGTGACGGACGCCTTTCGCCGGACGTGGCAGGAGCAGCACCCCGGCGGTGCGGTGATCTACCGGGACCTGGCGGTGGACCCCGTTCCGCACATCACCGCCGACGCCCACACCGCCGGCTTCGCCGATCCGGCCTCGCACACGCCGGGGCAGGCCGCGGCCTTCGCCGAGCGTGTGCGGCTGATAGAGGAACTGGAGCAGGCGGACGCGGTGCTCATCGGGGCGCCGATGTACAACTACACGATCCCCTCGACCCTCAAGGCGTGGCTGGACAACGTGATTCTGTTCGGCCGCACCGCGGGCGAGACCCCCTCCGCCAAGGGCACCCCGGTCACCGTCGTGGCCAGCCGCGGCGGCTCCTACGCCCCGGGCACCCCGCGCGAGTCGTACGAGTACGTCCAGAACTATCTGACGGCCGTCCTCGCCGACGCCCTCGCGCTCGATGTCGACTTCATCGTCCCGGAGCTGACCATGGCCCCGCAGAACCCGGCGATGTCGGAGCTGGTGCCGCTCTTCGAGGCCTCTCGCGAGCGTGCCCTCCAGGACGCGGCGACCAAGGCGAAGGCCCTCGCCGAGCGCCTCGCCGCGTAGGCGGCGACCGGCCGCGGCATGCGGCGTACGGCCACGGTGCGTCCCTGCGTGCACCGTGGCCGTTCGGCTGCCATCCACCACCCACCGTCCGCCGCGTCGTCGACGACGCCGTGCCCCGTCCTCCTGTCCCGCCGGGGGACACCACTGTGACGTGAGTCATACCCTGCGAATGGCCGGAGCTTGTCGATCCGGGCCGGCCCCGTTCGTCCAGGGATGAAGGCCGGCGAAGGGCGCCGGCACGAAAGAAAGGGGCACGTGATGCGTTACCTGTGTCTGCTGACCAAGGGCGCGGACGCGGTGGTGCCGGAGCCCGGCACGCCGGAGTTCACGGCGACGCTGGACGCGTTCGAGACCGCGAACCGGGCCATGGCCGATGCCGGGGTGCTGATCGAGCTCGGCCGGCTCCAGTCCGAGTCGTCGGCGACCACGGTCCGGGCATCGGGCGAGGAGACCGTCCTGACGGACGGGCCGTTCGCGGAGCTCAAGGAGGAGGTCTGCGGTTTCTACCTGCTCGAGTGCGCGGATCTGGACGAGGCGCTGCGGTGGGCGGCGACCATTCCGCTGGTCCGCGCCGGTGGAGCGGTGGAGGTGCGTCCGCTGATGGCGCAGGCCGGGCCGCGATGACACCGCGATGACGAGCGAACTCGAGCTCGTCTTCCGGCGGGAGTGGGGGCGCGCCGTCGCCGTGGTCACCCGTGTCACCGGGGACCTCGGTGCGGCGGAGGACGCCGTGCAGGAGGCGTTCACCGAGGCGCTGGAGCGCTGGTCGGCGGGGCCGCCGCCCGACGAGCCCCGGGCCTGGCTGATCACCGTGGCCAGGAACCGCGCACTCGACCAGCTGCGCCGGGAGGCCCGGCGCAACGAGAAGGAGGGCGAGGCCGTGCGGCTGCTCGGCGAGTCCGGACCTCCGCAGCCGACCGGCATGGTCGCCGACGACCGGCTCCGTCTCGTCTTCACCTGCTGCCACCCCGCACTGGAGCCCGGGGTGCGCATCGCGTTGACGCTGCGCACCCTGTGCGGGCTGACCACCGCCGAGATCGCCGCCATGTTCCTGGTGAGCGAGCCGGCCATGGCCCAGCGGCTGGTGCGGGCCAAACGCAAGATCCGTGACGCCGCGATCCCGTACCGGGTGCCCGAGGACCACGAACTGCCCGACCGGATGCCCGCGGTGCTGCGCGTGGTCTACCTCGTGTTCACCGAGGGGCACCGGGCCGGGGTCGGCGAACGCGTCGTCCGCGACGAACTGTGCGACGAGGCGATCCGGCTCGCCCGGCTGCTGACCCGACTGAGCCCCGACGACCCGGAGGCGCTGGGCCTGCTCGCGCTGCTCCTGCTCACCGACGCGCGCCGCGCGGCCAGGACCACCGCGGACGGTCGCGTCGTGCCGCTGGCGGAGCAGGACCGCGCGCTGTGGGACAGGCAGCGGACCGACGAAGGCGTCCGCGTGCTGGGCGCGGCGGTGGCGCGGCGGCGGCCGGGCCCGTACCAGTTGCAGGCCGCCATCGCCGCCTGCCACACGACGGCCCCGACCGCGGCGGACACCGACTGGACCCGGATCGCGGAGCTGTACGAGACACTCGCCCAGCACGATCCGTCCCCCGTGATCCACGCCAACCGCGCGGTCGCCGTGGCCAAGAGCCAGGGACCCGCCGCCGGACTCGCCGTGCTCGACCGGCTGACCGCCGACCGGCGCGTCCGCGGATGGCACCTGCTGCACGCCGCCCGGGCCGACCTGCTGCGTCGCCTCGGCCGCCGTGACGAGGCCGCCGACGCCTACCGAACGGCCCTCGCCCTCGACCCGCCACCCGCCGAGCGAGAGTTCCTGACGGCACGGCTCGACGAACTGGCGTGAGTCCTTCGCAGGTCCTCGCGGGCTCCGGGGTGGGGAATCTTACATAGGCGCTGACCTGGCGATGTCGTATTCTCCGGACATCGGACATGTCCGCTTATCGAGCACGACGGCCCAGTCTTCGGACGGGTCCGGCCACGGGCCACGGAAGGTGGAACCAATGAGCATGGATGCCGTATACGTCCGCGGTGTCACGGGAATCCAACTGCACCACGTCACGGACCTTCAGGACGCGGGTCGCTTCCTGAGCAATGCGGCGATGGCCATGCGGGCCGCCTTCGTGCGGACGGGCGACGAGCGGTACTCCGCCCTGCGCGCTCAGATGATCGAGCTGCTCTCCCAGGCGCGCGGCCTCGAGAACGAGGCGCGGACGAACCTGCAGGAACTGCACTCCTCCGACCCCGAGCGCTTCGTGCGCAGCCGCGAGGGCGAGGAACCGTGGCCCGACGAGATCCAGGCGGGCTTCGTTCCCCGGCACACCTGCCGGGACACCTGCCTCTACCACGACCACGAGGTGCTGGACGCCATCACGCAGTGCATCTGCGGCCGGCCGCCGTGCCGGGCGTGCGCCATCGCCGGGGAACCCGCGGCCTAGAGGGGGCGGTGAGGCCGCCGGAGCACCGAAGGCGCAGGTGACGGCCGCGGGAGAACAGGTCCTCACCCGGTGTCCGTGGGGCTCGGGTTGCGGAAGTCTCTGTTGAGGCGTTCCGTCGAAGTAGGGGAGTTCTCGGTGCCCGAGCGCGTCGGGGGACCGGAGGTGGCTGATGGCGGTGTACGAATACTCCTGCGCCTGTTGCGGCCGGTTCGAGGAACGGCTGGCCATGGGAAGCGCCCCCGGCACACGCGACTGTCCGACCTGCGGCGGCGACGCCAAGCGCGTCTACTCGCCGCCCGGCCTGGCCTTCACGCCGGCCTCCGTCGTCGCGTCGCGTGAGCGGGAGGAGCGGAGCCGCGAGGCGCCGGAGGTGGTCGTCCGCGGTGGGGCGCCGGCACCACGCGCGTCGCAGCCCCCTCATCCCGCCCTCGCACACCTGCCGCGGCCCTGAGTCGCCCCGAACGCCGCGGGATCGGCCCGGCACACATCACACCCGCTAGGAGGTGTGCGTCAGCATGGGCAACGTCGGACTGCTGTATGTGGGTTCCGTCCTCTATCTGAACGGGTTGATCCTCCTCGGCAAGGTCGACGCGAAGTCCGGGGGAGTGTTCAACCTCTTCGTCGGTGTCTTACAAGTGGTCACTCCGACGTATCTGGTCATGACCGCTCAGGGCGACACCCGTCAGATCCTGACGGCCTCGGGCCTCTACCTGTTCGGATTCACCTACCTGTACGTGGGGATCGGCCTGCTCGCCGGGCTCGACACCAACGGCGTCGGCTACTTCTCCCTCTTCGTCGCCATCGCCGCGCTCGGCTACTCCTTCGCGAACTTCCATCTCGTCCGGGACCCTTCCTTCGGCGTCATCTGGCTCTACTGGGCCTTCCTCTGGTTCCTGTTCTTCCTGCTGCTCGGGCTCAAACGGGAGGCCCTGACCGCGTACACGGGATGGGTGACCACCATCGAGGGCTGGGTCACCGGCGCCATCCCGGGGTTCCTGCTGCTGGCCGGTTACTGGAAGCACACCACCGAGATCGCCATCGCGCTGGGGGTCTTCGCCGTGCTCGTCTTCGGGGGACTGTGGCCGCTCACCGGCCGGCGCGGCCCCGCGAGCCGGCCTCCGGACGCCGAGAACACCGCAGACGCGTACGGCGGCTGAACGCGGCCGAGGCCGTGTCACTGCCGCATGTCCGAGTCACTGCCGCCATGTCCGACAGCCGAGCCGCGGGCCGTCAGCACAGCCGAGCCGCGAGCCGTCACGAAAGGTAGCTGTCATGCCAGAAGTCATCTTCAGCGTCGACCAGTCCAAGTCCATGCGCGAGCAGAGGGTTCCCGGGCACAACAGGTGGCATCCGGACGTGCCGGCCGTCGCCATGGTCCGGCCGGGCGCCGAGTTCCGTCTGGAGACCCGGGACTGGACCGACGCCCAGATCGGCAACAACGACTCCGCCAACGACGTGCGGGATGTGGACCTCACCCACGCCCATATGCTCAGCGGGCCCATAGGCGTCGAAGGAGCCGAACCCGGCGACCTCCTCGTCGTGGACATCCTCGACATCGGCCCCGTCCCGCAGCAGGTCGGCGAGGCCCCGGGACAGGGGTGGGGCTACACCGGCATCTTCGCCAAGAACAACGCCGGCGGCTTCCTCACCGACTACTACCCGGACGCCTACAAGGCGATCTGGGACATGCACGGCCAGCAGGTGACGTCCCGTCATCTGCCCGGTGTCCGCTACACCGGCATCACCCACCCCGGGCTCATCGGCACCGCTCCTTCCGCGGACATGCTCGCCCGGTGGAACCGCCGCGAGCAGGCACTGATCGACACCGACCCCGACCGCGTCCCCCCGCTCGGCCTGCCACCGACCGCCGACCACGCGCTCGCCGGCCAAGCAACCGGACAGGAGGCCCAGCGCATCTGCGCGGAAGGCGCCCGTACCGTGCCCGGACGCGAGAACGGCGGCAACCAGGACATCAAGAACTTCACCCGAGGGGGCAGGGTCTTCTTCCCTGTCTACGCCAAGGACGCCAAGCTCTCGGCCGGCGACCTCCACTTCAGCCAGGGCGACGGGGAGATCACCTTCTGCGGCGCCATCGAGATGGGCGGCTTCATCGACCTCCACGTCGACCTGATCAAGGGCGGCATGGAGAAGTACGGCATCTCCACCAACCCGGTGTTCATGCCGGGCAACGTCGAGCCCCGGTACTCGGAGTTCATGAGCTTCGTCGGCGTCTCCGTGGACCACGACACCGACACCAACTACTACATGGACGCGACGCTGGCCTATCGCCGGGCCTGTCTCAACGCCATCGAGTACTTCAAGCGGTTCGGCTACTCCGGCGAGCAGGCCTATCTGATCCTCGGTTCCGCCCCCGTGGAGGGACGCATCAGCGGCATCGTCGACATCCCCAACGCCTGCTGCACCCTCTACGTCCCCACGGGGATCTTCGACTTCGACGTCCGCCCCACGGCGGACGGCCCGAAGACCGCCGACCGGGGCAAGTGCGCCGTGACGTCGGGCTGAGGATCGTGACGTCGGGCTGAGGACCCGGTCCGGTCAACCGCGGCGCCCGGCCGGCGCCGACGGCCCCTGACGGCCCGGCGTGGGGGTCGCGGGGGAGGGGCCGGTGGGTGTGCGCCCGCTCTTCGGCGGCGCGGTGGCCAGGCCGAACTGCGCCGCCTCGAGGGCGCCCGTGCCGGTGCCCGAGACACGGGTGGAGGCCACGGAGAGGTGGAGGTCGTTCGTGGTGGAGTAGCGGGTGTACCAGGTCTCGTCGATGCCGAGCCTGTCCAGGGCCGACTTCTGGGCCCGGGCGGGATCGGTGACGTACTGCCTGGCGAAGATCAGATGGTCGGTGTCGGTGAACGTGAAGTCGGCCCGGTCGTCGCCGTCCCGGTACATCCAGTGGACCTTGCCGTAGTAGTCCTTGGGGTAGCCGTCGTCGGGATGCGGCCGGGGCTCGGACTCCGTGGCCGTCACCGTCCTGGGGTCGAACGCCCCGACCAGACGCCGGCGGGACCTGGTGTCGTCGACGAGGAAGACCGGGACGACGGCGGAGTCGTACTCCGTGCGCAGACGGAGGTCGGAACCGATCACCGAGTACTGCCCGACGCTGCCGCGTGCCCAGCGCCAGTGCTCCACGGAGTACGGGAAGGGCCGGTTGCCCCAGGTGTGGTCGTGGTAGCCGCGGCCAGTGAAGGGCCGCTTCCGTCCGCCGACGGTGACCGTCCCGGCGGCGCTTCCGGACGGCACCGCGCACAGCCAGCCGAAGTGGTCCTCCGTGTCGCCGAGGTAGACGATGCCGGTGCCCGGCCGGAACGGCGGCACCAGGCCGGTCAGCGTCAGGTCGACTCCGACGTCGCCCGACCGGCCCTTCATGCGGTACGTCTTCAGGTCGCCGGCGCAGGTGAAGGGGCCGAGCCGTATGTCGCAGCGGTCCTTGGCGGCCGCGAACTCGTTCCAGGCACAGGTGTGCACGCCCCCGTGAGTGGTGCCGTCGGGGTCGGTGACGGTGACGGTGGCCTTGGGCCTGCGGCCGGCCTCGCCCGGATCGGGGACGAAGCCGTCGTCGAGCCGGGTGCTCAGGGCGAAGGTCACGGTGGTGCCGTCGTCCCCGGTGAAGGCGGAGTGCCACCCCTCGAAGACGTTCGGATCGCCGTTGCCGGCTGCGGTGCGGAAACCGTCCTCCCAGGCCTCGACGACGTCGCGCCTCATGTTCACCCGGGCGTGGTCGGCGTTGCTGTGGCCGTAGGCGTTGGAGGTGAGATCGCCTGCGGCGCGGGGCCTGCCCGGCCCGGTCGAATCCGGCGCGGCCTCCGTCCGGGTGGGAGGTGTGCACGCCGCGACCATGAGGCCGGGCACGGCAACGATCAGTCCGGCGGTGGCCGCGTCGCGCAGGAACGCGCGCCGGGACGGAGCGGGACCTTCGAGCATGGGGCTGCCTTCACGGTGCGGAGGACTGCCTTCAGTCGACCGCTCGCCGTCGGGCGCCGCACTCCGGTGCGGTCGAACGAGTGACGCCGTCCCCCGGACGCCCTCCGGACGGTGTTGCATGAAAATGCGAACTGGTGCATAGTCTTGCTATGTCCAAGGTCCTCACTTCCCTCCCCGTCGGCGAGCGCGTCGGCATCGCCTTCTCCGGTGGTCTCGACACCTCGGTCGCCGTCGCCTGGATGCGTGACAAGGGCGCCGTCCCCTGCACGTACACCGCCGACATCGGCCAGTACGACGAGCCCGACATCGCCTCCGTGCCCGGGCGTGCCACGACGTACGGTGCCGAGATCGCCCGGCTCGTCGACTGCAGGGCCGCGCTGGTCGAGGAAGGGCTGGCGGCGCTCGCCTGCGGCGCGTTCCACATCAAGTCCGGCGGGCGGCCGTACTTCAACACCACCCCGCTGGGGCGCGCCGTGACCGGCACGCTGCTGGTCCGGGCGATGCTCGAGGACGGGGTGCAGATCTGGGGCGACGGCTCCACGTTCAAGGGCAACGACATCGAGCGGTTCTACCGGTACGGCCTGCTCGCCAACCCGCACCTGCGGATCTACAAGCCCTGGCTGGACGCCGACTTCGTGTCCGAGCTGGGCGGCCGCAAGGAGATGTCGGAGTGGCTGCTCGAGCACGGGCTGCCGTACCGGGACCCCACCGAGAAGGCGTACTCCACGGACGCCAACATCTGGGGCGCCACCCACGAGGCCAAGACCCTGGAGCACCTGGACACCGGTATCGAGACGGTCGACCCGATCATGGGCGTGCGGTTCTGGGACCCGGCGGTGGAGATCGCCACCGAGGACGTGACGATCGGCTTCGACCAGGGGCGCCCGGTCTCCGTCAACGGCAAGGAGTTCGCCACCCCGGTCGACCTCGTTCTGGAGGCCAACGCCATCGGCGGCCGGCACGGGCTCGGCATGTCCGACCAGATCGAGAACCGGATCATCGAGGCCAAGAGCCGCGGCATCTACGAGGCGCCCGGCATGGCCCTGCTGCACATCGCCTACGAGCGCCTGGTCAACGCCATCCACAACGAGGACACGGTGGCCGCCTACCACACCGAGGGCCGCCGCCTCGGCCGCCTCCTCTACGAGGGCCGCTGGCTGGACCCGCAGGCGCTGATGGTGCGCGAGTCGCTGCAGCGCTGGGTCGGCGCGGCGATCACCGGCGAGGTGACCCTGCGGCTGCGGCGCGGCGAGGACTACTCGGTCCTCGACACCCGGGGCCCGGCGCTCAGCTACCACCCGGACAAGCTCTCCATGGAGCGCACCGAGGACTCGGCCTTCGGTCCGGTGGACCGGATCGGCCAGCTCACCATGCGGAATCTGGACATCGCCGACTCCCGCGCGCGGCTGGAGCAGTACGCGGGCCTGGGCATGGTCGGCACCGGCCATCCCACCCCGATCGGCGCCGCGCAGGCGGCCTCGACCGGCCTGATCGGCGCCATGCCCGAGGGCGGCGCCGAAGTGATCGCCTCGCGCGGCGAGGCCGCGGACGAGGAGACGATGCTGGACCGCGCCGCGATGGAGTCCGGCACGGACTGACACCCGACGGGTCCCGGCCGTACGCCCCTGGGGCAGCAGCCCCCGGTGTGCGGCCGGGACCTCGCCGTCCCGCTCCGAACCCGCGCTCAGCCGTTCCGGCGCACTCCTCCGGGCGTCAGGGCACGGTCCTGAGGCCCGCGCCCGGTGGCCTGGTCGAGGAGAGCCAGGTGACGACGCGGCTGACGTCGGCGCTGGTGACGATGCCGACGACGCGGCCCTCCGCGAGCACCAGGGCCCGGCGGGCGGGGCTGGCGTCCAGGGTCGGCAGCAGCTGGTCCAGGGGGTCGTCGGGGCCGGCGGTCGGGATCTCAGCCAGGGGCACCATCACGGCCTCGAGCGAGGTCGAGCCCCGGTCCTCGACCGGCACCTGCCCTGCCCGCCGTACGGTCACCAGCCCCACCGGGGACCCCGCGTCGTCCGTGACGGGGAAGGCCGAGTGCCGATAGCGCCACGGCGGACTGCCGAGGAACTCCTCGACGGTCGTGCCGACGGCGGCGGTCACCGGATCCGGGGTCATCGCCTGCCGGACCGGTACCGAGCGCAGCAGCTCCCGGAGCCTGGCCTGGCTGCCCTCCAAGGTCGCCATGGCCACCATGAACCAGCCGATGAGCACCAGCCACAGGCCGCCCGAGAACCCACCGGCCAGGACCTCGTACAGGCCGACCGCCACCATGATCCAGCCCAGTACGCGTCCGGCCCCGCCGGCGACCTCGGTGGCGCGCAGCCGGCTGCCGGTACGCCACCACACCAGGGCGCGCAGCAGCCGCCCACCGTCCAGGGGCGCGGCGGGCAGCGCGTTGAACACCGCCAGCAGGATGTTGATGCCCGCGAGCCAGGCCAGTGCCTCCACCACCAGCACCGGGCCGTGCTGCACATGGGCCCACCAGGTGAACAGGGCGAAGACCCCGCCCAGCACGAGGCTCACCAGCGGTCCGACGCCCGCGATCCGCAGCTCCGCCGCCGGGGTGGGCGCCTCGCTGCGCAGCCGTGCCACCCCGCCGAGCAGCCACAGCGTGATCTCGTCGCCGCCGACCCCGTTGCGGCGGGCCACCAACACATGACTGATCTCGTGGGCCAGCAGGGACAGCAGGAACACCGCGGCCGTGACCAGCCCCGTCAGCCAGTAGGCCCAGAGCGCACCGCCCGGGTGGGCACGGGGCAAGCGCCCCTCGGCCAGCCCGAAGGCGATCAGCGTGAAGATGACCAGGACACTCCAGTGCACGCCGACGCGGATGCCCGCCACCCGGCCGAGCCAGAAGGTCGCGCCCACGGCCGACACCTCCTTCGTCGCCCGTGCACGGGTACCCGGCGCACGCCCCCGAACCCGACCGGAGGCCGTCGGCCGTCCCCTTGGTAACGGCCCGCCGTGCCGGGGCGCTCAGCGTTGCCGACGCGAGGCCACCGTGAACTGGGCGCCGTCCGGATCGCGCAGCACGGCCTCCTGCTCGCCCTCCTCCAGGATGCTGCCGCCGTGCTTCTCCGCGGCCCGGATGCACGGTTCCACGTCGGCCACCGTGAAGTGGACCTGCCAGTGCGGCCGGACCGAGGGGTCGGGCGGCATGTCCACCGCCCCCGACTCGATGCGCGCCACGACGTCGCCCTGGCTGCGCAGCAGCACCTGGTCCCGCGCGTACTCGACCTCGCAGCAGCCGGGCAGGCCCGATGCCCAGTCGAGGATCTCGCCGTAGAAGATGGCGGCTTCGAAGGCGTCACGGGTGTGCAGGCTGATGAACGTCAACGCCGCCTGCCGCCATGCCTCCCACTCGGTGACGAGTTTTCCCTGCCAGACCCCGAACGCCGCCCCGTCGCGGTCCGCGAGCAGCGCCGCCCTTCCCGGAGGGAGGGAGATGGGCCCCACGGCCGCGGTCGCGCCGCGCTCCCGGACGCGGGCCACGGCCACGTCCGCGTCGCTCACGGCGAAGTACGGCGTCCAGGCCACGGCCATCTGCCACATGCTGGCCACCCCGGCGATTCCCGCGACGGGCACCCCGTCCACCAGCGCGGTCCGGAAACGGTCGCCCAGTCTGGCGCCGCGCCACTGCCAGCCCAGGACGGCACTGTAGAAGTCCTGCGTGGCGGTGAGGTCGCGACTGGTCAGGCTCACCCAGCACGGCGCGCCGAACACGGAATCCGTGTAGACGACGTCCGCACCGTCGGAGGAGGAGTGTGTCGTGCCGTGGTTCATGGTCATCGCGCCCTGGTCTCGTGCACCAACAGCCACTGCTCTGACGTCAGTGTCCAACCTGAGTTCTGGTCCCGCACCTCGCTGCCCGCCGGCCTCGCCTCTGCCGGGGAACCGGCTCGATCCCACGCCCGCACGCCGGGGTCTCCTCAGGGGCGGACGGCGGATTTATGGTGGTCGTGAAAGGAAGCCGTCCGGTCATCGGGCCGGGTGGCGGGTCCGCTCTTCGCCGACCACGCTGTTCCTGCTCGCGGGGGCCGTCATGCAAGTGGAACTGATCCAACGGGCCGCCGACGTGATCTTCGACGTGCCGGACGTGGCGCACGAGGAGATCATCACGCTCATCGACGCCGTCGCCCAGGACACCGAGACCCAGGCACCGGAGCTGGCCGCGGCGTTCGGCGAGTGGTGCTGGCTGGTCTACACGATCCAGGGCGACGTGATCGAGGTGCTGGACGTCGGCTGCGCGCGCTGAGACCGAGCCGCTGCGGCCAGGGCTTTTCGTTTGGATCAGGCCGGCTGGAGCAGCAACGCGCGGATGTCATGCGGGACTTGCTCCAGCGCCGATTCCAGGTGACCGGGCGAGGCATGATTGCGTACGACCGTGGTGATCGCGGGAGCGAACCGGGCGACGTCCTCGGCGGAGATCTTGGCCTCCTGCGCGAAGCGTTCCACGTAGCCCTCGCGGCCGTACTTGACCGGTACGACGCTGGGATCCCAGCCGTCGTAGTAGCCGCCTCGCAGCAACTCGGGGAGCTGGGCGGCGAAGTGGGCGGCCACGTCGACGGTGAGCCGGTCGCGGAATGTGTGCAGCCAGGCGCGCAGGACCCGGTGGGCGAGGTGGCGGTCCTCCGTTCCCAGGGCCTCCGACACCGCTTTGAGCCAGATGTTCGCGCTGTGGATGGCGTGCTCGAAGTCGGGTGGGCGGGTAGAGGGGGGCATGGATCTTCCCTTCCGGTCTGCCTGCGGAATGCGGAATGTGGAATGGAATGAGGAATACGGACTGCGAGCTGCGGACTGTGGAATCGGGTGCTCCGCCGGATGCCCGGGCCTCCCGGGATCCGGCTTCACACGCCCACGGGCCAGGTCTGCTCCTCCCGGCTCTCGGCGGCCACCGGGTGCAGCGGCGTGAGCGCGTGGGTGCGGTCGAGGTAGCAGAAGGCGTCGTAGCGCTGGGCCAGCACGGTGGGGACGTAGTTGCCCACCTGCTCGAACTGCGGCCGGTAGACCACGCCGATCGCGCGGTGCCCGTGCTCTTGATGGAACCACTCGCGCCGGCCGCCGTCCGGCGGCCGCTGGAACTGCACATGCGGGAAGACGAACAGCATCCGCCCGCCGGGCAGCGCCCGGTGCAGCAGATCCTCCAGGCTTCCGGCGTGCGCCGGGGGCACCTCCATGATCCTGGGCACACCACCCCACGTGTCCGCGGCGATCACGGTCCCGGAGTGCGAGCCGAAGCCGACCAGCACCACGCCCCTGCCCATATGGCGTTCGCGCATCAGCTGACCGACGTTGACCAGGCCGGTGTCGGCCATGTCCGTGGCGCGGGCGTCGCCGATGTGGGTGTTGTGCGCCCACACCACCGCCTTGGCGTCGGGGCCGTGGTGCTCCATGAGCCGGTCCAGGGTGTCGGCCATGTGGTGGTCGCGGATGTTCCAGGACTCCGGCCCACTGTCGAGCATGGCCCGGTAGTAGCGCTCGGCACCGGCCAGCACCTCGGCGTTCTGCCGGGCGGCGAACTCCGTGAGCGAGCTGTCCGCGGTGACCGCCCGCGCGGCCCGCTGCCGCAGCTCCGTCAGCAGGGAGACGACCTGCGGCTCACACCCCTCGGGCACATAGCGGGTGGCCAGCGCGTAGGACTGCGGATCCTCGGTGTACGGCTCGAAGCAGCGGTAGGCCTCCAGGGCGTGTTCCACCCGGTCGGGGTCGTGCTCGCGCAGATGCGTGAGCACGGCGTCCAGGGACTCCCACAGGCTGTACACATCCAGCCCGAAGAAGCCGACGCGCCGTCCCGGCGGCCGTTGTTCGTTGTGGCGGCGCAGCCACCGGGTGAAGGCGGCCACGTCGGTGTTGCCCCACATCCATGTCGGCCAGCGCCCGAAGCCCTCCAGCACCTCGACGGGATCCTCGGGCGCGCCCGGCGCGGCGACCACGGAGCGGTGCACCGCCTGGCAGTCCGGCCAGTCGCCCTCGACCGCGACGAAGGAGAAGTCCTTCTCCTCGATGAGCCGGCGCGTCAGCACGTCACGCACCTGGTAGTAGTCGGCGGTGCCGTGGGACGCCTCGCCCAGCAGCACGTAGCGGGCGTCGCCGATGCGCTCCATCAGCGGGTCCAGGGACGCCTCGTCCGTCAGGGGCAGCGCCTGTTCTCTGATGCGGGCCGGGTGGATGTCGGGCACGGCGTCTCCCCTTCCGCTAAGTCCCCGCCGGGTTCCCGCCGCACCGCACCCGAAACGGTCCCCGAGCAGCCGTTTCGCCCGGCTGCGGGGTGGGTGGGCGGTTGCGCGCCGGGTACCCGCACGGGTGTCATACGGCGACGGACGGAGAGTCGACCGACGGTGGTGCGACATGAAACTGTCGTTCCTGCATCCACTGGCCAATGAACCCGGTCCCTGGGCCAGCGCCTATCTGGACACCTCCCGGGACATCGACGACCCCGACCGGGCCATCGGCCTGCGCTGGCGGCACCAGCGCGACGCCCTGCGCGCCCAGGGCGCCGACCCGGCCACCGTCGCCGCGCTGGAGGCCGTGGTCGGAACGGACCGCGATCTTCCCGGCCCGCACGGACAGGCCCTCTTCGCCACCCGCGGGCACATCGCCCTCACCGACGAACTGCCCGAACCGCCCGCACGGGACACCGCCCGGTACGGCGGCCTGCCCGACGCCATGCCCCTCGCCCTCCAGCACGCGCCGGACATCGCGTACCTCGCCGTCGCCCTCACCCGCACCGTCCAGCCCCGCAGCACCAGCCAGGAGAACGGGCAGGGCCCGGTGGACCAGGCCCTGATCGCCTACGAGACCGGCCGGTGGCCCACGAGCAGGACCACCCCTGGACAGCGCACGACGCATCTGGTGCCGCTGGAGGAGTGGCAGCACGCGGCCCGCCGCTACGCCGCCGAGCTGGCGGACCTGGCCGACCGGAACCAGGCCGAGACCGTCGTGCTGCGCCGGGACACCGGTGACGCATGGCTGTCCGGCGTCCTCGTCAACCGGCTGCCCATCGACCTCCAGAACAGCCTGACGGTGGTCGAGGACGATCCGGACACCGGGATCCGGGGCGACGACGGCCGCGCTCTCGTCGAAGAACACGTGGCCGATGTGCTGCACGGGCGTCTGAGCAAGGCCGACCGGCGTCACATGGACGTCTTCCACACCCAGCGGGCCCGGCATCCCACGAGGTCGGAGGGCACCGGAGCCGTCGTCAGCGCCTTGCAGCGAGGCCAGGCCCAAGCCGTGCTGGTCCGCCCGCCCACGGCACTGCCCGAGCGGCTCTGGACGGCCACGGAGCCGAACCAGATCGCCTTGTCGGCAGCGGAGCTGGAGGTGTTCGGGGCGATCGGGTTGCGAGAGGAGCCGGCCGACACGGCACTGCTGCACGCCGCCCTGCGCACCGGAGCCGAACTGGTCGTGCTGCCGCCCGACGACGACACGCCCCTGGCCGACGGGGTGGGCGTCGTGCTGCGCTACCGCGACGTCGCGGACCTGGTCCTCCTCTAGGCGGTCCTGAGGGATGTCGGCGGCGAGGGACGACGGCATGGGAACGCAGACCGGTGCGGCCACCCTGGACGTCGCGCCGACGCCGCGGACGGCGGTGGCATGGCTCCCGCCGCCGGAGCTGTGGCCGCCCATCCAGGACATCCGCTGGGAGCACGACCCGCAGGTGCGACGGTGGCCGCCCCACGTCAACGTGCTGTTCGGATTCGTGCCCGAGGAGGAGTTCGGGCGGGCGGCCCCGCTGCTGTCCGCCGCCGTTGCGGAGATCTCGCCGTTCGCCGCGCGGCTGGCCGGGGTGCGCTGGTTCCGCCACCGGGCGTACGCCACCGTCTGGCTCGACCCGGCCGCGGCGGGCATGGCGCCGTGGGCCCACCTCTACCAGAGCCTGGTCGAGCGGTTCCCGCGCTGCGCGGGCCGCTTCGCCGAGTTCACCCCGCACCTGTCCCTGGGCCGGACCCCGCAGCCCAGGCAGCTCGCCGCCGAGTGCACCGCCCGGCTGGGCACGCTGTCCGCCGAGGTCACCGAGGTGGTGCTGCTCTCCCGAAGGGGAGACGGGCCGATGCGCGTCCGCGCCGCCGTCGCCCTGGGCAGCGGCGTCCTCAGCCGCCGGTGACCGGGCCGTCGCTCACCTCACCCGTTCGGGCGTGGTCCGTGGCCGGTGGGGGGACGGTGGCGATCGCCGGTGTCAAGCACCAACGGGGCGTGTTCCAGCAGAAGTCGCCGGGTGGGTGAGCCGACGAGTGGGGAAAACGGCCGAAGCGGGCGCGCCGGGCCCGCTGTCCGGCCCTAGGATGGCGTTGCGGGCGCGAGAACGTCGGGCGTCGGCCGGGTCCGGGCATTCCCGAGCAGGGTTGCCTTCCGGGCCGAGGCGCAGACGAGAACCCCGGCCCGATTACGGCAGGCCGGGGTTCTGTGCCATGTGCCCTGTCGCGGGGCCCCGGCCCGATTACGGCGGGCCGGGGTTCCGCGGGACGGACGTGGCGGGGCGGGCCTCAGTAGTCGCCCCGGTCGCCCTTGTGGCGCTGCACGACCCGGAAGCTGGCCACGATGCCGTCCTTGACCTTCAGGCCGTCCTTGACGCAGTCGGGGTGCACGCCGTTGCTCTCGCTGTGCGGGCCGACGGTGGCGATGGGGGCGCCGTTGTCGCAGGTGACCCCGCGGAAGACCTCGACGGTCCTGCGGCTGTCGTTGCGGATGTTGAGGCTGTTGGAGCCCAGGCCGCTGACCACGGTGATGCAGCCGTCCGGGTGGGCGGAGTAGGACCGCTCGTTGATGTGGATCCACCCGTAGTCGCGGTGGTGGTTGCCGCCGCGCTCGCCGTGCTCCTCGTGGTTGTTGTTGCCCTCGTTGCCCTTGCTGTTGTTGTTGTTTCCGCCCTCGCCGCCCATGGGGGCCTGGACGGGGATCTGCTGGACGGCGGCGGGGGCGGCCTGGGGCGCGGGGGCGGCCGCGGCGTAGGTGATGCCGGTCGCGGCCAGGGCCGCCGCAGCGGCGACGGCCGCGGTGATGGCGTGGGAGCGGGTCATGATCATGTCGCTTCTCCTGTCTCAACTCAGAGAGAGGGATCGGCTGTGCAGCCGACGCGAGACTGAACGTACTAACGCCACCCATACCTGTCATATCGGGCGCATCCGGAGCCCTGGCTACGAGGGCCGATCGGGGTACCCGAAGGGCCCTGCGGAAGAACTGACTGCCGATCAAACTCGTGGCTGACCTGGCAGATTGAATGACAATTAGCCCTTAGAGGTGATCTTCTGACGCCCTCTCACCCTTCGCGACGGTCGGGGCATCGGCAACTGACGGCGAGTCGCTGCTTGACATGCGGTCAGCGGGCGTTCCGGCCGGGCGCAGCATGGCCGGCACCATGGGCCTGCGCGGCCCCACGATCAGCGCGCTGCCCCACGATCAGCGCGCGGACGCCCCGGCGGCCCCGGCGCCCTCGTCCCGGCGTGCTGTGTGGCCACCGGGGCGCCCGGGCGGGCGTCAGGCGCGGCAGCGCAGCATCTCCAGCGGAGGGTCGGCGAGGAGGCCAGCCCAGAACTCCGCGCCGAACGCACGCACGCCGGCGTCGAACACCGGGAGGGGGATCCAGGTCACCTCGCCGAATCCGGCCGCCCGCAGACACCGTTCGTAGACCTCGCGGCGCGGGCAGGTGGTGACGAACTCGATCGGCGGGTCGAGCAGCGCCGTGACCCGGACCCGCGGTCCGGTCCCGGCCTCCTCGCCGATCGGCTCGCAGCGAAATCCGTACTTGTCCAGTGACGGTCCGTCGAAGCGGTGGTCGGGCGTCTGGGTGAGCACGAAGAACTCGGCGCCGGGCACCAGGCTCCGGTGCACGTTGCGGCACATCCGCTCCATTGCGGCGGCGTCCTCCGCGTAGTTGAGCAGCTGGACGGCCGTGGCGATGTCGAAGCGCCTTTCGAGAGGCCGCAGTTCCGCCACATCGCCCACCTCGTACCGCACCCCCGGCGGCTCGCGCTCCTCCAACTCCCGTGCGACGGCGACCATCTCGCCGGAGATGTCGGCGCCGAGCACGTCCGCGGCTACGCGCCGCTTGGACTCCCTGCTGTAGAACCCGGTGCCGGAGGCCAGGTCGAGCACCGCCTTGCCGCGTACGTCCCCGACCATGGCCAGGAAGCCGGGCCGGGTACTTCGGAGTAGCGCGCCAACGGCAGGGACTTGAAGCCCTCGAACGCCTCGCCGATCTCGTCAGAAGCCACGAAGATCCTGTGCGGCCGTGGGTGATTCCTCTCGCGGGTCGAGGGCCGCCGCGGGGATCGTCGAATGATCGAACAAGGGGTGAGTTCGCGACGGTGGCACGGAACACGGAATCGACCCCTTGTCGGATCGTTCAACAATCGTCTACGTTCTGGTCGTGATCGACCTCAACGCAGACCTCGGAGAGGGCTTCGGCCGCTGGAGCCTCACCGACGACGACGCCCTGCTCTCCGTGGTCACCAGCGCCAACGTCGCCTGCGGCTTCCACGCGGGCGACCCCTCCGTGATGCGCCGCGTCTGCGACCTGGCCGCCGAGCGGGGCGTACGGATCGGAGCACAGGTGTCCTACCGTGACCTGGCCGGCTTCGGGCGACGCGCCATGGACGTACCCGGCGACGAACTGGCGGCCGAGACCGCGTACCAGATCGGGGCGTTGCGGGTCTTCGCCGAGGCCGCCGGTGCCGAGGTCGCCTACGTCAAACCGCACGGCGCGCTCTACAACCGCACCGTCCACGACGCCGAGCAGGCCGCCGCCGTGGTGGCAGGCGTCCAACTGGCGGGCGGACGGCTGCCCGTGCTCGGCCTGCCCGGATCGCACCTGCTCGCCGCCGCCGAGGAGGCGGGACTCACCGGCGTGCCGGAGGCCTTCGCCGACCGCGCCTACACCCCGCACGGCACCCTCGTGCCACGCCGTGAGGCGAACTCCGTGATCAGCGACGGCGACACGGTCGTCCGGCGCGCGCTGGAGGTCGCGGTGAAGGGCTCGGTCGAGGCCGTGGACGGTACGACCGTCGAGGTCGCCGCCCGCTCGCTGTGCCTGCACGGCGACACCCCCGGCGCGGCCCGGATCGCGGCCCGCGTGCGCGAGGCGCTCCGGACGGCCGGGGTCGGCGTGGGGGCCTTCGCATGACGGAAGGTCGGTTGCTTCAGGTGCGGCCCGCCGGGCGGCACGCGCTGCTCGTCCAACTCCCCGACGCCGAGCGCACCGCGGCCTTCCACGCCGAACTGCTGCGGCGCCGCGCCGCGGGGACCCTGCCGCCGGTCGCCGAGATCGTGCCGGGGGCGCGCACCGTCCTGCTGGACGGCGTGCCCGACCCCGGGGAACTGGCCCGCCGACTCGCCGACTGGGACGTGCCGCCGCGCGCCGCCGACGACGGGGGAGTGGTGGAGATACACGTGCGCTACGACGGCCCGGACCTGGCCGGAGTGGCCGCCCTGTGGGGGATCGGCCCCGATGAGGTCGCCGCCACGCACTCCTCGTACACCTACCGGGTCGCCTTCTGCGGTTTCGCACCCGGCTTCGGCTACCTCACCGGACTGCCCCCGCACCTGCACGTCCCGCGCCGCGACACACCCCGGACCCGGGTCCCGGCCGGAGCGGTGGCGCTCGCGGGTCCCTACAGCGCGGTGTACCCCCGCGCGACCCCCGGCGGCTGGCAGCTCATCGGCACCATGCCGGACCCTGCACCGCTGTGGGACCTCACCCGCGACGAACCGGCCCTTCTCACACCGGGAACACGCGTGCGGTTCGTCCCCGAGGGCGGTGCGACATGAGCGCCAAACTCACCGTCGTACGCTCCGGCGCCCTCACCACGGTCCAGGACTCCGGCCGCCACGGGCACGCCCACCTGGGCGTCCCCCGCTCCGGCTCCCTGGACGCGCCCGCGATGACCCTCGCCAACCGGCTGCTCGGCAACGACCCCGGCGCCGCCGTCCTGGAAACCACCCTGACCGGCTGCGCCCTGCGGCCCGACCGGGGCGTCACCGTCGTGGTCGGCGGTGCGCCCTGCCCGGTGACCGTCGACGGCCGTCCGGTGGCCTGGGGCGCGCCGGTACGGGTGCCCGCGGACGCGGTGCTGAACGTGGGTACGGCGACCGCCGGGGTGCGCTCGTACGTGGCGGTCGCCGGGGGCATCGCCACCGAGCCGGTCCTCGGCAGCCGTTCGACGGACCTGCTCTCCGGACTCGGTCCGGCGCCCGTGCGCGACGGGGACGTACTCCCGCTGGGCGCCCCCGCCCGGCAGCCGGCGCTCCCCTTCGCCGCCCCCTGGCCCGCGCCGCCCGCCGCACTGGTCCTGCCGCTCCGGCCCGGCCCCCGTGCCGACTGGTTCACCCCGGCGGCGCTGCGCACCCTCACGTCGGCGACCTACCGTGTGTCCCCGCACAGCAACCGCATCGGTCTGCGCACCGAAGGCCCGGCGCTGGAACGCCGGTCGGCGGGCGAACTGCCCAGCGAGGGCATGGTCCTCGGCGCGGTTCAGGTGCCCCCGGACGGGCGCCCCGTGGTGTTCCTCCACGACCACCCGACGACAGGCGGCTACCCGGTGATCGGAGTGGTCGTGGAAACCGCCCTCGCCCGGGCCGCGCAGGCCTGCGCCGGGACGCCCGTACGCTTCACGCCGGGGTGACGGGCCGGCGGCCTCGGCACCCAGCGCCCGTCCGGGCCGCGCTTCGGGCGGGGAGTGGACGTCACCCCATGCTCTTGGCGCCGTCCAGGGACTCGCGGATGATGTCGGCGTGGCCGGCGTGCTGCGCGGTCTCCGCGATGATGTGCATCAGCACCCGGCGGGCCGACCACTGCGCGTCCGGCTCGAACCACGGGGCCTTGGGCAGCGGCTGCGCGGCGTTCAGGTCGGGCAGGGTGCGGACCAGTTCATCGGTCCGGCCGGCCACCTCGGCGTAGTCCTCGAGCACGCCGGCCAGCGTCTCGCCGGGCAGCATCCGGAACTCGTCGACCCGCCGGGCCCAGTCGGCCTCGGTCATGGTGGTGAAGTCGCCCATCGCCGAGGGGCCCTCCACGATGAATCGTGCCCAGTTCCGTTCGACCGCGGCGACATGCTTGATCAGGCCGCCCAGACACAGCTCACTGGCGGTGGTCCGGCGCCCGGCCTGCTCGTCGTCGAGATCGCGGGTGGTCAGACGCAGGAAGTGCCGGTGCTTGGCCAGCGTCTCCAGCAGGTCGGCCCGCTCGCCGGTGAGGGGCTCTGCCTCGCCGAGGTCGTGGGTGGCGGGCTCGTGGACGGGCGTGGTCTCGGTCATCGTCGTCGCCTTCCGAGAGTGGGTTCCTCTGGTGAGGAAGACGTTAGCCGCGAAAGGGGTCAGATCTTGACCTAAAGGCGAAAGATCGAGGAACCTCCTCATCGCCGACCCGGCCGACCGATATGACCTGCGCCACACATCTACGGGGCTTCCGTTCCGGCGGGCGGAGGGTTAGGTTCCGTTTACCCCGCGGCAGCGCCCACCGAGGCGTTGGTCCGCCGGTCCCGGGACGGCGGACCACGCGGGGGCCAATATCGCGTGGAAACCCCCGCATGAGGGGTGTCCTTACGGGTGTCACTTGCCGCGGCCGGCCGCGGTGGGACTGCCGGTGGGCCGGGTGCCCTCGGTCGCGGCCCAGGCGGCGAGGAGCCGCAGGGCGTCGTGGTCGGGTGTGCCGGGGGCGGCGCTGTAGGCGGTCAGGGTCAGGCCGGGCCGGGCGGGCAGCTCCATGGCGTCGAAGTCGAGGGTGAGGACACCGACGGCGGGGTGCCGGAAGGACTTGCGGCCGGTGTGGTGCAGACGCACGTTGTGCCGGGCCCAGGCGATGCGGAACTCCTCGCTGCGGGTGACGAGTTCGCCGATCAGTCCGGTCAGTTCGGTGTCGTGCGGGGCCCGGCCGGCCTCGGTGCGCAGCAGGGAGACCGTGGTGTTCACGGACTCCTCCCAGTCGGGGAAGAAGTCGCGGCCGTCCGGCATGAGGAACTGCGAGCGGGCGATGTTGACCGTCTGAGCGGTGCCGTCGGGGAACAGGGGGTCGTACAGCGCGCGGCCGAGGGTGTTGGTGGCCAGGATGTCCAGGCGGCCGTTGCGGATGAAGGCCGGGGAGTCGGTCATGGAACCCAGAACGCGCAGCACGCTGTCCGGGAGCGGTCCGCGGACGCGTCCGGTACGGCGGACCGGGCGCTTGGCGGCGGCGCGGGCCAGGTCGTGAAGGTGGGCGCGTTCGGCGTCGTCGAGCTGGAGGGCTTTCGCGACCGCGTCGAGGACCTCCTCGGAGGCGCCGGCGAGATGGCCGCGTTCCAGGCGGACGTAGTAGTCGATGCTCACACCGGCGAGCAGGGCGACTTCCTCACGGCGCAGGCCCGGTACGCGCCGGTTGCCGCCGTAGGCGGGCAGACCCGCCTGCCGCGGGGTGATCTTGGCACGCCGTGAGGCCAGGAATGCGCGAATGTCGCTCTGCGTGGTCACGGCTTCCAGGCTAGGCCGGACGGTCCACCTCTGGGGGGTCCTGTCGGTACCTGGCACGGCAGACCCTTCTCCACCACATCGACCTGCGATTACCTCGATACCGGCAGCCGCCGATGCCCCCGGGGCGACCGGGACACGCGCTGCGACGGCTGCCGGAAGACCGCCCCCGCCGCACAGTGGTCGTGGCGGCCCACCCCGATGTGACCTGTGACCAAGGAGTCGTTCGTATGCCCAAGCAGTCCGCACCCCGGGAGCTGGCCGGGATCGCGCCCAAGCTCGTCGAGGTCACCGACGAGGTTCTCTTCGGTGATGTCTGGCAGCGGCCCGGGCTGTCACCTCGCGACCGGAGTCTGGTGACCGTGAGCGCGCTGGCCGCCCTGTACCGCGGCGAGCAGCTCGGCTACCACCTCGGGGTGGCCCTGGACAACGGGCTGACCGTCGAGGAGCTGTCCGAGGCGATCACGCACCTGGCCTTCTACGCGGGCTGGCCCAACGCGATGACCGCGATCACCCGGCTGAAGCAGATCGCCGACGAGAGCGGCGCCTGACGGGCACGACCGCCACCCCGGCACCACCGCCCCCCGAGCCCTACCGCCACCCCGGCAATCCCCCCCGAGCCCTACCGCCACCCCTGTACCGCACCCGCCGCACAAGTTCGATCAAGGAATCTCAGACGTGGAACACCTCACCGACACCCCCACCCTCAAGGCCCCGGCGGAACGCTTCACCGGCGACGTCCACCTCAACCTGATCTCGGTTCCCACCGAGCCGGCCCGCCTGGCCGCGGCTCTGGTGCGCTTCACCCCCGGCGCCCGCACCCACTGGCACTCCCACGCCCTCGGCCAGGTCCTGCACATCACCGACGGTGTCGGCCTGGTCGGCACCCGCGACGGCAACGTCGTGCGCGTGAGCGCCGGCGAGACCGTCAGGTGCCCGGCCGGCGAGGAGCACTGGCACGGCGCCACCGACACCAACCTCATGGCCCACATCGCCATGGTCGTCGGTGCCGGCGACGGCGACGGCACCACCTGGCTGGAGCCGGTCACCGACGAGCAGTACGCCGCCGCCCTCGCCGCCATCGGCCGCTGACGGCCACGGCAGTACCCCGGTGGTCCGGGGCCTGGTGATTCGGGTCCGTTGGTGCGGGCGACGGGCGCGGGTGATCCTGGGAGACGGACTCCTGAGGGAAGGCATGACCATGCACGCTCACCTAGGCGATCGACTGGTCGTGGAAAGCCCGGTCACCGGGGTCACCCGGCGCGACGGCGAGATCGTCGGCCTGCACCACGACGACGGCACACCGCCGTACGACGTGCGCTGGTCGGACACGGGCGAGATCTCGCTGGTCTTTCCCGGACCGGACGCGCACGTCCAGCACGCCGGCCACGAAGCAGGCGTCCGGGACATGGGCCACGAAGGCGACGTCCGGCGCCCGGGCCGGGAAGGGGCCACGACCCGTGGGCCCATCCCCGCGGACCCCGCCGTCGGCATGGCGGGGAAGCCGGGGGACTTCGGACGACGTCTGGCGGCGGCCCGCCGGCGTCAGGGGCTCAGCCTGGAGGAGACGGCCGGCCGAGCCCGGATGTCTCCGCACTACCTCGCCTATCTCGAACAGCACCCGTCGGAGCCGGGCATCACGACCATCCTGCGCCTGGCCGACGCGCTCGGCACCACGCTCCTCGCGCTGCGGGGCGGCGACCAGGAGTTCCCGCCGGGACAGGGACGCGCGCTGCGGCACCCCCGGCTGACGGATCTGAGCCGGGACGAGTGCCGGGCGCTGCTGTCCACGCACGGAGTGGGGCGTATCGCGTTCACCGGCCCGGTCGGGCCCGTCGCGTTCCCCGTCAACTACGACGTGCTGGGCGAGGCCCTCTACTTCCGCAGCACGCCCGGCTCCGCCCCCGCCAAAGCCGTCGGCTCCGACGTCGCCTTCGAGGTCGACCATCTCGACGAGGAGATGAGCCAGGGCTGGAGCGTGCTCGCGGTGGGCCGTGCCGAGGTCGTCGACGACCCTGACATGGTCCGCCGGCTGGACGAACGGGCCTACTCCGAACCATGGGCGGGCGGCTCGCGCCTGCTCTGGGTGAAAGTGCCTCTCACCCGTCTGACAGGGCGCCGCATCACAGCCGCCGACCGGTGAGGCCGAGGACGACGGCCGGACAGCGCGGACAGGGCGACGGCCGGACAGTGGGGACAGAAGGGGAGCGGGCGTGTGGCCGGCCAGGTCCCGGCCGGGAGGAGGCCGAGGTTCCGGCAGGGCGAAGGAGGACGTGATGAGTCACCCCGTGCTGGCGGGTGTCGACGGGTCCGAACACAGTCTGGCGGCCGCCGGCTGGGCGGCGCGGGAGGCCGCGTCGCGCGGTGTTCCGCTCCGCCTGCTGCATGCTTCCCCGCCGCTTCCCGGCCCTGCCGTGCCCGCCCCGGCCGCGGACCGGCTGCATCAGCTGGGTGAGCGGACGCTCCAGCGGGCGGCCGCCGACCTCGGCGATCGCTGTCCGGACGTGGAGGTGCTGTGCGAGCAGACCGATGACGACCCGGCCGTGGCCCTCCTCGCCGCGGCCCGCGATGCCGGGCTCCTCGTCGTCGGGACGCGCGGGACGGGCGGGTTCGACGGTCTGGCGGTCGGCCGGGTCGCGCTGCGGGTGGCGGCGGCGGCCCCCTGCCCTGTCGTGCTGGTGCCCGAACAGCCCGGAGCCTTCGGGGAAGAGGAAAGGCCACCGGCGGCACAGGGCGCGGACCAGGTCGTGACGGGGTTCGACGCGCACCACCCGGTCGGCGAGGTGGCGGACTTCGCGTTCTCGGCCGCCGGGGCGCGCGGAGCGGGCCTGCGGGTGGTCCAGGCATGGGCGCTTCCCGCCGAGGCCGTCTCCGCGCAGACCCTGGTGGTGACCGAGGAGGACCGCGCCACCTGGGAGGACCAGGAGGTCCTGCGGCTCTCCGACGCGCTGCGCCCCTGGCGCGAGAAGTACCCGCACGTCGCGGTCCACACCGATGTCCTGCTGCTCCATCCGGCGGAAGCGCTCCTCAACGCGTCCCAGGGCGCGGCCCTGCTCGTCGTCGGCCGTCGCACCGACCCGCGGGCGCGGGCGGCCGAGGGCCGGCTGGGCCCGATCACGCACGCCGTGCTGGACCACGCCCGCTGCCCGGTGGCGGTCGTACCGCATGCCGGATGACGGCCGAGCGGTGCACCTCGCGGACGGGTGCCGCGCGGGGGCCGCGCGTGGGCCGCGTCAGCCGAAGAACACCTCGAACTCGTCGTACAGCGACGGATCGACCACTTTGGCCTTCGCGGTGGCCTCGGCCAGGGGGATGCGGACGATCCGGGTGCCTCGCAGGGCGACCATGACGCCGAAGTCACCGTCCTTGACCGCCTCGATGGCGTGCAACCCGTAACGCGTGGCCAGCCATCGGTCGAAGGCGCTCGGTGTGCCGCCGCGCTGGATGTGGCCCAGAACCGTGGTCCTGGCCTCCTTCCCGGTGCGGTCCGAGATCTGCCGGGCCAGCCACTCGCCGATGCCGGACAGCCGCACATGCCCGAACTCGTCCAGCGACTGGTCCTTGAGGACCATCTGCCCCTCCTTGGGGACGGCACCCTCGGCGACCACGACGATCGGCGCGTAGTTGATCTTGAATCGGCTCCTGACCTGTTCACAGACCTGGTCCAGGTCGAACGGCCGCTCCGGGATGAGGATCACGTTGGCGCCGCCCGCGATGCCGGCGTGCAGGGCGATCCACCCCGAGTGCCGCCCCATCACCTCCACCACCAGGGTGCGCATGTGCGATTCGGCGGTGGTGTGCAGACGGTCGATGGCCTCGGTCGCGATACCCACGGCGGTGTCGAAGCCGAAGGTGTAGTCCGTGCCGGAGACGTCGTTGTCGATGGTCTTCGGTACGCCGACCAGAGGGACTCCCTGCGCGTTCAGCTCCGTCGCCACGCCGAGCGTGTCCTCACCGCCGATCACCACCAGCGCGTCGACGTCGTGCGCGGCCAGGGTGTCCCGTACGCGTCGCATCCCGTCCTCGTGTTTGAACGGGTTGGTGCGGGAGGAGCCGAGGATGGTCCCGCCGCGGGGGAGGATCCCGCGCACACTGGGGATGTCCAGCGGCACGACGGCGTTCTGGACCAGGCCCAGCCAGCCGTCCCGCACCCCGGCGAAGTCGAAGGCGTATTCCTGGACGCCTTTGCGGACGACACTGCGGATCACGGCGTTGAGGCCGGGACAGTCACCGCCGCCGGTCAGCACTCCGACCTTCATGAGTTGCCTCCCTTGCGCTGGTCAGCCGGTTTGCTCACGGCCCTCTCGGCGATCGGGACCAGCTGCCGGACCACCTCGGTCGCCTCCTTCCAGCGTCCCTCCGTTCGATCCGCGGTGGCCACTCGCGCGGCCCCGTGGGCGGTGCGACCGTGGCAGTGCGGTCTCCTGCCGCACGAGGTGGCAACTGGGCGCCGGTGCGGTGGGAGTGCGCCGGAAAGTGGGTGGTGAGGATGTTCTGGTTTCCGCACGGCGCGCCCGGTTGGGGCTGGTTCGCCATGAGCCTGGGGATGCTGCTCTTCTGGGTGCTGCTGATCGTCGTCGTGGTGCTGCTCTTCCGCGCACTGAACCGCGGCACCGGACAGTCGCGGGCGCAAGGCGGCACCGGACGCCCCGTCCCCGAACAACTGCTGGCCGAACGCTTCGCCCGCGGGGAGATCGACGAGGACGAGTACCGGCGCCGGCTGGACGTCCTACGGCAGGGTTCCGGAGGTTCCGGATGGCCCGGGCGCTGAACCCCGACCGGATGCCCGCGCCGACGGACCGCACACCGATGACACGGACCCGCGTCGGCAACCCGCCCGGCGGGGGAACCCGGCGACAAGGCCCGATGACAGAAGGCTGGTGATCGGTATGAAGGGCTACGTCTTCCACGGACCGGGGCAGGCCGCCTGGGAGGAGGTTCCCGACCCGGACGTCCAGGACCCGACCGATGCCGTCGTGCGCGTCGACACCGTCACGATCTGCGGCACGGACCTGCACATCCTCAAGGGCGACGTGCCGGAGGTGCGTCCCGGCACGGTGCTGGGGCACGAGGCCGTCGGCGAGATCGTCGAGGTGGGCGCCGACGTGCGCACCGTACAGCCGGGGGACCGGGTGCTGGTGTCCTGCATCAGCACCTGCGGCCGGTGCCGCTTCTGCCGGGAGGGCATGTACAGCCAGTGCCTGGGCGGCGGGGGCTGGATCCTCGGCCATCGCGTCGACGGCACACAGGCGGAGTTCGTCCGGGTGCCGTTCGCCGACCTGTCGGTGCACGTGCTGCCCGCCGCGGTCACCAACGAGGACGCGGTGCTGCTGGCCGACATCTTCCCCACCGCCTACGAGGTCGGCGTGCTCAACGGACGGGTACGGCCCGGGGACACGGTCGTCGTGGTCGGGGCCGGCCCCGTCGGTCTCGCGGTCATCGCCACCGCACGGCTGTTCTCACCCGAGCGCGTCATCGCCGTGGACCTGGCCCCGGCGCGTCTGGAGGCCGCGCGGAAGCTGGGCGCCGAGGCCGTGGCCGACGCCCGCGAAGAGCCCGAGCAACTGGTCGCCGACCTCACCGGAGGGTTCGGTGCGGACGTCGTCGTGGAGGCGGTGGGTGTGCCGGAGACCTTCGAGCTGTGCACGCGCATGGTGCGGCCCGGCGGTCATGTGGCCAACGCCGGGGTGCACGGCAGTCCCGCGACCCTGCACCTGGAAGAGCTGTGGATCAAGAACGTGACCATCACCACCGGCCTGGTCGACACCCGCACCACGCCCACGCTGCTGAAGATGGCCGCCGCCGGCCGGCTGCCCGCCTCCCAACTGATCACCCACACCTTCCCCTTGGAGCGCATCGAGGAGGCGTACGACGTCTTCGCCCACGCCGCCGAGACGGGCGCGCTGAAGGTCGCCCTCGGAGGTCCGCGGCGCGAGGTCGTCCCCGTGGCCGAGGCCTGAGGTCGTGCCCGTGGCCGGGGTCTGAGGTCGGTGCCCGTGGCCGGGTCCTGAGTGTGCCCGTGCCTGTGGCGGTGGCCGAGGCCTGAGATCTAGCGGTGCTCGGGGTTCTCGTAGTCGTGGCGGCAGCCGGCGTCCCAGGCCGTTCGCTGGTTGCCGTGGGCGGGGATGCCGCCGAGGTCCTTCAGCGCCCGGGCCACGTGGAGCAGGTTCCAGGTCATGAAGGTGGTGTTGCGGTTGGTGAAGTCGTTCTCCGGCCCGCCCGAGCCGGGGTCGAGATACGACGGACCGGGGCCCGCCTCGCCGATCCATCCGGCGTCCGCCTGGGGAGGGATGGTGTATCCCAGGTGCTGAAGGCTGTAGAGGACGTTCATGGCACAGTGCTTGACCCCGTCCTCGTTGCCGGTGATCAGACAGCCGCCGACGCGGCCGTAATAGGCGTACTGCCCGGCTTCGTTGAGCAGGCTGGAACAGGCGTAGAGGCGTTCGATCACCCGCTTCATCACGGAGCTGTTGTCGCCCAGCCAGATCGGGCCGGCCAGCACGAGGATGTCCGCCGCCAGGACCTGCCGGTACAACTCGGGCCAGGCGTCCGACGCCCAGCCGTGCTCCGTCATGTCGGGCCACACACCGGTGGCGATGTCGTGGTCCACCGCCCGCACCACGTCGACCTGCACTCCTTGGGCCTCCATGATGGTGGTGCAGCGGTGGATCAGCCCCTGGGTGTTGCTCGTCTCCGGTGAGCGCTTCAAGGTGCAGTTGAACACCAGTGCGCGCAGGTCGTCGTACCGGGCCGGCGGCGCGTCGGTGGCGGGCGACGGGGCAGTCACACAGTCCTCCATGAGCCTGCCGCCGCACACCGGGCGCGACGGACCGTTCACATCCGGCTCCAGCGTGTGGGCGGCGTCCGGCAGGCGCGACCGCAACGCATCCGAATGGCCCCGGCGGTGCTCCGGCGGCACTCGGGCTCAGACGCGGCCGCCGGCCGGCCGTCCCGCGTCCTGGTCGGGTCGTCGGTGCACGGCGTCGGCGACGACCGATGTCACGAACCTGTCGACGACTGCCGTGGTCGGCGGGCCGGGGTCGCGGTCCGCGAACAGGAGATGCCCGCCACCGACGAGGGAGAGGGTGAGCGCGTCGATGTCGGCGTCGGCCGCGATGCGGCCCCGTGCACGCTCGTCGGCCAGATAGGCGGAGATCGCGGTGGTGGCCTCGGCGAGGATCGCGATGCCGCCGCCGGGCCGGGCCTGCCGCAGCCGTGCGCGCAGCTCGTCCCTGAAGGTGATCAGCGGAATGATCGCCACGGGAACCGGGCCGAACAGGGTGGTCAGCGCGCTGGTGAGGTTGCCGGCCACCGTGCCGGTGCCGACGGACCCGCGCAACGCGCTCGCCTGCGCCTCGAGCCGCGCGGCCCGGTCGAGCACGAGCTCCGCGAGGAAGGCGTCGAAGTCGCTGAAGTGCCGGTGCAGGACGCCCTTGGCGCAGCCTGCCTCGTCGGTGACGGCCCGGCTGGTCAGCCCGCTCGGCCCGGCGCGCAGAAGCACGCGCTCGGCGGCGTCGAACAGCTGCTGTCGCGCATCGCGCAGGTGCACCCCAGTCGGCACTCGCAGATCCTCTCGTGCGTCGCCCCGGCATCGTATCCATTGTCCAGTGGGCGCTTGCCCACTAAGGTGGGCGCATGCCCACATCACCGCGAGAAGCGTCCCCTGCGCAGCCGCACGAAGCCCGCCGGATGGCCGAGTCGTTCGGAGTGGACGCCCACCGCTACGACCGGGCCCGGCCCGGCTACCCCGATGCTCTGGTGACGCGGATCGTCGCCGGGAGCCCCGGGTCCGACGTCCTCGACGTCGGCTGCGGCACCGGCATCGCGGCCCGCCAGTTCCAGGCCGCGGGCTGCGCCGTGCTCGGCGTCGAGCCCGACGCGCGCATGGCCGACTTCGCCAGAGCCCGTGGCCTGCGGGTCGAGACGGCGACCTTCGAAACCTGGCAGCCGGAGGGCCGGACGTTCGACACGGTCGTCGCCGCGCAGTCGTGGCACTGGGTGGATCCGGTCGCGGGAGCCGTGAAGGCGGCACAGGTGCTGCGTCCGGGCGGGCGGCTGGCGATCTTCGGGCACGTGTACGAGCCGCCTGCCGAAGTGGCTGACCCGTTCGCCGCCGCCTTCCGGAGGGTGGTACCGGACTCCCCGTTCAACGGCGGGCCGGCCCGTCGGCCGCTCGACGCCTATCAGACGGTCTACGCGAAGTGCGCGGACAAGATCCGGGAGACCGGACAGTTCAGTGATGTCGAGCAGTGGCGATTCGACTGGGAGCGGTCCTACACGCGCGATCAGTGGCTGGACCTGCTGCCCACCACCGGTGGCCTCACCCGGCTCCGCCCCGATCAGCTGGCCGAGATACTGGGCGCGGTCGGGAGCGCCATCGACTCCCTGGGCGGACGCTTCACGATGACCTACACCACTCTGTCCGCGACGGCCGTCCGCACCGGGCCCTCCTGAATACGCGTCCGGGCGAACCGTGTTGCGACATGAGCACATCCGGAACACCGATCGGCCACATGCCGACATGGCCGTGCCGCCGGCCGGGACCGTGTCGTCATGCTGGCATGTGGATGCATGAACCCGGTGGGCCTCGTGGCGACCCTGACCGGATACGGTCTGCTCGGCCTCGCCCTGCTCGCGGTCGGCACGGTCTGCCTGGTCGGCCTGCTGCTCGGTGCGCTCGTCGCCCTCGGACACCTGACCCGCCGCCGGCAGGAGGATGACGCCCCCGAATCGGGGAGGCAGCGAGCGCTCGGGCAGGACTCAGCCCTCGCTTCCTTCCACTGGGAGGACTCGGCGGAGTAGAGAGGGACCGATCGCCGGCACGCTGCTGGGAGTCGCAGGATCGGGGCGAACGGGGTGGTCTTCTTCACCCGGGCGGGGCGCTCGGCGGGCGCGATCGGGCGCGGGGATTTTAGCGTCGTAGTGCCTTGCGCTGTGACAGGACCGTGAGGCCCGGGCGGCCCCCGCACTCTGCGCCCTGGGCAGGGGCCGCCCGGCAGACCACCGGCCGGGGGAGGGCCGGCCGGCGTGTGCGTGCACGACCGGCCCCGCTGGATGTGAACGGTGCGGTGTCCGACGTCCTCAAGGTGCTGGAGTGGCACCACGATGCCCTCACGGCGTGGAACTGCCGGGCTGTCGGTGCCGGCCAGGCGCAGCAGGTCGACGGCGACGAAGGGGCCGTTGATCGCTGGGCGAGCCGGGTCGCATCGGCGCCGCGCCGCAGCGACCGCCCCTGCAGTCGTCCGAAGGCGAGCCGTCCGGCGCTTCGGCAGGTGGGCATATGGAGGTCAAGCGCCACGCGGCGGCCGCAGCGGCGCGCATCGCCCCAGAGTCTGCCACCGCCTGACGCGGCGCCTGCGCACCGTCGGATGCGTCTTTGCGGTCATGCCTCGGACAGCTCACCTCGCGAAACCCGACGTCAGGAAACATCCTTACGCAACGACGCGATGAGGAGGTCGAGGTCCCCACTGAAGACTGTCTCGTAACCACGGGCCATCCCTCAACGGCGGGTCGCTCCGCGCTCCCGTGGTCAGCCGAAGATGAGCTCAACGTCCTTGTCCACGCAGAACCGCAGGACGGTGATCAACTGACTGACGTCTTCGATGCGCCGTCGCAGGACGGGGTCGCTGTCGTCAGGCTGACGTCGGTCGAGAATCGCTGTCAGCCGGGGCAACATGGCCGCGCATTGAGCGGGTGCGAGGTCGGGGCCGTCGTCGTCCGGATGGTTGAGCAGTGGCGCCAGCGTAGTGGAGACGCTGCACCATTGGCGGTCTCCGCCGAAGCCGTCCATCTCGGCGAGCGTGAACCCCTCGGCCTGGGCCAACCACTTCCTGAACATGCTGAAACCGGTGTAGGACCAGGAGATGTCCGGGCTCCCCACGTCGTTGTCGCCTGGAAAGAGCATCAGTCCCACCTTGACCCCCTTGCTTGCTCGTAGCCCAGGATCGTCGTGGGCAGGGATGTCGGCAACTGAAATGATCTCCGGATGGCCGGCGTGATCACGGCGGACTCAGGGGCTCGAGCTTTTCGATGCGGCCCATGTGGCGGCGGAGCCGCTGGCCGAGCGTCTCATTGCCGAACTGGGGCCCGGCGAGCCCGAGAAGCTGAAGGATCTGCTGACCCGGTTCGCCTATCGAGCGGACGACAAGGAATAAGCCCGCCGGTTGCCCGCCTGCCTGCCGGCTGGGCGGGCTTGGTCGCACGCGGCTGTCGCGGCAATCTGGCCTTGAGCGTTGGGCCATCCTCGCCACACGCCGACCCTGCCTGCGGGCGACGGTCAGGGCTGCGTCGCCGATGCGGACCGAGTAGTCCGCACGGCTACCGCGCCGCATTCCTGGCCGACGGCGTGTTCTTCGCCCTCGTACGCATCGCGGTCGTGTCGATGCGCGGCTCGCCGGCAGGTCACACGCACCACCGCTCCCGGGGCCGGGCTGCCGGCCGCAGGCGCGGAGCAATCGTCATCGCCCACGGAGGGCACGCTCGGCGAGGGTGGCGTGTGACGTCCTGGAGTCAGGCGTTGCCCTTGGCGGAGGGGGTCTCGCCCGCGGTGCGGCCGAGCAGAAGCACGCTGTCCAGCCACGCCTTCAGCGTCGACGGGATCGAGAAGTTGTACATGGGGGCGCCGATCAGGACGGCGTTCGCCTGCTCCAGCTCCTCGATGAGCTTCACGCGCGCGGCGAACGCGGCTGACTGCTCCGGGGTGCGCTCGGACGGGGCGGCGTAACCGGCGGACCAGGCGTCGGCGGTGATGTGCGGGACAGGGGCGGCGGCGAGGTCGCGGTAGATCACCGTGCCCTCAGGGTGCTGCTCCTCCCAGCTCTTGCGGAAGGCGGCCGTGACCGAACGGGACGAGGACGCCTCGCCGGGGAACAGGGACGAGTCGATGTGCAGCAGCGTCGCCATGGGCTTTCTCCAAGGTTGCATTGCCCCAGGCGTGGGCGCCGAGGGGCTGGGGATTCGTGTTCGGCAGTAGTCTTACATGAAATAGTATCGAGTGATACTATCTCGCTTGTAGTGGAAGTGAGTGCGTCGAGCAGCTGGGAAGGCAAGCGATCATGGACGTCTACGAGGCGGTCAGGAGCCGACGGGCGGTACGCAGGTTCACCGACCGGCAGGTCCCGAGGGAGACGCTGGAGCGTGTCCTGTCCGCCGCGGCCTGGTCGCCGTCCGGATCGAACATCCAGCCGTGGCGCGCCTACGTGCTGACCGGCCGGCCGCTGGCCGAGATCAAGAAGCGCGCCGGCGAGCGCCTGGCCGCGGGCGACCCGTGGGACGAGCCGGAGTACGAGCAGTACCCGACCACGCTGAAGTCGCCCTACCGCGAGCGCCGAGCTGCCTTCGGCGCGCAGCGTTACGGCGCACTCGGCATCGCGCGTGAGGACCTGGAGGCACGCCAGCGGGCCGCGTCCGCGAACTGGGACTGCTTCGGCGCGCCCGCCGCCCTGTTCTGCTACATCGACCGCGACCTGGGCGCGCCCCAGTGGGCGGATGTCGGCATGTATCTGCAGACCGTCATGCTGCTGCTGCGCGCCGAAGGGCTGCACAGTTGCCCGCAGATGGCATGGGCGAAGTTTCACAGGAGCGTCGCGGAGGTACTGTCACCCCCGGCCGAGCTCATGCTCTTCTGCGGCATGTCGATCGGGTTCGAGGACGTCACGGTCGATCACGTCCGTACGGGCCGGGCGCTGCTCGACGAGACGGTCACGTTCGTCGACGGCTGCTGACACCGCCCGCCCTCAGCCGATGTGGCCGCTGTTTCGCACCGGGCCGAAATGGACGGATGACCGCGTCCGCTGCCGCCCGGCCGGGGTCGATGACGAGGCCCCCTTCGCGACCAGAACCCCACACTTCAAGTGGATGCCGCAACGCGCCACCGACGGTGGGGGAGTACGGCAGTATGCCCGGCGCCCGCATCATCCTCACCGACGAGGGGTGGGGCAGCGTGTTGACGACGGGCCGAGCGAGGGCTCGACGCGCCGCGTCTCCACGAGTTCTTCGAAAGTGTGCCCGCGTGCACGGATCCTGAGCGGCCGGTTCTACGGACCGGCCGCTGGTGGACAAGACTCCGGGTGTGTGACCTGCCCTATCGCGCCGTGCCGCCGATGGGCTTTCCCGGGCCCCAGCCGGACGGGCGGATCAGCGCAGTCCGGCGAAGAGATCGTTCTCGGGTACGGCGGCGCCGGTGGCGTCCTGAACACGTACGAAGGTCTCCATGCCCATCAACTCGCCGAACCTCTTCTTGCCCATCTTGAGGAAGAAGATGTTCTCGCCCTGACTGGCGTGCGCGGCCAGCGCGTCGAACTTCTGACCGCTGAATGCGGTGGTGTCCACCCACGTGGTGATTTCATCGTCGGGGAGGCCGATCTCGGCCATCGCGGCGGTTTCGGCAGGATCCGGCTCCGGCATGTCCTCATGAAACTCGCGCATGATCTCACCGAACCGCTGCATCATCGAGCGGGGCATCGTCGTCCAGTACACCTTCGGTGTCAGTGCGGTCATCTCCAGCGCCGCCATCGTGATGCGGTGGGCCTGGATGTGGTCGGGGTGGCCGTAGAAACCATTCGCGTCGTAAGTGACGACCACATCGGGCCGGTACTGCCGCATGAGTTCCGCGAGTCGGGTGGCGCCTTCCTCCACGGGGGTCTGCCAGAAGGATTCGGGGGCGTCGTTGCTCGGCCAGCCCATCATCCCGGAGTCGGCATAGTCGAGCATCTCCAGATCGCTGACCTTCAGGACGTCACAGCTCGCCTTGAGTTCTTGACGGCGCATCAAGGCGACGGCCGCCGGATCGTGCCCGGGATCGCCCGGCTTGACACCCCCCGGTCCGTCACCGCAACCGCCGTCGGTACACGTCACGAGAACCGTGCGGATGCCTTCCGCCGCGTACCGCGCGAGGATCCCTCCGGTACCGGTGGCCTCGTCGTCGGGGTGAGCGTGCACTGCCATGAGCGTCAAGGGCCGGTCGGCCATGAAGCAGTCCTCCTGCAGAAATACGTCTTGGTTCGAGTGCGCGGCGGGCGTACCGCGATCCCGGGGGTCCGGATCCTGTCGGAGCGGACGACCTCGTGGTCTCCGTGTTCCCCGCCCGTGCGGCGCCGGTCCCTCGGTCGATGCAACAGTGGCGGCCGGACCGGCTGTTCCCGCCGCGGCCGCTTGATCTACCAGGCGTCGGCGTCTGTGCGCCTACTCAGGTTGAACTCACGATGTCGGTGGCCAAGCAAGCGAGGGACGGCTGTGGCATGCTCGTCCGCGTGAGCGGTGCCCCGAATGATGGCTGGTCGTTTGCAACAGCGCGGGAGCCGGCCCGATTCGGTGTCACGGCCGAGTCCTGGACTCGGCTCAGAGCACGACGCGTGACGAGTTGCTCGCTGCCCTTCTACAGCAGTGATGCCAGACTCTCTCAGCTTGCGAGCCAGGTGCTCCATCTCCGGAAGCGTTCCTGAGTAGTCACCGTTCACCATGCGACGCGCCACGGCCGCGGCGCTCGTCAGGTCGACATCGAGTTCAGCCCGTAGTACCCGCATGATGGCGACACCCTTGGCCGACGGACTGCTCACCTCCAGGCTCGCGGGTCCATGCTCGGAGAGCATCTGATCCCGGTGCCGACGAAACGGGGCTCCGGAAGTGACGAAAGGCGCGACCGGGGGTCCGCTTCGTGTTGAGCCCGCGCAACTGGCCCCTGCGGTCCGCACCGCAGCCCTGGGATTCCTGCGCGCCTTCACTCCGGCAGTAGACCACGCCCCGACCGCGGTTACGCGCTGGGCGGCGAGCACTCGATGCCGGAGACCGTCGTGGCCGACGAGGAGCCCTGGCCGGGTGCGGAGGCGGCGCGCTCGTCGAGACCACGGGCGGTGTGGATCCGCAGCAGTCCTTCGATGCCGCGCAGCAAGGTCTCGCCGGCCAGGACGGGGTCGCCGAGGTAGCCGGCGCTCATCGCGCCGTCGCGGAGCATGACGAAGTGCCGCCCGGCGTGCTCGGCCTGTGCGGCCGCGATCTCGGCGAACAGTCCGGTGATCGTCTGCAGGAACCATTCGCGGTGCTGCACGACGGCACGGTGGACCGGGTGATCGGGATCGGGGAATTCCGCCGCCGCGTTGAGGAAGGCGCATCCGCGGTAACCGGGCGAGCGGATCTGCTCGACCAGGGACGCACCGATGCCCCGCAGGATGCCATCGGTCGGCACGTCCGCGGCCATCAGGGAGCCGATCTGGGTGCGGATCGCCTGGTCGACGCTTCCGATGTAGGCGACGGCAAGGTCTTCCTTGCTGCGGAAGTGGCGGTAGAAGGTGGCGTTGGTGACCTTCGACTCGGCGACCAGACGGTCGACGCCCACCGTGTGGATGCCCTCCGCGTAGAAGAGCTGCCCCGCGGTTCTCAGGAGCCGTTCCCGGGCTTCGGAGACCCGCCTGCCGGTGCCTGTGCCGGCTTCCGTCTTTGCCATATCACCCATTGTAGCAGGTAGAACGATCTCTCTTGTTTTCGCGAAAAAGGTGTGCCAGGCTGCAAACAAGAGAGAGCGTTCTCTCTATCCCACAGTCACTGGAGAAGCCCATGGCATCCACTGCCTCCGCCGAGCCCATCGGCGCCAAGCCCGCCCTGCGCCGGCTGTACGTCATCCGCTTCGTCTTCGCCGCCGTGTGGGCCGCGCTCCTGCTGGTGTCCGGCTCTGAGCTCACCGCCGGGGCCAAACTGCTGCTGTTCCTCTATCCCGCCTTCGACGTGGCCGCGGCCGTCGTCGACGCCAGGTCGGCGCGCGCCGCCGGGCCGGTCAAGGGCCTGTACGCCAACATGGCCGCCAGCGTGCTCGCCGCCGTCGGCATCGCGGTTGCCGGCACCTCGGGAATCGCCGACGTGCTGCGCGTCTGGGGCGCGTGGGCGATCGTCTCCGGCCTCATCCAGCTCCTCGTAGGCGTAGCGCGTCGGCCGATGGGCGGCCAGTGGGCCATGATCCTCAGCGGCGGCATCTCCGTCCTCGCCGGCGCGACCTTCATCCGAAGCGCCACACGGGACGACCCCTCGCTGACCGCCCTCGCCGGCTACGCCACGCTCGGCGGCATCTTCTTCCTCGTCTCGGCGATCCGCATGTCCCGTTCGACCCCCAGGAGCTGAGAACCTGATTTGGAGGCCCTCTACACGTAAGCCGTGGCCAGTGGTTGCCATGGATCTGGCCGCGGGGCGGTGCTCGGGGTATGGGACGCCAGGGGCGGTTGTCGCGGGACTGGGCCCGGAGAACGTCGACGCGGCGGCGGGCGAGGGCGATGACGGCGGGGATGTGCTTGTGGCCCTGGGCCCGTTTCGTGAGGTAGTAGCCCGGTTGGGGCCGTCGCGAATGATGCTGGTCTGCGCGGAGAGGTAGAGCACTCGGCGCAGGTGGCGGCTGTAGCGCTGGGGCCCGCGGGGGTTGCCGGTGCGGTCGCCCGCGGTCGCTGGCAGCGTCCCGCCGACCCTCACATGCGCCTGGGCTAGCCGGAAGCAGCGCTGCCAGGCGATGTCCCACCCGAGGGGGCACCACCCCGGCTCTTGGAAGACTGGGCGTACCGGAGGGCCAGACGTTCCTGATCAGGCCGGGCGGCGAGTACGACGTCCTGTTGAGACAGGGGCGGGCCGGCCCGGAGCGTCTGCTCCGGGCCGGCCCGCCCCTGCGACGTCAGCTAGCGGCGGGAACGGGGTCGCGGGTTGGTGCGGGCGTCTCCTTCGGACCGGACCCGGCCGGCGCTGCGGCAGGAGCGGGGGCAGGGGTGTAGGGGATCTCTCCGCGCAGGACGGCCTTGGCGCGGTCCTCGTCGAGCTCGCCCTCCCAGCGGGCGACGGCCAGGGTGGCGACGCCGTTGCCGACCAGGCTGGTCAGGGCGCGGGCTTCGGACATGAACCGGTCGACGCCGAAGATCAGCGCGAGGGCGGCGACCGGGACGTGCGGGACGGCGCTGAGAGTGGCGGCCAGAGCGATGAAACCGGAGCCGGTGACGCCTGCGGCACCCTTGGAGGTGAGCAGCATGACGGCGAGCATGGCCAGCTGCTGGGTGAGGCTGAGGTCGACACCGAGGGCCTGGGCGATGAAGACCGAGCCCATGGTCAGGTAGATGGCGGTGCCGTCGAGGTTGAAGGAGTACCCGGCGGGCAGCGTGATGCCGACGACCGGTTTCGAGGCGCCCGCGTGCTGAAGCTTGGCCATCATGCGCGGCAGGACGGGCTCGGTGGAGGAGGTGCCCAGGACGATCAGCAGCTCTTCCTTGATGTAGCGCAAGAAGGGCAGCATCCGCAGTCCGTTCAGGCGCATCACGGTCCCGAGGACGACCAGGACGAAGAAGAGGGCGGTCAGCCAGAACGAACCGACCAGCAGGGCCAGGTGGCGCAGCGTGCCCAGGCCGTAGTGGCCGATGGTGAAGGCCATCGAGCCGAACGCGCCGATGGGGGCCAGCCGCATGATCCAGCGGATGAGCGTGAACAGAACCGTGGAGAACTTCTCGACGCTCCGGGCGATGCCCAGGCCGGCCTCTCCGCTGGCGTGCAGGCCGAAGCCGAACAGCACCGACACCAGCAGCACCGGCAGGATCTCGTTGCCGGTCAGGGCGCTGACCAGGGTGGCCGGGATGATGGCGAGGAAGAACTCGGCGAAACCCTCGTGGGCCGTGGTCGCCTCCGGCGGCAGGCCCTTGGCGGACAGGGTCGAGAGGTCGATGTGCAGACCGCTGCCCGGCCTGACGACGTTGACGACGACCAGGCCGACCACCATGGCCACGGTGGTCAGCACCTCGAAGTAGACCAGAGCCTTCAGGCTCACGCGGCCGACCGCGCGGGCGTTGCCCATGGAGGCGATGCCGTGGACGACCGTGCAGAAGATGATCGGCGCGATGAACATCTTCACCAGCGCGATGAAGCCGTCGCCGAGCGGCTTCAGATCAGCGCCGACGGACGGCCACAGCCCGCCCACGGCGGCGCCGAGGAGGACGGCGATCAGGCACTGGACGTACAGGTGGGACAGCATCCGGCGGATGCGGCCCGGTGGTGCGGTGACGGTTCCCGGGGCGGCGTCGTTGCGGCTCATGCGGGGCGTCCTTCCAGGACGGGAACGAGGAGTTCGGCTCGGGCGATACGCCGGGCGGCGCGGTGCAGCAGCACCGTGGGGGACGCGCCGTCCGGTGCGGGGACGGCTTGGGTGGTGACCACGCCGGCGGGGGTGCCCAGGCGCAGCGTGCCGTCGGTGGTCTGCCGGGCGACGCGGTGGGCGAGGGTGCCGGGGGTGGCGGCGGCCGTGGCCAGGGCCACGGCGGAGGTCAGGCCGATCGCCGGGTGCGGGGCGTGCATGGAGACCATGCGCACGGCCAGGTCGTACTCGTCCTGGCTGACGAGTACGCCCTGTGTGGTGCGATAGAGCGCGGGTCGGGCGACGATGCCCACTTTCGGTACCGCGTGGCTGACCGGATCGCCCTCGCGGACCAGGCCCATGGCCAGCGCTGCCTGGCGGCGCAGGAGTGTCAGCGCGGGCACTGCGGTGGCGAACCCGGTGAGGGATTCCGTGCCGTCGAGGCCGAACGCCTTGGCCTCGAACAGCGCGGCCGGCGCGCCGGCGTCCACCAGGGATGCCTCGACCAGGCCGTCCGGGCCGGTCAGCTCGTCCAGTGCCCGGCCGGTCGGCAGTGCGCGGCCGGTCGTCGAGCCCGCCGGGTCCTGAAACCCGAGCAGGACCGGCACGCCCGGCGCCGAGGTACCCGGCACCACGGCCGTGCCCTCCTCCGGGGCCACGCCCGCGGGGGTGGGGATGGTGCCGGTGAGGCGGGCCCCGGTGTTGACGTTGAGCATGCGGACGGTGGTTGTGTCCGACGCGATCGGCACGAGATGGTGGTGGACGGCGTACAGGGCCACGGCGGTGGCGCAGTTGCCGCAGTTGCTGGTCCACTCCACGCGCTCGTCGCCGATCCCGATCTGTGCGAAGGCGTACTCGACATCCACACCGGGTTGGGTCGACGCCTGTACGACGGCGGCCTTGGAGGTGGTGGAGGAGGCGCCGCCCACGCCGTCGATCTGACGGGGGTCGGCGGCGTTGAAGGCGGCGAGCAGGAGGGCATCGACGTCCACGCCCGTGGCGGCCACGTCGCGGTGGTCGAAGATCCAGCACTTGCTGGTTCCTCCGCGGATCATCTCGCCCTGCAGACGCAGCACAACCGACTCCTCACAGCCATGGAAGGGGAAGCCCACCGACGGTCTCGCCGTGCGTGGTGTCCTCCACGGTGGGTTACGGCAGCGTGAAGTACAATCTCGCAAATCTGTATGGCTATTAAGATGAAGTGAACGCTGGAGGTGGCGGCATGCTCGACGTCCGGCGCATCCTGCTGTTCACGGAGGTCGCCCGGCGCGGCTCGGTCACCGCGACAGCCCGCGCCCTCAACTACACCCCGTCAGCGGTATCGCAGCAGATCAGCCGCCTGGAAACGGAGGCAGGCCAGCCCCTGCTGGAACGCCACGCCCGGGGCGTCACCCTCACCGACGCCGGACGGGCGCTGGCCGAACGAGGGCAACGGATCGAACGCGAACTGCGGGCCGCGGAAAACGAACTCTCCGACTACGCCGGCCTGCGCGCCGGCACACTGCGCATCGGCACCTTCCCCACGGTCGGCGCCTCGCTCCTCCCGCAGGCCGTGATCGCCTTCCGGGACGCCCACCCCGACGTACGGCTGACCGTCCGCAGCGCCCGCATCGCCGGACTCTGGACGATGCTGGAGAACCGGGAGATCGAGATGTCGCTGATGTGGGACTACGACTGGAGCCGAATCGACCGGGAGGACATCGTCGTCACCCCACTCCTCGACGACCCCCCGGCCCTGCTCGTCAGCGACCACCATCCACTCGCCGGCCGCGACGCCGCCTCGCTCGCCGACTGCGCACACGACCCCTGGATCACCCGCGCCGACCATCACCCGGTGGCCGAAGCCCTCGTCCGCGGCTGCCACGCCGTCGGCTTCGAGCCCCACATCGCCTACGAGGCCCACGACTACCAGGAAGCCCAGGCCATGGTTGCCGCCGGCATCGGCGTCGCGCTCGCCCCCACCCTGGCCCTGGAGGGCATCCGACCCGGCGTCCACGTCCTGCCCCTCCAGCCGCCGGCCCCCATCCGGCGCATCCTCCTGGTTCGCATGGCCGACCACCCGCTCACCCCCGCCGCCCTGACCTTCGCCGGACTCCTGCGCGACACCGCCGCGGCCCGAACACCCTGAAACTGACACGGCGGCACCGAACACAAAGACTTGCCAGGGAACGCCACGCACACCGAGTTCGCCGTCCGCACCCGGCTCGTGCAGCGCGTGCACCAGTACCGGCTGCCCGCCGTGGCGATCGTCGGGCACACCACGCTGGCCACCTGTCGCGACGGCACGACGCCAGGGCCGCCAACCGGACGCCGGCGTCGACGATGAAGCGCGGGACGTCGACGATCTCGCGTCGGGATGTGCCTCCGGGCGGCCGCCGCTCGGGGTCCGGCGGGCCGGCACCGGCAGCAACGGCTCGAGGAGAACCGGTTGCAGCGCATCCTGGAGATCACCGGAGCCGACAAAGCAGCTGACGTCCAGCCATGGTGTCCTGGTCGGCGAGGACCGCAAGACGGTCTGGTTTGAGTTGTGGCCCGACACCCCCAAGCCGCCGTCCTCGGGCTGGAACATCCCTGCCGCGCCCAGCGCCGCGACGTACGTCGAGGTGGTCGATCTGCCCGGCGCGCTGCATGCCGTGGTCCAGCAGCACCGGCGGACGTGCCGCGCATCGAGCGACCAGCGCAACGGTCGCAGAGGTCACAGCGGGACGATCCACACACGCCCGGCCGCAACGACCAGAGCGGCGACGGCGCGAACGACATCGGAGACTCCGAAGGCAGCAAGGTCAAGCTCTCGGTTTCGTCGAACATCGAATACCGGTTGCGCGCCAACGAGCAACGCGCAGACGGTGTCCTAGCCTCGAAGCATGACCGTCTCCTCCGAACAGATCAGCGACTACCTCACCCAGTACGCAGCCTCGCTCACCAACTTCGACGCACAGAGCGCCGCTGAACTGCGGTCACTCCCCGGGACCATGGTGGACGACCGATTCTCCGGCGTGCTGGACTCGCGCGAGGACATGGTCCAGGGCCTGGAGCAGTCGTACCCGCTCTACCAGAAGCTGGGGCTCGGAGCAGTCGACTACGAGGTCCTCGAAGAGAAGCACCTGTCCCAGGCCCTCGTGCTGGTCGGCCTGCGGTGGATCTTCCTGGACAGCGACGGCCAGGAGCTGACCGACAGCACCAGCTACTACCTCCTGCGCCAGGAAGCAGACCGGCTGTGAGCGTGCGTGTGCATCGAGACCGACGCGGCCGAAAAGCTCCAGGCCCTGGCAACGGCCCGCGGCGTCGATCTGTCCTCCCCGACCGGCGAGTGACTACCGATTGCTGACCCAGGCCGGCAGGCCCGCAGCGATCCCGGCCGGCCATGGTCGGCTGGGCGTCTTCTCGACCAGGCCGGTGTTCAGGGCGCCGCGCTCGAACAGGAAACCGTCCCAGGTTCGGGTGACCGAGACCCACCACCTCTGGCCCGGATCGTCCGGACCGAGCACGACGAACGGGCCCTGCCCGAGGCCGTCGATGAGGCCCGTCAGCGCCTGCTCGTCCGGGCCCACCAGACGACGGCCGTCCTCGGTCTCGGCCCCGTAACCGCTCCTCATGCGCCTATTGCAGGACCTGTCGTCGTCCGTGCGGAAACCCCACCTGAGGACACCAGAAGTCGTCAACCGAGAACCGAGCGCAGCCAGTCGTCGAGCATCGAGACCAGGACGGTGGCCTCGTAACGGCAGGCGAGCTTGTCATACCGGGTTGCCGCGGACACGCCGGCCTTCACCGCCTCGGTACGAGCCCTTGCCCGCCGGATCCGCCGCCAGTGCCGCGAGCGGCAGGCGTCCTCGCAGAACACCGCCGTCGACTTCGCCGGCGGCATCAGCGGATCGCCGTACCCCCGGCACAACCGCGACCCGGAAGCGTCATCCGTGATCACGGTCAGCTTCAGCCGGGGTGCCCCGTCCCTGCCCATGCAGCCACCGTACGAAGCAAGGACAGCCGCCGGGAGCCACACCGCTGAGTTCCTGCTCAGCTGCGATGCACCCTGTCCTCATCGAGGGCGCGGCGGAGCGCCTCCGACGGGTACGGGGTCTGCCTGCTCTCATCCTGGACCTTGCCGTAGAAGTCCGTCATCACTGCGGCGAGCGGTGCATGGCGGGAGAGGATCGCCCTGGCCTCTTGCGGTCCGCCCAGCGGGTCCTTCCCGTCCGCGCATGCCCGAATGAGTGCGCAGCGTTCTTCCCGCTCGTACTTGTAGCCGTAGAGATGCGTGATCAGCCAGTTCACCAACCAGCTGCGCGTGTAGCAGCGATCGTAGGTCCTGTGCAGCTCGAAGAAGCTGGTCTCGGACGGTGACAGATCGAATCGGGAGGAGAGGGAGAGCCCGTAGTCGGCGAAGTACAGGCGTCGGCCGTCGGTCAGGATGTTCTGAAAATGGGCGTCGAAGTGCAGCAGCCCGCGAGCGTTCATGAAGGACGTGCCGGCCTCCAGCTCGCCTTCCACCAGGGAACAGGCCCGGTCGGCGGACCCATCGCCAGCCTGTACCTGCTCGGTGAGCCACTCGTGGAGCGTCTGGGGAATGTACTCCAGGAAAAGCGCCAGGCTCGCAGAGGACTGCTGAAGGGCCTCGATACGACGGCGTACCTCCGGACCTCCTCCCCAATAGTCCACGGCCCGCTCCACGTCCGGGAGTTCCCCGGAAAGCCCGGACGTCTCCGGCAGCACCCGCCAGTGGTACATCAACGGAAACCCCTGGTACTGCCTTCCGAGAACCCAGTTCGTCGTCATGGTGTGGACGGCGAGCTCCCGCCACGCCCCGAAACTGGGCCCGACCGGGCCTGGCCCACCAACGCCGTACTGGCAGAAGGTGGGAAGCTCGAACAGGTTGGCCGTGGACCGTAGATGCTCAGGAAGAAGCTCCATGTCCGTGAGCGGCACCCGCTTCACGAAGACCGGCTTCCCACCGACCTCCAGGAGCGCGGACCTCCCGCCGATACCGGAGCCAAGCGGCACGGCGGCGTCCACAAGCTCGCCCAGCTGGCGATCACTGCGCAGGGCGAGGGACGTGGAGACAGCGCTGTAGCCGGCCAAACGCGCGTCTTCCGACATACCGGGACCCTCGACCGCCACGTGCATCGGAATGCGACCTCGTTTCCGTCATATACACGAGTGTCCACCAGCTGCCCAAGCACTGTACGTGAACATCGATGATGAGGAGTTGCAGTCACTGCGCTGTCATCACCGGCTCAGGAACAGGCACTCAGCTTGTCTTTTAACCTCTGTGCGCTTGTGTCTGCGGGCGCCGAGTCCCGCATCCGCGAAGCCGCCCTCGACGGCAACCGCCTCGACGAGTCCCGGGCACGCTTCGGATATGCCCGTCCGTGGGGGGACGGGGGCAATGGTGACGAACGCTGATTGTCGTCGGTCGCCGATGCTCCGCACCGACTCCCTCCTCCGCCTTGCGATGCTCCCCCACTGCCTGAACGGCGTGGGAGGTACCCCCACCACCAGCCGCCGCTCCCTGATCCGGCCTGATCGACGAGACACCCCCTAGGGTCGCCGCAGGAGCCCCCTCTCCATGGCCACCACCACCGCCCTCGTCCGGTCGTTCACATCGAGCTTGGCGAACAGACGTAGCAGGTGTGTCTTCACCGTCGCTTCGCCGATGACGAGGCGTCTGCCGATCTCGGCGTTGGTGAGACCGTCGGCCACCGCGTTGAGGACGTCGGTCTCGCGGTCGGTCAGCGGTTCCTGGGCCGGCCGGCGCATCCGCGCCACCAGCTTCGCGGCGACCCGGGGAGCGAGCACCGTCTCACCGCGTGCCGCCGCGTGGACGGCGTCGACGAGCTGTTCTCGGGTGGTGTCCTTGAGCAGGTAGCCGATGGCACCGGCTTCCACCCCGCGTTCGATCTCCGCATCCGTGTCGTACGTCGTCAGGATCAGGACACGGGTGCGTGGATGCCTGGCGACGATCTCGGTCGTCGTCGCCACCCCGTCCAGCACGGGCATCCGCAGATCGACAAGGGCCACGTCGGGGTCGTACCGCTCCACGAGGTCCAGCGCCGCACGCCCGTCCTCCGCCTCACCGATGATCTCGATACTGTCCTCGTCGGCGAGCAGAGCGACGACCCCGGCGCGCATCACGGTGTGATCGTCCACCACGACGATGCGCACAGCCCCCTCGCTCATGCCTCCACCTCATCCGCCATGGGGATCACCGCGAGGACGCGCGTCCCGTCGCCCACCGAACTCGTCACCGTTAGCCTCCCGCCCAGTTCCGCCAGCCGTTTGCGCATGCCGTCGAGCCCGAAACCCGTCGACTCATCCACAACGAATCCGGCTCCGTCGTCGGTGATCTCCAGCTCTACCCCGTACGGCCGCCGGACCAGCACCACGCCGACCGTGGACGCTCGCGCGTGCTTGCGCACGTTGGCCAGGGACTCCTGGGTGCAGCGCAGCAGCGCGATCCGGGTGTGCTGGTCGCAGTCGAGGTCTGACAGGTCGGCGTCCACGGTGAGCTCGGTGTCCTCCGCGAAGCGGTCCAGCGTGCGGCGCAGCGTCTGGGCCACCGAACCGGACTCCTCGCGGCCCGGGCCCGGCTGCCCGGCCGAGGCGACCAGCTCACGGGCCTCGGCGAGGTTCTCCCGGGCGGTGGATTCGATCGACCGCAGCTGCTGGACACTGCGTGCCGGATCCTCGGACATCCCCGCCCGGGCCGCCTCCGCGAGGACGATGATCGACGCGAAGCCCTGCGCGAGCGTGTCATGGATGTCCCGCGCGATGCGTTCCCGTTCGTCCGCCGCGCCCTGGCGCTGGTGCGCCTCGGAAAGACGCGCCTGTGTGCGCTCCAACTCCTCGATGAGCCGGGCCCGTTCGCTGCTCTGCGCAACGACCGAGTGCGCCCACAGGCCGATCAGTACGCCCACCGCGACCACGATCAGCGTGGACACCAGCGTCTCGCCGAAGAACTCCGCCGACCACCCCTGCCGAACCAGGCTGCCGGCCACCGTGGCGCCGGTTGCGAGCCCGAGAAACCCCATCGAGGCCCTGGGAGTGTGCCCGAACATCCAGTAGTGCGGCAGCGTCACCATGAACAGCGCCGCATAGCTGCTGCCCAGATACGCCAGCCCACCGAGCGCGAGGACGAGCACGGACAGGTACACCTGTGGACGTACGACGGGATTCCGAGGGAAGCGGTCGAGCACGGCGTAGCACAGCACCACGCAGCTGAGCAGCGCGAGCGCCTTGTACTTGCTCCCGCCGGGCGGAGCCGTCGTCACCAGCCCGACGGCCATCGCACCGAACAACACCCAGCACACTGTGTTCCACCGGCGCAGTGAAGTGGCCCAGAAGGCGTCGGCCGAGGCAGCGGTCAGAGCAGTCATGACCATCAACGTACGTCGATCATCGGCCGCCCGTCGGACGTTTCGGCCGAGGCCGCTGCCGCGCGCACCGCTGCTCGCCCGGGCCACCAGCTCGCATCCCCGAGCAGCAGCATCGCCGACGGCAGGATCATGATGCGGACGATGAACGCGTCGAGCAGCACGGCCGCGGCGAGGACGAAGCCGATCTGCTTCATCTCGATGATGTGCAGGAAGACGAAGCTCACGAAGACGGTGGTCATCACCACCGCCGCGCTCGTCACCACGCTCGCCGACCGTCGGATTCCGTCGAGTACGGCCTGCCGCGTCGGCACCCCCGCGAGCACGGCCTCACGGATCCGGCTCACCACGAACACCTGGTAGTCCATGGAGAGCCCGAAGAGGATCACGAAGAGGAACAGCGGCACGCGCGATCCGATCGACCCCGTGGAGTGGAAGTCCAACAACCCCTCCGCCCAGGACCCTTGGAAGACCAGGACGAGCAGCCCGAGCGCCGCCGCCGCGGACAGCAGGTTCAACCCGACACCGATCAGCCCCAGCACCACCGAGCGGAACGCGTACGTGGTCATCGCGAAGGTGACCAGCAGCAACGCCCCCAGCACCCAGGGGAGTTTGCTGTTCTGGTGGGCGGGATAGTCGGCGTACCGGGCGACGTCCCCGCTCACTCCGAACTCCGTCCCGGGGACCCGGCCCACGGTCGCGGGCAGGTAGTCCTTCCGCAGGTGGTCGAGGGAGTCGTACGCCTGGTCGGAGTTGCCCAGGTACGGCACCTTCAGTTCGAGCGTGCTGATCCGCCGGTCGGCGGAGGTCCGGATGCGCGAGGCGCCGGCGAACAGCGGGTCGTCGCCGGCACGCCGGGCCAGCTCGTGGAGGGCGCTGGTGACCTCACCGGCGCGCGCGGCGTCGGCCCGTACGACGACCTGGTGCGTGACCCTGTGGTCCGGGAACGCCGCGTTGAGCCGGTCGTACACGCGCATGGCGGGGATGTCGCGGGAGTGCGTGTCCCGGCTCATCTCCGTGATCTTCAGCCCGGCCAGAGGGGTGACGAGCGCGAGCAGGGCGAGCACGGAGACGCACAGAGTGGTCAGAGGATGCCGACTCGCGGGTCGCAGCAGAGCGGCCCACACGCGGCCACCACCGTCGTTCCGCACCCGCCGCGCCGGCTTCCCGCGCTCGGCGCGGCGCCGCACCCTGCGCTCCTGCCTCTGGCCGAGCTTGACCAGAAGCGCGGGCAGCGCCGTCAGGGAACTTGCCACCGCGACCAGGACGACCACGATCGTGCCGGTGGCAAGCGAGGAGAAGATGACATCGGCGGCCAGGTACAGCGTGGCGGTGGAGGCCACAACCGCGAGTCCGGACACCACGACCGCCCGGCCCGAGGTCGCCGCGGCGAGCTCCACCAGCGCCTCGGGACTCAGCCGGCCGCCCGAGCGGGCCCGCTCCTCCCGCTCCCGCTTGAGGTAGAAGAGCGTGTAGTCGACGCCGACCGCGAGGCCGATCATGAGGATGACGTTCGTACCGACCCCGGCGTCAGGGGAGAGGTGGGACGCCACCATCGACAGTCCGACGGCCGCCGCGATCGACGACAGCGCGAGCAGCAGGGGCACTCCCGCCATGGTCACGGACCCGAACACGACCAACAGGGTGATCAGGGTGATGGGAAGCGTGATCTCCTCCGAGAGCGCCAGGTCGTCGCCGCGCTGCTGGTCGACGCCCTTGCTGATGGAGGGACTGCCGGTCTCCTCCAGCAGCAGCTCCGGATACGCCGTCCCGACGGCCCGGGTCTGCTCGACCAGCGCGCCGACCTTGTCCTTGGCGTCCCGCTCCTCGCCCCTCAGGGCCACCTCGACCATGAGGATCCGGCGGTCCCCGGACAGCAGCGGGTCGGCCACGCCCGCCACCTCGGGCAGCCCCCGCATCCGGGCCGTGAGGTCTCTCGCGGCGGCCTCGGCCGCGCTGTGGTCGAGCGGGCCCGACCGGGAGGAGATCAGCACCTGCTCGGTGGACCTGCGCTCCAGGTGCCCCTCGGCGGCCATCGTCTCCGCCCGCCCGGCCTCGCCGACCCGGTAGTCGGCTGTCGTCGCGCTGTGGGTACCGACGGCACTGCCGATCCCCAGGCACAGCACCACGAACACGAGCCAGCCGACGATGGCCCGCCAGGGGTGCCGGGCGCTCCAACGCGCCATGCGTACAGTGAGTGGTTTCATGCCCGACAGCCTTGCTGGGCAGGGCGGTTGGCAGACAGAGGCAACGGGTTGAACTCCGTGTCCACCGTTCGGTGGACACGGAGCGCGAGAGCTTCCCGTGGGCCGGGCAAGGCCGCGCTGAGCTCGACCCGCAGTCGCACCGCGGTCCGGTCCGACACGGTCTTCGACGGCCGCCGTCCCCGCAGCTCCGGCCACTCGCCCGCACCTGCACCCGGTCCGGGCTGTGGCCAGGAGAGCACCGAGGAGCCGTGTGGCGCGGACTGGTGGTGCGGCGCGGTGGACCGGGCGCCGGAGCGGCGTGATGGCGGTCTCCTGAACCGGGGTCGGCGGGCGGGGTGCGACTTCGGTGCAGGGCCAATAGCGGATACGCGCGAGACTCCGACGTGGCAGCTGTGGCAGCCTGCGGACATGCCAGAGCTGCGCTTTCATGGAGGCCGTCACTACGCCGTCCAGTGCCACTACGCCTTGCCGGACGACGCCTGGTGTGTGGAGCTGAGCGAGGCCGTCCGGGCGCCGGCTGCGTCTTGCCCACGATCAGCCGAGTGACCGACGTCTGTACCTTCCTCAACCGTCTGCCCATACTGGCCCAGCTCCGTCTCACTGCCCTTGGTGGGTGAGCTCCGGGAGCTTCACGGCCGCGAGTGCGCGGCGAACGTATTTGCGTGACCGTTCGAGGCGGAACTACATGACGAAGCAAGGAATCATCGAGATAGCGCGCATGGATGGGTCGGCCGCAGTGCAGGCCGAGGACGCGTTCAAACGGATTTACGCCGAGGCGTTCGCGGAGCCTTCGTACAACGAGACCGCAGACGACGTCGCCGCAGCTTTCCGCCGCTTCTCCGTACAGGCTCGCAACCGCACCTTTCGCGCTGTCTTGGCCCGTACCTCGGAGGGCGAGCCGATCGGAATGGCATACGGCTACCCGCTCGAGCCCGACACAGTGTGGTGGGACGAACTGACCGAGCCCGTGCCCGACGACATGAGGCGCGAGGACGGGCACCGCACCAGGGTTGGGGGCTGGAAGAAGCCTACTTCTGCAGGAAGGACTGCAGCATGGCCGTCACTTCCTGCGGCTTCTCCTCGGTCACCCAGTGACCCGAATCGTTCAGGACCCGGCCTTCGACGTTCACGGCGTACTTACGCCATTGGTCGGCGATACTGTCACCGAACGATTCCGAGCCGCCGATCGCCAGGATTGGCATCTTCAGTTTGCCTTCGGCCGCGAACTTCGCGTTCTGCCGGATGTCTTCGCGGAGCTGTCGGTACACGCTCATCCAGGCCGTCGTGCGCCCCGGCTGCTTCAGGTAGTGGGCGTAGAAGTCGTAGTCGGACGGCGTGAACGCAGACTTGTTGCTCCCCAAGTACTCGCCGACGAATCCCTCCACGAAGGCGCGCTCGTGGCCGGTGATGAGCTGCTCGGCGAGAGGCAGTTGGAACATGCCGAAGTGCCATGCCGACGGCTTGTTCGGATCGGCCTCCAGAGCCGGGTAGGTGTAGATGCTCTCGTCCGGAATGGGAGCTTCCATCACGGCCATGCGGCGCACCTCCGACGGCCACTGGGCCGCGTAGGCGTAGCTGACCCACAAACCGATGTCGTGGCCGACGAGCTGGACTCCCTTGTTCAGCTTCAGCTGCTTAAGCAGCTCATGCACGTCCCCGGCCATCTGCGCTGTCTGGTAACCGCTCTTGGTGACCTCGGAGTTGCCCATGCCGCGGAGGTCGACGGCAATCACGGTGTGGTTCTTGGCGAGTGGGCCCATCTGATTCCGCCACTCGGCCCACGTCTGAGGGAACCCGTGGATCAGCACCAACGGCGAACCTTTTCCGCCTTGCATGTAATGCATGCGGAAGCCGTTGACTTCCGCGTACTTGGACCGGAAACCGGGAGGCGGTTCCGCTTGCGGGAAAGTCGACTGCCCGGCACCGGGGCCATCCTCCCGGCTCTGGCTCCATGCTGTGGTGCTTGCCGTGACGGAGACCATTAGGACGGTTACCAGCGCCGCGATGAGCGCGGTGATCCTATTGGCCTTTCCTATTCGGGTACCCACGAGTCCCTCCTGAAGTCAGTTTCTCTTCATGCGTCGAATCTGGCACGGCGCACAATGGCGAACTCCTCCGGCAGACCATCTCTATTTCCCCCCAAGTTCACCCGGACAGCAAGCTGATCAGAACATCCAAGACAAAAATCAACCCGACCAAGTAGTACTAGACCATTCGAGTTGTTTCCGGCAGACAGTGCAGCCGATCCGGGCCCGCATTTCCCACGGCCTCCGCGTCTGATCCAACACTTGCGGGTCTCCAGCTCCATCAACAGCCCGCCGATCGGGTCTCGGAAGCTGAAACGGGCATCGCGGGGCGTGGGAACCAGGCACCCCGGGGATCCACGCAAGCGATCGGCCAGGTCATCCACAACCGTCGACCTGCAGCCGCCCCGTCCTGATGCGCGCCTCATCCCGGCAGCTGGCAATGTGAGCCGTCCGAGTGAATCCGATATCTCCTCCGGTTCCTCATACCTCGACGCCGATCCAGTCGCGGGTGCCTGTCTGCGGGAGTCCGGCGGATCATGACGTGCGGCCTGCTGGCGCTGAATCGCTGTAGCGACCCGACCCGCCGGACAAGGAGCTGGGCGGAGCAGGTCGGGTCCGTCGACAAATGGCTCGACATCGGTCGCGGTGATGGGGGACGCTTCGCGCGATGACCAGAATCGACGACACCCCGCCCGCGTGGGACGAGCGCACCCAGCTCACCACGTTCCTCGACTACGCACGTGACACCGCCCGCGCCAAGTGCGATGGCGTCTCCGCGGAGAACGCGCGCAAGGCGCTCCTGCCGGGCTCACCGCTGATGACCATGAGCGGACTGATCAACCACCTCCGCTGGGTCGAGTACTACTGGTTCCAAGTGGTCTTCCTCGGCGAGGAAGACGGGGGCCCCTGGACCGAGGAGGACCCCGACCGCGAGATGCGTATCGCCGTCGACTTCCCGCTCACGCAGTTGCTCGACGAATACGCCGAACAGAGCGCCCGCTACCGCGAACTGGTCGCCGGGAACGGTCTGGACAAGCAGGCCCAGCGAGCTGTCCGCAACGGCCTCCACGTCGATCTGCGCTGGATCCTCCTCCACCTCACCGAGGAGACGGCCCGCCACAACGGTCACCTGGACATCCTGCGCGAGATGCTCGACGGCACGACCGGCGACTAGATCCGGCGGAGATCATGGGCGGAGCCGGAGTCGGATCGAGGCGACGGTGACGGTGCTCGAGGTGACGGTGCCGTGGAAGGTGTAACCGCTTTGTGCGCTTGATCTGGCGTCGTCGCAGGACCTTCATCATTGGGAGTCCTCGACCTTTACCCGGCCACCGACGCGCCCCCCTCTGCCGGGCCCCGCAGAACTCATGCTGGACGTCCAACGCGTCAAGCGAGCCGGGCGATGACCCGGCAGCGCCTCGGGTGCATCAGCGATCCATCGAAGATCACTGACACGAGGATGGTGCACCAGTGAGCACGCTGCCCGCCTGGAGTCAGACGGGCTGGCCGATCGGACGGATCGTCACCGTGTTGAGGTCGACGCCTGCCGGCTGGTCGAGCGCGAAGCCGATCGCCTCGGCCACCGAATCCGGGCTCATCGCGATGGGGGGAGCCTGGCCGTGCCAGAACGCGGTGTCGATCATGCCTGGGTTCACGACCGTGACTCCGATGCCGCGGGTCGTGGCGTGCAGGCGGAGGTTCTCGGCGAAGCCGACCACTGCCCACTTCGTGGCGGAGTAGAGGTTGCCCGGGCTGTTCTTGATTCCGGCCACGCTGCCGATGAGGACCAGCCGGCCGCGGGACTGCTCGAGGTGGGGCAGGGTCGCCTTGGCCAGCAGAGCCGGGCCGAGCACGTTGGCCAGTACCATCGGTGCCCACAGCTCCGGATCGCCGCCGTCGATGACGCCGGCACCGCCCGTCCGGAAGTGATCGGCGGACGCGCCGCCTGCGTTCGCGATTGCCGCGTCGAGCGACCCGAAGCGCTCCACCGTGCTGGTGACCGCCGTGTTCGTGGAGTCCCAGTCGGAGGCATCTGCTACCAGGCCCAGGACGCGGTCCGCGTGGCCGACTTCGTCGAGGAAGGCCTTGAGCCGACCAGGGTCGCGCCCGGTGACGGCGACCCGGTGGCCACGCACGAGCAGGAGCCGAGCGGTCGCGGCGCCGATCCCGCTCGTGCCACCGGTGATCAGGACCGTCTTTCCAGCGGCCGGCGATGCGCCGGAGTCGGTGAGTGTGTCAGTGAGTGAGGTGTTCATGGCGTCCACTCTGTGGCGCGGCGCGGGCCCGCGACAGTTGCTTCCGAAGGTGGGGACGACATCCCCTGGCGCCAACGGCGCCGCCCAGGGAGGCTGTGCCTATGTCGAACACGAGGTACTCCGAACTCGGTGGCTTCCTGCGTTCGCGACGCGAGCGGATCCGCCCTGAGGAGGTCGGGCTCGCGCCCGGCCCGCGGCGCCGCGTCCCCGGTCTGCGTCGCGACGAGGTCGCCGTTCTGGCCGGCGCCTCGGTGGAGTACTACACCGAGCTCGAGCGCGGTGCCGGCTCGCAGCCCTCCGACCAGATGCTCGCCGCGCTCGCCCGCGCCCTGCGCCTCAGTCGCGACGAACGCGACCATCTGTATCGGCTGGCGAACCGCCCGATCCCGCACCAGGGCGGGACGGCGTCACACGTCCACCCCGCGATGCTCGACCTGCTGACGCGAATCGACGGGACCCCGGCGATGGTGAGCACCGACCTGCACACCGTTCTGGTCCAGAACCCGCTCGCCATCGCGATGCTCGGCGACCTGTCCGCGCACCACGGCCGCGCGGCGAGCTTCATCTACCGATGGTTCACCGACCCGGCCTCGCGGCAGATCTACCCGCCGGAGGACCTCGCCCCGCAGTCACGCTCGTTCGTTGCCGACCTGCGCGCGGCAGTCGGGCGACGCAGCCCAGGCGACGCCGAGGCGACCAAGCTGGTGGACGAGCTGCTGCAGCAGTCGCCGGAGTTCCAGGCGCTCTGGGCCGACCAGGACGTGGAGGTGCGCAGAGACGAGCGCAAGCGGATCGTCCACCCCACTGTTGGCATGCTCGACCTCAACTGCCTCAGCCTCTTCAGCGAGGACGGCCGCCAGCGGTTGCTCTGGTTCACCCCACGCGCCGGGACCGACACCGCCGAGAAGCTCGCGCTGCTGACCGTCGTGGGCACACAGGCGATGCAAACCGAACCAGTTCGATGAACTGACTCAACGAGGTCTGCCACGCGACCGGGCCGAACTGACCGACTGGCCGACATCCTGGCAGCGGCTGGGGACCCAGGACTGCGTCTGGTCGGGTGCTCGGCACGTCGTCGTGGACGACGACGCCGAACCGGACCTCGACGGCGTTGTAAGGCTTGCGGGCAATCCCGAGCAGGCACCCCTTCACGCCCTGTAATGAGGCACCCATGGCCAAAGGCCTGACGCTGCTGTAACGGGGGAAGGCCCCCTGACCGCTGAACCACCCCCGGCGAGGCGGCTTCGGCGGCCGGGTAGGAGACGAGACCCGCACCTTCCCTGGGGTGCGGGTCTCATCGTTGGGGCCACGCCGCCGTGCGTTGCGCAGCGTGACCGACCGCGGTGCCTTGGGCAGCCACGCACCTGACCGGTTCCGGTTGTGTGGTGGTCAGGGGGAGGGGGCGATGGTGGGCGGCCGGCGCATCACCACACCGGAGGAATCCGAACGCCTGGAGCCGAAGCTGATCACCGCCACGGAACTCGACGGTCCCTACGACCTGATCCTGCTGACCGTGAAAGCCGGTTCCCTCGAGGCCGCCCTCCAGGACCTCAAGCCGGCGGTCGGCCCGCGCACTGCGATCGTCCCCTTCCTCAACGGCATCGACCACCTCGACGTGATCGACACCCAGTTCCCCCCAGCCGTCCTCGGAGCCGTCGTGAAGGTCGCGGCGCAGCTCACCCCGGACGGCGCGATCACCGTGTCGGCACCGGGTGCGAGCCTCGAGATCAGTGAACTCGACGGAGGGCACACGACCCGTCTGCGCGACACGGCCGCCGCGCTGGACGTCGCCGGCTTCGACGTCCAGGTCTCCGACCGCATCCTCACGTCGTCCTGGCCTCCCTCGCCCGTGCGGCGAAGCGCCTCGGCCTGTCCGCTCCGCTGCTGAACGCCGCCGTGGTCCGCCTCCGGGTGCACAACCAGCGCGTGGCGAACGCCTCCCGGCCGGGCTGAGACCGGGCGGACGGCAACCGAACGTCCGACGCACCGCGGTCGCCGCGGCCTCGTGCGGGCCGCGGCGACCGGTTCCCGGGTGGTTCCTCACGCCTGGGGAACGCCTCCGGTGGCGGGGGTGCGGGTCGCGCGCAGGCGCTGGGCGAGCAGGGCGAGGGCGCAGAGAGCGGCGACCGTCGCCGCGTAGGTGACGAACGTGTCGTGCAGACCGGCGTGCGTGGCGGCGATGCCGGCGATCACGGCCGGGATGCTGAAGGCCAGGTAGGAGATGACGAAGGCGACGGAGAGCAGCTCGCTGCGTTCGGCGGGGCGGGCTATCCGGGCCAGTGTGCCGAAGCTGGCGAGGGCGGAGCCGCCGAAGCCGACGCCCGCGATCGCGGTTCCGAGCGCGGCCGCGGTCAGGGAGTGCTCCTCCACACCGGTCAGGGCGACGGCCGTGCCGACGAGGAGCAGGGTCGCGCTGACGGCGAGGGTCCGTCCGACGGGCCAGCCGCGCAGGGCGAGGGCGGTGAGGAAGGCCGGGCCGGTGAGCAGGGTGACCACGAGTCCGCCGACGACGTGGCTGGAGAGGCCGAACAGGACGACGGCGACGGACGGGCCGAGCGAGAGGTAGAGGCCGCCGAGTGCCCAGCTCGCGATGAGGATCGGGACCAGGCTCAGCAGGTCGGCCCGCAGGTGGGGGGCGATCCGCAGGCGGGGCTGGAGCGAGCGGGCGGCGCCGGGGCGGCGCAGCGAGGTCTCGGGCAGGGCCGACAGGAGGGCGCCGGCCACCACGAGGGCGAGGAGCAGCAGCACGTAGACGAGGCGGGTGGGGTGCGGCCCGTACTCGATGAGGAGCCCGCATCCGAGCGAGCCCAGTCCGAGTCCGAAGGTGGGCGCGGTGCCCGTGACGAGGCCCGCCCGGTGCGGGGCGTGCGCGGGGTTGAGGTCGGACAGGGCGGCGCCGAGCGTGGTCATGGCGGCCCCGGTGGCGATGCCCTGGATGAAGCGTGCCGTCAGCAGCAGGCCGACGTTGCCCGCGGTGAGGAACAGGACCATCGAGGCCGCTTCGAGGGCGATCGCGGAGAGCAGGACCGGACGGCGGCCGAGGTGGTCGGAGAGGGCGCCGAGGACGAGCAGCGCCCCGATCATGCCGAGCACGTAGACAGCGAAGACCGTGGTGAGGGTGGTGGCGGAGAAGTGCCATTCCTGCTGGTAGACGACATAGAGCGGGGAGGGTGCGCTCGAGGCGGCCATGAACAGCACGAAGACGACCGCCAGGGAGGCGAAGGCGACGGGACGGCTCAGCCGTCGTCGCCTCTCCTCCGGTGGCGCTACCCAGTCGGTGGGCGCCAGGGAGGGCTGGAGCTGGCACGGGGCGGGACCGGACACGACGCGACTCCAAAAGCAGTGATCGATGCGTTTAGAACGCTACCACTAACGCAACGATCAGTGCGATAATTTCCCCATGGCTGACTCGTCGACCCAAGTACGTCCCGGCGGCCGCTCCGCGAAGGTGCGGGCGGCCGTCCACCACGCCGTCGCGGAACTCCTCGCCGAGGAGGAAGCGGAGACTTTGACCCTGCCCGCCGTGGCCGCGCGCGCCGGCGTGCACCCCACCACCCTGTACCGGCGCTGGGGGTCCACCGCCCAGCTACTCAACGACGTCGCCACCAGCCGCTTCACCGACGACCTGGTCGTCCCCGACTCCGGCTCCCTCGCCGGCGACCTCCAGCGCTGGCTCGCCGACGTGGCCACCGACGTCGCCGACCCGGACACGCTCGCCCTCATGCGGGCGACCATCGGCTCCGGCCCGGCGGGCGGCTGCGCCTGCGTCGAGGACCGCCACCGCCAGCTCGGCGCGATCATCCGGCGCGAACAGGACCGCGGGGGGACGGCACTCGACGTGGAGACCGCGGCGGACTTCCTCCTCGGCCCGCTCTACTACCGCGCCATTTTCACCCCCGAGCCCGCCTCCGCCGACTGGGCCCGCACGCTGGTGTCCACCTATCTGGCGACGCTCCGGACGCCCTGAGCCGCACACGGATCGCGAGGGCGCGGCGTGGCACACACATGCGTCTCGCCCTAGGGAGTGTCTTTCCGATCATCCGATCGTTGGGTTGCGGCCCCGACGAACTCGCCCAGGCGGACAGCCAGGAGCAGGCGCGGGCAGAGCGCGCTACGGGCCGTGGGGGCCGGGTCGTCGCTGCCCCTCGACTGCAGCGGGCGGGCCGATCGGGCCTCTTGAACGGCAGGAGTCCCCGGGAGGGGCCGGTTCGCAGGTCATTCACTCGTTCAAGTGAATAGGCCGAACGTATGACCGTGGGGCCTTCTTTGCTGGGTAACGTGCGGGCTCGACCGGCCCGGCAGGGCCGGTTCGGAGCGCGGTCAGAAGGGTGCGGGGATGACGGACGGTCCTTCGAACCAGGGCGGCGGGCTGTCGCGGCGCAGGCTGCTCGCGTCGTCGGCCGCCGCGGGCGGCGCGGTCTGGTTGCTGCGCGGGCTGGTCCGGCCGGGCAGCGCCTACGCGGCCTCGGCACCGCCGCCGGGCTTCCCGGCCGGGATCGACGTCTATCAGCGCACGTACGAGAACTGGGCCGGTGAGATTCGTACCGACCAGCTGTGGACGTGCGCGCCGCGCAGCCCTCAGGAGGTGCTCGACGTCGTCAACTGGGCCTACGGCGCCGGCTGGACCGTACGCGCGCAAGGGCAGCGGCATGGCTGGGCCCCCCTCACGGTGGCCGACGGCACACCCGCCGCGGCCCGGGTCGTCCTGCTGGACACGACCGCACACCTCACCGCGATGTCGCTGGAGCAGCAGGCCGCCGACGGGTCGGCCCGGGTCCGGGTCCAGGCCGGCGCCTCGCTGGAGACGCTGCTCGCGTTCGCCGGCGAGGGTGGATACGGGGTCGCCTCCGCGCCGGCACCCGGCGATCTGTCGGTCGGTGGCGCGCTTGCCATCGGCGCGCATGGCACGGCCGTCCCCGCCGTCGGCGAGAGCCCGTCGTCCGGCCACGGCTACGGCTCGCTGAGCAACCTGGTCACCGAGCTGACCGTGGTCGTCTGGGACGACGCCACCGGCCGCTACGTCCTGCGGACCGTCGGCCGAGCCGAGCCCGACTGTGCTGCGCTCCTCACTCACCTCGGCCGCTCGCTCGTCACTGAGGCCGTCGTGCGGGTGGGCACCGACCACCATCTGCGCTGCCAGTCCATTCTGGACATCCCCGCCACCGAGCTGTTCGCCGCCCCCGGTGCTCCGGCCGGCACGCGGACCCTGGCCGGCTTCGTGGACCGCACCGGCCGGGTCGAGGCGATCTGGTTCGCCTTCACCGACTGCCCCTGGCTGAAGGTCTGGAGTGTCGCCCCGAAGCGGCCGCTCACCGCCCGCGCGGTCGACGAACCGTACAACTACCCGTTCTCCGACTCCCTCCCCGAGCCGGTAGCCCGGCTGGCCGGGGACCTGGTCTCCGGGGCGTGGGCGAGTGCGCCGCTCTTCGGGCAGGTCCAGTACCTGCTGGCCAAGGTCGCGTTGACCGGCGACATCACCGACGTCCTGCTCTCGGGGACCCTAGTGCGGGACGTGCTGACCGGCGACGTGCTCACCCACCTGCTGGCAGGCGGTCTGCGCTCTGACCTGTGGGGGGCCTCCCGCAACCTGCTGCAGTACGTGCGGCCCACCACGCTGCGCGAGACCGCCAACGGCTACGCCGTCCTCACCCGCCGCGCCGATCTGCAGTGGGTGGTCAGCCAGTTCACCGGCTTCTATCGCACGCTGCTCACCCAGTACGCGGCGCGCGGCGAGTACCCGGTCAACGGCCAGGTGGAGATCCGGGTGACTGGTCTGGAGGACCCGTTCGTGTGCGGTGTCCCCGGCGCGCGGCCCCCGCTGCTGTCCGCCCTGCGGCCGCGTCCCGACCGGCCGGACGTCGACACCGCCGTGTGGATCGACGTCCTCTCCCTGCCGACGACACCCGCCCTGCACCGCTTCTACCGCGACATCGAGCAATTCCTCCTGGCCCTGGACGGGGACCGGGCGACAGTTCGCGTGGAGTGGTCCAAGGGCTGGGCCTACAGCGACACCGCCGCGTGGTCCGACCCGGACGTCCTCACCCGGGCCATTCCCGCCAGCCAGCGCGCCGGGGGCGGCCCGGGCTGGGACGAGGCGGTCGCGATTCTCGACCGGCTCGACCCCCACCGCGTGTTGTCCAGCCCGTTCCTCGACGCGCTGCTGCGCTGAGCGGGCGGGCAATGCCGGCCTTCCGGCGTGTCGGCGTCGCCTGCATCGTGGTTCTGGATCACTTTCCGTGCCAGTGCCACCGAGGGTCACCACAACCGCGATCATGAACGGCCTCGCGCCGTACGGAGCGCGACGCGCTGGGCACAGTGAGTGATCGCTTGGGGATCGTGACGGCCGCGGGCAACTACCAGAGCCAGCGGTCGAGGAACTCGGCCCAGATGAACCCGTGGTAGCCGTCGAAGGCAGGTGGATCGATCTTCTTGAGTTCGTCAGCGAGTATGCGGAGTTCGGCCAGGGCTTCGTCCTCGCGGTCATCCGGATCGCGGAGGACCTCGGACTCGCTGACGTGCAGGCCGTAGTGGTGCAGGGTCCGCAGCCACAGGTCGATGGATGAGTTGGCGAACCATGCCTCGCCCTGAGGAAGGACGTAGTAAACCGTCCCTGTGCCGGGTTCGACCCCGAACGACCATTGCAGACCCGGCACGAGGTCGCCATGGTGATTCTGGGTGAGGAGGTAGAGCGACCTACCAGTTGACGTCTGGAGTGCTGGAGCCGCCTCCATCTGGAACGATACGTACTCGATCAACTGATCAACGACAGGGATCCCGGCATCGACAAGCAGTGCCTTCTGTTCCCCGGGGATCTGCCGGCCCGACACGACTGCCGGGTCTGCCCTGATTACGTCCCCGGTGCCGGCCCAGGCAGTGAGCTCGTCAAACGTTGTCATGCCTGATCCTTCCGCGGCCGGCTGTGATGCGGACCCTGTCGAGCAGGGCTGACAGACACGGAGCCCATCAGGGACGACACACTCCTCAGTGACCGCCGGGGGCGTATCGGCTCCAGGTTCCGCCGGCCTCGGTGACCAGGCGGGTGGTGGTCTTGCCGTACGCCAGCGAGGAAGGTGCCCCGCACGACGGCGAGCGGCAAGAAACAGTCGGTGTAAGTGTTCGGTGAGAGCTGTGCTCAAAGGCGATTGAGTCGGCCCGCCGTGGCGGTCATGTGCTTGACAGGGGAATCACGTCCGCTGGCCGACCGTCCCTCTCTTCGCGTAAACCCCGTCGGGTATCGGGGCGAGCCGTCCGTTGACGCCCACTAGATACTGAGTGTAGATACTGGGGTATGACCGTTCCTCTGGCACTCCTTGGACTCCTTGAACGGGAGTCGAGCCACGGCTACGACCTCAAGCGCGACTACGACACCTATTTCGGCCGGGGCAAGCCGCTGCCCGCCGGGCAGGTCTACTCGACCCTGGGGCGCCTTGCCCGTGACGGGAAGGTCGAGGTCGGTGAGACCGGGCCCGGTTCGGGGCCGGACCGCAAGCGCTATGTGATCACCGAGCTCGGGGTCACGCAGGTCGAGAGCTGGCTGACCGAGCCGGTCGCGGGTGAACCACACCTGCAGACAGTGCTGTTCACCAAGGTCGTACTGGCGGTGCTGTTGGAGCGCGACCCCCGCGTGTACCTCGACATCCAGCGTGCCGCCCACATGGAGCGAATGAGGGAGCTGACCGAGCTGCGCCGGACCGGCAGCACGATCGACTCCATCCTGGCCGATCACGGCGTGTTCCACTTGGAGGCCGATCTGCGGTGGATGGACCAGACCGTGGCACGGCTCGCCGCTCTGACAGCGGAGGTGCGCTCATGAGTTCGGACGATGGCTTTCTCGTGCAAGCGCAGGATGCTGTCCTGTCGTTCGGGCAGACACCCGCGCTGCAGGGCGCGAACCTCTCTGCCCGTGCCGGCGAGATCCTCGCGGTCACCGGCCCGAGTGGCTCCGGCAAGTCCACTCTGCTGCACTGCCTGGCCGGGATCCTCGTCCCTGACTCCGGCGAGATCTGGTTCGACGGCCATCGCATCGACACTCAGGGCGAGCCCGAACGCAGCACGCTGCGCCGGGATCACTTCGGCTTTGTTTTCCAGTTCGGTCAGCTCGTCCCCGAGTTGACGGCTGAGGAGAACGTCGCTCTGCCGCTGCTGCTTGCCAAGTCCCGCAGGGCGAGCGCGCTGGCCGAGGCCCGGTCGTGGTTCGGGCGGCTCGGCCTGGACGGCCTCGAGGCGCGCCGATCGGGCGAACTCTCCGGCGGACAGGCACAGCGTGTCGCCCTGGCGCGTGCCCTGGTCTCCCGGCCCAAGGTGCTGTTCGCCGACGAGCCGACCGGGGCGCTCGACTCGCTCACCGGCGAGCACGTGATGGACCTGCTGGTCGCCTCCGCACGGGAGGAGGGCACCACGGTCGTCCTGGTCACCCACGAGCCGCGGGTGGCTGCCTACGCGAACCGCGAAGTCATCGTCCGCGACGGCAAGGTCACGCCGCTCTTCGTCGAACGGCTCACCTCGTGATCCGCCTCGGCCTGCGCCTCACCCTGAGCGGCGGCAGGGAGGCCGGCTCCCGCCTCGCCGTCATCGTGGCCGCCGTCGCCCTCGGCGTTGGATTGCTGCTGAGCATCCTGGCGGCCATCAACGCCACCGCCACCCAGAACAGCCGAAACGCCTGGCTCAACACCGGCTCCGGCAAAAGCGCGACGAGCCAGTCCGCAGCGAAGGCAGACACCGACTCGCTGTGGTGGCTGCTGAGAGCGGACCACTTCGACGGCAAAACCATCGGCCGTGTCGACGTCGCCGCCACCGGCCCGAACTCCCCAATCCCGCCAGGACTCTCACGCCTTCCCAAACCGGGCGAGTTCTACGCCTCACCGGCTCTGGACAAGCTCCTCCACTCAACCCCGGCCGCCGAACTGGCCGACCGCTACCCCGGCCACCAGGTGGGCACGGTCGGCAACGCGGCGCTCCCGGGCCCCGACTCCCTGGTCGTCGTCATCGGCCACCGCCCCGACCAGCTCGCCAAACAGCACGACGCCACTCAGGTCACCACGATCACCACCACGACCCCCAGCAGCTGCAACGGCACGAACTGCACGGTCAGGGCGGGCATCGACAGCAGAGGCATCAAGCTCATCCTCTCCGTCGCGGGCACCGCCCTGATCTTCCCCGTGCTCATCCTCATCGGCACGGCCACCCGGCTTGCAGCCGCCCGCCGCGAGCAGCGCTTCGCCGCGATGCGCCTGGTGGGCGCCACACCGCGGCAGATCTCGATGCTCTCCACCGTCGAATCGACGCTCGCAGCGATCGCCGGCACAGCCGTCGGCTTCGGCCTCTTCTACCTGTTCCGTACGCAGTTGGCCTTGGTCAACCTCACGCGGACGCCCTACTTCGCCGGCGACCTCACGCTCCGGACCAGCGACATCCTGCTCATCTCCGTCGCCGTCCCGGTGGGGGCCGCCGTCGCGGCCCGGATCGCCCTGCGCCGCGTGCAGGTCTCCCCGCTCGGGGTCACCCGGCGCGTCACGCCACGCCCGCCGCGGGTCTACCGGGTGATCCCGCTGGCCGTCGGTATCGCCGAACTCACGTACACCATCGGCCGGGTGCCCAGGAGCACGAACGGCCAGATCTGGGTCTTCGTCCCGGGAATCCTGCTGGTCCTGACCGGACTCGTCATCGCCGGCCCCTGGCTGACCATGGCCGGAGCCCGCCTCCTGGCCCGGCAGACCAGCCGCCCCGCGCTGCTCGTCGCGGGCCGACGGCTCGCGGACGACCCGAAGGCCGGCTTCCGCACGGTCAGCGGGCTGGTCCTCGCCCTGTGCGTCACCAGCGCCGCCGTCGGGGTCATCGGCTCGCTGAACGCCGAGCGCAGCATCCCGCAGGCCAGCCGGGCGGTCGCCGGCGCCTTGGACGCCAACTACGCCCACGGCTTCGACCGCGCCACCGGGCGTCAGATCGGCAGTGTGCCGCCACTCTCGAAGGCTGCCGTCGGCGACCTGAACTCCGTACCGGGCGTCAAAGGCGTCCTGATGATCCACACGAATCCGCTCGGCACCACGGACCCGACCATTCACGGCCCAAAGGGCGTCGGAACCCCTCCGGTCGCAGGCCTGGCCTCATGCACGGAGCTCGCAAGGATGCCGGCCAACAGCGGATGCCCCGCCGGAGCCCAAACGGTGTCGGTCGCCCAGAACTACGGCAGCTTCGGAACGTACCACTGGATGCGCTGGCCCACGGCATGGCCCGCCGCCGACATCTCCGCCCAGCGCCTCGCCCGCCTCCCGGTCCAGGAGATCGTCGTGGCCACCAACGGGTCGACGTCGGCGATCGAACGTGCGCGCACCATCCTCGCGAACACGTATCCCGACCAGGACGTCCCCTGGACCGTCCGCGAGGACCATGCCCAAAGTGGCGCACAGCTCGCCGGATACCAGCAACTGGCCAATGTGGTCATCCTGGTCAGCTTCCCCATCGCCGGCTGCAGCCTGGCGGTGAGCGTGGCTGCGGGCCTGAACGACCGCAAGCGCCCCTTTAGCCTGCTGCGGCTGACCGGCACCCAGCTCGGGGTGCTGCGCCGGGTAGTCCTCCTGGAGAGCGCGGTCCCGCTCCTGTCGGTCGCCGTAGTGGCGATCGGGATGGGCTTCCTGGCTGCCCAGCTGTTCGTACAGGCACAGTTCAGGTACTCGATCCAGCCACCGGGGATCCAGTACTACGCGATCGTGCTCGCCGGGCTTGTCGCCTCGCTGGCGGTGATCGCGTCCACGATGCCGCTGCTCAGACGCATCACGGGACCCGAAACGGCACGCAACGAGTAGCCGCTACGAGGATGGCCTGGACCGGCTGACCACAGCCGGTCCAGGCCATCCTGGTTCAGGACCGCTGGATCACGAGTTCGTACTCGAGCAGCGCGACTCGGCCGCCGCCCATCAGCTCCGGTACGCACTTGCAGATCGCGTTCTCGCTGACATCTCGGTGTCCACGACCTCGTCATCACCCCGGCCGCCACCGCTCGCCGCACCGGGCTCCGCCGCTGGTCCGCCCGTGAGAGACGCCGGCTCGTACAGGGCGCTGCGGGTCGGCGAGGAGGCTGGCGATCGGATGGCGGTGTGCTCGCCAAGCCGCCCGAGGTGCGGCCGCGCCACGATCTGGGCCCACTTTGCCAGGCGGTCGAAGAGCTGCTTGGCGTTTTGGGTAGCTCATCGCCCGTCCCAGCGGCGCACGGAACAGATTCACGAACACCATGGCGAGGGGGGACGACGTGGCCTCCCAAAGGACGACGACCCGTTCGGCCCGGCCTCGGTGTTTCATGACAGCGAAACACCCCGGCCACTCCGGCTGGTTGTGCAGGACTGCCCGAACCCGAAAGCCAGTGGCGGGCTGCTTGCCACCTGGCTCGCCGCTCGCAACGGCGCCCCAGCCAGGCCGCGACGGGGGTTGAGGAACATCGGAACGAAAACCGGCGCTAAGCCTCCGCGCACCTGAGAGCGCTTTGACCTGGACTTCTACCCGGGCCCGCGCCGGCGCTTGGCCGGACGGTCAGACAGCGCGCAGTCGAGGGGGGTCAGGCTGTTCCGGCTCGACCTCCGCAACGACCCGGAGGGGACCGGGGGCCTCGGCGTCGGTAGTCTCCTCCGCCCGGCGGCGCAACTTCGACTTAAGGCTGATCAGCCCGCTCTTGACGTGCGGCGCGGCCTTCATCGCAGCGGCCCCCAGCGCGACGCCCGTGCCGAGGATCACCAGGGCCGTCTTGGTGCCGTCGAACAGCACGGCGTGCGTGTTGAGCGCGTTGTTGTCATCCCACGCCAGCGGGCTCTCTCCGCCCGGGGTGCTCGACTTCGAGAAGTGTGTGTCGGAGGGACGCTTCGTCAGCATTGCTGAACCAGCGGGGAGAGGGAGGCTTGAGTCTCCCGTAGGGGGAGGCGAGAGAGTGAGGGCATGGACGGCGACACGCTCTTCACGATCGGTGACCTGGCCCGGCGGACCGGGCTGACGGTCAAGACCATCCGGTTCTACTCCGACACCGGGATCGTGCCGCCGACAGACCGCAGCCCGGCTGGCTACCGGCTCTACGACGTCGGCGCGCTCACACGTCTGGATCTGGTACGTACCCTGCGTGACCTGGGGCTCGACCTTGGCATCATCCGGCAGCTGCTGGATCGGGAGGTCTCGGTTCCCGAGGTTGCTGCCGCACACGCCGATGCCCTGGAGGTGCAGATCCGCACGCTGCGACTGCGGCGCGCTGTGCTGCGCGCGGTGGCCAAACGTGGCTCCAGCCCCGAGGAGATGGATCTCATGCACAAGCTCGCCAAGCTTTCCGACAACGAACGCCGACGCCTGATCACCGACTTCATCGACGACACGTTCGGTGGGCTCGATGCCAACGCCGACTTCGTCAACATGATGCGCTCGGCCATGCCAGAGCTGCCGGACGATCCCGAACCCGAGCAGGTCGACGCCTGGGTGGAACTTGCCGAGCTCACCCAGGATCCCGACTTCCGCGCGGCCGTGCGCCGCATGGCGCAGTACCAGGCGGCCGAGCGCGCCCAGAGCGACCACACCGGCTTGCACCACGACCTCACCGAGACCGTCCGGGACAGCGTCGGCCGCGCGATCGATGCAGGCATCGCCCCAGCCTCGGCCGAGGCCGCACCCGTCATCGACGCTCTCACCGCCCGCTATGCGCAGACCTTCAGCCGCGCTGACGACGCCGACCTGCGCCGCTGGCTGCTGACACGCCTGGAGGTCGCCGGTGACCCCCGCGCGGAACGCTACTGGCATCTGCTCGCCGTCATCAACGGATGGCCCGTCCCGCCCAGCCTGGCTCCGGTGTTCACGTGGTTCACGCAAGCCTTGCGCGCCGGCACCGGGCAGCCATCCCGCGTGGAGTAGTCCCGCGCCTGGCGGCCGGCCCGCTCCTCGCGGCTTCGATCAGGCCGCGCGGATCTCGGGGCGTTCGACAAGGCGGCCGCCCTCGAAGCGGGCTCCGGCGCGGACGAGGGCGACGAAGTGGGGCGCGTTCACGGCCTTTTTTGACCGCCTTGGGGAGCTTCGCACCGTAGAGCTTCTCGAATGTCTTGATCGGTCGTGCCGCGTGGTCACGGTCCTCGGCGTAGTAGATGTCCTGGACGGCCTTTTTCGTGCCGGGCTGCGCGGACTTCGGCATGGAGTCGAGGACGTCGGCTGTCTTGTGAACCCAGCACCTCTGCTCATGGGTGTCAGGGAACACCTCCGCGAGGGCCTTCCAGAAGCCCAGGGCAGAGCCAAGCGAGGTTCTTCCGCTGCTCTACCTGCACGGACTGTCCAGCGGTGACTTCGTGCCGGCCATGGAGCAGTTCCTCGGTTCCTCGGCGGGCCTGTCGTCTGCGACGGTGACCCGGCTGACGAAGCAGTGGCAGGACGATCACGCCGTCTTCCAGCAGCGTGACCTGTCGGGCAGCGACTACGTCTACGCGTGGGCCGACGGCGTCCACCCCACGGTCCGGCTGGGCCGGGCCCACTCCTGCGTCCTGGTCCTCATGGGCGTGCGCGTCGACGGGACCAAGGAGCTGATTGCTCTCGCGGAAGGGCTGCGGGAGTCGGCCGAGTCCTGGGCCGATCTGCTGCGCGACTGCCGGCGGCGCGGCATGCAGATGCGTAGCTCGTCGTCGGGGACGGCGCGATGGGCCTGTGGGGGGCTTGCGGAGGTGTTTCCCCAGGCCACCCACGGTGTGTCTGGTCAAGTCGGCCTGGCGTCGGCATCGCGCGGTCGACGACCAGCCATCGGGACTGGCGAATGTGCGGGGCCCGGTCCTTCTCGGCCATCGGACAGCGGGCGCGAAACGCTCCGCAGGACACCCTGGCCCGGCTCGGCGCCCCGGACCGTGTCCGTCGTCACCGTTCGCACCGCCCCGAGCACCGCGACGAGCGGATGCACGCGTGGGGCTTCCACTCCCCAGGGCCTCCGGTCAGGAGTACACGGTCTTCCCCAGCGAATACGCGACCTCGCCGCCCTTCACGACGTACGCGCGCAGGGTCAGCGGGGTGTCTTCGGCGATGTCACCCGATGTGCAGTCGGTGTACGGAGAGTTGTGCCCGGCGGTCGTGGCTTGCCGGAAGGTGCCGTTCAGATGGGCCTCGATCCCGTAACCGTCGGCCAGATAGTCCGACGCACAAACGGTGTCTCCGGTTCCGGGACCGTAGACACCGTGGGGGTCCGCGTACCAATCCACCGACCCTGCGTACACGCCGTCGTTGTAGACGTTGATCGTGTAGTCGCCGTTGGAGTAAGGATAGTAACTGAAGGTGAAAGAGGGAGCGGCGGAAGCGGGTCCGGCGTTCGTCAGCGTCATGCCGGCTGCGAGAGCGAGTGTTCCGGCGAGTGCGCCGAGCCTTGCTGTTGTGCGAGCCATTTCGAGTGGTCCCCTCCGAGATGCCCTGCGTGAGAGGCACAGTCTGCGGCCCTGTCGTGATCTTGTCAACGACGTTCAGAGCTGCCATACAGGCTGCTCAGAGGCTCGTACTGCGGCGGGAGTTGGGGTTGGGGGCAGGGTGGCTTCCAAGTGCCCGACTGTTCACGCGTCCGTGCTGGTCAGCGGAGTCCCAGGAGAGCCCAGGGCTGATTCGAAGTCGTGGTGATCACGAGAGTGTGCGGGTCGCAGGGGTGTGACGATCCGGGGGGAGGCCGTCACGAACGCAACGAAGCTCCGGTTGACGGGGTGACCTTGCCAAGTCGCCCTGCCTTCCGGAGCTTCGATGTGCCGCCAGTCTGCCACTGTCTGTCTGACCAAGTCGCCCACCGCCGCCCAGCGCGCCGCGCACGGCATCGCCGAGCGGCTGGGGGTTATTCGCGATCCGCGGGATCGGCGCGGACGGCGCCACGCGCTGGTGGCAGTCCTGCTCACCGCCTGCTGCGCGGTGCCGGCCGGAGCCTGCTCCTATCTGGCCATCGGCCAGTGGGCACGCCATGCGCCGCAGGACACCCTGGCCCGCCTCGGCGTACGTGCCGCGGGCCCGCTGGGCGTGCGCCGCGCACCATCCGGCTCCACGATCCGCCGCATCCTGACCCTGGTGTGTCCCGGCGGGCTCGCCGACCTGCTCGGATGCGACCCCGCCGGCGCCCGGACCCTGGCCGTTGACGGCAAGTGCGCCCGCGGCTCGCGCACCGATGCCGCCCCGGCCGCCCACCTGCTCTCCGCCGTTCTCACCGGCGGACGCACCGTCAGTCAGCTGCGGGTGCCGGACAAGACCACCGAGGTCACCCGTTTCACCCGCCTGTTGGCGCCGTTCGACCTGGCTGGCGTCGTGGTGACCGCCGACGCCCTGCACACCCACCGCGACCACGCCAGGTGGCTGGTGGAAGAGAAGAAAGCGCACTACGTGCTCGTGGTCGAGCGGAACCGGCCGACGCTGCACGATGCGCTGCGCTCCTTGCCGTGAAAACAGGTGACCGCGCGGCGCTACGAGCGCGAGAGCGGACACGGGCGGCGCGAGACCCGCTCGGTGCGCACCCTCACCGTCACCGACCTCGGACTGAACTTCCCGCACGTGGCACAGGCCGCGAAGATCCACCGGCACCGCACCGACCTCAAGACCGGCAAGATCACCCACGAGACCGTCTACACCATCACCGATCTCCCGGCACGCGCGGCATCGCCGCAAATCATCGGCCAACTCGCCCGCTCGCAGTGGGGTATCGAGGCTGTGCACCACGTCGGAGACACCACCTTCAGCGAGGACGCCTCGAAGATCCGAACCGGGCACGGTCCGGAGAGCATGGCCACGCTGCGCAGCTTCGCGATCAGCACCCTGCGCACCGCCGGGCATCGCGGCATCGCCTCCAGCCTGCGCGAGGTCTCCTACACGCCCTTCACCCGCCCGCTGAACCTGATCGGCCTGCCCTGACCGGCAACGCCACATGATCATCACGACTTTGAATCAGCCCTGGTGCCCGCTGCCACTGTTGCTCAGGAGACTTCGTAGGTCCCGTCAAGCCGTGCTCGCCCGAGGACATTGCCCGCGAGGGCGGTGAGCATCTGGTCGAGGGAGAAACCGTCCGGCAGTCCTGTGGCCCGGGACAGAGCGAAGATCTGGAAGACGTAGGTATGGGGGCCGTGCGACCGGATGGGCATGGGTCCGGCGTAGCCACGGCGCCCGAGCGGGCCCTTGCCGAGCCGGAGGCCGGGCACGGGGCTGGGGTTCGCGAGGGCGTTCTCCGCGATGCCGGTCAGGGTCGGGGCGATGCCGAGCGCGAGCCCGTGCGTGGCCGGCTTACCGAAAGGGACGTCGGGGTCCTGCACGATGAGCGCGAGCTCGACGGTGCCCGCCGGAGGCGGGGTCCAGGCGAGGGCCGGCGAGACGTTCGCGCCGAACACGCGGCCGCGATGCCGGGCCGGGATGGGGGCGCCGTGGCCGAAGGCGGGGCTGGCCAGCGTGAGGTTGTCCGGGGCCTGCAGGTCAGGATGGGCCCAGGCGAGGGTGTGGTGACCGGCGCGCCGGTTGCGCAGTGCGACACCGAGGGGGTTTGCCAGCATGGCTGGGGCAATTCCTTACGGTAATTGATTAGGCATACGAAACAATTCTTTAGGTATACTAAGCAGCTATGGAGAAGCGCGCAACCTGCGACGACCCCACGGCCGAGCGGTCCGCCGCCGAGACCGCGGACCACGACCTCGGCGGACAGGTGCGCGCCGCCGTCTGGAGCCTGTTCCGCCGCTTCCGTAGCGAGCGGCCCGACGGGGAACTGGGCGACGTCGCCCTGGACGTACTTGTCCATCTGCACAAGCGCGGACCGCAGACACTGACTGCCCTGAGCGAGCGCGGCGGGGTCTCGCCCGCCTCGATGAGCCAGACGGTGAACCGCCTGACCTCGGCCGGTTACGCCGTGCGCTCCCGCGACCCGGACGACCGCCGCAAGGTGCTCTTCAGCGCCACCGAGGAGGGCGACCGGCTCGGCGGCGCCACGCAGGCGCGCCGGAACGCCTGGCTCGAAGCGCGACTGGACGCCCTCGACGTCGAGGACCGTGCCGTGATCGCCCGGGCCGCGGCATTGTTCGCCGCCATCGCCGACTCCTGAACGCCTCTCCCAGCAGTACCGATCCACAGGTCTTGACAATTGCTCCAGCGATTTTCGGTCAACTCTGTGCAGCACTGTGTCCATCCGGCTCCTGCGAGCCCTCGCGCTGCCGCCACCGTCCGCGACCGCGAGCACGATCCTGCACCGGACCGCCTGGCGACGCCGTCACCAAGCCGTCGCGGCCGCCTGCCACCAGCAACGACACCACCGTCACGACCAACCGTGATCAAGAACTACAGCTGCCGTGACTGAGCCTCCTCCGCAATGTCCTGGGGGCTTCAGAATCCGATGGCCTCGCGGAGCAGCAGGACGGTGCCGCGCCCGGGTTCGGTTTCGGCGTTGAGGATGAGCACGCGGTTGAGGGCGCTGGGCTTCCCGTATGCCTTCTTGGCGCGCTTGTTTTCCAGCGGCAGGCAGTGCTCCTCGACGCGGCGCAGCGCGGAGGGCAGGTCGGGAACGATCTTCTGCGCGCCGACGACCCAGATCGCGCGGGCTGCGGCGCCGACGTAGCCGGGCAGTTGGCTTCCGCTGGCGGAGCCGGCCACCAGGGACCCGGTTTCGGTGACCGCAGCGACGCTGCCCACGATGAAGTCGGGGACCGACAGCGCCCGCCAAATGTCATTGCGTTGGGTGGCCCGATCCATGCGTACCCCGCGTGCTTTGACGGAGTCGTACCGCCCGCTGGTGTTGATGTCGTCGTCGATTCCGGACAGGCGTAGCGTTTCGCTGGCCCCGGTGAACACAGCGGCGCCCTCGGGGATCAACTCTTGGATGCGGGCTCGCGCGGCGGGACATCATCGAGGATCTCGACGACGAAGCCGTGTTCGGTCAGCGCGGCGGCCGCCCGCTCCAGGCGCTGCACGGGCGCAGGTTCGGTGAACGGGGGCGTCGGGATCGGGGTGGTCATGATGTCTCCTGTGCGCTGGATGGCGTGCTGGGGTCTTCATCGGTAAGAAGGGACGAAACGGCAGACGCCGTTGTGAAACTGCCGGTGGGTCGATGCACACCTCGTGGCGGCGCTCGCCAACGACTGGTGAGGGCGCCGACGGGTCAGCTGATCTCGAGGTTGGCCATCATCCCCATGTCTTCGTGTTCCGCGTTGTGGCAGTGGAAGAGGTAGCGGCCGCGGTAGCCGTCGAAGCGGGTGATGATCTCCGCCGATTCGCCGGGCCGCAGCGAGATGGTGTCCTTCAGGCCCGCGTCGTGCGCGAGCGGTTGCCTGCCACCGCGGGAGAGCACCTGGAAGCCGACCAGATGCAGGTGGACGGGGTGGTGGACGTCGGCGATCAGCCGCCATACCTCGATGTCGCCCAGGCGGACGGTCACGTCGGTGCGGGCCGGGTCGAACGGCCGTCCGCCGACCAGCCAGCCGTGGCGGCCGTGCATGTGCCCTGCGCGGAAGGCGAACTCGCGTACCCGGACCGCATCCGACCGGCGCAAGGACGGCAGGTCGCGTGCGAGGACGGGCGGGATGTGGCTGCCGTCGGCGGCTTTGCGGACGACGCGGAAGGCCATCACGTCGCGGGTGCGGCCGGAGCCGAGCCGGTTGCGCAGGCGCACGAGGCCGCCGACGGGGACCTGCGCGAAGTCGACGATCAGGTCGTAGCGTTCGGCTGGGGCGATCGGCAGGGTCCTGTGGGTGACCGGCGCCGCCAGCAGGCCCTGGTCGGCGCCGATCTGGACGAGGTCGAGTCGCCGTCCGTCGTCGGTGACGGCTTCCAGCTCATAGTGCCTGGCATTGGAGGCGTTGAGGATGCGCAGCCGGTAGCGGGCGGCGTCGACCTCGTGCAGTGGCCAGGGGGCACCGTTGACCAGGATGACGTCGCCGAGGACTCCGGCGAGGAAGGACTCACGGACTCCCGGCCGGTCTCGCAGGGTGGGGTCGCGGGCGGGGTATTGAAGGTTGCCGGAACCGTCGAACGCGCGGTCGGCGATCATCAGCGGCAGCTCACGCGGACCGGCGGGCAGGCCGAGCGTCTCTTCCGCGTGGTCACGCACGAAATGCAGCCCTGCCAGTCCCCGCCAGATGGCGGGTGCGGTGAAGTCCATCCGGTGGTCGTGGTACCACAGCATCGTCGGCCGCTGCTCCGTCGGGAACGTGTAGTCCCGGGTCAGCCTGGTCACCACCGCTCGCGGGTCGCGCATCCCGGCCATGCCGGTCATGCTCGGGTCGGCCATGGAGTCCATGCCGTTCATCCCTGGCATGCCAGGCATCCGATGTGTGGCCGACGTGCCTCCGGTCGGGTCCGGCCAGCCATCGGGCAGGACGAGATCGGTCGGATACCCGTCGGAGTTCGGCGTGTTCCGTCCGCCGTGCAGGTGCACGACCGTGGGGACGGGGAGTTCGTTGCGGTGCGTGATGGTGATCGGCCGACCGCGCCGCGCCTCGATCGTCGGCCCGGGGAACGTCCCCCCGTATGTCCACATCGGTGTCCTGACACCGGGCAGGATCTCCACCTTCGTCTCGCTCTGCGTCACCTGATACCGGTTGACGCCGCCGGCCGTACTCACCGGCTTCAGCACCGAGGGAAGCGGCAACGGCGCGCGGTACGCGGGCGGCAGCGGAAGAGCGCTGCGCAACTCGGCGCCGGTGACCGCCGGGCGGCGGGACAGCGCGGCCGCGGTCGACAGCCCGGTGGCCGCTGTCAGCCCGAGTGCGCCGCCGATACCCAGCAGCCGCCGCCTGGGTATTCCAGGGTTCTCACTCACTGTCGTCCTCCTCACCGGTGGTCGGCGTGGCCGGGCCGGTCGATATGGTCGGCCCGATCGGCCGGATCCACACGGCGATGAACTGCACGACGATCCCGACGACGGTCACCACCCCCAGCGGAAGGTGCAGCCACAGCACCCCGTCCATCCCGGCGAAGTACTGCACCGTCTCGGCCGCCACCAAGGCCAGTGTGGACAGGCACGGCCAGGCCAGACGCAGCCGGACCCAGACCACGATCGCCGCTATGAGCTGTAGGTAGCCGAGTGATGTGACGACGTTGGCGCCGACCTGGTGCCAGCGCAGGCCGTCGAAGTCGCCGCTGAGATAGATGCCGGCGAACACGGGTTGCCCGAAGATCGCCACCATGTGCGCGCTGACAATGCCCCGCAGCACCCGCCCGGCAGGGCTCATCCGGTGCGCGGCATCGGCGCGGGCCCGGCCGATGTGCTCGGCTGTGGTCGCCATGAGGCGCCCTCCTGATTCCGTTCTCGATTCGGTCGATGGGACGATCGGGCCCCGGGAGGGGGAGCCGGGGTGCGATCCGCTGTGGTGACCGTCAGACCATTGCCGGGTCGAAGGCTGCCGCGCGGTGCGCGGCCCACTGCGCGTAGGTGAAGGCCTGTCGCCCGGTGATCTCCTCGACCGCATCCAGGCGCTGGTGCTGTTCGCCGACGAATCCGGCGGTCTCGGCCAGGACGCTCGCCGAGGACAACACCACGACATGCCGCAGACCAGCTCGCCGCGCCGCGCCGAGGAAACCGCCCACGCCGGCGAAGGCCGGGGACATCAGGAACGCCCGCTCGACGCCGGACAGCGCCGCCGGCAGTGATTCCGGCCGGGTCAGGTCGCCGGGCACGGCCTCGACGCCGTCCGGGAAGGAACGGTCACCTGGTTCGCGGCTCAGGACACGTACTTCCTCGCCCGCGTCGAGAAGTTCACGCACGACGTTGGCGCCGACGTTTCCAGTGCCGCCGGTGACCAGGAACATGATGAGAGTCCTCCCGTTCCGGCTCAGGGCTCGAGGTCGACGACGCCGTTGCCGCTGCGGACGTCCAGCGGCACGGAGACGTGGTCGTGGGTGATTAGCCAGGCGCCATCGGTCTTGCAGAAGCAGTAGGTGACCCGGACCCACATGCCGTTCGTCGCCGTCCCGTTCTTCAGCGTTCCGCTGAGGCGGGCGAAGGCGTATCCGAAGGCGAGGTCGTCGCTGAGCACGACGGCCAGATCGCGCACTTCGTACGTCACGCGGTCGAAGACCGTGAACACGTTCGCCCAGTTCCTGAGCTTCGCCTCGATCCCGACGCGCTGAAGTGGCGGGTCGATGTCGTAGGACACGACGTCCACGGCGTAGACCTGCTTCAGGCCCTCGAGATCCTTGGAGCCGATTGCTTGGACGATCGCGTCGATCCGGCGACGGATCGCATCTTCCTCGTGGTTTCCCATGCCCTGGACACTATGACCCGCGAGTTATGCTGTCTAAGATTAATATTGCTATGACGTTATGTCGGTGGGGGCATGATGGAGCTGAACTCACTTCGGCAGTTCTTGGTGGTGGCGCGACTGGAGCACCTGAGCCGGGCCGCCGACGAGTTGCGCGTGGCCCAGCCGTCACTGAGCCGCACCATCGCCCGTTTGGAGAGTGACGTGGGGGTGCCGCTGTTCGATCGGAGCGGACGGCTCCGGTTGAACGACGCCGGCAAGCTCTTCCGCGATCACGTCGAACGCGCCCTCGGCGAACTCGACGCCGGTCGACGCGCCGTCGCCGAGGCCACCAGCGAGGGCCTGGGCGGCGTGCGACTCGCGTCGGAGACCTTCCTCACGCTCACCGGGCCGCTGGCGGCGTTCAAGCGCGAGCATCCTGCCCTCGAGATCGAGCTCCAATGGTCGTCGTCGGAGGACATGGCCCGCCGCCTGCGCGCCCAGGACGTCGATCTGTGCGTCGCCTCGCAGCCGATCCACGCGGAAGGCCTGCAATCGGCGCACCTGTTCGACGAACCGGTGTCAGTGGTCGTACCGCTCGGCCATCCGCTCGCCGGTCGCACGACGGTGACCGTCGAGGAACTCGCCGACCAGCCCTTCATCACCGCCCGCCAGGGGCATTGGCTGCGTCGGCTGCTCGACCGTCTGTTCGCCGCCCACGGCCTCACCCCCCACATCGTCTGCGAAAGCGACGAACACAGCGCCATCGCCGGCCTGATCAGCGCCGGACTCGGTATCGGCCTGGTCCCCGCGTTCGCCCGCCGCACCGCCCCGCACGCCCCCGTCTCCTGGATCACCGTCGACAGCGCCCACTGCCGCCGTACCGTCACGCTCTACTGGGGTGCCGACAGCCACCTGTCAACCGCCGCCCGCCTGATGCGCACCATGATCACCCGCTGGGACTGGACAACCGGCGCACCCCAAGGCGAGCAATCCAGCGTCGGCTGACGCCATGGCGCGGAGCGTCGGCGTGCGCTCGGGCGCCACGTCCTCAGAGCCCGGCCCCTGGCCGGCGCGCAAGCCAGGGGCCGAACCCTTCCTGTTCCGGGCCTTCCGCGTCGGGTGTGCCGCGGCTGGCAAGGCGTTCGTATCGCTGTCCGGCTGCTTGCGGAGTGCCGGGCCCGAGGCCGAAGGCGATCTCTTGCCAAGTCATGCCGCGGCCACGTGCCATCTGGAGGAGTCCGGTTTCCAGTTCGTCCATCTCTCCGCGAACCAGCGGGACGAGGCTCAGCGCGACGGTGATGTCGGCGCGGTCCACCTCCGGCTCACCGTCGTCGAGCTGTGCGGCCCTACTGTGCCACGACGAGATCACCCGACGCGAGAGCGTCGCGCTCGAACGCCGCCTGCGCAAGGCCAAGTTCGAGCAGCAGGCCACCCTTGAGGGCTTCGATTTCAACGCCTCCCCGAAGCTGTCGGCCGCCCAGATCCGCGACCTGGCCGCCGTGCGCTGGCTCCACTCCGGTGAGTCCGTCATTCTGTTCGGCCCCGTTGGCGTCGGGAAGACGCACGTCGCCCAGGCCCTCGGCCACCAGGCCGTCCGTCAGGGCGCGAACGTCCACTTCGCCAAGACCAGCCGCATCCTCGCCGAGCTCGCCGGCGGCCACGCGGACCGCACCTGGGACCGACGCATCCGCGAACTCATCCGCCCGGACCTGCTCATCCTCGACGACTTCGCCATGCGCCAGCTGTCCGCATCCCAAGCCGATGACCTCTACGAACTCGTCTCCGAACGACAGGGCCGGTCCCTGATCATCACCAGCAACCGGGCGCACAGCGATTGGTATCCCCTCTTCCCCAACCCGGTCGTCGCCGAGTCCCTGCTGGACCGACTCATCAACTCCAGTCACCAGACCATCATGAATGGCCCCAGCTACCGCCCCGACAAGCGACCCAAGGGCCCCACCGGCAAGCCGGACACCACCCGCAGCTGCTAATCGGAACTCGCCCGAGCCGATCTTGTCACATGCCCTCAGCGGTCGAGCGAGCCGATGAAGCGGTCCAGCCGAGAGACGACTTGCCGCAGGACGTCAACCGATCCTGCGGCATCGTCCGCAAGCTCCAGGCCATGGTCCGCCGAGGGCACTTCCAGGACGTCGTGTCGCAGGGACGCAGCAATGCGTGAATCCCAGAGCTTGTCGGCGCTCCCACCGATGAGGAGGGTCGGCTCCATGGTTCGCCGGAGAGCCGCGGCAACGTGGTTGATGGTCAGGACCGGGGTGAGCCATGCTGCCGGGATGTTGCTGTCGGCTGTGATGCCGCAGGCGAGGGAGCCCAGGGACTTGCCGACGACGAGCCGACAAGCCCCCGCCTCTGCTTCGATGGCCTCGGCGACCTGCCGTTCCACCCATGCGATCCGATCGTCCACCGTGAACTGCGCGAACCCATCGGGGATCTGCCACCACAGCTCCTGGACCGTCCAGCCGTGCTGGAGCAGGACGCTCCGGGCGAAGTGCAGCAGCGGCCGGGCAGGCGAGTAACCGACACCTGGAACGACAACTGCGACGCGATCTCGGCCTCCGTCGAAACGGGTGGGCATGGCGAAGGGGACGGGATCAGGCATGGCCGCAGACTACTAGTCACTAGATCACGTGACTCCCGGTGCTCGAACGTCGCCACAACCACCACGTTGGGAATTACGTGACCATGAACCCTGGGGAATTACGCGACCGTCGACACAACGGGACCAAGTGATCGCCTGCGATCAGCAGGAACGAGGGGCTATGCAGCCGTGATCGCGGCGAGCAGCCCCTCGGCCGCGTCGAAGGCGATCGCCCCGTCGAGCGGGTTGGAGTAGATGCGCGACCAGGTGATCAGTCCGTCTCGGATGCGGGCGAACATCACCATGTCGAAGGCGAACTGCTTCCCGGTGGCCAGGACGCGGCCGTGGAGGCGGTAGTCGGCGACGACGAGTTCGGGATCGGTCGTCTCGTGCACCTGGACGTGGTCCACGGCCGTGAACTTCTGCAGCTTTGCCCCTTCTTGCAGGTGGGCCCGGAAGGCGTCCCGTCCCGGCTCCTGCACGGGTGCGCCCGGCGGCAGGTAGGGCGTCTCGAAGACGGCGTCCGTGGTGAACGGGTCGGCCATCGCCTCGCTGGGGCCGTCGGCGGTCAGACGGAGGAAATGCTGGAGGACTTCAGACGGTGCTGCAGCGGTCATGGGACACTCCTCTCGATGTAACCGGGGCGATTGCCCCAGTTACGTGGTTGAACATACGGGGCGCAGGCCCCGGTTATCAATGCTCCAAACCCCCGTCCCTGGAGGGCACTTGACCACCGAGCGACAGCGCCCCTTGCGCGCCGACGCACGCCGCAACCGGGAGCGCATCCTGCAGACCGCCCGCGCAGCCTTCGCCGCCGAGGGCCTCGCGGTCCCGCTGGACGAGATCGCGAGGCGGGCCGGGGTCGGGCCGGGCACAGTCCACCGTCACTTCCCCACCAAGGAGGCGCTGTTCGAGGCCGTCGTGCGCGAGCACCTGGAGCAGCTGACGCTCGACGCCCGCGCCGCCCTGGCTGAGGCGGATGCCGGGCCGGCGTTCTTCGCCTTTCTGGCCCGGATGACCGCCGAGGCCGATGCGAAGCAGGACCTGACCGAGGCCATCACTGCGGCGGGCGACCCCATGGGCGTCGAGGCAGAGGAACTGGCGGCACAGCTTCGCGAGTTGTTCGGCGCGCTCCTCTCCCGCGCCCAGCAGGCCGGGGCGGTGCGCGACGACGTGGACGCAGCAGACGTGCAGGCCATCGTCGTGGCCGCGCTGACGGCCGGCCGCCGACGCGGCACGAGTGAGAGGCCCAGGAGGCTGGCGGGGCTCGTCTTCGACTGCCTGCTCCCACACCACGCCCACGCCCACGGGAATACGGCATGACGCGCTCGCTCGACGAGCTGGAGATCACCGCACGCGTTGAGATCCGATCGGGCGCTCGCCGCTCTACACCTCTGCCAGCGGTGGTCCCAGATCAAGCCGCCCACCCGCGCCACCGCACAACGCCCGATCTCCACGTTCCGCGACCTGCCCGGTGGTGGCGTCAGGATCGCCGCGAACCGTTCCTCGTTGTCGGCGATCGTCGCGTGGGTTCAGCTTCTTGATCGCCTCGTCGTCCAGTTGGTGATCTTGCCGTTGAAGATCTTGGCGATGGTGGCCGGGGCGAGCGTCAGACGTAGGGAGCCCTCGCGGCTGCGGATGCGCTTGGTGATCGCCACGATCATGCCCAGCCCATGGAGTGCGGCGAAGGGCTCCACGGCTTCGGTCTCCAGGGCAGCGGCTCGTCCGCGACCCCGACGCTGAGCTGCACGGCGTCCTGATGCGCAGGACCTTCTGATCCGCGCAACCCGCGGACCGATCCGCAACCCGCGGATCGCAGAGCCTCCTGATCGGCGAGCGGGGCGAGCGCAGCCGAACAGGATGGGAAGGGGCGGCCGGTGTTCCGGCCGCCCCCTGGCATGTGCTGTTGTCGCGAGCGGCTCCTCGCCCGTGCTCCGCATGACGAGCCGCGCGCGAAGGGGTGGGTACCGCAATTCCGGTACCCACCCCTCGTTTCCGCATCGGTCATTGCCGGTTCAACGGCGCATCAGCGGTGGTTCAGCTGGTGCTGCAGGAGAACGTCGGCCAGGTGGTGCTGCCGTTCTTCATGATCGTCAGGCCCCAGTTGTTGCCGTTGCCGTTGGGCGTGGCGACAAGCGTCTGAGCGTCGGGGTAGGACGCGTTGACGTTCCAGGTCGCGCTGACCTTCTCGGGGGACGGGACCTTGGCTGTCACCTTCCAGGTGCTGGAGCCGGAGACCGAGACATTGAGGTTGTACCGGTCGCTCCACGAGTCCCCGGCCGTGACGTTCACGGTGCAGCCGCCACCGCCGCTCGGAGGCGGAGTGCTGCCGCCACCGGTGCTGCCACCGCTGCTGCTGCCGACGGTGATGTTGGAGCTGCCGCTGCTCTGGTAGCCCTCGGTGGCCAGGATCTCGTAGTTAGGGGTGCCGAGGGTCAGACCGTGGCTCTTCCAGGCGTTGAAGATGTTCGCCACGGTGATGGTGCCGCCGGTGCGCTTCGCCTGGCGGATCGCCCAGTACTGGTCGAACGTCGAGCTGTTGCCCTCGATGGACGGAGCGTTGGTACGGGTCGTCTTGTACAGGTCGTACGTGCTGCCGTCGCTGCTGACCGAACCCAGCTTGGTCGCGCCCGAGCTCGGGTTGTAGCTGCCGTAGTTGTCGACGATGTACCACTCGACCAGCGGGTTCTGGAACCAGCCGTACAGCGACAGGTAGCAGTTGCCGTTGCAGTTCCACGTGCCCGAGTAGGTGACGGGGTTGGCAGAATTGCCCGGGTTCCAGCCCTTGCCGGCGACGACGTTCTGCGAGCCCGTGTTCCAGGTCAGGCTGTAGTTTCCGCCCGACCCCAGGGTCATGGTGGCGCCGCTGGACTGCTCCCAGAACGAGTAGAAGTAGCCGTTGTTGGTACCGGTGCCGTTCGAGCTGATGGTCGTGTCGGCCTGGGCCGCGCCGGGCAGCGCGAAGGCCACCACGACCGCCACCGCCGTGGCAACAAGCCCTCGGAGGGCGGCCACGAGGCCGCGTCTGCGGCGCATCTCGTGGGTCAGCGTTTTCATGGAGTGTTCCTCCTAGTGCGGGTGTGGGGGTGCCGCGCGCCATCGCCCCGTGGCCGTCACCGTTGGCCAGGACATGGGCATGACACTTCCGACCGCCAAGAGCAATGCGGCCGGAAACCGGGTCAGCGTGCGGCCCGGATCACCGGCGACTGAGCACCGGCGATGGCGAACAGTCTGGACCGCCGCCCCGGGGTGTCAACACTTTCGGTAGAAGTTTCGAAACTTTCTACGCGGCAGACGGTTTACTGACGACGCATAACACCTGGTCAGAGGATGATTCTTGCTGCTCACCCGTTCTCGACGATCAACTGCTATGCGACCACGCAGATTTGACGGACCGGTAGATGCTCCCCATGTCGAAAGTTTCGAGTCTTGCTTCGGTCGTTGCGGTGCGGCAACATCGAGGACGGTGCGCCGCGACGTGGGACGAGGCAGGTGCGGCGACGGGCTACGATCCGGGGGTGCAGCGGTGAGCGCGAAGGGGTTCGTCGAAAACGGGACGGTCGGGAGCCACGGCATCTCCCGGCCGAGGTCCGCAACCCGGCCGAGCTGCTGCCGCCGCCGGTGGAGGTGGGCGAGGACGAGGGTGCCCTGGCGCTGATGGACACGATGGCCGTTGATGCTCTCGAGGGTGCGGACTTCGTCGATCACTACACCGAGGCGCTGGAGCAGGTGATCGAGGCCAAGCGTGAGCACCGCGAGTCGTCGGCCGCGCCGGAGCCGGAGGCCGAGCCGGGGCGGGTGCTGCTGCCAAGGGGGCCGGTTGATCGCTCGCAGCGAAGGCTGAGCGATTCTCGACGAAGGCTGGTGACCAGCACTCTTTCTCACCGATGATTAAGCGCGCTGGTCAAAGCGTTGCGCCGAGCGGCGACCGCGGCGGCCGTCGCGACTTCCGCCGCGTGCTGACTCGCCGCGAGCACGCGCCCCGAGGGCTCAACAGGCTTCTGACCAGCAGCGATCTCGTACTCAATGTTCGGTGACAACGCTCAACGTTCCCTGAGAGAGGTCACAGGTTGTCCCGTGGCACCGAACCTTGATCGCGTGCCATCGAACCTTGACGGACGCGAGTTCGTGTCGTCGAAGTTTGAGCACAGCGTCAAGGGTCGCGGGCAAGCTGGGTGGCGCCGGGAACGGCGATACGGCCGCGCGATGAGTTCGCGGGCCCGGAACGGTCTACCCCAGCGATGAACGGAAGACTGCTCACCGCGAAGGCGACGGAAGATCGCCACCAAGAGGACGGCACAGTGACCAAACGTTTGGGCAGGGTGACATGCGACCTCTCGATCTCCGTCGACGGGTACTCGGCCGGGCTCGACCAGACCGAGCAGCGCCCGTTCGGCGACGACGCTGGTGATGGCTGGGGCGACAGGCTGCACGCCTGGATGTTCGAAAACCCCGGAGCAGCGGCAGGCCGAGCTCGACCGGCTGGCGGCGGTCGGCGCCTTCATCATGGGGCGCAACATGTTCGGCCCCGTACGCGGCGCGTGGGATCGACAGTGGAAGGGCTGGTGGGGCGACAATCCGCCGTACCACGCACCGGTCTTCGTGCTCACCCACCACCCGCGCGACCCGCAACCGATGGACGGCGGCACCACGTTCTACTTCGTCACCGACGGCATCGAATCCGCACTGCGGCAGGCTCGCGAGGCGGCGGGGGAGCGCAACGTGTCGATCCACGGGGGCGCGACCACCATCAACCAGTACCTCGCCGCAGGCTTGATCGACGAGCTGCGGCTACACATTGTGCCGTTCACACTCGGCGCCGGCACACGGCTGTTCGACGGCGTGCCGTCACTGAATCTTGAGCAGGTGGAGTCGAGAGCAGCGGACTCGGTCACACACGTGACCTATCGCGTGCTGTCCTGAGAGAAGGGCGGTGTCGCTCACAACTACCGCTCAAAGTTCGACGACACTCACTCGAAGTTCGACGGCACAGGACACCGGTGTCCTGTCTCATCGAAAGTTGAGCGTTCTCCACCGAAGCTTGAGCGGCGCTGAGTTCAGGGTTCGGCGTCGCGATGATCTTGTTCGTCACGGGATCAAACGCCGATCAATACGCTGCCGATACGTGCCGTCGGTGAGACTGCCCATGAAACCGGATGGAAGCAGAGGGGTGGCAGGGTGCGACTCGAAGGGTGGCACGGCTGGGTCGGTACGTTCACCGGGGTGGTGCTCCTCACGGTGGCCGCGTTGCCGTTGGCAGCGCTGGCGGCGTGGGCTCTGGCCCGCTGGCGGAGGCTCACCGGTGCCAGGGCGGCGAGAGCGTGGCGCATGTCGCTCGCCGAGGTCGGCATCGTCTACGGGACAGTGCCGCCGGTCTGGTTGATCCTGCTGCCGGGCGACGAGGACGGGGCGGTCGTGAACCTGGTGCCGCTGCGGGACCTGCTCACGATGGACGCGGGCCAGATCGTCGGCAACCTGCTGGTGTTCGCGGCGCTGGGGTTCCTCGGCCCGCTGCGGTTCGCGGCGCTGGCATCGGTACGGCGGGTTCTCGCACTCGGGGCGGGCTGCTCGATCCTGGTCGAGACAGCGCAGTACGTCCTGCAACTGGACCGGGTGTCGTCCGTGGACGACGTACTGCTCAACACCGTCGGCGCCGGTCTGGCCGCACTGGCGTCACGCCACTGGTGGCGCGCCGGCAGGATCCCGCTCCCCGCGGGAGGAACGGGCTGGGAGCGCGTGGAGGTGAGCGGGAGATCCGCATGAGGTGTGACGGCGACCGTTGACAAGAAGGCCTCCGGAAAGGAGCCCCTCGGCAAGTAGAGACCTCGAATCAGGGGGGCTCATACCGAAGGAGAGACAGCCTGAACTCTGAGTCCGGTCCCTGTCGCGGGCCGCTCAAGGTTCGGTGAGAACGCTCGACCTTCGATGAGACAGGTCAGCCGGAAAGGAGGAGCAGGCATGACGATCGACGACGTGCTGCACCGCCTCGGCGTGGGCCCCACCGAGCTGACCCAGGCGCCGGGCCGGCAGGTCCACCGGGAGGCGGCGGCCCGTATCGGCCGGAACCCGTGCCCGTGTGCGGGCTGTGGTGAACCGGCCCGCGTGACGGGCATCGTCGACGTTCCCGGTTACGGCCGCCGGTGGCTGGACCGCTGCCGGGACTGTGCTTCCTGGCCGCCGTCGACCTGGAGCCGTCCCGGGTGCCGGGCACGGTCGACGGGATCGTCGCCGACCTGCGTGCGGCCGCTGCCGAAGCCGGGGTGCAGCTGACCGTGGTGATCGACGACAGGGGCGGCTGCCGTGGGTGAGGTGCACCGGTTCCACCTGACCGTGACCGGCCGCCTGGTGATGCGGGGGAGGAGACCGCCCGTCGCAAGTTCACGTCGTGGGTGGGGGAGTACGGCAGCATGCCCGGCGCCCGCATCACTCTCACCGATGAGGAGCAGGGCAGCGTGTTGACGACGTGGCCGGGCGAGGGCTGACCGCCCGCCATGCTGTGCAGCATGGCCCATCGCCCCTGCCCTGCCCGCGGCTGTGCGCTGGGGCAGATCCTGCGCCGTCACCGCAACGAGCCGCCGCCCGGCCGGCTGCCGGCCACACCCATGCACGGGCAGGGGCCGACCGGTGAGTACCGGCTCTCGACGCGCCGCCGCTAGGAGCCGCCCCCCCCGTCGCATGCCGCGCGGCCTTCTTCACGCTGAGTTCCCCCGCAGTGCGGGAGTGGCCGATTAGCTGGTCAGAGCGGGTTGACGTGGTTTCAGGTTCGCTTGTTCGGTCGCAGCGGTTCGGTCCGTCTGCGGTGAAGTCGCGTGGTCGACCGGGCTGGGTCCGCTTTTGGGCCCCGCCCGGCCGCCCGCACGTGGGAGGAGTCGATCACCGCCCGCGACCACCGGATGTCGCTGTGGACGGTCGTCACTGATGCTGCCTGCACGCAGAGAGTGAGCGGCCACTGGTACGTCAGCTCGGCGAGGCGGTGTCGCGGCGTGCGCCGGCGGCGGCCGAGCGGGAACCGACCAGGAGCAGGCAGAGGACGGCGACCCCGGCGACGACCCCGGCGAGGAGGAGCAGCGGGTCGAGCGGGCGGGCCGCGGACGTGGTGCTGTCGGCCGGTGCGGCCGCCTGCTGGGTGGGTGCTGCCGCGGCGGCTGCCGCTGTGGCTGAGGCAGATGGACTGCCCGGCGCGGGCGCGGCGGCTGACGCGCTGTGGCCGGGGTGCGTGGTGGACCCAACCGCGGGAGCGGACCGGGCGGGCTGTGCGGCTGAGGGGGTGGAACCGGCGTGCTGCTGGGTGGTCGGGTGCGTGGTGGGAGCGGGTGCGGCGGCGGCCTTGACGACGAGCTGCGCGGACATACCCGGGTGCACGGTGCAGACGTAGCCGTAGCTGCCGGGCGTGGTGAAGGTGTGGCTCCAGGAGCCGCCCTTGCTCAGCAGCGGGGAGTGGATCGACTCCGGACCGGAGGTGGTCTTTACGTTGTGGGGGGCCTGGTCCTGGTTGACCCAGGTGACGGTGTCTCCTGCTGTGATGGTCAGGCTGCGCGGGCTGAAGGCGTAGCCGGACATCACGACGCGGTACGAGGTGGCAGCGTGCGCGGGGCGGGGGGCGAGGAAGGTGAAGGTGCTGGCCAGGAGCAGGGCTGCCAGCAGCAGGTGTACGGCGTGGCCGGGCCGGAAGCGGATGGTCAGGAGGTGCATGTGAACTCCGCGGCGACGAGCAGGCCGAGGTGGCGTGCGGGGCGTGTCCGGGACAGGGCGAAACCGGTCGTGCGGTGCAGCGGACCGTAGGGGACACGCGCGGTGCCGACGACGAGCAGGCCGGCGCCGGTACGCTCGACGACGCGCAGCAGCAGCGTGGCGGGAAGTGGTTCGAGCGAGGCGTCGCCGGTGCCGAGGGACCCGGGCACGCGCAGCCGCGTCCCGCCCGCCACCGGTTCGATCGCCGTACTGACAAAGGTGAGCAGCTCGCCGCCGAGCGCATCGCCGCCGAGCGCGAGGCTCAGGAGACAGTGGGCGGGGTCGGGGGCGACGGTCAGCCCCACTTCCTCGACGTCGGCGCGTCGGCGCAGGGTGACCAGCGGGCCGATGCGGTAGGTGAGTTCGGTGATGCAGTGGTCGGCGGCGGCTGCGTACGCGCCGGGGCGGGGGAGCCAGTCACGGTCTGGCTGCTCAGGCGGTGCCGCGGCGGACGACGCGTGCACCGGCAGCGGTTGTGTGGGCGGGCGTTCGGTGGTCATGGCGGTACCTCGGGCTCGTGGCGGGCGCCTGCCGGATCGGGGACAATGGCGGTGGTGGCGGGCCGGCCGACTGCGACTCGGCCGGCCCGCCACGTTTCATCGCGCCGGTGTCAGCAGGAGTTGGTGAGGTAGTCCTCGGTGGGGGCGAGCATGTGCTCGGCCCAGACGGTGTGCATCTTCACGTAGGCGTCGGGGTTGAGGATGTCCGAGACCTGCTGGCCAAGGGACTCCTCCAGGTGCGCGGAGTTGACGTGCTGGAGAAGCACCGTGAGGGTGGAGTCGCCGACGGAGCCGGCGCCGTTCACGGCCGGGGTGAGGATGGACTCCACCCAGACGGTGTGCATCTTGATGTAGCTGTCGAGGCTGAGCGCGTCCTGGACCTGCTGGCCCGGGGACTCCTCCAGGTGGGCCTTGTCGATGTGCTGGAGGATCGGCAGCAGAACCTGCTGGATGCTGACGCACTGCTCGCTGCCGCCGTCACCGCTGCCTCCGCTCGTACCGCCCGAGCCGCTGCTGCCGCCGGTCGAGCCGCCGCCAGAGCTCGATCCGCCCGTGCTGCCTCCGGTCGAGCCGCCAGTGGAGCCGCCCGTAGACCCACCGGTGGAGCCTCCGGTCGAGCCGCCCGTGGAGCCTCCGGTCGAGCCGCCCGTGGAGCCGCCGGTCGAACCACCGGAACCGCCGGTCGAGCCGCCCGTACCGCCGCCGCTGTCGGCGACGACGGTGATGGAGGCGGTCATGTCGGGGTGGACGGCGCAGTAGTACTTGTACGTGCCGGGCTTGGTGAAGGTGTACGACCAACTGTCGCCCTTGTTCAGGGTGCCGGAGTCGAACTTCGCCGGGCCACTGGTGGTGGTGACCGTGTGCGGAGCGGAGTCCTCGTTGACCCACTTCACGGTCTGGCCGACCTTGATGGTCAGGGCTTGCTGGGCGAACTTGTAGTTCGTGATTTTGATGGTGTGATCGGCCGCCTTGGCCTGCGCCGCGGCCGGTTGGGCAATGGAGTGGGCCTCGGCTGCCGGGGCGGCGGTGGCCGGAGCGGCGGCGCCGCTGGATGCCTGGAGGAGGCCCAGACAGGCGGCGGCCGTGATGCCGGCGCCCACGCCGGTGGCCAGCAGTACCCGGTTGCCGGCCTGGGAGCGGCGGTGGCGCGGCGGGGGCGCGGTGGTGTCGTCGGTGCGCATGATCGTGTGTCTCTCCTTGTCAGATGAGAGGGGGTAGGCGGGACCGGTCAGCGGCCGGGAGCGGACGTGACCAGCAGGCTCGTCGCGGCGAGGACGACGAGGACGAGCCCCGTCTCGGCTGCGACCGAGTAGATGAAGGGCCGTACGGTGGCGCGGTTGCCGCGCAGCAGGACCGCGATGTCGAGCCGGGTGCGCACCCAGCTCCGGCTGCCCTGGGCGATGAGCAACACCGCGGCCAGGATGGCGAGTTTGAGCAGCAGCAGACGGCCGTACCCGGTGTGGAACAGGGCCCCGAACGAGCCGACGACCTGCCAGGCCAGCACCGCGCCGGCCACCGCGATCGCCCCGACGGAGACACCGGCGAGGGCGGAGTAGCCGGACACGGCGGCCGACAGCTCTTCCGGGCGGCGCCTGGGCAGTACCCCGAGGAGCAGCAGGGTCAGACCGCCCAGCCACACGGACACACCGAGCAGGTGTACCAGGTCGGCCACGGCGCCCCAACCGGGATGCGTGCCTTCGGCGTTGTGGCCGGCCATGCCCGTCGTACGAAGCAGCCCGAGCGTGACGGCGAGGGCGCCGACCCGCCAGCCCGGCGAGCGCGCGGCCCGTTCACTTCCCTGGAGCAGCGCGGCGAGCACGACCGCGGCAAGCACCCACATCAGCACCCGGCAGGCGGACACGATGCCGACCTCCGTGCCCAGCAGGTCCCGGTACGTGGCCAGGTGGAACGCGTCGCCGAGGGCGCCCATGGCCCCGTACGCGCCCTGCAGTCCCGGTGTGACCAGGCTTGCCGCGAGCCCACCTGCCCAGGCAAGCGTGAGGATGCGGCGGGTACGGCGGTCCTGGGTGCCCTGCGGCCAGAGAAGTGCGAGGAAGACGAGGCCACCGACGTACAGGGCGAGGGCGAGGTATCCGGCCCAGCGCGCAGCCGCCCAAACCGTGCGCACGCTGTCAGAAGGCGTGGGTACGGCGGCGGCATCGGAGGCGGAGGCGTCCTTCGTCTTCGCGGTGAGGGCAAAGGAGAGCGTTCCGGAGGTCGGATGGCCGTCCTCCATGTCCCGCACCCGCCAAACCAGGGCGAGCCGGTCCTGACCGACCATCCTCGGAACGGAGACCTCGACAACATTTCCCCGACGATCGCCGTGGTCCGGACGAGACAGAGGGAGCTGCTGCCCGCCACCTGCGGTGACACGGACCTCCGGCAGGTCGACAGGTTCGCTGAAGGTCAGCCGTACCGTGGCGGGCGTGTGGGTGATCCGGGTGCCGTCCTTGGGTGAGGACGACTCCAGTTCGGTGTGAGCCGAGGCGGCTGGAGCGAACAGCAGCAGAGCCACAACAGCGGCCGGGGCGGTGGCCCATAGGCGCACAGCACGAAGTCTCACGGCAGCACCTCCGGCAATACCGAGGGTGACGGTGCAACGCCGACGCACAGCGACCAGAGGTCTGCGCCTGACGGCGACGAGGAGGGAGACGGCGTCGGGGAGGCCGTGACTTCGGGAGCGTCCGGCCCAAGCAGGCCGTCCAGCAAGCCGGTCACGGACGTGAGCGCGCCGCTCAGCAGCGGCTGCACCACGTGTACCTCGCCCTTCTGGCAGCCGTTCGACGGCGTTGGAGAGGGGGTGGAAGAAGGCTGCGGTGAGGGGGAATCCGATGCCGAAGCGGAGGGCCCGGGCATCGGTATCTGACCTTCGTCTCCGTTGCCTGCCTCCTGGCCGCTGCCCCCGTCGGCGGACGACGTGTCGCTTGCGACAGGAATTCCGGCGCCGCCGCCTCCGGTCCAGGAATTCCCAGATGAACCCGCGGCCATATCACCGCCAGGATTGCCGGCGTCCCCGGGCGCCATCCCCTGCGACGGGCCGGCCGAGGCCGATGGAGGCGGGGCTGCCGGCGGTGCGGCTGTGTTGAAGGTCGTGGGTGCGGGTGCGCCAATGCCGGACGCGTATCCGAGCACGACGATCACCGCGGCGACCAGGGCACCGGCCACGATCTCGTCGCGATGGTCTCCCGGCCAGGACGCCCTGGCGAACAAGGACATGCCCCCTCCTGACGCTGTGTGTGAAAGGCAGTGCCCAGGAGTGGAGCGTTACGAGGTCTCCCGACCAATACGCGTCAGTTAATCGCCCGTTTCATTGCCTCATATTCGGCCTCTACCCGACTGTGAGAACGGGCCTCTCCACCCCAATCCGCACAAGACATTCCGTGAAGAAGATGGAGTGTTCGTGAATTCGAACGCGCTCCTCATTTATTCCTTCACTGAATCACCGCGAATGCATATGCACGGCAGCGGCATCTCTCACAGGTGGCTTGGGCTGATGAACTCGAACGCGTGTTGCCTGAGACGCCCGGCGGCGATGGAGCTGCGTCGCCATCTGTACAGACCTGCACTCGTGAACCGCCCTTTCAGGTGGTTGCCGCGTTGGGGGTGTGGGCGAGAGCGGAGATCACCAGGAACAGGACTCCCGTGAGGCGGGGCTTTGAGGGCTTGGCATGCTGTGGTGGCGCCGGTCAGTAGCTCATGCGCATGCCGTGGGTGAAGTTCTCGTAGTAGCCGCCGCCGTCGCCGAGGTGGGACATGTGGTGTGGCTTGGCGCTCTGCCCGCCGTAGACCCCGCCGTGGGCCATGTCGATCTGGGCGTTGTGCATGAGCGAGAAGTGCAGGTGGGGTTCGAAGCCGCCGGTGCCGCCGACCTTGCCGATGACGGTGTTGTTGCCGATGCGGGCTCCGGTTGTCACATCGACGTGGCTGAGGCGGCAGACCACGCTCCACCAGCCGCCGCCGTGGTCCACGACGTCGGTGTTGCCGCACGTGGACCAGCCGTCGGTGGCGGGGCCGGCGTAGACGACGCGGTCGGCGCCGTCGGGGGCCAGCACCGCATCACCTTGGTTGAGGGTGAAGTCCAGGGCGTACTGCTGGTTCATCGACCCGGGCGCGTGGCAGCCGACGTGGTAGCCCTGCCCGAAGTAGCCGCCCTGCTGGTAGGCCACCCAGCTGCCGGTGTTGGCCTGGCGGGTTCAGGGCACCTGCAGGTACTTGTTCATCGGCCAGTCGGTGCAGCGGGCCAGCGTGTTGGGGTAAGGAGTGCCGCCGCCGGACTGGCCGCCGCAGGCGGGCGCCTGGGGGGTGACGTCGCCACCGGTGTCCAGCCACACGTCCGCGATGTAGCCGGTCCCTCCGTTGCAGCTGTTCTGGTCCCAGTAGGACTTGGTGCCGCCCCAGCCGGAGACGGTGGCCCCGGTGGCGTAGCAGGAGACCGTGTAGCGCTGCCCGGTGGCTGCGGTGCCCAGCGCCGCGGAGCCGGTGTTGGCGGCGGAGCGCACCGTGACGTTGGGCTGGGCTTTGACCGTGCCGGTCAAGGCCCTGGTGCTGCTGTGGTGAGCGTCCGGCTGCGGTCGGTGGTACTCGCCGGTCATCTGGTCAGTACTCCTGGCGTGCGGGTGCGGTGGTTCAGCCGGTGATGGCCGGCATGTCGGGGCCGATCGTCAAGGTCACGGTGGTGGCCGCCTGTGTGGACGGGGTGGGTGTCAGGCCGGGCAGGTGGCCGGCGAGTGCCTGGGCCTGCTCCGACCGGCCCGGGGCGTAGGAGAGCGTCGTGTTGTCAACGGAGCTGGGAGCGTTGCCGGTGGCCGTGATCTGGAAACCGAGGGCGCGCAGCTGGTCGGCGACCTTCAGCGCCGCGCCCGTGGTCCCGGTGCCGTTGAGGACGGTGACGTGCACGGTGCTCGCCGGGACGGGCAGGTGGGCGGTTGCCTTCTTCAGGTCGACCTTGGTCGTCTCATGGTCGTGGTTCAGGGCGCTGAACAGTTGCCGGGCGGCGGGCTGCTGCCAGGTGACGTTGGCCTTGTCGGTGGGCACGTCGCGCTCGCGCGGGTAGTTGGGGACGGTCAGGAAGGAGATCCGGTCGGTGGCTATGCCCTTCACGCTGGAGGCCAGGCCGTAGAGCTGCTTGATGCCGGCCAGGTCCGGGTCCGTGGTCAGCGACTTGGTGGCGGAGTTCAGGAAGCCGTAGAGGGCGGTGGGGTCGTAGAGCTTCGACTTGGCGCGGTCGGCGAGGGACTGCATGAATTCCTGCTGGCGTCCGATGCGTCCGATGTCGGAGCCGTCGCCGATGCTGTAGCGGGCGCGGACGTAGCCGAGGGCCTTGTCGTCCTTGACGATCTGGCAGCCGGCCTTGAGGTCGAGGTGGGCCTTCTTGTCGTGTATGGCCTGCTGGGGGCAGACCTGGACGCCGCCGAGGGCGTCGACCATGCCGGTGAATCCGCGGAAGTCGACGATCAGGAAGTGGTCGATGCGCACCTGGGTGTTGGCCTCGACGGTCTTGATGGTGCAGGCGGCGGCCTTGGCGGTGTCTCCCGTGGTGCCGCCGATGGCGAACGCCTCGTTGATCTTGAAGTGGTGGGCCGCGAACGTCGTGCCGTTCCCGCGGTCGCAGGCGGGGATCTGCACCCAGGAGTCGCGCGGGAAGGAGACGACGGTGGCCCATTTCCCGTTGCCGCCGGTGTGCAGCAGCATCAGGGTGTCGGACTGCATCGTGGTCAGGTTCTTGCCGTAGGCATCCCCCAGGCCTTTGCGGCTGTCGGAGCCGATGACCAGGATGTTCTGGCCGCCGGCGGCGGCCTTGGGGCGGTTGTCGCCCAGTGCGTTGCTGACGTCGGCGCCCTTGATGTTGCCGTTGAGATGCGTGTACGCCCAGCCGCCGACGGCAGCCGTGGCCAGGACGAGGACCGAGGCGGCGAGCGCCACCCAACGACCGGTCCGCCGCTTGGGACGCCTGCGCCGGCGTGGTCCGGCCGGGGTCTCCCGACGGGCGGTTCTGCGTGCGTGTCCTGCCATAGCCGGGGGTGCTCCTTCGCTCGCGCCGAGTGCTGTGTCGTTCCATGGGAGTGGCCCGGCTGCCGCCCACAGGCGTTCGCAGGCGGCAGCGTGGTCCGTGCCGCCGCCGGGGCCGGGCGGCGGCACGGGCATGCCCGGTCAGCTGAGGATGGGGATCAGACCGAGGGCGAAGAGGACGTAGAAGCCGGCCGCGACGGCCAGGCGTGCGGGGGTGAGCTTGTGCGCGCGCATGGTCAACAGCAGGTAGACGATCGCCGCCATGGTGATCAGTCCGGACCACAGCAGGGCGCCGTCGAAGTGCCACTTCGTGAAGAGAAGACCCAGGCCTGAGGGGACGGTGGCCTGGATCATCATCGCGCCGGAGATGTTCGCCAGGGCCAGTTGAGTCTTGCCCTGGCGGACCCAGATCACCGCGTTCATGATCTCGGGGAGTTCGGTGGCGATCGGGGACAGCAGCAGGGCGGTCACCGAGGCGGACAGGCCGATCATCGGGCCGATGGCATCCAGCTGCTTCACGAACAGCTGCGACGCGAAGAAGATCACCACCAGGGTGAGCAGCGTCTGGGCGATGACGGCCCAGGTGGCCGGGGACGCGGCCTTGGGCTGGAACTTCAGCGGCTCCAGCTCCACCTCCTCACCGTCCTCGTCCTGGCCGCCGCGGATCTCCCGCCAGAAGTAGACCGCGTACGCGGCGAAGAAGAGCAGACCGAGGACGGGCTTGAAAGCGAACGCGACCAGGCCGAGCGCCACCTTCACAACGAAGATCGGCAAGAACCACTTCTGGTCCTTGGCCAGCCGCTTCATGTCCTTCTCACTGCCCAGGGCGAGAGTGTCCACGTCCTCGTCCGGGACGCTGGAGGGCATGCCGGCGAGGGCCGGCACCCGCACATGCTCCTTGCGGCGCTTGAGGAGCAGCATCGCGCCGGTGACGCCGTAGGCGACGGTGGCCAGGGCCAGCGGTCCGCCCATCGCGGCGCCCACTCCGATGTTCTTGGCTTCCTCGGTGCCGCCGGTGGTGACCGCGACGAGGGTGACCACGGACTCGGGCAGGGCGGTGCCGAAGGCGGCCAGGATCGTGCCGACCGCCATCTTCCCCACGTTCAGGCGCTCGCCCAGCCACTCCACGGCGTTGACGAACCACTCGCAGGAGAGGTAGATCGCGACCGCGCAGACGATCAGCAACAAGAAATGGATCACAGGTCTCGTTCAGCCTTCCCGCACCGGCGGGGCTTCGAGACGACCGCGCGAAAAGGGGACGGCGGCAGCTTCGACCCCGCCGACACGACATACGTCGTCGATAAAGGGCCGAAGGTCTCGCCCACCCGCACACGATCGGCGCGGGCCCGGTCACCGGGAACCCGGCGCTGGGCTCCAGTGTGTCGACGACCGGTATCTCGGGGCTACTCCCCTTCGCAGGCGCCCACAATACACTCCGTGCCGAGTCACCGGTGTGACCGGTGGCACTCTGCTCGGCCACCCTCGATCCGGCATGGGCGCCACGCCGGCGCTGCTGCCCGGCTCGGATGAGCAGGGTCAGGCGGTGGTCCACCGGCGACTGGCCAGCTCGAGTATTTTCTCCAAGAAATAGGCATTCAGGGGTTTCGACCATTTTTATTAGCGATACGATCGTGTCGTGGGATTGGACCACGGTTCGTTGACCACTCTCGCCGCCCTCGGCGACGATCTGCGCCGCCGCATGTTCGAGTTCATCCGGCAGGAGCGGCGTCCGGTCACGCGCGAGGAGGTGGCCGACGACCTCGGCATCTCCCGCAAGCTGGCGGCCTTCCACCTGGACAAGCTGGTAGCGGTCGGCCTGCTCCAAGCCCACTACGGATCATCCACAGGCATCCGGAAGGTCGGCCGCAGACCGAAGATGTACGAGCCGGTGGCCGAGGCCATCGCGGTCACCATCCCCGAGCGCCGCTACGGCATGCTCGCCGACGTCCTCACTGAAGCCGTCATGACCGAAGCCGGGGACGAATCGGCCCGCGACGCCGCGCTTCGTGTGGCGTATCGGCGCGGGGAGTCCCTCGGCGGCGCGGAGCGGGAACGGGTACGCCCCGGGCGGCTCGGCGCCGAGCGAGGGCTGAGTCTGGCTGCCGACATGCTGGAGAAGTTCGGATACGAGCCGGAGCGCGCCGCCCCCACCTTGCTGCGGCTGCGCAACTGCCCCTTCCACCCCCTGGCGGCCAAGGCCCCGGAATTGGTCTGCGCCGTCAACCAGGCTTTCCTGGCCGGATATCTGCACGGCCTGGGGAGTGACAAGAACACAGCGGTGCTCGCCCCGCGACCCGACGCGTGCTGCGTCGAGCTCCGCGCGGACGGCGTGGGCCAGGACGCCTCGGAATCCGGAACCGCCTGCGGGCGGTGAGCCGGCCCGGGGGGAGACGGCGGGGCCTGGAAGCACCCTTCCGCGATGGAGCAGGTGCTCACCTTCGATCAGTGGCTCGGCGCGTGATCCGAGCCGGGGGAGTACCCCATGCACGTGCTCATCGGAGCATCCCATGGCTGCGAAAAGTTACACAGCGAAGAGTTACATGAACCCGGCTTCTCCCCCTACGGAAAGGACAGAGCGACACACCGCCACGCTGAGGTCATCACCCTCCGACTGGGGGCTCCTGCTGCTCCGGCTGACATTCGGACTGCTGATGGCAGGGCACGGCGCTCAGAAACTGTTCGGGATTTTCGGCGGAAAGGGTCTGACGGCGACCGGCATGGGATTCGCCGCCCTCGGGTACCGCCCGGGGAAGCTCTTTGCCGTGATCTGCGGCCTGTCCGAATTCCTCGGCGGCCTCGGTCTGGCCGTGGGGCTGCTCACCCCGCTCGCGGCCGCCGCGCTGATCGGCGTCATGATCAATGCGATGGCCACCGTGACGGGTGCCAACGGCCTGTGGGAGACCGACGGCGGTGTGGAGTACAGCGTCGGCATCGCCGTCGTCGCCTTGTCCATTGCCACCATCGGTCCCGGGCGGCTCGCCCTTGACCGGTTCTTCCGCTGGGGTGCCGGCGGGTGGGTCGAGGGCGCCTTGGCCCTGGGCCTCGGCGGAATCGCTGCCGCCATTGTCCTGAGTCTCTGAACGTTCGGGAAACCGCCGTCACCTGCAACCGATCACCGAGAGCTCGATTCCCGATCGCAGGTGGCGGCCTTTCCGTCCGTTCAGTCATGTGGTGCTGCAGGTGTGCCGAAGGCGACCCTCGCGCTCATCGACATCGCTTCCTGCTCGGTGGTGCAGGTGCACGGCCTGCCCGGCGGTCGACAGGAAACCCCCGCGCCGATGCCTCAGGGTGGGCTCACATGTCCGCAGGGCTGGTTGGCCCTTCCGATCGGTTGTTGGCCCCGCTGCGACTTGGGCCCGCTGTCTTCCGATCAAGTAGCGGGATCCTGGCCGGCGTCGTCCTCAATTTCTGCTTGAGGACGACGCCCCGCTGGTTCTCAGATAACCAGGACCCGCCGCCCGCGTGTGTGACCGGCCTGGCTGTCGATGTGCGCCGCCGCGGCCTCGGCGAGCGTGTACGACTTCTCGACCGGGATGTGGAGCTTTCCCCGCGAGATGAGGCGGACGGCTTCGGCGAGCGCTTCCGGCATGCTCCCGGCCACGCCGGAGAATCGGACACCGAGCTCCGGCGCGCCGAGATCGGCGATGGAGACCACCTTCTGCGGGTCCCCGGTCAGTTCGACGAGCTCGCGGATCACGCCCGAGCCGGCCAGGTCGAGGGCTGTGTCGACATGGCCGAGCTGCCGCACCCGCTCGACCCAGCCCTCGCCGTATGTCGTGGCGAGGGCGCCCAGGCTGCGCAGATAGTCCTGGTTCGCTGCCCCAGCGGTCCCGATCGCCGTGATGCCGCGGTCGCGGGCGATCTGCAGCACCGCCGATCCGACTCCCCCGGACGCGCCGCTGACCAGCAGCGTCTGCCCGGGCCGCACACCGACCTCGCGGATGATGCGCAGCGCGGTCTCCACCACGGAGGGGTAGCCGGCCGCCTCTTCGAACGTCAGGCCCTCGGGCATGCGGGCCCAGGCCGACAGCACGGCGAACTCGGCATATGTGCTCGTGCCTTCGCCGAACACGCGGTCGCCGACCTCGACTCCTTCGACGCCTTCACCGACCTCGTCCACCACCCCGGCGGCGTCCAGCCCGACTCCGGCGGGCAACTCGATCGGATGGGCCCCCAGGACCTGGCCTTCACGGAGCCTCCAGTCGACGGGGTTCACTCCTGCCGCCCGTACGGCGATGCGTATCTGGCCGGGGCCCGCGTGGGGATCCTCGGCATCTATGAGTTGCAGAACGTCCGGACCGCCGAACTCGGCGAAGCTCACCTTCTTCATGCGGCGACCGTAACACTAACCGTTAGGGTTTTGAACCCGTTATGGATTTGCACCTGATAGCGTGAGGGCATGACCGTGCCGACCGGACGCCGTGAGCGCAAGAAGGCCGCGACCCGCCAGAAGATCGCCGACGCCGCCCTGCGGCTCTTCCTGGAGCAGGGGTACGACGCGGTGGGCATCCGTGACGTGGCCGCCGAGGCCGACGTGGCCGTCACCACGCTCTTCTCCCACTTCGCCTCGAAAGAGGCCCTGGTCTTCGAACAGGACGAAGACTTCGAGCAGCGCCTCACGCGGGCGGTCACCGACCGGGCGCCGCACGAGCCGCTCATCCCCGCGCTGCGCCACGAGATCCAGGCCTTGGTGCGACACTGCACGGCGGACAGCGTCGCCCCGATCTGGCGCATGATCGACGCATCACCCGCCCTGCGGAAGTACGAAGAGTCGATGAGACTGCGCCACGCGGAGTCGCTGGCAACGGCCATCGCCGCCGATCCCGACCTGTCAGTGACCCCAACGGCCGCCAGGGCGATCGCGAGGTTCGTGATCGACGCCTATTCACTGGCCCGTGAGGCGACCGATCCGCAGGCCGCGGTGGGCGAGATCTTTCAGATGATCGAGGCGGCCTGGGTCGTCACCTGTCCCTCCGCAAACTCCACCGGCACAGCCAGACCATAGTCAGGACTCGACCCTGCCCGCGTATGCGCCGTTTCGCCGAACCCCAGCCACAGAGCAGATCAGCGGGCGAGTCGACCTTGACCGTTCTGACCGGTGACCGTGGCCGCATAGCCTTACGGGCGGTCGGGCTGCGACCGGCCCCCATGAGCAGGACCAGCCGATGCCCTTCGGGGCCACCTGTCGTCCGCCATCGGGGGCAACAGCCCTTCTTCGCAAGCTGCTGACCCCCGGCTACTGAACGTTGCGAGACCGTCTATCAATCTTCGTCACAGGCGCCACGGGCCCGGTAGGGTCGCTCCGGCGTCACAGTTATGCCGGTAACAGCGACAGTCGCTCCCTCATCAGGAGCCAGCCGGCCCTCGCGGGCGTGGAACTGCCGGGCGGCGGCCATGTTCCGCTCCCACGCGGCACTCTGAGAACGCCGTGGTGGGCCGTTCGTTCTCGCCCTCCGGCTCCAATCCGATTCCGCTTACCTCCGCACGCGTTTCCATTTGCGCTTGCGGGCGTGCCACACGATCCGAATGGTCGAACGACCGCGAGCCCCCTCGATGAGGCTGACGAGGTCCCGCTCCAGGGCAGTGTGCGCGTCTTCTGGGAGGTTCCCCGGGATTTCGACCGTCAGCCGGCCGTCGGACGTCTGCAGGACCACGAGTGTCCAGCGGCCGTGCAGTTCCCGGTCGGCGAGCAGGGATCTCAGTTTGGCGCGGAAGGCTTCATGTACGGCCGTAGCGGCCTGACTTGCGACACTTTGGAGAAAGGGAGCCACTACGTAGGTCACCAGAAGGACGGACACGAACTCCGGGCCGATCTTGGCCTCGTAGGACCCGTCAGGGGCGTCATCGAGAGTCGCCCGAACGCGCCTGTTGCGGCGCGGGGCTTGGGATGCGGTCGTCGGCTCCCCGTGCTTCTTGATCCGCCTGTATCGATCCACGTACAGGGGAGGCACCCGGTAGTACTCGGCTCCCGCTTCCCACACCTCAGCGCCGGACTGCATACGGCCCACCCCCTCGACGCAAGGGTAGGAGAGGCCGGTGCGGCAGGGGAGTCTTCGGCGGAGCACGGAGGGGCTGTTCCGGTCAGCTGACCGATCCCCAGCACTGAACTGGTGGCACATCGGATGCGGCGGGGCAGCCGGGGCGGCAGACCACCGGCCTTCGACCAGGAGGCCTACAAGCAGCGCAACACCGTCGAGCGGTGCATCAACCGGCTGAAGCAATGGCGAGGCATCGCCATCCGACGTTCATCGCCGACAGGGCGCCTTCCTCGGCATCGACCCCCGCCGCCTCACCCCGGCACGGGCCGGACCGCTACGCACAACCGGCTACCGGGCCCGCATCCACCCCCACTCCCCGACCCGAGCCCGGTGCTCCTCCTGCGGGGGAGCCGACCGTCGCGACCCGGATCGTCGACGCACCCGGCCTGGGCTGCCGTTCAAGGCCACAGCATCGGCCTTGAACTCGTCCGAGTAGTCCTTCATTCCATCGGCGGTGGTCTCGCTTTCTCCGGATCAAGTGGATCCAGTGTCGCGTGTCCACCATTCAGGGGAGGCTCCGGGGGCTCGCCACGGACTTGATCCACAGGTCGTGACTATTGCTCGCCGTCTGGCCGCGGCTGCACGAGAGGGCCTACGTGCACGATGTCGTGTCGGTGCTGGTCGTGCTGCTGCTGGCGCTCCTGGGAGCGGTATGCGGTTGGTCGGTAGCCGCTGGGCAGGTGCTCGACTGCGTCGAGGAAGTCGCGGAAGGCCCGGTCGGTGCGGGTGGTGTCGCCGGTGGCGTCGAGGTCCATGAGGAGACCGCGGAAGACGGCGAGAACGAGCGTTGCGAGATCCGGCCGGCCGATGCTGCGCAGGCCGTCCTCGAGCGGGCCGAGCCAGTCGGTCGTCGCGGTGCGCCGGAAGTCGGGCCACAACTGCTGCTCCGCGCTCTCGCGCAGCTGGCCGAACATCCGCAGGTACGGCTGCCCGTCCGGGCCGGTGATGGAGGTCCAGGCGCGATACAGGGTGGCCGTGTATGGCTCGTCGGGTCGTACCCGCAGGAGGTCGCCGAATGTGTCGAGCTGACGTTGCCGCGCGCGCCCGAGGACGGCCCGCAGCAGGGCGTCGCGGGTGCCGAAGTGATAGATCAGCATCCGGGCTGAGGTGCCGGTGGCGGTGGCCAGCGGCTCGAGCCGGTCGGGGAGGCCGTGCGCAAGGGCGTGATCAGCGCACGCATCGAGAAGCCTCTCCTTGATGTGCGGTTCTGGCCGTCTGCCCATGGCCCTACTTTTTCACGTAACGGCTATTACGTCTACCGTTGATCGAAAGGCCAAGGCAGACGTGGAGGTAGCGATGAGGGTCGTGTTCGTGCACGGGGCGTGCGTGCGGGACGGGTCGTGGTGGTGGCACCCCACCGCCGAGCTGCTGCAGGAGCAAGGGGTGACGAGCGTGGCGCCGGGCCTGCCGAGTTGCGGCGAAGCAGGCCTGCCCGGTGGCGTCGGCGGTCCGGGGCTGTCCGAGGACGTTGCCGCGGTACGGCAGGTGCTGCAGGCCGGCGACGAGCCGACGGTCGTGGTCGCCCACAGCTACGGCGGCATCGTCACCGCGGAAGCCGCCGCGGGAATCGGGTCGGTACGCCACCTGCTGCTGGTCTCCAGCTACCTGCCCGAGGTCGGGCAGAGCCTGTCGGAGTTCGGGGACGGCGGCCCCGCCCCGTTCCTCGACGTCGACCCCGACGCCGGCACCTTCGGGGTCCGCCCCGAGCTGCTCGTGGACACGTTCCTGCAGGACTGCGACCCCGAGCTCCAAGCGCAGGCGGCGGACCACCTCGCCCGGCAGAGCGCGCAGGTGACCGGGCAGCCGGTCGGGGCGGCCGCATGGCAGCAGGTGCCCTCGACGTACCTCGTCTGCGCCCAGGACCGGGGCACCCCGCCGCGGCTACAGCGCGAGTTCGCCCGCCGTGCCGGCAGCATCGTCGAACTCGACGCCGGCCACCACCCGTTCCTCTCCCAGCCCGCCGCGGTCCGGGACCTGCTGCTGAGCCTGTGACGGCAGCCGCGGACGAGCCGGGCCGGCGATCCGTGGACCAGGCCGTGCTCGTTCTGGGCGTGCGCCGGCAGTTGGGCCACGACGTCCTTCGTTGCGTCTTCGATCTGCTCAGCGAGAGGCCAGTTCTCCCTCGGCACTCACGACGGTCTTGATGACGAGCAGGTCCCGCCCATGGCCGGTTTCAGGTCGGGCCGCCGGCAGACCCCGGCGCGGCATTCCTCGTCGGTCGGTCGGCGCGGGGCGGATGATCTCCGGCCCGGCCGGTGCGCCGGTCGCCTCGGCTTCGGCGAGGGCTCGGTGCAGCGAGGCGATGGAAGGCTCGGCGCCCAAACAGCCCAGTTGGCTGATGAGCGCGACGACAAGGGGTGCCGCCTGGTGGTTCCGGCGGCTGTCACCGGCCCAGGACCTCCCGGTGGAAGCACCCCAAGGCACGGCGAAGCTCCTGGTCGCCGTGACAACCGAGACGGGCGTTCTGCCTCAGGAAGCGCGGCGAAGGACTCAAGCATGTCCAGGCCGTGGTTGCTCCGGCCCGACGACGATGGGTGACAGGGGTGTGCGACGGTGCGACAGCTCCGAAGCGGCCGACCGGTCTGGGAAAATCGTGCTGCAACGGCGTTGCGGGGTATGGCCGACGTACGGGGAGGCGGGGCGATGTGAGACTGCGCAACCGGGCGCGGCTGGTGATGTGGGCGTTTGTGCTCTGGGGCTTGTTCCAGGCCGTCGGGGGAATGGCGAACCACGGGCTCAGCAGCGATGTAGTGTGCCCGTGGTACAACGAGGGGCCGGACGGCGAGGAGCACCCCTCGCCGATGCAGCGCGAGGACCGGTGCCAACCCGGACCGGGCGAAGCGATGAGGACCTACGAGCAGCAGTGGGCCGCGCAGCGCGAGGAGCGCTGCGACATCCTGATCGGCTCCTGCCTGCTCGGCGCGGGGGCACTCGGACTGGGCGCTCTGTTCCTTCAACGACGCCTGAGCGAAGCGCAGTCGAGACACCCGACCCAGCAGCCGCCGGCGGATGTGACGTCGGATGCGTAGATCGATCCCGCCGCCGAGGTCGTCGGGACGACCGAGGATCGCCTCGACGTGCTGATCAACAACGTCGGTGGCACCGGTCCTCTGGTCGAGGCCAAGGACTACACCGCGGGTGATGCCACCGCGGTGTTGCTGAGCAACGTCGTAGCGGGCACCTCTGCGTCGGCGCGCTGCTGGCGAAGGCGGAGGTCGAGGTCGCCCTGACCACGCCGCCGCGACGGCCGTCGGGCGCGGGTTCACGAGCAACAGCCTGAGCCGCCTGTGCTGGACTGTCCGCCGTGGAGGTCGTCGTCGTGGCCGGCGGCGATCCGTGCCCATTGTGCGGTCGGCCGTCCGTCCTTGCGGAACTGCTGGCCGAGGGTCTCGTACGGCTGCGGCCAGCCTGGCGGGGAGTCCTCCCAGGTCTCCTGCCGTCCGTAGACGGTCATGTCGAGGATGCCGTAGGACGGCGCCATGGGTTCGACGCCGCGTCCGGTGGTCCAGTACGTCTCGTAGACGCGGTCCCGATCGCGGAGGTAGATCGCTTTCATCCCGAAGTGGCGGTCGGCGAGGAGCCGTTCGTGGGACTCGGCGGGTACGGAGTACCAGGGCATGTCCCAGCCCATGAAGCGGCGGTAGCGGTCGGACTCGTCGTAGGGGCCCTGGCAGAAGACGGCGAAGGTGACGTCACGCTGGTGCAGATAGGACAGTTCGCGGACCTGGCCGGTGAAGAACGTGCAGCCCTCGCACTGGTCGGCGGCGGTGTGGCCGTTGTGCCACATGTGATACGAGACGAACAGTTGGGTGCGGCCCTCGAAGACGTCGATCAGGGGGACGGGGCCGTCGCCTCCGACGAGCGGAGCTGACGGGTCCACCTCGGTCATGGGCAGCCGTCGCCGGGCGGCGGCGATCGCATCGCCCTCGCGGGTGTGCGCCTTTTCCCTCACGCGCAGGGTGTCGATCGCGGCCAGCCACTCCTTGCGGAAGACGACCGGCGGCTTGTTCTCAGCAGTCATGTCCGTACTGACCCGGCAGCTCGCAAGAACTCATCGGTGGAGCCGGAGCCGGGCGCGGACTGCCCACGACCTTGGCCGCACGATCACCGTCACACGTGACACACAGTGGCGCGGAGGGCAGGTGTGTCGAAGTCCACGGTGTCGCGGGTGATCAACGGTGAGCCGAGGGTTCGGGAAGCGGTCGCCGAGCGTATTCGGGAAGCGGTGGCGGAACTTGGCTACGTACCGAACCAGGC
>NZ_BNBC01000008.1:222340-226877 GCF_014654675.1 Streptomyces spiralis
CGTCGGTCTCCGCCTCGGGGAGGATGTCCGGCTCGGTGTCCACGACGAAGCTGAGGAAATACCGGCCGGAGCTGTCCTTGGTGACGGTCAGGGACGTGGGTGCGGCCGGAAGCCTGCGCGACCACTTGACCTTGAGGTTGCCGACCTTGGCCACGTACACCGTGCCGTCATCGTTCAGGGAGAAGGCGTTGCTGTTGAAGCGGATCGACTGCCGGGTGTCCTTCTTCGACTTGTACCGGGGTGGCCCCACCCTGCGGCCGGGCCGCTTGCCCTTGAGGCTGTCGAAGAAGTTCTTGTAGGCGGCATCCAGGTCCCGCAGGGACTGTTGCAGGACGACTGCCGACACCTCGGCGAGCCAGGCGCGTTCCTCGGTGCGTTTGGCCTGGGTGATGCGAAGCCGGGACAGCTCGGCCGACTTCACATACGGTAGCCCCGCCGCGTGCGCTTCCTTCCGGTCGCGCAGGCAGTCGTTCCACACCACGCGGGCACACCCGAACGCACGCGCCAGCGCACGTCTTTGGGTGGCGTCCGGGTAGGCCCGGTAGTTGTAGCGGAGCTGCACACCCAACACCCTACCCATATGGGTCTCATGGACGGGCAGAACGACTACAGACCTTGCAAGCACGTCATTTCTGCGATGCATGTGCACTCGGTCGTTGTGACGAAATGCCGGCGCGGGGTGTTCGACGACGAGATGCTGACACGCTGCGAAGAGATCACGCGCAACGTGTGCAAGGACTTCGAGGCGGAGCTGAAGGAGTTCAACGGCGAACGCGACCACGTCCACCTCCTGGTGCACTACCCGCCCAAGGTCGCCGTCTCCAAGCTGGTCAACAGCCTCAAGGGCATCTCCGCCCGCCGGATACGACAGGAGTTCACCGACCGGATCAACCGCGCCATCATGCACGGGCACCTGTGGTCGCCCTCATACTTCTCCGCATCGTGCGGCGGAGCGCCACTGGCCACCGTCCGCCAGTACATCGAGCAGCAAACACGTCCGCTCTAACGTCCACGCCAGAGCAGCCCTGAGATGCATTCATCCCCGGCGCGAACGCCGGAGCTTTCTGCAAGAATCCCGGTAACCGGCGTACGCCTGCCCGGGGGCTGACTGTGCCCCTACGGTCCCTGCCCTGCGCGACTTTGCCGGCTCTTTACAACCTGTGCTGATCCTGTCTCGTCTCTCCGCTCGATCCATCACGCAGCCTGCCCGGCCACCGGCCGGGCAGGCCGACGAGAGAGAGCGATTTATGCGCCGAACAGTCCTCAGCGCCATGGCAGCCGCCTGCGTCGCCGTACTCGCGAGCACGGTGCCCGCGTTCGCCGACGGGGCGAGCGCGGCCCCGACCACGCGTCCCTCTTCCGCCTCCGAGCCGTCTGCCCGGCCGAGTGTGCCGGCCAGCGCGGAGCCGAGCGCGGCCCCCACCCGGGAGCCGAGCCGGGCGGCCGCCCCCGTGGCCACCGCCGCGCCGGGCAAGGGGCGCGGCCAGGTCGGCGTCGTCCCCAGTGGCGCCCCTGACACCGGCGTGACCACCAGCTCCGACGGCTCCGGCTCGGACGGCATGCTGATCGGCGGCGGTGCCGCCGGCGCCCTCGCGGTGGGCGGCGCGGCGGTCTTCCTCGTGCGCCGCCGGCAGGCGACCGGGGCGTGATCCGTCTTTCCGGGCGCGCGTTCGTCACTGCGGCGCTGGCCGCGCTGCTCGTGAGCTGCGCCGGCCATGGCGGCGACGGGGCGTCGGCCACCCGCCCCAGCGGCACGCACGTGTCCGCCCGGTCTTCCGCGGGCCCGGCGAACGGGCCGCAGGTACTGGGCCGTTCGGTCCCGGCGCGGCTGCGGATTCCCGAGATCGGCGTCGACACGCCGGTCATGAGACTCGGGCTGGCGCAGGACGGCAGCGTGCAGGTGCCTCCGATCACCGCGCATGACCGGGCGGGCTGGTACCAGTACTCGCCGACGCCGGGCCAGATGGGTCCGTCGGTCATCCTCGGTCATGTCACGGTCGGTGCCTACGGGGACGGCGTCTTCCGCCACCTCGACCGGCTGCGCCGGGGCGACGGGATCACGGTGCGCCTCGAGAACGGCGGATCGGCCGAGTTCACCGTCACCTCCGTACGGACCGTCGCCAAGGCCGACTTTCCGACAAAGGAGGTCTACGGCGACGTCGACCGGCCCGAGCTGCGGCTCATCACATGCGGCGGGCCCCGCAGCGGCGACGGCTACCTCGACAACCTGATCGTCTTCGCCGCGCTGAGCACCGCGAGCCACTGACCGGCCCGCTCGCCCCGATCCCGGGCCGATGGAACGTACGCCGTCGGTCCGGGGTCTTTCCCACGGGCGCCTTGCACACGCCCCGGGGCGCGACGAGTGCCCTCACCCCCCTATGGAGAGCATTGAAACGGTCCCGAGAGAAGGCGGCAGCAGAGCTGTTCGCCGTTCTCTACCCGCGCCTGGCCGGCTGGTGCCGCCGCCTGGTCGACGACGACGAGACCGCCCACGAGGTTGCGTCCGAGGCGTTCACCCGCCTCTGGGCCCGCTGGACATCCGTGTCGGAGCCCCGGGGTTTCCTCTACGTCACGGCCGCCAACATCGTCCGGGACCACTGGCGCAAGCTGGAGCGCGAACGCAAGGCGATGCAGCGCGCCACTGTGGAGGCGTCCGTCCTCCCACCCACCGAGCAGACCGACCCCTCGGTCCGCCTGCTCGTCCAGGCGCTCCCCGAACGACTGCGCATACCGACCCTCCTGCACTACTACGCCGACATGCCGATCCGGGAGGTGGCCATGCTGACCGGGCGCAAGGAAGGAACCGTCAAGGCCGACCTGCACGCGGCCCGCGAACTGCTCCGTGCCCACCTGAGGAGAAGCCTTGATCACATACAATGAGGACGGTCCGGACTTTGACCCCGACGACCACCTCGCCGTCATCATGCGGCCGCCCTCCCCGCACCTCGCCCCACCCCCCGGCCGGTACGAGGAGATCCGCCGCGGCGCGGCCCGCCGCCGCATCCTGCGCGCTGCCGCCACAGCCGGCGCGACCTGCACGATCGCTGCCCTCCTCGCCCTACCATTGCTGCGCACCACCCATCAGGACCCCGCCTCCCCGACGGTTCCCCTCGCCCCGCCCCCCGCGAGCAGCCCCGCGGTCCCACCGACCCTGGGCGAGCCGACTCCCGCGGCGGTCACCCCTCGCCCCAGCGCCCGCCCCCCGGCCACCACCGCCTCACCCTCCGCCGCCCCCTCGACCACTCCGACAGGACCCCGGCCCCCGGCTCCCACCTCAGGCCGGCGCATGGTGGAGCCATCGACGGACCCGGCGCGCTCCGGGCCCCCTTCTGCGGCCGGTACCCGCCCATGACTCCCGGGGTCGGCCACTGCCGCGGTCCCTGCGCTTGAGGGCAGCCCGGTGGTGTGGCCCAATCTGCCACCGGCCTTCGTCCATCGCCCTCTCACGCCCAGGAAGTGACTCGGCGAGTCCGTCATTGGATGCCGTTCAGCCTCGCCGGGCCTTCGTTCAGCAGCAGCGTCTCCACCTTGTCGACACCCCCTACGGGTTTGGGCAGCGGGATCAAGGCCATTGTGGGAGCTCCTGCGCGTAGTGCCTCCCCCGCGGCGGCGAGATGCTCGGTTATGACGGGCAGCCCCGAGTCGACCGCCAAGGCCGCCGACTTCGGTAAGGTCCCGCAGCTGTAGCCGTGACGCCAGCGGTTCGCCCGTCGTTGACCTGACGAGACCCGCGGCCTGGCACCGACGGTCGCGGGTCTCGTCAGGCACGGGTGCCGGTGAGAACCTGACGCCAACCGCTCGCCACTCGTCGACCCGGCCGAGACCCGCAGTCTTCTCCCAATTGGGTGCGGGTCTCGTTCATGTAGCCACAGCACCCGTACGATGATCGGCGTGACCACCCGCCGCACCCTTGGCACCGGCCCCGAGGCTCCCGCGCACAGCATCCGCGCCGCCCAGGCCGACCTTCTCGATGCCCTCCCGGGAGTTCTCCTCCCCGACGTTGACGAGCTGCGGGCCCGTGGCGTGCTCGGAACCCAGGCTGCGGCGCCCCGGAGCACGCGCCGCGCCCTCGGAGCCGGCGGCCGGGCGGATGACGACCCGACCGACAGCGACCACTGACAGACGAGGGTCACTCACCCCGGGTAACAGTCAGTGCCTGTTTCACATTTCCGTGAGCAGGTGGCAGGGGGAGCCGGCGCTCGGTGGGAACGTGGCGCGCGAATGCCTGAACGCCACATCAGTGACAAGTGACCGTGTTCCAAGGCGAGTTGGTTGGTGTTGGCTACGGGTGCGCCCTGAAAGAGGTCCGGCAGGCGGCTAACGTTCCAACAGCAACGGTGAACTGCACTGCATCGGAGATGAAGTTGGCTGAACGGCTGATCGGGCAACGTCCCACGCTTGAGGACGTAGCGCGGAGGGCAGGTGTGTCGAAGTCCACGGTGTCGCGGGTGATCAACGGCGAGCCGAGGGTTCGGGAAGCGGTCGCCGAGCGTATTCGGGAAGCGGTGGCGGAACTTGGCTACGTACCGAACCAGGC
>NZ_BNBC01000009.1 GCF_014654675.1 Streptomyces spiralis
CACGAGAGCGGAACCAAGGAGAGGAATAATCCCCTCGGTTCACAGCGTCCTCGCTGTGTTATTTCAAAGGAACCTCGCCCCAGCCATGACTGGCCGGAGACGGGGTATCAACATATCTGGCGTTGACTTTTGGCACGCTGTTGAGTTCTCAAGGAACGGACGCTTCCTTCGTACTCACCCTCTCGGGCTTTCCTCCGGGCGCTTCCCTTCGGTGTCTCCGACTCTATCAGATCTTTCCGATCCGATTTCCTCGGCGCTTTCCAGGTTCCCGCTTTCGCGTTTCCCTTTCCAGCGATCCCGACTTTATCAGAACTTTCGCGCCGGTCTGACCGGCCTTCGCTTCCGATTCATCGGGAGGGCTTCTCTGAAATCGACGTTTCCAAGAAGCTGGCAGATGTTCACTGCGGCCCTGTGGACTGGGTCCACCTCCGGGCAACTGTTTGAATCTACCTCCCCACCCGCTCCGTGTCAACGGCTCCGGTGGGGCGAAGAGGAGACTAGCAGTTCAACGGACGTTCACGCACATCAGGCGGCCGTCGGCACGCTGGCGCTTCGCTCGTCTGCCACGACGTCACCCGTTCCGCCGGTACGTACGGCACGGCCGCCCAGGACGTAGACGTAGGTCAGGAAGGACAGCTCGGCGACGATCCCGATGCCTATGCGAGCCCAGGTGGGCAGGCCCGAGGGGGTGACGAAGCCTTCGATGGCGCCGGAGACGAGGAGGACCAGGGCCAGGCCGATCGCCATGCCCACGGCCGCACGGCCCTCCTCGGCGAGCGCCGTGCGGCGGGTGCGCGGGCCCGGGTCGATGAGGGTCCAGCCCAGGCGAAGGCCCGTGCCGGCGGCGACGAAGACCGCGGTCAGTTCGAGCAGGCCGTGCGGGAGGACGAGGCCGAGGAACGTGTCGAGCCGTCCGGCCGAGGACATCAGCCCTATGCCGACGCCGAGGTTGAGCATGTTCTCGAAGAGGATCCACAGGACCGGCAGTCCCAGGAAGACGCCCAGGACCAGGCACATGGCGGCGGCCTGGGCGTTGTTCGTCCACACCTGGGCGGCGAAGGCCGCCGCTGGGTGGCTGGAGTAGTACGTCTCGTACTCGCCGCCGGGGCGGGTGAGCTGCCGTAGCTCACTGGGGGCCGCGATCGTGGACTGCACCTCCGGATGAGTGCCGATCCACCATCCGAGGAGTGCCGCGACGACGGTGGAGACGACGGCCGTGGGTACCCACCAGTGGCGTGCCCGGTACACCGCCGCAGGGAAGCCCTCCAGAAGGAAACGGTTGACGTCGCGCCATGACGCTCGGCGGGTTCCCGTCACGGCGCTGCGCGCGTGTGCCACGAGCTGGCTGAGCCGGCCGGTGAGCTGCGGGTCCGGGGCGCTGGAGCGGATCAGGGAGAGGTGGGTGGCGGCGCGTTGGTAGAGGGCGACGAGTTCGTCGGCCTCCGTGCCGGTGAGGCGGCGCCGGCGGCGGAGCAGGGCTTCGAGACGATCCCACTCGGCTCGGTGGGCGGAGACGAAGACGTCCAGGTCCATCGGGTCTGCCTGCTCCTCGGCTGGTTGTTCGACTGCCCGTCGGATGCGTCAGCTTGTCGTACTGCGGCGCGATTGCCCACAGCTTGGCAGACTGGCCGTCTCCAAGGCGGGCCAGGGAAGGCGGCGGGCGTGAGTGAGCTGGTGACGGGCGAGGCGGTGGCGCTGGAAATGCGTCCTGCGAGGCTGCCCAGCAGGGCACTGGCCGTCCTGCTCGACCTCGCCGTGGCTATGACGGCCTATGTGGTGGTGAGCATCGGTCTGCTCGCCGCCACGGCGTCGCTGGACGAGGCGGCGCAGATCGCGCTGTCGATCGCCACCTTCCTGCTGGTGCTGGTCGGCGGGCCGATCGCGGTGGAGACGCTCAGCCACGGGCGGTCGCTCGGGAAGCTGGCCTGCGGGCTGCGTGTCGTCAGGGACGACGGTGGACCGATCCGGTTCCGGCACGCGCTGGTGCGCGGGGCGATCGGTGTGGTGGAGATTCTGATGACGTTCGGGGTCGTCGCCTGTATAGCCTCCCTGGTGTCCGGCCGCGGGCGTCGGCTGGGTGACGTCTTCGCGGGCACCCTGGTGGTGCGGGAACGGGTGCCGGCCGGGCAGGCGTCCTTCGTGCCTCCGCCGCCGCCCTGGCTGGCCGGGCGGTTCTCGGCCCTCGACCTGTCGGCGGTTCCCGACGGGCTGTGGCTCGCGATCCGGCAGTACCTGACGCGCATGCGGCAGCTGGATCCGCAGGTCGGCTCGGGCATGGCGGAGCGGCTCGCCGTCGATCTCTCGGCCCGCACGGGGGCTCCGGTGCCTCCCGGGGTTCCCCCGGCCATGTATCTGGCGGCGGTGCTGCAGGAGCGGCAGGTCCGCGAGGCCCGGCGGGCCTTCGGGAACGGCACGGCGGCGGGCGGACCGGACGCTCAGGCCTTTCCCACGCCACAGGTGTCCGCTCCTACGCCCCAGTTGTCCGCTCCCGCACCGCAGGCGCCCGCCTACCCCGCACCATCGGCGTCGGCCTTTCCCGCCCCGCAGGCGTCGGCCCCTTCCGCGCCGCGGCCCGAGCCGGCCCATGGGGAGAGGCCTGCCACCGGGTTCGTGCCTCCCGCGTAGGGCGGTCGGCTCGCCATCGGTCGGCGCCGGCCGAGGAGCCGGCCGAGGTCAGGCGGTGAAGACGGAGGGCGGTGACTGAAGGTCCTCGAGCTCGATGCCGGGGGCCGCCAGGACCACGTCGCCGGCGATGTGGACGGTGTGCCGCTCGCCCGTGTCCAGGGCTGTGACCTGGTATTCGTCCACGGTCAGAGGGGCGTTGTCAGTGGCGTGTGCTTCTCTTTTCACCAGGGCCCAGGACTGGTCCACAGTGCGGGGGGCGAGGACCGGTTCCGTGAAGGTGACGAGGCGTACGCGGGTCGCGGAGGCCGAGGGGGTGAGGCGGAGGAGGCGGGTGGTGGCGATGAGGAACGCGGGGGACGTGCCGGTGAAGGCGTGGGCGCGCACATTGCCTTCGGTGGCATGGGTTCCGGTGGGGTCGGTGCGGACCCAGGTGACGCCGTCGAGGGCGGCGCCGCGCACCTGCCAGCCGCCCGCGTGGAGTTCCAGGCGGAGGGGGCGGCCGAGTTCGTCGAGGGCGAGGTCGACGGAGCCGCGGTGATCGCCCGAGGGGGTGGTGACCTGGGAGACGTAGCGCCAGCCGGAGGGGCCGGGGGCGCACTGGAAGTGCTCTTCACCGAGGGGGGTGTGATCGTGCGGATCGTGGAGCGAATAGCGACCGCGGGGCATGGGGTTCCTGGGGCTTGACGGGTCGGTCCGGCCGGTCGCCGGTGTGTCCGGCAAAGGGGCAGGCCCCCGGCACGGGGGTGCGGGGGCCTGCCTCGGAGGACCTGGCCGAGACGCGGGTGCGGCTCGGTGGTCGGTCAGTAGCGGTAGTGGTCCGCCTTGAACGGGCCGTCGACGTCCACACCGATGTACGCGGCCTGCTCCGGGCGCAGCTTGGTGAGCTTGACGCCGAGGGCGTCGAGGTGGAGACGGGCGACCTTCTCGTCCAGGTGCTTGGGCAGGACGTAGACGCCGGTGGGGTAGGCGTCGGGCTTGGTGAACAGCTCGATCTGGGCCAGGGTCTGGTCCGCGAAGGAGTTGGACATCACGAACGAGGGGTGGCCGGTGGCGTTGCCCAGGTTGAGCAGGCGGCCCTCGGACAGCACGATGATCTTCTTGCCGTCGGGGAAGGTCCAGGTGTGGACCTGCGGCTTGACCTCGTCCTTGACGATGCCGGGGACCTTGGCGAGACCGGCCATGTCGATCTCGTTGTCGAAGTGGCCGATGTTGCCGACGATCGCCTGGTGCTTCATCTTCGCCATGTCCGACGCGAGGATGATGTCCTTGTTGCCGGTGGTGGTGACGAAGATGTCCGCGGTCTCGACGACCTCGTCCAGGGTGGTGACCTGGTAACCGTCCATCGCCGCCTGGAGCGCGCAGATCGGGTCGATCTCGGTGATGATCACGCGGGCGCCCTGTCCGCGCAGGGACTCCGCGCAGCCCTTGCCCACATCGCCGTAGCCGCAGACGACGGCGGTCTTGCCGCCGATCAGGACGTCGGTGGCGCGGTTGATGCCGTCGACCAGGGAGTGCCGGCAGCCGTACTTGTTGTCGAACTTCGACTTCGTCACCGAGTCGTTGACGTTGATCGCCGGGAAGAGGAGGGTGCCGTCGCGCTGCATCTCGTACAGACGGTGGACGCCGGTCGTGGTCTCCTCCGTCACACCGCGGATCTCGGAGGCCAGCTGGGTCCACTTCTGCGGGCTCTCACCCAGCGTGCGGGTCAGCAGCTGCAGGATGACCCGGTGCTCCTCGGACTCGGCGGTGTCGACCGAGGGGACCTTGCCGTCCTTCTCGTACTCGACGCCCTTGTGGACGAGGAGGGTGGCGTCGCCGCCGTCGTCCAGGATCATGTTCGGGCCGCCGGTGGGGCTGTCCGGCCAGGTCAGCGCCTGCTCCGTGCACCACCAGTACTCCTCCAGCGTCTCGCCCTTCCAGGCGAAGACGGGGATGCCCTTGGGGTTCTCCGGGGTGCCGTCCGGGCCGACGGCGATGGCGGCGGCCGCGTGGTCCTGGGTGGAGAAGATGTTGCAGGACGCCCAGCGCACCCGCGCGCCCAGGGCGACGAGGGTCTCGATGAGGACGGCGGTCTGCACGGTCATGTGCAGGGAGCCGGTGATCCGGGCGCCGGCCAGCGGCTGCTTCTCGGCGTACTCCTTGCGGATCGCCATCAGGCCCGGCATCTCGTGCTCGGCCAGAGAGATCTCCTTGCGGCCGAACTCGGCCAGAGACAGGTCGGCGACCTTGAAGTCCTGTCGGTTCTCGACAGTCGTCATTGCGAGCTGCTCCTCGGGGTTGGGTCGAGGTGGATACGGCTGATCTGCGCGGCGGCGGACACAGGGGTGCCCGATGGGGACACAGGCATGCCCGCGTGCGCGCAGCGCAGTCCGTCGGAGGCCCTCTCTCCCTCGGCCGGCCCCTCGTGGGGCCGCCCGACCGCCATCAGCAGCGACGTCTGGCTCGGTCCCAAGCTACACCGCGGAGCCGGGCGACCCCAGTCCGCCTCCGGACAGATCCAGCCGTTCGCGGGACGCCGGGAAGACGGACGGGGCCCGCCGATGCGGAGGATCGGCGGGCCCAGTGACGGTTCGCGGTCGTGCGCTCAGTGGCCGGGGGCGGGGTGCGGGGTCGGTCCGCCCGGGGTGGCCTCCGGGTCCGCGCCCCTGGCCGCTTCGGTCTCGCTGTAGATGTCGGGTTCGAGGTAGATGACGCGGGCGATGGGGACGGCCGCGCGGATACGGGCCTCGGCGGCGTCGATGGCAGTGGCGATCTCGGTGGCCGTGTTGTCGTGCCGGACGGCGATCTTGGCGGCGACGAGCAGTTCCTCGGGGCCGAGGTGGAGCGTGCGCATGTGGATGACGCGGGTGACGGTGTCACCGTCGACCATGGCGGTCTCGATCTGCTGGACCACGTCGGCGCCGGCGGCCTCACCGAGCAGCAGCGACTTGGTCTCGGCCGCGAGGACGAGGGCGATCAGGACGAGCAGGACACCGATGCAGACGGTGCCGATGCCGTCCCAGACGCCGTTGCCGGTGAGCAGGGCGAGTCCGACGCCGAGGAGGGCGAGGACGAGACCGATCAGGGCGCCGAAGTCCTCCAGGAGGACGACCGGCAGCTCGGGTGCCTTGGCGCGGCGGACGAACTGCGCCCAGGACAGCCCGCCCCGCAGCGCGTTGGACTCCTTGATGGCCGTGCGGAAGGAGAAGCCCTCGGCGATGATCGCGAAGAGGAGCACGCCCACCGGCCAGTACCAGTGCTCCACTTCGTGCGGGTGGCTGATCTTCTCGTAGCCCTCGTAGATGGCGAACATGCCGCCGACGGAGAACAGCACGATGGAGACGAGGAAGGCGTAGATGTAGCGCTCGCGGCCGTAGCCGAACGGGTGCTGCGGGGTCGCGGCCCGCTGTGCCTTCTTGCCGCCGACCAGCAGCAGGAACTGGTTGCCTGAGTCGGCGAGCGAGTGCACGCCCTCGGCGAGCATCGACGACGAGCCGCTGAAGGCGAAGGCCACGAACTTCGATACCGCGATCGCGAGATTGGCGCCGAGTGCCGCCACGATCGCCCTGGTTCCGCCTGACGCGCTCATGTGTTCGCGTTGTCCCTTCGCCCTCGTACCGGCTCTTCGCCCTCGTGCCGGCCTTTGCCTGTCCTTTGCCGGTGGGCCATTGTTGCAGCCCGGTCCGGCCGCGGTACGTCAGGTCACCTCAAGCGGGGCCGCACGCGGGGTCATACGACGACCGTGGCCCGGAAGACGGTGCCGGCGCCGGACACCTCGGTCTTCTCTGCCGCCGGGACGAACACGGACTGCCCGGCGGTCAGCTCGTGCTCGCCGACGTGCACGGAGCCGGCGGTGCAGAGCAGGATCTGCGGGGTGCGCAGGGTGAGGTCGTGGGCTGTGGTGCCCTCGGGCAGGACGTAGCGGGAGAGGCGGAACTCGTCGATGGGGGTCTCGTAGACCTCCTCGCCGTCCGGGGCGGCCTCGGGGCGCAGCACGCCGGGGTCGCCCGCCTCGAAGCGGACGACGCGCAGGAGTTCGGGGACGTCGACGTGCTTGGGGGTCAGGCCGCAGCGCAGGACGTTGTCGGAGTTGGCCATGATCTCCACGCCCAGGCCGCTGAGGTAGGCGTGCGGGATGCCGGCGCCGAGGAAGAGGGCCTCGCCGGGCTGCAGGCGGACGTGGTTGAGGAGTATCGCGGCCAGCACTCCCGGGTCGCCGGGGTAGTGGTGGGCGATGCCGGCGTAGGGGGCGTGGTCGCCGCCGAGGCGGGCGCAGGCGGCCGCGGCCTCGGCGACGGTGTGGGTCATCTCCTCGCGGTCGGCGGTGAGGATCGCGGTGAGGACCTCGCGCAGGGCGGCCTCTTCGGGGTGGGCGTGCAGCAGGTCGACGTACGGCTTGAGGGAGTCCACGTCGAGGGCGGCGAGCAGGTCGGCGGCCTCGGCCGGGGTGCGGAAGCCGCACAGGCCGTCGAACTCGGTGAGTGCGCAGATCAGTTCGGGCTTGTGGTTGGCGTCCTTGTAGTTGCGGTGCGGGGCGTCGACGGGGATCCCGCGGCGCTGCTCGTCGGCGTAGCCCTCCTGGGCCTGCCGGAGGTCGGGGTGGACCTGGAGGGAGAGGGGGGCACCGGCGGCGAGGATCTTGAGCAGGAAGGGCAGGTGCGGGCCGAACTTCGCGACGGCCTCGGCACCCAGTTCGCGCTTGGGGTCCGACTCGATGACCTCGACCAGGGTGCCGCGCGTGGTGCGCGAGGGTGCGCCCGGGTGGGCGCCCATCCACATCTCCGCCTGCGGCTCACCGCTCGGTTCGACGCCGAGCAGGTGCGGTATGGCGGTGGTGGAACCCCAGGCGTAGGGGCGGATGGCGTTGTCGAGGCGATCCATGCGTTTCTCTCTGCGGTTGTTGTCGGGGCTCGGGGCGCCCGTCCGCGGGAGCCCCGAGCCCAGGTCAGGCCCTGGAGGCGAGCGACAGGTAAACGGCGGCGAAATCCGTGACGGCGATCAGTTCCGCGAGGGTCTCGATCTCGCCGCCGGGCTCCGACTCGAGCTCGCTGATCGGCGTCTCGTGGCTGAGGGCCAGGTCCCGGGCGGCGGGCGCGGCGGTGAGCTCGCTGAGCGGGCGGTCCCGGAGCAGGACCACGCGCGCGTGCAGCGCGGGCAGTTCCTCGACGCGGTCGCGGAAGAAGTCGCCGGGGTCGGCGCTTGCGGCGAGCGGGCCTGCGAGCAGGGCGTTGTGCGCGGCGAGCGCTTCGGGCAGTTCGGCGACGAGGGCGGGGATGCCGGACAGTTCGGCGAGCCCGGCGGCGAACCTGCGGCCGGCGGGACCGGCGGCGAGGCCCTCGGTCCAGATCAGGGGCAGCGCGTCGGTGAGTTCGGCGGCGAGGGTCTTGGCCGGGTTGCTGTAGGCGGCGATGGCGGGCCCGCAGCGCTCGGCGATGTGGTCGAGCCGGTCGGCGGCGGCGTGCAGGGCGTCGGGCGCGGCGGTGACCAGGCCGACCCGGTCCAGGAGCGCGAGCAGCGGGGTGACCAGCGCCCAGAAGACTCCGGGGGCGGATCCGGCGAGGGGTTCGCCGTGGTCGTAGGGGGCCGTCGCCATGGGGACGAACAGGCCGTGGGCGCCCTCCACGGCCTCGGCGAGGGGGGTGCCGGCCGGGGCGACGGCGACGACCGTGCAGCCTCGGCGGTAGGCCTGGTCGGCGAGCAGGGCCAGGCTGGGTTCGGTGCCGTCGGGGGTGGCGATCAGCAGCAGGTCGACGGAGCCGGTCCAGCCGGGCAGTTCCCAGCGCAGCGCGCCGGAGGCGGAGGCGACGCCGGTGGGGGCCAGCCGGGTGACGGGGCTGCCGCCGCCGGCGAGGGTGCCGAGCAGGTCGGCGGCGTGGGTGGCGGCGGCGCCCGGGCCGGCGATCAGCACGGCGCGGGGGCGGCCGTCGGGTTTGAGGTCGCCCACGCCGGCCTCGGCGGCGTGCCGGGCGGCGGTGCGGATCCGGGCGCCGGCCTCGGCGGCACCGCGGAGCAGGCCGCGATGGTCGGCCCGGGCGAGTGCCTCCGGGTCGTCGAGCAGCGATTCGTCGAGCATGGGCGGCAGCCTCCGATCGGGCTCCGAGCGCCGGGGCGCCAGGACGTCGAGTCGTCGGACGTCAGGACGTCGGTACGTCGAGTCGTCGGGATGGTGGGACGTCAGGACGGTGGGACGCCGGGCCGCCCGGTCGTCGATGAGTCGGTCATGTCGTCGGTCACGCGGGGCGGCTCGTCGGGTCGTCCGTCACTCGGGGCGGCGCGCCTCGTCGACGAGCAGGACGGGGATGCCGTCGCGGACGGGGTAGGCCAGGCCGCAGCCCTGGCCGGTGCAGATCAGCTCCGTGTCCTGCTCCTTGAGGGGGGCGTGGCAGGCCGGGCAGGCGAGGATCTCCAGGAGGCCGGCTTCGAGCGGCATGGGTGTTCCCTCCGGGGCGTAGGGGGGCGTGTGCGGTTGTACGGACGTGCCTGGTCAGACTACCGCCGGTGGGGGCGCGGTGACGGAGTCGGCCGGGGCCGTACGGCGGCGGACGGCCCCGGCGGTCGCCTGTCAGCCGCGGATGATCCTCAGGGCCTCGTCGCGGACCTCGGCCATCGTGGCCGCGTCCTTGGCCTCGGCGTTCAGGCGGAGCAGCGGTTCGGTGTTGGAGGGACGGACGTTGAACCACCAGTCGGCGGCGGTGACGGTCAGCCCGTCGAGTTCGTCCAGGGTCACGTCCTCGCGCTCTGCGTAGGCGGCCTTGAGCGCGGTGAGGCAGGCCGCCTGGTCGGCGACCGTGGAGTTGATCTCGCCGGAGCCGGTGTAGCGGTCGTACTGGGCCACCAGCGCCGACAGGGGGCCGTCCTGGCCGCCCAGGGCCGCCAGGACGTGCAGGGCGGCCAGCATGCCCGTGTCGGCGTTCCAGAAGTCCTTGAAGTAGTAGTGCGCGGAGTGCTCGCCGCCGAAGATCGCGCCCGTCCGCGCCATCTCGGCCTTGATGAAGGAGTGGCCCACGCGGGTGCGCACCGGGGTGCCGCCGTTCTCCCCGACCACCTCCGGGACCGACCAGGAGGTGATGAGGTTGTGGATGATCACGCCCTGGCCGCCGTGCCGGGCCAGTTCGCGGGCGGCGACCAGCGCGGTGATGGCGGACGGGGAGACCGGCTCGCCGTGCTCGTCGACCACGAAGCAGCGGTCGGCGTCGCCGTCGAAGGCCAGGCCGAGGTCGGCGCCCTCCTCGCGGACCCGCTTCTGGAGGTCGACGAGGTTCGCCGGGTCCAGCGGGTTCGCCTCGTGGTTGGGGAAGGTGCCGTCGAGTTCGAAGTACATCGGGACGAGGTCGACGGGCAGGCCGGTCAGGACCGTGGGGACGGTGTGACCGCCCATGCCGTTGCCCGCGTCGACGACGACCTTCAGGGGGCGGATGGCGGAGACGTCGACGAGGGAGCGCAGATGGGCCGCGTAGTCCTCCAACGTGTCCCGCTGTGTGATCGTTCCCACCTGGGCGGCCGGTTCCGGGGCGCCCGACTCGCTCCACCGTTCGACCAGTTCGCGGATCTCGGTCAGGCCCGAGTCCTGGCCGACGGGCGCCGCGCCCGCGCGGCACATCTTGATGCCGTTGTACTGCGCCGGGTTGTGGGAGGCGGTGAACATGGCGCCCGGCAGGTCGAGCGCGCCCGAGGCGTAGTAGAGCTGGTCCGTCGAGCACAGCCCGATCTCGGTGACGTCGACGCCGAGCCGTGCGGCACCGCGCGCGAAGGCACGGGCCAGGCCGGGCGAGGAGGGCCTCATGTCGTGCCCGGTCACGATGGCGTTCGCGCCGGTCACCCGGGCGAAGGCCGCCCCGAAGAGCTCGGCGAGCGACTCGTCCCACTGGTCCGGGACCACACCGCGCACGTCGTACGCCTTCACGATCTGCGACAGATCAGCAGCCACGGCCAACCCTTCTGGAGTCCAATCGGTCACCACAAACTACCCGTCCCGGGCGGTGGAGCCGACGCGTGAGGGGCGGCGCGGGCGTACTGCCGGACGAACGCGGGCGTACTGCCGGGGCGGCTCGCAAGGAACGGTGGGACAACTCGGAAGGACCGGCGAGCCGTTGGGCCGGGCCCTCGGCCGCCTGGTGCCTCCGGCCCGCCTTGGGGGCGCGCCTCGGCTCACGCGGTGGTGAACGGTTTTGTCAGTTGTCCGGTGACCGGAGCACCCTCAGGTGACCGCGGCGCGCGACCTCCATCGGGTCCGCCCCGCGCGCTCCGCCGCCACCGGCCTGCGCCGCCCGCTCCTGGGGGCGGGCCGCCTCGCGCACCGCGTTGGCAAGCGCTTCCAGGTCGTCGCCGCTGGGGCGGGCGGGCGCCGAACCGTCGAGCAGTCGTACGACCTCCCAGCCTCGAGGGGCGGTGAGGCGCTCGGAGTGCTCGGCGCACAGGTCGTAGCAGTGGGGTTCGGCGTAGGTGGCGAGCGGGCCGAGGACCGCGGTCGAGTCGGCGTAGACGTACGTCAGCGTCGCTACGGCGGGACGGCCGCAAGCGGTGCGCGAACAGCGACGTACAGGGCTCACGACGTTGGACGGTACCGCACTCTTGAGCGGGCCGCGACGACTCTCCACCAGGTCACCCCACCGTGTCGTCCTGTGAAACGCCCCACACGCCCCTTCCGACTCGCCTCGCTGACCTGCACAGACGGCCGAGAAAGCGATCTTCGGCGCCCCTTGTTCCGGTCACGACTGGGTACAAACACCGTCAATCGCCTTGAGATCGGCGGTCTCGGAGAGATACGGAATCGAGCCAGGCTTGGCCGGAATCGGTATCAAGTGACCAGTAGTCGTAACCGGTATGACCAGTCGTCGTGATCCGTGTGACCAGTCGTCGTGCCCGGTCATCGTGACCCCTGATCGTGACGCGCGATCGCGCGGACCGCACGGTCTCCGGGATGGGTCCGGATGCCGCGCCGGGCCGGGCATGATCAGGCGGCGGGGACTACGCTTCAGCAGTGATGGACAACCGTGTACCGCCCCGCTCCGCCGGCCCCGGGCCCCGACGACGTGATCGCCACGGCCGGGGCATGCGCGGCCCGATCGCACCGCCCCAGGTGCCGCTCGCCGCGAGCCGTGCCGAGGCGTTCGCGGACCTGGTGCAGGACTCCGTGGAGCGTCTGGAGCGGCGCTGGCCGCAGCTGGCCGACATCGACTTCCTCGTACTGGAGGTGCCGCGGCTGGACGGCCCCGGGCAGCCCTGGAGCGACGAGCCGGTGCCGCTCGGGGGCACGATGCCCGCGCAGGACGGCCGCCGGGCGCGGGTGGTCGTCTACCGGCGGCCGGTGGAGATCCGCAGCAAGGGGCGTGACGAGCGGGCCGCCCTGGTGCACGAGATCGTGGTCGAGCAGGTGGCCGAGCTGCTCGGCCTGACACCGGAGACGGTGGATCCCCGGTACGGGGAGGACTGAGGCGCGGGCCTGGTCGGGTCTGTGCTCAGAGGCTTCCGCTCAGGGCTCACGCCCCTCCGCCCGGGACCGGGACTCAGGATCCCTGCAGCACCGACACGTCCTCGTCCGCATGCGGCACCGACACCGTCCCCCGGTCGTCGGGCAGGGTCTGGACCGTGAACCCTGGAATGCCTTCCTCCGTGGCGGTCAGGGTGCGCGCCCCGTACACCGGGCCGCCGGAGAGGTGCTCCACCGTCAGGGCGTAGGTGCCCTTCAGTCCGGACGGGACGGGTGGGGCGATGTCCTGGGTCGTGCCCGCCTTGATCGTGTACGTCTTCGTCACCGCCGTACCGCCCTCGCTGCCCGCCGATGCCGTGACCTTGACCTGGGCGGTGGCCGTGGGGGCCGTCAGGGAGAGCGTCGAGCCCTTCTCGCTGTTGTCGGCGGACGTGGCGCGCGCGGCGACGGGACCGGTCGCGGGGATGAACGCCGTCTCCTGCTTGCCGCCCTTGCCGCGTGTCACCCGCAGTGCGGCGACCACCGGCACGGACGGGGAGCTCTGGGTCAGCATCAGCGAGCCGGCCTCCCCGCGGGTGAGGTCGCCCAGGTCGACGGCGGTCGTCATCCCGCCCTTGACGTGCACGGTGTCGTGGCCCGCGGGCGTGATCAGCCCGGACGGCGAGGCCAGTCTCACCTTCAGGTCGGTGTCGGCGTCGGCGGGGGTGAAGGCGATCAGCCGGACGGAGGTGGCGTCCTTGGGGATGCCGGGCAGGACGAGGCTGTCCGCCGGGTCCGCGGCCGCCGCCAGCCAGTCCCCGCCGAGCTTGTCGTCCAGGGCCTGCACCGCCGCGCCGACCCGGCCGCTGCGCACGCTCACGTGCACCGTGAGGTCCTCCTGCGGCGCGTCGGCGAGCGTGGACAGCAGGACGGGCTCGCTGGAGTGCGGTGCGACGGTGATGCCCTCCGCCACCGCTGACTTCACGGCGCCGTCCTTGCCGTAGAGCTCGATGTCGACGACCGCGGCGGAGTCGTCCGGGTTGGTCAGGTGGACGTAGTCGGAGCGGTCGGCCGCGGTGCTGGCGCCGGGGAACCAGAACTCGGTGTCCGGGGCGGTGCAGTCCACGCCCAGCAGGCCGCGGCCGGTGCCCGCGGCGACCTCGGTGGTCTGCTGCATGGTCCAGCCGGGTGCGAACCTGCCCTCGGCGGTGCCGATCAGTGCGGGCGCGTCCCCGCCCGAGGTGTCGCCGGTGACCGGCTTGCCGGGCTCCTTCGGTTCCAGGACCGGCTTGGCGGCCTTCTTCTTGTCGTCCTTCTTGCCGTCGTTCTTGCCCTTGTCGCCCGTCGTGGCCGACTCCTCGTCGGCGGAGCGGAGTTGGGCCTTGCCGTCGCCGTCCGTGCCCTGGGTCACGGGGGTGAAGGACGTGTACGAGGTGTCGGCGATGTCGGAGCTGCTCGGGGACGGGCAGACCAGGGTGGTGCGCTCGACGGGCAGCCGGGCGGCCGCCTTGGCGCTGCCGGCGCCCGCCGCGTCCGGTGTGTCCAGCGCGGCGAATCCGGTGACGGCGGCGAGCGCGGCCACGCCGGCGATCAGGGACAGGGTCGTGCGGTTCACTGCTGGCTCCCGTCGGGGCGCTCACTGCCGATGCCGTGCGCGTGGTCCTGCGCGTGCTGCTGTGCCGGGTCGTACGGCTCCTCGTAGCCCTGGTGGTAGGCCGTCGGGTCGTAGGAGGCCGTCGGCGTCTGCCCGCCGTAGGCGTACGGGTCGTACTGGCCGCCCTGGTAGGGGTCGGCCTGGCCGCCCTGGTAGGGGTCGTCGTAGGCGCCCGCCGGGTACTGCTGGGACTGGGCGGGGGCGGTCTGGTACTGGTCGCCGCCGTGGGCGCCGTACTCGGTCGCGGCTCCCGCTCCGGGGGCACCGGCGCCGGCGTAGGCGGTGGTGTCCCAGTCGCCGTAGGGCTGCTGGTGCGGTACGGCGGCGGGAGCCTCCTCCGGAGGAGGAGGCAGGGTGGCCTGGCCCGGTGGCTGTTCCTGGGCGGCCTCCTCGGCCTCCGCCTGGGCGCGCAGCCGGCGGGCCCGTCGGCCCTCGCCGCTGATCGCCTGGGCGGGAACGGGCTGCTCCTCGGGCAGGTCGTCGTCGATGTCGCGGCGCCGGCCGGGCAGGGCCAGGACGACGAGGACGACGGCGAGCAGGCCCTGGGCCCACAGCCAGGCGGTGTGGCCGATCGGGTCGTCGAAGGTGACGTCGAGCTTTCCGCCGGAGGCGGGGAGCTGGAAGCCCTGGGCCCAGCCGTCCAGGGTGGTGCGGGTGAGCGGCTTGCCGTCCAGGGTGGCCGTCCAGCCCGGGTCGGCGGCGTCGGCCAACCGCAGGACGCGGCCCGCGGAACCGGCCGGGACCGTGGTGTGGATCTCGACGGGTCCGGCGGCGACGGGCTGCGCCGCGCCGGTCCCGGCGGCCGCCCCCGAGTCCTGGCCCGAGCCGGAGTCCGGGCCGGAGGCGGGCACGATGGCGGCGCGCGAGACCTCCTGGTCCACGCGCCACAGGGCACTGCCGTCCTGCTGGCTCAGCCGGCTCAGACCCGGGGTGGAGTCCAGGACGCGGCTGACCTCGCGGGGCGCGCCCTTGTGGACGAGGACGTAGCGCACGGCGAAGCCGCCGAGCTGGTCGGCCTGGTCGGCGCCGGAACCGGCGACCAGGTTGGCGACGACCTTGTCGAGCCTGCTGTTGCCGCCGTCCGCCGCGGCCAGTTCGGCGTCGCCCATCCGGACCCCGGAGCCGCGCACGAGCATGTAGCCGACGTGGGCGGCGGAGTCGCTGTCGATCACCAGGGTGCGGGCCTGGTCGCGGGTGCTGCTCTCCTCGGCGACGAACGCGGGCACCTGCGCCACGTCGCGCCGCTCCAGCGGGCCGTCGGCGCCGCGGATCATCCAGCCGGCGACGACGAGGAGCGGACCCGCGGCCGAGGCGAAGGCGACGAGTGCGGCGACCGGCTGGCGCCAGCCGAAGCTCTGCTCGGCCACGCGCGCGCGTGCCCCGTCGGCGCCGAGCACGGCGGCGGCCAGCAGGGCGATGCCCTCGACCAGGGTGGCGGGGCCGGCCCAGGCGGAGTCGTTGGACAGGACCGCGAAGACGAGCGCCACCAGGGCGACCGCCCAGGCGGTCCAGATGGCGAACTGGCGCTCCGAGCGCAGCAGGGCGGCCAGCGCGGCCAGGACGATGCCGATCAGCATCAGCCCGTGCACCGTGCCCGGACCGCCCGGGGAGGCGCCCAGCAGGTCGAGGGCGGAGGCGGCCGAGGAGCCGTACTCCAGTCCGGCCTCCTTGAAGAAGCCGAACGGCAGCAGCGACAGCGACCAGGGCGCGAGGACGAGCAGCGGGGTGCCCAACTGGGCCAGGAAACGCAGTGCGTGGGCGACGATGTCGCCGCGGCGCACGGCCAGCACGCCGACGCCGAGGACGAGGGCGAGGGGCCAGACGATGGGTGCGAAGGCGGTGGCGACGGTCAGCAGCAGCGCGTACGCCCAGGTGGCGCGCCAGCTGCCACGGGCGCCGGAGGTGCGGGCCAGGCCGCTCGCCGCGATGCCCGCGCGGGCGATGAGCGGCAGCAGCACGGCCAGTACGGCGGTGCCGATCCGGCCGCCGGCCAGCGCGCCGGTGGTGGCGGGCAGGAAGGCGTAGGCGACGGAGGCCCAGGCGCGCAGCAGCCGCGAGGGGACGAGCGGGCGGGAGGCGAAGTACGCGGTGAACCCGGCCAGCGGCACCGAGCCGATCAGCAGGACCGTGACCGCCAGGCCGGTCGAGCCGAGCAGCACGGAGGCCAGCATCGCCACCAGCGCCAGGTACGGCGGCGCGGACGGGGTGCCGCCGGTGCCGACCGGGTGCCAGGAGTCCAGGTAGCGCGACCACAGCTCCGAGGAGTCGGCCGGGGCGGGCAGCAGGGCGCCGCCCGCGAGCGCGCCCCCGCCGAGCAGGTTCCGGCAGGCGGCGAGGGTGACGAGCAGCAGCACCAGGAAGAGCACGGGGCCGGGTTTGCGGGCGATCCTCTTGAGCCGGGCGAACTGCTCGACCTCCAGGAAGTCCGCGTCGTCGCCGCCGGGCCCGGACTCGATCGCGCCGCCGTGCCGGCCGGCCGAGGAGACCTCGGGGTCGGAGCGGCCGACGAGGTTGCTCGCGACCTGTTCGACGGTGGCGCGGATCGTCGCTCCGGGCGGCGGGAACAGGGCTCTCAGCTCACCCTTGTCGATCTGCGGCCTGCCGCGCCTGCGCCGGCCGGCGACGATCCGCTCGGGCCGCAGCAGCGTGCTCATCAGGCCGCGGATCTCGTCGACGGCCTGTCCGGGGACCTTGCCGACGAGGTAGGCGAGGGTGCGCAGCAGGGTGCCGAGGACGAGGCGCAGCAGCACCCAGGGCAGCACGGCGGTACGGGCGTTGACGAGGAGGGTGTAGACGGCGCCCGCCTTGTCGACCTTGTGCGGGGAGGCGGAGGTGCGGCCGACGCAGTCGACGGTGCGGCGCTCGCGGGAAGCCGCCTCGGCGTGCCGTACGACGGCGTCGGGGGCTACGAGGACGCGGTGGCCGGCGGCGTGGGCGCGCCAGCACAGGTCGACGTCGTCGCGCATCAGGGGCAGGCGTCGGTCGAACCCGCCGAGCTGTTCGAAGATGTCACGCCGGATCAGCATTCCGGCGCTGGAGACCGACAGCACGGTCCGGACGTGGTCGTGCTGGCCCTGGTCCTGTTCGCGGCGGTCCAGTCCGGTCCAACGGCGGCCCGAGTTGGCGATGGTGACGCCCACTTCGAGCAGCTGGCGGCGGTCGTACCAGCCACGCAGCTTGGGGCCGACCACCGCCACGTCGTCGCGGCCCAGTTCGTACTCGTTGTCGACGACGCGCAACAGCTCGGCCAGGGCGTCGGGTTCGGGGGCGCAGTCGTCGTGCAGCAGCCAGAGCCACTGCACCGGTTCGCCGTGGGGGAGTTCGGGCAGGTCGTAGGCGTCGTCGCGCCAGGTGCGCGTGACGGGGTCCCAGCCGCTGGGGCGCTTGAGGTACGGCAGTTCGTCCGGGGTGAGGAGCGGGGCGGTGCGGGTGGCCTCGTCGACGGCCTGGCCGAAGCCGGTGCGCCGGGCGAGGTGCAGCACGCGGTCGGCGCCGAGGGCGTCGGTGAGCACCTGGGCCGAGGTGTCCGCGCTGCCGGTGTCGGCGGCCACGGCGTACTGCACGGGGCGTTCCTGGCCGAGCAGGCCGGCGAGCGCGTCGGGCAGCCAGCGGGCGCCGTCGTGGGAGACGAGGACGGCGGTGACGACGTGCCGTGGGAACTCCGGCGGGCGGTTCGGGTCGGACTGCGGTGCGAACTGCGTCGCGTGCGCGGGGTCCGACGGCGCTGCGGCGGCGACGTCGTAGTGGGCTGCCGTATGGCTGTGCACGGACATCGAGATACACGGCCCCGGTTCGGTGGACTGCGGTGGACGCCTGTGCCCCCTGTGGGCAGCGGGGCGTCTCGGACGAGCGACCACACTACTGGCTGGCCATGACGGCGGCCCGCCGCCTGTGGATAACCCACCTGCGACGGGCCGTTCGTGACGTTTGTGTGGGGTATGTACGCGTACGTCCGCGGTCGGACGGTGACCGGGCAGCGACCGGACGGCGGCCGACGTTCCGTCAGACCGCGGCCTTCTTCAGCCGGCGCCGCTCACGCTCGGACAGGCCGCCCCAGATGCCGAAGCGCTCGTCGTTGGCGAGGGCGTACTCGAGGCACTCGGAGCGGACCTCGCAGGCGAGGCAGACCTTCTTGGCCTCGCGGGTGGAGCCGCCCTTCTCGGGGAAGAAGGACTCGGGGTCGGTCTGGGCGCACAGCGCGCGCTCCTGCCAGCCGAGTTCCTCGTCCGCGTCGTCGACCAGCAGTTGCTGCACCAGCTCGGTCATGTGCGCCCCTCGTCTGTCTTTCGCGTCCCCGTGATGTAGCCGTTACCGATCTCGGCTGAACGACACGAGTGAAATTACAAGTGTGCTGCTCCGGGCGAGTCAAGCCGAGATCTGCTATTGGGTCCCTTATTCACTCTGCGGAACCAAGGCCATGCGGAAAGTGTTCAAATCGGCATAAACCTTGACACACAGCCGAGGCCCCGAAGACCCGTCGCCCCGCGCGGAGCCCTCACCGAGCCCCCGGAAGGAAGGACGCCCGGGCCTTCGATCTCGTTCCGACACGCGCACCGCCGCGAACCTGATCACAGTCGGATCACGGGATCACAACGGGGCTTGCGCGCCCGGCATGTGCGCCATGTGTCCCGCCCTCCCGCTGAGCAAACCTTTCACCTGAGAGATGAACCGGATGAGGTGAAACATGTCCCACATTCCGGGCGTCGAGTTGACAGGGGTGGTGTGAACCGGTGTCCTTGTGGGCATGCTCGCGAACTCGGCACCCACCTCGACCCGCACCGCCGGGTCCCACGGTGCTGCCCGCGCTCGCTGTAGCTGTCGCTGTTCCGGCTGTTGAGCCCCCGCGCGCACGCGCGCTCCAGCCGCCGTCCGGGCCCCTTCTCATACGGCTGTACGGCCCGGCGTCCGTTCCCTCCGATCGGCCCCCACCGAGGAACCACGACACCCCCATGAACAGCGACAGCGACCTCCAGATCGCCGGCGACATCCTCGAAGTCCCGCACCTGCTCCAGACCCCGCGCGAGCACCCGGCCACCGTGGCCGAGTTCGCCGGCCTGGCCCGTTCCATCGCGGCCGACCGCACCCAGTGGGAGCACCTCGTCCGGTACGACGCCACCACCCGCTGGTACCACCGGCTGCGCACCGGTCCCGGCTACGAGGTGTGGCTGCTGTCCTGGGTGCCCGGCCAGGGCAGCGGACGACACGACCACGGCCGCTCCTCCGGTGTGCTCACCGTCCTGGACGGCACCCTGACCGAGCACACCGGGCGGGGCACGCGCGCACTGGGCGCGGGCGCGCAGCGCGTGTTCGCACCGGGGTACGTGCACGAGGTCGTCAACGACACGCTACGGCCGGCGGTCAGCCTGCACGTCTACTTCCCGGGGCTGACCGAGATGCCCATGCACCCCACCGCGTCGTGCTCGGGGGCCGAGCCCGCGCAGCAGACGGCGGGCGCCGTCGGCGCGTAGGCATCCGGCGTGCAGTGGCCCGGCCGGCGCGCAGGAGTCCGGCCGAAGGGCGGGGCGCCGTGCTGCCGTACCGGTGCCGCGTCGCCGTACCTGCACCGCGATGTCGTACCCGCCTGACAGACTTTCCCGCCCGTCACCCGGCCACCACCCCTCAACGAGTCAGCCTGGCGGCTGACACACTGTTTCAATGCGCATTGTGGTTCTGGCAGGCGGCATCGGTGGTGCCCGGTTCCTGCGCGGTCTGAAGCGGGCCGTGCCGGACGCGGACGTCACGGTCATCGGCAACACCGGCGACGACATCCACCTCTTCGGGCTGAGGGTCTGCCCGGACCTCGACACGGTGATGTACACGCTGGGCGACGGCATCAACGAGGAGCAGGGGTGGGGGCGGTCCGACGAGACCTTCCACCTCAAGGAGGAACTGGCGGCGTACGGCGTCGGGCCCGAGTGGTTCGGCCTGGGCGACCGGGACTTCGCCACGCACATCGTGCGGACGCAGATGCTGGGCGCGGGCTATCCGCTCAGCGCGGTCACCGAGGCGCTGTGCGACCGCTGGAAGCCGGGCGTGAGACTGATCCCGATGAGCGACGACCGCGTGGAGACGCATGTCGCCGTCGAGATCGACGGCGAACGCAAGGCGGTCCACTTCCAGGAGTACTGGGTGCGGCTGCGCGCGTCGGTGCCCGCCGAGGCCGTCGTGCCGGTGGGCGCGGAGCAGGCCAAGCCCGCGCCCGGCGTGCTGGAGGCGATCGCCGAGGCGGACGTGATCCTCTTCCCGCCGTCCAACCCGGTCGTCTCCGTCGGCACCATCCTGGCCGTACCCGGCATCAGGGAGGCGATCGCCGACGCCGGGGTGCCGGTGGTGGGCCTGTCCCCCATCGTCGGGGACGCGCCCGTGCGCGGGATGGCCGACAAGGTGCTCGCCGCGGTGGGCGTGGAGTCCACGGCCGCGGCGGTGGCCGAGCACTACGGCTCGGGCCTGCTCGACGGCTGGCTCGTCGACTCGGTGGACGCGGCCTCGGTGGAGCGCGTCGAGGCGGCCGGGATCCGGTGCCGTGCGGTGCCGCTGATGATGACCGACGTCGACGCCGCCGCGCAGATGGCGCGGGAGGCACTGATGCTGGCGGAGGAGGTGCGGGAAGCTTGAGCGGACAGACGCCCGGGTACCGGGTCTGGGCGATCACCGGGATCCCCGAGGTCCAGGAGGGCGACGACCTCGGCAAGCTGATCGCGGCGGCCGAGCCGGGACTGGCCGACGGTGACGTACTGCTGGTCACCTCCAAGATCGTGTCCAAGGCGGAGGGCCGCGTCGTCACCGCGGCCGACCGGGAGGCCGCGATCGACGCGGAGACCGTACGGGTCGTGGCCCGCCGCGGACCGCTGCGGATCGTGGAGAACCGGCAGGGCCTGGTCATGGCGGCGGCCGGCGTCGACGCCTCCAACACCCCTTCCGGAACGGTGCTGTTGCTGCCCGAGGACCCCGACGCCTCCGCGCGCGCGATCCGGGACGGGCTGCGCGACGCGCTCGGCGTCGACGTCGGGGTCGTCGTCACCGACACGTTCGGGCGGCCGTGGCGCGCGGGACTCACGGACGTCGCGATCGGCGCGGCGGGCGTACGCGTGCTGGACGACCTGCGCGGCGCCACGGACGCGCACGGCAATCCGCTCAGCGCGACGGTCGTGGCCACCGCGGACGAACTGGCCTCCGCCGGTGACCTGGTGAAGGGCAAGGCGGCCGGGCTGCCCGTCGCCGTGGTGCGCGGCCTGACCCATGTGGTGTCCGGGGAGCACGGCGAGGGAGCGAGGGCCATGGTGCGCGACGCGCGCGACGACATGTTCCGGCTCGGCACCTCCGAGGCGGTACGGCAGGCGGTGACCCAGCGGCGCACGGTGCGAGCCTTCACGGACGAGCCCGTCGACCCGGGTGCCGTGCGGCGGGCGGTGGCCGCCGCGGTGACCGCGCCGGCGCCGCACCACACGACGCCGTGGCGGTTCGTGCTGCTGGAGTCCGCCGAGTCCCGGACCCGGCTGCTCGACGCCATGCGGGACGCGTGGATCGCCGACCTGAGACGGGACGGCAAGACGGAGGAGTCGATCGCCAAGCGGGTGCGCCGCGGGGAGGTGCTGCGGAACGCGCCGTACCTGGTCGTGCCCTGCCTCGTCATGGACGGCTCGCACACCTACGGCGACGCGCGGCGGGACGGGGCCGAGCGCGAGATGTTCGTGGTCGCCGCGGGTGCGGGCGTGCAGAACTTCCTGGTCGCGCTGGCCGGGGAGCGGCTGGGCTCCGCGTGGGTGTCGTCGACGATGTTCTGCCGCGACGTGGTGCGCGAGGCGCTGGGGCTTCCGGAGACCTGGGACCCGATGGGCGCGGTGGCGGTCGGGCATCCGGCGGAGCAGCCGCGACCGCGGCCGGAGCGGGAGGCGGGTGCGTTCATCGAGGTGCGGTGATGCACGTCTCCTACTTCCGGTTCTTCTTCCGGTCCTTCTTCCGGCGGTTTCCGCCTACGACCGCTTGGTCTCGTTAGTCTCGTAAGTCTCGTAGGACCACTCCGGCGACCTCTGGGGACTCATTCGTGGCAGGACGTTTCGCTCCGCGGCCCACGCGTACGACCGTGCGCGGTGGCCATGTCGCCGTGCCCTCGGGCGGTGCGGTGCCCGCCGGTGCTGTGCCCCGGCAGGCCGCCGCGCCGGGGCGGATGCGCACCTGGGTGCCGGACGGGCCGCTGGACCTCGGGCTGGTGCTCGGTCCGCTGCGGCGCGGGCCGGGCGATCCGACCTTCCGTGCGACGCCCGACGGGTCCGTGTGGCGGGCCAGTCGTACGCCGCAGGGGCCCGGGTCGCTACGGGTCTTCGCGCGCGGCGGGGAGGTGTGCGGCCAGGCGTGGGGGCCGGGGGCCGAGTGGCTGCTGGAGCAGCTGCCCGAGCTGCTCGGGGCCGCCGACGACCCGTCCTTGTTCGAGCCGAGGCACCGGCTGCTCGCGCTGACCCGGCACCGGCGGCCGGGGCTGCGGCTGACCCGGACCGGGCTGGTGCTGGAGTCGTTGATCCCGTCGGTCCTGGAGCAGAAGGTCACGACGGTCGAGGCGTACGCGGCGTGGCGGACGCTGGTGCGGAAGTACGGGGAGCCGGCGCCCGGCCCGGTGCCGGTACGGATGTACGTCATGCCGGCGCCGCGCACCTGGGCGCTGATTCCCTCGTGGGACTGGCACCGGGCCGGGGTCGACGACAAGCGGGCGTCCACGGTGCTGCGTGCGGTGCGGGTCGCGGCGCGGCTGGAGGAGGCGGTGCGGATGCCTCCGGCGGCGGCGCGGGAACGGCTGGAGCTGGTGTCAGGGATCGGGCCGTGGACGTCGGCGGAGACCGTGCAGCGCAGTCATGGGGCGGCGGATGAGGTGACGGTGGGGGATCTGCATCTGCCGGGGATCGTGGGGTTCGCGCTGGCGGGGGACCGGTATGCGGATGATGCGGAGATGCTGCGGTTGCTGGAGCCGTATGCGGAGCAGGGGCAGCGGCATCGGGCGGCTCGGTTGATTCTGCTGAGTGGGCGGGTGCCGCCTCGGCGGGGGCCGCGGATGCCGGTGGGTGATATCGGGCGCTTTTGAGGCACGGCGCGGCGGTGTGAGGTGGGGCAGGGCACCCTGCGTCGACCGGTGCCCGGCGTGGGGTGGGTGCGCTTGCCCGCGCGTGCGGGGTGCCGCTGCGCCCACCCGTGCCGCCCTGGGGGTGCCTCCCAGGCGTTGAGCACTGAGGGAGGGACGACTGCCCGTAGCCACGGGGCACGCGCGCCCGCAGCTACGGAGGTACGCGACTGCCCGCAGTTGTGCCGTCGAGGCTGCGCGCTACTGGTCCGAGGAGAATCTCACCGCGCCTGCCGGGATTTGGGCGTCGCACCAGATGCGTACGCCGTCGCGGAGTTCGTTGTCGGGGCCGATGATCGCGCCGTCGCCGATGACCGTGCCGGTGAGGACGGAGCGGGTGCCGATGCGGGCGCGGGCGCCGATGAGGGAGTCGGTGATGACGGCGCCGGGTTCGATGACGGCGCCGGGCAGGATCGTACTGCCGGAGACCCGCGCGCCCTCGGCCACCTGCGCGCCCTCGCCGACCACCGTGCCGTCCGTCAGCTTGGCGTCGGGGGCGACGACGGCCGTGGGCAGGACCAGGCGGTCGCCGCAGCGGCCGGGGACGGCCGGGGAGGGGGCGCGGCCCAGCACCAGGTCCGCCGAGCCGCGGACGAAGGCGGCCGGGGTGCCGAGGTCGAGCCAGTAGGTGGAGTCCACCATGCCCTGGAGATGGGCGCCGGCGGACAGCAGGTCCGGGAAGGTCTCGCGCTCCACCGACACCGGGCGGCCCTGCGGGATCGTGTCGATGACCGAGCGGCGGAAGACGTACGCCCCCGCGTTGATCTGGTCGGTGACGATCTCCTCCGGGGTCTGCGGCTTCTCCAGGAAGGCCAGCACGCGGCCCGTCCCGTCGGTCGGGACCAGGCCGTAGGCGCGCGGATCCGTCACCTTCGTCAGGTGCAGGGAGACGTCCGCACCTGTCTCCTCGTGGGTGCGCACCAGCGCCGGGATGTCCAGCCCGGTCAGGATGTCGCCGTTGAAGATCAGGACCGGCTCGTCCGGGGCGGAGTGCAGCCGCGAGGCGACGTTGCGGATGGCGCCGCCCGTGCCCAGGGGCTCCTCCTCCGTGACGTACTCCAGGTGGAGTCCGAGGGAGGAGCCGTCGCCGAAGTACGGTTCGAAGACCTCGGCCAGATAGGACGTGGCGAGCACGATGTGCTCGACGCCCGCCGCTCTCGCCCGCGCCAGCTGGTGGGTCAGGAACGGCACCCCCGCCGCCCGCACCATGGGCTTCGGGGTGTGCACCGTGAGCGGGCGCAGCCGGGTGCCCTTGCCGCCGACCAGGAGGATCGCTTCTGTCACCTGTCGTCTCTGCTTCCTGCCGGGACCGGCCGATCTGTCCTTCGGCCGGCCAGTGTATGCAGACCGTTCCCGGCCGCCTTCGAGGACCGTGCGGTGCGGTCCGGCCTCAGCGGCCCTGGTAGCGCGCCGCGGCCTTACGGGCGGTGCCGAGCTTTCCGTAGAGCTTTGCTCCGGGGCAGTCGGTGGCGAAGCCGTCCCGGTGACCGGAGATCACGTTCAGGCGTACGTTCTTTCCTTTTTGGTAGAGGTTGCCACCGGCGGACTTCAGATATGTCTTTCCGCGCGGATTCATCCCGTACAGACCGAGCTTCCACGCGGCGAGCCGGGCGACGGCATCGACGGCGGCCGAGGAGGGCTTGGACCTGCTGTAGGTGCCGATGACGGCGATGCCCACGCTGTTGCCGTTGAAGCCCATGGTGTGGGCGCCCAGCACCGGTTTCGCCACGCCTCCGGCCCGGCCCTCGTAGATGGTGCCGCACTTGTCGACGAGGAAGTTGTAGCCGATGTCGCGCCAGCCCATGCTCAGGACGTGGTAGCGGTAGATACTGCGGATGACCGAGGGGGCCTCGGAGCAGGTGTAGTTGTTGCCCGTGGCGGTGTGGTGGACGAACGCCACCTTGTCCTTCTTCGTGTAGACGAACCCCCTGGCGCGCAGGGACTCGTCCGCGCCCCAGCCCCGGCGGGTGACGATCTTCGGGCGCGGTCCGATGTGGGGTTCGGCTCGCTGACGTTCCGTCAGTTCGGCGCCGCGCAGGGCGAACAGCTCGCGTTCGGTGTCCTCGCGGTCGAGCGCGGGGATCTCGGTGGCGCCGATCGGGGCGAGGTCGGCGTTGGCGGCGGAGGCGGCTGCCGCCGCCTCGCTCAGCTCGCCGGTCCGTGGCTGGTCGGGCTCGGGGTTCGCGGGCGTCGGCTCGTCCCCGGAGCCGTCGCCGGGATCGTCGCCGGGGTCGACGAGTTCCAGGCGCAGACCCGAGGGCAGCGGCAACTGCAGCAGCGGGTCCGTGGCGGCGCCCTGGTCGCGGTCACCGGTGTCCGCGCGGACGCGTACGTCGACACCGTCGCAGTCGCCCACCCACAGCGGCGCGGTGGCGCCGCGCACGTGCCGGGTGGCGCGTTCGGCGGTGCCGGGGTCGGCTCCGTGGTCGGCGTTGTGGGTCTCGACGGTCTGCCAGCCGGACCAGGTTCCGGTGACGACGGAACGGGTGCGGACCTGGACGCTGCCGTGCAGTTCGGTGTCGGGGTTGTCCCAGACGACGCCGAGGAGCGAGAAGTGCCGTACGTCGGCGCGGCGCAGGCCCTGTTCGAGGGCGGCGCCGTCGGCGGGGGTGGTGGCGAGGGTCCGGGCAGTGGTGAGGGTTCGGCCGCGGGCACGGCCCTCGGTGAGCGGGACGAGGGGCAGGGACTGGGTGCTGCCGGGGACGTCCGCCGCTTCCGTGCCCGCGCGTTTCGCGGCCGGCGCCGGCGGGGCCGCCACCAGCGCCGCCGACGCGCTGCTCACCGTCGTCGTGGCCGCGGCGGCGGGGAGGGCGGGCGTCAGAGCGAGCGCCGCCGCGCTGGTGACACCGATCGAGGACGCAAGAAATCCGTATCGTCGACGCATGCCCCTGATCTTGGACATAGTCATACATACATGTCCATTAGCGAACTGACGGTGCGTCGGATGATGTTCCGCCGAACCGGTGGCCGCCCGCCGCCCCCTCAGCCGCCGGGGCGCGCTGCGCGGGCGCGACGGCGCGTACGCTAGCGCGGGTGAACGCCACCGAACGCACCCCTGCCGACCTGCTGGGTTCCGCGCTCGCCGCGGATCCCGGGCGCCCCCTGGTGACCTTCTACGACGACGCCACGGGCGAACGTGTCGAATTGTCCGTGGCCACCTTCGCCAATTGGGTGGCCAAGACCGCGAACCTCCTCCAGGGGGACCTCGCCGCCGGGCCGGGTGACCGGGTGGCCCTGCTGCTGCCGGCGCACTGGCAGACGGCGGTGTGGCTGCTGGCGTGCGCGTCGGTGGGCGCGGTCGCGGACGTCGGCGGCAATCCGGCGGCGGCCGATGTCGTGGTCAGCGGACCGGACACGCTCGACGCCGCACGGGCCTGCTCCGGCGAGCGGGTCGCGCTGGCCCTGCGGCCGCTGGGCGGGCGGTTCCCGCAGCCGCCGGAGGGGTTCGTCGACTACGCCGTCGAGGTGCCGGGGCAGGGCGACCGGTTCGCGCCGTTCGCGCCCGTGGACCCGGAGGAGCCCGGCCTGATCGTGGCCGGCGCCGAATACACGGCGGCGGAGGTCGTCGATCGGGCCCGCGCGGACGCTCCGGGACTGGATCTGACGGGACCGGGTTCCCGGCTGCTGTCCGGACTGCCGTACGACACCTGGGAGGGGCTGAGCGCGGGTCTGTACGCCCCGCTCGCCGCCGGAGGATCGGTCGTCCTCTGCCGCCACCTGGACCGGTTGGGCGAGGAGTCCCTGGCCAAGCGCATCGAGACCGAAAGGGTCACGGCGACGGCACGATGACGGACGGCGCCCGGGGAAGGCGGCACCGCACGCCCCCTCCCCGGTCCTGACAACAGCGGCGCAAGGCCGCACGGTCGGGACCACTCGGAGTCACAGGCCGCGGGACCCCACCGTCGCAGGGCCGGATCGGTTCCCCCGTTCGGCCCATCAGTACCCCTCCCCCGGGCTCGCCCCGGGTCATGGTCGTAGGACCGGACGCAGGAGAGGGGTGGTTCCAGACGTGAGCCGTGGGGCAGGCGGGAGCCGCCGTGCCGAGGGCCGTGACGGTGAACCGGGCGGGCCGTGCGTCGGGCCGGGCCTGGGGGGATCGGCCACCGGGGCCGGGCTCGCGCGCCGGCGGCGTATGCGCTGGCTGCGGGGCACCGCGCTCGGCGCGGCCGTCCTGGTCACCGCGGCCGCCGGGATCGGGTGGGCGGTCTACGTCAAGCTCAGCGACAACATCACCCCCGACGAGGCAGCCGCCGCCGAACTCCGGCGCTACGAGAAGGAGCGGCCCACCGCCCTGGTCAAGGGCGCGCAGAACATCCTGCTGATCGGGTCGGACACGCGCGCGGGCGACGGCAACACCCGCTACGGGCGGGACTCGGGGACCGAGCGCTCCGACACCATGATCCTGCTGCACCTGGCCGCGGACCGGCGCAGCGCCACCGCCGTGTCCCTGCCCCGCGACCTGATGGTGGACGTGCCCGGCTGCCACCGCCCGGACGGCAGCCGCACCGAGCCGACGTTCGCGATGCTCAACTACGCCTACGAGACGGGCGGCCCGGCCTGCACCATCCGTACCGTCGAGAAGCTGACGGACATCCGGATCGACCACCACGCCGTCGTCGACTTCAGCGGATTCAAGGCGATGGTCGACGCGGTCGACGGCGTCGAGCTGTGCCTGAAGAAGCCCGTGAACGACAAGGACGCCGGACTGCGGCTGCCGGCGGGCCGGGTGACGCTCGACGGCGAGCAGGCGCTCGGCTACGTCCGCGCCCGCAAGTCCCTGGGCGACGGCAGCGACACCGACCGCATGGAGCGCCAGCAGCGGTTCCTCGGCGCCCTCGTCAGCAAGGTGCGCGGCGACGACGTCCTGCTGAACCCGGTGAAGCTGTATCCCGTCCTGGACGCGGCCACCTCCTCCCTGACCACCGACCCGGCGCTGGCGAGCCTGCGCGGCCTCTACCAACTCGTGCGCGGGCTGCGCGAGATCCCCACGGAACAGGTGCGGTTCCTGACGGTTCCGAGGGAGTCGTACGTCTACAACGCCGATCGCGACCAACTCGTGGAACCGGAGGCCGAAAAACTGTTCGCCCGGCTGCGGGCGGACCAGCCGGTGGCGGTGGCCAAGGATGTTTCGCGGCATTCCGGAGCAAACGGCGCCAATTCGGCCGCGGCGGATTTCCGTTCCTCGACCGGCCGACCGGAATCCCCGACCGGCCGACCGGATTCCCCCGCCGGCGCGCCGGATTCCCTTCCCGGCGGCGGTTCGGCTGTGCAGTCGCACGACTACGTTCAGTACGTTTCCGGGGGCGCACCGAAGCGCCGCGCACACACTGCCGCATTCGTGGACCCACCGTCGCCCACCCCCTCGTTCCCCGGCAACACCGCCGCTGAGGACATCTGCGGGTAAAGCCACGACCAAAGGCGAACTTTTGTTCACGGAAATGGGCGGATTGCCCAGTTGTAGGGAAGTGGAATTTGTCACCGCCGTCGCTGAATCGCCAACCAGCCGGATAGTGTGAGCGATCCGGTGCTACCGGCCGCGAGGTCTCCCTGGGGTCGTGCACTGTGTGAAGCAGACCTGAGCGCCTTTGAGGGGGTAGGCGCCGCGTGGCCCCGACGGAGGATTCGGACAATCGTGGACGCGCAAGGCCGTGGGCGGGCGGACAACATCGATCCCGCAGACCAGTGGGTGCTCAACCCGAACACCGGCGAATACGAACTGCGACTGACTCCTTCCGCTCCGCAGTCGTCCGTCCCCGGCCCGCGCAGACCGTCCTCGCGCGGTGCGGGCGGGGCCGGCGGCAACGCGGCGGCGGGACGGCGCGCGGGTGCGCCGGGAGGACAGCCCGCGCCCGGACGGCAGCAGTCCCGCGAGGCGGCGCCCGACCGCACCGTGCCCGGGCCGCGCCGCCGTCGTGGCGCACCGCCGCCGCAGGAGCCGGTGCCCGGGCGGCGGGGGCGCCGGCCGGAGAAGAAGAAGTCGAGGACCAAGAAGGTCCTGATGTGGACCGGCGGCACCATGGCGTTCGTTCTGGTGGGCGCGGGCACGGCCGGCTATCTGATCCTCAAGCACCTCGAGGGCAACATCTCCACCACCGACGTGGGCGACGCGGCCAAGAACGGCTTCAGCAAGGACGAGGCCTTCAACATCCTGATCATCGGCACCGACAAGCGGACCGGCAAGGGCAACGAGGGCTACGGCGACAAGGGCAGCGTGGGCCACGCGGACACGAACATCCTGCTGCACGTCTCCAAGGACCGTACGAACGCGACCGCGTTGAGCATCCCCCGCGACCTGATCGTGAACGTCCCGGACTGCCCGACCATCCAGCCCGACGGCAGCACGAAGGTCATCCCCGGCACGGACGATGTCCGCTTCAACACGAGCCTCGGCCAGGACGGCCGCGACGCGGGCTGCACGATGCGCACGGTCAAGGCGGTCACCGGCATCGCTCCCGACCACTTCATGATGGCCGACTTCAACGCGGTGAAGACCCTGACGTCCGCCGTGGGCGGCGTCGAGGTGTGCCTCAAGCACGCCGTCGACGACCCGGACTCGCATCTGAAGCTGCCCGCCGGCTCGCACAAGGTCGAGGGCGAGCAGGCGCTGGCGTTCGTCCGCACCCGGCACAGCTTCGGTAACCAGGGCGACCTGGACCGGATCAAGGTGCAGCAGCAGTTCCTCGGCTCGCTGATGCGCAAGATGTCCTCCAGCGACACCCTCACCAACCCGGCCAAGCTCTACGACCTGGCCGACGCCGCCACCAAGGCACTCACCGTCGACCAGGGCATCAAGAAGGTCAACACGCTCAAGGACATCGCCCTGGAGCTGAAGAAGGTGCCGCCGAAGAACATCACCTTCCTGACGGTTCCGGTCCTCGACAACCCGGCGGACGGCAAGGTCCACAAGACGGTCATCGTCGACCCGAACAAGGCCCCCCAGGTCTTCGACACCATCGGCAGCGACGTCTCCTTCACCGAGGTGAAGAAGAAGCAGCAGCAGGCGAAGGACGCGGAGGCCGACCGGCTCAAGGGCTCCCAGTCGGCCGCCTCCGAGGTGCGGGTGCGGATCCTGAACGGAGGCGCCCCTCCCGGTTCCGCGTCGCAGACGCTGACCTGGCTGCAGAACCAGCAGGGCGTCACCAAGTCGGAGAACGCCGGCAACGCGCCCGCGGCCATCGGCAAGACCACGCTCGAGTACGCGCCCGACCAGGCCGACCAGGCCCGTAAGCTCGCCGCGCTGATGGGGCTGCCCGGTTCCGCGCTGAAGCCGGGCAAGAGCGTGACCAACTCCCAGGGGCTGCCGGCGATGACGCTGACCCTGGGCAAGGACTTCAAGGGCGCGGGAGTGTCCCTCACCGCTCCGACGAAGGCGCCGGACGTGGACGGGAAGTCCACGGCCGACAAGGTTCAGTGCGCGAGTTGAGCGCACTGGGCCACCCTTCGGGCCTGTCGAGCGTCTAACAGGGCGCACGACAGGCCTGTTCGGTGAAGCCAGGGTGGGGAGGATGGGGAGTTGACCCAGAGTGGTCTGCGCGGGGAGGGGCCTGCGGTCGAGGAAGCGCCCCTCGCGTCGCGGGGTGGGAACACGTCGGGCGGCCACGGCCGTCACGGCGGTGGAGGACATGGCGGGCGCGGCGGACGCCGCACCGCGGGCAGACGTCCCAAGCGGCGCGTGCTGCGCTGGTCGGCGACGGTGCTCGCGGTGGTGATACTCGGCACGGCCGGCGCCGGATACCTCTACTACGAGCATCTGAACAGCAACATCCGCAAGGGCGAGCGCAGCAGCGGCGACTCCAAGGCGCAGAAGGCGAAGCCGAACGCGGCCGGCCAGACGCCCGTGAACATCCTGCTGATCGGCTCCGACAGCCGTAACTCCGACGCGAACGTCGCGCTCGGCGGCAGCAGGGAGAACCGGGGCAACCCGCCGCTGGGCGATGTGCAGATGCTCATCCACCTGGCCGCGGACCGCAAGAGCGCGGCCGTGGTGAGCATTCCGCGCGACACCCGCGTCGACATCCCCAAGTGCAAGGACCCGAAGACCGGTCACGTCTACCCGCCGACCAACGCCATCATCAACGAGTCACTGGCCCGCGGCGGCGCCGGCTGCACCCTCGCCACCTGGCAGAACCTCACCGGTGTCTACATCGACCACTGGATGACCATCGACTTCGCGGGCGTGGTGAAGATGGCGGACGCCATCGGCGGCGTCGACGTCTGCACCAATCAGAACGTGTGGGACCGCCCGCTGCCGGGCGTGCCCGGCGGCTCGGGGCTCAAGCTGAAGGCCGGCACGACCAAGGTCAAGGGCAAGCAGGCCCTGCAGTGGCTGCGCACCCGGCACGCCTGGGGCAGTGACCCGCTGCGGGCGAGGGCCCAGCACATGTACCTGAATTCGATGATCCGCACGCTGAAGAGCCAGAGCATCTTCACCGACACCGGCCGCCTGATGGACCTGGCCGAGGCGGCCACGAAGTCCCTTCAGGTCTCCGAGGAGATCGGCACCGTCAAGAAGCTGTACGACCTGGCGATGCAGCTCAAGACGGTCCCGACCAACCGCATCACCATGACGACGATGCCCAACCTCGAGGACCCGCAGAACAAGGACCATCTCGTCCCGGACGGCGCCAACGCCGACAAGATGTGGAAGATGATCCGCGACGACGTGTCCTTCGACTCCAACGGCAAGGACGCCGACGGGAAGAAGGACGGGGCCGGCGACGGCGGCACGGAGGGCGCCGACCAGGAACAGGCCACCGCGGACCCCGCGCACCCGGACGGCCAGATCGGCGTCACGGTGCAGAACGGCACCCGCACGTCCACCCTCGCCCCGGTCTCCCACCGGGCGACCGACATCAGCCGGGAGCTCGTGCAGAAAGGCTTCACCAGGGCCGCGACGGACGCGTCGGTGACGCCGTCCGCGGACGAGACGGTCGTCCGCTACCCGAGCGCCGAGCTGAAGGGCGACGCCGAGCGGGTCGCGGCGGCGCTGGGCATCCCGATGTCCTCGGTGGAGAAGTCGACGGACGTCACCGGTGTGACCGTCGTCGTGGGCTCGGACTGGCGCACGGGCACCAGCTACCCGAAGCAGGAGGCGCCGAAGGCCGGGGACATCCCGAAGAACTCCGACGCCATCAACGGCGCCGACACCGGGCAGTGCATGGACGTGTACGCGCCCTACCGCTGGTAGTCGTACGGAGGCCCCTCCCGGACACGAGAGGGGCCTCGACAAGCTCGAACGGCGCTCAGTCGGCGGTGGTGACGACCGCCGGCCGGCGCGAGGCGATGACCTTCCTCGCCAGCGACTTCGGGCTGGTCAGAAAGCCCCAGCCCCACGACATGTGCATGGTGGCCAGGGCCACGGGTATGCGCAGCCGGGCGCCCAGCGACAGGCCCTTGCCGGCCGGGAGCGAACCGGCGGCGATCGCCGCGAGATAGCCGCCCGGGATCACGAGGCCCCACGGGGTCAGGGCCGCGCCCACCACGATCCCGGCCGCGATCGCGCACACGGCGGTCGGCGGGGCGAGATAGCGCAGGTTGATGGAGCCCTCGTGGTAGCGGGCGACGACGTGCCGCCAGCGGCCGTAGTCCTTGTACTGCTTGGCGAGCGCCCTCACGTTCGGGCGCGGCCGGTAGGAGACCCGCAGCTCGGGCGAGAACCAGATCAGGCCGCCCGCCTCACGGATGCGGAAGTTCAGCTCCCAGTCCTGGGCGCGGATGAACTCCTCGTTGTAGCCGCCCTGTTGCTCCAGCGCCGCGCGGCGGAAGACACCCAGGTAGACCGTCTCGGCCGGGCCCGCCTCGCCGCCGGTGTGGAAGGCCGCGTTGCCCACGCCGATCTTCGAGGTCATCGCGGCCGCGACCGCATGCTCCCAGGCGTTCTCGCCCTCGGCGTGCATGATGCCGCCGACGTTCTGCGCGCCGGTCTCCTCCAGGAGGCGTACGGCGGTGGCGATGTAGTTCGGCGAGAGCATGCCGTGGCCGTCGACGCGGACCACGATCGGATGGCGGGAGGCCTTGATCGCGGCGTTCAGCGCGGCGGGGGTGCGGCCGGTGGGATTCGGGACCGTGTGCACGCGCGGGTCGTTCCGTACGAGCTCGGCGGCGATCTCGTCCGTGCGGTCCGTGGACGGACCCAGGGCGATCACGACCTCCATCTCGCCGTCGTACTCCTGCGCGAGGATCGCTTCGACGGCCCCGCGCAGATGCCGCTCCTCGTTGAGGACGGGCATGATCACAGACACGGCGGGGAGCCGCACGTCGGACTTGGCGTTCATCGGTGCTCACGTTACCGCGTACGGGGGACACCGGTGCGCGCCGCAGGGTGCACTGCCCCGGTGCGCAGATCGTATGGCCCTACGGTGCTCACGGTGCCCACCCACGCCATATGCGGAGGTGTCCCTGCATGTCCACCACGCCGCCCCGGTCGTCCCCGCAGTCCCGGCCCGCCGCGCGGTCCCGGCGAGGGTCCCGGCAGGCCGCCGTACCGCAGCGGCCGGACGGCGTGCCGTACGCCCCGGTGCCGCGCCGCAGACCACGCTGGGCCATGCGGGCGGCGACCACGCTGTCGGTGGTGGTGCTCGCCTCGGCCGGGATCGGACACGCGGTGGTCTCCAGCCTGGACGTCGGCATCGTCCGGGTCGACCCCTTCAAGGACATGAAGAACCGTCCGCCCAAGGGCCACGGGATGAACGTCCTGCTCGTCGGCACCGACGGCCGGGACAAGATCAGCGCCCAGGAGCGGCGCAGGTACCGGCTGGGCGGGCAGCCCTGCCACTGCACCGACACGATGATGATCGTGCACCTGTCGGCGGACCGGGAACGCGCCAGCGTCGTCAGCCTGCCCCGCGACTCCTACGCCGAGCTGCCCGCCCATGTCGACCGCAACACCGGCAAGCGGCACGGGCCGCACCCGGTCAAGCTGAACGCGGCCTATGCCGAGGGCGGACCGAACCTGACCGTGCGTGTGGTCGAGGACATGACCCGGCTGAAGATCGACCACTACCTGGAGGTGGACTTCACCACCTTCATGCGCACCGTCGACGTCCTCGGCGGCGTCCAGGTCTGCACCGCCGAACCGCTGAAGGACTCCTACACCGGCCTGGACCTGCCCGCCGGCACCCACACCCTCACCGGCGGCCAGGCCCTGCAGTACGTCCGCTCCCGCCACGTCGACGGGGCCAGCGACTTCGGCCGGATGCAGCGCCAGCAGCGCTTCCTGGCCGCGCTGATCGAGCGCGCGACCTCCTCCCGGGTGCTGCTGAACCCGATGAAGTTCCGGGACGTGACCCGGGCCGTGCTCAGCTCGGTACGCGCCGACCAGGGTTTCCACACCGAGGAGCTGCTCGACCTCGGGCGGGCGATGCGGAGCTTCTCCCCCTCCTCCTCCGAGTTCACCACCGTCCCGGTCGAGCAGACGGCCTTTCCCGTGAGCGGGCTCGGCTCGACCGTGAAGTGGGACAAGGCCAAGGCGGAGCAGCTGTTCCGGACGCTGCGCGAGGACCGCCCGCTCGCGGTGCGCAAGCCGTCGCCGCGGCGGGACCGCACCGTGGCCGTGGAGGTCGCCCCCCAGAGCATCCGGGTCCAGGTGGAGAACGGCACCACCACGGTCGGGCTCGGCAGGCGCGTGGACACGGCGCTGGCCGGGGCCGGCTTCCTCACCACCAAGGCCCCCGTGGACTCCAAGGAGCGCGGTGTGAAGCGGACCGTGGTGCTCTACGACCCCCGGTGGGACCGCTCGGCGCGGTCGCTCGCCGCCGCGCTGCCGGGAGCCGAGCTGCGGGCCGTGCCGGGGCAGGGCCCGACCCTCAGGGTGATCGCGGGCGGCGACTTCCGCCAGGTGCGCAAGGTGCGCGTGGAGGACCCGGTGCAGGGCGCGGCCCGCGTGGTCAGGGGCGACGAGGTGCAGTGCGGGTGAGGCCGGCGGGAGCTCAGTCCTCGTGGCCCTCCGCCGCCCGCTGCTCCCGCAGCTCCTTGATCGCCCGGCGGCGGGCCAGGCGGTGGGTGCGGCGTATCTGGGCCTCCTGGTAGCGGCGCTTGTCCCGCTCGGTCTCGGGCTGGACCGGCGGCACGACGCGGGGCTTGCCGTCGGCGTCCACGGCGGCGAAGACCAGGTAGGCGGAGCCGACCTGGGTGGGCGGGGTGGACTCGTTCCAGCGTTCGGCCAGGACGCGGACGCCCACCTCCATGGAGGTCCGGCCGGTCCAGTTGACCTGGGCCTTCACATGGACGAGGTCGCCGACCCGGACGGGCTCCAGGAACACCATCTCGTCCATGGAGGCGGTGACGGCGGGACCGCCGCTGTGCCGGCCGGCCACCGCGCCCGCCGCGTCGTCGACCAACTTCATGATCACACCACCGTGCACCGTACCCAGGAGGTTGGTGTCGTTGTGGGTCATGATGTGGCTGAGGGTGGTGCGGGACGCCGAGGTCGGCTTGCCCGGGATTTCCGCGGTGCCGGTTTCCGCGACGAAGGCCTGGTCTGTCATGGCCCCCACCTTATGCCGAGGCGACATAGGGGGGATTTGTGTCGGCTTCGCAACAGCCGTGACCTGATTTTCCGACGGCCCTTGTACGCCATACGGGCGAGACCTGCACACTGGGGCCCATGAATGATTGGCCCGAGGGGTGGTCCGGCGACGAGCGTGGACCCCGGTACGGACGCGGCAGCGCCGGAGCGCAGCCGGAGGGCGCGCGCGTGATGCGCCAGGTGCGGCGCGGCGGCCCGGCGGTACCGCCCGGGCAGGGCGCCTACGGCGGGCAGCGGCCCGCGGCGCCCCCGCACGGAGTCCCACAGCAGCCGTCGTACGTCGACGGCGGCTACGCGGACGGTTACACCGACAGCGACGACGGTTACGGCTACGACAGCGGCTACAACACCGGACAGGTCTACGGCCGGCCGGGCGGCGACGGCCCCGGCGGCCCGGGCGAGGGCCGCACCCGCGGTCCCCGTCCCGCGCCGAACTGGGGCCGTCGCATCAAGTGGACCGCGATAACCCTGGTCACCGCGCTGGTGGTCACCTCGGTGGCCACCTACTTCTGGGCCGACTCCAAGCTCCACCGGGACGTGGACCTGTCCAAGGTCATCGACCGGCCGGAGGCCGGCAAGGGCACGAACTACCTGATCGTCGGTTCCGACAGCCGCGCGGGCATGTCCGCCGAGGACAAGAAGAAGCTCCACACCGGCTCCGCCGAGGGCAAGCGCACCGACTCGATGATGATCCTGCACGTCGGGGACAACGGCGACACGCTGATCTCCCTGCCGCGCGACTCCAACGTCACGATCCCGCAGTTCCGCGGCTCGGAGTCCGGCAAGATCAGGCCCGCGATGGGCGCGAACAAGCTGAACGCGGCGTACGCCTTCGACGGGCCGACCCTGCTGGTGCGCACCATCGAGTACAACACCGGCCTGCACATCGACCACTACGTGGAGATCGGCTTCGCCGGCTTCGCCAACATCGTGGACGCGGTCGGCGGCGTCGAGATGACCATCGACCAGCCGTTCAAGGACAAGTGGTCCGGCGCCGACTTCAAGGCGGGCAAGCAGAAGCTGAACGGCGAGCAGGCCCTGGCCTTCGTCCGCACCCGGCATGCCTTCGCCGCCTCCGACCTGCAGCGCACCAAGAACCAGCAGAAGTTCCTGTCCGCGCTGGCCCACCAGGTGGCCACCCCGTCGACGGTTCTCAACCCGTTCAAGTTCTATCCGACGGTGGGCGCGGGCCTGGATTCCCTGGTCGTCGACAAGGACATGAGCCTGTGGGACCTGGCCTCCATGTTCTGGGCGATGAAGGGCGTCAGCGGCGGTGACGGCAAGTCCATGAACATGCCGATATCCGGCTCCACGGGCGGCAACCTCGTCTGGGACAAGGCGAAGGTCAAGACCCTGGTCGACGAGTTGAAGAACGACGAGACGGTGACCGTCTCCGGCAACTGACCGGACGGCCGCCGGGCAGCCGGACGGCCGCCGGACGACCTGTCAGGGGGCGAGGGCCCCGCGGTACACGGCCGCGGGGCCCTCGCCGTCGCGTCGGCCGGATCACATCCGGGCGCCTGTCATCGCGCGACACATCTCCGCGCAGCGGCGACACGCCTCCGCGCAGCGCTGCATCATCTTGTCCTCGGGCATCGACATACACGCCTCGGCGCACATGTCACAGGCCTTGGCGCACATCGCGCACATCTCGGCCGCCATCGGCGAGCGGCGCATCATCATGTCCGCGCACATGCGCGTGGTCTCGGAGCAGTCCATGAGCGCGCGCATGATCTGCATCTGCGCCTGGCCGCCCATCTGCATGCAGGAGCTCATGGCCTCCTCGCAGACGGTGTGGCAGGTCATGCACGCCTCGACGCAGTCCTGCATCTGCTTGCTCATGGCAGTCATGGTTCCGGGCTGGGTCATGGCTCCTCCTGGGGGGGCGAAGGGAGCCGGGGCCTCGGGGCGGGCCCCGTGCCCTTCCGTCGTACGCTCCTCGGCCGCTCTCCGCCATCCGACGGAAGCACGGAATCCGCTACGCCCGCTCGGGTGAGGAGCCGCCCGGTGCCCGCGCCCGCCGCTCACCCCGCCTTCGCCGGGTCGATCCCGTACAGTGCGGAGGCCGCCCGGGCCTGGGACATGTCGCAGGTCCCCTGCTCGTCGGCCGGGGCGAGCCACAGCGGCACCAGGCGGGACGCGGTGGACGAGGAGTCCATCCGCAGATAGTGGCAAGTGCCGTCGACGCGCAGCGCGAACACGTCCACGCCCCCCCCGGCGGGGCCGCCGGAGACCTCGCTCACGGTGTCCTGCGCGGCGACCAGCCGCTTGTCCCTCAGGAAGTCCACGGCGCCCCGGGCGGTGTGCGGGTATCCCGCGGTCGTCATCCGCCGGGAGGCGCCGGTGGACTGCTGCGCGAGCAGCGCGCCCATCTGCGCCACGAGGCTGCCCGGCCGGCCGTCGGACCGTACCGCCGGGCAGTCCACGGCGGCCTTTTTGACGCTGTACGTGCCGACGGCGAAGGTGTAGCGGTAGCAGCGGACCGGATAGGCGTGCGCGTCGACGGTTCCGGTCTCCGGCGGCACCAGCCCCAGCATCACCGTCATCGTGTGCGTCCTGCCGCCCGGCCCGCCCGGGGTCGTGCCCGAGCTCAGCAGCACTCCTCCGTGCGCCTCGGTCTGGGCGACGAGGGTTCCCTCGGTGAACTGTCCTCCGTAGGTCTGTCCCGGCGAGTAGAAACCCACGTTCAGGTCCGCCCGCAGATCCTCGGCGAGCCGGTCGGCCTGCGCGTCGACCGCCGCCGTGTCCTCGGCGGTCACCCTCTGGTACGCCAGCGTGCCCCCCACGCCGCCTGCCCCGGCCACCAGCGCGGTCAGCACGAACAGCAGCCCGCGGACCAGAGGCCCGCGCCGCCGCTGTTCCGCGTGGGGCCGCCCGTCGGAGCGGGCCTCCGTCACATCTGCGGCCACGTCACCTCTCCCGTCGGCAGGACGTCTCACCTGCCGACGGGACGCCCGGATCCCTCGATGCCCGCCGATCCTGCCATTCCCCTCTTCAACGCCTGCACGGGGCCGGGAACTTGCCGGTGCGAGCGCAGATGTTGTTCCGCAGGGCCGAGCCGACAGGCGCTGTCGGCGGTCGTGGCGAACGCGGGAATCGCCGAGGGTGGCCCTTTCGCGACATCGGATCCCGCCTCATGGCGCCGTGTCGTCGACGTCAACCTGACAGGCAGCGCCCAAACGGCACGGGCGTTCCTGCCCGATCTGACAGTGACGGCGGGTTACTTCCTGCAGATCGCGTCGCTCGCGTCACTCGGAGCCACCCCGATGATGAGCGCCTACTGCGCCTCCAAGGCGGGCGTGGAAGCCTTCGCGCACGCCCTGCAAGCCGAGGTGGCGCACGAGGGGGTCGCGGTGGGCGTCGCCTATCCCGCCTGGGCGGACACCGACATGATCCGCGAAGCCGAGGGCTTCGCGGCCCTGCACGAACTGCGCGCCCACATGCCGCCCGGCGTGCGGAACATCCGTCCGGCCGACGTGGTCGCCGCCCGGCTGGCTCGCGCTGTGGAGCGCCGCAGCACCGCTGTCTACATCCCGGCGTGGCTGCGTCTCCTCCAGCCCCTGCGCTGGGCCCTGCCGCCCGTGGTGCTACGGCTGGCCCGCCGCGATCTGCCCCGCTGGGACGCCGGGCGGCCGCTGCGCGCCACGGGCAGGCTGGGCGCCGGCGGACGAGCCGACCTCGCCGCGGCGGCACCGGACGACGGCCGACCGGGCTGATCCCCCGCCCACGGCGCCGCAAGCGCCCCACGCCGTCGGGCGGGGCGGGCGCTGCCCGGAGCAGTCCACGACATCAGGGCCGCGCGAACCCACGGCATCATCGACGCCCCGGAGGGGGACGCCGTCCGCCGGTCAGCAGGCCGTCAACCGCTCGCACGCGAAGATCCGCGCGCTCGTCGAGCAGGCCAGGGCCGCCCTGAAGACCTGCCAAGGGCGTCCCTCCGGACCTTCGAAACCCCTGCCGACCTGCAAATCCTGCTAGGGAAGGTTCCTTGCCATCACGATCCGCTGAACCTGGTTCGTGCCCTCGTAGATCTGGGTGATCTTGGCGTCGCGCATCATGCGCTCCACCGGGTAGTCGCGGGTGTAGCCGTAGCCGCCGAGGAGCTGGACGGCGTCGGTGGTGACCTCCATGGCGACGTCCGAGGCGAAGCACTTGGCGGCGGCGCCCTGGTAGGTGAGGTCGGCGTCGCCGCGCTCGGAGGCGGCGGCGGCCTGGTAGGTCAGCGCGCGGGCGGCCGAGATCTTCATGGCCATGTCGGCGAGCATGAACTGGATGCCCTGGAAGTCGGCGATCGGCTTGCCGAACTGCTTGCGCTCCTTGACGTAGCCCTTGGCGTAGTCGAGAGCCCCCTGGGCGATGCCCAGGGCCTGGGCGGCGATGGTGATGCGGGTGTGGTCCAGGGTCTTCATCGCCGTGGCGAAGCCGGTGCCCTCCTCGCCGATCATGCGGTCGGCGGGGATGCGCACGTTGTCGAGGTAGACCTCGCGGGTCGGGGAGCCCTTGATGCCGAGCTTCTTCTCCGGGGCGCCGAAGGAGACGCCCGGGTCGGACTTCTCGACGACGAAGGCGCTGATGCCCTTGGAGCGCTTCTCGGGGTCGGTGACCGCCATCACCGTGTAGTACTCGGAGACGCCCGCGTTGGTGATCCAGCGCTTGACGCCGTTGAGCACGTAGTGGTCGCCGTCGCGGACCGCCTTGGTCTTCATGCCGGCCGCGTCGGAGCCCGCGTCCGGCTCGGAGAGGCAGTACGAGAACATCCCGTTGCCCTTGGCGAGCGGGGCCATGTACCGCTTCTTCAGGTCCTCGGAGCCGGACAGCAGCACCGGCAGGGAGCCCAGCTTGTTCACCGCGGGGATCAGCGAGGAGGACGCGCAGACACGGGCCACCTCCTCGATCACGATGACCGTCGCGAGGGCGTCCGCGCCCGCGCCGCCGTACTCCTCGGGAACGTGCACGGCGTGCAGGTCGTTGGCGACCAGTGCCTCCAGGGCCTCCTGCGGGAAGCGGGCCTCCTCGTCCACCGCGGCGGCGTACGGCGCGATCTTCGCCTCGGCCAGCGAGCGGATGGCGTCGCGGAGCATGTCGTGCTCCTCGGACGGGCGGTACAGGTCGAAATCAGCCGATCCGGCCAAGGTCTCTCACGCTCCAAAGCGACCAGTGTGACGCTAACTACCGTTAAGTAACCCGAATTTTAGGTGCCTGCCCGCGCAAGTGATACGTGAGCTTGGCGACAGCAGGGACATTGCCCGTCGATGGGCTTGCGCATACCCCCGATATGCTCGGGCAGCGCATCACCCTCGTCCCTCCTGGAGCATCCATGAGCCTCAAGATCACCGTGATCGGCACCGGCTATCTCGGCGCGACGCACGCCGCGGCCATGGCCGAGCTGGGGTTCGAGGTGCTGGGCCTGGACGTCGTCCCCGAGAAGATCGAGATGCTGCAGCGGGGCGAGGTCCCGATGTACGAGCCCGGTCTGGAGGAGCTGCTGCGCAAGCACGTGGCCGGTATCGAGGGCTCCAGCGGGCGGCTGCGCTTCACCCGGGACTGGGCGGAGGTGGGCGCTTTCGGCGACGTCCACTTCGTCTGTGTGAACACCCCGCAGAAGCACGGCGAGTACGCCTGCGACATGTCCTACGTCGACTCCGCGGTCGCCTCGCTCGCCCCGCATCTGACCGGGTCCGCGCTGGTCGTCGGCAAGTCGACGGTGCCGGTCGGATCGGCGGACCGGCTGGCCCGGACGATCGCCGAGCTGGCGCCCGCGGGCGAGGACGCCGAGCTGGCCTGGAACCCGGAGTTCCTGCGCGAGGGCTTCGCCGTCCAGGACACGCTGCACCCGGACCGGATCGTGGTCGGGGTGCGCAGCGAGCGGGCGGAGAAGCTGCTGCGCGAGGTGTACGCCACGCCGATCGGCGAGGGCTCGCCCTTCGTCGTCACCGACTTCCCCACCGCCGAGCTGGTGAAGACCTCCGCGAACTCCTTCCTGGCCACCAAGATCTCCTTCATCAACGCGATGGCGGAGGTGTGCGAGGCCGCCGGCGGCGACGTCGCCAAGCTGGCGGAGGCGATCGGGTACGACGACCGGATCGGGAAGAAGTTCCTGCGCGCGGGGATCGGCTTCGGCGGCGGCTGCCTGCCCAAGGACATCCGCGCCTTCATGGCGCGCGCCGGTGAGCTGGGTGCCGACCAGGCGCTGACCTTCCTGCGCGAGATCGACTCGATCAACATGCGCCAGCGCGGGCAGATGGTGGAGCTGGCCCGGCAGGCGCTGGGCGGCGGACCGTTCCTCGGCAAGCGGGTCGCGGTGCTCGGTGCCACCTTCAAGCCCGACTCGGACGACGTACGCGACTCGCCCGCCCTCAACGTGGCCGGGCAGATCCATCTCCAGGGTGGCCAGGTCACCGTCTACGACCCCAAGGGGATGGAGAACGCCCGGCGCGTCTTCCCGACGCTGGGGTACGCCGAGTCCGCGCTGGAGGCGGTCCGGGGCGCCGACGTGGTGCTGCACCTGACCGAGTGGCGCGAGTTCCGCGAGCTGGACCCGGCCGAGCTGGGCGAGGCCGTCTCCTCCCGTCTGGTCCTCGACGGCCGCAACGCGCTGGACCCGGAACTGTGGCGGCGGGCCGGATGGACGTACCGGGCGATGGGTCGCCCGACGGCCTGAGCCGTACGCGCAGCCGAACGACCGGCCTCGTCGAACGACCGGCTCGTCGAACGACCGGCTCAAACAACCGGCCCATAGGAGGCGACGCCGGTTCGGCCGAGGCTCAGTCGGCCGAACCGGCGTCTTCCCGCATTCTGCACCATCCGCCTGGGCGCCACCCGTACCAGCGGAGCGAGGGTCACGGCGCCTTGGCGCGATACCGGCGCATCTTCGCGCGTGCCCCGCACACCTGCATCGAGCACCAGCGCCCGCGGCCGGCCGGGCTGCGGTCGTAGTACGCCCAGTGGCAGGTGACCGCCTCGCAGGCCTTCAGCCGGGTCCAGGTGCCGGCGACCAGCGCCTCGGCCACAGCGGCCGCGACACGGGAGGTCAGGGTGGTGGCGCCGGCGGGGGCGAGGGCCGCGGAGCCGTCCTGGGCGTCGATCGCGACCAACAGCGGGGCGCGCGCCAGCAGCTCGCCCAGGGGGGTCACCTCACGGTGCGGCGGGTGCCCGGCGTGGGCGAGCAGCGTGGCCCGCAGGGACTCGCGCAGCTCGCGTGCGGCCGGCAGTTCGGCCTCGGCGATCCCGAAGCGCTCCCGGACGTCCGGTGAGTCGAGCGAGTCGCCGCCCGACTCCAGGTCCAGTGTGTTCACCAGGGACTCGACCAGCGCCAGGCCCGCGGGCGCGGCCGATCTCTCACTCATGGCTGCGACGGTACCTCGAAAAGCTGTTGCGCCGTTACCGGCCATGGGGGAGCATGCGGTAACCGTTACCGGTTATCCGGTTCTACGGGTAACCAGTACTCCTCGGGAGGAAGTCATGGCTCTCGCCAAGCTGGGTGTCGTCGTCCTGGACTGTCCCGAGCCGCGCGCGCTCGCCGGTTTCTACGCCGAGGTGCTCGGCGGGACGGTGGAGGGCGAGGGCGACTGGGTGGACCTGAAGGTGCCGGGCGGTCCGTCGCTGGCGTTCCAGGCGGCGCCCGGGCACGTGCCGCCGAAGTGGCCGCGGTCCGACCGCTCGCAGCAGTTCCACCTGGACCTTGTGGTGGAGGACCTGGACGCGGCGGAGAAGGGCGTCCTCGCGCTCGGCGCGGAGCCGCTGGACGCGACGGACCGCACCCGCACCTTCCGGGTCTACGCCGACCCCGCCGGCCACCCGTTCTGCCTGTGCGCCTGCTGAGCAGCGCTCGTCAGTCGCTGTATCGGTAGCGGGCACCGCCCGTCAAGGCACCGAGTTCTTCCGGTCTTCCCTGGTCGTGCCGAGGGCTGCACCGCTGGTACCGGAAAACGGGACCGTCGAGGTATCCGTTTTCCGGTACCCGGCTCAGCCGTCCAGTTCCTCGATCGTCGCGTTGGACGGTCCCCGTGTGGCGCGCAGGTCGCGGGAGACGTCCTCTGCGGCGCCGAGCACGCGTACCGCGTTCTGCCAGGTCAGCTTGGCCAGGTCGGAACGGGACCAGCCGCGGTCCAGCAGCTCGGCGATCAGGTTGGGGTAGCCGGAGACGTCGCCCAGACCGTCGGGGGTGAAGGCCGTGCCGTCGTAGTCGCCGCCGATGCCGAGGTGGTCGATGCCGGCGACCTCGCGCATGTGGTCCAGGTGGTCGGCGACCGTGGCGGCCGTGGCGATGGGGCGGGGGTTCGACTCCTCGAAGGCCCGGTGGACCTTCATGGCCTCCTCCGTGGTGTCCAGGTGGTGGAAGCCGTGCGCCCGCATGTTCTCGTCGGCCGCGGCCGTCCAGTCGACGGCTGCCTGGAGGACGAACTTCGGTACGAACGTCACCATGGCCATGCCGCCGTTGACGGGCAGGCGTTCGAGGACGTCGTCGGGGATGTTGCGGGGATGGTCGCACACGGCCCGGGAGGAGGAGTGGGAGAAGATCACCGGGGCGTCCGAGGTGTCCAGCGCGTCCCGCATGGTCGTCGCGGCCACGTGGGAGAGGTCCACGAGCATGCCCAGGCGGTTCATCTCCCGGACCACCTCGCGGCCGAACGCCGACAGTCCGCCCACGCCCGGCTCGTCCGTCGCCGAGTCCGCCCACGCCACGTTGTCGTTGTGGGTGAGCGTCATGTAGCGCACGCCGAGCGCGTACAGACCGCGCAGGGTGCCGAGCGAGTTCGCGATGGAGTGGCCGCCCTCCGCGCCCATCAGCGAGGCGATACGGCCGTCCGCGCGCGCCGCCTCCATGTCCGCGGCGGTCAGCGCGGGGGCCAGGTCCGCCGGATAGCGGGCGAGCAGCTGCCGTACGCAGTCGATCTGCTCCAGGGTCGCCGGGACCGGGTCGGGCAGGTCCGCGCGGACGTACACCGACCAGTACTGCGCGCCGACGCCGCCCTCGCGCAGCCGCGGGATGTCGGTGTGCAGGTGGGCGTTCTGGGCGGCGGCGATGTCGCGGGCGCCGAGGTCGTAGCGGACCTGCTCGCGCAGCGCCCAGGGCAGGTCGTTGTGACCGTCGACGACCGGGAACTCGCGCAGCAGGTCCCGGGCTTCCTCGAGGGAGGCCATCGGCGTCACTTCCCCGTGCCGAAGCCGAAGCCGCCGGCGCCCTCGACCTTGGCGCGCAGCCGCTTGCCCTTCTCGGTGGCCTGGTCGTTGAGGTCCTGCTGGAACTCCCGCATCCGGCCGAGGAGCTCCTCGTCGTGGGCGGCGAGGATCCGGGCGGCGAGCAGGCCCGCGTTGCGGGCGCCGCCGACCGAGACCGTCGCGACCGGCACGCCGGCCGGCATCTGCACGATCGACAGCAGCGAGTCCATGCCGTCCAGGTACTTCAGCGGGACGGGCACGCCGATCACCGGCAGCGGGGTGACGGAGGCCAGCATGCCGGGCAGGTGGGCGGCGCCGCCCGCGCCCGCGATGATCACCTTCAGTCCGCGCTCCGCCGCGTGCTCGCCATAGGTGATCATCTCGCGGGGCATGCGGTGCGCGGAGACGACGTCCACCTCGTAGGAGATCTCGAACTCGTCGAGCGCCTTGGCGGCGGCCTCCATGACGGGCCAGTCGGAGTCCGACCCCATGACGATGCCAACAACGGGGCTCATTCGGTGATCGTGCCTCTCAGGTATCCGGCTGCGTGACGGGCGCGCTCCAGCACGTCGTCCAGGTCGTCGCCGTAGGTGTTGACGTGTCCGACCTTGCGGCCGGGCTTCACGTCCTTGCCGTACATGTGGATCTTGAGCTGGGGGTCGCGGGCCATGCAGTGCAGGTACGCGGAGTACATGTCGGGGTAGTCGCCGCCGAGGACGTTGACCATGACCGTCCACTCGGCGCGCGGGCGCGGGTCGCCCAGCGGCAGGTCGAGGACGGCGCGGACGTGGTTGGCGAACTGGGACGTGATCGCCCCGTCCTGGGTCCAGTGGCCCGAGTTGTGCGGGCGCATCGCCAGCTCGTTGACGAGGATGCGGCCGTCGCGGGTCTGGAACAGCTCGACGGCGAGGTGGCCGACGACGCCGAGTTCCTTGGCGATCCGCAGGGCCATCTCCTCGGCCTGGAGCGCGAGGGTCTCGTCCAGGCCGGGGGCCGGGGCGATGACCGTGTCGCAGACGCCGTTCACCTGCCGGGACTCGACCACCGGGTAGGCGACGGCCTGGCCGTGCGGGGAGCGGACGACGTTGGCGGCCAGCTCGCGGACGTAGTCGACCTTCTCCTCGGCGAGGACCGGGACGCCCGCCCGGAACGGGTCGGCGGCCTCCTCGGCGGACTCCACGACCCACACGCCCTTGCCGTCGTAGCCGCCGCGGACGGTCTTCAGGACGACCGGGAAGCCGTCCCCCTCGGCCGCGAAGCGGACGACGTCCTGCGGGTCGGTCACGATGCGGTGCCGTGGGCAGGGCACTCCGATCGCGTCGAGTCTGGCGCGCATCACCCCCTTGTCCTGGGCGTGCACCAGCGCGTCGGGGCCGGGGCGCACGGGTATGCCGTCCGCCTCCAGGGCCCTGAGGTGCTCGGTGGGCACGTGCTCGTGATCGAAGGTGATCACGTCGCATCCGCGCGCGAACTCGCGCAGCGTGTCCAGGTCGCGATAGTCGCCGATGACGACTTCGTTCACGACCTGCGCCGCGGAGTCCTGAGGAGTGTCACTGAGAAGCTTGAACCTGATGCCCAGCGGGATGCCCGCCTCGTGTGTCATACGAGCGAGCTGGCCACCGCCGACCATGCCGACTACCGGGAACGTCACGCCCCCAGAGTATCGGCCGCGCCACCATGACCGAATTTGCCACCACGCCCCCACCCACCTCGGGCGGCCGGCTCACCGTCCCGGGCCGTCAGCCGGCCGTCTCCCGCCGCCAGTCCCACCGCCTCCAGCCGACAGTCCCCTGCCCGCCTCTCGCCGCGTGCCCGCCGGTCTCCCGCTGAGTGCCGTACGTCGCTCGTTCGTGCCGTCGGTCGTTTCGGGTGGGCTTCGGTGGTCTCTTACCGACCGTTTCGCGCACTCTTTCCTGTCTCTTCCGGGGCTCTTTCCGTCCCGTTTCCCGGCTCATGGCCCGTCCCCAGGCGCGGCCACCAGCCGCTGGTTAGCATGGCGTGGTTGACGCAATCGACCCGGACGGGGGCCTGCACGACCATGGGACGTGGTTCCTCGGGGCACCGAACGGCGCCCCCGACGCCCCGGGACGCGCTGCTGGGGCGCGTCGGCCGGCTCTGGCGGGAGGCCGTCAAGTTCGGTGCGGTGGGCGGAGCGGGGCTCCTTGTCAATCTGCTCGTGTTCAACCTGGTACGGCACGTCACCGATCTGCAGGTGGTGCGGGCGAGCGTCATCGCGACCGTCGTCTCGATCGTCTTCAACTACGTCGGCTTCCGGTACTTCACCTACCGGGACCGCGACAAGAGCGGCCGCACCAAGGAACTGACCTTGTTCCTGCTGTTCAGCGTGGTCGGACTGGTGATCGAGAACGGCGTGCTGTACCTGGCGACCTACGGGTTCGGCTGGGACAGCCCGCTGCAGAGCAACGTCTTCAAGTTCCTCGGCATCGGCATCGCGACCCTGTTCCGCTTCTGGTCCTACCGCACCTGGGTCTTCCGCGCCCTGCCCGCCCGGGAGGCCGTGGCCGACGCGGAGTCGTTCCTCCACGCGGAGGCACAGGCGAAGAGGCCACGCCCGACCAGGGTCTCCCGCTGACCGACCGACCCCTCCGGCACCGTCGGCCTACCGCACCGTCGGCTCCGCCTCCGCCGGTTTCTTCAGCGGGGGTGTGCGGGACAGGAACAGTCCGAAGACCGGCGGCTTGGCCTGGAGGAGTTCCAGGCGGCCTCCGTCGGCCTCGGCCAGGTCGCGGGCGACGGCCAGCCCGATGCCGGTGGAGTTGCGGCCGCTGATCGTGCGCTCGAAGATCCGCGCGCCCAGGTCGGCGGGGACGCCCGGACCCTCGTCGGTGACCTCCACGACCGCCTGGTTGCCGGTCACGCGGGTGCGCAGCGCCACCGTGCCGCCGCCGTGCATGAGCGAGTTCTCGATCAGCGCGGCCAGCACCTGGGCGACCGCGCCCGGTGTGCCCACGGCCTGCAGGTGCCGCTTGCCGGAGCTGACGATCGCGCGGCCGGCGCTGCGGTAGGCGGGCCGCCACTCGGCGATCTGCTGCTGGAGGACCTCGTCGAGGTCGAAGGAGACCGCGGAGCCGATGCGCGGGTCGCGGGAGTTGGTCAGCAGGCGCTCCACCACGTCCGTCAGCCGCTCCACCTGGGTGAGCGCGACGTTCGCCTCCTCCTTCACCGTGTCCAGCTCGTCGGTGAGGGTGATCTCCTCCAGGCGCATCGACAGCGCGGTCAGCGGCGTACGCAGCTGGTGGGAGGCGTCGGCGGCCAGGCGCCGCTCGGCGGTCAGCATCCGGGCGATCCGCTCGGCGGAGGAGTCCAGCACATCGGCCACCCGGTCCAGCTCCGGGACGCCGTAGCGCTTGTGCCGGGGACGCGGGTCGCCCGAGCCGAGGCGTTCCGCGGTCTCGGCGAGGTCGGTCAGCGGGGAGGCGAGCCGGTTGGCCTGACGGATCGCGAGCAGCACCGCCGCCACCACCGCCAGCAGCGCCACCAGGCCGATGATCAGCAGCGTACGGCCGACCTCGCGGGTGACGGAGGAGCGGGGCTCCTCCATCCGGACGGTCTCGCCCTGCTCGCCCTTGGCGGTGGAGTGGATCACGTCGCCGTCCGGCTTGGTGCCGACCTCGATGGCCGGACGGCCGGGAATGCCGATCACCGCGTACTGGCCGGGCGCCACCTGGTCGTGCAGGATCCGCGCGTCGACCGTCTCGTCGCCGAGCAGCCGGCTGTCGACGATGCTGGCCAGCCGGAGCGCCTCGGAGTCGACCCGCTCCTGGGCGCTGTTGCTGATCGTGCGGGTCTCCACGATCACCAGGGAGACGCCGAAGACGGCGATCACCACGAGCACCACGGCGAGCGTGGACTGGATCAGTCGACGGCGCATGACCTCTTACCCGTACTTACCCGTAAGCATCCGTGAGCAGCCCTGGGGCGGCCGCTCAGCTCTTCTCGAAGCGGAAGCCCACGCCGCGCACGGTCGCGATGTACCGGGGGTTCGCCGCGTCGTCGCCGAGCTTCTTGCGCAGCCACGAGATGTGCATGTCGAGGGTCTTGGTCGACGACCACCAGGTGGTGTCCCAGACCTCCCGCATCAGCTGGTCGCGGGTGACGACCCGGCCCGCGTCCCGCACGAGCACCCTCAGCAGGTCGAACTCCTTGGCGGTGAGCTGGAGCTCCTCGTCGCCCATCCAGGCGCGGTGGGACTCGACGTCGATGCGCACGCCGTGCGTGGCCGGCGGCTGCTGCGGCTCGGCGGCACCGCGCCGGAGCAGGGCCCGGACCCGGGCGAGCAGTTCGGCGAGGCGGAAGGGCTTGGTGACGTAGTCGTCGGCGCCCGCGTCCAGGCCGACGACCGTGTCGACCTCGTCGGCGCGCGCCGTGAGGATCAAGATGGGCACGGTGTGACCGTCGGCGCGCAGCCGGCGGGCGACCTCCAGGCCGTCCATACCGGGCAGACCGAGGTCCAGCACGACCAGGTCGACGCCGCCCTGCATTCCGGCGTCGAGTGCGGTGGGTCCGTCCTCACGCACCTCGACCTCGTAACCTTCCCGGCGCAGTGCGCGGGCCAGCGGCTCCGAGATGGACGCGTCGTCCTCGGCGAGCAGTACACGGGTCATGGGGTGATGGTAGTCCGACGGTGCCGCCTGCTGGGTTGGTGCTGCGGTGTGATCGACATCGGGCGCTCTTACCTTTCGCCCCTGGGGTCACGGAGCCCCCTAGCGTGGGCGCGGACCCGCGCGTCCCCCGGTCCGGACCATTGACCGGGGGATGCGATCCTTGAACAGGCCCCTCGTTTACACCTTCGAAAGAGTGGGCGCGGTTCCCCTTGGGCCTGTGATCCGCGTCTCAAGTCCTTCCATACCGGGCGGTGTCCTGCCGTATGGTGAGCTGAACGCCTGTAGCACGCAGCGGACCTTTGGCGCTCATTCGACGCTGAGGGTCCCTTTTGTGTGCGGGCCGGCTCCGACCGGCCTTGAAAGGAATGACCTAGGGCCGGGCCTCATCGCACGCTTGACGCGTCGTGAGGCGTGGATCCCGGTGGCCGCCGTCCGTCGCTCCGAGACCCGGGGCGGACTCCCCCTGGGCGTGGGGTGGACGACCGTCCTGCCGGTGCCGGCCGCCCCCCACCGGGCGCGCGGCGGCTCGTCGCCGCGCGTCCCGACCAGCAAGGAACGACCATGGCGTCCAGCCTGACGAAGGACTCGGTCCGCCCGGGCACCCCCGGTTCCGAGAAGACCTTCTTCGGCCACCCCCGCGGCCTGGCCACCCTCTTCATGACCGAGATGTGGGAGCGCTTCTCCTACTACGGCATGAGGGCTCTGCTCCCGCTGTACCTGGTGGCTCCGGGCGGCCTGCACCTGAGTGCGGCCACCGCGACCGCGATCTACTCGGTCTACCTCTCCCTCGTGTACCTGCTCGCCCTGCCGGGCGGCTGGTTCGCCGACCGGGTGCTCGGCCCCCGCAAGACCGTCGCCGTCGCCGGCGCGGTCATCATGCTGGGCCACCTGACGCTGGCCCTGCCGTGGGCCGGCAGCTTCTTCGCCGGTCTCGGTCTCGTCGCCATCGGCTCCGGCCTGCTGAAGGCCAACATCTCCACGATGGTCGGCCACCTGTACAAGGGCACCGACGACCCGCGCCGGGACGGCGGCTTCACGATCTTCTACATCGGCATCAACCTGGGTGCCTTCGCCGCGCCGCTGGTCATCGGCACGATCGGTGAGAACGTCAACTGGCACATCGGCTTCGCGCTCGCCGCGCTCGGCATGGCGCTGGGCCTGGCCCAGTTCCTGCTCGGCTCCCGCCACCTGGACGCGCGCTCCGACGTCGTACCGACGCCGCTGTCCGCGCAGGAGAAGTCGGCCGTGCTGCGCAAGTCGGCCCTGTGGGCGGCCGTCGCGGTCGTCTTCTACGCGATCGTCGGCTTCTCCGGCGTCTACACCCTGAACTGGCTGCTGGTCCCGATCACCGTCGCCGGTCTGCTCATCCCGATCCTGGTCATCGCCCGGATCAAGCGGGACAAGGACCTGGACCGCACCGAGCAGTCGAAGATGACCGCGTACATCTGGTTCTTCGTCGCCGCGGCCGTGTTCTGGATGATCTACGACCAGGGCGGTTCCACGGTGTCGCTGTTCGCCGAGGAGTCGGCCAAGAACAGCGTCCTCGGCTGGGGCTTCCCGGTCTCCTGGTACCAGTCGGTCAACCCGGTCATGATCATGGCGTTCGCGCCGGTCTTCGCCTGGCTGTGGGTCGCGCTCGCCCGGCGCGGCAAGGAGCCCAGCACCGCGGTGAAGTTCGCGATGGGCCTGCTGCTCATCGGCGCGTCCTTCTTCCTCTTCCTGGCCCCGCTGGCGATCGCCGACGGCGGTCACAAGGCGGCCGCGCTGTGGCTGGTGGCGATCTACTTCGTGCAGACCGTCGGTGAGCTGACGCTCTCCCCGGTCGGCCTGTCGGTCACCACGAAGATGGCGCCCGTGAAGTACGCCTCCCAGATGATGGGTGTCTGGTTCCTGGCCGTCACCGCCGGTGACGCCACGACCGGTCTGCTCTCCATCGCCGGCGTCGACCTGAACAAGACGGGCATCGTGACCCTGGAGGCGGCCCTCGCCGCCGTGGCCGGTGTGGCGGTGTGGATGTACCGCAAGAAGGTCAAGGAACTCATGGGCGACGTGCGCTGACGTCCGCAGACGTACGCGCGTCTCCGGCTCGTCGCTTCGCCGGTCGTCCGTTGCACTGGAAGGGCCCTCGCATCCCGTACGGATGCGAGGGCCCTCCGGCGTTCGCGGGAGCCGCCACGCGGCGGGCTCCTGAGACAGCCACCTACGCGGGAGCCCCCAGCTCCGCCCACACCCTCTTGCCGGCGACGCCGGGGACGCGTACGACGCCCCAGTCGAGGCACAGACGCTGGACGATGAACATGCCGTGACCGCCGGGGCGGCCGGCGCGGTGCGGGGTGCGCGGGGCCGGCTGGCCGGTGCCGCGGTCGGAGACCTCGATGTGGATCACCTTGTTGTCGCAGGCGATCTCCATCTGGTCCGGGCCCTCGGCGTGCAGACAGGCGTTGGTGACCAGTTCGGAGACGACGAGGAGCACATCCTCGGCGGCGGCCCGCTGGTCGGCGCTCGCGGCGGGCAGCCAGCCCCACGCGTACAGCGCCTGGCGGGCGAAGTCGCGGGCGAGCGGCACGACGCCGCTCTCGCCGTCGAAGCTCAGCCTGCGGACCTGACGACCCCCCGACGGGACCGCGGGCACGGTCGTCGCGCCCCCTGCGGACGTCCCGTCCGCAGGCGCGCCCCCCTCGGACGCCCCGGAAGCGCCGCTGGGCTCCGGGCCGTGGTCGCCCGGCGAGTAAGGCCGGGTGGTGCTCATCAGCGCTTCACCTCACCGATTCACCAGTTCACGTTTCACACGTCACTACACAAAGTCACTGCACACATACACGTCGGTACGTCGCCTGCCGATGCTCCAGGATGTCTCCTGCCCGACCGATCCCATGGGACACCACCGTTTTCCGGCGCGTGGGGCGTGCCCCTCGACGTATCCCTCGGCGTGCCTCCGGGCGCAGGCCGGTGGGCCCATCGGCCCGTCGGTCGGCCGGCTGAAGGTTTCCGCAGAACAGCACACGGAAGCGACGCGCCGGCGGCCGACGGGCGGCCCGCGACCGGCTCAGCCGGTCTCGTCGGCCAGAGCATCCTCGAGCGTGTCGTGCACGCTGAAGACCGCGTCCGCTCCTGTGATCTCAAACACACGCGCCACCACCGGCAGCATCCCGGCGAGGTGCACACCTCCCCCGGCCGCCTCCGCCTTCAGTCGCGCCCCCAGCAGCACGTTCAGCCCGGTGGAGTCGCAGAACTCCAGGCGCGAACAGTCCACCACCAGGCGCGAGCGCCCCTTGTCGAGGCACTCCTCGAGCGGCTCGCGCAGCAGGTCGGCCGTGTGATGGTCCAGCTCACCAGCCGGTGTCACGACGGCGCTGGAACCCTCTTGCCGCACCTCCACCAGAAGCCGGCCCGACTGTGCGCTGCCGACCGTCCCGCGGTCCATGCCGTCTCTCTCTCCCGGTGTCTTGGCTGCTGACTGACGCCATCGAACACTACGCCTTCCCTCACCCCTCCGACACCCGAACAACTACACAGAAACGGACATATAGCCACACAAGGCACTTGCGGTGGCCGTGGTGAAGCGGGTAGGGCTATTAGAGACACGCACCCGACACGGCCGGCTTTGGAGGCGCCGCACACCGCAGTGCACGAACTGGCTTCGGCAGCCATATGCCGAGAACGATGGAGGACATCATGTCACCCCGGCTCGACGCCTCGCATACCCGGACGGCGACGTCGACACCCCCTCCGGACCATCTGGATCCCATCGAGCTTCAGGACGACGTACGCGCCGAGCCGGTCGAACCGGCCACCGCGCTGGACGGGCTTCCGGACATCCCCCCGTACGACGAGGTGGCCCCGGACGACGCCCGGGCGCTTTCCAAGACCCTCTTCGAGCGGCTGGAATCCCTCGAGGAAGGCACCCACGAGTACTCGTACGTCCGCAACACCCTCGTCGAACTCAACCTCGCGCTGGTCAAGTTCGCCGCCTCCCGCTTCCGCTCCCGCAGCGAGCCGATGGAGGACATCATCCAGGTCGGCACCATCGGCCTGATCAAGGCGATCGACCGCTTCGAGCTCTCCCGGGGTGTCGAGTTCCCGACCTTCGCGATGCCTACCATCATCGGCGAGATCAAGCGCTTCTTCCGCGACACCTCGTGGTCGGTGCGTGTGCCGCGCCGGCTCCAGGAACTGCGGCTGGACCTGGCCAAGGCCGGTGACGAACTGGCCCAGCGCCTGGACCGCGCCCCGACGGTGACGGAACTGGCCGAACACCTCGGCCTGTCCCGGGACGAGGTGGTCGAGGGCATGGCGGCGTCCAACGCGTACACCGCCTCGTCGCTGGACGCCCAGCCCGAGGACGACGACTCCGAGGGCGCGCTCGCGGACCGCATCGGCTACGAGGACCACGGGCTCGAAGGCATCGAGTACGTCGAGTCGTTGAAGCCGCTGATCGCCGAACTGCCCTGCCGGGACCGGAAGATCCTGTCCCTGCGGTTCGTGGCGGGCATGACCCAGTCGGAGATCGGCGACGAGCTCGGCATCTCGCAGATGCACGTCTCACGGCTGCTGTCGCGCACGCTGGTACGGCTGCGCAAGGGGCTGACGGTCGAGGAGTGACCGGCCTGACATGAGGTTCTCCGCCCGGTGCCGCGAACGGCGCCGGGCGGGACCCGTCGGGCACCGCACCGGCGGCTCCCGGTTACCCGCGGAAACCTCTTTCCCCGCCCCGCCTCCACCACTAGGGTCGCCCTCCAAACCGGCCGGTACGTCAGGACTCCGGGATCCCGGCCGGGCTGCGAGGAGGCAGGCGATGGCTCGGGCCGACGGTACCGACAACGACGTCGAGACCGGGGACGCGGGTGGCCCGTACACGGGCGCGTCCGGCGAGGCCGCCGGCCCCGCGACGGGCCGACGCGCAGGGACGTCGGCCGAAGTCACGGACCCGTACGAGGACTTGCCCGGCGAGGACGGCTGGGTCGGGGAGGCCGGCGGCGGCTACGCGGGGGCGGCCGATGCGCGGCTGGTCGGGTTGCTGCGCGCCGAGACGCCGACGGTCTACCCGGCGCTGCGGGAGCTGCGGAGCCGTCATCACTCCGCCGTGCTCGCCTACGCCCGCCGGTGCACGACCAGTGACGCGGCGGCGCGGCAGCTGGCCGCGCAGGCGTTCACCCATGCCGCGCGCGAGAGTGCTCGCGGTGTGGACCGGGGCGTCCCCGTGCGGCTGCAACTCCTGCTGCTGACCGCCCGTCTGGCCGCCGCATGGGCGCGCGACGAACGCGCGGGCGGCCTGGACGCGGGGCTGCTGCTGATCCTGAGCACGGCCGGCGCCGACGGCCCCGAACCGCCGCTGCTCGCGGCCTTCCAGTCGCTGCCGCTGCGGGCCCAGGGACTGCTCTGGTACGGGACCGTGGAGCAGGAGAGCGATGAACGGACGGCCAGGTTCCTCGGCCTCACCCGCGAGGATGTGCGCTACGGCGTCCCGCAGGCGCTCCAGGCCATGGCCCGGGCCTGTCTGAGAAGCCGCCTCGCCGCCTCCGACGACCCGCACTGCGGCGACTTCCGGCGGCTGATCGAGGAGTCCGTACGGCCGGAGAACCCCCGTTCCAGCGCCGATCTGCACATCCATATGGCGCACTGCGCGCACTGCACGGCCGCGTTCGAGGAGCAGTCCGCGCTGCGCGACGACCCGCGCACCGCGCTCGCCGAGGGCCTGCTGCCCTGGGGCGGCACGGCCTACGTCACGCGGCGGCCCACCGAACCGGGCCGGGAGGCCGGGGCAGCCACGGACGACGGCACGCCGACCACCGCCTGGCCGCCGTCCCGCCGCTACGTCCTGGCCTCGGTGGCGCTCGGCGTCGCGCTCACCCCGCTGCTGCTCTTCGCCCTCTCCTCGGGAGACACGGAGCCGCACCGGCGGTCGGCGGGCGCGGTGACCACTCCCTCGGTGCCTGCCCAGGTCACGGTGACGGCGACGGTGTCGACCGGCCCCGCGACGCCCTCTCCGTCCGCGACCTCACGGCCGCCGTCGCCCACTCCGTCCCCCCGCCCCACACGGACCGCCCACATCGATCCCCCGCCGCCGAAGCCGGCACCCAGGCCGTCCCCCACCTATCCGCCGGGCGCGGTGTTCGCGCAGGTGGTGAACGACGCCTCGGGCCGCTGTCTGGACGTGGCCGGGGACTTCGACAACGGCACGGACGTCGTCACCGCCCCCTGCGGCTCCGCGGACACCCAGCGCTGGCGGGTGGACCCCGGGCGCGGTGTCGTGCAGTCGGCCGCGGACCCCGACTTCTGCCTGGACAGCCGGGGCTCCGTGGACAAGGGCGTCGGCATCTGGTCGTGCGACTCGGTCGACGGCAGAAACGGCCGGAACCTGACGTTCACCGTCGACCCGGACGGCGTCATCCGCCCGGCCGTCGCCATCGAGACGGCCCTCACCGACAACGGCGGCTACCTGTCTTTGGACCCGCTGAGCGGTGGGGCCGAGCAGCGGTGGCGGGCGGGTCAGCGGTGAGCGACCTCGCGCACGCCGCGCCGCCAGACCTCGCTCACCAGCGGTACGCCCGGCCGGTAGGCCAGGTGGACGTGGCTGGGCGCGTCCAGGAGCATCAGGTCGGCGCGGGCGCCGGGCGCGAGGCGTCCGATGTCCGTGCGGCGCAGGGCCGCGGCACCGCCCGCGGTGGCCGACCAGACCGCCTCGTCCGGGGTCATGCCCATGTCCCGTACGGCGAGGGCGATGCAGAACGGCAGTGAGGACGTGAAGGACGAGCCCGGGTTGCAGTCGGTGGACAGGGCGACCGTGGCGCCGGCGTCGAGGAGGCGACGGGCGTCGGGCCACTCGGCGCGGGTGGAGAACTCGGCGCCCGGCAGGAGGGTGGCGACGGTACGGCTGTTGGCGAGGGCGTCGACGTCCGCGTCCGTGAGGTGGGTGCAGTGGTCGGCGCTGGCCGCGTCCAGCTCGACGGCGAGCTGCACGCCGGGGCCGTAGGAGAGCTGGTTGGCGTGGACGCGCGGGTGCAGGCCCCTTGCCTTGCCCGCGGTGAGGATCGCGCGGGCCTGGTCGCCGTCGAAGGCGCCCTTCTCGCAGAAGACGTCGATCCAGCGGGCGTGCGGGGCGCAGGCGTCCAGCATCTCGCCGGTGACCAGGTCCACGTACGCCGCCGGGTCCTCGGCGTAGTCGGGGGAGACGATGTGGGCGCCGAGGTAGGTGACCTCGTCGGTGTGCGCGGCGGCGATGCGCAGGGCGCGGGCCTCGTCGGCGACGGTCAGGCCGTAGCCGGACTTCGTCTCGAACGTGGTGGTGCCCTGGCGCAGTGCCTCGGCGAGGTGACGGGTGAGGTTGGCCTCCAGTTCCGCGTCCGACGCGGCCCGGGTGGCGGCGACCGTGGTGCGGATGCCGCCCGCGCTGTAGGCCCGGCCGGACATGCGGGCGTTGAACTCCTCGGTGCGGTCACCGGCGAAGACCAAGTGGGAGTGGGAGTCCACGAAGCCGGGGAGCACCGCCCGGCCGCCCGCGTCGACCCGATTGTCAGTGGCGGGTGCTTTGCTTGATTCACCGGTCCACGCGACGCGGTCGCCGTCGATGACGACGGCCGCGTCCCGGATCAGGCCGAGTGGGGATCCGTCACCGAGGGAGGGGTCGTTGGTGACCAGCGTGGCGATGTTGCTGATGACTGTGCTGCTCATGGTGTCCTCAGGAATGACGGGGGGATTCAGCCGCGCAGCGCTCGGACGGCGCCTGCCAGCGCCGACGGCACATCGGGTACGAGGGCGTGGACACCGTCGCGCACGACATGACGGCCGCCCACGACCGTGTGGCGCACATCCGCCGCGGAGGCGGCGAATACGGCCGTCTCGGCGGCGAGTCGCGGCTGCGGGCCCGCTGTCCTGACCGTGTCGAGGGCGATCGTCGTGAAGTCGGCGAGCGCCCCCGTCCGCAGGTTGCCGGCCTCCTCCCAGCCCAGGGCGGCATGACCGGCCTCGGACGCGGCGTGCAGCAGGGCCGCGGCGGTCCAGTGCCCGCGGGTGCGGGTGCGCAGCCGCTCGTTCAGCTCCATCGCGCGGGCCTCTTCGAGCAGGTCGATGACGGCGTGGCTGTCGGAGCCGAGGGAGAGGGGGGAGCCGGCGCGCTGGAGGGCGACGGCGGGGCCGATGCCGTCGGCCAGGTCCCGTTCGGTGGTCGGGCACATGCAGGTGCCGGTGCGGGACCCGCCGAGCAGGGCGATGTCCTCCTCGGTGAGGTGGGTGTTGTGCACGCCCGTCGTGCGCGGGCCGAGGACGCCGTGGTCGGCCAGCAGCCGGGTGGGGGTGCACCCGTGGGCCTTGAGGCAGGCGTCGTTCTCGGCGGTCTGCTCCGACAGGTGCACATGGAGCGGGGCCCGCCGCTCCCCGGCCCACCGCGCCACGGTCGCCAGCTCGGGCGCGGGTACGGCCCGCACCGAGTGGACGGCGGCACCGATCCGCGCGTGATCCCGTTCCTTGAGAAGTGAACAGCGTTCGGCCCAGGCCTCGGCCGTCCCGTCCGAGAAGCGGAGCTGGTGCCGGTCGGGCGGCTGCCCGAAGCCGGCGGAGAGATAGCAGGCGTCCAGGAGGGTGATGCGGATACCGGCTTCGGCGGCGGCCTCGATCAGTGCCTCGCCCATCGCGTTCGGGTCGGCGTACGGGGAGCCGCCCGGGGCGTGGTGGACGTAGTGGAACTCGCCGACGGACGTGATCCCGGCGAGGGCCATCTCGGCGTACACCGCGCGGGCCAGTGCGTGGTAGGTCTCCGGGGTGAGCCGCCCGGCGGTGGCGTACATGACCTCGCGCCAGGTCCAGAAGGTTCCGGAGCCGACCTGGACGGTGCCGCGCAGGGCGCGGTGGAAGGCGTGGCTGTGGGCGTTGGCCAGCCCGGGGATCGTCAGCCCGCGCAGGGGTTCGGCTTCCGGGGGCGGGGTGGGCACGCCGGTGCGGACGGCCGCGATGCGGCCGTCCCGCACGTCGAGCGCCACGCCCGGCTCGGCGTGGGTGCCGAGCCAGGCGTGCTCCAGCCAGTACGTCCGCGTCCGCTGGGTGGGCATCACGTGCAGGCCAGTCCTTCCAGTACGTCGGCGAGTGCGCGCACACCCGCCATGCAGTCGTCCTCGGCCGCGAACTCGGCCGGGGAGTGCGAGACACCGGTGGGGTTGCGCACGAACAGCATGGCGGTCGGGACGCTCCCGGAGAGGATTCCGGCGTCGTGTCCCGCTCCGGTGCCGAGCACGGGCACCTTCAGATCCGTCCGGCCGCCCAGGATGCTGGCGAGTTCGTCGCGCAGGGCGTGGTCGAACTCGACGACGGGGGTGAAGGACTCGCGGACCATGTCGAGGTCGACCCCGTGCGCGGCGGCGTACGCGCGGGCCGCCTCCTCCACACCGCTGACCACCTTGTCCAGGGTCTGCTGGTCGGCGGCACGGGAGTCGAGCCAGCCGCGCACCAGGGACGGGATCGCGTTGACGCCGTTCGGCTCCACGGCGATCTTGCCGAAGGTGGCGACGGCACCGGCGAGCTCCGCCTCGCGCCGGGCGGCCAGCACGGTCTCGGCGTACGACAGCATCGGGTCGCGCCGGTCGGCCAGCCGGGTGGTGCCGGCGTGGTTGGCCTCGCCGCGGAAGTCGAACCGCCACCGCCCGTGCGGCCAGATGGCGCTGGCCACCCCGATGGCGTCCCCGGTGAGGTCGAGGGCGCGGCCCTGCTCGACGTGCAGCTCGACGAAGGCCCCGATGCGCGCGAGCCGTTCCGGGTCCGGGCCGATGGCGTCCGGGTCGTACCCGGCGGCCTCCATGGCCCGGGGCAGCGTGATCCCGTCGGCGTCGGTCAGCCGGTGCGCCTGCTCCACGGTGAGCTGACCGGCGGTCAGCCGCGACCCGACGCAGGCCAGCCCGAACCGGGCGCCTTCCTCGTCGCCGAAGTTGACGACGGCGAACGGCCTGCCGAACCGCGCTCCCCTCCCGCGCAGTTCGTCGAGCGCGGCGAAGGCGGACACCACGCCGAGCGGCCCGTCGAAGGCCCCGCCGTCGGGCACGGAGTCGAGATGCGACCCGGCCACGACGGCGTCCTCACCGTCCGGATCCCCGAGCCAGGCCCACTGGTTCCCGTTCCGGTCGACCTCGTACGCCAGACCCCGCGCCTCGGCCTGCTCCCTGAACCAGGCCCGGCACTCGACATCGGCCCCGGTCCAGGCAAAGCGCCGGTACCCGCCGGAGTCGGCGTGCCGCCCGACGGGCGCGAGCTCCCGCCACATCTCCTGAAAGGAGGTACCAGCCACCGGCACAGGCTGTGGGCCGGCATCCGGCACAGGCTGTGGGCAGTCGTGCCGCAGGGAGGCACGGGTGGGCACAGCCGGACCCGCACCCGGCGACGGGGCCTCAGCCCGCACCGGACCGCTGCCGCTGCGCCCGCCGTCCCCCACGGTCACGCGTCGTCACCCTCACGCATCGGCACCCGCACGCCCCGCTCGCCGGCGACGGACTCCGCGATGTCGTACCCGGCGTCCACGTGCCGGATGACCCCCATCCCGGGGTCGTTCGTCAGCACCCGGCGGATCTTCTCCCCGGCCAGCGCCGTGCCGTCGGCGACGGTCACCTGCCCGGCGTGGATGGACCGCCCCATGCCGACGCCGCCGCCGTGGTGGATGGAGACCCACGAGGCGCCCGAGGCGACGTTCACCATGGCGTTCAGCAGCGGCCAGTCGGCGATCGCGTCGGAGCCGTCGAGCATGGCCTCGGTCTCGCGGTACGGGGAGGCGACGGAGCCGCAGTCGAGGTGGTCGCGGCCGATCACGAGAGGCGCCTGGAGCTCACCGCTCGCGACCATGTCGTTGAACCGCTCGCCCGCCTTGTCCCGCTCGCCGTAGCCGAGCCAGCAGATGCGCGCGGGCAGGCCCTGGAAGTGGACGCGCTCGCCGGCCATCTTGATCCAGCGGGCCAGGGACTCGTTCTCGGGGAACAGCTCCAGGATCGCCTTGTCCGTCTTGGCGATGTCGGAGGCCTCGCCCGACAGCGCGGCCCAGCGGAACGGGCCCTTGCCCTCGCAGAACAGCGGCCGGATGTAGGCGGGGACGAAGCCGGGGAAGGCGAACGCCCGGTCGTACCCGGCCAGCTGCGCCTCGCCGCGGATGGAGTTGCCGTAGTCGAAGACCTCGGCGCCGGCGTCCTGGAAGCCCACCATCGCCTCGACGTGGCGGGCCATGGACTCGCGGGCCCGGGTGGTGAAGCCGGCCGGGTCCTTGGCGGCCTCGTCGGCCATGTCCTCGAAGGCGATGCCGAGCGGCAGGTAGGACAGCGGGTCGTGGGCGGAGGTCTGGTCGGTGACGATGTCGATGGGCGCGCCCATGGCGAGCAGCTGCGGGACCAGCTCGGCGGCGTTGCCGAGGACACCGATGGACAGCGGCTTGCGCTGGTCGCGCGCCTCGACGGCCAGCTGGAGGGCGTGGTCGAGGGAGTCGGCCCTCACGTCCAGGTAGCGGTGCTCGATGCGGCGCTCGATGGCGCGCGGGTCGCAGTCGATGCAGATCGCCACGCCGTCGTTCATGGTGACCGCGAGCGGCTGGGCGCCGCCCATGCCGCCGAGACCGGCGGTGAGGGTGATGGTCCCGGCGAGCGTGCCGCCGAACTTCTTCGCGGCGACGGCGGCGAAGGTCTCGTAGGTGCCCTGGAGGATGCCCTGGGTGCCGATGTAGATCCAGGAGCCGGCGGTCATCTGGCCGTACATGGTCAGGCCGAGGGCCTCCAGGCGGCGGAACTCCTCCCAGTTGGCCCAGTCGCCGACGAGGTTGGAGTTGGCGAGGAGGACGCGCGGCGCCCACTCGTGGGTCTGCATGACGCCGACGGGGCGGCCGGACTGGACGAGCATCGTCTCGTCGGCCTTGAGGGTCCTCAGGGTGCGGACCATGGCGTCGAAGGAGCGCCAGTCGCGGGCCGCCTTGCCGGTGCCGCCGTAGACCACGAGCTTGTCGGGGTGCTCGGCGACCTCGGGGTCGAGGTTGTTCTGGAGCATCCGCAGGGCGGCCTCCTGCTGCCATCCCAGGGCGCTCAGTTCCGTACCGCGCGGCGCTCGTACGGGGCGGGGTCCTGACATGGTCTGCCTCCTGGCGGTTGCTCCCGATGGATTGTTGCTACGTCTATTCACATCCTGGCTTGCTGAATAGAACTAGTCAATACGTCGGTGTGCCGACATCGGCGCGCCACGGATGTTTGGCTGGACACATGGTGTGGACGACTGCCGGCAGCAGGGGAACGGGGGACGAGGACATGGGCGGCTACGGCGACGAGGACCGGGCGGGCCGTACGGACGGCGAGCGGGCCGTACGGCGGGACGAGGCGGTGCGGGCCGCGGTGGAGCAGGGGCTGCTCGGGCCCGACTCCCCGCTCGTGGGACTGCTGGACGTCCAGGGCATCCGGGAGGCGGCGGCGGACCTCACGGCGGCGTTCGCCGCGGTCGTGGCGCCGGGCACACCGGTGCTGCACGCCTTCGCGGTGAAGGCGACCCCGCTGGTGCCCGTGCTGCGGCTGCTGCGCGAGGAGGGCATCGGCGCCGAGGTGGCGAGCCCGGGAGAGCTGGCGCTGGCCCGGGCGGCCGGGGTGCCGGCCGACCGCACCGTTCTCGACTCGCCCGCCAAGACCCCCGCCGAGCTGCGCGAGGCGCTGGCCCTGGGCATCGCCGTGAACGCCGACAGCCCGCAGGAGCTGGACCGCATCGACGCCCTCGTCCGGTCCTCCACGCCTCGCTCCCCGCTCGGCATACGGGTGAATCCGCAGGTCGGCGGGGGTTCCATCGGGGCGCTGTCGACGGCGACGGCGACCTCGAAGTTCGGGGTGGCGCTGCTCGACGAGGGAGCGCGCGAGTGGGTCGTACGGGCCTACCTGGACCGGCCGTGGCTGACCCGGCTGCACGCCCACACCGGTTCGCAGGGCATCCCGCTGTCCCTGATGGCGCGGGGCGTGGCGGAGATGTACGCGCTGGCCGAGGAGATCAACGAGCGGGCGGGGCGGCGGCAGATCGACACCCTCGACATCGGCGGCGGGCTGCCGGTGAACTTCGGTTCGGAGGCGACGACACCGACGTACGCGCAGTACGCACGGCTGCTGGGCGAGGTGGTGCCGGGACTGTTCGACGGGCGGTACGGGCTGGTGACCGAGTTCGGGCGGTCGCTGCTGGCCAAGCAGGGCACGATGGTGGCGCGGGTGGAGTACACCAAGAGCGCCGGCGGGCGGCCGGTCGCCGTGACGCACGCGGGCGTGCAGGTCGCCACCCGGACGGTGTACGCGCCGGGGTCGTGGCCGCTGCGGCTGGCCGCGTACGACGCCAAGGGACGGCCCAAGGCGGGCCCGGAGGTGGTCCAGGACGTGGCCGGACCCGCGTGCTTCGCGGGCGACCTGCTCGCCGAGGCCCGCGCGCTCCCCCCGCTGGAACCGGGCGACCACGTGGCCGCGCTGGACACCGGCGCGTACTACTTCGCGCACCACTACGCCTACAACTCCCTGCCCCGGCCCGGCGTCTACGGCTACGCGCCGGACGGCGCCGGCGGTGTGGCCTTCGCGACCGTGCGCGCGCCGCAGGGGGTCGAGGAGATCGTGGCCGAGGCCGGAGGGGCGCACGCGTCGGCGCTCACCACCCTGCGCACACCCGAGCGCCCTTGAGGCACGCCAGAAGCAACGGGTGCAACTGGGCGGAAACCCGGGTCAGTTGACCCACATTAGCCCCTCGGTCGCATGTTCCTCTGGAAAATGCCGTAACCCCCACCAGCTTCGCACACCCTGCGTAGCGTCGCCTTCACTCAGCCGACACACCAGGTGGGAGGGGAACGACGGTGCCCGGAATCGACGAGTGCCTGCTGGAGGCCATGCGACTGCCCGGCGCGCGAGGCGCCGCGCTGGTCGACTGGACCAGCGGGCTGGCCCTGGGCACCGTCGGGGAGGCCCCGGGCGGCGACCACGAGACCACCGCGGCCGAGGCCGCCGAGCTGGCCCGGCTGGCCGCGGAGCACGGGGCGTTCGCCGCCGACGACCCCGACGGCGAGCGCCCTCCGGTCGAGGACCTGATCGTCAGCAACCGGGACAGCTACCACCTGCTGCGGTTCGTGGAGACGACCTTCGACAGCAGTGTGTTCCTGCACCTGTGGCTGACCCGTGCGGAGGGCAACCTCGCGCTGGCCCGGATACGCCTGGGCGAGATGGCCGAGCGGCTGGTGCTGGGATGACCGTGGTCGACACCACTCCCCCGCCCCGGCTGCCGGTGCGCGACCGGACGGCCGCCGCCGAGCGGGCCTGGGGCGGCCTGTCGCCGATGCTGACCCGGCTCGCCGCCGAGCGGGCCAGCGGCGTCCTCGTCCGCGAGCTCGGCACGCTCTACCTCAGCGAGGGCCGCGTGGTGCACGCCGAAAGCCCGCTGGCCCCGGGCCTGGACACCCTCCTCACCGCGCACGGCACGCTCACGGCCGAGGCCTGGCGGGACGCCGTCTCCCGGGCCGACGAGCGCAGCGGCGCCGCGCACCTGCTGCTGGCCGGTGGCCATCTGGCCGAGGGCGCGCTGCAACTGTGCCATCTGGGCGCCCTCTACGACGCCGCCTACTTCGCGCTCGCCCCGAGCAGCGCACCGGGCCGTTTCCGCTACGGCGTCACCCACCGGCTCGGCCCCGTCCTGCCGGTCCCGGTCGCCGCCCTGGAGCGCGAGACCCTGCGCCGACGCGATCTGCTGCGCCGCATCTGGCCCGACCCACGGGCGGACAGCGCCCCACTGGCGCGGACGCGCACCACCGCGGCGCCGAAGCTCACCGCCCGCCAGCAAGCCCTGCTGGAGCGGATCGACGGCACCCGCACGGCCGCCGAACTGGCCCGGGAGCTGGGCCGGCAGGCGTTCCACACCCTGGCGGACGTACGGCGCCTGGCGTCCGCCGGCCTCGTGGCTCCGCGCCCGCCGGAGGCCACCACCGGGCCGGTGGCGACGGACGACGGACCGGCAGCGACCGACGAGGGTCGGGCGGCCACGGACGACGGACCGACAACGGCCGACGAGCGGCCGGCCGCGGAGGGCACCGGACCGGCGGTGTCCGGCGCCGGGCCGCCGCCCGGCATCACCGAGCGGATCGCGTGCACCACCGACCCCCACATCACGCTGCTGAAGAGGCTCAGGGATGCGCTGGAGGCCCTTTGAAAGGAGACACCGGATGGCGGCCGAGCCCGAGATCCTGGACGAACTGCGCCGGCTGAGAGCCCGCGTCCCCCAGCTCACCGGCGTCCTCGCCGCGAGCACCGACGGCCTCGTCCTGGCCCACGACACCCCGGGCGTCGAACCGGAGGGCGTGGCGGCGCTGACCGCGACCGCGCTCGGCGTCGCCGTACGCATGGCGGACGTGACCGGCCGCGGCGAGCTGCGCGAACTGCTGATGCGCGGCGTCGACGGCTATGTCGCCACCTATGCGGCGGGCCGCACCGCCGTGCTGACGCTGCTCGCCCAGGACCGCGTCAACGTCGGCCGCCTCCACCTGGAGGGACGCAGGGCCGGAGCCCGCATCGGGGAACTGGTCGACGCCGAGGCGGCGGCCCGGGGCCTCGGACGGGTGACACCGGCGAAGGCCACGAAGCCGGCCCCGGAGGCCGGCAGCACCGCCCCACGGACCAGAACCACGCGCGTACCACGCGCCACGGGCGCCAACACGCCTACCACCACCGAAAGTTAACGAACAAGGAGACCGGCCATGGCCAACACCGAGACCTGCCTGAAGGAAGCCCTCGCCTCCATCGAGGGCGCGACCGGAGTCGCCCTCGTCGACTACACCAGCGGCATGGCGCTGGGCACGATGGGCGGCGGCAAGACCTTCGACCTGAACGTGGCCGCCGCCGGCAACACCGACGTCGTACGGGCCAAGATGCGCACCATGGAGCACCTCGGCCTCAAGGGGCAGATCGAGGACATCCTGATCACCCTCAACGACCAGTACCACCTGATCCGGCTGGTGGGCGGCCGCGGCGGCAACGGCCTCTTCCTCTACCTCGTGCTGGACAACAAGCGGGCCAACCTGGCGATGGCCCGCCACCAGCTGAAGAGGATCGAGGAGGACCTGGAGGTCTGATCAGACGAGCGCCGCGGTGCGGCGGCGCGCCCCGCCCGGGGCCGCGTCGCCCGCCGCGATGCCGGTGCTGCGGTAGCCCTTGACCGCCGGGCCCGTGGGGCGCCCGCCGTACCTGCCGAGCCAGTCCACCCGCACCCACAGCAGCACGTCGTCGGCCCGCTCGCGCCGCCCGAGCCAGGCGGCCTTCAACCGCAGCCCGGTCCCGGCACCGGCCAGCAGCATCCCGCCGGCCGCCGGCACGGCGAACGAGCTGCCCAGCGCGGCCAGGAAGGCCAGCAGCAGCCACCAGCGGTGTCCCCGCCGCCAGGCGCGGGCACTGACCGCCCGGTCCTGGAGCACGTCGTGCCGTCCGGCTCGGCTCGCGGCACGGGCGAGGGCGGTGTAGCGGCGGCGCCGGGTGCAGGCGACGACGGCCGCGCTCACCAGGAACAGCGCGGCGCCCGCCGACACACCGATCCGACGCCCGGTCAGTCCCGGCCACGCCGACCCGGCCCCCGCCGCGACCACCCCGAGCCACCACAGCGGCGCCGCCCCGGCCCGTACGACGACGGCCACACGGGCCAGCCCCTGTCCTCCGCGCCCCTCGCGCCCTCCGCGTGCCACCTGCTGCCTCCTTCGCGCCCCGGCACACCTTCGTTCGGGCGGGCAGGCTAGCGAGCCTTCGTGAGACGAATCTGAGAGCGACGGACCGCGGATCCGAGAACGACGGGCCGCGGGTCCGGGAACGCGACGGGCCACGGGCGGCCGGGTGCCGCCGCCGGTTCAGTCCACGAACAGCCCGCGCGCCGCCGCCCGTGAGTCGAACTCCTCCAGCCGCGCCTGCGCGTCCGGCAGATCGTCGCAGATGGCCTCCAGGAGCACCCGCCCGAGCAGCATCGGCGCGCACGCGGTGTCGAAGGCGAGCCCGGTGCCGACGGCCGCCGGCAGCAGCAGGTCGGAGTACTTCGCGACCGGCGCGAAGGCCGAGTCCGCGACCGTGACGACGGTCAGCCCCGCGTCCTTGGCGTAGGCGAGGGTGTCGACCACCTCGCGCGGATGCCGCGGCAGCGCGAAGCACAGCAGCGCCGACGCGCCCGCCCGTACGGCGCCGTCGACACGGTCCTGGATCATCGTGCCGCCCTCGTCGAGCAGCCGTACGTCCGGGTGGACCTTGCCGGCGAAGTAGGCGAAGCCGTAGGCCTGGGAGGCCGCGGCCCGCAGGCCCAGGACCGGCAGCGGACGCGAGGCGGCGAGGATCCGGCCCGCCTGCCGCACCGGCCCCGGATCGGCCAGCGCCTCCGCCAGGTGGCGCAGGTTCTCGATCTCGGCCTCGACGGCCTGCTGGTACTCGTTGTGCGACGCAGGCTCGGCGGCCGGCTCGGCCGGCGCGACCTCGCGCAGGTGCCGGCGCAGCGCCGGGTAGCCGTCGAAGCCCAGGGCGACCGCGAACCGCGTCACCGACGGCTGGCTGACCCCGGCCAGCTCGGCCAGCTCGACGCTCGACAGGAACGGCACGTCGCCGGCCCGCCGGACCATGCTGTGCGCGATGCGCCGCTGGGTCGGCGTGAGCCGGTGCCCCTCGAAGAGCGCCTGCAGCCGTGCCGCAGGGCTGTCGGTCCCGCTCATGACGTGCTCCCCCTCCAGAAGTCGTCGACGACCCGGGAGAGTACTCCCCGACCAGTTCCTATTCAGATACCAAGAACTCTGCATGAGGTCATACAGGCCGGGCAAGGGATCGACCAAGCGCAGCGGATCGCGCACGTGTCGCGACCGGCGGTGTGCTACTCGTGGACGCAGCCACCGCCGTCGGCGCGCGCCGCACCGCAGCCGCACCCAGGCGCCGCCGACGGCGGGCGGCCTTCCCCCGCAGGGCGGGCGGCCTTCCCCCGCAGAAGTCGGGGGCTAGCCCCAGTGCGGGCGGCGGCCCGGCTCCCTAGCCTGGTCGGCATGAGCGGAATGGACGCGCGTGACACCGACCTGAAGAAGGAACTCAACGCCACCCTGCAGGCCCGCAGGGAACTGGGCGAGGACTACGAGTCCGCGCTGGTCGACTCGTTCCTGGAGAAGGTGGACCAGCGCATCGACGGCGCCGTCGACCGCCGTGTCCGCCGGCAGCTCGCCGAGCAGCAGATGACGGTGGCCCGCGACGCCCGTTCGCCGAAGGCCACCGACTCCTGGGGCGAGCGCTTCGGCTTCGGCATCGTCTCGCTGGTGCTGGCCGTACCGCTCTCCGCGATCGGCGGCGGCGTGGCCCACCTGCCCGGTCTCATCGCCGCCTGGGCCGGCATCGTCGGCGTCAACGTCGTCCAGGCCGCCCGCACCAACCCCGGCCTCTTCGGCAGCCGCCGCGCCAGGCCCGCCCAGGACGACCGCTGGGAGGACTGACACGACGGACACGGATGTGCGCGGGGACCGCCGCACCCCCATCACTGGGGGGCGGGACGACGGCGGTCCCCGCGGGGGACGCGGGCCGGGTCAGGACCGGGCTTGCGCGTCCATGGCGTCCAAGGAGGCCCGGGAGCCGCTCCGGAGGTCCGGGACGCCGTACGACGCCGGCCTGGAGGGGAGCCGCTCCCTCCCGCCGACACCCATAATCTGCCTGACCCGTGTTAAGCGGGTACTGCGTGCATGTGACACGCTCGTACCACTTTCGCGACTCCCTCTCAGCCGCGGGTCACCGCCCGTTCTCCGTCACTGCTTCCCGGTCTTGGCCAGGAACGCCAGCAGGTCCTGCCGGCTGACCACGCCGGTGGGCTTGCCCTCCTCCAGCACGATCGCCGCGTCCGCCGCGCCGAGCACCGACATGAGGTCGGCGACCGGCTCGCCGGAACCGACCTGCGGCAGCGGCGCGCACATGTGCTTCTCCAGCGGGTCCTCCAGCGAGGCGCGCTTGGTGAACAGGGCGTCCAGCAGTTCCCGCTCGACGACGGAGCCCACCACCTCGGCGGCCATGACGTCGGGGTGACCGGCGCCCGGCTTCACGATCGGCATCTGCGAGACGCCGTACTCGCGCAGCACCTCGATGGCCTGGCCGACGGTCTCGTCCGGGTGCATGTGGACGAGGGAGGGGATGCCGCCCTCCTTGTGGCGCAGCACGTCGCCGACGCGGGCGCTCGGTCCCTCGTCCTCCAGGAAGCCGTAGTCGGCCATCCACTCGTCGTTGAAGATCTTGCTGAGGTATCCGCGTCCGCTGTCCGGGAGCAGGACGACCACCACGTCGTCCGGGCCGAGACGCTCGGCGACGCGCAGGGCCGCGACGACCGCCATGCCGCAGGAGCCGCCGACCAGCAGGCCCTCCTCCTTGGCCAGACGGCGGGTCATCTGGAAGGAGTCCTTGTCGGAGACGGCGACGATCTCGTCGGCGACGGTGCGGTCGTAGGCGGTGGGCCAGAAGTCCTCGCCGACGCCCTCGACGAGGTACGGCCGCCCGGAGCCGCCGGAGTAGACCGAGCCCTCGGGGTCGGCGCCGACGACCTGGACCTTGCCGTCGCTGACGTCCTTCAGGTAGCGGCCGGTGCCGGAGATGGTGCCGCCGGTGCCGACGCCCGCCACGAAGTGGGTGATCCTCCCCTCGGTCTGCTCCCACAGCTCGGGGCCGGTGGAGTGGTAGTGGGAGAGCGGGTTGTTGGGGTTGGAGTACTGGTCGGGCTTCCAGGCTCCCGGGGTCTCACGGACCAGCCGGTCGGAGACGTTGTAGTAGGAGTCCGGGTGCTCCGGTGCCACGGCCGTCGGGCACACCACGACTTCCGCCCCGTACGCGCGCAGCACGTTGATCTTGTCGGTGGAGACCTTGTCCGGGCAGACGAAGATGCACTTGTAGCCCTTCTGCTGGGCCACGATGGCCAGGCCGACGCCGGTGTTCCCGCTGGTCGGCTCGACGATCGTGCCGCCCGGCTTCAGCTCCCCGCTCTGCTCGGCCGCCTCGATCATCCGCAGGGCGATGCGGTCCTTCACGGAACCGCCGGGGTTGAAGTACTCGACCTTGGCCAGGACGGTCGCCCTGATGCCCTTGGTGACACTGTTGAGCCTCACCAGCGGCGTGTTGCCGACGAGGCTGATCATCGAGTCGTGGAATCGCACCGTTGTCTCCGGTTGCTGCACAAAGTGGTCGTGGTGGTGCCGCCAGCCTAAGGCCAGGGGTGGGCGCGGAGCGCCGTTCACTCTTCGTCGCGATTGGATGACGGTCGGTACGGGGCAAGGAGTGGATGTACGGCTCTGCGGGAGGTGGCGGCCAGCATGACGAGCATGTCGAGGGCGAGGGTGGCCCGGCGGATCGCGGCCGGCGCCGCGTACGGCGGCGGCGGGCTCGGCCTGGCCGGCGCGGCGGCCATGGGGCTGCTGCTGGCCGAGGTGCAGCTGGCCAAGCGCCATGTGGGCAACGGCACGGACAACCACGTACCGGTCGCGGACGGGCTCTACGGCCATGTCTACGACGCCCCGGGCGACCCCCCGCTGAGGCTGACCATGCTCGGCGACTCCACGGCCGCGGGGCAGGGCGTCCACCGCTCCGGGCAGACGCCGGGCGCGCTGCTGGCGTCGGGCCTGGCGGCGGTGGCCGAGCAGCCGGTGCTGCTGCGCAACGTCGCGGTGCCCGGCGCCCGGTCGGACGACCTGGACCGCCAGGTGGCCCTGGTCACGGCCGATCCGGCGCAGGTCCCCGACGTCTGCGTGATCATGATCGGCGCGAACGACGTCACCCACCGGATGCCCCCGACCCAGTCGGTGCGTCACCTGTCGGCGGCGGTACGGCGGCTGCGCACCGCCGGCGCCGAGGTGGTGGTCGGCACCTGCCCCGACCTGGGCACGATCGAGCCGGTGCAGCAGCCGCTGCGCTGGCTGGCCCGCCGGGCCTCCCGGCAGCTGGCGGCGGCGCAGACGATCGGGGTGGTGGAGCAGGGGGGCCGCACCGTGTCGCTGGGCGATCTGCTGGGCCCGGAGTTCGAGGCGAATCCCCGGGAGCTGTTCGGCCCGGACAACTACCACCCCTCGGCCGAGGGGTACGCCACGGCGGCGATGGCGGTGCTGCCGACGGTGTGCGCGGTGCTGGGACTGTGGCCGGCGGAGGAGGAGCGGCCGGACGTGTCGCGGCGCGAGGGGTTCCTGCCGGTGGCCCGGGCGGCGGCGGAGGCCGCGTCGGAGGCGGGCACGGAGGTCACCGCCGCGATGCCGACGGGACCGCGGGGGCCGTGGGCCCTGCTCAAGCGGCGCCGGCGGCGCCGGGTCACGGAACCGGACCCCGCGCCGGTCCAGGCCCCGACCTGATCTCACGACCCAGGGAGAAAGCAAGCGCTTAGAAAGTTGCGGCGAGGATCACACCGTCGTTCCCGTGACCCGGGCCATACGTACGGGTAACTTCCCAGAGAGCCCCGCCCCCTCATACCTCGCATGCCACTGGAGCCGTGATGCCCGAAGCCGTCATCGTCTCGACCGCCCGCTCCCCCATCGGCCGCGCTTTCAAGGGCTCCCTCAAGGACCTGCGCCCGGACGACCTGACCGCCACGATCATCCAGGCGGCACTGGCGAAGGTCCCCGAGCTGGACCCGAGGGACATCGACGACCTGATGCTCGGCTGCGGCCTGCCCGGCGGCGAGCAGGGCAACAACCTCGGCCGGATCGTCGCCGTACAGATGGGAATGGACCACCTGCCCGGCTGTACGGTCACCCGCTACTGCTCCTCCTCGCTGCAGACCTCCCGCATGGCCCTGCACGCCATCAAGGCCGGAGAGGGCGACGTCTTCATCTCGGCCGGCGTCGAGACGGTCTCCCGCTTCACCAAGGGCAACTCCGACAGCCTCCCGGACACGCACAACCCGCTGTTCGCCGAGGCCGAGGCGCGCACCGCGGCCGTCGCCCAGCAGGAGGGCACCACCTGGCACGACCCGCGCGAGGACGGCCTCGTCCCCGACGCCTACATCGCGATGGGCCAGACGGCCGAGAACCTGGCCCGCTGGAAGGGCGTCACCCGCCAGGAGATGGACGAGTTCGGCGTCCGCTCGCAGAACTTGGCCGAGGAGGCCATCAAGAACGGCTTCTGGGAGCGGGAGATCACCCCGGTGACCCTCCCGGACGGCACGGTCGTCAGCAAGGACGACGGCCCGCGCGCGGGCGTCACCCTGGAGGGCGTCCAGGGCCTCAAGCCCGTCTTCCGCCCCGACGGCCTGGTCACCGCCGGCAACTGCTGCCCGCTCAACGACGGCGCCGCCGCGGTCGTGATCATGTCCGACACCAAGGCCCGCGAGCTGGGCCTGACCCCGCTCGCCCGAATCGTCTCCACCGGCGTCTCCGGCCTCTCCCCGGAGATCATGGGCCTCGGCCCGGTCGAGGCGAGCAAGCAGGCCCTCAAGCGCGCCGGGCTGACCATCGACGACATCGACCTGGTGGAGATCAACGAGGCGTTCGCCGCCCAGGTGATCCCCTCCTACCGCGACCTCGGCATCGACATCGACAAGCTGAACGTCAACGGCGGCGCCATCGCGGTCGGCCACCCCTTCGGCATGACCGGCGCGCGCATCACCGGCACGCTGATCAACTCCCTCCAGTGGCACGACAAGCAGTTCGGCCTGGAGACGATGTGCGTCGGCGGCGGCCAGGGCATGGCGATGGTCATCGAGCGCCTGAGCTGATCATCCGGCCGTCCCGGACGGCCGCTTGAGGGACCGTCAGTGCCCGCCATAGCACCCAGCGTGAGCGAACGGCCCGGAATCCAAGAAACTCCCGGATTCCGGGCCGTTCTGTGATCCAATCTCCCCCAGAGTGTGACCTATCTCCCTCGGGAAGGAGATCTCCGCAGGTCAGCAGCGTCACGCCAGGCAACTCGAGCGCCGCACAAGCCGCATTCATGCCCGTTTCGTGACGTTACGCACTGACAGCTGGATAGTCCGCCCTTCAAGCTGATGTAGGAAGTCGGGGGTCGACCTTGAACCCAGGAGTACGTCAGTGAGCGCCATGCCGATCGCCCTGCTGCTCACCACGGCCGCCACCGGCGCCGTGGGCGTCGCCGTCCTGCGCACCCTCTTCGCGCTGCGCCGCCAGGTCACGGCTCTGCAGAACCAGCTCGCCGAGAACCACGCCGCCACGGCGCGGGCGCTGCTGCCCGCCGCCCGCGGCCAGGCGGACGCCGAGCAGATACGCGCCGCCGTGATCCAGGCGCTGACGGAGGAGCGGGAGCGGGAGCTGGCCGAGGCGCGGGCCTTCTGGGCCGCCCAGGAGGCGCGGGACGCCGCCGACGCGCCCTCCCTGCTGGGGCTGCCCGACAGCGAGCTGTTCCTGCCCCGTCAGGCAGACTTCGCGGGTTTCGACCATCTGGAGCCGGTCGCCGAGACCGGAGCCGACGCCGACGAGCTCTCCGGCCTCCCCGGCAGGGACTCCGCCCAGGGCGGTACGTCCGGCGAGTCCGCCGAGCTGGCCGCGGCCCGCCGCCGCCACCCCTCGCACCCGGACTTCACCCCGCATCCGTCCCCGGTCGTGGGCGACCACGAGCGCACGGTCGCCACGCTGGAGGAGCTGGCGACCTCCCGCGTGGAGCTGGCCGACGTCCGCCCGGGCCCGCTGGGCACCCTCGACGTCTACGTCTTCGCCGACGGCACGACCCTGTGCATGACCCCGGGCCACCGCGAGACCGCCGAACGCCTGGCCGAGGCCCTGCGCGCGGGCCGGTCCCCCGTCCTGCTGGGCGGCTCGGGCATCTCCGGCGCCTACACCCTGACCTTCTCCTGCGGCGAGGAGAACGTGTACATCCTGGCGGACCGGGTCATCGCCTCGCTGTAGCGACCGGCGCGGCGGTGCGCCGCGCCGGACCGCCGGCCGCTGCGACGGTGCGTGGCGGCCGGAACTCACACGGGGTCACACACCCGCGCCCCGTCACACGCCCGCGCGTTTCTGGGCCTCCTCCACCAGCCGGACGGCCTCCTGGACCTCGGCCTCGCTCTGGAGTACGAGCGCCAGGTCGTGTCCGGCGACGGTGATCTGGTCCGCGGCCGCGAACATCCCGGCGTCGGGCATCTCCCGCGGCTCCGCCGAGGGGTCCTCCAGCAGTTGTGCCCGCCGGGCCAACTCCCTTGCCAGCGCGAGCGCTTCGGCGGCCGCGGCCCGCTGCAGCCGGCTCTGCGGCGCCGCCCTCAGTCGGTCGGCGAAGTGATCCACTGCCCGGGTCAGAGATGTCGTGTCAACCACGCCGCGAGACTACGCGCCGTACGAGGACTGTTGCCAATACGCGAACGCTCAGGCACGGTGACGTGAAGGACCGGCTTCATCGAACGCGTCCGGAGGCGCCGATGTCCCAAGTCTTCTCCGAAGAGACCCATCGCAACCTGCTCGCCCGCATCCCCCAGTGCACCGGTCGTGAAGTCGCCGACTGGTTGCGCACCGTCGAAGAAGGCCCGGCACTCTGCTTCGAGGAGAGGCTCAGCTGGCTCCGCCACGAGCACAACCTCGCGTACGGCCACGCCAAGGCGATCATCCACGAGTACGACCTGAGGAGGGCCGCGCGCAAACTGCTCTAGGCGCGCCGCGGCGCACCGGCAGACGACGAAGGGCCCCGGCGGGAACCGGGGCCCTTCGTCATGCGGACGACCGCTGCGGACGACCGCCGGCGGTCGTTGCCGTGGCCGCTAGTCGTTGCTGTTGAGGATCGCGATGAGCCGCAGGAACTCCATGTAGATCCACACCAGCGTCACGGTGAGGCCGAAGGCCGCGAGCCAGGCCTCCTCGCGCGGCGCGCCGTAGGCGATGCCGTCCTCGACCTGCTTGAAGTCCAGGGCGAGGAAGCAGGCGCCGAGGATGACGCCGATGACACCGAACATGATGCCGAGCCCGCCGCTGCGGAAGCCGAGGCCGTCGCCGCCGCCGATCGCGGCGAACAGCAGGTTCACCACCATCAGCAGCAGGAAGCCGAGCGTGGCCGCCATCACGAAGCCGGCGAACCGCCGGTTGACGCGGATCCAGCCCGCCTTGTACGCGACCAGCACGGCGGCGAAGGTCGCCATCGTGCCGATCACGGCCTGCATGGCCGCGCCGTTCGCGATGTGGGTGTCCACGATGTTGGAGACGACGCCGAGGAACACGCCCTCGAACGCGGCGTAGGACAGGATCAGCGCGGGCGAGGCCTTGCGCTTGAAGGACTGCACGAAGGCCAGCACCATGCCGATCAGCGCGGCACCGATGCCGATGCCGTACGACCGGCTGATCTGCGCCTCGTCGACCGGCAGCAGCGCCCAGGCGAGCGCGGCCGTGACGACCAGGGTGCCGAGCGTGGACGCGGTGCGCACGACGACGTCGTCCATCGTCATGCGGCCGGTGGTGGCCGGGGCCTGCGGCGGCGCGCCGTACTGCAGGTCCTGCTGAGCGTAAGGATTCTGCGCGTAGGGGTTGCCGCTCGGCTGGGCGTACGGATTGCCCTGCGCGTACGGATTGCCCTGCGTGCCGACAGCGGGGCCCCCGGCCTGCGGCGCGGTGTTGAAGCCCGCGTAGCCGTTGTCGCGGCTGAATCCCCGTCGCGAGAAGACCGGGTTTCTGCTCCTCATCTCACTCCTCCATGGCCGACACGAAGCGACCTTGGCTCAAGAGTAATGGAACGGCAAAGGATCGACCCTAATACCTGGGAAGGATCTTTCCCTCGTCCTGCTGCGGAACACGCTACGCGGGCAGGTGATTCCCGGCGACGGGCGGGCCCATTCATGACCAACCTGCGACATGGCTGGAATCAGCCGGAGATCCCGAGGGACCAGAAGCACTCCGTCAGCCGATCGGGAAGCCGGTGTAGCCCTCGGCGAGGTCCGTCTCGGCCGCCCGGCAGGAGGCGATCCGGTCCAGGCGTGCCAGTTGCAGCCGCTCCTCGAAGGGGGTGGCTTCCGGGTGACGGTGCAGCATCGTCGTCATGTCGTAGCTGAACCGCTCGGCCTGCCAGACCCGTCGCAGACAGGTCGCCGAGTAGGCGTCCAGCAGCTCGGTGGACCCCGTCTCCTGCCGGTGCGTCAGGGCCCGCGCGAAGGTGACGACGTCGCCGACGGCGAGGTTCAGGCCCTTGGCGCCGGTGGGCGGCACGATGTGGGCGGCGTCACCGGCGAGGAAGAGCCGGCCGTGACGCATGGGCTCGTGGACGTAGGAGCGCATGGGGGTGACGGACTTCTGGGTGATCGGTCCGCGCCGCAGCGTCCAGTCGTCGTCCGTCTCCAGCCGCCGCTCGAGTTCGTCCCAGATCTCTTCGTCGGACCACGTCTCCGCGTCGGTGTCGGCGGGGACCTGGAGGTAGAGGCGGGAGACGGAGGGGGACCGCATGGACAGCAGGGCGAAGCCGCGGTCGTGGCGGGCGTAGACCAGCTCGTCGTGGGAGGGGGCGACGTCGGCGAGGATCCCCAGCCAGCCGAAGGGGTACGTCCGTTCGAACACGCGGGAGAGCCCGGCGGGGACGGCCTTCCGCGCCACACCCCAGAAGCCGTCGCAGCCGACGACGTAGTCGCACTCCAGGACGTCCTCGCGCCCGCCGTGGCGGAACCGGACGGCCGGGCGGTCGCTCTCCGCGCCCTCCACGGCCAGCGCCTCCGCCTCGAACAGCAGCGGTCCGCCCTCCTTGAGCTGGAGGGCTATGAGGTCCTTGCAGACCTCCGTCTGGGCGTAGACCATCACGGACCGCCCACGGGTCAGCCGGGGGAAGTCCACCCGGTGCCGGCGACGGTCGAACCGCAGCTCGATCCCGTCGTGCCGCAGCCCCCGGCGGTCCATCCGCTCCCCGGCACCGGCCGCGCGCAGCACGTCGACCGTGCCCTGCTCCAGGATTCCGGCCCGCTGCCGCTGCTCGACGTAGGCGCGGTCACGGCTCTCCAGGACGACCGAGTCGATTCCGGCGTTGTGGAGCAGCCGGGCGAGCAGCAGGCCGGCCGGGCCGGCTCCGATGATGCCGACGGTGGTGCGCATCGGTCGTTCCCTTCGGGTGGGCGTCGTTGCCGCGTTCGCGTGGTGAAGTTTTATTCACCGATTTCGCCTCGCCTGAGTCTCCGCCCGCACCCAGCCGATGTCAATGGTTCTCGTCCCCACACGGCGACGGCCGGCCGCCGGATCCGCGTTCACGGTCGCGGATCCGGCGGTCGGCCCAGGGGGACGACCGCGACGACTACGGCGCGGTCAGTGACCCGGCCAGCCGTCCAGGTGGCGGTGCAGGGTCACGGCGGGCGGCGCCTCGCCCTTCGGGGCATCGGCGACCGCGTCGTGCAGGACGGTGCCGACCTCGGTCGCCAGGCCGTCGACCCGCGACCTCAGTTCGGCGGCGGGGAGCGAGGAACGGGTCAGCACGTCGAGCCGGCGGTGGATGTCGTCGAGCTTGCGCCGGGTGGCGGCGTCGAAGGTGATCGGGGTGGGCGTGGAGACGACGAACTGGTAGGCGCCGGCCAGGGTCTGACAGCCCGTGCACTTCTTGTTGGCGGCGTCACTGAGGTTCACCGCGTTCAGGTGCGTGCGCTCGCCGGCGAACGTGACGATCTGGAAGGACAGCGCCACGGAACGGCACGCGTCGTCGGCCGAGCAGCCGACGGAGACGGCGTTGGCCTGGTTGCGCACGGCGGCGGCGTTCACCGTGCCGTACTGGCGCACGGTGAACGAGTCCCTGGCCTGTGTGTGGTGCACCCGGTCGGCGTGACTGAACACGGCGTCGGAGGCGACGGCGGCATGCGGCGCGGCGGTCGCCGCCTGCGCCGGCACGGCGGTCGCCACCCCGGCGACCCCGGCGGCGAACAGCCCTATCCGCACGGCTCGCTGAGTAAGGGGACGACTGGAGGAACGCGGCTTGCGATGACTGCTCATGGGCTCTCCTGCGGTGAATTGAGAAAGTGGCGTTGCATGTGCGGCCCGGTGGGGGTGGCCGTCCGGTGGGTGCGCCTGCCCGCGAGTGCGGGGTGCCTCTCCCGCGCTCGAACGCGCTCGCGCGGGGGCACCCCCATCGCCCACCCGTGCCGCCCTGGGCGGCGCCTCCCAGGCGTCAGGCACTGGGGGAGGCACGACTGCCCGCAGTTGGGTCGCGCGGCGGCGCGTGAGTCAGGGCGAGGCAGCAACAGGACTGGCGGACCCGCTGCCGGACGGCGGCGGCACCGCGGACGTGCTCTCGCTCGGCACGGCCGACACGCTCTCGGACGCCGTGGGCGAAACCTCCGGCGCCGATCCCCCGGCCGACACGGACGGCGCCGGCTCCCCCGCCGTCCCCTCGCCGCTGGGCACCTCCCGACGCGTGGCACTCGGCTCCACGGAGCCCGCACCCGACTCCGAGGCGGAGGCGGCCGCACTGCCCGACGCCGACGCCGACGGCCCGTCACTGGGCCCCGTCGTACCGGCGGATGCCGTCCCCGCCGTCCCCGACGGCACCGCGGAGGCCCCGCCGGACGGATCGCCCGACGACGGCCCTCCCGGTGTCGAGGCGTGCCGCGGCTGCGGCTCCTGCGTGGACACCCCGGGCTGGAGGATCGGCGCGATCGGCGGTTTCTTCGGCAGCGGCTGCGGTGTCATCCCGGACACCCAGGCATAGCCGAGCCCGCCGAGCCCGGCCAGCGTGAGCGCGCACACCGCCAGCCGCAGCACCGGCCGCCCCGCCGTGGCCCGCTTCGCGGCGCGGAAGAGCCGCCCGCCGAGCTTCACGGAGAGATAGACGACGCCGGCCATCGGGCACAGCAGCATGACGCAGCCGATGAGGCCGACCAGGCCCTCGACGATGCGCCCGTCGACGAACGCCGAGCCGGTGCCGACGATCTGCTCGGTCAGCGACCGGATCATGGTCGTGATGATCCGCGGCAGGTTCCACAGGGCGTAGCCGAGTTCGCCGACGATCAGCGGGACCATCGTCAGCACCCAGGTGGCGACGATGGTGCGCGCCGACTTCTTCAGCCCGGCGACCTCCTTGCGGGCGGCCCGGCCCCTCCTGCCCGGCACCAGGCCCAGCAGGATCGGCTTGATCTTGCCGTACAGGTCGGGCACCCCGGCCAGGTCGCCGAGGATGTAGTAGCCGTCGAGGCGGACGGCCGGCATCAGCTGTTCCAGGATCTCGAAGTGGCCGAGGTAGACGGCGGCCAGGAAGAACGGTGCCCCGGTGGCGAAGTACGCCCCGGCCATGGCGAGCATGAAGACGACGTTGAAGTACACCCCGCCCAGGTCGGTGCGGAGCCGTCCGCCCCGGCCGATCCGGTAGACGTCGGTGACGTCGGTGTACATCGACGGCCAGATGAGGAAGAGCCCGCAGCCGATGCAGCCGGGGTGGGCGCCGCCGTATCTGCAGGCGGAGGCGTGGCCGAACTCGTGGAAGACGAGGGAGGCCACGGTGAGCACGAAGACGATGAGGATGAGGACGGGCTGGTCGAGGACCTCCAGGACCGGCTCGATCGCCCCGAAGAAGCCGAACAGCCAGACGTCCATGACGACCGCCGAGGCGAGCACCAGCGCGACCACGGCCGGCCGGTGCAGCCAGGCGAACGTCCGGGCGATCTTCGCCGTACGGCGCTCGTTGAAGATCACCCGGTGGCCCTTGAGGGCGAGCAGGAGATCGGAGCGCGGCGCGTCGACCTCCTCGCTCTCCTGGCCGTCGGGGACCGTCACCCCGAGCGGTTCGAGTTTGTTCTCGACCAGGTAGCGGATGTTCTCGCCGCTGACCTCGCGTCCGAACCGTGCGCTGACGCGGTGGGCGATGGTCTCGGCGTCGCGGACGCCGTCGACGGACGAGGCGACGAGATACAGCAGCCGTGACAGCTGCACGACCTGCCCGTCCCCCCGACGGGCGATGTACTTGGGCTCGGTGAAGCCCGACCCCTGGTACTCGCCGTGCAGCCGCAGTCCCGCGCTCAGGCGTGGGACGAGCGGCGGCGGCTGCTGCTCGACGACCGGCAGGGTGCCCGTCGCCACCTGCTCGTAGGTCACCGGCCAGCCGCCGGGCCCGGGGACCGGGCCCGTGTCGTGCAGTGTCGGCGCCCCGTCTCCGAGCACCGTCATATGTAATCTCCCCCCACGTCGTCCCTCCGGGGGCGGACCGCGTCGTACCCCCCGCGCGGTCCGCCCCCGGTGGCGTCGTCGTCAGCGCCGCTCGGGGCGCTGCAGTGGTGCCGCTACTGCGAGACGTTGATGCTCTGGACGGCCTGCGACTCGGCGGCGGACCACGCGGAGTGGTCGTTGAGCGCGGCGGACTCGTTGTGCGCCGAGATGTTGGCCACGTGCTTGGTGACGTTCACCGACTTGGTGAAGCTGAACTTCAGCCGGCCGAGGGCCTCGCGGCCCGGCAGCAGCTCCGCCGACTCGGTGTCCAGCTCGTGCATGTCCATGCTCATGACGGACGTCCTTTCGATTGCTAAGTGTCTGGGTAGAGGTGGGGCAGGTGTTACTGGCTGACGTTGATGCTCTGGCCGGCGCCGGAGCTGGCCACGGAGCCGAACGAGTGGTCGTTCAGGGCGGCGGACTGGTTGGCGGCCGAGATGTTCGCGACGTGCTTGGTCACGTTCACCGACTTGGTGAAGCTGAACTTCAGGCGGCCGAGGGCCTCGCGGCCCGGCAGCAGCTCCGCGGACTCGGCCTCGAGCTCGTGGGCGTCCATCATGGTCAATTCCCCCTCAGGGATGGGCGTGTCCGGTCGGAGAGAGTCAGGTTCCCCCCGGACTCTGTCCAACTTGGTCGGACGAGCTGTCCAACGAGATTGGACACTAGGGCCTCGTGAAGCACTTGCGCAACCCCGTCCATGAATCCCCCTCTCGGCGGTATGCGCCGACGCCCGTAGAATCGAGCCCCACGTGGAGGGTTCCCACGGGTTTTGCCAGGCGGCGAGCAGGAAGTGACCACCGGTGGCCAACGCACTGCAGCAGTTGATCCGTGAGCGCCTCGACCGCAAGGGCTGGTCCTACGGCGATGTCGCGCGCCGCGGCGGCATTCCCCGCTCCACGGTCCACCACCTGGCCACCGCCGACCGCGTGGTGCGCATGCCCCAGCCGGCCACGCTGGAGGGACTGTCCAAGGGCCTGGAACTTCCGTTGGACACCGTCCGCCGGGCCGCCGCGGAGGCCTGCGGCATCCATGTCTACGGCCCCTCCACCACCCCGGGCGCCGACGGGGAGGCCTCCCGTCCCGCGGATCCCGAGGTCGACCTGCTCATCGCCAGCGTGCAGAAGCTGTCGGCCGACGACCGCCGCCATGTCGCGGCCCTGGTGGAGTCGCTGCTGGACCGCGCCTCACGGGAGAACTGAGAGCCCGGGGCACGGGCCGGACATCCGGCGCCACCGAACGGACGTTCTCCCGCCAAGTCGGAAAAAGAATTCAGACGAGCCGATACCCATCGAGATCCGCCGCTAGTCTCTCGTCTGCCCGAGGCGCGAAAGCCGCACGACCCCGGGCTCCCAGGGGGGACATGTGTTGTTCGTGCATGGCGGACCGACCACGGCCGTGGTGCGGAATCCCGCCGGAGACGCGATGGTCCTGCTGTCCGGTGAACTGCCCGAGGTGCTCACCGACGAGGCCCTCGCCGAGCTCCTGGACCTGGCCGCCGCGATATTGGACGCGGAGGAGCTGGTCCTGTTCCACACCTGCCTGCGCACCCTGCGCCGCAACGGAATGCGCGCGGGCCGCCGCATCGAGATCGACGGCGCCGTCCTGACGGTCTATGAGGGCTGACCACCCACACCGAAGGCCGAAGGGCACCTCCCCGCCCCCGCGGACAGCGGAACGGCACCTCGCTGCCCGCGGACAGGTGAGGTGCCGTGACGTGGAGGTGCCCGGAACCGGACTTGAACCGGTACGCCCGCGAGGGGCAGCGAGGTTTAAGCTCGCCGTGTCTGCATTCCACCATCCGGGCAGGCCATGGGCTCCGCGCTGAGGTTCCGAGCCTATCGGGAGGCGTCCCCCGAACAGCGGACTGACGGACCTATGTTGTCTTATTTTATTGACTCCTGAGGGTCCATCAGCACTCCTAACCGCCGGTCGGCACCTGCCGACAGCCTTACGGGCCGAGTCCACGCGCGCACGCGGAATGACGGAATTTCACCGTCTGAACAACGCCACTCCACCCGGTCCCGACGTCGCCCTTCCGGGGGAGCGACGTTGACGCGTCTCAGGGACCGGAGTCATCCCCAGGTATGACACGGGCGTGTGCGGTCCGACCCGAGTCGCCCCCCGGAACCGGAGCAGCGGCTGACTCGGCGGGCCCGTCCGGCGACGACGATGGTCACATCTCCGAGAAGCCTGAGCACCCCCGGGCCTCGAGAACCCCAAGACCTCGAGAACCCCTCGATCATCCGTCGTCCCGTCAGGAGCGTTCACCCGTGACCACCTCTTCCATCGCCGGCCGGACCACCGCCGTGGCCGCGCGCGCCACGGATCTGTCGAAGATCTACGGACAGGGCGAGACCCAGGTGGTCGCCCTCGACCGGGTCTCCGTCGACTTCCGGCAGGCCGAGTTCACCGCGATCATGGGCCCCTCCGGGTCCGGCAAGTCCACGCTGATGCACTGCGTGGCGGGCCTGGACACCTTCTCCTCCGGGTCCGTGCGCATCGGCGAGACGGAGCTGGGCTCCCTGAAGGACAAGCAGCTCACCCGGTTGCGCCGGGACAAGATCGGCTTCATCTTCCAGGCGTTCAACCTGCTGCCGACGCTGACGGCCCTGGAGAACATCACGCTCCCCATGGACATCGCGAGCCGCAAGCCGGACAAGCAGTGGCTGGACACGGTGATCGCGATGGTCGGGCTCGCCGACCGGCTGGGGCACCGGCCCTCGCAGCTGTCCGGCGGTCAGCAGCAGCGCGTCGCCGTCGCGCGGGCGCTGGCCTCCCGGCCGGACATCATCTTCGGTGACGAGCCCACCGGAAACCTCGACTCGCGCTCGGGCGCCGAGGTGCTCGGCTTCCTGCGCAACTCCGTGCGCGAACTCGGCCAGACGGTCGTGATGGTGACCCACGACCCGGTGGCGGCGGCGTACGCGGACCGGGTGGTGTTCCTCGCGGACGGCCGGATCGTGGACGAGGTGTACGGCCCGACGGCCGACAGCGTGCTGGACCGCATGCGGAATCTTCCTGGGGGCAGCCCCCAGAGGCCCGGATTCGACGCCAAGGCCCGCACCAGCTGACCTCCCCGGACAAGCCCCTCCCCACCTCGTACACCTGGACAGAGACAACCTCCATGTTCCGCACCGCCTTGCGCAACGTGCTCGCGCACAAGGCCCGGCTCCTCATGACCGTGCTCGCCGTGATGCTCGGCGTCGCATTCGTCTCGGGGACCCTGGTCTTCACCAACACCATCTCCGACGCCTTCCAGAACAGCGCCGCCAAGGGCTTCGACCATGTCGACGTGGCCGTCGAGGCCAAGCACCAGAAGAGCAAGGGCGACCGGGTCGGCAGGACGCCGGAGCTGACCCGGGCGACGCTGGAGCAGAGCGCCCGTGTGCCGGGGGCGGCCTCCGCCCTCGGTGTCGTGCGCGGCTTCACCGCGATCGCCGACAAGGACGGCAAGCTGATCGGCGGCGGCTTCCAGTCGGAGGGCGGGAACTACTGGGGCGGCAAGGACCCCCGTTACCCGCTCACCGACGGCACCGCCCCGCACGGCAAGGGCCAGGTCCTCATCGACTCCGAGACCGCCCGGCGGACCGGCTACAAGGTCGGCGACACCGTGCGGATCTCCGTCGACGGCCCCGTCCTCACCCCGACCGTCAGCGGCATCTTCACCACCGACGACGGCAACGTCGCCGCCGGCGGCAGCCTCGCCCTGTTCGACACGACCACCGCGCAGAAGCTGTTCGGCAAGCCGGGCACGTACGACGAGATCGACGTGAAGGCGAAGGCCGGCACCAGCCAGACGGCGCTGAAGGCGCAGCTGGACGAGGCGCTGCCGAAGGGGAAGACCGAGACGACCACCGGCAGGCAGCTCGCCGACGACCAGGCGCGGGCGATCTCCTCGTCCATGAGCAGCATGAAGCAGGGGCTGCTGGTCTTCGCCGGGATCGCGCTGTTCGTCGGCACGTTCATCATCGCCAACACCTTCACCATGCTGGTCGCCCAGCGCACCAGGGAACTGGCGCTGCTGCGCGCGGTCGGCGCCTCCCGCCGGCAGGTCACCCGGTCGGTGCTGATCGAGGCGTTCGTGGTGGGCGCGGTGGCCGCCGTGACCGGTCTGGTCGCCGGTATCGGCATCGGCGCGGGGCTGCGGTCCCTGCTGGGGTCGCTGGGCGCCACCGTGCCGGACGGGCCGCTGGTCGTCACGCCCGGCACCGTCGCCACCGCTCTCGCGGTCGGCATCCTCGTGACCATGCTCGCCGCGTGGCTGCCCGGCCGGCGCGCCGCGAAGATCCCGCCGGTGGCGGCGATGAGCAGCGTGCACGCGCAGGCCACCACCAAGTCGCTGGTGCTGCGCAACACGCTCGGCGCCCTGTTCTCGGCGGCCGGCATCGTGGTGATCCTGGCGGCCACCAAGATGGACGGCGACACCGGTCAGGCCCCCATGGGCCTCGGTGCGGTGCTGCTGATCGTCGGTGTGTTCGTCCTGACCCCGCTGCTGTCCCGGCCGCTGATCGCGGCCGCCGACCCGGTGCTGCGCGTCTTCGGTGTCTCCGGCAGGCTGGCCCGGCAGAACTCGGTGCGCAACCCGCGCCGTACGGCGGCCACCGCGTCCGCGCTGATGATCGGGCTGACCCTGATCACCGGCATGACGGTGATGGCGGGCAGCCTGCAGCAGGCGATCGACAGGATGGCGTCCTCCTCGATCCGCGCCGACTACGTGGTGTCGATGGCGAACGGCAACGACCTGTCCCCGGACGTCGACCGGAAGCTGAGGACCACCGAGGGCGTCACCGCCACCAGCCCGCTGCGCAACGCGCCCTCCCGCATCGACGGCGAGACGGAGTTCCTGACCGGCGTGAACGGCGCCGTGATCGGCAGGCTGACCGATCTGAAGGTCGACGACGGCTCCTTCTCGGTCGGCGGCACCCGGGTCGTGGTCGACAAGGACACCGCCGAGCACCACCACTGGACGGCCGGTTCCGGTTTCACCGTCTCCTACGAGGACGGGAAGAAGCAGAAGCTGACGGTCGCCGGGATCTACGAGGGCAACGAGATGATCCGCGGGATCATGCTCGACAACGCCACCCTCGCCCCGCACCAGTCGGACCCGACCGACATGCAGGTCATGGTGAAGACCGCCGACGGCACGTCCGCCGCGACCAAGGACCGGCTGGTCGAGGCGCTCGGCTCCAACCCGGCGATCAAGATCCAGGACAAGAAGGACATCTCCAACACCATCGCGCGCAGTTTCACGCTGCTGCTGAACATGCTCTACGGCCTGCTCGCCATGGCGGTGATCGTGGCGGTCCTCGGTGTCATCAACACCCTGGCGATGTCGGTGTTCGAGCGCTCCCAGGAGATCGGCATGCTCCGCGCGATCGGCCTGGACCGCAAGGGCATCAAGCGGATGGTCCGCCTGGAGTCCCTGGTCATCTCCCTGTTCGGCGGGGTCCTCGGCATCGGCCTGGGCGTGTTCTTCGGCTGGGCGGCCGGTGAGCTGCTCGGCGCAAGGATGGCGACGTACGAACTGGTGCTGCCCTGGGCCCGGATGGGGGTCTTCCTGCTGCTGGCGGCGACGGTCGGTGTGCTGGCAGCGCTGTGGCCGGCCCGACGGGCGGCCCGGCTGAACATGCTGCAGGCCATCAAGTCGGAGTAGCGGCGCGGCTGCGCGAGGGGCCCCGTTCCTCGACGGAACGGGGCCCCTCGGCGTACGCACACGTGACCGTCAGCCGCCCGGTGTGCCCCACGTGCGGGCCCGCAGTGGCATCCCCGAGTCACCGGATTCGGGGGTCCTCACGGCCAGCACCTGGTTGACGCCGATGCGGTTGCGCTCGAAGGCGAGGGCGGAGGCCGCCATGTACAGCCGCCAGACCCGGGCGCGGCCGGGGCTGGTCAGCTGCACCGCCCGCGCCCAGTTCGCCTCCAGGTTGGCGACCCAGCGGCGCAGGGTGAGCGCGTAGTGCTCACGGATCGACTCCACGTCGCGCACCTCGAAGCCGGCGCGCTCCAACTGGGTGACGGTGGTGCCGATGGGGGCGAGTTCGCCGTCCGGGAAGACGTAGGCGTCGATGAACTCGTCCACGTGGTACGCCGACTCGTCGCGCTGCGGGCGGCGGCCGATCTGGTGGTTCAGGAGCCGTCCGCCGGGCTTGAGCAGCGCGTACAGATCGTTCGCGTACTCCAGATAGCGGGCGGCGCCGACGTGTTCGGCCATGCCGATGGAGGAGATCGCGTCGTACGGCCCGTCGGCCACGTCGCGGTAGTCCTGGACGCGGATCTCGACCCGGTCGGTCAGTCCCTCGTCGGCGACGCGCTTGCGGGCGTACACCGCCTGCTCCTGGGACAGGGTGACGCCGACGACGCTCACGCCGTGCTCGCGGGCCGCGTGGATGGCCATGGAGCCCCAGCCGCAGCCCACGTCGAGGAGGCGCTGACCGGGCTTCAGGTCGAGTTTGCGGCAGATGAGTTCCAGCTTGTCGTGCTGGGCCTGTTCGAGGGTGGCGCCGGGTTCGGGGGCCGGCCAGTAGGCGCAGGAGTACACCATCGACGGGCCGAGGACGAGTTCGTAGAAGTCGTTGCCGACGTCGTAGTGGTGGCTGATGGCGCGCTTGTCGGAGCGCCGGGTGTGCAGATGGCCGGGACGGCGGACCTCCTCGGGGGGCGGGGCGGGCGGCAACGGCGGCCCGGCCAGCTTCACCAGGCCCAGGGCGGCGGCCCGCGCCTGGGGATCACGCAGCGTCCCGGCGAGGCCCCGGGCGTCCTCCCCGCGCTCCCAGATCAGGCCGGAGAGCAGGCCCAGGGCGGTGTAGAGGTCGCCCTCGACCGTCAGGTCCCCGGCCACCCAGGCACGGGCCAGGCCGAGTTCGCCGGGCTTGAACAGCAACCGGCGCAGCGCGCGGCGGTTGCGCACGACGAGGGTGGGCGTCCCGGGCGGCCCGGACTCCGAGCCGTCCCAGGCGCGGACGCGCACCGGTACCGGGGCACCCAGCAGCTGTTCGAGCAGTTCTGTGAGCCGCAGCGCGGCGTCGGGCATGGTGCACACCTCCGTGACGACGAACGCCGGAATGTCATCCACCACGTAAACACCAGGACGCCCTCCGCGCAGTCCCGCAAGCGGGTTACGACTGGGCAAAACAGCTGCAGCACACATGTATTCGGGGGCCCGGAGTCGCGCCGGGAACGCCGAAGGGGCCGCCCGCACCACGGATGGCGGGCGGCCCCTTCGAGGGCTGAACCGGTGACCGTCGGTCAGGAGGCCTTGGCCTTGGCCTCCGGCTTGCTCGCGGCGGCGACCGGCGCGGGCTTGGCGGCCTCGTAGAACTCCTCGCGGGGGTTCTCCATGGCGCCGAGGGAGACGACCTCGCGCTTGAGGAACATGCCGAGGGTCCAGTCGGCGAAGATGCGGATCTTGCGGTTCCAGGTCGGCATGGCCAGACCGTGGTAGCCGCGGTGCATGTACCAGGCGAGACGGCCCTTGAGCTTGATCTTCATCTTGCCCATGACGATCATCGCGACGCCCTTGTGCAGGCCGAGGCCCGCGACCGCGCCCTTGTTGGCGTGGCTGTACTCCTTCTGCGGGAAGCCCCGCATGCCGGAGACCACGTTGTCGCCGAGGACCTTGGCCTGGCGCAGCGCGTGCTGGGCGTTGGGCGGGCACCAGGCGTTCTCGTTGCCCGCCTTGCGGCCGACGAGGTCCGGCACCTGGGCGTTGTCGCCGGCGGCCCAGATGTAGTCGGTGCCCTGGACCTGGAGCGTGGCCGCGGTGTCCACGTGGCCGCGCGGGCCGAGGGGCAGACCGAAGCGGGCGAGGGCCGGGTTCGGCTTGACGCCGGCCGTCCACACGATGGTGTTGGAGTCGACCTCGAGGCCGTTCTTCAGCACCACGTGGCCGTCGACGCAGGAGTCCATGGAGGTGGAGAGGTAGATCTCCACGCCTCGGCTCTCCAGGTGCTCCTTGCCGTACTGGCCGAGCTTCGGGCCGACCTCGGGCAGGATCTTGTCCGCGGCGTCGACGAGGATGAACCGCATGTCCTCGCGGGAGACGTTGTTGTAGTACTTGGCCGCGTCCCGGGCCATGTCCTCGACCTCGCCGATGGTCTCGGCGCCGGCGAAGCCACCGCCGATGAAGACGAAGGTGAGTGCCTTGCGGCGGATCTCCTCGTCCGTGGTGGAGTCGGCCTTGTCGAGCTGCTCCAGCACGTGGTTGCGCAGGCCGATGGACTCCTCGATGCCCTTCATGCCGATGCCCTGCTCGGCGAGGCCGGGGATCGGGAAGGTGCGGGAGACCGCGCCCATGGCGATGACCAGGTAGTCGAACGGCAGCTCGTACGCCTCGCCCACCAGCGGGGCGATCGTGGCGACCTTGCGGTCCTGGTCGATGGTGGTGACCCGGCCGGTGAGGACCTCCGCCTTCGGCAGCACGCGTCGCAGCGGGACGACGACGTGCCGAGGGGAGATGCTGCCGGCGGCGGCTTCGGGGAGGAAGGGCTGGTAGGTCATGTACGACCGGGGGTCAACGACCGTGACGGTCGCCTCTCCGTAGCGCATCTTCTTGAGGATGCGCCGAGCTGCGTACAGGCCTACGTACCCACCGCCTACTACGAGGATCCTGGGACGCTCCGTGGTGCTCATGCCATCGAGTATCCACCCGGCTCAGGGGGGTACCTCGTGCGCCCCTTCACAAGCTTCCACAGGCCCTGTGCTAAACTCCGCGACCCGCGTGACGGAGGTCATGACACCGGAAGGGAACCGGCGTCCGGTAACGACCGTTGTCAAGGGCGCGTGAGCTGCCACTCCAAGCCCTCACGGCCCTCACCGAGGGGTCCCGTCCGGCCCTTGCGGAATCCTCCGCGGACACCCTTCCCGACGCTCCCGACGGCCCGCCGGGAGCCCAGAAGGCCCCGTGAAGGCCGCCGGACCCCCCTCTCGGACCGAATTCCTTGTGAAGAACTTCACGAAGTTTTCCCGACGGAATGTCACCCGGTCGCCCGAAGGGCCGAGCCGGCCCCGCTCATACGACGTCGTCCCTGCTCAAGAGATGTTACCGAGCAGTAGCATACATGCACGGAGCGGAGCCCGGCGGCCGGGTTCCCGGCGGCCGGGCCCCCGGGCGGGTGGCAGCCCGCCTAGGCCACCGACCATGCGATGCCGTCGAGGATGTCGTGCTCGCTGACCACGACCTCCTCCGCGCCGATCCGCTCCATGATGGCCAGCAGGACCAGGGACCCCGCGCCGATCACGTCGACCCGCCCGGGGTGCATGGACGGGATCGTCGCCCGCTCGGCGTGCGTGGAGTGGAGCAGTTCCCGTGTGATCTCGCGGACGCGGTCGTGGGAGACCCGGGAGTGGTGGATGCGGGCCGAGTCGTACTCGGGCAGGTCCTGCGCGATCGCCGACACGGTCGTCACCGACCCCGCCAGGCCCACCAGGGTGCGCGCCTCGCGCAGCGGGACCGTCTCCTCGACGAGGTCCAGCGCCGCGTCGATGTCGGCCCTTATCGCCGCGATCTGCGCCTCGGTGGGCGGGTCGCTCACCACGCCGTCCCGCAGCAGGTGACGCTCGGTCATGCGCACGCAGCCCACGTCCACGGAGCGCGCCGCCCGCACGTGGTCGTCGCCCACGACGAACTCCGTGGAGCCGCCGCCGATGTCCACGACCAGGAAGGGCTTGTCCAGGTGGTCACGCCCCGTCAGTTCCTTCGTCGCACCCGTGAACGAGAACTCGGCCTCCTGGTCGCCGGTGATCACCTCGGGCTCGACCCCGAGGATGCCCACCACCCCGCGCACGAACTCGTCCCGGTTCTCGGCGTCCCGGGAGGCGGAGGTCGCCACGAAACGCAGCCGTTCGGCGCCGTACTCCTTGATGACCTGCGCGTACTCGCGGCAGGCCGCGAAGGTGCGCTCCAGCGCCTCGGGCGCGAGCCGGCCGGTGCGGTCGACGCCCTGACCGAGCCGCACGATCGTCATGCGCCGCTCCAGGTCGACGAGTTCGCCCGTCTGGGGGTTCGCGTCCGCGACGAGCAGACGGATGGAGTTCGTACCGCAGTCGATGGCGGCGACCCGGCTCACTGGGCGTCCTCCTCGTTCTTCCCCGACTCGTTCTCGCCCGGCTCGTTCTTCCCCGGCTCGTCCGGCAGCGTCACGCACGGACCCTTGCGCCACCACTCCGGCAGCATGGCGATCGCCTCGTCGCCCAGCGGGTTCACGCCCGGGCCGGCCGCCAGCGAGTGGGCGACCAGGACGTGCAGGCACTTGACCCGGTCGGGCATGCCGCCCGCGCTCGGAAAGCCCGTCAGCTCCTCGATCTCGTCCCGGCGCCGGATGTAGTCCTCGTGCGCGGCCCGGTACGCCGCCGCCAGCTCCGGGTCGCTCGCCAGCCGCTCGGTCATCTCCTTCATCACGCCGTCGGCCTCCAGCGTGCCGATCGCCGACGCGGCCCGCGGGCAGGTCAGGTAGTACAGCGTGGGGAAGGGCGTGCCGTCGGGCAGCCGGGGGGCCGTCTCCACGACGTCCGGCTGCCCGCACGGGCAGCGGTGCGCGATCGCGCGCAGCCCGCGCGGCGGCCGCCCGAGCTGCTGCTTGAAGGCCTCGACGTCCGCGTCGGTGGGTTCGGTGCGCGGGGTGGGCGGCGGGGGTGTTTCCATGCCTGTGGGGAAATCTCTCTGTCGGTTCACTGGTGGGCGGCGTCGGACTTGTCGACTCCGTACCAGACGTTGGTGTACCAGGGGTGGCGGGTCGTCCCCCGCTCGGTGCGGGACTGCTTGGCCGCACCCGGGTCGACCACGATGTAGCCGGTCTCCCCGGGCAGCACATAGTGCAGCCGCTGCCGGATCTGCTGCTCGGCGTACGCGTCGTCCTGCCAGCGCGCCTTCTGGTCGCGCAGTTGCTCGACCCGCTGCTGGGCCTGCCGCTTCTGCCGTTGCAGGTCGGCGATGTCGGCGCGCTGGGAGACGTACTGCCGCATCGGGTAGGCCAGGGCGACCACCAGCGAGCAGACCACGAGCGCGAGCAGCGCGGCGCGCCCGGTGAGCCGGGAGCGGCGGGCCTGACGCCGGGTCTGGGAGCGGTAGACGCGGGCCGCGGTCTGCTCCCCGAGCAGCCTGAGCCTGGTCGCGGTGGAGAACCGGTCCCGGTCGCTCCGGTCCTTCACGGCCATGGTCCCCGCCTCCCCTTCACACGTGCGTACGTCCCCGGACACGGTACGGGACCGGGTACGGGGACGTACGGACGACTGGCTAAGACTCAGCCCGGTGGAGGTCAGCCCTTGGAGACCTCGACGTGCCCGCGGAAGCGCGGGAAGGCGCTGCGGCCGGCGTACACGGCGGCGTCGTCGAGGATCTCCTCGATGCGCAGCAGCTGGTTGTACTTGGCGACGCGCTCGGAGCGGGCCGGGGCGCCGGTCTTGATCTGGCCGCAGTTGGTGGCGACGGCCAGGTCGGCGATGGTGACGTCCTCGGTCTCGCCGGAGCGGTGGGACATCATGCACTTGAAGCCGTTGCGCTGGGCCAGCTCGACGGCGTCCAGGGTCTCGGTCAGCGAGCCGATCTGGTTCACCTTCACCAGCAGGGCGTTGGCGGTGCCCTCCTCGATGCCGCGGGCCAGGCGCTCGGGGTTGGTGACGAACAGGTCGTCGCCGACCAGCTGGACCTTGTCGCCGAGCTTGTCGGTGATGACCTTCCAGCCGGCCCAGTCGTCCTCGAACAGCGGGTCCTCGATGGAGACGAGCGGGTAGGCCGCGACGAGCTCCTCGTAGTACTCCGTCATCTCGGCGGCGGAGCGCTCCTTGCCCTCGAAGAGGTACTTGCCGTCCTTGTAGAACTCGGAGGCGGCGACGTCCAGCGCCAGGGCGATCTGCTCACCGGGGACGTACCCGGCCTGCTTGACGGCCTCGAGGATGAGGTCGAGGGCCTCGCGGTTGGAGCCGAGGTTCGGGGCGAAGCCGCCCTCGTCGCCGAGGCCGGTGGACAGGCCCTTGGTCTTCAGGACCTTCTTCAGCGTGTGGTAGACCTCGGTGCCCCAGCGCAGGGCCTCGGAGAAGGACTCCGCGCCGATGGGGGCGATCATGAACTCCTGGATGTCCACGTTGGAGTCGGCGTGCGAGCCGCCGTTCAGGATGTTCATCATCGGCACCGGCAGCAGGTGCGCGTTCGGGCCGCCCAGGTAGCGGAAGAGGGGCAGGTCGCTGGCCTCGGAGGCGGCGTGGGCGACGGCGAGGGAGACGCCGAGGATGGCGTTGGCGCCGAGGGAGCCCTTGTTGTCGGTGGCGTCCAGGTCGAACATGGCCTGGTCGATCAGGCGCTGCTCGGTGGCGTCGTAGCCGACCAGCTCCGGGCCGATCTGCTCGATGACGGCGAGGACGGCCTTCTCGACGCCCTTGCCCTGGTAGCGGTTGGGGTCCCCGTCGCGCAGCTCGATGGCCTCGAAGGCGCCCGTCGAGGCGCCGGACGGGACGGCGGCACGACCCGTGCTGCCGTCGTCGAGGCCGACCTCGACCTCGACCGTGGGGTTGCCTCGGGAGTCCAGGATTTCCCGGGCTACGACGACGTCGATGGACGGCACGAGCATCTCCTTCGTGGATGTGACGCTGAGAGTGCGGGGCTTGTGAGCCTTGCGACTAGAGCCTAACCGTCCCGGGGCCCCGGCCGACCGACCGACCGTCCCGTGGACAGGGTGACGGTACACATTGTTCCCGCTCGGAACAAAGGGGCGGGGCGGAGATGCGGAAAGACGAGAGGAACGGCCGGTGAAGAAAAGCCCCCGCCCCGGCGCGTACGGGGGAACACGCGCCGGGGCGGGGAGTCCGTGGGGACGGGGGCCCGTGGGACGGGAAGCCCACGGGACGGGGGGCGGGCCTGCGGCTTGCGGCCCGCGCCGCCCGCTGCTTACTTCAGGTGCAGCTGCTGGCCGGGGTAGATGAGGTTCGCGTCCTCGACGATGTCCTTGTTCAGCTGGAACAGCTTCTCCCAGCCGCCCTTGACGTGGCGCTCGGCGGCGATGGAGCTGAGGGTGTCGCCGGAGACCACCTTGTACTCGCCGTCACCCTTCTTGACCTTCTTGCCGGTCGGGGTGGTGACGGTCTTCTTCGGTGCCGGACGCGTGGCGGAGCGGTTGGCGGCCTGCTTCTCGGTGGAGCGGGTGGTGGTGCTCTTGGTCGTGGTGCTCTTGGCGGTGCTGCCGGTGGAGGCCGCGGCACCGCTGTACGGGGTGCTCGACAGGCCCTTGCCGCACACCGGCCAGGCGCCCTTGCCCTGACCCGCCAGGACCTTCTCGGCGACGGCTATCTGCTGCGCCTTGGTGGCCAGGTCGGCGCGCGAGGCGTAGGCGGTGCCGCCGTACGCGGCCCAGGTGGAGTTGGTGAACTGCAGGCCGCCGTAGAAGCCGTTGCCGGTGTTGATGGACCAGTTGCCGCCGGACTCGCACTGGGCGACCGCGTCCCACTCGGAGGCGGTGGCGGCGGAGGCGTTGCCGGCCGCCATCAGCGGGCCGGCGACGGCGGCGCCGGCGACACCGGCGAGTGCGATGGCGCGGGTGGCCTTGGAGGGACGACGGTGCTTGCCCTTGCCGGAAAACAGCATGGATGGATCCCCTCACCGACGCCTGCGAGGTGAGCTGTCGGGTTCGGGCCGGTTGAGTTGCCCGGCCGCGCCCCTGAAGAGGCACGGCTTCACCCCAAGCCACTCCGGACGAACTGCCCGGTGCGGCACTTACCTTGGGTCCCCCGCTCCTGCCTACGGCGCTCGACGCGACGACTGTTCCCGTACGGCCGCTGGCAGGATTCGGCGTTGCGGCAGCCGGGGCTCGCGGTGGCGAGCGGTCATGACCGTAGACACGCGATCGGCCCGATTTCAAAGACGATCAGGGCTTCTGAGACTCATCCCACACTTTCACCGAATGGGACATTCGGCGCGAACCATGACGCGAACTCCCGCTAGTTCTGGGCGTTTTCGACCGGGACATCCAGGCTCTGACCGGCAACGATGTGGTTCGGGTCCGAGCCGATGGCCGCCTTGTTCTCGTCGTAGAGCGCGTGCCACCCGCCGTGGACGTCAAGGGAGTCGGCGATGGAGGCCAGTGAGTCGCCGGTGTGGACGGTGTAGGAGTCGACGGAGGCGGTGTGCGTACCGTCGTCGCCCCGGGAGGCGTGCCGGCCGCCGCCGGCCGCCGTCGAGCCCTCCGTCGCGTCCTCGGCGGCGCTGCCGCCGCGGTGCCGGCCGGCGCCCAGGGCTCCGGTGTCGACGAGGGCCGAAGAACCGACACTCTGCCCGTAGTTGTCCGAGTCGTCACGGTTGGGCGCGGTCGAAGGCGACGCCCCGGGCGTCGCGGCACCCTCCGCACCCGATCCGGGCGTCGCGCCGGACTCGTGGGTGTCGCCGTCCTTTCCGGGCGTAGAGTGCGAATCGGACGGATTCGTGGGGGATTCGGAGGATGAATCGCCCGAAGAGGAGGATTCGGAACCGGAGGCGGAATCCGAAGAGGATCCGGACGAACCGGAGTTACCGGCGTCCTGCGACGAGTCGCCGAGCCCGGGGTCACCCACACGGGACGAGCCGGACGTGTCACTCGACCCCGACGATCCGGACGCACGCGACGAGTCGGACCTACCGGAGGAGTCCGAGGAACCGGAGGAACCGGATCCCAAGGACAAACCGCCGCTCACACCCGTGTCGACCCTCGCGGCACCGGAGTCCCTGGTGAGCCCGGAGAGCAGGCCGCAGGTGGGCCAGGCGCCGGGGCCCCGGTCGGCGAGGATCTTCTCGGCCACGGCTATCTGCTGGGACCGGCTGGCCTGGTCGGCGCTCGGGGCGAAGTCGAGGCCGCCGTACTTCTCCCAGTCGTCCTGGGTCAGCTGAAGGCCGCCGTAGTAGCCGTTGCCGTTGTCGGCGCTCCAGGAGCCGCCCGTCTCGCACTGCGCCACCTTGTCCCACGTGGTGCCGTCGGCCGCGTGCGCGCCGGTGGCGCCCAGCAGCGGGATGGCGATGGCGGAGCCGGTCACTCCGGCGGTGACGAAGAGGGCCGGAGCCTGACGGGGGCGACGGTGGCGACCGTTCCCGGAGAGCATGCAAGGACCTTTCGGCGACAACAGGGACCGACGTGACGGGTGATGCTCGTACGTCACGCTGATGCGTGAACGTATCGGCTGACGATCCTCCGTCACAAGTTCATGCCGCGCAGATCACGTGAAGATCACATAGTTGAACGTGTGTCACCTTTGCATCCCTCAAGGCCGCGCTGCCGGGGTGAAGCGGACGGGCAACGTCCGCAGTCCGCGCATGATGAGCCCGCCGCGCCAGCGCAAGTCGGCCGGTTCGGCATCGAGTTGGAGATCCGGCAGCCGGGTGAGGAGGGTGGCGAGCGCGGTCTGGCCCTCGAGGCGGGCGAGCGGGGCGCCGAGGCAGTAGTGGATGCCGTGCCCGTACCCCAGGTGCTGGTTGTCGCGCCGGCCGAGGTCGAGGGTGTCCGGGTCGGCGAACCGCTCCGGGTCCCGGTCGGCGGCGGCGAGCACGACGAGCACGGGGTCGCCCGCGGCGATGTCCTGTCCGCCGATGGTGAGCGGCCGGGTGGCGAACCGCCAGGTGGCCAGCTCCACGGGACCGTCGAAGCGGAGCAGTTCCTCGACGCCGGTCTCCAGCGGGCCGCGCTCGCCACGGGCGAGGGAGCCCTGGAGCCGGTGGCGCTGCTCGGGGTGGGTGAGCAGGGCGTACACGCCGTTGCCGATCAGGTTGACGGTCGTCTCGAACCCGGCGAAGAGGAGGATGAAGGCCATCGCGGCGGCCTCGTTCTCGGTGAGGTGCTCACCGTGGTCGGAGGCGCGGATGAGGCCGGAGATCAGGTCCTCGCCGGGGGCCGGCTCGGCGGGCAGGGCCTCGCGCTTCCTGTGGATCAGCTCGGCGAGGTAGCCCCGCATCTTCTTCACCGACCGCGCGACCCCGCCCCGCGGGCCTTTCCCGTGGCGGATCATCATGCCCGCCCAGTCGCGGAAGTCGTCCTGGTCCTCGCGCGGGACGCCGAGCATGTCGCAGATGGCGTAGATGGGCAGCGGGAAGGCGAACTCGTGGATGAGGTCGGCGGTGCCGCGGGCCGCGAACCGGTCGATGAGGTCGTCGGTCAGCTCCTGTACGCGTGGCGCGAACTCGGCGACCCGGCGGGGCGTGAACGCCTTGCTGACCAGGCGGCGCAGCCGGGTGTGGTCCGGCGGGTCGATGTTGAGCAGATGCGTCATCAGCTCGGCCTTGCGCTCGCCGGGGATGCCGGTCTTGCCCTTGGCGTGCGCGGGCTCGTCGTGGTGCGCCGGGTTCTTGCTCAGGCGCTGGTCGGCCAGGGCCTGCCTGGCGTCGGCGTAGCGGGTGACCAGCCAGGCCTCGACTCCGCTGGGCAGGCGGGTGCGGTGCACGGGGGCGTGCTCGCGGAGCCAGGCGTAGGCGGGGTAGGGGTTGCTCGCGAACTCCCAGGTGAAGAGGGGAGGCGGGGTGTCCGCGGGGTCGGTCGGCTGGTCGTGCATGGAGCTGACCCTAGTCGCGGGTGGCCGTTCGGGTTTTCGCCCCCGCCGCACAGCGACACAGCCCCGCGCCCCTCGGGCCCCGGCGGGGCCCTACTTTTCTTCCGTCTCCCTGATCGCGTCCCGGTATGCCCTCGCCGCCGCGCGCAAGGCCGCCTCCGGGTCCACGCCCTCCGACTCGGCGCGGGCCGCCAGGGCCAGGAGTTCGTAGCCGATGCCCTCGCCCTTGGGGAAGGGGACCTCCAGGCCCGCCGTGCGTACGCGGGAGGCCAGTTTGGCCGCGAGGGCGAGGCCGGGCTGGTGGAGGGGGACGCCCTCGGTGACGGAGGTGCGGCGCTTCTCCTCGGCCTTGGTGCGCAGCCAGTGCTCCTTGACCTCCTCCGGCGTCGTGGCCGTCTCCTCGCCGAAGACGTGGGGGTGGCGGTGGATCAGCTTGGCGACGATGCCGCCGGCCACGTCGTCGATGGAGAAGGGCGCGTCCGGGTCCTCCTCGGCGATGCGCGAGTGGAAGACGACCTGGAGCAGGACGTCGCCCAGTTCCTCGCGCAGTTCCTCCCGCTCGCCCTCCTCGATCGACTCCACCAGCTCGTACGCCTCCTCGATGGCGTACTTCGCCAGTCCCTGGTGGGTCTGCCGGGACGACCACGGGCACTCGGCGCGGATGCGGTCCATGACCTGCACGAGGTCGAGCAGGCGGGCGCCGGGCAGGTCGTAGGAGGCGGGCAGCAGCTCCAGCTCCGGCATGACGGCCCGCCCGGAGCCGGCGAGGCGGGCGAGGCCGTCGGTCAGGGCGGGCTCGCCCTCGCCGGTCGCCACCACCACGACGGTGCGCCCGCCGGCGCAGGCGTCCACCAGTTCCTCGGCGCTCGGCGACGCCTCGGTCACGGCCGTGCCCGCCTCGCGCAGATACGGCAGCTGCGGGTGTGCGGCGTCCGCGCACAGCACCTCGTCGGCCGCGTGCAGCGCCTGCCAGGCCGGCCAGGACAGCAGCCCGGGGGCGACCCGGTGGCTGGTGGTGAGCAGGACGATGCGGCCGGGGGCCGGTGGGGTCGTCGCGGAGGCGTGGTCGGTGGTGGTGTTCACGCTTCCGAACGTAACGCACCCGCCCCGGGGCGCACGTGGCTCAGGCGGTCTGCTGCGCCGCCGGCGCCGAGACGTTCCGCAGCCACGGGGTCTTGGCGTCGACGCCGCCCTTCTCGACGTCCCAGGCGCCGTAGCGCGGGTTGAGGTCGATGCGGAGTTCGTGGGAGGCGGTGGACAGGGCCTTCCAGAAGGCCGGCTGGCTGGTGTCGGTGTGCAGGGCCATGGCCAGCTTCTGGGCCTCGACCTGGAGGCGGAGGTTCTCGTCGAGGCGCTGCGGCGGCACCCCGTACTGCTGGAGCCAGGCCGTCTCGAGCCCCTTGGAGCCGCCCGCCTGCTGCTCGAGGCCGGTGCGCATGTCCTGCACCTCGCGCGGGGTGACGCTGACCCCCGCGTCCCGGGCGGCACGGTCCAGCACCCGGTCGAGCACCATCTGGTGCAGGGTGTCCCGGGCGAGGGTGCCGGTCCGGGCGACGGCCTGCTCGTACTGCGTCTCGTCGGCCACCGCGGCCCGCTGCGCGCGGCGTACCTCGTCCACCCGGCTCTGCAGCTGGGCGACGGTGATCCGCTGTCCGTCCACGACGGCCGCCGCGCCGGGGTGCGCGTCGTTTCCGCAGGCGGCGAGGAGAGGTGCCGCGACGATCGCGGCGGACAGGACGAGCGCGGTGCGACGGCGGCGGTGCAAGTGAACCTCCCGTTGGAGATTGTGCGGCGGTGCACAAAGTCTTGCGGTGATCGATGTTAGGCAGCGGGCGGCCTCCGGCCAACCCATTCGACCAACGATTCCCCGGGTGTTTCAGGTACTGCCCGGTGTTTCAGACTCTGCCCCGCCTCCCGGGCGGCTCAGCCGGTGATGGCCACGGGCGCGTCCCACTCGTCGCGGTCGACGGTGAGGGTGACGCCGCCGTGCGACTCCTTGCTGTTCACCATGTACTGGTGGGCACGGCTGTGGTTGGTGAACTGGGTGGAGCCCCACGGCCAGTCCGTGGTCGTGGTCTCCTTCTTGTCCCACAGGGCGTACCAGAGGTTGCCGGGCAGGTCGGTCTTGTTGGTGGCGGTGGCGATGGCCTTGGCGCTGGAGCTGGTGAAGCCGTAGAAGCCGGCGCGGTAGGTCTTGGTGCGCAGCTGCTTGTCGAAGGCGCGGACGTAGGCGAGCACGGCGTCGTTGCACGACTTGTCGGTGATGTCGTACGGCTCCATGTCCAGGTAGATCGCGCTGCCGGCCTTCATGCCGAGCGCGGAGGCCTTGGACACGGCGTCGTTGGCGTCGCCGGTACCCAGGGTGGACGCGGTGGAGGCGGTGAGCTTCTCCGGGTTGGAGCTGGTCTGGCACGGCGGCTGGGCGCCGACGTAGATCGGGATGAGCTTCCAGCCGATCGAGCTGACCGACTTCACCCAGGAGGCGGTCAGGTTGGGCTGGGAGCAGCCGCGGTTCTTGCCGCCGACGTAGACGGCTGCGGCACCGTAGTAGCCGGTGTGCCAGGCCTTCATGGTGGACAGCGAGGGCGCGGTGCAGGTGTCGAAGGCGCGTCCGGTGAACGTCTTCTGGGCCGGCCAGGTGGTCGCGGCCATCGAGGTCTGCGCCGCGATCCCGGCACCCGCGAGAACGGCGGCACCGGCCACTCCCCACGTGATGTACCTGCGCTTCCTGGACTGCCGGTGCTCGGCCATCCCCACCCCTGTCTGTGGCTGTGTGCACGCGCGCGTGCGTGCGTGCACGGGCACGCGTGCGTGTCGGATGCGGCGTACGGCGACGGTCGCGCGACGTACGTCCGCTGGAATACGTTGCTGAGCCCCCTGATACGGCGCCTGCGTCCGGCTGCGGACACTCCCCCGGCGCCTGAGGCGGATCGCAAAGTAACCGATGTGGTTCCTGTGAACAGGAAACGGAGCCTTTGGATCAGCACATGACTATCACAAGCAACGGCAAAAACATCTGTGCCCGCAGCGGCACTCTCACTCCCGGGACGTCAGGCCTTCGGCCTTGACCGGCTGTTGACGAACCCCTGACCTGTGCATGATCTGTGTGCCTTCTGAGCGTCGTAGGGTCCGCTGGCCACCCCCACGGCTCGTTCAGAAGGACTTGCATGCACATCCCGTCCCGCGCCGCTCGCGTTCTCGCCGTGGCCGCGCTCCCCCTGGCCCTGGCGGCCTGCGGCTCGACCGAGAGCTCCTCGGCCAAGGCCACGGCGTCCCCGTCCCACTCCGCGGACCCGAACGCCGGCCTGCCCACCGGTGCGCAGCTGAAGAAGGCGCTCGCCCCGGCGTCCTTCTTCCGGGCCGGTTTCACCTCCGACCCCGACGCCACCCGGGACACCGGAGACACCTACGTTCCGCCGGCCACCAAGAGCCCGGCGAAGCCCGACTGCACGCGGCTGGGGGGCACGTCCTGGATCGACATCGCCGGTGTCACCGGGGTGTCCTTCGCCCAGGGCGACTACGTCAGCGAGAACACGTCCGAGGAGATCGCCCAGCAGATCGACACCTTCCGCGGCACGACGGCGGCGAGCGTGCTGAAGGAGGTGAAGACGATCGCGACGACCACCTGCGCGACCTTCACCGACCCCCAGACCCACACGAAGGTGAAGGTCGCCGCCCGGGCCACGCCCGGCCTGGGCGACGAGGCCTGCACGATCACCCTGACGGACGCCTCCTGGGAGAACGGCACCACGCTCGTCGCCGCCCGCGTCGGCACCGACCTCGTCAGCGTGCTCTCGACGGACGGCCACGACAACGGCGCCGCCACGGCGAAGAAGCTGACGCAGCGGATCGTCACATCCCTGGAGAAGACGTCCTGACCGTGCCCTACTCTTGCCCCCTGCAATGCCGTGGGGGGCGAAAGTGGGGGTGGAGATGGAAAAGCGTCTGGAAGCCGGCTGGCTCCAGCGGATCGCCTGGCTGGTCCTGGCCTGGGGCTCGCTGGGCCTGCTGGTGTGGGTGCCGTTCCTGTACGTGGCGATCCGCCGCGGCCGGGGCTCGGACTGGGGGGCGTTCGCCTCGTTCCTGCTGTACGAGTGCGTCACGGTGACCTGGGTGGCCCTCATGCCCGCGGAGGGCAGCGACGACACCCTGTTCGGCCTGGTCCTCATCGCGTGTCTGCTGGTCGCGGCGCTGATGCTGCTGTTCGCCGTCTTCGACAGGCGGGCGGCAGAGGCCGCCGCCCCGCAGGTGTACGGGGTCCCGTCGGCGCCCGTGCAGGGGCAGCCGTACGGGTATCCCTACGGCCGGTAGGAACCGGCCACCTGCCTCTTCGTCTTGCACCTCTTCGTCTTGCACCTCTTCGTCTTGTACCTCTTCGACTTGTTCCTCTTCGTCCGGAGTCCCCATGGCCCTGAACGCCCGACGCACCCGTCAACTGCTGGAGGCGGCCGCTCCGTTGCTGCTTCAGGGCGAACGGGTCGAGCTCACCACCCTGGCCGGCGTCGGCACAGTCTCCGTGCGCAAGCAGGCGCTGACCGCCGCCGTGGTGGGCGTGCTCAGCGCGGGCACGGTGATGGCCACGGTCACGCCCCGCCCGATGTACCTGGTCCTCACCGACCAGCGGGTGCTGTTCTTCGACGGAAACCGCGGCGGCAAGCCGGGCCCGGCGCAACTGGACCTGCCCCGCCCCCATGTCTCCGTCGGTGGCTCGAAGAAGGCCTTCCTCGGCCTGCAGTACGTCACCCATCTGTCGGTGGCCGGCCAGGACAAGGGCCTGAAGATCACGTTCCCGGTCCAGCACCGCGCGGACGGCCCACGGTTCGTGTCCGGCCTGCCGACAACGCGCTGACACGCTCGGGCCGCCGAAGCCGACGCCCTGCGTGTGGTACTTGAGGGCTTCGGCGACTGATCAGGCGCCGCACTGCTTCAGCATCATCCGCTTGTCCGCCGGCGTCACCGGCAGCTCGTACTTCCGTGACACCTGGGCGAAGCGCACGCTGTACGCGCACCGGATGCCCTTGCTCGGCGGGAGCCAGGTCGCCGGGCCGGAGTCGCCCTTGGCGGAGTTGGCGGGGCCGTCCACGGGGAGCAGGTTGAGCGGGTCGTTGGCTATCTGCTCGCGCTTGTCCTTCGTCCAGTGCGCGGCACCCATCTGCCAGTCGTAGGACAGCGGCATGACGTGGTCGATCTGGACGGTGGTCGCGTGCGACTTGGTCCACTGGATCGTGTGGCCCGTGTACGGGTCGTCCAGGGTCATCGAGACGATCACACAGTTGGAGCCCTTGCGGAAGCGCACGTCCTGGCCGTCGCGTTTCAGCAGGTCGTTGCGGGTGTCACAGCCGTTGCGCGCCCACGGGACGCCGTCCGCGGTGTCCATCCACGCGTAGCCGAACCTGTCCCGGTCGTAGCCGGTCTTCGGGCCGCGCCCCTTCGTCGACAGCGACTCGATGAGCGCGCGGGCCGCGGCCTTGTCGGCCTCGCTCGTCAGGGGCGCCAGGCCCGGCTTCGTGCCGTCGGGGTTCTTCAACGGGCTGACGGAGTGTCCGTCCGACGCCGGGGCGGGCGCTCCGCTCCCCGTCGGCGAACTGCCGCTGTTCGCGCCGCCGTCGCACCCGCTGACCAGTGCCACGGCGGCGCACACCGCCACGCCGCCGGCCCGCAGCAGAGGGCGCGCCCCGCCACGGTGCCTCGCGAGCCCCTCCGTACCCCGGCGCACCTCTGCGCGCATGAGCCCTCCCCTTGCCGTGCGGCCCCACCTTCGTGTGCCGGGCCTGTCTTTCCCGTGCCCACGGTAATCGGGAAGATGTGCGGCTCGGGCGGGGCGCGAGGAGGCAAACGGCGCAGATGGGGCGTATCGGCGATGCTTTGTATCCTGTGCCCGGACGGGGCTACGAGCCCAGGACGGACGCCAGGAACTCACCGACCCAGCCCAGCAGTTCGCGGCCGATCAGCGGCTTGCCGCCGACCTTCGCCGTCTTCGGGCGGGGCACCAGGACCTGGTGCACGGCCGGCTTGATGACCGTGCCCGGGTACAGGCGCTTCAGGCGCAGTTCCTGGGACTCGCGCAACTCCACCGGGGCGAACCGGATGTTGTTGCCCTGGAGGACGATCTCGCCCACCCCGCAGGCGCGGGCGAGCATGCGCAGGCCCGCGACCAGGAGGAGGTTCTCCACCGGTTCGGGCAGCTTGCCGTAGCGGTCGGTGAGTTCCTCGCGGACGGCCTTGATGTCCTCCTCCGAGTTGGCGGAGGCGATCGAGCGGTAGGCCTGGAGCCGCAGGCGCTCGCCGGGCGCGTAGTCGTGCGGGACGTGCGCGTCGACCGGAAGCTCGATCTTGACCTCCAGCGGCGCCTCCTCCTCGATCTCGCCGGTCTCCAGCTGGCGGCGGTAGTCCGCGACCGCCTCGCCGACCATGCGGACGTAGAGGTCGAAGCCGACGCCCGCGATGTGGCCGGACTGCTCGCCGCCGAGCAGGTTTCCGGCGCCGCGGATCTCCAGGTCCTTCATCGCCACGTACATGCCCGCACCCATCTCCGTGTGCTGGGCGATGGTGGCGAGGCGCTCGTGGGCGGTCTCCGTCAGCGGCTTCTCCGGCGGGTAGAGGAAGTAGGCGTAGCCGCGCTCGCGGCCACGTCCGACCCGGCCGCGGAGCTGGTGCAGTTGGGAGAGGCCGAAGTTGTCGCCGCGCTCCACGATCAGGGTGTTGGCGTTGGAGATGTCGATGCCCGACTCGACGATCGTCGTGGAGACCAGCACGTCGAACTTCTTCTCCCAGAAGTCGACCACGACCTGTTCCAGGGCCGACTCCGACATCTGGCCGTGCGCCGTGGCGATCCGGGCCTCCGGCACGATCTCGCGCAGCCGCGCAGCCGCCCGGTCGATGGTCTCCACCCGGTTGTGGATGTAGAAGACCTGGCCCTCGCGCAGCAGCTCGCGGCGGATCGCCGCGCCGATCTGCTTCTCCTCGTACGGCCCGACGAAGGTCAGCACCGGGTGGCGCTCCTCCGGCGGAGTGGTGATCGTGGACATCTCGCGGATGCCCGTCACCGCCATTTCCAGGGTGCGCGGGATCGGGGTCGCGGACATCGTCAGCACGTCGACGTTGGCGCGCAGCTTCTTCAGCTGCTCCTTGTGCTCGACACCGAAGCGCTGCTCCTCGTCGACGATGACCAGGCCCAGGTCCTTGAACTTCGTCTCGGAGGAGAACAGGCGGTGGGTGCCGATGACGACGTCCACCGAGCCCTCGCGCAGGCCCTCCAGGACCGCCTTCGCCTCGGTGTCGGTCTGGAAGCGGGAGAGCGCCCGCACATTGACCGGGAACTGCGAGTAGCGCTCGCTGAACGTGCCGAAGTGCTGCTGCACCAGCAGGGTCGTCGGGACCAGCACCGCGACCTGCTTGCCGTCCTGGACGGCCTTGAAGGCGGCGCGGACCGCGATCTCCGTCTTGCCGTAGCCGACGTCGCCGCAGATCAGCCGGTCCATCGGGACCGACTTCTCCATGTCCTCCTTGACCTCGGCGATCGTGGTCAGCTGGTCGGGCGTCTCCGCGTAGGGGAAGGCGTCCTCCAGCTCGCGCTGCCAGGGCGTGTCGGCGCCGAAGGTGTGACCGGGGGCGGCCATCCGGGCCGAGTACAACTTGATCAGGTCGGCGGCGATCTCCTTGACCGCCTTCTTCGCCCGTGCCTTGGTCTTGGTCCAGTCGGCGCCGCCGAGCCGGTGCAGGGTGGGCGCCTCGCCGCCGACGTACTTGGTGATCTGCTCCAGCTGGTCGGTGGGGATGTAGAGACGGTCGCCGGGCTGGCCGCGCTTGGCCGGGGCGTACTCCACCACCAGGTACTCGCGGGTGGCGCCCTGCACGGTGCGCTGCGCCATCTCGATGTAGCGGCCTACGCCGTGCTGCTCGTGGACGATGTAGTCGCCCGCCTCCAGGGTCAGCGGGTCGATGGTCTTGCGGCGGCGGGCCGGCATCCGGGCGCCGTCCCGGGTGGCCGCGCGCTGCCCGGACAGGTCGGTCTCGGTGAGCACGGCCAGCTTCAGCGCGGGGTCGACGAAGCCGTGGTCGATGCAGCCGCACGCCACGTGCACCACCGACGGGGACGGCTCCCCGAGGTCGGCGTCCAGACGGGCCGCGATGCCCTCGCCGCCCAGCACCTCGACCGTGCGGGTGGCCGGGCCGTGCCCCTCGGTGACGTAGACGGTGCGCCAGCCGTCGGCCAGCCAGCCCTTGGTGTCGGCGAGCGCCCGCGCGGTGTCGCCCCGGTACGTCTCCGGCGCGTGCATGCCCAGTTTGAGGGTGTCCCCGCCGCCGTCGGCGTACCCGTCGTACGCCGTCTCGTCGGCGGCGAACGGGGAGACGGACCACCACATCATGTCCAGCTCGCGGGCCCGGTCCCGGACGTCCGCGATCGACCACAGGGAGGCCGCACCGACGTCGATCGGCGCCTCGCCGCCACCGGCGCTGGCCGCCCAGGACGCCTGGAGGAACTCCTGGGAGGTCGCCACCAGGTCCGCGGCGCGCGTGCGCACCCGCTCCGGGTCGCACACCACGGCCATCGAACCCTTGGGCAGCACGTCGAGAAGCAGCTCCATGTCGTCGACGAGGACGGGGGCGAGGGACTCCATGCCCTCCACCGCGATGCCCTCGGCGATCTTGCCGAGCAGCTCGCCAAGCTCCGGGTGCTGCTCGGCCAGGGCGCGCGCACGCGCGCGTACGTCCTCGGTGAGCAGCAGCTCGCGGCAGGGCGGGGCCCACAGGCCGTGCTCGGCCACTTCCAGGGAGCGCTGGTCCGCGACCTTGAAGTAGCGGATCTCCTCGACGTCGTCGCCCCAGAACTCGATGCGCAGCGGGTGTTCCTCGGTGGGCGGGAACACATCCAGGATGCCGCCGCGCACGGCGAACTCGCCGCGCTTCTCCACCAGCTCCACGCGCGCGTACGCGGCGGCGGCGAGGGCTTCGACGACATCGTTCAGATCGGCGGTCCGGCCGGTTCTCAGGGCGACGGGCTCGAGGTCTCCCAGACCCTTGACCTGCGGCTGGAGCACCGAGCGGATCGGTGCGACGACGACGGAGACCGGGCCGGTCTCGGGGTCGTCGGGGCTCGGGTGGGCCAGCCGGCGCAGCACGGCGAGCCTGCGGCCCACGGTGTCGCTGCGCGGGCTGAGCCGCTCGTGCGGAAGCGTCTCCCAGGAGGGGTAGTCCACGACGCTCTCCGGCGGCAGCAGGGAGCGCAGCGCCGCGGCCAGGTCCTCGGCCTCGCGGCCGGTCGCCGTCACCGCGAGCACGGTGCGGGCGGCCTCGCGGGCCAGGGCGGCGACCGCGAAGGGGCGGGCGGCGGGCGGGCCGACGAGGTCGACGTGCATCCGGTTGCCGTCCGCGGCCGCGGTGATCGCTTCCGCGAGGGCGGGGTCCTTGACGACGGCGTCGAGCAGACCGTGCAGGCTCATGGAGGGCTTTCCATCCTGGGGTGGCAGGGCGTGGGCAACGCGAAGGGCCCGACTCGGGTGCGGGGCGGGCTTCCTTCAGCCTACGACGCCGGCAGCCGGACCGGTGGGGCTGTGAACAGCGCCTCGACCGTCGAACAGGTGTCCGGCACGAGTGGTGTGCGGGGTCGCCGACATGCACGAGCCCGGGGTCGGCAAGCCTCCTGGCTTGCCGACCCCGGGCTTCCCCGTGACCCCCGTCCACGGAGGCGTCGTCGCGGTCGCTACTCCGTGGCGATCGCGTTCAGCACGTTCATCCGGCCCGCCCGGAACGCCGGGATCAGGGCGGCGAACAGGCCCACGAAGGCCGAGCCGATGAAGACTCCGGTGATCGTCGGCCAGGGGATGTCCAGGACCTTCAGGCCCTCCAGGGCGAGGAGCTTCTGGGCGGTCGCGCCCCAGCCCATGCCCAGGCCCAGGCCCAGCAGGGCGCCGAAGAGGGCGATGACCACCGACTCCATGCGGATCATGCGGCGCAGCTGACGGCGGGAGAGGCCGATCGCCCGCATCAGGCCGATCTCGCGGGTCCGCTCCACCACCGACAGCGCCAGGGTGTTCACCACACCCAGGATCGCGACGATGATCGCCAGCGCCAGCAGGCCGTAGATCATGTTCAGCAGCTGGCCGATCTGGTCCTTCAGCGCCTGCTTGTAGTCGGTCTGGTCACGCACCGTGTACTGCGGGTAGTCGTGCAGCGCGGACTTCAGCGACTTGTAGGCGGCGTCCTGCTGCCCGTCCTTGGCGCTGGCGAAGACCAGCTGGTCCAGCGGCATCTTGTCGGCGGGCACGTGCTTGGCGAGCGTGGCGATCGACGTGTACATCGCGCCCTGGTCGATGACGACGTCGCTGCTGGTGATCGCGCGGACCGTCAGATGGGCCGTGGAGCCGTTCTGGAAGGCGACGGCGATCTTCGAGCCGAGGTGGATGTCGTGGTCCTTGGCGAACTTCTCGTGCACGGACATCGAGTTCGGCAGATAGGCGTCCTTCAGATTCCCGGCGACGGTCTTGGTGCGCAGGTCCGTCGCGTACGTCGGGTCGGCCGCGGTGATCGCCGTGTCGTCGAGGGTCTTGCCGTCCGGGGTGGTGAAGTCGGCCTTGGTCCACTTGTACTCGGTGACCCGCGCCAGCCCCGGCGTGTCCTTGATCGCCTCGACCGCCTGCGGGGTGACCAGCTGACCGTTGTCGGACTGGATGATGAAGTCCGTGCCGACGGTCTTGTCGAGCTGGTCGGTGGCGGAGGCGACCATGGAGGAGCCGACCACCGAGAGGCAGGCGACCAGCGCGAGGCCGATCATCAGCGCGGCGCCCGTGGCACCGGTGCGGCGCGGGTTGCGCAGCGCGTTGCGTTCGGCCATCCGGCCCACCGGCCCGAAGGCCCGCAGCAGTACGGCGCCCAGGACGCGCACCACGCCGCCCGCGAGCAGCGGACCGATGACGACGAACCCGATCAGCGACAGCACCACGCCCAGGCCCAGCCAGAGCGAGCCGTCCTTCGCCTTGTCGACGCCCGCGGCCTGGTAGAGGCTGTAGCCGCCGGCACCGGTCAGCACCAGGCCCACCAGGGCCCGGATCCGCCCGGCCCTGGCGTCGGCCGGGGCTCCGGCGTCGCGCAGCGCGGCCATCGGGGAGACCTTGCCGGCCCGGCGGGCGGGCAGATAGGCGGCGAGGACGGTGACGACGACGCCGAGCACCAGACCGACCACCGGGGTCGTCCAGGCGATCGTCAGATCGCTGGTCGACAGGTGCATCCCCATCTGGCCCATGAGCTTCATCAGCCCGACCGCGAGGCCGACGCCCGCACCGACACCCAGCACCGAGCCGAACACACCGAGCAGCAGCGCCTCGGCCAGGACGGAGCGGTTGACCTGCTTGCGGCTGGAGCCGATGGCCCGCATCAGGCCGATCTCGCGGGTGCGCTGGGCGACCAGCATCGAGAAGGTGTTGATGATCAGGAAGATGCCGACGAGGAAGGCGATCCCGGCGAAGCCGAGCATCGCGTACTTCATGACGTTCATGAAGCCCTCGACGTCCTTCTGGTTGGCGTCGGCGGTCTCCTTGGCGGTCTGCACCTTGTAGCCGGTGCCGATCGCCGAGAGCACGTTCGTCTTCAGCTGCGGGTCGGTCACCCCGGAGGCGGCCGTGACGTTGATGTTGGTGTAGACGCCGGTCCTGCCGACGAGCGTCTGCTGCGCCGTCCTGGTGTCCAGGTAGAAGATCGCCGCACCGGGGTTGGTGACCTGGAAGGCGGCGATGCCGGAGATCCTCGCGCGGTGCGTGCCGACCGCGCTGATCACGCCGATCTCGTCACCGAGCTTCAGGTGGTGCTTGTCGACGGTGTCGGCGTCGACCATCACCTGGTCCGGGCCCTTGGGCGCCGTACCGGAGGTGATCTTCATGGTGCGTGCGTCGTTGCCGTTCCAGCTGCCGACGATGGTCGGAGCGCCGCTGGAGGGCGACAGGTTGTCCTTCTTGCCGTCGACGACGGTGACGGAGGTCGAGAAGACCGTCCCCTCCGCCGACTTCACGCCCTGCGCCCCGCGCACCTTGCCGAGCACGGAGGCCGGCATGACCGGCGGCTTGCCGTCGTCGGCGGTCGTCTCACCGCTGTCCGAGGCGCCCTTGGCGCTCACCGACACATCGGACGACGTCGCCTGGAACAGCTTGTCGAAGGTGGTGTTCATGGTGTCGGTGAACACCAGCGTCCCGCAGACGAAGGCCACCGACAGCAGGACGGCGATCGCCGAGAGGGCCATCCGTCCCTTGTGCGCGAAGAAGTTGCGCATCGATGTCTTCAGGACGGTCATGACGTACGCCCCCGGGCGTCGAAGTCCTTCATGCGGTCCAGGACCTGATCGGCCGTCGGCTGGTGCATCTCGTCGACGATCCGGCCGTCGGCGAGGTACAGCACCCGGTCCGCGTAGGAGGCGGCCACCGGGTCGTGGGTGACCATCACGATCGTCTGGCCCAGCTCGTCGACCGAGCGGCGCAGGAAGCCGAGGACCTCGGCGCCCGCGCGGGAGTCCAGGTTTCCGGTCGGCTCGTCACCGAAGATGATCTCGGGCCGGGCGGCGAGCGCGCGGGCCACGGCGACCCGCTGCTGCTGACCGCCGGAGAGCTGGTTGGGACGGTGCTTGAGCCGCCCGGCCAGGCCGACGGTCTCGACCACCCGGTCCAGCCACGCCCGGTCCGGCTTCCGGCCGGCGATGTCCATGGGCAGGGTGATGTTCTCGATCGCGTTCAGCGTCGGCAGCAGGTTGAACGCCTGGAAGATGAACCCGATCCGGTCCCGGCGGAGCTGGGTGAGCTTCTTGTCCTTCAGCCCGGTGATCTCGGTCTCGTCCAGGTAGATCTGACCGCTCGTCACGGTGTCGAGCCCGGCCAGGCAGTGCATCAGCGTGGACTTGCCGGACCCGGAGGGGCCCATGATCGCGGTGAACTGGCCGCGGGCGATGTCCACGTCGACGTGGTCGAGGGCGACGACTCGGGTCTCCCCGGCCCCGTAGGCCTTCACGACCTGCCGCGCCCGCGCGGCAACGGCCGTAGTCCCTCCAGTACCCCCGTGCCTGGGAATGGTCACAGCCGATGTCACGGTAAGTCTCCTATGTCGGTCAGCGGTTGGTCGTGCCTTCGCCCGTCTGTCGAGCGAGGTGCTTCGGTACGCCCATGAGTCTGGTCGGCGTGAGGCTCCGGCGCGCTGGTGCCGGGCCCCGTCTTCTGCGGGGGAAAACCCCACCCCCGTTGGTGCGGTGCGCCGCCGCCCGGCGGTGCCGTGCCGCTCCCTCAGTGGCGTAAAGCCAGGTTAAGGACGGCCCCGGTGCCCTCTCGTCCTCCGCCGGTACGAACCCTCCCCGACCCCAGGTACGGAGCAACCCCTAGGGGCTCTCCACCGACGGGTGGACCTCGTCTCAGGGTCGCGTCCACCCACCGGCCCAGCGAGCCTCCACCCTCCCGCCACGTGAGGATCAAGTGCGAAGCTGTCCGCCGAAGATAGATGCACAGGGAAAGGATCCGCCGTGGGCAGCACCGAATCCGCGCTGCGCCGGGCCACCGGGCGCACCGCGCCCGACCGCCGGGGCGCCGTCGTCGCCGCGCTGATGCTCGCCATGGCGCTGGCGGCGCTGGACTCGACGATCGTGTCGACCGCCGTCCCGCAGATCGTCGGCGACCTCGGCGGCTTCACCCTCTTCTCCTGGCTGTTCTCCGGCTATCTGCTGGCCGTGACGGTGACGCTGCCCGTCTACGGCAAGCTCTCCGACACCTTCGGCCGCAAGCCGGTCCTCGTCGCGGGCGCGGCCCTCTTCCTGCTCGGCTCGCTGCTGTGTGCCGGCGCCTGGGGCATGGGCGCGCTGATCGCCTTCCGGGTCGTCCAGGGCCTGGGCGGCGGGGCGTTGCAGGGCACCGTCCAGACGCTCGCCGCCGACCTCTACCCGCTGGAGCAGCGCCCTCGGATCCAGGCCAGGCTGTCCACCGTGTGGGCGGTGTCCGCGATCGCCGGCCCGGCACTCGGCGGCCTGCTCGCGGCGTACGCCGACTGGCGCTGGATCTTCCTGGTGAACCTGCCGGTCGGCGCCCTCGCGCTGTGGCTGATCGTCCGCCATCTGCACGAGCCGGAGCGGGAGCGCTCCGCGCGCCCGCGCGTCGACTGGGCCGGCGCGCTGGCCGTGTTCGCCTGCGCGGGCGCCCTGCTGACCGCGACGGTCCAGGGCGGCGTGGCCTGGCCCTGGCTGTCGGCACCGTCCCTGGCGCTGTTCGGTACGGGAGGGGCGCTGGCCGCGCTGGTGGTGGTGATCGAGCGGCGGGCGGCCGAGCCGATCATCCCGGGGTGGGTGTGGCGCCGCCGCACGATCGCCGCGGTGAACCTGGCGCTGGGCGCCCTGGGACTGCTGATGGTCGCTCCCACCGTCTTCCTGCCCACCTACGCCCAGTCGGTCCTCGGCCTGGCGCCGGTGGCCGCCGGCTTCGTGCTGTCGGTGTGGACGCTGAGCTGGCCGATCTCGGCGGCGCTCAGCCAGCACGTCTACCGCCGGATCGGCTTCCGCAACACCGCGCTGCTGGGCATCGGCACGGCGGCCGTGCTCCTGTTCGCGTTCCCCTTCCTGCCGTATCCGGGTGCGGCCTGGCAGCCGACGGTGCTGATGCTCGCCCTGGGCGCGGCCCTCGGCCTGTTCCAGTTGCCGCTGATCGTCGGCGTGCAGTCGACGGTCGGCTGGTCGGAGCGCGGCACGGCCACCGCCTCGGTCCTCTTCTGCCGCCAGACCGGCCAGACGCTCGGCGCCTCCGTGTTCGGCGCGGTCGCCAACGGCGTGCTGTCCGCGCGCCTGGGCGGCGCGAGCGACCTGGACGCGGTGACCCGGGCGCTGGACGCGGGCACGGCGGCCGAACCGACCCGCCGGGCCGTCGCGGACGCGGTGCACGCGGTCTACCTGGGCGCGGGTTGCGCGGCGGCGCTGGCCTTCGCGGTCCTGCTCACGCTGGCGCCGCGGCGCTTCCCCGTGCTGCAGGAGTGAGGCCCCGCCGGTGGGCCCCGCTCACTTGTTCAGCGCCTCCTTGCGGATCAGCTGGACGAAGCTCGGGGTGCCCTCCGTCGTGCGTACGTCGACGAACCGGTGCACGTACCGCCGGTCCTCGGCCTGCCGCAGCAGTTCCTGGGCCAGGTCGCAGCGCGCGGTGTAGCGGCCCGGCAGCCGTGACGTGCCGGTCCGGTAGTCGCTGACCCGCGGCGCGTCGAACAGCCCACCGGGGCGGACCACCGTCCAGTCCAGGTCGCTGCGGCGGACGATCTCCTCCATGCGCCGCATGTCGTCGTAGACCGTGCGTCCCATGAACCGCGCCACGGCCGGTTCCAGCACCCGGCGGAAGAGGAAGCCCTCGCCGGGCGCGGGCGTGCCGAACATGATCGTGGAGGTGACGGCGACCAGGCGGCGCACGCCGTGCGCGGTCATGGCCCTGATCAGGTGCGTGGCACCGGCGGAGTACACGCTGACCGGTTCGCGGCCGAACGGCACGCCGAGCGCCGAGATCACCGCGTCGTGCCCGGCCACCACGTCCTCGACCGCGTCCGGGTCGAGCACGTCCGCCTCGGCCACCCGCACGTGGGCTCCCCGCACCGGGAAGGCCTCGGGACGGCGGGTGACGGCGGTGACATGATGCCCGGCTGCGCTCGCCTGCTCGACGACCAGCCGCCCGGTGGGGCCGTTCGCCCCGAAGACGACGATGTTCCTGATGCTCTGCACGGTGGACTCCCCTTCGGCCACTGCGACGCACGTTGCGTCGTTTCCGCGTTTCCAGGGACCAGAGGGTGAAGGGCCCCCGCGATGTGACATCGGGGCGGTGGAAGGGCCGAGGGCGGCGCAGTAAGCGCATACCGACCACTCAGTTTGGCGAAAACGCAGCGCAGTTCCGGGGCGCCGAGTAGCGTGCGTGACCCGCAGCACCCTCCCCACGCCACCTCCCACCCCGCACCTCTGTTCCAGAGCCGCCACTCGAGGAGCCCGGGATGTCCCACCCCGCTCACGACCCCTCGCCGCCGTACGGCACGTATCCGCCGACGCCGTACGCCGCGCACCCCTCGCCGCCGTACGCCGCGCACCCCTCGCCGCCGTACGCCACGTATCCCTGGCAGCCGTCCCCGCCCGCACCGGAGCCGGACGCGCGACGGTCGCCGCGGCGGGAGGCGCTCGGGCACCACAGCGACCTGCGGATCCTGCGCGGCGCCTACCGCTGGCAGCGGCGCGTGGCCACGCTCACCGCGCTCGGGTACTTCACGCTCTTCCTCGTCCTGTCCGCCTTCGCGCCGTCCTTCATGACGGGCGACGGCCCGGGCGGACTGCCGGTCGGGCTGCTGCTCGCCCTGGCCCAGCTCCTGGTCACCCTGCTGGCGATCTCGCTGTACGAGTACACCGCGCGCCGGTACGTCGACCCGATCGCGGACCGCATACGCCGGCAGGCCGAGCTGGACAGCAGGCGGGGGGCGACACGGTGATCCTCTTCAACGGCCCGCCCCAGGCGATGTCCCTGGTGGCGTTCACCAGCGTCGCCACCATCACCCTGCTGCTGTGCGTGATGACCGGCCCGGACCGGGACGACCTCGACGAGTTCTACACCGGCTACAGCTCCCTGTCCCCCATGCGCAACGGCCTGGCCATCGCGGGCGACTACATCTCGGCGGCCAGCGTGCTGGGCACGGGCGGGGTGATCGCCCTGTGCGGCTACGACGGGATCGTGCTGGCGCTGAGCACGGCGCTGTCGCTGATGCTGATGATGTTCCTGCTGGCCGAACCCCTGCGCAACGCGGGCCGGTTCACCATGGGGGACGCGCTGGCGCGCCGGATGCCGGGGCGGGCCGTGCGGATGACCGCGTGCGCGGTGACCATCGCCGCGCTGGTGCCGCTGATGCTGGTGCAACTGGCCGGGACGGGCCAGCTGCTGGCCTTCATCCTCGGCTTCTCCAACGACTCGCTCAAGACGGGCTGTGTGATCGGCCTGGGCGCGCTGATGATCAGTTACGCGGCCATCGGCGGGATGAAGGGAACGGCCCTCATCCAGATCCTGAAGATCGTGATGCTGCTGGGGTCCGGGGCCGTGGTCGCCCTGCTCATCCTGCAACGGTTCGACTGGGACCCCGGCACGCTCTTCCACGCGGCGGCGCAGCAGAGCGGGGTCGGGGATGCCTTCCTGCACTCGGGAATCGAGTTCGCGGGCGGCGCCAGCCCCCGCCTGGACATGATCACCGCCGAGCTGACGGTGGTCCTGGGCGGTGCGTGCCTGCCGCACATCACCATGCGTACGTACACCGCCTCCAGCGCGCGGCAGGTGCGGCGGTCGATGTCCTGGGCGGTGTCGAGCGTGGCGCTGTTCGTGCTCGTCATCACCGTGGTCGGCTTCGGCGCCACGGCGCTCGTCGGTCGCACGGTGATCGCGCGGGCCGACCCGCAGGGCAACACCGCCTATCTGCTGGGCTCGCGGGCCGCGTTCGGGGCGGACGTCTCCACCGGGGAGACGTTCCTGTTCACCGCGGTCACCACGGCCCTCTTCCTGACCCTGCTCGCCTCGGTCGCCGGAATGATCCTGGCCTGCGCCAACTCCCTCGCCCACGACGTCTTCGCCGCCCGCGTGCAGGAGATGCCGGCGCGCCGCGAGATGACGCTGGCCCGCCTCTCGGCGCTGGCGGTGGGCGTTCCCACGATCCTGCTGGCCACGCTGGTCCAGCACCGCAGCCTCCAGCCGCTGGTGACGCTGAGCTTCTGCCTGGGCGCCTCCGCCATCGCGCCCGCCCTGGTCTACAGCCTCTTCTGGCGCCGTTACACCCGAACGGGCCTGCTGAGCACCCTGATCGGGGGCACCCTCGCGGTGCTGCTGCTGATGCCGGGCACCAACCTCGTCTCCGGCTCGCCGGTGGCCGCCTTCCCCGACGCCGACTTCAACTACTTCCCCTTCACCACGACCGGCCTGGTCACCATCCCCCTCGGCTTCCTGTTCGGCTGGCTGGGCACGCTGGCCTCCGGCCGGGCGAAGGCGGAGGAGCAGCGGCACCAGTACGAGTCGGTGGAGGGCTGGATCCTGGCGGGGGCGGTACGGAGGGGGAGCTGACCCGAGGGGCGGACGGCCCGTCCGTGCTGCGCCGGGCGGGCCCTACTCGGCCCAGGCCCGCCCGGTCAGCGCGGTGATGCTGTTCTGCACGGTGTCCATCTGGGCCCGTACGTCGTCCCACATCTCGCCGTGCTCGCGCAGCACCCGTTCGGTCTCGCGGGCGATCCGGTCCGCGCGCAGCCGGGCCTCGGCCAGCACCTCGGCCGCCCTCGCCCGCGCCTCCTCCGGCGCCCGCCGCTCCTGCTCCCGGGCGTCGGCGAGGGCCTGCTCGGCCGCGGCCAGCGCGGCCTCGGCCGCCTCGAGCCGCCGGGCGTGCTCGGCCTCCAGCGCGGCCTGACGCCCGCTCTCCTCCCGTTCCGCCTCGGCGAGCCGGGCGGCGTGCTCACGGGACTGCTCGGTGAGCATCCCGGAGGTGCGCTGCCGCATCTCGCGCAGCGCCGCCATGGCCTCGCCCCGGCTCGCCTTCACCTCGCGGCGGACGGAGATCCGCAGCTCCTCGGCCTCCGCCTGGGCGGCGAGGAGCCGCTGCCTGGCCCGTTCCTCGGCCTCGGCGCGTACGGCGTCGGCGTGCGCCCGGGCGGCCCGGAGCACGGCGTCCGCGTGCGCCCGCGCCGACTCCTCGAGCTGCTGGGCCTCCTGCCGCGCCCGCTCCCGCACCGCCTGCGCCTCCCGCTGCCCCAGCTCGTACAGCCGCCGGGCGCCCTCCCCCAGCGACTCGTAGGTCTGCTCACCGATCCGGTCGGCGGCCTCCCGCAGGGCGGCGAGCTCCGCCTCCATGTTCTTGGCCAGCACGGTCAGCCGGGCGGCTCTCTCCCAGGCGGCGTCGCGTTCGTCGGAGAGTGCGTCCGCACAGGCGTTCACCTGGCTGGGACGGTAGCCACGCCCCCGCACGACCACGAAGCCGTGAAACGCGGCCGATGACCTGGAGGCGCTGTCCATCCTGAACCCCTCTCCGCCGAAGCCTCGCCGAGCGGATGCGACACGATGATTTCGCGCACATCTTGAGGTATTGGGCGGAAATGTTCATAACGCGACACTCCGGACACACGATTCGATCGGTCGCCGAACACAAAAAGGCCGGGTGCGGTCGTACCGGTCGTACGACCACACCCGGCCCGTTCGGCGTCGCCCGGCCTCGCTCGGCCTCACACGCCGTCAGGTGCTCACCCGCTCACAGCAGGCCGTCCCACATCTGCTCCAGCAGCACCGACCACCAGCTCTCCGGCGAACCGAGCGCCGCCGGGTCCAGGGCGGCCAACTGGGCCTGGAAGTCGACGGTCCAGCGGCCCGCCTGCTCCTGGTTCAGGCCGTGGCGCAGCCGCCACATCCGCCCGAGCAGCGCCAGACAGCGCGCGAACTCCGGCAGGCCGGTGTTCACGAACTGCGGCGGCACGGACGTACCGCCCGGCCCCGCCTCCACCGGCACCGCGACGATGTTGGCCGTGCCGTACTGCACGCAGATCGCCTTGCCGAAGTCGCTGCCCATGACCAGGTACGAGCCCGCGTCCGGGGCCGGCTGCACGCCGCGCTCGGCCGCCAGTTCGGCCAGCGTCGGCACCGGCCGCCCCGGCTGGGCCTGCGCCCAGAAGAACGGACCCATGTCCATCGGCAGCCCCGCCACCACCAGCGTGTGCGCCACGACCGGCGGCACGCCCTGGCGGGACACCGCCGCCTGCTCGAACCGGAACACGCCCGGCCCGAAGGCCGCGCCCAGCTCCTGGGCGATGCCCTCCGGCGGAACCGGCGGCACCGCCTGCACCGGCGGGATCGGCGCCCGGACCGGGGCCGGGCGGGCGGGCCCGTCGGCCACCTGGTGCAACTCACCCTGATGGGCGAGGAGCTGCGCCATGCCCTGCTGCCGGCTCGCATGGTCGGTGCCGTACGGCGCGATCGACGTGATCCGCGCCTGCGGCCACTGCTCACGGATCATCCGTGAGCAGTAGGCACCCGGCAACTGGCACGACTCCAGCTCGGTGTGCAGCTCCAGCACCTGGTCCGGCGGCACGTTCATGGCGCGCAGCTCGTGGAAGATCTGCCACTCCGGGTGCGGCATGCCCGGCGCCGAACGCCGGATCAGCTGCTGCTCGGAACCGTCCTGAGCGCGGTAGCGCAGCACGGCCTGGTAGCCGGGACCGACGGTGGGCTGTGCCTGCTGGGGGTAGCCGTAGGCCGGGGGCTGCTGACCGGGCAGGGGCTGTCCGGGCATGGGCGGCTGACCGGGCGGCGGCATGGCGCCGGGGGGCATGGGCTGTGGCGGCTGCGGGGCGCCCGGAGGCGTACCGGGAACGCCGGGAGCACCGGGCACGCCCGGGACCGGCGGTGGCGGAGGCGCGCCGGGGCCGCCGGGCGCGGGCCCGGCCAGCATGGTCGCCGCGTGGTGCACGCCACCCTGCCCGGATCCCGGCGCGCCGGGGACCGCCGGAGCACCCGGAGCACCCGGAGCACCCGGAGCGCCGGGCGCAGCCGGCGGCTGCGGCGGACCGGGGACACCCGGAGCGGCGGGCGGACCGGGCGGCTGCGGGACGCCGCCGCCCTGGCTGGGGTCGGCGAGCATCGTGGCGGCGTGGTGGACACCGCCCGGAGGCGTACCGCCGGGCGTGCCGGGCGCACCTGGAGCACCCGGAGCCCCCGGCGGGGGAGGCGTCGGCGGACCGGCGGGCCCGTCGGGGCCGAGCGACGAGACGAGCTGGGTCGGCACGTACCCGCCCGCGGTATCGGAGGCTCCCGGCGCTCCCGGAGCTCCGGGCGCAGGCGGCACGGAGGCCGCGCCCGGCCGCGCACCGGGCGCCCCGGGGACACCCGGCGGCGGAGGCGTCGGCGAGCCGCCCCGCCCCCGGCGCGGCGGAGGCGCCGCCTTGCTCGTCGCGGCGTCCGCGATGTCACCGGCGTTCGGCGCGAGAGGCCGTCCGGGACCGGCCGGCGACGGAGTGGCCGGGGTGCCCGGAGCATCGGGGCCCTGCGGGTAGCCGTAGGACGGCGCACCGGGCGACGGCGGAGGCGGGGTACCCGGACCCGCCGGAACCCCCGCGCCCGGCACACCGGGAGCCCCGGGCACACCAGGTGCAACAGGCGCACCAGGACCCTGCGGAGAGCCGTACGACGGAGCGGCCGGCGGCGCGGGCGGAGTGCCCGGCCCCGGCGGATACGCGCTCGACGGACCGCCCGGCGGCGGAGGCGGCGTGCTGCCCTGGGGCGCGCCGGAGGGTGCTCCCGGGACGCCCGGGACCCCTGGTGCGTCCGAGCCGTCGAGTGCCGGCGCCAGAGCCGTAGGCGGAAGCCGGCTGCCGCCCGCCATCAGCGCCGTCTTGGCGTCCGGAGCGGCGGCCGGAGGCGGGGTGTCGTCGTCGGCGTCGCTCAGCGGCGGCGCGAACACGGTCGCGGGCAGCGGTACGGAACGGTCGTCCCCGCCCTCGGCGTTGGTGTCCGTCCCGGCCCACGGGGTCGCCCCGGCGGGCGCACCCGTGACACCCGCCGCGGCGGGCGCCGCCGGAACACCCGTACCCGCGCCGGCGGACCCGCTCACCGGCACCCCGGCCTGCGTCCGGGGCAGCGCGTCCCCCCCGGCACCCGCACCAGAACCGGCACCCGCGCCGACACCGGCACCAGCACCCGGTTCCGCACCGGCCCCCCGCCCACCGCTGTCACCACGCCGGTCCGGGATCCCGAGCTTGTCCGCCGCCTCCTGCAGCCACTCCGGCGGGCTCAGCAGGAACGACGTCTGGTTCAGGTCCACCCGGGCGGGCGGCGCCGCGGCGGCGGCGGAATCCGCGTCGCCGTCCGGGCCGCCGTACTCCTCCTCGTACCGGCGGATCACCTCGCCCACCGGCAGCGCGGGCCACAGCGTGGCCTCACCGCTGTCCCGCGCGATCACCAGCCGCTGCGCACCGCCGTCCGAACGCGGCCCGTCCGCACGGTCCTCGGCCCACACCACGAAACCGAGGTCGAACTCCCGTACCCGCACCTCCCGGTGCTGGTACGACGGCACATCACCGTTGATCCACTCTTCCGCGCGCTCCTGCGCCTGCGCGAAGGTCACCATCGCCCGACCTCACTCCCCCACCGACGACACGGAAGACGACGCGGACGCCACCGGGACGACCCGTGCGAAACCGCCGTCCACCATCAGGTTCGCCACCGTCTCCAACTCCGGCGGAGATCCCGCCAGCCGGGACAGGAAGGCGTCGAAGTCCGCACCGCACGGCAGCAGCAGCCGCTCCACGCGCTCGGCCTGGGACCACGACGGATCGACGTCCCGGACGTCGTCGTACGCGCAGAACCACACCGACCCGGTCCGCTCGCCCTTCACCTTCACGGCCAGCAGCCCGCCCTGCACGAAACCGACTCCCAGATAGTCCTTGGTCAGGTGGTCGCGCAGACACTTGTTGACGTACACCAGGTCGTTGACCGCCGCCTCCTCACGCACCGTGAAGAACGGCTGGTCGATCAGCAGTCCCAGCTCCGCGTCCAGCGCCGTCCCGACCGGCGCGCAACCGCCCGCCGCCTTAAGGAACGACCGGTACGCGCCCGGCAGCCGGTACCCCAGGTCCTCCTCGACCCCCTGCACCTGCTGCTCCGTCACCGCCGCACCCGACTTCGGCAGCCCGAAGTGCGCCGGCCGGGTCTCCTGCAGCGGCCGGGTGCCGCGCTTGGTCTGGTCGACGTTCGCGGTCGCGATCCCGCCGTGATGGCGCAGCAGCGCCTTCACCTCCACCGGGACCAGCTCCAGGCGCCGGGTGCTCGCCACGTGGTGCCACGTCCAGCCGTGCGGGGTCGCCACGTTCGGCACCGTGTCCCACAGCTCGTGCCCGGACGCCGCCAGCGCCGCGTTCGCGGAGACGTAGTCCGTCAGCCGCAACTCGTCGACGCCGAAGCCCTCCGGCGGCTCGGCGATCTCCGCCGCCGCCCGCGCGTACGGCGAGAAGTCGGGGTGACCACGCTCGTCCACCCGTACCCCTCTCGGGTGACGGGCGGCCCGCACCGGGTCCGGGAAGTGCACGACCTGCCCGGCATAGGCCGCGTTCGGCGGCGCGGCTTGCCCCCCGGCCTGGCGGCTGGGCGGTGCCCCCAGCCCGAGCCGACCTGATGTCATGGCGGTTGCCCCCTGCGGCACTCTGTACGACCCACGGCGGGACGGCTGCTGACGCCGTACCGCCAAGACCCGTATCGACTACTTCTCTCCAACGCGTCGACCGCGCGCATCGCGGCGTGCCGACAGCCTATGCGGTACGCCGACACCGGTCACCGGGCCTCCACCCACCGGCCACCCACTCCCCATCACTCCGCCGTGACCAGCCGTCACCCCACCGTGACGTACCGCCCCGGCCCGGGCGTGTCGCGGCGCCCCAGCTTCCGCAGCAGCCACGCGATTTGGCACTCTGTGTCCTCCGGGGGGATGCTCGGGAGGGGATGATGATCATGAATGCGACGCAGACGGGACCGCATGCCGGTGCATCCGGCGACCCGAGGATCGGCTGGAGCAGCGCCGAGACGCCCCACGCGCCCGCTCTCCGCCACCGCCGCGACGGCATACTCCCCACCATCGCCGCCGCCCTGTCCGTACGCGGTGCCACCCTCACCGGCACCGCCGCCCGCGGCGAGGAACCCCCCGCCCTGCACCCCCTCGTCCAGGACTTCCTCGACACCCTCCCCAGCGCCCAGCGCGACCGCTTCACCGGCCGCTGCGCCGAGACCATCCTCATCTCCCGGCACATCAGCGCCACCGACGCGAGCCGCAGCAAACGCGCCTCCCGCAAACCCATGACCAACGGCGAAGCCCGCAAAGCCCTCAAACAGGCAAAACTCACCGCCCGCCGCATCCGCGAGGACGGCGACCCCCTGCACGGCAGCTTCGCCGCCCCCTGCCGCGCCTGCACCGCGCTCAGCGCCCACTTCGGCGTTCGCATCGTCGACCCCACGGACGGCGAAGCCTGACGACCCGCACACCCGGCCACGCGCACCGCACCCCACCGCGGCCACGACGAACGAAGGGCAGATGCACGCCGACCGCCACACCTCCACACGCTTCGCCGTACCCGTCGACGCCGCCCTGCGCGCCGCCGGCTGGCAACCCGGACGCTGGGACATAAAGCAGGCCGAAGTGTGGGCCGACGCCCTGCGCGACCACACCTCCCCGGCCGGCCACCGGCACACCGTCTTCCCCGCCGCCGTCGAGGCCTGGGCCGAATTCGGCGGCCTGCGCGTCACCCCCACCGACAGCGGCCGCCAGATCGCCCCCGCGGCCCTCGACCTCGACCCGCTGCACGGCCTCCACATGGCCCGCACCCTCGGCGACCTCGGCCGCGCCCTCGACACCGAGGTCTGCCCCCTCGGCGCCGAGACCGACACCGAGTCCCTGCTCGCCATCGACACCGAGGGCCGCGTCTACGCCCTCGACCACACCGGCGACTGGTACCTCGGCCCGGACATCGACCAAGCCCTGTCGGCCCTCATCTCCGGCATAGCCCCGGTACGCCTGACAGCCGGCTGACGCACGAGTCGAACACGAGCCGCACTCGACCCGAGCCCGTGGCAGAGCTCGACCGGAGACCGAAGCAAGGCTCGACCCGAGCCCGGAGCAAGGGCAGGGACTACGCGGCCGGAATCACCGCCGACACCCGGAAACCCCCCGCCTCCGTCGGCCCCGACACGAACACGCCGCCCAGCGCCACGACCCGCTCCTTCATCCCGAGCAGCCCGTTCCCGCCGGACGGCAACCGCGCCGACGACGCCGACGACGGCTCCGGCGGCGGCTCGTTCTCCACCTGCATCGCGATCTCCGCCCCCCGATGCGCGAGCCGCACATAGGCCTTCGCCCCCGCCGCGTGCTTGTGGACGTTCGTCAGCGCCTCCTGCACCACGCGATAGGCGGTCTGCTCGATCTCCGGGCCGTAGGAACGCGTCTCACCCTCCACCGACAGATCCACGACCATCCCCGCGGCCGCCGACTGCCCGACCAGCTCCTCCAGCTCCGCCAGACACGGCCCCTCCGCACCGCCCGGCTCACCGGCCGCCCGGGAAGCCGCGGCGGCGGCGGCCACCCCCACGGCGACCAGCGGCACGGAGGCGGAGGCCCGCTCACGGCGCCGCTGTTTCTGTTCGTCCCCGCTGCGCAGCACCCCGAGCATCTCCCGCAGCTCGGTCAGCGCCTGCCGCCCCATGTCCCCGACGAGCGCGGCGTTGCGCACCGCCTTCTCGGGATCCTTCCGGGCCACGGCCTGCAGCGCGGCGGCGTGCACGACCATCAGGCTCACCCGGTGCGCGACGACGTCGTGCATCTCCCGGGCGATCCTCGTCCGCTCCTCGTTACGGGCCCACTCGGCCCGCTCCTCCGCCCGCTCCGCGAGCAGCTGCAACTCCCGCTCGAGACTGTCCGCCCGCTCCCTGAGCGACTCCATCAGCCGCCGCCGGGCGCCGACGTACAGCCCGAGAAGAAGAGGAGGAGCCGTCAGACCCAGCGAGGTCGTCACGGCGGCGAACGGAACGAACCAGTCCCCGAGGGAGAAATCCCCCCGCGCCATGTCCTGCCGCACCCGCACGAACGTCACGATCATCGTGCCGAGGAACGACATCCCGGCCAGCGCCCCGATGATCCTCCGCGGCAGCTCGCACGCGGCCAGGGTGTACAGCCCGACGATCCCCATCAGGAAACCCATCTGGGCCGGCGTGACGGCGATCGCGACCAGCACCACGGCGATGGGCCACCGCCGCCGGATCAGCAGCACCGACCCGGCCAGCACCCCGAACACGATCCCGACGGCCGGCGGAACCCCGGCGTCCCGCGCGAACGGCACGCCCTCGGCCCCGCACTCCACCGCGGACACCAGCGCCAGGCTCCCGTCGAGCACCGCACTGCGCCACCGCGCCCACCACCACGGCCCGGCCCCGGCCCCGGCCGCCCGATGGTCTTCCCCCGTCCTGGTCATGCCCTCCAGCGTACGGGCGCCCGCGGCGGCATTTCCGGTGAGTTTCGCGTGCCGCTCGCCACCGCGCCGCGCGGCGGAGGTGCGGCAGCGGCTCACACCGTCGCATCGAGGGCGCCCGGTACGGCATAGTGGTGTCCGAGCGCGGAGCCGATCAACGAATCGGACATCACACGCACACAGTCCCGGATCGTCTAAGGGCAGGACAAACGGTTTTGGTCCGTTGAATGAGGGTTCGAATCCTTCTCCGGGAGCCGCAGCGAGCGGGAGCTCGCCCCAAGGGTCCTGGCCCGTCTCGGGTCAGGACCCGCTCTCGTCTCCCCCTCCCCGCGCCCCGCTATCCTGCGGATGTCCACCCCACCCCAAAAGCCGAAGGGCATCCTGTGAGCGCCATTCGCCCGGCAGCCGTCGTCGTTCTCGCAGCGGGTGAGGGCACCCGTATGAAGTCGGCCACACCGAAGGTCCTGCATGACATCTGTGGCCGTTCCCTGGTCGGTCATGTGCTGGCGGCCGCGCGTGAGTTGAAGCCCGAGAACCTCGTGGTCGTGGTCGGGCACGCGCGGGAGAAGGTGACCGCGCATCTGACGGAGGTCGACCCCCAGGTCCGTACCGCCGTGCAGGAGAAGCAGAAGGGCACCGGGCACGCCGTCCGCATGGGGCTCGAGGAGCTCGGCGGGGCCGTCGACGGGACCGTGGTCGTCGTCTGCGGGGACACCCCCCTGCTCACCGGTGAGACGCTGCGGCAGCTGGCCGCCACGCACGGCGAGGACGGCAACGCCGTCACCGTGCTGACCGCCGAGGTGCCGGACGCCACCGGGTACGGCCGGATCGTGCGCGACGGCGACAGCGGTGCCGTGACCGCGATCGTGGAGCACAAGGACGCGACCGAGGCCCAGCGGGCGATCCGGGAGATCAACTCCGGGGTGTTCGCGTTCGACGGGCGGCTGCTCGCGGACGCGCTGGGCAAGGTGCGGACGAACAACAGCCAGGGTGAGGAGTACCTCACCGATGTCCTCGGGATCCTGCGTGAGGCCGGTCACCGGGTCGGGGCCTGTGTGGCCGGCGACCACCGGGAGATCGCGGGGATCAACAACCGTGTGCAGCTCGCGGAGGCCCGGCGGATCCTCAACGACCGGCTGCTGACCGCCGCCATGCTCGCCGGGGTGACCGTCGTCGACCCGGCGACCACCTGGGTCGATGTGACCGTCACCTTCGAGCAGGACGTCACCGTCCTGCCGGGCACCCAGCTGCACGGCTCGACGCATCTCGCCGAGGGCAGCGTGGTCGGCCCGAACAGCCGGCTGACCGACACCCGGGTCGGGGCGGGGGCACGGGTGGACAACACCGTCTCCGACGGGGCCGTGGTGGGCCCGGAGGCGTCCGTGGGTCCGTACGCCTATCTGCGGCCCGGCACGCGCCTGGGGCTGAAGTCCAAGGTCGGTACGTACGTCGAGACGAAGAACGCCGCGATCGGCGAGGGGACGAAGGTTCCGCACCTGTCCTACGTCGGTGACGCCACGATCGGCGAGTACACGAACATCGGCGCCGCGAGCGTGTTCGTGAACTACGACGGGCAGGACAAGCACCACACCACCGTCGGGTCGCACTGCCGCACCGGCTCGGACAACATGTTTGTGGCGCCTGTCACGATCGGGGACGGCGCGTACACGGCCGCCGGGTCCGTGATCACGCGGGACGTACCGCCCGGTTCGCTGGCCGTGGCCCGTGGTCAGCAGCGGAATATCGAGGGTTGGGTGGCGCGAAAGCGTCCGGGCAGCGCGGCGGCGAAGGCGGCCGAGGCGGCGTCTCCGAAGGGCGAGGGCGAGGCCTGACCGGACACGGGTGCGCCAAACACGGCGTACCGTGATAAGTGCACACCCGCACCCCCACCAGCTGAGACGGCCTCTCGCCCACGGTCTGACACGGCTCATGAGGTCATCTCGACATCCAGCTGCGAACACCCTCTGAGGAGACACTGCTGTGACCGGGATCAAGACGACCGGCGAGAAGAAGATGATGTTCTTCTCCGGCCGCGCCCACCCCGAGCTTGCCGAGGAAATCGCCCACGAGCTGGGTGTCGGGGTCGTCCCGACGAAGGCGTTCGACTTCGCCAACGGCGAGATCTATGTGCGTTATCAGGAGTCGGCACGTGGCGCGGACTGCTTCCTGATCCAGAGCCACACGGCTCCGATCAACAAGTGGATCATGGAGCAGCTGATCATGATCGACGCGCTGAAGCGCGCGTCGGCCCGCTCCATCACGGTCATCGTGCCCTTCTACGGTTACGCGCGGCAGGACAAGAAGCACCGTGGCCGTGAACCGATCTCGGCGCGTCTGGTGGCCGACATGATGAAGACGGCCGGCGCGGACCGCATCCTCGCCGTCGATCTGCACACGGACCAGATCCAGGGCTTCTTCGACGGCCCGGTGGACCACCTGTTCGCGCTGCCGCTGCTGGCGGACTACGTGGGCAACAAGGTGGACCGTTCGAAGCTGACGGTGGTGTCCCCGGACGCCGGCCGGGTGCGGGTGGCGGACCGGTGGTGCGACCGGCTGGGCGCGCCGCTGGCGATCGTGCACAAGCGGCGTGACAAGGACGTGGCGAACCAGGTCACCGTGCACGAGGTCGTCGGTGACGTGAAGGGCCGCGTCTGTGTGCTGGTGGACGACATGGTCGACACCGGCGGCACGATCTGCGCCGCGGCGGACGCGCTGTTCGCGCACGGTGCGGAGGACGTGATCGTGACGGCGACGCACGGTGTGCTGTCGGGTCCGGCGGCGGACCGGCTGAAGAACTCGCAGGTGAGCGAGTTCGTGTTCACGAACACGCTGCCGACGCCGGGCGAGCTGGAGCTGGACAAGATCACGGTGCTGTCGATCGCGCCGACGGTCGCGCGGGCGGTGCGCGAGGTGTTCGAGGACGGTTCGGTGACGAGCCTCTTCGACGAGCAGTAACGATCACTCTGTGACCTTTCACGGGCTCCCGTAGATCGTTTTGGGTACGGCCTCCTTCTCCGAGTAGACTGCTCAGGTTGCTCGGCGAGGGAGGCCGTGGCCGTCTTCGGGCGGATACGGCGGTCCGTAATCGACGCGCTCTTCGTAGCAGGCCGTTCGTGTGGCCGGGTGACCACGTCCCCTACTTCTACGAGGAGTGAGAAGCATGTCCGAGGTGAAGCTCGCCGCCGAGACCCGCACCGAGTTCGGCAAGGGTGCCGCGCGCCGCATCCGCCGTGACAACAAGGTCCCGGGTGTTCTCTACGGTCACGGCTCCGACCCGCTGCACCTGACGCTGCCGGGCCACGACCTGCTGATGGCGCTGCGTACGCCGAACGTCCTGATCTCCCTGGACATCGACGGCAAGACCAACGAGCTGGCGATCCCGAAGTCCGTGCAGCGCGACCCGCTGAAGGGCTTCCTGGAGCACGTCGACCTTCAGCTGGTCAAGCGCGGCGAGAAGGTCACGGTCGAGATCCCGGTCAACGCCGAGGGCGAACTGGCCCCGGGTGGCAACCTGCTGGAGCACGTGCTGAACGCGCTGCCGGTCGAGGCCGAGGCCACCCACATCCCCGAGGCCGTGACGGTGTCCGTGGAGGGTCTGGAGGCCGGTGCCTCGATCCACGCCAAGGACATCACCCTGCCGAGCGGTGTGACGCTGGCCGTCGAGGAGGACGCGGTCGTCCTTCAGGTCCTCCAGGCGCAGGTCGAGGAGGCCGCCGAGGGCGAGCAGGCCGAGGGCGAAGAGGCCGCCGAGGCCTGATCCTCAGCCGATCGTCGTTTCGCCGGCCGCTGCTTCCCGTACTCCGGTAGGGGGAGCGGCGGCCGGTGCGTATCAAGGAGAAGCAGACGTGACCACCCCGGCGAGTTCCGCGAACGCCCCCTGGCTGATCGTCGGCCTGGGCAATCCCGGACCGGAGTACGCCATGAACCGGCACAACGTGGGGTTCATGGCGGTGGATCTGCTGGCCGACCGTATCGGGGGCCGGTTCAAGCGGGCGAGCAAGGCGCAGGCGCAGGTGGTGGAGGGCCGGATCGGTCCGCCGGGCCCGGAGAGCCGCCGGGTGGTCCTGGTGAAGCCGATGTCGTACATGAACCTCTCGGGCGGTCCGGTGAACGCGCTGCGGGACTTCTACAAGGTTCCGGTGGCGAACATCGTGGCGATCCATGACGAGCTGGACATCGACTACGGCACCCTGCGGCTGAAGCTGGGCGGCGGTGACAACGGGCACAACGGCCTGAAGTCGATGACGAAGGCGATGGGCGCGGACTACCACCGGGTGCGGTTCGGGATCGGGCGTCCGCCGGGCCGTATGCAGGTGGCGGACTTCGTGCTGAAGGACTTCTCGGCGGCGGAGCGCAAGGAGCTGGACTACTTCGTCGACCGGGCGGCGGACTCGGTGGAATGTCTGCTGGCGGAGGGGCTGGAGCGGGCGCAAAGCGCGTACAACTCCTGACTTGTCGGGCCGCCGGCCTCCTCGGGAGTTGACCGGGCGCAGGGGAATGGCCAATGATCCCGGCCATGCCTGCCGCAGCAGCCACCGCCCGTAGTCGTTCCCGTCAGGCCCGTACGACCCGCAAGCCCGGCCGTACGAACCGCAAGCCCGCCCGTACGGCCTCGTTCGCCGCGCTGCGGTTCGGGCGGGTCGCCACGATGGGCGCGGTCACCGTGCTCATCCTGATCGCGGGCGTGTGGGCGTCCTGGAGCACCGCGCCCTACGTGATGCTGACCAAGGGGCGGGAGCGCGGGACGGTCGAGGTGACGCGGTGCGCCCACGACACGTGCAGCGGCCCGTACACGCCCCTGTCCGCGGGGTCGACGGCCCGGGACCGGGTGGAGATCGGCTCGGCGGTGGTGCACAAGGGGCGGACGTACAGCGTCGTGGTGAAGCCGGGCACCGACGAGGTGCTGCGTTCGGGCCCGGCCGGGATCCTGTACGCATGGGCTCCGCTGGGCGGTGCGCTGCTGCTGGCCTCGGTGGTGGTGGCGGGCGGGCTGCGGCTGGCCCGGGCCGCGTGGGTGCTGGCCGGGTCGGGTGTCGCGCTGCTGACGGCGGCTTTTCTGGCACTTTGACCAGGCTGGGCGGGCACCGTGCCGCCAAGGGCTGTCTTTGTTCCCGCTTTGTGATTGACGGGGCCTGGGGTGCGGCTGGGAAGCTGAGCCGCCCCCTCCACATCTTCCCGTTCGCTTCTCGAAGATGGACTGCCCCATGCGTACCCTGATCCGCGCCGGCGCGGTGACCGCCGGTGTCTCGGCGGCGCTCGCGATCGCTCCCCTCGCGCACGCCGCCTCGCAGAACTCCCACCACGGTGACAACGGCACCGTGAAGATCCACGACGCGAAGACCGGCGAGGAGCTGCGCCGGAACGAGCCGCACGTCTGCACCTTCTATCTGGACGCCTTCGGATTCGACGGCGGGCAGCAGGTGGACTGGCACATCGAGACGTGGGCGCCGACCGGCGCCGTCAAGGGCGACACCGTGAAGGCCGGCGACATCACCCTGGACGCCGACGGCCACGGCCGCACGGAGGACCTGTCGCTGCCCGACGGGCACTACAAGCTGTTCTGGAACTTCGACGGCGAGAAGAGTGCCGCCGCCAAGCACAAGGTGTTCTGGACGGACTGCGCGCCCGAGAACGGCGGCTCCGGCTCCACGCCGAGCACGCCCGGCACCACGCCCGGCGGACCCGGCTCCACGCCGAGCGGGTCCACCGCTCCGACCGCCTCCGCGTCACCGACCGCGGAGGCGACCTCCTCGGGCGCGGCTCCCGCCGCCTCCTCGTCCCCGTCCGCGCAGGGCGGCGCGAGCGGCGACCTCGCCGAGACGGGCAGCAGCGCCCCGGTGGGTCTGCTGTCGGGCGTCGCGGCCGCGCTGGTCGCGGCGGGTGGCTTCCTGGTGCTGCGGCGCCGGGCCCGCCGCGGCTGACAGAGCGGAAGGAACATGAGGGTGGGCCCGGGATCCGCACGGATCCCGGGCCCACCCTCATGTGGTCCGGCGGCCCTGGTCAGCCGGTGTTGCGCAGGCCGGCCGCCACGCCGTTGACGGTCAGGAGCAGCGCCCTGGACAGCAGCGGGTCGACCTCCTCGCCCGCTGCCGCCGCGTCGCGCTGCCGCTTGAGCAGGGCGACCTGGAGGTAGGAGATCGGGTCGAGGTAGGCGTCGCGGATGGCGAAGGTCTGCTTCAGGACGGGCTGGGCGTCGAGGAGTTCCCGCTCGCCGGTGACCTTGAGGATCTCGGCGACGGTGAGCTCGTGCTCGGCCTTGATGACGTCGAAGACGTGCCGCAGCTCGTCGGGGACGAGGGTGTCGACGTAGTGCTGGGCGATGCGCAGGTCGGTCTTCGCGAGCGTCATCTCGACGTTGGAGACGAAGTTGCGGAAGAAGTGCCACTGTTCGTGCATCTCGTCGAGCACGGTGTCCAGTCCGGCCTCGCGCAGCGCCTTGAGTCCGGAGCCGACGCCGAACCAGCCGGGGACGATCTGCCGGGACTGGGTCCAGCCGAACACCCACGGGATGGCGCGCAGGCCGTCGAGCGAGACGCCGGAGCCGGGGCGGCGGGAGGGCCGGGAGCCCAGGTGCAGTTCGGCGAGCTGGTCCACCGGCGTCGACGCGAGGAAGTACGTCGGCAGGTCGGGGTCCTCGACGAGCCGGCGGTAGGCGGCGTGGGCGGCGTCGCTGACCACGTCCATGGCCGCGTCCCAGCGGGCGAGGGCCTCGGTGGACTGGCGGGGGGCGGTGTGCAGGGCGGAGGCCTGCAGGGTGGCGGCCACCGTCAGTTCCAGGTTCTCCCTGGCCAGCGACGGGATGAGGTACTTGTCGGAGATGACCTCGCCCTGTTCGGTGACCTTGATCTCGCCCTCGAGGGTGCCCCAGGGCTGGGCGAGGATGGCGTCGTGGGTGGGGCCGCCGCCGCGGCCGACGGTGCCGCCGCGGCCGTGGAAGAGGCGCAGCCGTACGCCGTAGCGGTGGGCGACGTCGCGCAGCCGGCGCTGGGCGCGGTGGATCTCCCACTGGGAGGTGGTGATGCCGCCGAACTTGGAGGAGTCGGAGTAGCCGAGCATGACCTCCTGGACGTCCCCGCGCAGTGCGACCAGGCGCCGGTAGGACGGGTCGGAGAGCATGTCCTCCAGGATGGTGTCGGCGGCCTTGAGCTCGTCGGTGGTCTCCAGCAGCGGCACGATGCCGATCTTCGCCCAGCCGGCGTGCAGGTCGATCAGGCCGGCCTCCCTGGCCAGGACGGTCGCCGCGAAGACGTCGTCGGCGCCCTGGCACATGGAGATGATGTAGGACTCGATGACCTCGGGTCCGAAGACCTTCAGGGCCCGCTTGATCGTCTCGAAGACGCCGAGGGTCTTGGCTCCGGCGGCGTCGACGGGGGCCGGGGTGGGAGCGAGCGGGCGGCGGGACCTGAGTTCCTTGGCGAGCAGCCTGGTGCGGTACTCGCGGGGCATGTCGGCGTAGCGCCAGGACTCCTCGCCGAGCCGGTCGAAGAGCTGGCCGAGGGCGTGGTGGTGGGCGTCGGCGTGTTCGCGGACGTCCATGGTGGCCAGCTGGAGGCCGAAGGCGGCCAGGGTGCGGATGGTGCGGGCGAGGCGGCCGTCGGCGAACAGGCCGCCGCGGTGGGCGCGCAGGGAGTCCTGGAGGAGGCGCAGGTCGGCGAGGAGTTCGCCGGTGCCGAGGTAGTCGCGGCCGGCCTCGTGGGGGGTGACCTTGGCGAGGCGCCGCTTGGTGTTGACGAGCTTCTGCCGGATGCAGGTGGCCTTGAGCCGGTAGGGCTCCTCGGCGTTGAGCCGCTTGTAGCGGGGGCTGATCTCGGGGAGGTTGTCGAGGTCGGCCTGGAGGGAGGCGAGCAGCTCGTCGGTGGCGCCGCTGTAGCGGATGGAGTTGGACAGGAATCCGCGCAGCTCGTCGATCATGTCGAGGGCGTCGTTGATGCCGTGCTCGTGCTGGAGGATCAGCACGTCCCAGGTGACTTCGGGGGTGACATTGGGGTTGCCGTCGCGGTCGCCGCCGATCCAGGTGCCGAAGGTGAGGGGGCGGGTGTCGTCGGGGAGCTTGACGCCGACGCGCTCCAGTTCGGCGGTGAGGTCCTCCAGGACGTCGCCGACGGCGCCGGCGTGGAGTTCGTCGAGGTAGTAGATGGCGTTGCGGGCCTCGTCGGTGGGTTCGGGGCGGACGACGCGGAGTTCGTCGGTCTGCCAGACGAGGTCGATGTTCTCGGCCAGCCGGGTGTCCAGGCGGCGGCGGTCGGATTCGAGGACCGGGGTCTCCAGCAGTGCGGCGATGCGCCGGAGCTTGTTGAGCACGGAGCGGCGCGCGGCCTCGGTGGGGTGCGCGGTGAACACCGGGCGCACGTTGAGGTGCTGGACGGTCTGGCGCAGGTGTTCGGGGTCGGCGTCCTTGAGCCGGTCGGCGGTGCGGGAGATCAGGCCGCCCTCGGCGGCACGGCGGGCGCGCAGTTCGCGTCCGCGGTGGACCTGCTCGGTGACGTTGGCGAGATGGAAGTAGGTGGAGAAGGCCCGGACCAGCTTGGCCGCGGTCTCCAGTTCGGTGCCGCGCAGCAGTTCGGCGGCGGCTTCGCCGTCCTCGCGGGTGAGGCGGCGCACCTTCTCGACCAGGTCGAGGAGCTCGGGGCCCTCCTGCCTCACCAGGGTCTCCCCCAGGAGGTCGCCCAGTCGGCGGATATCGGCGCGCAGCTCGCTGCTGGTCGTCGTCTGGTCGTCGGCACTGCTCACAGGTGCGGCTCCTTGCAGTGTTGAAGCTCGTCTGGGAGGGGAACCCGGACGGGTGCCGCGCGGCGGCTGCCGCATACGGGCCGGGCATCCGGGAAGGAATCTTCAGAGCGGACCGCGCTGTCCGACCGACACCAAGTCTAGGTGTCGGCTGGGACGCGCAGGCCAGGGGCTCTTGCCGCGCGGCGACGCGCTGCCATACTTACGTCGCCGTAGGTTACGGAACCGTAGGGAGCTGGTCGTTTCCGAAACCCACCGGCACCACCGGCACCACCGGCATCTGTCCCGGCACCACCGGTATCTGTCACGACCCTCGACCCCACAGGGGACGCCCATGACCACAAGCTCCTCCGATGTGCTCGACGACGCCCCGGAGGCGGCAGTCGGCGAGCTGCCCTCCGCCACTCTGGGCGGCGAGCAGAAGCGTTCGCTCGAGCAGATCACGCTGCTGCTGTTCATCACCGTTCCGTTCCTGGCGCTGCTCGCGGCGGTGCCGCTGGCCTGGGGGTGGGGGGTGAGCTGGCTGGACCTCGGTCTGCTGGTCTTCTTCTACTTCCTCGGCTGCCACGGCATCACGATCGGGTTCCACCGCCACTTCACACACGGTTCCTTCAAGGCCAAGCGGCCCCTGAAGGTCGCGCTGGCGATCGCGGGATCGATGGCGGTCGAGGGCCCGCTGGTGCGCTGGGTGGCCGACCACCGCAAGCACCACAAGTTCTCGGACGCGGACGGCGACCCGCACTCGCCGTGGAAGTACGGCGAGACGATTCCCGCCCTGGTCAAGGGCCTGTACTGGGCGCATGTCGGCTGGATGTTCGACGAGGAGCAGACCCCGCAGGACAAGTACGCGCCGGATCTGATCAAGGACCCGGTGATGCGGCGGATCTCCCGTCAGTTCGTGCTGTGGACGACTGCGTCGCTGCTGCTGCCGGCGCTGATCGGCGGCCTGGTGACCATGTCGTGGTGGGGTGCGCTCACGGCCTTCTTCTGGGGTTCGCTCGTCCGGGTGGCGTTGCTGCACCACGTGACCTGGTCGATCAACTCGATCTGCCACGCGGTGGGCAAGCGCCCGTTCAAGTCGCGGGACCGCTCGGGCAACGTGTGGTGGCTGGCGATCCTGTCCTGCGGCGAGTCCTGGCACAACCTGCACCACGCCGACCCGACCTCCGCCCGGCACGGTGTGGAGCGCGGTCAGCTGGACTCCTCCGCCCGCATCATCCGCTGGTTCGAGCAGCTCGGCTGGGCGTACGACGTGCGCTGGCCGTCACGCTCGCGTATCGATTCCCGCCGGAACACCGACGATCGCGGCTCCCGGCGCCGGAAGGAGACCGCCGAGGCGGCATGATTGACGCCGTGGCGACCGACTCCAGCACTTCCAGCAGCGACAAGCCGCGGCGCACCCGCCGCACCCGTATGACCGGTGCCGAGCGCCGCCAGCAGCTGCTGGAGATCGGTCGCACCCTGTTCGCGGCGAAGGGCTTCGAGGGCACGTCGGTGGAGGAGATCGCGGCGAAGGCCGGGGTGTCCAAGCCGGTGGTGTACGAGCACTTCGGCGGCAAGGAGGGGCTGTACGCGGTGGTGGTGGACCGCGAGATGCGGCGCCTGCTCGACATGGTGACCAGCTCGCTGACCGCCGGCCATCCGCGGGAGCTGTGCGAGCAGGCGGCCTTCGCACTCCTGGACTACATCGAGGAGTACACGGACGGCTTCCGCATCCTGGTCCGCGACTCCCCGATCCCCCAGTCCACGGGCTCCTTCGCCTCGCTGATCTCCGACATCGCCACCCAGGTGGAGGACATCCTGGGCCGCGAGTTCAAGTCCCGCGGCTTCGATCCGAAGCTGGCCCCGCTCTACGCCCAGGCGCTGGTCGGGATGGTCGCCCTGACCGGCCAGTGGTGGCTGGACGTGCGCCGCCCGAAGAAGGCGGAGGTGGCCGCCCACCTGGTCAACCTGGCCTGGCACGGCCTGGACGGCCTGGAACAGAAGCCGCGGCTGATAGGGCACCGCAAGGCGTAAGCGGGCCGGTCCTGTGGACCGGCTCCAGGAACTCCAGCCGGTTGCCCACCGGGTCCTCGGAGTAGAAGCGCCGGTGGCCCGGCAGGTTGTCGTCCCAGGTGACCGGGGCGCCCCGCTCGGCCAGCCGGACGGCGTACGCCTCGATGCCCGTCACCCTCAGGCCGGGGTGGGCCTTCTTCGCGGGCCGGAAGTCCTCCTCGATGCCCAGGTGGAGCTGGACGGACCCGGCCTGGAACCAGCAGCCCCCGCGCGCGGCCAGGACCGGTGGCTTGGGGATCTCCGTCATGCCGAGGACGCCGACGTAGTACGCCCTCAGGTCGTCCTCGGAGCCGGGCGGGGCGGCGAGCTGGACGTGGTCGATGGCCGTGAGCACGGCCTACGCCCCCTTCACGGCGACCGCGAAGAGGCGGCGGAACGGGAACGGGGTGCCGTGCGGACCGGCCGGGTAGGCCTCGCGCAGGGCGGCCCGGTACTCGGCGAGGAACGCCTCGCGGGCCTCCGGGTCGTCGGCGAGCGCCGTGAGGACCGGGCGCAGACCCGTGCCCTTCACCCAGTCCAGGACGGGGTCCTGGCCGGTCAGCAGGTGGATGTACGTCGTCTCCCACACGTCGGCCGCGCAGCCGAGCCCGGTCAGTCGCTCCAGGTACGCCTCGGGGGCGAGCACCGCGTCCTCGTGCCGCAGGACGTCGCCGAGGCGGTCGCGCCAGCGGGCGGAGCCCGCGAGGTCGCGCATCAGCCGGTGGCTGGGGGCGGAGAAGTTGCCGGGCACCTGGAAGGCGAAGACGCCGCCGGGCTCGAGGGCCGCCAACCAGTCGGCGAAGCGCCCCACGTGCCCCGGCACCCACTGGAGGGTGGCGTTGCTGACGATCAGGTCGTACGGCTCGGTGGGCGTCCAGGTGCGGGCGTCGGCGGCGGCGAAGTCGAGGCGGCCGCCGCCGGGCGTGGGGCCCTCGTGATCCACCACGGCCTTGTCGAGCATCTCGGGCGAGTTGTCGTAGCCGGTGATGTGCGCGGTGGGCCAGCGGTCCGCGAGGAGGACGGTGACGTTGCCGGGGCCGCAGCCGAGATCGGCGATGCGGGGCGGGCGCGGGTCCGCGGGCAGGTCCGGGACGCGGGCGAGGAGGTCGGCGAAGGGGCGGGCCCGGTGGCCGGCGTGGCGCAGGTACTGGGCGGGGTCCCAGGTGGGACTGTCGGCGCGGCGGGCACGGTGGGAGCTATCGGCGGACATGGCGGCCTCCCTGTTATCTCGATTCCAAGATAGTTGATATCAAGAGACTTCACGTCGACACAACCACTACACTGATCGCATGGAGGACGAGGTCGATCGGCTGGTCGCGGCGTGGCGGCGGGAGCGCCCGGACCTCGACGTGGAACCGCTCGAGGTGCTCAGCCGGGTGAGCAGGCTGGCCCGGCACCTGGACCGCGCACGCCGGCTGGCCTTCGCCGAGCACAGCCTGGAGCCCTGGGAGTTCGACGTGCTGACCGCGCTCAGGCGCGCGGGAGTGCCGTACCAGCTCTCCCCCGGACAGCTGCTGACCCAGACCCTGGTCACCTCGGGCACCATGACCAACCGCATCGACCGGCTGGCGAAGAAGGGCCTGGTGGAGCGGCTGCCCGACCCCAGCGACCGGCGCGGTGTGCTGGTCCGCCTCACCGTGGAGGGCCGCGACCGCGCGGACCAGTCCCTCGCGGGCCTGCTGGACCAGGAGCGCGCGATCCTGGCCGAACTGTCCTCCGCCCAGCGAGCCGAACTCGCCGGACTGCTACGCCAGCTGACCGCCCCGTTCGACAACATCCCCGGCTAGGTCGTCCCCGGCCAGGTCGACCGGCCCGACCCCGGCCCGGCGGGCCAGGGCGACGGCGGCGAGCGTGGAATGCACGCCGAGCTTGCCCAGGACGTTCTGCATGTGCGTGCGCACGGTGTGCGGGGACAGGTAAAGGCGCTCGGCGACGGCCTTGCGTCCCAGCCCCGCGACCATGCAGCGCAGCACCTCACGCTCGCGCGGCGTCAGGGACTCCACCAGCCGTTCGCTCTCGGTACGGTGTTTGCGCGCCGCGGTCAACTCCCGCAGGACACCGGTGAGCAGGGCGGGCGGCAGATGCGTCTCGTCGCGCAGCACCCCGCGGATGACGGTGAGCAGCCGGGACAGCGAGCAGTCCTTGGCCACCCAGCCGCAGGCGCCGGCCTGAAGGGCGAGCGCGGCCCGGCGCGGGTCGTCCTTCTCGGCGAGCACGACGGTCCGCACTCCGGGATACGCGCCGCGTACCCCGGCGACCAGGGAGATCCCGTCCACCAGCCCGTCGGCGTTGCCGTCCTGGACCGGCACGGCGGCCCGGCCTCCGGGCACGTTCCCGCCGAGGTCGGCGTCGACGAGCAGCACGTCGAAGCGGCGGCCCTCGGCCCCGGCCCGCTCCAGGCAGCGCAGCGCCGTCGGCCCGGACCCAGCGGCGGACACGTCGACGTCCGGCTCCGCGGCCAGTGCGGCGGCGAGCGACTCGGCGAAGATGCGGTGGTCGTCGACGACCAGAACGCGGATACGCACCACTGAAACCCCCTTCCCCAAGCTCCTTGGCAGAGCAGGGGATTCCCATTGTCCCGAGACATCGGCACCACCGACACCGCCGGCACGGCTGACACCGCCGGCAGCGCTGACCGCTTTCACCGGCACGGGCACGACGCCCGGAGTGGGCGCCACCGCCGCACGGCCGCCGCCATGCGGAACTGTTACCCCCACTTCGGGCGTCGTACCCGGCTGTCTCGCCCCCTGATCGGCACCGGCCCCCACCGGCACCGCTCCTCAGAGTACGGCCGGGGGCCCGAAGGGGAAGGCAATTCGCAGAACTGACCGTCCGGCGCGTTTAGGGTGTGCCGCATGTTTCGTATTGAGGCAGAAGTCGACAAGCAGCGCCGTGATCTGCTCCGCTCCCGCCTCCGCGACACGAACACGGCGGCGTCCCCGGTCCTGGCCGCCCTGCGCGGAACCCCCGCCGAGCGCGAGATCCCCCTGCACGTCTGGGCCCTGGACGAGTCGGGCGACCTGGCCGGCGGCCTGGTCGGCCACACCTGGACGACCTGGCTGCACGTGGCCTACCTCTGGGTCGACGCCCCCCACCGAGGCGCGGGCCTCGGCTCCCGGCTCCTCACCCGCGCCGAACGCATCGCCCACGACGAACGCGGCTGCCGCGGCGCCCGCCTGGAGACCTGGGACTTCCAGGCACCGGAGTTCTACCGCAGACACGGCTACAAGGTCGTCTGCGCCATCCCCGACTACCCACCGGGCATCACGGAGTACACCTTGATCAAGCCACTGGGCTGACGGCGACTGAGTCCGGCGCCGCCGGGGTCGCTGTCATCTCGGCGATGACCGGACAGCCCTTGGAGGCGTCGCAGGGAGGACTTGCCAAGTGCCTGATGACGCCCGGCACTTCGTGAGGTGGTTCCACGTGGCGGCGCCGGGTTCTGGTCGGCGCCGCCACGTGGACTGCGGAGGTCAGGACAGTCGTCGGGCTCCCGCCGAGGGGACAGCCTCGAAGACTCGGGGGGAAGTGAAGCCGGCGCTCGCGAAGGCCTCCTCGATGGCCTTGGTGAGGGCCGGGACGTCGGCCTCCTCCGTGAGGACGATCGCCGAGCCGCCGAAGCCGCCGCCCGTCATCCGCGCTCCCAGTGCGCCCGCGCTCAGGGCCGTGTCGACGATCAGGTCGAGTTCCGGGCAGGAGATACGGAAGTCGTCGCGCAGGGAGGCGTGACCCTCGGTCAGGACCGGGCCGATCGCCCGGGGGTCGCCGGACTCCAGGAGGGACACCACCCGTTCGACGCGCTGGTTCTCGGTGACGACGTGGCGGACCAGGCGCCGGACCTCCTCCTCGTCGCCGAGCTGTTCCAGGGCCGCGGCCAGGCCGTCGTAGGGGACGTCCCGCAGGGCGTCCACGCCCAGCAGGGCCGCGCCCTTCTCGCAGCCGGCGCGGCGCTTGCCGTACTCGCCGCCGCTGTGGGCGTGCTTGACCTGGGTGTCCACCACCAGCAGGCGCAGGCCCCGACCGGCCAGGTCGAACGGAATCTGGCGCTGGGACAGGTCGCGGGTGTCGAGGAACAGGGCGTGCCCGGCCTCGCAGCAGGCCGAGGCCGTCTGGTCCATGATGCCGGTCGGTGCGCCGACATAGACGTTCTCGGCGCGCTGGCACAGACGGGCCAGCTGCCATCCCTTCAGACCCAGGGCGCAGAGGTCGTTCAGGGCGAGGGCGACCACGACCTCCAGCGCCGCCGAGGAGGACAGGCCCGCGCCGGAGGGGACCGTCGACGTCAGGTGCACGTCCGCGCCCGTCACCGCGTGGCCGGCCTCCCGCAGGGCCCAGACCACGCCCGCCGGGTACGCCGTCCAGTCCTTGTCGGACCCGGGCGCCAGCTCGTCGACGCGCAGCTCGACCGGGCCGCCGGGCACGTCCGCCGAGTGCAGGCGCAGCACGCCGTCCTCGCGCCGCGCCACCGCGGCGATCGTGACGTGCGGCAGCGCGAAGGGCATCACGAAGCCGTCGTTGTAGTCGGTGTGCTCACCGATCAGGTTGACGCGGCCCGGCGCCGCCCAGACTCCGTCCGGTTCGGTGCCGTAGAGAGCCGTGAAGGCCTCTCTGGTCTCCCGGGCCCGCCGGGTCTCTTCCGTCTCTTCCGCCGCCACTACTGCTCCCTCGCGATGTGCTGCGCGAACTCCCAGGCGTCCGCGACGATTCCCGCGAGGTCCGCGCGGGACGGGTTCCAGCCGAGCTTCTCGCGGGCGGTGGCGGCCGAGGCGACCAGGACCGCCGGGTCGCCGGCCCGGCGCGGGGCCACGACCTCCGGGATCGGGTGGCCGGTGACCTGCCGGACCGTCTCGATCACCTCGCGGACGGAGAAGCCGTTGCCGTTGCCGAGGTTGCAGATCAGGTGCTCGCCCGGGACGGCGGCCTTCACGGCCAGCAGGTGGGCCTCGGCCAGGTCCGCCACGTGGATGTAGTCGCGGACGCAGGTGCCGTCGGGGGTGGCGTAGTCGTCGCCGTAGATCGAGATGGCGTCGCGGCGGCCCTGGGCGACCTGGAGGACCAGCGGGATCAGGTGCGACTCGGGGTTGTGGCGCTCGCCGTACGCGCCGTAGGCGCCGGCCACGTTGAAGTAGCGCAGCGAGACCGCGCCCAGGCCGTGGGCCGCCGCCTCGCCGGTGATCATGTGGTCGACGGCGAGCTTGGAGGCGCCGTAGGGGTTGGTGGGCTTCGTCGGGGCGGACTCGACGATCGGGACCTGCTCCGGCTCGCCGTAGGTCGCCGCCGTGGAGGAGAAGACCAGCTTCTTCACGCCGGCCTCGCGCATGGCGCCGAGCAGGGCCATGGTGCCGCCGACATTGTTGTCCCAGTACTTCTCCGGCTTCACCACCGACTCGCCGACCTGCGAGAACGCCGCGAAGTGCAGCACGGCGTCGAAGGAGGAGTCCAGCCACTTGGCGGCGTCGCGGATGTCGCCCTCGATGAAGACGGCGCCCGCGGGCACGCCCTCGCGGAAGCCCGTCGAGAGGTTGTCGAGCACGACGACCTCGTGCCCGGCCGCCAGCAGGTGCTGGGCCACCACGCTCCCGACGTAACCCGCGCCGCCCGTCACCAGGTACTTCCCGCTCATGAACTCGCTACCTCTCGCAGTCGCTCGGCCGCGCGCTCCGGGGGCACGTCGTTGATGAAGACGCTCATGCCGGACTCGGAGCCCGCAAGGAACTTCAGCTTGCCGGAAGTGCGGCGGATGGTGAAAAGCTCGAGGTGGAGGGCGAAGTCCTCGCGGACGACCCCCTCGAACTCCTCCAGCGCGCCGAACGGGGCCTGGTGCCAGGCCGCGATGTAGGGCGTCGGAGGCTCACCTTCGCCGAACAGCCGGTCGAAGCGCCTCAACAATTCCAGATAGACCTGGGGGAACTCCGAGCGGGTCGGCTCGTCCAGGGCGAGCAGGTCCGGGACGCGGCGCCGGGGGTAGAGGTGGACCTCGTAGGGCCAGTGCGCGGCGTACGGCACGAAGGCCACCCAGTGGTCGCTCTCCAGAACGATCCGCTCGTCGGCGAGCTCCCGGGCCAGAACGGCGTCGAAGAGGTTCTCCCCGCCGGTCGCGTCCTTGTGGGCGGCCAGCGACCGGAGCATCAGCGCGGTGCGCGGGGTGGTGAAGGGGTAGGCGTAGATCTGGCCGTGCGGGTGTCCCAGCGTCACGCCGATCTCGGCGCCCCGGTTCTCGAAGCAGAACACCTGCTCTACGGAGGGCAGATGCGACAGTTCAGACGTACGGTCGGTCCAGGCGTCCAGCACCAGTCGCGCCTGCTCCTCGGTCAGGTCGGCGAAGGAGGAGTCGTGGTCGGAGGTGAAGCAGACGACCTCGCAGCGGCCGGAGTCGCCGGCCAGCGACGGGAAGCGGTTCTCGAACACCACCACGTCGTACGCGGAGTCCGGGATCTCGGTCAGGCGCTCGCCCTGGGTGGGGCACAGGGGGCACTCGTCGGCCGGCGGGTGATAGGTGCGGCCCTGACGGTGGGAGGCCACGGCCACCGCGTCACCGAGCAGCTCGTCCCGGCGGATCTCGGAGGTGGTGACGGTCCGCTCCAGGGGGCGGCGGTCGACCGCGTCGCGCACGGTGTCGTCCCGCAGGTCGTAGTAGATGAGCTCACGACCGTCGGCCAGTCGGGTCGAGGTCTTCTTCACTGTCGGACTCCCTACCGGATCCAGGTCCGCTCCGCACTCCATCACCCAACACAATCAAACATAACACATCACAACCCACCACCCCTGTGGCGTCAACCCTTGGTCAACCTTCTACATCACAATCAAACAAAGACCACCAACAAAAGTGTTCAATTTCTGAACGCGAAGGCGTAGGTTCCCCGCTGGATCAGTTCGCGCAACGAAGCGAGTTCTTATGCAAACCCCCACATACGCACCCGCCTACCTGGCGGCGGAGCTACGACTCCCCACCAACGGCCTGGACTACACGATCCTCGGCATCTACTTCGTGGTCGTCCTCGGCATCGGCTTCGCGGCGCGCCGCTCGGTCAAGACCAGCCTCGACTTCTTCCTCTCCGGCCGCTCCCTGCCCGCGTGGATCACCGGTCTGGCGTTCATCTCCGCCAACCTGGCCGCCACCGAGATCCTCGGCATGGCCGCCAACAGCGCCCAGTACGGCGCGTACACCGTGCACTGGTACTGGATCGGCGCCATCCCGGCCATGGTCTTCCTCGGCCTGGTGATGATGCCCTTCTACTACGGCAGCAAAGTGCGCTCGGTGCCCGAGTTCCTGCTGCTGCGCTTCGACCGGGGCGCACATCTGCTCAGTTCGATCCTGTTCGCCTTCGCCGCGATCCTGATCGCCGGCGTGAACCTGTACGCCCTCGCGATCGTCGTGGAGGCACTGCTGGGCTGGCCGCAGTGGGTGGCGATCGTCGTCGCCGGCTTCTTCGTCCTCGCCTACATCACCCTCGGCGGTCTGTCCTCCGCGATCTACAACGAGGTGCTGCAGTTCTTCGTGATCCTCGCGGCCCTCATCCCGATCGTGGTGCTCAGCCTGAAGAAGGTGGGCGGCTGGGACGGACTGACCCACAAGCTCACCGCCACCCACGGCGAGAACTTCACCACCGCCTGGGGCGGCACCGGGATCGGCCACGCCAACCCGCTCGGCGCCAACTGGCTCACCATCGTCCTCGGCCTCGGCTTCGTGCTGTCCTTCGGCTACTGGACGACCAACTTCGCCGAGGTGCAGCGCGCGCTGTCCGCGAAGAACCTCTCCGCCGCCCAGCGCACCCCGCTGATCGCCGCGTTCCCGAAGATCTTCATCGTCTTCCTGGTGATGATCCCGGGCCTGGTCGCCGCCGCCCTGGTGCCGAAGATCGGCACCTCCGGCTCCGGGCTGCAGTACAACGACGCCATCCCGTACCTGATGCAGGAGCTGCTGCCCAACGGCGTGCTCGGCATCGCGGTGACCGGTCTGCTCGCCGCCTTCATGGCCGGCATGGCGGCGAACGTCTCGTCGTTCAACACCGTGTTCACCACCGACATCTGGGCCAAGTACGTCGTCAAGGACCGCGAGGACGCCTACTACGTGCGGTTCGGGCGGCTGATCACCGCGATCGGCGTGCTCGCCTCGATCGGCACGGCGTTCCTGGCGTCGTCGTTCTCGAACATCATGAGCTACCTGCAGACGCTGTTCTCCTTCTTCAACGTGCCGATGTTCGTGGTGTTCATCGTCGGCATGTTCTGGAAGCGCGCGTCGAAGAAGTCCGGCTTCTGGGGGCTGCTCGCCGGCACGACCGCGGCGATGGTGAACTACTTCGTCCTCTACAAGCAGGGCATCATCGACATCCCCACCGACCAGGGCGCCAACTTCGTCTCCGCGATCGCCGGGTTCGTCGCCGGCGCGGTGGTCATGGTGGCGGTGTCGCTGTTCACCAAGCCGCGGCCGCAGGAGGAACTGCGGGGCCTGGTCTACGGCACCCGCTCGCCGGGCATGGCCGAGCCGGCCGCGCCCGGCGACGAGGCCTGGTACCGCAGGCCCGCGCTGCTCGGGTGGGGCGCCGTCGTCCTCGCCGCCCTCTGCTACATCCCGTTCTCGTTCTGATCGCGGGAGGATTGGAAGACCATGTCAGACTCCGAGAACTCCGCACGCCGCTCCGGGCACTCCGAGCCCTCCGGGTACTCCGAGCAGGATGTGCAGCGGGAAGTCACCGAGCTGGAGGGCAAGTCCGCGACCGCCGCGCGGATCTTCGATCTGCGGCGGATCATCGGTGGGTTGTTCGTGCTGTACGGGATCATCGTGACGGTCACCGGGATCACGGACTCGCAGGCGGCGATCGACAAGGCGCAGGGGGTGAACATCAACCTGTGGACCGGTATCGGGATGCTGGTGCTGGGGGTGTTCTTCCTGGTGTGGCTGAAGCTGCGGCCGGCCGCGCCGTCCGTGCCGTCGGCGGAGGAGCCCATGGGCGAGTGATGTAGCTGGGTGGGCGCGGTCTGCCGGGGGCTCCCGGTGGTGCGCTCGCCCGCGCGTGCGGGGGGCCGCTGCGCCCACCCGTGCCGCCCTGGGGGTACCTCCCAGGGGTTGAGGCACTGAGGGAGGCACGACTGCCCGCAGCTATGCGGGTTCCCTCAGCTATGTGGGCTTGCCCGCGCGGTCCAGTAGGCCCGTGCGGGCGGCCAGGGCCGCTGCTTCGAGGCGGGAGCCGACGCCCAGTTTCATCAGGACGCGTTGGACGTGGGTGCGGGCGGTGCTGGGGGCGATGCCCATGCCGGCCGCGATCAGCCGGGTGTCCTCGCCCTCGGCGACCCGGACCAGGACCTCCACCTCCCGCGGGGTGAGCATCCGCAGCAGGCGCTGGCCCTCGTCGTCCGGCTGGGCGACCGGGTTCAGCAGCTCGCCGAAGGCACCCTGCAACAGCTGCGGGGCCACCGCCGCCTCCCCCGCGCGCGCCTTCATGATCGCGCGCTCCACACCCTCTATGCGCTCGTCGTGCCGTACGTACCCGGAGGCGCCCGCGGCGAAGGCCGCCGCGATGCCGCGCGGGGAGGGGACGGGGCCGAGGACGACCACCGCCACCTGCGGACGTTCCCGCTTGATCTTCACCACCGGGTCGAAGGCCCCCGGCTCGGCCGGTGCCGCCGTGCCCAGCAGGCACACCTCCGGCGCGCGGCTGATCACCAGGTCCGCCGCGCCCGCGGCCGGCGCCGCGGCGGCCAGCACGCGGTGCCCCCGCAGCTTCAGCGCCGAGGCCAGTGCCTCGGCGAGCAGTCGGTGGTCGTCGACCACCATGAGCCGCACTCCCATCGAGCAACCCCCCAGTCCCCCAACGGATGCCCAATCGGGCCGTCCATGCTCCGACGGGCTCGAACGGGCGGGAAGCCCCCCGGCAGTCCCGCCCCGCATGCCCCCGGAAGCTACACGCTAGTTCGACGTCGCGCTGCCCCTACCGGCGAGAAGCACCCCGGATCGGCGGACTTTTTGGCCCACCGCGCACACGACGGTGACGTGCGGGAGCGCGCGCGGGTGACGACGGGGCGCGAAAGGTGACGAGCGGGTACGGCGACGGCCCCGCCCCCGGATCGGGGACGGGGCCGTTCTCGTCGCCCTCACGCCGTCACGCCGGCACGTCGTCAGGCCGTCTCACCGTCAGGCTGTCTCGCCGTCAGGACGTGCCGAAGGCGATGGCCAGATAGCGTTCGCTCGAGCTGGAGAAGTCCGAGGCGTAGACCTGGGACATGAACAGGTGCCCGTTGTGGAAGAGGATCTCGGCGTAGTCCGTCGAGAAGCTGGTCTCCGCGTCACGGACCGCCTTGTCCGACGGGTTCTCCAGGAGCTTGGTCTCCTTGAACGAGGCGCCGTCGATGCTCACGATCTGACCGCCCTTGTCGTAGGGCGGCTCCTTGTACGCGATGATGTTGCCGCCGTCCATGCGCAGCGGAGTGATGGTGTAGCCCTCTCCCGCGTCGGCGCGCTGGCCGGTCTGCTTGCCGCTGCCGAGGTCGAAGGCGACGACCTCGTTGGTGTCGCGGAAGCTGCCCGAGCTGCCGTCGTGTTCGGCGGTGGCCAGGTAGGCCCGGTCGTTGCCGATCACGATGCCGGAGCAGCCCTCGATCCTGGTGATCCCGTCGCACTTGGCGGCGAACCGGTCGGCGGGCACCGAGATCTTGTTGCGCAGGGCGCCCGTCTTGTTGTCGATGCTGAAGATGTCGGAGATGCCGCGGCCCTTGGCGGAGTCGCCGATGTCCGCCGCGACCACCAGCGGGTCCGTCGACACCACGCTCGCGTACTCGACGCCCGTCGCCATCTTGTACTCGGAGATCACCTTCCCGGACTTCGGGTCGATGTTCTGGATGTGCAGCTGCGGGTTGTCGTAGTCACCGCACTTGCGCACGGCCACCAGCTTGTCGCCGCCGCCGTAGCCGGCGTCGTAGCAGGTGTCGCCCGGCTTCGGCGTCCACAGGGCCTTCCCGGTGGCGAGGTCGAAGGCGGCACCGCCGCTGGTGCTGCCCAGGGCGACCGTGCCCCCGCCGATGGTGACGTTGTCGAGGTTGATCGACTGGTCGCCGGACTTGACCGTCCGCGACCACAGCTTCGTTCCGGCGTCGAGGTCGATCGCCGAGACCTGGGAACAGCCGTGGTAGCGCTTGTCCTTGGTCGGCATGGCGGGCTCGTAGGCGATCACCGTCTTGTGGTCCGACGTGACGTGGCGGGTGACCTGGCACACCGGGCCGGGCAGCTTGATCGTCCACAGCTTGGTGCCCTTGCCGGGGTCGTAGCCGACGATCTCGGCGACGCCGCTCTTGGCGTACACCTTGTCGGTGAGCCAGGAGCCGGAGACGGTGGTGGTGTCGTCCACCTTCGGCATCGGCACCTGGAAGAGCACCTTGGCGTTGGTGTCGGCCGGCGCCTTCTCGTCGCCGCGGGTCGGCGTGCCGCCGCTGCCGCCCTTGTCGCCGCCCTTGCCTCCGGTGCCGCCGCTGGTGCCGGCGGTGTCCTTCTTGCCGCCGCTGTCGCCGGACGAGCTCGCGTACAGGACGCCGCCGCCGACGATCAGCGCGATCGCGACGACGGCCGCGACGATGATCAGCAGCTGCTTCTTCTTCTCCCTGTCGCCGCCCGGCAGGCCCGCCTGCGCCTGCGCCGGCACGGTGGCCTGCTGACCCGGATGGCCCGGCTGGCCGGGGTATCCGTAACCGGGCTGCGGAGTGCCGTACGCGCCCGGCTGCGGGGTGCCGTACCCACTGGGCTGCTGCTGGGCGTACGGGTTCGGCGCAGGTGCGGGGGCAGGGGCGGGCGTGGCCGGCCGGCCGGGGTAGCCGTAGCCCGCGGGCTGCTGCGGCGGCTGCGGGGGCTGGGGCGCCTGCGGGTAGCCGTAGCCGGGCTGGGGCTGCGGCGGACCCGACGGCGGCTGCGCCGGAGGCGGCGGGGTCTGCGGGGCGCCCTGGGGCGGCTGGGGTGCCTGCGGGTAGCCGTAGCCCGGGGCCGGCTGCTGCGGCGGCTGCGCGGGCCGCTGGTCCTGCGGCTGGCCGTAACCACCCTGCTGCGGCGGCTGGTTGGGCGGCGGGGGAGGCGGCTGGGTCATGACGGTACCTCGGATGAACGGGACGGGGTCGGGAGCGGTACGCAACGGCGCCGGCCGCGCTCGGGCGGCCGGCCTCGCCTCACTTGCCGAAGGCGAGCATCAGCTTCTCCCTCGACTCGTCGTTGCCGCTCAGCCGGGTGGTGGAGATGTAGAAGCGTCCGTCGACCCAGTCGACGTCCCGGGAGAAGAAGCCGTTCTCGATCTCCGCGGTGCTCTGCGGGTTCTGCAGCAGCTTGGTGATGGTGTGGGCCGACCCGGTGGCCGACACGGACACGACCTGGCCGCCCGCGTCGTACGACGGCTCGACGTACGCGACGAGATTCCCGTTCTCCACCCTGATCGGCAGCATCGAGGTGTCCTGCGGGGACTTCACCCGCCACTTCTCCTTGCCGGTGGCGAGGTTGACGGCCACGACCTCGTTGGCGCCGGTGGTGGCCTGCGTGGGCAGGTAGAGCGTGGTGGCGTCGGAGGCGACGGCCCGGCAGCCCTGGAGGTCGCGCTCCAGGATGGCCCAGCCGCACTGCGGGTCGAAGGAGGCCTTGGAGTCGACCTGGGAGCGGACGGATCCGTCGTTGTTCAGGGTCGAGATGTTGTAGTGCTTCTTGTTCTCGTCGGTCGAGTACAGCACGACGGGGTCGACGGAGAAGGCCCGCTGGACCGTCCAGCCCTTGGGGATCTTCCTGGTCCACTTGACCTTGCCGGTGGCCGGGTCGAGCTCCTGCACCTCGTCGTGCTCGTTGGAGCTGCCCGCACCGCAGGACGAGACCGCGATCAGCCGGGTGCCGCCCGCGAACGCGCCCGGGAAGCAGGCCTCGCCGTACCGCTTCTTGTCGTAGAGCTTGCGGCCGCTGTCGATGTCGTAGGCGACCCCCGACTGCGAGCGGCCCACCATCAGCGTCTTGCCGGTGACGGTCAGCTCGATGGTGATCGTGCTGTCGAACAGCTCGCCGTCGGAGACCTTGGTGCTCCAGCCCTTCTTGCCGGTGTTCAGGTCGATCTGCTGGAGCTGGTTGCAGGTGGCGCGGTCGCTGGAGCCGCTCTCGTAGGCCACGACGACCTTGTCGTCGGCAGACTTCTGCGGGGTCACCGCGCAGATCTTCTGCGGGAAGGTGATCGGCGCCCACGTGGGCTTGCCGTCGCCGACGTTGTAGGCCAGGACCTGCTTGTACGCCGCCTTCACCGCCGCCTTGTCGGTGATCCACATGCCGGGGGCGTCGGCGCCGGAACCGGGCGCGTCGGGCGCCTCCTTGTACCAGAGCACCTTCGCCTCGCCGTCCTTGCGGCCCGAGTTGAGGTCCTCCGGGTCATCGCCGCCGTCGCCGCTGCCGTCGCCGGGGTTGACCGGATCGCCGGACGCGGACGACCCCGAGGGCTTGGAGTCGCCGCTCTTCTGCGCGACCGGCTTCTTCTTGCCGCCGTCGTCGCCGCTGGTGACGGCCCACACGGTGCCGCCGACGACGAGCAGCGCGGCCACCGCGGCGCCGATCAGGACGGCGGGCTTGCCCTTGAACGGGTTGCGGGAGCCGCCGCCGGGCGGCGGGGTGCCGGGCGCGCCCGGGAACTGGGCCTGCGGGTAGCCGTAACCGGGCTGCTGCCCGTACGGGCCGGGCTGACCCGGCTGACCGTACGGACCGGGCTGCTGCGGGTAGCCGTACGGACCTGGCTGCTGCCCTGGCTGCGGCGGCCGGTCGTAGGGGCCGGGCGCGGGTGTGCCGGGTGCGGGGGCACCGGGTGCGGCGGGCGCGCCGTAGGGGCCCGGCTGGGCGTACGGTCCGGTCGGCCCCGGCTGGCCGGGCCGGCCGTAGGGGCCGGGCTGCTGCGGGTAGCCGTAGCCGGGCTGGGGCTGCGGCGGACCGGACGGCGGCTGCGCCGGAGGCGGCGGGGTCTGCGGGGCGTCCTGCGGCGGCTGCGCCGGAGGCGGGGGCGTGGCCTGCCGTGGGTCCTGCGGTTCCGGTGGTCCGAATCCGCCGTGCGGCGGCTGGTTGGGCGGCTGAGTCATCAGCGCGTTTCCCCCTCATCGACTGATTTTTAGCCACGCCCTGAGATTCGCGAAGGCCCCAGAGTCGCACTCACACAGGCCGGACACTTCTCCGGCCGCTCTTTCTTATCACCCGGCACCGACACGCCACCGGGCCGCGTCCGCCCCTGTTCCCAAGGGAGAACCGGCCCGTGATGCCCCCGTTACGCGCCTTCACGACCCCTTCACGCGGGGCACGCGCCGGTCTTCACGCGCCGGTCTTCACGCGCCGGTCTTCACGCGCCGGTCTTCACCGCCTAGGCGTCCTCGGCCAGTTCGAGCCAGCGCAGCTCCAGTTCCTCGCGCTCCCCCGTCAGGTCGCGCAGCCGGGCGTCGAGTTCGGCCACCTTCGCGAAGTCCGTGGCGTTCTCGGCGATCTGGGCGTGCAACGTGGTCTCCTTCTCGGAGATCCGGTCCAACTGCCGCTCGATCTTCTGGAGTTCCTTCTTCGCGGCGCGCTGCTCGGCGGCGCTCTTCTCCGTGGTCGCCGGCTTGGGCGCGGCGGTGGCGGCGGCGCGCGCGGCGACCGACTCCTCCATGCTCCGGCGCCGCTCAAGGTACTCGTCGATGCCGCGCGGCAGCATGCGCAGCGTGCCGTCGCCGAGGAGGGCGTGCACCGTGTCGGTGGTGCGCTCGACGAAGAACCGGTCGTGGGAGATGACGATCATCGAGCCGGGCCAGCCGTCGAGGAGGTCCTCCAGCTGGGTGAGGGTCTCGATGTCGAGATCGTTGGTGGGCTCGTCGAGGAAGAGGACGTTGGGCTCGTCCATGAGCAGGCGCAGCAGCTGAAGCCGGCGCCGCTCACCGCCGGACAGGTCGCCCACCGGCGTCCACTGCTTCTCCTTGCTGAAGCCGAACATCTCGCACAGCTGGCCGGCGGTCATCTCCCGCCCCTTGCCGAGATCCACGCGCTCGCGCACCTGCTGCACGGCCTCCAGGACCCGCCAGGTGGGGTCGAGTTCGGCGACCTCCTGGGACAGGTACGCCAGCTTCACCGTCCTGCCGACGGCGATCCGGCCGCCCGCGGGCTGTGCCTCGCCCTCGGTCCGGGCGGCCTGCTGCATGGCCCGCAGCAGGGAGGTCTTGCCGGCGCCGTTGACGCCGACGAGACCGATGCGGTCGCCGGGGCCGAGCTGCCAGGTGACGTGCTTGAGCAGCACCTTGGGCCCGGCCTGGACGGTCACGTCCTCCAGGTCGAAGACGGTCTTGCCGAGCCGCGAGGAGGCGAACTTCATCAGCTCGCTGCGGTCCCGCGGCGGCGGCACGTCCTTGATCAGCTCGTTGGCGGCCTCGACGCGGAAGCGCGGCTTGGACGTACGGGCGGGGGCGCCGCGCCGCAGCCAGGCCAGCTCCTTGCGGACCAGGTTCTGCCGCTTGGCCTCCTCGGAGGCGGCGATGCGCTCGCGTTCGGCGCGCGCGAAGACGTAGTCGGAGTAGCCGCCGTCGTACTCGTGGACCGTGCCGCGCTGCACGTCCCACATGCGGGTGCAGACCTGGTCGAGGAACCACCGGTCGTGGGTGACGCAGACCAGCGCCGAGCGCCGGCTGCGCAGGTGCCCGGCGAGCCAGGCGATGCCCTCGACGTCGAGGTGGTTGGTGGGCTCGTCCAGGACGATCAGGTCCTGCTCCTCGATGAGCAGCTTGGCCAGCGCGATGCGCCGCCGCTCACCACCGGACAACGGTCCGATGACGGTGTCCAGCCCCTTGGGGAAGCCGGGCAGGTCGAGCCCGCCGAACAGTCCCGTCAGCACGTCCCTGACCTTGGCGTTGCCCGCCCACTCGTGGTCGGCCATGTCCCGGATGACCTCGTGCCGGACGGTCGCCTCGGGGTCGAGGGAGTCGTGCTGCGTGAGCACCCCGAGCCGCAGCCCGCCGGAGTGCGTGACCCGCCCGGAGTCGGCCTCCTCCAGCTTGGCGAGCATCCGGATGAGCGTGGTCTTGCCGTCGCCGTTGCGTCCGACGACCCCGATCCGGTCCCCCTCGGACACGCCGAGTGACACACCGTCGAGCAGGGCACGCGTGCCGTACACCTTGCTGACGTTCTCGACATTGACCAGGTTGACGGCCATTTCACTCCTGTGCAGGGGGGCGGGTCAGCCTTCAAGCGTAGGGCCTTCGGGGTGGGGGGTGACGCGCGAGGGGATGGTCACTCTTTGTGATGACGTGATCGGGAAACGGCCGCTACCGTGGAGGGCAGGCAGCAGGATCCCGTCCATGGGAGGAACCATGACCGCCGAGTCCGTCAAGCACCGAGTCGAGTGGCCGGTGCCACCGCAGGACGGCTACACCGTGGACGACCTGTTCACGCTGCCGGATCTCCCGCCGCACACCGAGCTGATCGACGGGAGCCTGGTGTTCGTGAGTCCGCAGCGCCGTTTCCACTACCTTGTGATCAACTTGCTGTTCAACGGGCTCTGCAGCTCGCTCGCCCCGGAGTTCAGTGTCGAACGGGAGATGACCGTCGTCCTCGACAAGCGCAACGGCCCGGAACCCGACGTCAGCGTGGTTCGGGCCGACGCGGTCACCGGGCTGGAGCAGACCAGGTTTCAGGCCGAGGACGTACTGCTCGCCGTGGAGGTCGTGTCCCCGGACTCGGAATCCCGCGACCGTACGACCAAACCGCAGAAGTACGCCGCCGCGGGCATCCCGAACTTCTGGCGGGTCGAGCAGGACGGAACCACGGGCGGGCCCATCATTCACGTCTATGAGCTCGAACCACTCAGCAACTCCTACGTACACATGGGCATACACCGCGAACGGATCAAGGTTGACAAGCCCTACCCCATCGACATCGACCTGACCGCGATTGGCAAGGGCTGAGCTCCTCAGAGAACCGCCGCCCCCACCGCCGGGCTCTCCGCCGTCCGCACTGTCCGGCACGTCCCCGACGCGAGCAGCGCCCCCGCCACCGAAGCGGCCGTCTCCGTGTCAGGGACCAGGAACGCCGTCGTAGGCCCCGACCCCGACACCAGCCCCGCCCGCGCGCCCGCCGCACGCCCCGCCGCGAGTGTGTCCGCCAGCGACGGCCGCAGGGACAGCGCCGCGGGCTGGAGGTCGTTGGAGAGCGCGGCGGCGAGCGCGGTCGCGTCCCCCTTCGCCAGCGCGGCCAGCAGGTCCTCGGAGGCCACCGGTTCGGGGACCTCGATCCCCTCGTTGAGCCGGTCGAACTCGCCGTACACCGCCGGCGTGGACAGCCCGCCGTCGGCGACCGCGAACACCCAGTGGAAGGTGCCGCCCACCTCCAGGGCCGTCAGCTGCTCGCCGCGCCCGGTCCCGAGCGCCGCCCCGCCGACCAGGCTGAACGGCACGTCGCTGCCCAGTTCGGCACAGATGGCGAGGAGTTCGGCGCGCGAGGCGCCCGTACCCCACAGCGTGTTGCAGGCGAGCAGCGCCCCCGCGCCGTCCGCGCTGCCGCCCGCCATGCCGCCGGCGACCGGGATGTCCTTGGCGATGTGGATGTGGACGGCCGGCTCGATGCCCCGGCGCGCGGCGAGCGCGACGGCCGCGCGGGCGGCGAGGTTGGTGCGATCCAGGGGGACCTGGGCGGCGTCCGGGCCCTCGCAGGTGACGCGGAGTTCGTCCGCGGGCGTGACGGTGACCTCGTCGTACAGGCCGACCGCGAGGAAGACGTTCGCCAGGTCGTGGAAGCCGTCCGGGCGGGCGGCGCCGACGGCGAGCTGGACGTTGACCTTGGCCGGGACGCGGACGGTGACGCTCACTGGTTGTCGGACTCCCTGTGCTCTGCGATACGCGCGAACTCTTCCACAGTCAGCGATTCACCGCGCGCCTGCGGCGACACCCCGGCCGCGACCAGGGCCGCCTCGGCCGCCGCGGCCGACCCGGCCCATCCGGCGAGCGCGGCCCGCAGGGTCTTGCGGCGCTGGGCGAAGGCCGCGTCGACCACGGCGAACACCTCGCCCTTGGTGGCCGTGGTCTTGATCGGCTCGGTGCGCCGCACCAGCGACACCAGCCCGCTGTCGACGTTCGGCGCGGGCCAGAAGACGTTGCGGCCGATCGCGCCGGCCCGCTTGACCTCGGCGTACCAGTTCGCCTTCACGGACGGCACGCCGTACACCTTGGAGCCGGGAGCGGCGGCGAGCCGGTCGGCGACCTCCGACTGCACCATCACGAGGGTGCGCTCGATGCTCGGGAAGGTGTCGAGCATGTGCAGCAGCACGGGGACGGCGACGTTGTAGGGCAGGTTCGCCACCAGGGCGGTCGGGGCCGGGCCCGGCAGCTCGGTGACGTGCATGGCGTCGGAGTGCACCAGGGCGAACCGGTCGGCGCGGTCGGGCATGCGGGCGGCGACGGTCGAGGGCAGCGCGGCGGCGAGCACGTCGTCGATCTCGACGGCGGTCACCCGGTCGGCGGCCTGGAGCAGCGCCAGGGTGAGCGAGCCGAGCCCCGGGCCGACCTCGACGACCACGTCCTCGGGGTGCACGTCGGCGGTGCGGACGATGCGGCGGACCGTGTTCGCGTCGATCACGAAGTTCTGGCCGCGCTGTTTGGTGGGGCGTACGCCGAGGGCGGCCGCCAGCTCACGGACGTCGGCGGGGCCCAGGAGGGCGTCGGGGGTGGGGCTGCTCACGGCACAAGGGTACGGGGGTCCGGACCAGGTCTCGTCCTGGTCCGGCCTGCTCGACGAGACACCCCCCAGCCGTGCAGCCTGTCACACCCCCCTAGCCGTGCAGCCTGTTCCCGCACTGCGGCCAGGGGCCGGCCCCGCGCCGGACGTACAGCTTCTTGGCGCGGTACGTCTGTTCCTCCGCCGACGCGTCCTGCGGGCGGCCCCGGCCGCCGAGGCTGTGCCAGGTGCCCTCGTCGAGCTGGTACAGGCCCCCGTACGTGCCGGACGAGTCCACCGCGTCCGGCCGGCCACCGGACTCGCACTGCGCGAGACCCTGCCAGTTCAGGTGGTCGGTGCCCCGTACCGACGGCGGGTGGGGCCGTGTGCCGACCTTGACGATCTGCGAGCGCGGTGCGCGCACCACCTCCGACTCCACGCGCCGCGGCCGCTGCCGTACGCCGTTGACGGTGCGCAGGGTGTACGTGACCCGGAGCACCCCCGGCCGGCCGGCCCGTTCGACGATCTCCGTGCCCCGGAACAGGGTGGGATCGGCGGTGCGGCGCACGGTGAAGGGGATGGGCTCCTCGCGCACCTCGCGCATGCCGGTGATGCGCAGCACGGTGACGGTCTGCCCGTCGCGCGGGAAGCTGCCGGGCGGCACGGAGGTGGTGTCCTCGCCGCGCAGGGTGACTCCGGCCTCCTCCACCGCCTGCCCGACGGTCGGGGCGTTGGTGCGGATGGTGCGGGCGCGGCCGTCGGCCATGATCGTGACCGAGCGTTCGGTGCGCACGTCGAGCGTGAGTCCGGCGTGTCCGATCGGCCGGGAGCCCGGGACCGACAGATACGCGCCCTCCACGCGCACTCCCCACTGCCTGAGCGCCCCCTCGACGGTGCGGGCCGTCGTCCACAGCGCGTGCCGCTGTCCGTCCAGGGTGAGCCGGACCGGGTGACCGTGGCGGACCGAGACCTCGTCGCCACTGGTGAGGGCCGCGCCGGGGGCGGGTGCCACCGTGTCGTGGGCGCCGAGCCGCACGCCCTGCTCGACCAGCAGTTCGGAGACGTCGTCGGCGAAGGTGTGCAGGGTGCGCGACCGGCCGTCGACGCTCAGCTCGATCGCCTTGTCCTGGGCGACGAACGCGGTGGTGCCGCCCGCCAGGCAGGCGACGACCAGCGCCTGCGGCAGCAGCCGTCGTACGCCCGTCTCCGGACGCTCCGGGGAGCGCGCCCTGCGCCGCCGCGCGCCCCGGCGCGCCCCGCCGCGCCGCGTCTGCCGGGGAACCGACGGCTCCGGCTCACCGGTCTCACGGGTCCCGGCGGTCTCGTCATACGCCTCATACGCCTCGTACGACGGGCCGCAGGGCTCATACGGCGGGCGGTACGTCTCGTACGGCCGGCTGCTCACGCAGACACACTCCACAGGGCTGGGTCCGAGGGGTCGGATCGGAGCCCCAGAACCTAGCGGAGCGGTCGTCACTCTCCAAAGCGGCGCGACTACGGAGGGTGCTTACGGTGACGGTCGGAGCGTGACGGTCAGTAGGCGAAGGCGCGGGCGGTGTTCGCGGCGAGGGCCGTCGCCAGCGCGTCCTCGTCGATGCCGCGCACGGCGGCCATCGCGCGCACCGTGACGGGGATCAGATACGGCGCGTTCGGCCGCCCCCGGTACGGCGCCGGGGTGAGGAAGGGCGCGTCGGTCTCCACCAGGACCAGCTCCAGCGGGGCGACGGCGAGGGCGTCCCGCAGGTTCTGGGCGTTCTTGAAGGTGACGTTGCCGGCGAAGGACATGAACCAGCCCGCGCGGGCGCAGATCTCGGCCATCTCGGCGTCGCCGGAGTAGCAGTGGAACACCGTCCGCTCGGGGGCGCCCTCCTCCTTCAGGACGCGCAGGACGTCGGCGTGGGCCTCGCGGTCGTGGATGACGAGGGCCTTGCCGTGCCGCTTGGCGATCTCGATGTGGGCGCGGAAGGACCTCTCCTGCGCCTCCTTGCCCTCGGGCCCGGTGCGGAAGTAGTCCAGTCCCGTCTCGCCGACGCCCCTGACCTGCGGCAGCGCGGCAAGACGGTCGATCTCGGCGAGTGCCTCGTCGAGAGCGGCGTCACCACCGGGCTTCCGGGCGCCCTGCCGGGACCATCCGTCGGGGTCCCCGTGGACGATGCGCGGCGCCTCGTTCGGGTGGAGGGCGACCGTCGCGTGGACGCTCTCGTACGCGGCGGCCGTGTCGGCGGCCCAGCGCGAGCTGTTGATGTCGCAGCCGACCTGGACGACCGTGGTCACCCCCACCGACGCGGCCTTGGCCAGGCCTTCCTCGACCGTGCCGGACTGCATGTCGAGGTGGGTGTGCGAGTCGGCGACCGGTATCCGGAGGGGTTCCGGAAGCGGGGGCGCCGCGTTCTTGTCGGCATCGGAAGACATGCCCCGATCCTACGAAAGGGACAAGCCCTGCCGGACCCACCGACGCCACCCCACCGGCCGACCACAGCCCAGCCGACCGGCCGACGGCCGCACACAGCCCGACCGCAGACCGATCGCCCGACCGGTAGCCGCGCACAGGCCCACCACCGACCGCAGAACATCCGCCGGCCGCTCACCGACCGCCGGCCCGTCGACCAGCCGTCCGCACAGCGCGGCCGGCCAGCCGACCGTCAGCCCGACGCCCGCCCCCGAGCCGACCGCAGGTCCATCCACCGACCGCCGGCCCCACCGCCGAGCCCAGGCCGACCACCGACCGCTCGCCGACCGGCAGACCGGCAGACCGGCAGACCGCAGGCCACCCCGCCGGCCGTAGGTCCGTCCGCAAGCCGACCGGCAGACCGGCCGGAGGTCGGTCCGCCGCGCCGGCCCGTCAGCCCGCCGACCGTTCCGTCAGCCCGCCTTGCGGTGGTGGAACGGATGCAGCAGGTCGGACAGGTGCCAGTGATGGGGCTCCGGTCGGCCGGTCCCCGTCTCCTCCCCGGGCGCGGACTCGGGTGCCGGGTCCATCACGGGACCTGCCGGGCGCTGGTGCCGGTGCTCGTGTTCGTGCAGGTGGCTCTGTGCCGACGACACCCGGCCCGCCCGCATGATCCGCACGACGTGGCCGTCGCAGTTGCGGCAGCTGGGCCTGGACAGCGGCGACGGCACGACCCGGCCGTCAGCCACGTACAGCACGAAATCGTTGCCGTCGGCGTCCGTGTGGTGCTCTATCTCGTACGACTGCTCCCAGCCGTGCCCGCATCGCATGCAGGCGAAGGAGTACGACTCGTTGACGACGGCGGCAGCCGCGCCGCGGTGGCCGGCCTGCCCTGTGATCTCGCTCATGCCAGCTCCTCGTTTCCGCTGGGCGAAGGGACCGATCCGTCCCTTCCTCCAGTGGACGCCTCAGTCGGCGCCCGCGCAGCAGGCCTGTCGAGTGTTGGAGCCGATTTGGACCGCGCTTGCCCAAGGCTCCCCTGAACGGCAGGTGTCGCTTTGCCTTCCCGAAACGGCCCTTTGCCCCCGCATGGGGCGCGCGCTCATGCGAGATACGCCCTGCTCAGAGTGGGTGTGAGCGCCGTCTCGCAACCCGCGCGCGACCTCCCCGCGTCAACCCGCGTGCTTCGCCGCCACCACCGCGTCGAACACCTCGCGCTTGGGCACCCCGGCCTCCGCGGCGACCGCCGCGATGGCCTCCTTGCGCCGCTCGCCGGCCTCCTCGCGGACCCGTACCCGCCGCACCAGCTCCTCGGGACCGATCTCCTCCGGCCCCTTCTCCGGCGCCCCCTCGACCACCACCGTGATCTCGCCGCGCACCCCCTCCGCGGCCCACGCGGCCAGCTCGCCCAGTCCGCCGCGCCTGACCTCCTCGTAGGTCTTGGTCAGCTCGCGGCACACGGCGGCCCGCCGCCCGGAGCCGAACACCTCGGCCATCGCCGCCAGGGTGTCGTCGAGCCGGTGCGGGGCCTCGAAGTAGACCAGGGTGCGCCGCTCGTCGGCGACCTCCCGCAGCCGGGAGAGCCGCTCGCCCGCCTTGCGCGGCAGGAACCCCTCGAAGCAGAACCGGTCGACCGGCAGGCCGGACAGCGCCAGCGCGGTGAGCACGGCGGACGGCCCGGGCACGGCGGTCACCCGCACGTCCTTGGCCACGGCCGCCGCGACCAGCCGGTAGCCGGGGTCCGACACCGACGGCATGCCCGCGTCCGTCACCAGCAGCACCCGCGCTCCGCCGAGCAGCTCCTCGACCAGCTCCGGCGTCCGGGCGGACTCGTTGCCCTCGAAGTACGACACGATCCGCCCGCGCGGTGTCACGCCGAGCGCCTGCGCGAGCCGGCGCAGCCGCCGGGTGTCCTCCGCGGCGACCACGTCCGCGCCCGACAGTTCCTCGGCGAGCCGGGGCGGCGCGTCCTGGACGTCGCCGATGGGGGTGCCGGCCAAAACTAGGGTTCCACTCACACCCCCCATCCTCTCAAGCCTCCGCGTACGTCCCGCCCCGAGCGTCGCCGCGAGGCCGTTCACGGGCCGGGAAGCAGACGCATACCCCCCGGTACCGCCCATGCACGGGACTCACACAGCGCCGTTCCCTACGATGGCGCGGTGACCAGTACCGCGTCCTCCACGGACCCCCGGCAGGACCTGGCCCCCCACGACCAGCGGCCGTCGTGGCAGTGGCGGCTGCGCCGCTTCGGCTACGCGGCGGCCCCGGCGGGCCCCGCCAGTGACGTACGCGACCGGCTGGTGCCGCCGTACACCCGGCCGGGCACGCGGCTGTGGGCGGCCCTCGGGGTGCCGCACACGCTCGCCGACCGCCTCGAGCGCTGGTCGGGCTGGGGCGGGCCGCTGCTGGTCACACTGCTGGCGGGCGTGCTGCGGTTCTGGCACCTGGGCAGCCCGAAGGCGGTGATATTCGACGAGACGTACTACGCCAAGGACGCGTGGGCGATCGTCCACCGCGGCTTCGAGGTCAACTGGGACAAGAACGCCAACGACCTGATCCTGAGCACCGGCGGCCATGTGACGCTGCCCTCCGACGCGGCGTACGTGGTGCACCCGCCGGTCGGCAAGTACGTGATCGGCCTGGGCGAGCTGATGTTCGGGTTCAACCCGTTCGGCTGGCGCTTCATGACGGCGCTGCTCGGCACGCTCTCCGTGCTGATCCTGTGCCGGGTCGGCCGCCGGCTGTTCCGCTCCACCTTCCTCGGCTGCCTGGCGGGCACGCTGATGGCGGTGGACGGGCTGGCCTTCGTGATGAGCCGCACCTCGCTGCTCGACGGCGTGCTGATGTTCTTCGTGCTGGCCGCGTTCGCCTGTCTGCTCATCGACCGGGACCGGGCGCGCGCGAGACTCGCCGCCGCGCTCCCGGCCGACGCGGACGGCCGGGTGCGCCCCGACGCCCACACGGCCGACACCTTCTGGATGATGTGGCGCCCCTGGCGCTGGCTGGCGGGCCTGCTGCTGGGCCTGGCGATCGGCACCAAGTGGAACGGTCTGTTCTTCCTCATCGCCTTCGGTGTGATGACGGTGCTGTGGGACGTCGGCACCCGCAAGGTCGCCGGTGCCCGCCACCCGTACGTGGCGGTGCTCAAGTACGACGTGGGGTTCGCCTTCCTGGCCACGGTGCCGGTGGCGCTCCTCACCTACCTGCTGTCGTGGACCGGCTGGATCCTCTCCCCGGCGGACGGCACCGGCGGCTACTTCCGCAACTGGGCGGCGACCGACGGCAGGCGCAGCCACTGGAGCTGGCTGATGCCCGACTGGTGGCGCAGCCTGTGGCACTACGAGCACGAGGTCTACAAGTTCAACGTCGGCCTGTCCTCGCCGCACACGTACCAGTCGAACCCGTGGAGCTGGATCGTCGACGCCCGTCCGGTGTCGTACTTCTACGAGTCCCCCTCGCCCGGCACGGCGGGCTGCCCGTCCGACGCCGGCGACAAGTGCGCCCGCGAGGTCCTCGCGCTCGGCACGCCGGTGCTGTGGTGGGCGGCCTGCGCCGCGCTCGTGTACGTCCTGTGGCGCTGGTTCTTCCGCCGCGACTGGCGGGCCGGCGCGATCGCCTGCGGCATCGCGGCCGGCTGGCTGCCCTGGTTCAACTACCAGGAGCGGACGATCTTCTTCTTCTACACGATCGTCTTCGTGCCGTTCCTGTGCCTGGCCGTCACCATGCTGATCGGCGCGATCATCGGCCCACCCGGCTCCACGGACACCCGCCGCGTCATCGGCACCACCGGCGCGGGCGTCCTGGTCCTCCTGATCGCCTGGAACTTCATCTACTTCTGGCCGCTCTACACGGGCACGGCCATCCCGATCGACTCCTGGCGTTCACGGATGTGGCTGGATACGTGGGTCTAGCTGGGCAGACACGCTGGGAGGGCGCGGCCGATTGCCGCGCCCTCCCGGTCGTTGTCGGTCGTCAGCCGTCGCTGCTGGCCGCCCTCGGACGGCCCGGGGACGGCCCAGCCAGGGCACCGCGGCAGATTTACAGCGGGCTCCGTCCGCCATGCATGGCCTGCGGTTCTTTCTGCCTCTGCCGCTACTGGGGGACACCTGGGGGAATTTGGGCCTCCTACCCGACACGTCAAGATCCGCCGTCCCGCTCTCTCGTCCCGAGGCCTCGGCCCGGCAGCCATTGGAGGCTGATGATCCCCTCTACACGGGCACCGCCATCCCGATCGACTCCTGGCGTTCACGGATGTGGCTGGACACCTGGGTGTGAGTCAGCGGGCTGATCTCTCTTAGGACAACATCCGGAAACAGCCCTCACAGTTTCCCCGCACGCCACTTACAGTGCGGGGGAGGAAACGGGGAGGGAGCGCTCTCATGCGCAAGGGGGCCAAGGCCGCCATAGTCAGCGGTGTGTGCGTCGTGCTGGTGGGCGGCGCGGTGTACGGGGGTTACAACTTCGTGTCCGCGCTGAACGGGACCACCACCGCCGGGAGTGGGGCCGCCCCCGTGAAGACCGGGCCCCTGGACGGGGACGAGGTGAAGGAGGCGTCGGCGAAGTTCTTCACCGCGTGGGAGAAGGGCGACGCGGCGACGGCCGCCTCGTACACGAACTTCCCCGATGCGGCCCAGGAACTGCTCACGTCCTACGGCGGCGACGCGCACATCACCGATGTGAAGATCACGCCCCAGCAGGCCACCGGCACCACCGTTCCCTTCTCGGTCGAGGCGACCGTCTCCTACGACGGGAAGTCCGAACCGCTGGCCTACCGCAGCAGCCTGAGCATCGTGCGCGGCACCAACACCCACCGGCCGCTGGTCGACTGGCAGCCGGCTCTGGTGTACCCCGAGCTGAAGAAGGGCGACACGCTGGTCACGGGCGCGTCGGCCGCGCCGCCGATCGAGGCCGTCGACCGCAACGGCGCCGTGCTGACGAAGGAGAAGTACCCCTCCCTCGGGCCGATCCTGGACGAGCTGCGCGCGAAGTACGGCGACCAGGCGGGCGGTACGCCCTCCATCGAGCTGAGCATCCGTCACGCCGACACCAATGCCGCCGAGACCCCGATCGTCACCCTCGCCAAGGGCCGGGCGGGCAAGCTGCGCACCACGCTCAGCGCGAGCGCGCAGGCGGCGGCCGAGCAGGCCGTGCAACGGTTCACCGAGTCCTCGGTCGTGGCCGTGAAGGCGTCCACGGGTGAGGTGCTGGCGGTGGCCAACCACCGCGAGGACGCCTTCAACGCGGCGTTCCTGGGGCGTCTCGCCCCCGGCTCCACGATGAAGATCATCAGTGCCGCCGCCCTCATCGACAACGGGGTCACCACGGCCAACGGGCCTGCCCCCTGCCCTCCGGATGCGGTGTGGCAGAGCCAGACCTTCCACAACCTCAAGGGCCTCACCGCCGACGAGCACGCCACCCTCTCCGACAGCTTCGCGCGCTCCTGCAACACGGCCTTCGTCAAGCTCACCGACGACCTCGCGCACCGGGCCGGGTCGGACGCCCTGACCAGGGAGGCCCAGGACCGCTTCGGTCTCGGCCGGGACAACTGGAAGAGCGGCATCCCCTCCTTCGACGGCTCGGTGCCCGCCGTCACCGGCCCGGACCAGGCGGCCAACATGATCGGGCAGGGCCAGGTGCAGATGAGCCCGCTGAACATGGCGTCGGTGACGGCCACCGCGATGACGGGCCGGTTCCGTCAGCCGGTCCTCGTCTCCCCGAAGCTCGACGACCGTGAACTCGCCACGGCCCGGGGCCTTTCGGCGAGCACGGTCGCCCAGCTGCGGCGGATGATGAACCGCACCGCCACCAGCGGCACCGCGGCCGTCGCGATGTCCGGGCTGAGCGGCAGCATCGGGGCGAAGACCGGCTCCGCCGAGGTCGACGGGCAGGCGAAGTCCAACAGCTGGTTCACCGGGTACCGGAACGACGTGGCGGCCGCCGCCATGACCCAGGAGGGCGGCCACGGCGGTGACGCGGCCGGCCCGATCGTGGCGGCGGTGCTGCGCGCGGGCGGCTGAGCCGGGCGGCCCGGCTTTGTCGCAGCTTGGCTACGGACGGGTGGCCGAAGTCACCCGCACAGGGCGGGACTCTAGGGTAGGTGCCGTCGTTGGGTGCGTGGGTGCGCCGAAGACGGCAAGAGCAGCGCGGGCGGCGGGGGCCTGGGGATCGCAAAGGACGGAAGGCAGTGGGGAAGAGAAGGCGCGTCGCCGAGCGACGGAAGACGAGTCCGGCCGTGGTCGGCAGTGTGATCGCCGTGGTCGCCGTCGGCGCCGGTGTCGGTGCGTACGCGCTGTACGGCGGTGGTGCCGCGGCCGAGGACCAGACCCGGACCACGTCGGCGAGCGGCCACCGGAAGGTGCCCACCGGCCCCCTGTCGGCGGCCGAGGTGCAGACCACGGCCGGGCGCTTCCTGTCGGCCTGGCAGCAGGGCAGGCCGACCGAGGCGGCGGCCACGACCAGCGACTCCGCCGCGGCCGGCGCCCTGCTCATCGGTTACGCCAAGGACGCGTACCTCAAGGACGTCACGCTGACCGAGGGCACCCCCAGCGGCGGCAAGGTCCCCTTCCACGTCAAGGCGACGGTGTCGTACAAGGGCCTGAGCAAGCCGCTGTCGTACGACAGCGCGCTCACCGTCGTGCGCCGCGCCACCGACGGCGCACCGGTGGTCGACTGGCACGCCTCCGTCGTCCACCCCGACCTCAAGGACGGCGACAGGCTGGTCACCGGCGAGTCCGGCACCCCTCCGGTCAAGGCCCTGGACCGGAACGGCGGCGAGCTGACCGCCGCCAAGTACCCGTCGCTGGGCACGGTGCTGGACGGGCTGCGCGACAAGTACGGCAAGACGGCCGGCGGCAAGGCGGGCGTCGAACTGCGTGTGGTGCGCGGCACCGCGTCGAAGAAGGCGGAGCTGCCCGACAAGACGCTGGCCGAGCTGAGCAAGGGCACCCCGGGCACGGTGAAGACGACGCTGAGCCCCAGCCTCCAGGCCGCCGCCGAGGAGCAGGTGTCCGAGCAGAAGCGGGCGTCGGTGGTCGTGATGCGCCCGTCGACGGGTGAGATCCTCGCCGTGGCGAACACCGGCCACGGCTTCAACACCGCCTTCCAGGGCTCCCTCGCGCCCGGCTCCACGATGAAGATCGTGACCTCGACGATGCTGTTCGAGAAGGGGCTCGTCACCCCGGACGCCTCGCACCCCTGCCCCAAGACGTACAAGCTCGCCGGCTGGACGTTCCACAACGACGCCGACTCCGAGATCAAGAAGGGCAGCTTCAAGTTGAGCTTCGGGGCCTCCTGCAACAACGCCTTCATCGATTTCGCGCCGAAGCTGTCCAACAGCGACCTGACGAAGGAGGCCCAGCAGGTCTACGGCCTCGGCCTGAACAACTGGGCCATCGGCGTGCCGTCGTTCGACGGCGCCGTCCCGGTGCAGAGCGGCGCGCAGATGGGCGCCTCGCTGATCGGGCAGGGCGGGGTGCGCATGAACCCGCTGAACATGGCGTCGGTGTCGGCGACGGTGCAGGCGGGCGTCTTCCACCAGCCGTACCTGGTGGACCCCTCGGTGGACCATCGCACGCTGGCGAAGGCCTCGCGCACGATGTCGTCGAAGACCCGGGCGCAGCTGAAGGACGTCATGGCGTACACCGCGGCGTACGGCACGGCGGCCAAGGCGATGTCCGGGGTCGGCGGCGACGTCGGCGCCAAAACCGGCTCCGCCGAGGTCGACGGCCAGAAGATGCCGAACGGCTGGTTCACCGCCTACCGTGGTGATCTCGCGGCGGCGGGCGTCGTCCAGGCGGGCGGCCACGGCGGCGACACCGCGGGGCCGATCGTGGCGGCTCTGCTGAAGATGGGCGGCTGAGCGAGCGAGGTCCGTTCAGTGGTGGACCATGGCCCTGCTGGTCGCCGCGGCGGCCGTGTAGGTGCGCCGCAGGAATCTCAGCAGCGTCCTGGTCTCGAACTCCACCACCGAGACGCCCTGCGCGGAGTGGAACTCGACCACGGCCTGCACCCGGCCGCAGGGCCACACCCGCACCGGTCCGCTGCCGACGGGGGCGCGCAGCCCCTGTTCGAGCAGCGACCGGGGGAACCTCCACTCGTGCGGGCCGGGCAGCGCGATCCTCACCGAGTGCGGGTCGTTCTCCGGGTCGTAGCGCAGAGCGACCGGGACGGCGCCGTGCTCGTCCACGGAGTTGTCATCGGTGACTATGTGGGCTCGCGCGTACTGTTCGACTACAGGCATCAGACGGCCCCTCACACTCGGTGACCTACCCGGCAACTACTTTTCCGTTTTGTTACCAATGTCCCATATTTTCTGATTTACACATCCTGGCGGCCGGCCGCTCAGATGTGGTGGCGACTGTGATGACGACCTCCTCGCTCTTGCAACCAGTTCGCAACAAGCCACTATCATCGAACGGTGCATGTGCCTGACGGATTCATCAACGCCCCTACGTCCGCCGCCGCCGGAGTGGTCGCCGCCGGTGCCCTCGCGGTGAGCCTGCGCGGCGCGCGCCGGGAGCTCGACGAGCGCACCGCACCGCTGGCCGGCCTGGTCGCCGCGTTCATCTTCGCGGTGCAGATGCTCAACTTCCCCGTCGCGGCCGGCACCAGCGGCCACCTCCTGGGCGGGGCGCTCGCCGCGATACTCGTGGGCCCCTACACGGGGGTCCTGTGCGTCTCCGTCGTCCTGCTCATGCAGGGCATCCTCTTCGCCGACGGCGGGCTGACCGCGCTCGGCGTCAACATCACCGACATGGCGATCACCACGACGGTCGTGGCGTACGCCGTCTTCCGCGGCCTGGTTAAGGTGCTGCCGCGCCGCCGCCGCTCGGTCACCGTCGCCTCCTTCGCCGCCGCGCTCCTCTCCGTCCCTGCCGCCGCCGTCGTCTTCACGCTGATCTACGCGGTCGGCGGCACCACCGACGTGTCGATCGGCAAGGTCGCCACCGCGATGATCGGCGTGCACGTCCTCATCGGCATCGGCGAGGCCGCGATCACCGCTCTGACCGTCGGCGCCGTCATCGCCGTACGGCCGGACCTGGTGTACGGCGCGCGCGGGCTGCAACAACGGCTGAAGCTGCGGGTGAACGGCGAGCTGGTAGACGCCCCCGCCGCCGAGCCCGCGCCCGTCCCGACAGCGGCGCGCTCGCACCGCAAGCTGTGGATCACCGGCCTGGTCACCTCGCTCGTCCTCGCCGGCTTCGTCAGCTTCTACGCCTCGGCCAGCCCCGACGGCCTGGAGAAGGTCGCCCACGACCACGGCATCGACAAGAAGGAGGAGCGGCACACCTCCGCCGACTCCCCGCTCGCCGGCTACGGCGTGAAGGACGTCTCCGACGCCCGGCTGTCCGGCGGGCTCGCGGGCGTGATCGGCGTCGGCTCCACCGTCGTCGTGGGCAGCACCGTCTTCTGGGTGGTGCGCAGGCGCCGTACGGCCGCCTCCTCCCGTCCCTCTTCGCAGGCCGCCTGATGGGGGCCGGGCACGCACACCGGCTGTACCGGCACGGGCACTCGCCCGTGCACGCGCTGCCGCCGCACACGAAGCTCGCCGCGGCCTTCGCCTTCGTCGTGGTCGTGGTGTCGACCCCGCGCGAGGCGATGTGGGCCTTCGCGCTGTACGCCGTGCTGCTCGCGGTCGTCGCGTCCGTGGCGCGCGTGCCCGCCGGTTTCCTGCTCGGACGGCTGCTGATCGAGATCCCGTTCGTCGCCTTCGCCGTGCTGATGCCGTTCGTGGCGGAGGGCGAACGGGTCGACGTCCTCGGCATGTCCCTGAGCGTGAGCGGTCTGTGGGGCGCGTGGAACGTGCTCGCCAAGGGCACGCTCGGGGTCGCCGCGTCCGTGCTGCTGGCGAGCACGACCGAGCTGCGCGAGCTGCTGCTGGGCCTGCAGCGCCTGAAGCTGCCCCCGCTGCTGGTCCAGATCGCCTCCTTCATGATCCGCTACGGCGATGTGATCACCGACGAGATGCGGCGCATGCGGATCGCCCGGGAGTCGCGCGGTTTCGAGGCGCGCGGCATCCGGCACTGGGGGGTGCTCGCCAAGTCCGCGGGCGCGCTGTTCATCCGCTCCTACGAGCGCGGGGAGCGGGTGCATTTGGCCATGGTGAGCCGCGGCTACGCCGGTTCGATGCCGGTCATCGACGAGGTGACCGCCTCACGGGCGCAGTGGTCGTACGCCCTCGCCCTCCCCTGTGCCGCGCTCGTCGTCTGTCTGCTGGGATGGGTCCTGTGACTGTGCCTTCTCTCGAGGTCTCCGGCCTCGCCTTCGCCTACCCCGACGGGCACCAGGCCCTGTTCGGCGTCGACTTCTCCATCGCGCGCGGGGAGCGGGTGGCCCTGCTCGGCCCGAACGGCGCCGGGAAGACGACCCTCGTCCTGCATCTCAACGGCATCCTCGGGGGCGGGACGGGCACGGTGACGGTGGCCGGGCTGCCGGTCGGCAAGCGGCACATGGCCGAGATCCGGCAGAAGGTCGGCATCGTCTTCCAGGACCCGGACGACCAGCTGTTCATGCCGACGGTGCGGGAGGACGTGGCGTTCGGACCGGCGGCGGCCGGCCTGAAGGGACCGGAGCTCGAGCGGCGGGTGCGTTCGGCCCTGGAGCGGGTCGGCATGCAGGACTTCGCCGACCGCCCGCCGCACCACCTCTCCTTCGGCCAGCGCCGCCGGGTGGCCGTGGCGACGGTGCTCGCCATGGAACCGGAGATCCTGGTCCTGGACGAGCCGTCGTCCAACCTCGACCCGGCCTCGCGCCGCGAACTCGCCGACATCCTGCGCTCGCTGGACGTGACGGTGCTCATGGTCACCCACGACCTGCCGTACGCGCTGGAGCTGTGCCCGCGCTCGCTGATCCTGAGCGACGGGGTGATCGCGGCGGACGGCCCGACGGGCGAGCTGCTCTCCGACGACGCGCTGATGGGCGCCCACCGCCTTGAACTGCCGTTCGGCTTCGACCCGCGCTCGGTGACGGCGAGGACCTGACCCCCGAGGAATCGCAGGCGGCACGCCTGTGTTGCACTCACTGTCGCAGGTGATGGACGGATACGAGCGCCGAGCGGCAAGTGGCGAGCGACAGCGACAGGAGTGCGGACGTGGACGTGAACGGTGCGGTGGCCGAGGGCTTCGAGCCGGTCAGGGACGCGTTCGCGGGGAACTTCACCGCGCGGGGCGAGCGGGGCGCGGCGGTCGCGGTGTACCGGGACGGGCACAAGGTCGTCGACCTGTGGGCCGGGACCCGGGACGTGGACGCCGTCGCCGACGGCACGGCGGACGGTACCGCGGGTGGTCCGGCCGGCGGTGCGGCGCCCTGGGAGCGGGGCACCGCGCAGATCCTGCGCTCGGCGACCAAGGGCGTCGCCGCCGCCGTGCTCCTGCTGCTGCACCAGCGCGGGGAGCTGGACCTGGACGCCCCGGTGGGCACCTACTGGCCCGAGTACAAGGCGGCCGGCAAGGAGCGGACGCTGGTGTGGCACCTCCTGGCCCACCGGGCGGGCGTGCCCGTGCTGGACCGGCCGCTCACGCCCGCGCAGGCCGCCGATCCGGTGCTCGGCGCGGAGGCGGTGGCGGCCCAGGCGCCCGTGTGGGAGCCGGGCGCGGACCACGGCTACCACGCGCAGACGTACAGCTGGCTGACGGGCGAGCTGGTGCTCAGGGTCACCGGCCGCACGATCGGCCAGTGGATCGCGGACGAGATAGCCGGGCCGGTCGGCGCGGACCTGTGGGTCGGCCTGCCGGAGGGCGAGGCGCCGCGCGTGGGCCGGGTGGGGCGCGTCGAGCCCCCGGCCACCGAGAGCGGCGCACTGCGGACCCGCCCCCGGCGTGCGGTCGCCGAGGCCTACGCCGACCCGTACTCCCTCACCCGCCGCGCCTTCGGCGCGATCACCCCGCAGCCCGACGAGAACGACCCCGCGTACAAGGCGGCCGTCCTGCCCGCCTCCAACGGCATCGCGACGGCCGAGGGCCTGGCCCGCTTCTACGCCTCGCTCATCGGCGAAGTGGACGGCGGGGTACGCCTGTTCACGCCGGAGACGGCGGCCCGCGCCCGCGCGGAGGCCTCGGCGGGCCCGGACCGCGTCCTCGTCGTCCCCACCCGCTTCGGCCTCGGCTACATGCTGCACGGCAGCGCGTCCCCGCTGCTCGCGCCGGGCTCCTTCGGCCACCCGGGCCGCGGCGGCGCGCTCGGCTTCGCCGACCCGGAGTCGGGCATCGCCTTCGGCTATGTCACCAACGGCTTCCGCACCAGTGTGACGGCGGACCCGAGGGCCCAGGCGCTGGTACGGGCCGTGCGGGCGTCACTGGCGTAGGCACGGCGCCGGAACCGGACGCAGGGCTTTCAGCGGGGCCCCAGCAGGGTCTTCAGATGTGGATCGGCTGGGACGTGCGGCCCGACGCCTGGTCGATCTCCTCGTGCGCTTTGGTGAGAAGCTCCATGGCCAGCTCGTTCAGCGCGCGTGCCCCGGCGATCTCCTCGCCGACGCGTGGCTGATTGGAATCGGTGCGGTGCCTGCTTGCCCGCCCGTGCGACCGGACCTCGCTGCCGTCGGGCAGTCGCACCAGAGCCGCCGCCCGCGTGTGCTGGTCGTCCTCCTGGAACTCGAGCTCGACGTGCCATCCCACGGCAGTCATCATCATGACCATCACCTCCGGAACACCTCCTTCCAGGGTGCTCCTTTCGCCGCCGACACGCAGCATCAGCCCCAACCCGCGGGCGGCGACCGGGCCCTGGCCCCAGGCGGCAGCCGGCCCTAACCCGCGTGCAGCATCAGCCCGATGCCGACGACCAGCAGCCCGGCGGCCGCCAGGCGAGGGGCGCCGAAGCGCTCCTTGAAGAAGAGGGCGCCGATGGCGGCGCCGACGAGGATGGAGGACTCCCGCAGCGCCGAGACGGGGGCGAGGTCCGCCCTGGTCTGCGCCCACAGGACGAGGCCGTACGCCGTGACGGACAGGACGGCACCGAGCAGGCCGAGCGCGGCGTGGGGACGCAGCGCGGCGACCGTCCGGGGGCGCAGGCGGTGGACGGCGTACGCCGGGATGACCAGGCCCTGGACCGCCATCAGCCAGGCGATGTAGCCGAGGGGTGTGCCGGAGGCGCGGACGCCGAGGCCGTCGACGACCGTGTACGCCGCGATCGACAGCCCGGTGGCCAGCGCGGCCCCGACCGCCGCCCAGTTCGGCCGCCGTCCGCGCAGCCCCCACAGCGCGACCCCGGTCAGCCCCGCGCACGACAGCGCGATGCCCGCCGCGACCCAGCGGTCGGGCACCTCGTGCGCGAAGACGGCGGCCAGCACCGTGACGACGAGCGGTGCCGTGCCGCGCGCGATCGGATACGCCTGCCCGAAGTCACCGAGCCGGAACGACGTCATCAGCAGTGCGTAGTACACGATGTGGATGGCGGCCGACGCGCACAGGTACGGCCAGGCGCCCGCCGCCGGCACGGCGGTGAACGCGGCCAGGACGGCGCCGATCAGCAGCCCGCCGCCGGAGATCAGGGTGAACCCGACGAGCTTGTCCGGGATCCTGTGCGCGAGCGCGTTCCAGCAGGCATGCGTGACCGCGGCCACCAGCACGGCCGCCGTGACCAGCGGCGTCACGCAGTGCGCTCGCGCACGTCCACGAGCGTGCCGCCGGCGTGGGCGACGAGCTCCTTCGGCTCCATCGGGAAGACGGTGTACGGAGTGCCGGCCGCCGCCCAGACGACGTCGTGGCCGAGCAGCCCCCGGTCGGCGAGCACCCGGGTGCGGGTACGGTGCCCGAACGGCGGCACGCCCCCGATGGCATACCCGGTGGTCTCCCGTACGACATCGGCCTTGGCGCGGCTGACCTTGCCCGCGCCCAGTTCCTCGCGGACGCGCTCGACGTCCACCCGGGAGCCGCCGTCCATGAGCACCAGCACCGGCTCGCCGTCCACATCGAAGACCAGCGACTTGCAGATCTGGCTCAGCTCGCACCCCACGGCCGCGGCGGCCTCGACGGCGGTCCGAGTGGCCTCGGGAAACCGGCGCACCTCACCGGCCAGCTCCCCGATCCCCATCTCCCGCAACGCCTCGACGAACCTGGGGTGAGCTCCTGATCCTCCGGCGTCGGTGGTGGCAGTCGTCGTCATGCCGGGCAGGCTAGCCCGCCGGCCGCACGGGTCACGAGCGAATTCCCCCCGGCGGGGCGAGGGCACGTGCGGCGAAGGCCGGTGAGGCGAAGGCCGGTGAGGGTGCAGCCCCGTCCCCACGGGCACCCTCACCGGCCGGTCGGCGAAGAGCCGTCCGCGTCAGACGCGGACCAACTCCCTGTCCTCGTCGAGGTCCTTGGGCCCGGAGCCCGGCTCCGTGCGCAGGCCCTCGCCCTCCACGTCCACGTTCGGCAGGACCCGGTCCAGCCACTTCGGCAGCCACCAGGCCCTGCGGCCCAGCAGCGCCAGGACCGCCGGGACGACGGCCATGCGGACGATGAAGGCGTCGAAGAAGACCGCGATCGCCAGGCCGAAGCCGATCATCTTGATCATCGACTCGCTGGAGCCGATGAAGCCGGAGAAGACGGCGATCATGATGACCGCGGCGGCCGTGACGACGCGAGCGCCGTGCCGGAAGCCCGTCACGATCGCCTGGCCCGGCTTCTCGTCGTGGACGTAGGCCTCGCGCATCCGGGTCACGAGGAAGACCTCGTAGTCCATCGCCAGGCCGAAGACGACGCCCACCATGAAGATCGGCATCATCGACATGACCGGGCCGGTCTCCTCCACGCCCATCAGGCCGGACAGCCAGCCCCACTGGAAGACCGCGACCACCGCGCCCAGCGCCGCCAGCACGCTCAGCAGGAAGCCGAGCGCCGCCTTCAGCGGGACCAGGAGCGAGCGGAAGACCACGATCAGCAGCAGGAAGGCCAGGCCCACCACCAGGGCCAGGTACGGGAAGAGGGCGTCGTTCAGCTTCTGCGAGACGTCGATGTTCATCGCCGTCGAGCCGGTGACCAGGACCTCGGCGTCCGTCTTGGCCTTGATCCCGGAGCCCGCGTCGCGGATGGCGTGCACCAGGTCCTCGGTGGTGGTCGAGGACGGCTTGGAGTTCGGGATCACGGTGACGGTCGCGGTGTCGCCCGCCTTGTTCGGCTGCGCCGGGGTGACCGTGACGACGTCCTTCAGGCCCTTGATGTCGTCGGTCACCCGGGTGAAGGCGGCCTTCGGGTCGTCGCTCTTCTTCGCGTCGACCACGACCATCAACGGGCCGTTGAAGCCGGGGCCGAAGCCCTCCGAGAGCAGGTCGTAGGCGCGGCGCTGGGTGGTGGAGACGGGCTGGGAGCCGTCGTCGGGCAGGCCCAGTTCGAGGGAGGCGGCGGGGACGGCGGCGGCGCCCAGGCCGATCACGCCGAGCAGCAGCACGGCGACGGGACGGCGGACGACGAAACTCGCCCAGCGGGTGCCCATGTTGGGCCGGGCCGCCTTCTTCGCGGCGCGGGCGCCGCCCAGCAGCCTGCTCTTCTGGCCGGCCGGCTTGACCCTGCGGCCCGCGTAGCCGAGCAGTGCCGGGATCATCGTCAGCGCGATGAGGACGGCGACGACGACCGTGCCGGCCGCCGCGATGCCCATCTTGGTCAGCATCGGGATGTTGACGACGGACAGTCCGACCAGGGCGATGACGACGGTGAGGCCCGCGAAGACCACCGCCGAACCCGCTGTGCCGACGGCCCGGCCGGCCGCCTCCTCGCGCTCGCGGCCCTCGGCGAGTTCGGCGCGGTAGCGGGAGACGATGAACAGCGCGTAGTCGATGCCGACCGCGAGGCCGATCATCGTGGCCAGGGTGGAGGTGGTGGTGCCCAGGTCGAGAGCGTGGGCGAGGGCGGTGACCGTCGAGACGCCGATGCCCACGCCGATGATCGCGGTCAGCAGCGGCAGCCCGGCGGCGAGCAGCGAGCCGAAGGTGATGACGAGCACGACGGCGGCGATGGCGATGCCGATGACCTCGGTGGCGCCGGTCTCGGGCGCGGCGCTCAGCGCGTCACCGCCGATCTCCACGGTCAGCCCGGCGTCCCGCGCGTCCTTCGCGGCGTCCTCCAGGGCGGTGCGCGAGGAGTCCTCCAGCTCCATGCCGGAGACCTTGTACTTCACCGAGGCGTAGGCGATGGTGCCGTCCTTGCTGACGGCGTGTCCGGTGTAGGGGTCGGCGACGGAGGCGACCTCGGAGCCGTGGGAGAGCTCCTTGACCGTCTTGTTCACGGTCGCCTTGTTGCCGGCGTCCGTCATCTTCTCGCCGCCCGGCGCCTTGAACACCACCCGGGCGGTGGCCCCGTCGGCGCTCGCGCCCGGGAACCGCTGCTCCAGCAGGTCGAAGGCCTTCTGCGCCTCGGTGCCGGGGATGGAGAAGGAGCTGTTGCCCGCGGGGGGCGCGGAGGCGGCGCCGACGCCGGCGAGCGTCAGCAGCGCCACCCAGATCAGCGCGACGAAGTGCCGTCGCCTGAAGGCGAGGCGTCCTAGTTTGTACAGGAACGTGGCCACGTGGGCGTACTCCCGGTCAGGTCGTTGGGGTGGAACTGGGCAGGGGTGATCAGCCCGACGACGTGAGCGGAGACGTCAGAAGGTGGGCTTGCTGGGGAGGTCTCGGGAGAGGTGTCAGACGGTGGGCGCGCCGAGGGCGGGGAGGACCACGGCGTCGATGTAGGAACGAAGGAAGGCCTGGGTCGGCGGCTGGTCCTCGATCAGCGCGCGGACGACGAACCCGCCGGCCAGCATGTGCACCACGAAGTCCAGCGCGGGACAGTCCTCGCGGATCTCGCCCCGGTCGACGGCGCGCCGCAACAGCCGCTGGAACTCGGCCATCTCCGGCTCGATGAGCTGTTCCCGGAACGCCTGCCGGAGGTCGTCGTTGCTGTGCATCGCCATGGCCAGGCCCCGCATCAGCGCGGAGTTCTGTGCCATGCCGCAGTCGTCCTCGCGGGAGACCAGGGCGTGCAGGTCGCTGCGGAGCGACCCGGTGTCGATCTGGTCCAGCTGTCCGGGCTTGCTGTGCCGGACGGCCCTGACGACCAGCTCGGCCTTGCCGCCCCACTGGCGGTAGAGCGTGGCCTTGCTGGACCGGGTCCGGGCGGCGACGGCGTCCATGGTGAGGGCGTCGTAGCCGACCTCGCGGAGCAGGTCGAGCACGGCCTCGTACAACTCGGCCTCACGCTCGGGCGTGATCCGGCTCCGGCGCCCCGGTGCGAGCACCGGCTCCACTGGAGCGGCTGCCGCCGCGCCCTTGGACGCCTCGGTCATCCCGCCCGCCTTTCCGCTTGTCGAACGACACGGTTTCGTACGGAACGAATGTAGCGCAGCGCTTCAACGAAACGAAACCGTTTCGTACGTGTGGTGGGTCACGTCTGTCGGATCCGCATAAACGGCACAAGTTGCTGCGCTGGATGGGCGGGCGAAGCATGGGGGAGGTGAGCTATCTGCGCCTGCCGCATCTCAGCGGCGATCTGCTGTGTTTCGTGGCCGAGGACGACCTCTGGCTGGCGCCGCTCGACGGAGCGGAGCGTGCCTGGCGGCTCACCGTGGACCGCACCAAGACCGGCCACCCCCGCTTCTCCCCCGACGGCCGCCACATCGCCTACACGAGCTGGCGGAGCCTCGCGCCCGAGATCCACCTCGTGCCGGTGGACGGCGGTCCGGGCCGGCAGCTGTCGTACTGGGGCAGCACCGACACCCAGGTGTGCGGCTGGGCCCCGCCCGACGAGCACGGCCACACCGAGATCCTCGCCGTCACCTCGCACGGCGAGCCGTTCTCGTACTTCACCTGGGCCTACAAGGTCGACACCGACGGCTCCCCCGGCCGCAAACTGCCCTGGGGGCCGGTCGCCGACCTCCAGGTCGCCGACCTCGACGGTGAACGCAAGAGCCTGCTGCTGACCGGCACCCCGCCGCACGAACCGGCCTCCTGGAAGCGCTACCGGGGCGGCGCCACGGGCCGGCTGTGGCTGCACGGAAAGCGGCTCCTCGCCGACATCGACGGCCATCTGGCCTGCCCCATGTTCGTCGGCGGCCGGATCGCCTTCCTCTCCGACCACGAGGGCGTCGGCAACCTCTACTCGTGCGCCCACGACGGCTCCGACCTGCGCCGCCACACCGACCACGACGCCTTCTACGCCCGGCACGCCGCCAGCGACGGACAGCGGGTGGTGTACCAGTGCGCGGGCGACCTGTGGATGGTCGACGACCTGTCCCCCGACTCTGTGCCGCACCGGCTCGACGTACGGCTGAGCGGGCCGCGCGCGGGCCGCCGCCGCTACCCGGTGCCCGCCGCCCAGAACCTGGACGGCCTCTCCGTCGACGAGACCGGCCGGGCCAGCGCCGTCGTCGTACGCGGCTCCCTGTACTGGCTGACCCACCGCGACGGCCCCGCGCGCACCCTCACCGACACGCCGGGCGTCCGCGTCCGGCTCCCGGAGATGCTCGGCGCGAGCGGCCGGATCGCCTACGTCACCGACGCCGACGGCCCGGACGCCGTCGAGATCACCTACCTGCCGCGCGCCACCGGCCCCCACCCACCGCGCCGGCTCGCCTCCGGGCAGCTGGGCCGGGTGCTGGAGACGGCCTCCGACTGCGAGGGCGAACGGCTTGCCCTGGCCTCCCACGACGGCCGGCTGCTGCTGCTCGACGTGCCCGAGGACGCCGAGAGCTCCGAGGACCCCGAGCACTCCGGCGGGACCGTCACCGAACTCGTCCGGTCCGACAACGGACCCGTGCGGGACCTCGCCTTCTCCCCGGACGGGGCGTGGCTGACCTGGTCGCACCCCGGCATCGGCCGCTCGCTCAGGCAGATCAAGGTGGCCCGGATCAAGGACCGGCTGATCGTGGACGTCACCGACGGCCGCTTCGAGGACGAGAACCCCGTCTTCACCCGGGACGGCCGCTATCTGGCGTTCCTGTCCTGGCGCGGCTTCGACCCGGTGTACGACGTGCACACCGGCGACCTGTCCTTCCCGCTGGGCTGCAAGCCCTACCTCGTCCCGCTGTCCTCCGCCACCCCCTCCCCCTTCGCGCTCAACCCCGAGGGCCGCCCGGCGGCCGGCGGGCTGGACCCCGTGGAGGACGAGGAGACCGGCGAGGCGGGCGCGGTGACCGTGGAGGTGGAGGGGCTGGCGAGCCGGGTCACTCCGTTCCCGGTGACCGCCTCCAAGTACTCGGCGCTCTGCCCGGTCGCGGGCGGCGGCCTGGTCTGGCTGCGCTGGCCGATCTCGGGCGCGCTGGGCGAGACGTTCGTGAACCCGGACGACATCACCGGCCGGCCGACGCTGGAGTTCTTCAACATCACCAAGGCGAAGAAGTCCGAACTCGTCGGCCACCTCGACTCGTTCGCGATCAGCGGCGACGGCACCCGGCTGGTCGTCGTCGACGAGGGCGACCTGCGCGCGGTGCCGTCCACCGAGATCGGCGACAGCGACACCACGACCTGGATCGACCTGCGCCGGATCATGCACGTCGTCGACCCGGGCGCCGAGTGGCGCCAGTCCTACGAGGAGGCCGGCCGGCTGATCCGCGCCTACTACTGGGACCCGGACATGTGCGGCATCGACTGGGACGCCGTTCTCGCCCAGTACCGCCCGCTGGTCGAACGGGTCGCCTCCCCCGACGAGTTCGCCGACCTGCTCCGCGAGGTGCTCGGCGAGCTCGGCACCTCCCACGCCTACGTCGCCGCCGCCCGCCGCAACGAGGGCCCCGCGCACTACCAGCGCTGGCAGGGCCTGCTCGGCGCCAACCTCGTGCACCGCGACGCCGGCTGGGTGGTCAGGCGGATCCTGCCCGGCGACTCCTCCGACTCCCGGGCCCGTTCACCGCTGGCCGGCGCGGGCATCCGCGAGGGCGCCGTGCTGACCCATGTCGACGGCCGCCCGGTGGACCCGGTGACGGGCCCTTATCCGCTGCTGGCCGGCTCCGGCGGTACGACGGTGGAGCTGACCTTCGGGCCCCCCGACGGCGACGGGCCGCCGCGCCGGGTCGCCGTCGTCCCGCTGATCGACGACCGGCCGCTGCGCTATCAGGACTGGGTGGCCAAACGCCGTGCGGTGGTGCGCGAGTTGAGCGGAGGCCGCTGCGGCTATCTGCACATCCCCGACCTGGGCGGCTCCGGCTGGGCGCAGTTCAACCGGGACGTGCGCATGGAGATCTCCCGGCCGGCGCTCATCGTCGACGTGCGCGGCAACGCGGGCGGCCACATCAGCGAACTGGTCATCGAGAAGCTGACCCGGACGATCCTCGGCTGGGACCTCACCCGCAACGCCCAGCCGGTGTCGTACACCTCCAACGCGCCCCGGGGCCCGATAGTGGCCCTCGCGGACGAGGCGACCTCCTCCGACGGCGACATGATCACGGCGGCCTTCAAGCTGCTGAAGCTGGGGCCGGTGGTCGGGCAGCGCACCTGGGGCGGCGTGGTCGGCATCACCGGCCGGCACCGCCTCGGCGACGGCACGGTCATCACGGTGCCGATGAACGCGGCCTGGTTCGACGCCTACGGCTGGTCCGTGGAGAACCACGGCGTCAGCCCGGACATCGAGTCCCTGCGCACCCCCATGGACTGGGCCGAGGGCCGCCACGTCGAAATGGACGACGCCATCGAACTGGCCCTGGACCTGATGGCCGCCAACCCGCCCGCGACCCCGCCCGGCTACGAGAACGTCCCCGACCGCACCCGCCCGAAACTGCCGCCGCGTCACGAGTAGCCGAACTCGCCGCAGGCGCAACGTGGGGCGCCCCGACACACAGGGCGCCCCACGCCTCCCGGCCGAGGCCGAGCGCAGCAAACCTCAGTGACTACCGACTACCGGTCGTAGTCCTGGTTGAGACGGTCCTCCATCTCGTCGTGGGTGTCGTCGGTGGTCTGACGCCCACGCTCACGCTGCTGGGACGAGCGCTGGCCGGCCTTCTCGCGGCCCTCGTGCGCGCGCTCCTTGCCCTGCTGCTGCCACTGCTCGGCCTGGTCCTGGAACTTGTCCTTCATACCCATGCTGTTTCACTCCCGTGTGGGTGAGGGGGATCCCCAAGTGGGTGAGGGGATCGACCTCGACCAGATTCACACGGGCGGTGACGCTGCGCATGTCGATCAGTGACGCTGCGTAGCACCAGTGGCCCGGTGTTGTTCGTCGGCGGCGCCGCCCGCGCCCACCAGCCCGGTGCGCATCCCCGTCAGCCGGTCCGCGAACCGCCGCATCTCCCGCTGCCCCACGGTCCCGATGATCCCCGGCAGGTACCCGCGCACGCCCTGCATCCCGCGCAGCCACCACTGCCCGTACACGTGCCCGGCCCGCCGCTCGACGCCGTCCACGATCCGGTCCACCGCCGGGCCCAGCGGATAGGTCTTGTTGGACGGCCACGGCAGCCGCTGCCTCAACTCCCGCATGACGTCGTCCTGGTCGGCCCCGCGCACCATGTCGGTGTCGGTCCACGACAGGTACGCCACGCCCACCCGCACGCCCTGGTGGCCGACTTCGGCACGCAGGCTGTGCGCGTACGCCTCCACGCCGGACTTGGACGCGCAGTACGCCGTCATCATCGGCGCCGCAGTGATCGCCGCCAGCGAGGCGATCTGCAGCAGATAGCCCCGGCTCTCCACGAGCGCGGGCAGGAAGGCCCGGCCGGTGACGGCCGATCCGATCAGGTTCACCTCGATCACCCGCCGCCAGGACTCCGGGTCGGAGCCGACGAACGGACCGCCGGTCGCCACACCGGCGTTGGCGACCACGATGTCGACCTTGCCGAACCGCTCCCTGACCTCCGCCGCGACCCGCGTCATCGCCTCGTGGTCGGTGACGTCGGCGTGCCAGTGGGCGCTCTCGCCGTGCAGCCGCTCCGAGAGCTGCTTGAGCGCGTCGGGTTCCAGACCGACCAGCGCGACCTTCGCGCCGCGCGCGGACAGTTTGCGCGCGAGCAGCTCGCCGACGCCCCGCGCGGCGCCCGTGACGACCGCGACCTGCCCCTCCAGACTCACCCTGCTCATGCGCTCTCCTCGACCTCGGCGTGTGCGTGTACGTGCGCGCCCGTGTGTGCGGCGACCAGCGCGCGGATCTTCCCGGTGACCAGGTCGGGCGCCTCCACGGGCGTCATGTGGCCGATCCCGGGCAGCTCGGTCAGGCCGACGCACTCCGGCAGCGCGGCGGCCAGCTCCCGCGCGTGCACCGGCGGTGTGAGCCGGTCGGCGGTGCCGGCGACGATCTCGGTGGGCACCCTCAACTCCCGTACGCCGTGGTCGAGATCGAGCGCATCCAGCACCTGCGACCAGGCGTAGCGGGCGGTGCGCGGGCAGGCGTGCACGATCCGGGCGCACGCCTGGACCATGTGCGGCGCCGAACCGGGGCCCATCGTCCCGTACTTGAGGATCCGCAGCGCGAGCGGCGTGACCGGACCGAGCGGGGCCCGCGAGCCGAGGATGTGCTTCGTCAGCCAGGTCCGCAGCCGCCCGGCCCGGATCGGTACGACCGTGGACCGCGCGACCAGCCGGGAACTGCCGGTGCTGCACAGCAGGACGGCCGCCGCGTGCTCGCGGAACCCCGGGCGCGTCGACGCCGCCATCACCGTCATGCCGCCCATGGAGTGCCCGGCGATCACCGCCTGCTCGCCGGGCGCGAGGGTGGCTTTCAGCACGGCTTCGAGGTCGTCGGCGAGGGCTTCGGTGCCGCATGTCGCGCTCGCCGGGCTGCGGCCGTGGCCCCGCTGGTCGTAGGCGATGACACGGTGGTCGGCGGACAGAGCCCGGATCTGCGCCGCCCAGAACGCGGTCGAGCAGGTCCAGCCGTGCGCGAGGACGACGGCCGGCGCCCCCTCCGGGCCGTGCACCTCGGCATGCAGGCGGGCGCCGTCCGCGGAGGTGACGGTGAGGGTGCGGGCGGGAACAGGCGGGGCGTAGGGGCCGGAGGCGACGTGGGCGAGGCGGCTCACGCGGTCACCTCCGCGGCCTCGTCGACCGGGGAGACCTTCGCGGCCGGTGGCCGCAGGACGGCGTACTCCGCGAGGTCCACCTGCCGCGTGGCGCGCCGGAACTCGGTCGTCGTACCCGGCCAGACGGTGGTGTTGCGGCCGTTCGCGTCCAGGTACCAGCTCGTGCAGCCGCCGGTGTTCCACACGGTGCGCTTCATGCGCTCCTGCACCTTGCGGTTCCAGGCGTTCACGGCGCTCGGGCGGGCGTCGAGGGCGACCCGGCCTCCGAGGACGTCCAACTGCCGTAGATAGTCGGCCATGTAGTTCAGCTGGGACTCGATCATCAGGATCATCGAGGAGTTGCCGAGGCCGGTGTTGGGGCCGATGATCGTCATCCAGTTCGGGAACCCGGCCGCGGACGCGCCGCGCAGGGCGGCCATGCCGTCCTTCCAGGTCTCGGCGAGCGTACGGCCGTCCGCGCCGACGACCCGCTCGGCGATGGGCATGTCGGTGACGTGGAAGCCCGTACCGAAGATGATCGCGTCGACCTCGGCCTCGGTGCCGTCGGCGGCGACGACGGTGGACCCGCGGATCTCGCTGAGCCCGCCGGCGACGACGTCCACGTTGTCCTGCGCGAGTGCCGGGTAGTACGTGCTGGACAGCAGGATCCGCTTGCAGCCGATGCGGTAGTCCGGGGTGAGCTTGGCGCGCAGCGCCGGGTCCTTGATGGCCCGGGCCATGTTGCGCTTGGCCAGCTGCTCGACGAAGCCCAGTTCGCCCGGGTGCTTGGTGAACGCCTGGACCTGCAACTCCCGTATGCCCCACAGCAGTCCGCGGCGCAGCCGGGTGGTCACCGGCAGCGCGCGGTGCAGGGAGCGCTCCGCGCCGCTGATGGCGCGGTCCACGCGGGGCATCACCCACGGCGGGGTGCGCTGGAAGACGGTGAGGCGGGAGACCTCGGGCTGGATGGACGGCACGATCTGGATGGCGGAGGCGCCGGTGCCGACCATGGCGACCCGCTTGCCGGCGAGGTCGTAGTCGTGGTCCCAGCGGGCGGAGTGGAAGACCTTGCCGGGGAAGGACTCCAGGCCCGGGATGTCCGGGATCTTGGGGTCGGACAGCGGCCCGGTCGCGGAGACCACGACGTCGGCGGAGAGGTTCCCGGCGGTCGTCTCGATGTCCCAGCGCAGCAGCTCCGTGTTCCAGGTCATCTTCTTGACCTCGGAGTCGAAGCGGATGTGCGGGCGGAGCCGGAAGACGTCGGCGACGTGCTCCAGGTAGGCGCGGATGTGGCGCTGCCCGGAGAAGGTGCGCGGCCATTCGGGGTTGGGGGCGAAGGAGAAGGAGTAGAGGTGGGAGGGCACGTCGCAGGCGCACCCCGGATAGCTGTTGTCGCGCCAGGTGCCGCCGACGCTGTCGGCCCTCTCGAGGACGATGAAGTCGGTGATCCCCTCCCGGCGCAGCCGCACGGCGGCGCCCAGCCCGCCGAATCCGGAGCCGATCACCGCCACCCGCACGTGCTCGTGTTCGTGGGCCATCCCGAAGCCTCCGCGCATCGTTCTTGGACTCTGCCAGTGAATACTGGCGCAATGGGGAGAGTAGAGGAGCACCGTACTCATGGGTAGGGGGCGGTGAGCGAAAGTTACCTGGGGTACGACATAGGCTTCCCGTGTGGCAGAGAAGCGCGAATACCGCATGGAGGAGCTGGCGGAGCTGGCCGGCATCACGGTGCGCACCCTGCGCTTCTACCGCGAACGCAAACTGATCCCGCCGCCCCGCCGCGAGGGCCGTATCGCCTGGTACGACGACCATCACCTGGCCCGTCTGCGCACCATCGCGGCCCTGCTGGAACGCGGCCACACCCTGAGCGGCATCGCGGAACTCGCCGAGGCCCTCGACCACGGCCGCGACGTCGCCGACGTCCTCGGCGTCGGCCCCACGGAGGAGGAGCCGGTCCGCCTCACCCCCGAGGAACTCGCGGCCCGCTTCGAGGGAGAGGTCACCCCCGACAACCTCGCCGCCGCGCTGGAGCTGGGCTACCTCGGCACCGACGGTGACGAGATCGTCCACATCAGCCGCCGCCTCCTCGACGTCTCCTCCGCCCTGGTCCGCGAGGGCATCCCGCTCGCGGAGGTGCTGGCGGCCGGCGCCCGCGTCCGCGAACACGCCGACGCGCTGGCCGAGTTGTTCGCCGACCTGATCCTGCGCCACGCCCCCGAGGAAGACCTCCACCGCCTGCGCCCCCTCGCCCGCAGCGTGGTGGAGGCGGAACTCTCCCTGGCACTGGACCGGCGGCTGAACAAGCGCCTGTAGCGCCTGTCCGGCGAGCGACCGTCCGGCCGGCGACCGCCTAGTGGTCGTAGACGACCGTCACCGGCGCGTGGTCCGACCAGCGCTCGGCATGGGTGGCCGCGCGCTCCACGTACCCCTTGACGACCTTGTCCGCCAGCCCGGGGGTCGCACAGTGGTAGTCGATCCTCCAGCCCGAGTCGTTGTCGAAGGCCCGCCCCCGGTAGGACCACCAGGTGTACGGCCCTTCGGCGTCCGGGTGCAGGGCGCGTACGACGTCCACGTAGCCGCCGTCCGCCGGGTCGAAGACCCGGGTCAGCCAGGCCCGTTCCTCCGGCAGGAAGCCCGAGTTCTTGGTGTTGCCGCGCCAGTTCTTCAGGTCGGCCTGCTGGTGGGCGATGTTCCAGTCGCCACAGACGAGGACCTCGCGGCCGTCGGCGGCGGCACGCTCGCGCAGTTCCTTGAGGTGGGCGAGGAACTCGCCCATGAAGCGGAGCTTCTCGTCCTGCCGTTCGGTGCCGACCTCGCCGGAGGGGAGGTAGAGGGAGGCGACCGTCACACCCGGCAGGTCGGCCTCGAGATACCGCCCGCTGGTGTCGAACTCCGACGATCCGAAGCCCACCCGGACGCGGTCGGGTTCGCGGCGGGTGTAGAGCGAGACCCCCGCGCGGCCCTTGGCGGCGGCGGGCGCGTGCACGACGTGCCAGCCGTCGGGCGTGCGCACGGGCTCGGGCAGCTGCTGCGGCTCGGCGCGCACCTCCTGAAGACACAGCACATCGGCACCGGTCCCCGCGAGCCACTCCACGAAGCCCTTCTTCGCGGCGGCACGCAGTCCGTTCACATTGGCGGAGGTCACAGTCAGCACCCGGGCACTTTACCGGCACACTGGACGGGGTCCCGCAAGAGACCGCCCGCGCACCCTTCCGTCACCCGGCTCCCGCCGCCCTTGCATTGATATACGGTGTACAACATGATTATCCGTCCTGTGCCCTTCGACCACCCGGACGCCGTCAAGCTGAACGACGAGGTCCAGGCCGAGTACCACGTGCGCTACGGCGACGGCGGCGACGCGACGCCCCTGGACCCGGACGACTTCCGGCCGCCGAACGGCGTGTACCTGATCGCCTACGACGAGGACGGCACCCCCGTCGCCACCGGCGGCTGGCGCAGCCAGGACAAGAACCCCGAGGGCAACGAGGACGGCGACGCCGAACTGAAGCGGATGTACGTCATCGAGTCCATGCGCGGCCGGGGCCTGGCCCGCCGCATGCTCGCCGCGCTGGAGGCCGACGCGCGCGCCGCCGGCCGCGTCCGCATGGTCCTGGAGACCGGCGACCAGCAGCCGGAGGCCATCGCCCTGTACGCCTCCAGCGGCTACGCGCCGTGCACCAAGTTCGGCTACTACCGCGAGTACGAGTCGAGCATGTGCTTCGCCAAGCCGCTGTAACCGCGGGACGCGGTCACGGGTGCCAGGTGCTGAGCCTGGCGAGGGCTTCGGCGCGGGACTCGATGATCTTCATGCGGGCGCGTCGTTCGGTGTCGTGGTGGTGTGCGCTCTGTGCGGTGCTCTGGCCGGGCCACTTGCGGTAGAGCAGTCCGCACTCGTCGATGAACCATCCGGTGCTGACCGCGTTCAGCGCCATCAGCAGGCCGGTGTCCTCGGACGAGGGAAGCGCCATCCATCCGCCGAGCGCCGTCACGAGGTCGCGCCGGGCGCACAGGGTGGCCGGGTGGACCTGGGCCCGGTAGTCGTGCGTACGCCATCGTTCGAGGACGGCGCCGCGTGCGATGGGGCCGCGCGGCGGGTCGCCGTCGAAACCGACGGTCGATCCGTCGGGAAGCAGGTCGAGCACGCGGGACGTCGTCCACGCGATGCCGTCGTGTCCGGTCAGGGTCGTGATGTCGCGGAGGAGTGCGCCGGGCGTGAGCATGTCGTCCGCGTCCAGCACCTTGACGAAGTCGCCCCGGGCCCGGGCGAGTGCCATGGTGCGGGCCATGCCGGCGCGCCCCTGCCTGCCCTGCTCGAAGCTGATGCGCGGGTCGTCGGGGACGTGCGGCCGTACGTCCCCGCTCTCGCCGTCCTCCTGGACGACCCACTCCCAGTCCCAGCCGGGCGGCATCTCCTGGCGGGTGAGCGAGGCGTGGGCGTCCGCGAGGTAGGGGGCGCTGGGCCCGTGCACCGCAGTGATCACCGACACGATGTGCGTCAAGCGACCGGTCACCACCTTTCCAGCGGGGTCACACACTTGACGGCGTAGCGGTCACCGGGCAGCACGACGTCCGCCACCTCCACGATCCGGCCGCCCATGTCGTGCAGGGTCTTGCGGACGTCCATCACCGCGACACCCGGCACCAGGCCGAGTTCCTCGGCCTCCTGCGCCGTGGGCGGACGCGCGGTCACGACCTCCTCGACCCGCCCGACCTCGATCCCCACCGTGAGGAGCTGGTGCATGGTCCCGCCGGGCCACGGTTCCCGGCTCTGGTCGAGCAGTTCGGGGTTCTTCCGCGCGATCTCGTACGGGAGGTAGGACCGGGCGATGTTCAGCGGTGCGCGCTCGCCGGCCCTGCGGGTGCGGTACGTCCGCTTGAGGACGGCGGCGCCCGGCTCGATGCCCAGCGTCACGGCGAGTTCCTCGGGCGCCTCGATCCGCTCGTACTCGGCGTGGAAGGCCAGTTGGCCGGTGCTCAGGCCGGTGTCCCGCTCGGTGGCGCCCCTGCTGCCGCGCTCCCTCAGCCCGGCGCGCGCCCGATCCTTCTCCCACTGGTGACGAAGGTTGCACCGCTCGGCGCGCCGACGCCGCCCGTCCACGAAGTCGACCTTCTCGTACCGCTTCGCCATCTGCGGCCTCCTCGGTCCACACAGTTCAGTGTGCCGTGCCTCACCGCCGTACGACATGTCAGAGCCCCGGTCGGTGATCACCGACCGGGGCTCTGAGCTGCGTGGACCTGAGGGGATTTGAACCCCTGGCCCCCTCGATGCGAACGAGGTGCGCTACCGGACTGCGCCACAGGCCCTTGCAACGAGTGAAACTCTAGCATCCCCGTCCGGGTGGTTGGAAATCCGTTCCCGGGCTGGTCAGCCGCGGGGCCCCCGGGGGTTCGGGGACTACTCGTTGGCCGCGCGCGGCCGCTCGCCGTCCTCGTACTGGTCGAACAGCGGGGTGCGGCCGCGCTCGCGGGAGCGGCGGGCCGAGGCGGCGGAGCTGCCGCGCGAGCGGCCTCGAGCGTGGGGGCGGGAGTCGCCGCGGCCGCCGGCGGCCGGAAGGTCCTCCTCGGGCGCCGGGGGCTCCTCCGCGGCGGAAGCCGCGTCCTCCTGCTCCGGCACCGCGGCGGACGACCGCGCCGAGCTCCAGGAGTCCGGTGTGCCCAGGTCCACGTCGGAGCTGGCCCGCGGGGCGACCGGTGCGGTCACGTACGTGGGCAGCGGGACGGGCACCGGGTCCCAGCTGTCGCCGTGCCCGGGGCGCCGACGGCGCTCGCGCTGCTGGTCCAGCCACTCCGCGTGGTCGGTCTGCTCGACCAGGGCGCGCCGGTCCGCGGCGAGCGCGGACAGTCCCGGATCGGCCTCCGGCTCACCCGCGGTCTCCGGCTCGTCCGCGTCCTCGTCCAGGGCGGCGCGCCGGCGCTGTGGGCGCCGGCTCTCCCGCAGCCGCTGAGCGGCGGCCTCGGCGCGTCGGCGGTCCATCTGGTACGCGAAGCGGCGGCGCTCCTGGACGCGCAGATACGCGATGTACGCGCTGAGCAGCACGGCGGGCGCCGCGGGCGCCCACAGGAAGGCGAGCCCTCCGACGGCGGCGACGATCGCGCCCAGGGTGAAGGCGAGGAAGAGGACGACGGTGGTGCGCCGACGGCGCGCGAGCACCTTGGTCCGCCGGGCGCGCGCTGCGGCCGCCTCCGCGCCGGGCGCACGCCGAGCCGCGGGGACGCGCTTGCGCGCGGGCGGGACGGCGGACCCCGGCCCGGACCCCGACCCGGACGCGGATGCCGGTACGGACGCGGACGCGGACGCGGATGCCGACGCAGAAGCGGGCGCGGACGCCGGTGCGGTCGCGGACGCGGGTTCGGACGCGGTGTCGGAGGCGGACGGGACCGCCGGTGACGTGGTCCGGGCCACGGGCACGCCCGCACGGCCGCGGCGGTCCCGCTCCGGGGCCTGGTCGGGCTCCTGCGCCCGGGTCGGGGGCATGACGAAGCCCCGGACGTCCACCGAGTCGGTGACGGCGTCCGGGTCCACGGCGCTGGACTCCCCCTCCTCGGCGGAGCGCGCCCTGAGGTCCCTGGCGTACCGGCGCTCCATGCCCGCCCGTCCGGAAAGCAGTCGGATGGCGGTGCTGAAGCGTTCCGTCGGACGGGCCTCGTTCAGCTCGTCCTGCCTACGGAGCCACATGGGCACCAAGTAGGCGGCCCAGGCCCCGACAATGACTGCGTAGATGAGGCCGCTGCTGCTCACGCCTCATACGGTAGAGGGGTTGGCGTGAGGCCATCCGCCAATTGGGCCGGTGTGTCGCACGATCTGGCTGATATTTCGAACTTTTTTTGTGACCGATGCGATCAGCGGGCCGTCAAGTCCGTGAATTCAATGCCACCCGCGCGGTCACTCATCGATCATTTTCGAACATATATTCAATTTCCAGGGGGCCCTGACTCGGATTACTCGCGGTTACGCCGGTTCTACTCGCTGTTCTGCCGGGCGCTCTGCGGGTTGCGGGGACGGGTCCGCCGCCAGCGGCTCAGCAGCCCTTCGGGCACCTCTTCCGCGGTGAGCGCGAAGACCAGGTGATCGCGCCAGGCCCCGTCGATGTGCAGATAACGCGGTCTGAGGCCCTCCTCGCGGAATCCGAGTTTCTCCACCACCCGGCGGCTCGGCCCGTTCTCGGGGCGAATGCAGACCTCGATGCGGTGCAGTCCGACGGTGCGGAAACAGTGGTCCACGACGAGCGCCACCGCCGTCGGCACCACGCCGCGCCCGGCCACCGCCTCGTCCACCCAGTAGCCGATGTGGCCCGAGCACATCGAGCCCCAGGTGATCCCGGCGACCGTCAACTGCCCGACCAGTCGCCCCTGGTACTCGATGACGAACGGCAGCATCCGCCCCGCGTTCGCCTCGGACCGCAGATGCCGCACCATCTGGCGGTAGGTCGGCCGGTGCGTGATCGGCCCGCTGGGCGTGGGCGGCGGAATGGTCGCCTCCCACGGCCTGAGCCAGTCCCGGTTGCGCCTGTTCACCTCGCGCCAGGCCCGCTGGTCGCGCAGCTTTATCGGCCGGAGGACGACATCGCCCTCCGCGAGCACGACGGGCCAGGATGGGCTGTTCAGCTCGCACCCCCACTGCCGGCACCGGGTCTGGGATGGTCGCCGCCGCGCAGCTGGTCGACGGCGTGCGTCAACAGCGGCTCCAGCACGGCCAGTCCGTCCCTCACCCCGCCGGAAGAGCCCGGCAGGTTGACGATCAGGGTCCGCCCGGCCACCCCGGCCAGCCCCCGGGAGAGCGCCGCCGTCGGCACCTTCTCCCGTCCGAACGCCCGAATGGCCTCCGCGATGCCCGGCACCTCGTGGTCGATCACCCGGCGGGTGGCCTCGGGGGTGCGGTCGGTGGGCGAGATGCCCGTGCCGCCGGTGGTGACGACGACGTCGTACCCGGCCTCGACGGCTGCGCGCAGCTCGGCCTCCACCGGTTCGCCGTCCGGCACGACCCGCGGACCGTCCACGGCGAAGCCGAAACGCCTGAGGCCGTCGGCGATCAGCGGGCCGCCCTTGTCCTCGTAGACCCCGGCGGCGGCCCGGTTGGACGCCGTGACCACGACAGCGCGGTACGGCGCGGGCCGCGCGCCCGATGCCGCTGCGTCCAGCGTCATGACCGGCTCCAGTCGCCCGACTTGCCGCCCGTCTTCTCCTCCACCCGCACGTCCGTGATGATCGCCCCCTTGTCGACCGCCTTGACCATGTCGATCACGGTGAGCGCGGCGACCGAGACCGCGGTGAGCGCCTCCATCTCCACGCCCGTGCGGTCCGTCGTCTTCACGGTGGCCGTGATCTCCACGGCGTCGTCCGCGACCGACAGGTCCAGTTTCACACCCGACACCGACAACGGGTGGCACAGCGGGATGAGGTCCGGGGTGCGCTTGGCGCCCATGATCCCGGCGATCCGCGCGGTGGCGAGGGCGTCGCCCTTGGGCACCCCCTCGCCGCGCAGCAGCTCCACCACGCGGGGCGAGACGAGGACGCGGCCGCTGGCGCGGGCGGTGCGCGAGGTCACCTCCTTGCCGGACACGTCGACCATGCGGGCGGCGCCCGCGTCGTCGATGTGCGTCAGTCGGTCCTGCGTGACCTCCTGTGCGCGGTCCTGCGCGACGTCTTGTGCGCGGCTGTGCGCGGAGGGTCCGGGGGTCTCCCCCCGGGAAGGCGTAGTCATGCTCTGTGGCGCTCCCGGTCCGGGCCCGGCGCGGTGCGGCGCGCGGGCCTGCTGTGCGCGACACGGTACCGCCAACCAGCGACGGTCAGCCGAGGAGGACCACCTCGACCTCGTCGCCGGGCGCCACGGACTCGACGTCCTCGGGCACGACGATGAGGGCGTCGGCCTGCGCGAGGGCGGCGATCAGATGGGAGCCGCTGCCCCCGACCGGGGTCACCTCGCCGTCGGCGTACGTCCCGCGCAGGAACTGCCTGCGGCCCTTCGGGGAGCTCAGCGCCTTCTCCGCCGCCAGCGTGGCCCGGGCCGTGGGCCGGTGGACGTCCTGAAGGCCCATCAGGGTGCGGATGGCGGGCCGGACGAACAGCTCGAAGGACACGTACGACGACACCGGGTTGCCGGGCAGCGCCAGCAGCGGGATGTGCTCGCGGCCGATGGTGCCGAAGCCCTGCGGCTTGCCCGGCTGCATGGCGAGCTTGCGGAACTCCACGCCGCCGCCCGGCACGTCCTCGTCGCCGACGTGCGACAGCGCCTCCTTGACCACGTCGTACGCCCCGACGCTCACGCCGCCGGTGGTGACCATCAGGTCGGCGCGGACGAGCTGGTCCTCGATGGTGGACCGCAGGACGTCGGCGTCGTCGGCGACGGCGCCCACCCGGTAGGCGATGGCACCGGCGTCCCGGGCCGCCGCGGTCAGGGCGAAGCTGTTGGAGTCGTAGATCTGGCCGTTGCGCAGCTGCTCGTCGGGCTGGACGAGCTCGCTGCCGGTGGACAGCACCACCACGCGCGGGCGCGGGCGCACCCGGACCGTGCCCCGGCCGATCGCGGCGAGCAGCGCGATCTGCGGCGGCCCGAGGACCGTGCCGGTCTCCAGGGCGAGGTCGCCGGCCTTCACGTCGCTGCCCTTGGCGCGCACGTGCGCGCGTGCCTCGGCCGGCCGGTACACGCGCACCTGGCCGGTGGCGCCCTCCGGGGACAGGCTGCGGGCGCGCATCCCGCTGACGGGGCCCTCGCCGAGCCCGCCGTCGGTCCACTCCACGGGAACGACCGTCTCGGCGCCGGGCGGCAGCGGGGCGCCGGTCATGATCCGGGCCGCCTGACCGGGGCCCACATGGATCAGGTCGGCCGCGCCCGCGGCGACGTCCCCGACGACCTCCAGCGCGGCCGGGAACTCCTCGCTCGCGCCCGAGACGTCCCCGACGCGCACCGCGTACCCGTCCATGGAGCTGTTGTCGAACGGCGGCAGCGACAGCGGCACCATGACGTCCTCGACCAGGACGCAGCCCTGGGCGTCGAGCAGCTGCAGCTCGATGGGGTCCAGGGGGCGGACGGTGGTGAGGACGTCCTCCAGGTGCTCGTCCACCGACCACAGACGGTCCGGTTCCGTGGTGTGGTGCCCGCCGCTGCTCAACTCGTCACATCTCCTCGGCCACGTACCGCTTCAGCCAGGCCCTGAAGTCGGGGCCCAGGTCCTCACGTTCGCACGCGAGCCGGACAATGGCACGCAGGTAGTCGCCGCGGTCGCCGGTGTCGTAGCGGCGGCCCTTGAAGACGACGCCGTGCACCGGGCCGCCGACGCTTTCGTCCTCGGCGAGCTTCTGCAGGGCGTCGGTGAGCTGGATCTCGCCACCGCGGCCCGGCTCCGTCTTGCGGAGTATGTCGAAGATGTGCGGGTCGAGGACGTAACGGCCGATGATCGCGTAGTGCGAGGGGGCCTCCGCCGCGCTCGGCTTCTCGACCAGGCCGGTCACCTGGACGACGTCGCTGTCCTGGGTGGCCTCCACGGCCGCGCAGCCGTAGAGGTGGATCTGCTCGGGGGCGACCTCCATGAGGGCGACGACGCTGCCGCCGTAGGTCTCCTGCACCTCGATCATCCGCTGCAGCAGCGGGTCGCGCGGGTCGATCAGGTCGTCGCCGAGCAGCACGGCGAAGGGCTCGTGACCGACGTGCGGGGCGGCGCAGAGCACCGCGTGGCCCAGACCCTTGGGGTCGCCCTGGCGGACGTAGTGCATGGTCGCGAGGTCACTGGACTCCTGGACCTTGGCGAGCCGCTCGGCGTCGCCCTTCTTCTCCAGGGCGGATTCCAGCTCGTAGTTGCGGTCGAAGTGGTCCTCGAGGGGGCGCTTGTTGCGGCCCGTCACCATGAGGACGTCGTCGAGGCCCGCGGTGACGGCCTCCTCGACCACGTACTGGATCGCCGGCTTGTCCACGACCGGCAGCATCTCCTTGGGAGTGGCCTTGGTAGCCGGCAGGAAGCGGGTGCCCAGGCCTGCCGCGGGGATGACGGCCTTGCTGATCCGGGGGTGCGACTCACTCATGCCCGCCACCTTATCCGCCGATCGGACCGCCCTTGCGCGGGCTCCGGGCTTCCGGTTCGCCGACCGCATATGAACGGCACACGTGCGGCCCAGGGACACACGGGACACTGGGACCGGTGCCCCGCAGGGACGTCCCGGGGGTGGCCCCGCAAGGATGGGCGATCGCGCGCTCAGGACTCGAGAAAGGTGCGGAGGCGGCCTTGGCTGAGATCGGACGGACGACGGAGCCCGCCAAGCGGACGGTGCGGCGGGAGCTCCTCGCGGCGAGGGACGGGCTCACGGCGGACGAGCTGCGCCGGGCGGCGTCGGCGCTGGCCCGGCGCGCGCTGGCGCTGCCCGAGCTGGCGCGGGCGCGCACGGTGGCCGCGTACGTCTCGGTGGGCACCGAGCCGGGCACCCTCGCGCTGCTCGACGCGCTGCGCGCGCGGGGCGTACGTGTGCTGCTGCCCGCCCTGCTGCCCGACAACGACCTGGACTGGGGCGTGTACGCCGGGGAGGACTCCCTCGCGCGCGTGCGGCACGGCGGGAAGATGGCGCTGCAGGAACCGGCCGGGGAGCGCCTCGGCCCGGACGCCGTGACGGCCGCCGACGTCGTCCTGCTGCCGGGCCTCGCCGTCGACGTGCGCGGGATGCGGCTGGGGCGCGGCGGCGGCTCCTACGACCGTGTCCTGGCCCGCCTGGAGCGGGCGGGCGCGCACCCCGCGCTCGTGGTCCTGCTGTACGACTCCGAGGTCGTCGACCACGTACCGGAGGAGCCGCACGACCGGCCGGTGCAGGCGGTGGTGACGCCGTCCCGGGTGCGCCGCTTCGCCTGAAGGCGAAGGCCCTCCACGCGCGCGTGGAGGGCCTTCGTCAGCCGGCGGGCCGCCGGGTCACGGCTTGAGCACCAGCGTGTCCCTGGTGCCCTTGTCGACCGCGTTCGCCGAGAACGACCACGGCAGCAGCTCCCCCTTGGCCCACTTGCCCGTCTGGTCGGTGTAGTGGGCGCTGAAGGCGTGCCCGGAGGCGCCGGTGAGGTTGATCCACTTGGACTTGTCGAGGTCGGCGAGGTTGACCACCATCCGCATGGACGGCACCCACACCACGTTGTAGCCGCCGGCGGCGTTCCACCCGGAGGCGTTGACCGCGGCCTCGCCGCCGCTGAGCTTCCAGGGGCCCCGGTTCAGCACGTACTTCAGGAAGCCGGGTCCCTCGGTGCCCAGGGTCTGGTTCTTCAGGAACAGGCGGTGCAGCCGGCCCCAGCTCCAGGTGTCGATGTCCTTGCCGAGCTTGGCGGTCAGCTCCCAGCGGGCGTCGATCATGGCGCGCTCGAACAGCTCGTCACGGTTGTCGGCCTTGGGCCGGCCGTAGCCCGACGCGGGCGCCTTCCACCAGTCGCTCTTCGGGTCGTTCACGAGGTTGCGGACCACCTCGAACCAGCGGTCGCCGCCGTCCGGCTGCGCCTGGTCGGCGTCCCGCTCGCCGCACTCGCGGACCTTGGTGGTCTCGTCGACCGGGCCGGTGTTGTCGGCCGGCTCCACCCACAGGCACTGGCCCTTGACCCGCAGCTCCTTGGGCAGCTTGTTGCCGAAGGCGAGCTTGAGGATGTTGCGCCAGACCGAGTTGAAGTAGGCGGCCGCCGCCGAGTCGGCGTCCTGGGTGTAGTCCCAGCCCTCCAGGAGCTTCTGGGCCTTGCGGACGTCCTTGTCGCCGATGTCGATCTTCAGCAGCATGGGCACCAGCAGCTTGGCGATCTCGCTGCTGTCGTCCGTCTGCATCTGCCGCATGTCGTCGGTGGAGATCTTGCCCCCGCCGTCGATCTTCGACTGGATCAGGTCGGTGATGCGCTGGCTGCGGGTGCCGTATCCCCAGTCCGTGGTGAGCGTGTACGGATAACCGGACTTGTCCGGATCGATGACGGCCTGGTTGGCGGTGACGATGTAGCCGCGCTTGGGGTTGTACTCGTAGGGCAGCTCGTCCTGCCCGAGGTAGCCGGTCCAGTCGTACCTGGAGTCCCAGCCCGGCGCGGGGACGGAGCCGTCGTCGTTCTTCGCGCGCGCGGGGATCCGGCCGGGCAGCGTGTAGCCGATGTTGTTCTCGGTGTCGGCGTAGATCAGGTTCTGCGAGGGCACGTCGAACAGGGCCGCCGCCGACCGGAAGCCGGCGAAGTCCTTGGCGCGGTCGATGGCGAAGACGGCGTCCATGGTGGTGCCCGGCTCGAGCGCGGTCCACTTCAGGGCCACGGCGTAACCGTCGCCGCGGTCCGGTGCCGCCGTGTTGACCTGGGCCTTCTTGCCGACCTTGACCAGCTCGTCGTCGCGGTCGGACAGCAGCGGCATGCCGTCCTCGGTCTGCCGGACGACGATCTTCTTGGACGCGCCGCCGGCGACCTTGATGGTCTCCTCACGGCTCCGGAAGGGCACCGTCTTGTCGTCGCGCAGGTAGCCGTCGCCGCTGAGCTTCTCCAGGTACAGGTCGGTGACGTCGACGCCAGAGTTGGTCATGCCCCAGGCGATGTTCTGGTTGTGGCCGATGATCACGCCGGGCATGCCCGCGAAGGTGTAGCCGGTGACGTCGTACGGGCACGCGGCGGACACCGAGCGGCAGTGCAGGCCCATCTGGTACCAGACGCCCGGCAGCGAGGGCGACAGGTGCGGATCGTTGGCGAGCAGCGGCTTGCCGGTGATGGTGTACTTCCCGGACACCACCCAGGAGTTGGAGCCGATGCCGTTGCCGTTCACGCCGACGGCGGTCGGCAGGTCCTGCATGACGTTGCGCAGGCCCATGAGCTGGCTCTGCACGCCGGAGGTGCCGGAGGTGGAGGACCCGCCCGTCGCGGCCTGGGTGCCGCCCGCGGAGCCGGTGGTGCCGGTCGTCTGCCCGGTCGTGCCGGCGGTTCCCGTCGAGGTGCCGGTGGTGCCGGTCATCGTCCCGGTGGTGCCGCTCGTGCTGCCGCCGCCGCTCGTCTCGAACGCCTTGGCGAGCTCGTCGTACTGACCCTGCGTGACGATCGGCTTGTTCCGGCTGTAGGGGTAGTCCGGGTAGAGGTCCTTGATCTGCTTGGGGCCGAGACGGCTGGTCATCAGGGCGCGGTCGATCTCGTCCTGCATGTTGCCGCGCAGGTCCCAGGCCATCGCCTTCAGCCAGGAGACCGAGTCGACCGGGGTCCACTTCCCGGGCTTGTAGTCGTTGGTGAAGCCCAGGGCCGCGTACTCCAGGGAGATGTCCTTGGCGTCCCGGCCGTCGAGGTAGGCGTTGACGCCCTGGGAGTACGCCTGGAGGTACTTCTTGGTGGAGGCCGACAGCTTCTTGTCGTACTCCTCCTTGGCGACCCGGTCCCAGCCCAGGGTGCGCAGGAACGCGTCGTTGTCGACCTGGCTCTTGCCGAACATCTCCGACAGGCGCCCGGAGGTCATGTGCCGGCGCACGTCCATCTCGTAGAACCGGTCCTGGGCCTGGACGTAGCCCTGCGCCATGAACAGGTCCTCGGCCGAGGAGGCGTAGATCTGCGGGATGCCGTAGCCGTCCCGCTTGACGTCGACCGGGCCCGACAGGCCCTGGAGCGTGATCGAGCCCTTGGTCTGCGGGAAGGAGGCGCGGACGGTGCTGATGGACCAGTAGGCCCCGTAGGCGATGCCGCCGATGATGGCCAGCACCAGGACGAGCACGACGAGTCGGGCTTTTCGCCCCTTCTTCCTGCCGGACTTGCCGGGCTTGTCACCCGTTGAGGCGGTGGTGTTGGGGGGCATCGCTGTCCTTGCTGTCCTAACGCGAGCGGCAGGCGGTACTGGAGTGCTGGAGCAACCATAGGCGCAGGGGCCGGTACCACTTGACGCGGAGTCGGGTCCGAGCGCGGACGAGCGTTCGATCTCGGCCCTTCAAGCGTCAAGAAAGCGTCAAGAGTTAGGTAAGGTAATGAAGTAATCGGAGGCTCGGAACGCCGGACCACCGGGGCCGGGCACGCCGGAAAGCCGGAGTGCCGGAAGGCCGGAGTGCCGGAAAGCCGAGAGGACCCGATCGGAGAACCCGGAACGCGGGGAAGGAAGCGCCACTGACTGTTCACCACCTCAACCAGCTCCTGCTCGCCTGCTCCCTCGTCCTGCTCGTCGCCGTGGCAGCGGTACGGATCTCCTCGCGCAGCGGGCTCCCCAGCCTGCTCGTGTACCTGGGGATCGGCATCGGCATGGGCGCGGACGGCATCGGCCACATCCGCTTCGACAACGCCGAGCTGACCCAGATCATCGGCTACGCGGCCCTCGTCGTGATCCTCGCCGAGGGCGGACTCGGCACGAAGTGGAAGGAGATCAAACCGGTCCTGCCGTCCGCCTGCGCGCTCGCGCTGCTCGGGGTCGCGACGAGCGTCGCCGTCACGGCCGCCGGCGCCCACTACCTGGTCGGTCTCGACTGGCGCCCTGCGCTCATCATCGGTGCGGTGGTGTCCTCCACGGACGCGGCGGCCGTCTTCTCGGTCCTGCGGCGCATCCCCCTTCCCGCGCGCGTGAAGGGCACGCTCGAGGCCGAGTCCGGCTTCAACGACGCGCCCGTGGTCATCCTGGTCGTCGCCTTCTCCACCACCGGGCCGGTCGAGCACTGGTACACCCTGGTGGGCGAGATGGCCCTCGAGCTGGCCATCGGCGCGGCCGTCGGCCTCGCGGTGGGCTGGCTCGGCTCCTCGGCCCTCAAGCACGTCGCCCTGCCCGCCTCCGGCCTGTACCCGATCGCCGTGATGGCGATCGCGGTCACGGCCTACGCCGCCGGGGCCCTGGCGCACGGCAGCGGCTTCCTCGCCGTCTACCTGGCGGCGATGCTGCTCGGCAACGCCAAACTGCCGCACTGGCCGGCCACGCGCGGCTTCGCCGAAGGGCTCGGCTGGATCGCCCAGATCGGCATGTTCGTCCTGCTCGGCCTGCTGGTCACCCCGCACGAACTGGGCGACGACATCGTGCCCGCCCTGCTCATCGGCCTGGTGCTGACCATGGTCGCGCGACCGCTGAGCGTCGTGGTCAGCCTGCTGCCGTTCCGCGTGCCGTGGCCGGAGCAGGCCCTGATGTCCTGGGCCGGGCTGCGCGGCGCCGTGCCCATCATCCTGGCGACCATCCCCATGGTGAACGGCGTCGACACCACCCACCGCATCTTCAACATCGTCTTCGTCCTGGTCGTCGTCTACACCCTCGTCCAGGGGCCGACCCTGCCCTGGCTGGCCGGCCGGCTGCGCCTCGGCGAACCCCAGGAAGCCGCCGACCTCGGCATCGAGTCGGCGCCTCTGGAGCGGCTGCGCGGCCATCTGCTGTCCGTCGCCATCCCGGAGGGGTCGCTGATGCACGGCGTGGAGATCAACGAGCTGCGGCTGCCCGCCGGGTCCGCGGTCACCCTGGTGGTCCGCGACGGAAAATCGTTTGTTCCGCTGCCCACCACGGTCCTGCGGCGCGGCGACGAACTCCTCGTGGTCACCACCGACCCCGTCCGTGAGGCCGCGGAACGCCGCCTGCGCGCGGTCGGCCGCGGCGGCAAGCTGGCGGACTGGCTGGGCGCCGACGGCCCCGGAGAGGGGCGTCACGGCCGCGGTCGGTGAGGGAACGTTTCCCGTACGTGCCCGCGCGCCGAGCGCTCCGGAACCCAGGCGAACACCGGCCATGGTGCTCACTTTCACAGGGGCACAAGCCCATCACCCCTGTACGATGAAGGCGCACCTTGATCGAACCAACTCTGCCTGACGCAGAGCTGGCGCGACCGTATGGCGGCCGGGCCACCCCCGAAGCGGGCGCCGGCATCTACCGCAGTCCGCGCAAGAGGACAGCTCTCGGCGCGCCCGCACAAGGGGCCGCGCTACCAGGCGGCAGAAAGGCACGGGCCGTGGGATCCGCGGTCACCACCACCGACCCCGCGACGACCTCGCCGGCGTCCTCCCGCCCGGGATACGGGCAACTGCTGCGCACCCGCGGCGCCTGGACGTTCCTGCTCCCCGGCTTCGCGGCCCGCCAGCCGTTCGCGATGCTGACCATCTCCATCGTGCTGCTCGTGCAGCACACCACCGGCTCCTACGGCTCGGCGGGCGCCACCGCGGCCGTCACCGGCGTCGCCATGGCGCTGTTCGCGCCGTACAGCGGGCGCCTCGCCGACCGCTACGGACAGCGCGCCGTCCTGCTTCCGGGCGTCCTGGTGCACGCCCTGGCCGGGCTGACGCTGACGGCCCTCGCCCTGGCGCACGCACCCCTGTGGGCGCTGTTCGCGGCGGCCGTGCCGACCGGCGCCTCGGTGCCGCAGATCGGGCCCATGGTGCGGGCCCGCTGGGGCGTGACTCTGAAGGACTCACCGCTGATGACCACCGCGGCGGCCTTCGAGTCGGTCACCGACGAGCTCACCTTCGTCCTCGGCCCGCTGCTGGCCACCGCCCTGTGCACGGCCGTCGCGCCGGCGGCGGGTCTGCTCACCGAGGCATCGCTGACCCTGGTCGGCGGTCTGCTGTTCGCCGCGCAGAGGCGCACCCAGCCGCCCGTGGGTGCCGACGGCGGGCACGCGCGCGTGGAGCACGCCTCCGCCCTGCGCATCCCCGGTGTGCGCGTGCTGGTCGTGGCCTTCCTCGGCATCGGCACGGTCTTCGGCGGCATGCAGGTCTCGCTGGCCGCGTTCACCGAGTCGATCGGCGAGCCCGGCCTCAACGGTGTGCTGTACGGGACGTTCGCCGCGGGCAACATGCTCTCCGGCATCGTCTGCGGCGCCCTCGCCTGGAAGACGGCCCCGCAACACCGCCTGGTCGTCGGCTACACGGCCCTGGCGGTGGCCGCGTCCGCGCTGTGGAGCGCCCACTCGGTGCTCCTGCTGGCCGCGCTCGGCCTCCTGGTGGGCATGTGCATCGCGCCCGCCCTGATCACCGGCTACACCCTGGTCGAGGGCCTGGTCCCGGCCGGCGCCCGCACCGAGGCGTTCACCTGGCTCACCGGCGCGGTCGCCCTCGGCCAGGCGGCCGCCGTCACCGTCGCGGGGCAGCTGGAGGACCGCCTGTGGGTCGGCGCCGGATTCCTGGTCCCGACGACCGGCACGGTGCTCGCCCTGACGACCCTCGTGACCCTGCGGTCGCGGCTCGCCACCCGGGCCCACAGCCGCACCGTGGCGCGTGGCGTCGGTCACCGCGCCCCCGCCACAGTGGACTGATCCCACGGAATACGTCACTATGGATCGTCGTTAGCACTCATCGAGTGAGAGTGCCAGGAGGAAGACAGTGCCCACCTACCAGTACCAGTGCACCGAGTGCGGCGAGGGCCTCGAGGCGGTGCAGAAGTTCACCGACGACGCGCTCACCGAGTGCCCCAACTGCGGTGGCCGCCTGAAGAAGGTGTTCTCCGCGGTCGGCATTGTCTTCAAGGGCTCCGGCTTCTACCGCAACGACAGCCGCGGCTCCTCGTCGAGCAGCAGCCCGGCGTCGTCGAAGCCGTCGAACGGCTCCGGCGCCTCGTCGTCCGGGTCGTCCGGCTCCGGCTCGTCGTCTTCGTCTTCGTCGTCCTCGTCGTCTTCCTCGACGGGCTCGGCGAGCAGCTCCGCCGCCTGACCCCACCGCTTCACGGGACCCTGCCGTCATCGGACGGCGGGGTCCTCGGCGTTCACACGGACGGCTAGTGTGCTGCTCATGGCGAACGCAGAGATCGGTGTCATCGGCGGTTCCGGCTTCTACTCGTTCCTGGACGACGTGACCGAGGTCCAGGTGAACACTCCGTACGGGGCACCCAGCGACTCCCTCTTCCTCGGCGAGATCGCCGGCCGTCGGGTGGCCTTCCTGCCCCGGCACGGCCGCGGCCACCACCTTCCGCCGCACCGCATCAACTACCGGGCCAACCTGTGGGCGCTGCGCTCGGTGGGCGTGCGCCAGGTCCTCGGCCCCTGCGCGGTGGGCGGCCTGCGGCCCGAGTACGGGCCGGGCACGCTGCTCGTGCCGGACCAGTTCGTCGACCGTACGAAGTCGCGGGAGCAGACCTACTTCGACGGGCTTCCGCTGGCCGACGGCTCGCTGCCGAACGTGGTGCACGTCTCCCTCGCCGACCCCTACTGCCCCACCGGCCGCGCGGCCGCGCTGAAGGCGGCGCGCGGTCGGGACTGGGACGCGGTCGACGGCGGCACGCTGGTCGTGGTGGAGGGGCCGCGCTTCTCCACCCGCGCCGAATCGCTGTGGCACCAGGCGCAGGGCTGGTCCGTGGTGGGCATGACCGGCCACCCCGAGGCGGCGCTCGCCCGGGAGCTGGAGCTCTGCTACACCTCGCTGACGCTGGTCACCGACCTCGACGCGGGCGCCGAGACCGGCGAGGGCGTCTCCCACGAGGAGGTGCTGCGGGTCTTCGCCGCCAACGTGGAACGGCTGCGCAGCGTGCTGTTCGACACGGTGGCCGCGCTGCCCGCCACCGGAGAACGGGACTGCGCGTGCGCGACCGCGCTCGGCGGGATGGACCCGGGGTTCGTGCTGCCGTAGGGGAGCCTGCCGGCCTCCCTCGGGTACGGAAACGTGCCGGAATGCCACGTTCGGGTGACGGGGTTTTCCACAACCCGTGAGTAGCGCACGGGCTCCGGCGGGCGGCGGTGCGATGCCTCATCGTGGGCGTCGCAAGCCGTTTCCCGCCGATCCCGCACCGTAGGTGGTGGTCTCCTCATGTCCGTGCCGTCGCCGACGTCCTCGCCGTCCTGGTCGCGCCGGCCGTCCGAGTCGCTCAGGTCGCTCGGGGCGCTCCAGTCCTTCCGGTCGCTCCCGTTCGCATCCTCGGCCCGCACATCTCCGTTCCCGCCGGGCACGGACGTGCCGGCCACGTGCGAGGTGCCGCACTTCGCGCCGGTGCGCGTGCGGGACGGGCGGTGCGGGCTGCGCCGGCTCGTACGGCACCGGCGGCGGGCCATGGCCGCGGGTCTGGCCGTCACGGCGGCCGCGCTGGTGGCCGCTGGTCCGCGGGCCGCCTCGGATCCTCCGCGCGGCGGTCCGGCCCGCGGGCATCCGGTGCGCGCGGCCGGCACCTTGTCGAACGGACTCGGGACCCGGTGCGCGGACGCGGGGCGGACGGTGACCGTGCCCGTGCGCCTCGCCGACGCGGCCACGGTCCGGCTGCTGCGGCCCGGTGACCGGGTGGACGTGATCGCCGCGGAGGACCCGGCGGTGGGCGGCCGGGCCCGGGTGGTCGCGCGCGGAGCGCGGGTGGCGAGGGTGCCGGAGCCCGTGACCGACGGCGCGGCGGTGGGCGAGGGCGGGAGCGGGAGCGGCGGCGCGGGTGGGGGCGGGGCGCTTGTCGCACTCTCGGTACCGCGTTCGGCCGCGGCGGGCCTGGCCGGGGCGAGTGCGACGGCCCGATTGGCGGTGACCCTGTGGTGACCCGTAGGTTGCTGAACTGTTTGTTCTACAACCCGCTTGTCCGAGGAGGGGCCGCAGGTGAGCGCGAAGAAGGACCCGAGCGTCTGGGAGGGCTTCAGGGCCTTCCTGATGCGCGGGAACGTCGTGGATCTGGCCGTCGCGGTGGTCGTCGGCGCCGCCTTCACCAACATCGTCAACGCGGTGGTGAAGGGCGTCATCAGCCCGGTGGTCGGGGCGATCGGCACCCAGAACCTCGATCACTACAGCTCGTGCCTGAGCACTTCGTGCAAGGGCGCCCAGGGCATCCAGATCATGTGGGGCTCGGTCCTCGGCGCCACGCTGCAGTTCCTGATCACCGCAGCGGTGGTCTACTTCCTGATGGTGCTGCCCATGGCGAAGTTCCTGGCCCGGCAGGAGGCGCGGAAGAAGGCCCGGGAGGGCACGCACGAGGTCATCGAGGTGACCGAGCTTCAGGTGCTCAAGGAGATCCGCGACGAGCTGGTCGCCCAGCGCGGCGGCGGCGCCCGGGCGGAGTACGAGCGGCGCTAGCGGCAGCGATCGCGGCCGGACGGGCCGACCGCTCGCGGAACGGGCCGTTCCGCCGGTGCCAGAGGCCGTTCCGCCGGTGTCAGAGGTGGTGGGGCGGCTTCTCGTCGAGGAAGCGCCTGAGGTCGGCGGTGGCGTCGCCGTCCGTGCGCTCGCCCCATCCCCGGTCGGTGTCGTCCGTGGACTGCTGGTTCAGCGGATCGTCGAAGATCAGCGCGTTCTTCGGGTCGCGCGGCTCGGAGGCGGTGCTCATGCCTCCAGGGTACGGTGACCGGCGCGGGCGGCCGGCCCGGGCAATCCAGGGCGCTTTCTGCTGTGCTGGGAGCCATGACGTCCAGTTCCGATTCCGCTCCGGAAACCGCCCCCACCGCCCCTTCCCACGTCCGCCGGCCGCTGCGCCCGCTGACCGCACGTGGACGCCACGAGGCGCACCGGGTCTCCACCTCGCTGGAGCTGCTCTTCGACCTGTGTTTCGTGGTGGCCGTCGCCCAGGCGGGCGTGCAGTTGGTGCACGCCGTGGTCGAGGGCCGGGCGGGCCACGGCATCCTGAACTACGCCATGGTGTTCTTCGCCATCTGGTGGGCCTGGATGAACTTCTCGTGGTTCGCGTCCGCCTACGACAACGACGACGTGCTCTACCGGCTCGTCACCCTGGTGCAGATCGCAGGTGTGCTGGTGCTGGCCGCGGGAATCTCGCGGGCGTTCACGCAGCACGACTTCCTCCTGGTGTGGCTCGGCTATGTGATCATGCGGCTGGCGATGGTCTCCCAGTGGCTGCGGGCCGCGCGCTGGGCGCAGGGCGCGGAGAAGCGCATGGCACGGCGGTACGCGGCCGGGGTGCTGCTGTGCCAGGTCGGCTGGCTGGGGCTGGTGCTGCTGCCGGAGCCGGCCCGGCCGTGGGTGTTCCTGGTGATGGTGATCGCGGAGCTCTCCGTGCCGCTGATCGCGGAGAGGGCGTACGCCACCTCCTGGCATCCGCATCACATCGCCGAGCGGTACGGGCTGTTCACCATCATCGTGCTGGGCGAGACCATCGCGGCGGCGACGGTCGCGGTGAAGTCGGCCGCGGACGAGCACACGGCACTGGGCGAGCTGCTGCCGATCGCGGCGGGCGGCCTGCTGATCGTCTTCTCCGCCTGGTGGATCTACTTCGTGGTGCCGATCCACGGGCATCTGCGGTCCAACCGGGAGTCGTTCCTGTGGGGTTACGGCCACTATGTGATCCTCGCCTCGGCGGCGGCGATCGGCGCGGGGCTGGAGGTGGCCGTCGAGCAGGCGGTCGGCAAGACCCATCTGTCGTCCCTGGCGGCGTCGGCGGCCGTGACCCTCCCGACCGCTCTGTATCTGCTCACGGTGTGGGCGCTGCACTCGCGGTACTTCAAGGTGGGCATCGCCCAGCAGACGGTGTTGCCCGCCACGGCCCTGCTGGTGATCTGCTGCACGTTCCTGGGTGACTGGGCGGTTCTCGCGGCGGGCGTCGTCTCGGCGCTCTCGGTGGCGACGAGTGTGGCCCTGACGGGCCGAAAGACCGCGGGAAGAGGCGCGGGCCGTTCGGCGCAACAGGCGGCATGACGCCCCACCAGGTCCGGGGAGACTGACACCCATGACGGTTGACGCTCTGACGGATGTCCCCGGCCTGCGGGTGGGCCACGCCACGCGCCGGGGTGGCGGGTGGCTCACCGGGACGACGGTCGTGCTGGCACCGGAGGGCGGTGCCGTCGCCGCGGTGGACGTGCGCGGCGGCGGGCCCGGCACCAAGGAGACCGACGCCCTCGATCCGCGCAACCTGGTGCGGAGGGTGGAGGCGGTGGTGCTGACCGGCGGCAGCGCGTTCGGGCTGGACGCGGCCTCGGGGGTGATGGCCTGGCTGGAGGAGCGGGGCCGCGGGGTGCGGGTGGGACCGGACCCCTCCCATGTCGTCCCGGTCGTTCCCGCCGCCTGCGTGTTCGACCTGGGCCGGGGCGGTGACTTCCGGGCCCGGCCGGACGCAGCCACCGGGCGCGAGGCGGTGGAGGCCGCCGCCGCGAGCGAGCCGGGCGGACCCGTGCCGCAGGGATGCGTCGGCGCCGGAACGGGAGCGACCGTGGGCCCCGTCAAGGGCGGGGTCGGCACGGCGAGCACGGTGCTCGCCTCGGGCGTCACGGTGGCGGCACTGGTGGTGGCCAACGCGGCCGGTTCGGCCGTCGACCCGGAGACGGGGGTGCTGTACGGGGACTTGCTCCAGGGCCGGGTCGCGTACCCGGACGCCGGGGTGCACGAGGCGGCGCGCCGGCGGCTGGCCGAGGCCGCCGCACGGAACGCGCCACCCCCGCTGAACACGACGCTCGCGGTGGTCGCCACCGACGCGGACCTGTCCAAGGCGCAGGCGCAGAAGCTCGCCGGCACGGCCCACGACGGCATAGCCCGTGCCGTACGGCCGGTGCACCTGCTCAACGACGGCGACACGGTGTTCGCCCTGTCCACCGGGGCCCGTCCGCTCGCGCCCGACCAGCCCCTCGCCCTCAACGACATCCTCGCCGCGGGCGCGGACACCGTCACCCGCGCGATCGTACGAGCCGTCCGCGCGGCCGAGCCGGTCCAGACCCCGGCCGGGACCTGGCCGTCCTACGGCGAGCTCTACGACCCCACCCGCTGAAGCCGCGGGCCGGTGATTGTCGCGGTTCTGTCACCGTGAGGGTTTTCGCCCGGGCGGCGGGAACCTCGTGACGGCCCGTCGGCCTCTTCACCGACGCACTGCAGCGACCCACGCACACGACACCAACCTGGAGAAGCCCGTGACAAGGCCGGACATGACAGCGCGGCGCGTACTGGGGGCCTGTGCCGCCCTGATGGTCGGCACCCTCACCCTCACCGGATGCGGCGGCGACGCCAAGGCCAGCGACGACGGCCGCGGCGATAGCGGCAAGGACCAGCCGAAGACCTCCACCGCGAAGATCGCCATCTCGGCGCAGGACGGCTCGACCGGTGCGTCGATCAACACCACCGGGGTGAAGGTCAGCGGCGGCAGGCTGACCGAGGTGAAGATGACCGTGGCGGGGTCGGGGCAGGCCGTTCCCGGTGCGATCTCCGCGGACGGCTCCGGCTGGAAGCCGAAGGAGCAGCTGGAGCGCGGGACGAAGTACCAGATCTCGGCGACCGCGAAGGACGCGGACGGCCGTACGGCCGCCGCCAACTCCATCTTCACCACCGTCACCACGGCCAACAGCTTCATCGGCACGTACACGCCGGACAACGGCACGACGGTCGGTGTCGGCATGCCCGTGAAGTTCGTCTTCGACAAGCCGATCACCGACAGGAAGACCGTGCAGTCGCACATCACGGTCACCTCCAGCACCGGCCAGCAGGTGGTCGGCCACTGGTTCGGCTCACAGCGGCTCGACTTCCGCCCCGAGGACTACTGGAAGGCCGGTTCCAAGGTCACGATGAAGATCGACCTGGACGGCGTGCAGGGCGCGAACGGCGTCTACGGTGTGCAGAGGAAGACCGTGACCTTCACCGTCGGCCGCTCGCAGGTCTCCACGGTGGACGCGAACACGCAGACCATGACGGTGGTCCGGGACGGGCAGACCGTCAGGACGCTCCCGGTGTCCACCGGCAGCCCGGAGCACACCACGTACAACGGCAAGATGGTGATCTCGGAGAAGTTCCTCCAGACGCGCATGGACAGCCGGACGGTCAACCTGGGCGGCGAGTACAACATCCCGGACGTGCCGCACGCCATGCGTCTGACGGACACCGGCACCTTCATCCACGGCAACTACTGGTACAACCAGGGCAATCCGCCCTTCGGCCGGGAGGGCACCAGCCACGGCTGCGTCGGGATGGCGGACGTCCAGGGCGGACAGGGCGACACCAACGCCAAGTGGTTCTACGACAACTCGCTCATCGGCGACGTCGTGATCGTCAAGAACTCCCCCGACAAGACCGTCGCCCCGGACAACGGCCTCAACGGGTGGAACATGTCCTGGAGCGAGTGGACCGCCGGCAGCGCCCTCTGACCGGTCCGGCCGACAACCACCCCAGCCGCACCAACAGGCTCGTGAGCAGCGGATTCTGACGCCACGGCAGGCCGCGCGGGAACTTCTCGCGCGGCCCGCCCGTTTTTCCACCGTACGTTTTCTCGGTTCCCGGACATGATGTCCGACCGAGGGGCTACGGTATGCACCCACAAGGTGACATGCAGCGACGCCGGGAGAAACCTTGAGCGTTCCGTACGAGACGACAGCGTACGAACCACGCGAGTCGCCGGAGTCCTTGGAGGAGCATCTCGCACGGCTCCTCGGCCGTGCGCTGAACTCCTTCGAGCTGCCCGACGAGACGATACGGCACCTGGACTGCGCGCTGGCGTACGACAGCTCGCTGCACTCCGCGCACCACAGCTCGGGCCTGCACCGCGAGACGTACCGGCACACCTGGCTGCTGGTCGACGGCTCGGCGCTCACCCTCTGGGAGCTGGTGTACAACACCGCGCCCGGCAGCGAGCCGCAGCACGAGCTGTACGTCGACGAGGAGGAGCTGCGCACGGCCACCGCCCGGCTGCCGTTCCCGCCGGACAACCCGGAGCTGGACCTGCCGGTGCTGGTGCAGCTCTCGCCGCTGCCCGAGGCCCGGCACGCGTACGCCCCGGAGGACTCGGCCGACCACGCGCGTCGTCTGCTGCGGCGCGCGGAGAACGCGGACCGGCCGGGCACGGACGTCGCCGCGCGGCTGGCCACGGCGTCCGGGCACCAGATCACGCAGGCGTTCGGCCGCCCCTGCCGCACACGCCGCGCCGGACTGTGCTTCTCCCTCTACGAGCACGCGTTCCTGCTGAGCGACGGCGTGGAGATCTCCCTGTGGGAGGTCGAGCACACGGCGACCCCGGACGGCCGCCACATGTGCGAGGTGTACGTGACGGAAGACGCCGCCCGGGACGCGATGGAGCGGCGGGCGGCGCAGGTGCCGTAGGCGAGGCGGCGAGGCGGGCCGGGTGACGCAGGTGCCGTAGGCGGGCCGGGCGCCGTCAGTGGCCGTCGCCGAGTTGGCGCATCAGGCCGGCGAAGGCGGCCCGTTCGGCCGGGGTCAGCTCGACGTACTCCCGGTGGGGGCCCGAGCCGCGCTGGGACGGGAGGGCCGGCAGGCCGGGGACACGATGCCGTCGACGGATCTCGAACTGCAGGCCGAAGCGGTAGCCGGCAAGGCCGATGGCGCAGACGATGACCAGCACGGCGGGGAGGACCACACCGAACCAGATCAGTATCGAGACGTGCTCAGGCATGTCTCCAAGTGAACACCACGGTCCGGGACGTTGGCCCCGGACCGTGACGCATCTCGCAAGTGACCTGAACTACTCACAGCGCCCCAAAGGGACGGTGAGCGCGTCCGCCGTCAGGCCGCCACCGGCTGCTTGCGCCCTGCCGACGCGGCCTGCGCACCCTCGCCCGCGCCCTCGCCGCCCGCCCCGGCCGTCGCGCCCGGGGCGGGCTTGCGCAGCGTCTTGAGGGCCACCACCAGCGCGGTCGTCACGCACGTGCCCGCCGCGATGGCGATCAGATACAGGAACGGGTTGCCGATCAGCGGGACCACGAAGATGCCGCCGTGCGGGGCGCGCAGCGTGGCGCCGAAGGCCATCGACAGGGCGCCGGTGAGCGCGCCGCCGACCATGGAGGCGGGGATGACCCGCAGCGGGTCGGCCGCCGCGAACGGGATCGCGCCCTCGGAGATGAAGGAGGCGCCCAGAACCCAGGCGGCCTTGCCGTTCTCCCGCTCGGCCCGGGTGAAGAGCCGGCCGCGCACGGTGGTCGCCAGGGCCATCCCCAGCGGCGGCACCATGCCCGCCGCCATCACCGCGGCCATGATCTTCATCGCGGAGTCGCTGGGGTCGGAGACCGCGATTCCGGAGGTGGCGAAGGCGTAGGCGACCTTGTTGACCGGGCCGCCGAGGTCGAAGCACATCATCAGGCCGAGCAGCGCGCCGAGCAGGACGGCGTTGGTGCCGCTGAGGCCGCTCAGCCAGTCGGTCATGCCCTTCTGGGCGGAGGCGATGGGCTTGCCGACCACGACGAACATCAGGAATCCGACCACCGCCGAGGAGATCAGCGGGATCACCACCACGGGCATGATGCCGCGCAACGCCGGGGGGATGCCGACCCGTTGGATCGCCATCACCACGCCACCGGCGAGCAGACCCGCCACCAGACCACCGAGGAAACCGGCGTTGATGGTGAGAGCGATCGAACCACCGACGAAGCCGGGGACGAGACCGGGCCGGTCGGCCATGCCGTAGGCGATGTAGCCCGCCAGGACCGGGACCAGGAAGCCGAAGGACACGACGCCGATCTGGAAGAGCAGCGCGGCCCAGCTGTCACCCTGGGACCACACGAAGTGGTCCATGACCGACGGCGCCTTGTTGATCTTGTAGCCACCGATCGCGAAGCCGAGGGCGATCAGCAGGCCGCCGGCGGCGACGAACGGGACCATGTAACTCACGCCGGACATCAGCCACTTGCGCAGCCTGGTGCCGTAGCCCTCGCCGGAGTCTCCGGCCCGCTCGACCGGTGTGCCGCCGGACGCCGCAGCCGAGGTCACCTCGCCGCGCGCGGCCTTCTCCCGGACCTCGCCGATCAGTTCGCCGGGCCGGTTGATGCCCGCCTTGACGCCGACGTCGACGGTCGGCTTCCCGGCGAAGCGGTCCTTGTCCCGCACGGGGACGTCATGGGCGAAGATCACACCGTCCGCCGCCGCGATCACGGCCGGGTCGAGCCGGGTGAAACCGGCCGAGCCCTGGGTCTCGACGACCACCTCGACGCCCGCCTCACGGCCGGCGTTCTCCAGCGACTCGGCGGCCATGTAGGTGTGCGCGATACCGGTGGGGCAGGAGGTGACGGCGACGATCCGGAACGGACGCTCCTCGCCGGCGGGCGCGGCGGCATCGGGGGCCGCGGATGCCGCCGGTGCGGTGGTGCCCGCCGCGGCGCCGGGGGAGGCCGCCCCTGACGCCGCGGCGGAGTCTTCGGAGGTGCCGGACGTGTCCGCGGACACCTGTGCGCTCTCGCTCCGGGCGGCCGCCTCGGCCGGAGTCTCGTCCCCGCGGATGAGCGCCGCCGCGGTCGCCGCGTCGCCCGCCGACCGCAGCGCGCCGGTGAACTCCGCGTTCATCAGCTGCCGGGCCAGCGAGGACAGGATCGTCAGATGGGCGTCGTCGGCACCGGCCGGAGCGGCGATCAGGAAGATCAGGTCGGCGGGCCCGTCCGGCGCGCCGAAGTCGATGCCGGCGGCGCTGCGCCCGAAGGCGAGCGTCGGCTCGGTGACATGGGAGCTGCGGCAGTGCGGGATGCCGATGCCGCCGTCGAGACCGGTCGGCATCTGCGCCTCACGGGCCGCCACGTCGGCGAGGAAGCCCTCCAGATCGGTCACCCGGCCACGGGCCACCATCCGCTCGGCGAGGGCGCGCGCCGCGGCTTCCTTCGTGTCGGCGGACAGGTCGAGGTCGACCAGATCCGCGGTGATCATCTCGCTCATCGCGGGCTCCTTAGCGCGCGTATCGCCCGGTGGGTGGAGTGGGCGGGGTGGGGACGGGGTGGAGACGGGAGTGGGAGCGGGGGGTGGGGAACGGGGGTGCGGGTGGCGGCGGGGGCTCGGAAGGGGAGGGGTCCCGGGGCGGAGGCCCGGCAGGGGCCCGGAGCGGGGGCGGTCATGACACCGGCTCCGTCAGGGCGCGGTCGACCGGCACCTGCGCCGTGACCGTGACCGCCGCCGGGTCCAGGTCGTCCGGGGTCGGCATCACGCTGCCGGGCAGCCGTACGGCGGCGGCGCCGTGGGCGACGGCGGAGGCCAGGGCCTCGGGGCCGGTGCCGCCCGCGATCAGGAAGCCGGCCAGCGAGGAGTCGCCGGCGCCGACATTGCTGCGGACGGCGTCGACGCGTGCGCTGCCGTACCAGGCGCCCGAGCCGTCCACGAGCAGCTGTCCGTCGGCGCCCAGGCTGGCCAGCACGGCGCGCGCACCCAGCCCGCGCAGTTCCTCGGCCGCCTTCAGCGCGTCGCCCACCGTGGCCAGGGGGCGTCCGACGGCCTCGGCGAGTTCCTCGGCGTTGGGCTTGACCACGTCCGGGCCCTCGCGCAGCGCCTGCAGCAGGGCGGGTCCGGAGGTGTCCAGGGCGATGCGTACGCCGGCGGCGTGCGCCCGCGCGACCAGGTCGGCGTACCAGGACGGCGCGAGCCCGCGCGGCAGGCTGCCGCAGCAGGCGATCCAGTCGGCGCCGCGCGACTGCCGTCGCACGGTCTCCAGCAGCAGTTCCTGCTCCTCGGCAGACAGCCGCGGGCCGGGTGCGTTGATCTTCGTCAGGACGCCGTCGGACTCGGCGAGCGCGATGTTGGAGCGGGTGGCCCCGGCGACCGGGACCGGGGCGACCTCGATGCCCTGGGCGTCGAGCAGCTCGGCGACGAGGGCGCCCGGCGCACCGCCCAGGGGCAGTACGGCGACCGTGCGCTGTCCGGCGGCCGCTACGGCCCGCGAGACGTTCACGCCCTTGCCTCCCGGGTCCACACGCTCGCCGGTGGCCCGGACGACCTCGCCTCGGTCGAGGGCGGGCACCTCGTAGGTGCGGTCCAGGGACGGGTTGGGGGTGACGGTGACGATCATGCGCGTACTACTTCCGTGCCGCCACGTTCGATGACGGCGGCATCCTCGGGGCTCAACCCGCTGTCGGTGATCAGCAGGTCCACGTCGCTCAGGTCACCGAAGCGGGCGAAGTGCTCCTGGCCGTGCTTGGTGGAGTCGGCGAGCAGCACCACGCGGCGGGCGGCGGCGATCGCCGCGCGCTTCACCGCGGCCTCGGCGAGGTCGGGGGTGGTCAGACCGTGTTCGGCGGAGTAGCCGTTGGCGGCCACGAACAGCACGTCGGCGCGGATCTCGCCGTAGGCCCGCAGCGCCCAGGCGTCCACGGCGGCCCGCGTACGGTGCCGTACGCGGCCGCCGACCAGGTGGAGCTGGAGGCCGGGGTGGTCGGCGAGGCGGGCCGCGATGGGCAGCGAGTGCGTGACGACGGTGAGCTCGGCCTCCAGGGGCAGGGCGGCGGCCAGGCGGGCCACCGTGGTGCCGGCGTCGAGGATCAGCGTGCCCTCGGTGGGCAGTTCGGCCAGGGCCGCCTTGACGATGCGGTCCTTCTCGTCGGCCGCCGTGGACTCGCGCTCGGTGAGGTCCGGCTCGAAGTCGAGGCGGCCGACCGGAATGGCACCGCCGTGCACCCGGCGCAGCAGGCCGGCCCGGTCGAGGGCCTTCAGATCACGGCGGATCGTCTCCGCCGTGACCTGGAACTCCTCGGCGAGCGACACGACGTCCACCCGGCCGCCGTCACGGGCGAGCCGGAGGATCTCCTGCTGTCGCTCGGGTGCGTACATGTCCGTTTACCTCCGACCGATGCCCGAACTTGTGGTTTCGGCTGAGGCTACGCCCGGATTTCCGGAAAGTAAACAGGTTCGGGCCAGGAACGGGCACGATCGGACTTCGGGTGGGCTTCCGGTCGGACATCCGGGGCCACGGCCCGGATACGCCCATGAAGGCAGCCGCGTACGACCGAGACCCGCGTACGGCAAAGAGCCCGGTACCGCGATCGGTACCGGGCCCCTCCACCGGACGTGCTCAGCCGACGAGCTCCGGCTCGGAGTGCGACTCCGACTCCCGGGCCTGGTCCGCGGGCTGCTCACCGGCGCCCTCGACATGCTGGGCCGGGCGCCTGGGCAGAGCGGCCATCAGGGCGAAGATCACGACCAGCACCGCGGCCACCCAGAGCAGCGCGTGCCGGAAGGCGTCGACGAAGGCCGGACCGACCTGGGCCGGCGTCAGCCGGTCCCCGATCTCCCCGAAGAACACCACGGACACCAGGCCGAGCCCCAGCGCGTTGCCCATCTGCTGGACGGTGTTGATCAGACCGGAGGCCGAACCGGCGTGCTCGCGCGGCACCTCCGACAGCACCGCGTCCGTCAGCGGCGCGACGATCAGGCCCATGCCGACCCCCATCACCACCAGCGGAAGCGCCATCTGCCAGGGAGCGATGTGCTGGCCGTACCGTCCGGACTCCCAGACGTAGAGCAGCACGCCGACCGCCATCAGCAGCGCGCCCGCCTGGAGCACCTTGCGGCCGAAGCGCGGGACCAGCTTCTGCACCGACATCCCGGCCGCCACGGACACCGCGATCGAGAACGGCACCCCGGTCAGGCCCGCCCGCAGCGGGCTCCAGCCCAGACCGACCTGCATGTACAGCGTCCAGACCAGGAAGAACACGCCCAGCGCGATCCCGAAGACCGTCTGCACGGCGATGCCCGCCGCGAAGCTCTTCACCCGGAACAGCGACAGCTCGACCAGCGGGGAACCGTCCCGCGCCGCCTTCCGGCGCTCGTACGCCACCAGCGCCGCGAAGACGACCAGCGCGCCCGCCATCGACACATACCCCCACAGCGGCCAGCCCAGCTCGCGGCCCCGGGTCAGCGGGTAGAGCAGCATCAGCAGCCCGAGCGTCACGAGGGCGACCCCGACCAGGTCCAGCTTCAGCGCGCGCGGCGCCTTCGACTCGGTGATGAAGCGGCTGCCGAGAAGGAACGCCACCACGCCGACGGGCAGGTTGATGAGGAAGATCGGCCGCCATTCGAGGCCGAACAGGTTCCACTCGGTGAGCAGCGCGCCGAGCAGCGGGCCGGAGACCGCGCCCAGGCCGACGATCGCGCCGAACAGGCCGAAGACCTTGCCGCGCTCGTGCGCCGGGAAGGTGGCGTGCACGATCGACAGCACCTGCGGGACCATCATCGCCGCCATGCCGCCCTGGAGGATCCGGGAGGCGACCAGCATCTCGGGGTTCGCCGCGAAACCGCACAGGGCGGAGGCGAGGGTGAAGCCGCCGATGCCGACGAGGAACAGCCGCCTGCGGCCGTGGATGTCGCCGAGCCGGCCGCCGGTGATCAGGCCGGCCGCGAAGGCGAGCGCGTAACCGGCGGTGATCCACTGGATCTGGCTGAAGGACGCGCCCGCGTCCCGCTGTATCGAGGGGATCGCGATGTTGACGATCGTGACGTCCACGAGGTCCATGAAGGCCGCGGTCATCACGATCGCCAGCGCGAACCAGCGACGGCGGTCGGCGGTCTGCGCCGCACTGTCGGGGGAGGTTGTGGTTCCGGTGGAGGTCATGGACCACAAGCTAGGACCCCTCTAGGTCAGACCATGTCCTAGATGTGCGGCATCCTCGTATCCATGACGACGGACACACCGGCCCGGCTGTTCCAGCTTCTCTCGCTGCTGCAGACGCCCCGCGAGTGGCCCGGCGGCGAGCTCGCCGAGCGGCTCGGGGTGTCCCGGCGCACGGTGCGCCGGGACGTCGACCGGCTGCGTGAGCTGGGCTATCCGGTGCAGGCGACCAAGGGCTCCGACGGCGGGTACCGGCTGGTCGCGGGCAAGGCGATGCCGCCGCTGGTGCTCGACGACGAGGAGGCGGTGGCGATCGCGGTCGGGCTGCGCGCGGGGGCCGGGCACGCCATCGAGGGCGTGGACGAGGCCTCGGTGCGGGCGCTGGCGAAGCTGGAGCAGGTGCTGCCGGCCCGGCTGCGTCACCGCGTCTCCACCCTCCAGGCCGCGACGACCCCGCTGACCAGCGGTGACGGCGCGAGCGTCGCGCCGGAGACGCTGACCGTCATGGCGTCGGCGATCGCGGGCCGGGAGCGGCTGCGGTTCGCCTACCGGGCCGGCGACGGCACCGCGACGCGCCGGCTGACCGAGCCGTACCGGCTCGTGTCGACCGGGCGGCGCTGGTACCTCGTGGCGTACGACGTGGACCGGGCGGACTGGCGGACGTTCCGCGTCGACCGGGTGAACGAGCCGTTCGCGACCGGCGCGCGGTTCGACCCGCGCGAGCTGCCGACCGGGAACGCGGCCGAGTATCTGCGTCAGTCCATGCAGCGGCGGCAGGAGACGTACACCTTCTCGGTGGTCTTCGAGGCGCCCGCCGAGGTCGTCGCGGAGCGGCTGCCCGCCTGGCTCGGCGCCCCTGAGCCACTGGCGGACGGCGGGTGCCGGCTGCGGGCCACGGCCGGGGACACGGTCGAGTGGCTGGCGGTCCGGCTGGCCATGCTCGGCCACCCGTTCACGGTGCAGGAACCTGCGGAACTGGTGGAATGCGTACGGGCATTGGGGGCCCGCCTGACGCGCGCCGCGGACGGTGATCCGCGGCGGGCGTGAAGGTGCCCGCGCGGGGTGCGGTAGCGGCCGTGACGATGACCGGCGGGTGCCGCGGTGGGCGTGACAGCAGGTCAGGCGTGCGGTCCGGGCTCGGGTCCATGCCCAGGTTCGGGCTCGGGTCCATGCCCAGGTTCGGGCTCGGGTCCATGCCCAGGTTCGGGTTCGGTCTCCCAGGCGAAGTCCCGCAGGGCCGCGAGGTTGCGCAGGGCCAGCGCGGCCGGGCCCTCCGGGCCGTCGGCGGCCGCTTCTCGGGTGGCCCAGACCTCAACGGCCACCCGTACGGCGGCACTCGCCACGGCGGCGGAGAAACGGAGCCCCGAGGCGACGGCCCCCGACGCGTCATCGGCCCTGCCATGGGCGGCGGCCTCGGCAACGTTGTCGCGGGCGCCCGTCCGGGTCGCCAGCACCTCCGCCAGTGCCCGTTCCGCGTCACGGCAGACGTCGGCCCAGACCTTGCGCACCGCCGGGCTGGTCCCGGCCAGGCGGATGAGGGTACGGACCCACTGCCAGGAGGTGGCCGAGACGCCGGCGCCGGGGGTCAGGGCATGGCGCACCGCGTGCGCCAGGGCCTCGGGCACGGGGAGTTCGGCCGGGGCCGCTCGCACCGCGTCCGTCCACCGCTGTGCGCCCGCCGCGTAGAGCGGAGCCACGGCCTCCTCCTTCGTTGCGAAGTAGCGGTAGAAGGTGCGCGGGGCGATGCCGGCGGCCCGGGCGATGTCCTCGGCGCGGGTGGCGCGCAGGCCCTGGGTCACGAAGAGACGGGCCGCCGCTCGGGCGATCTCCATGCGCGTGGCGGCCTTGCGGCGCTCGGTCAGGGAGGAGGGCTTGCGGGGAGCGGAGGTGGAGCTGATCACGTCGGCAGGCTATGCCCGTGTGGCAGAATCTGCCATCTGGGCGGGCCACCCCGGGGTTCAGGTCCGGGGTGCCCCGTCTGTCCGGCACGCCCGCACCCGCCGTCCCGGGATTCGCCTCGACCCCCTCGTGCAGAAGGGCGGACAGAAGGCGGACAGAAGTAGAGCCGGGCTCCGACGCCCGGGGGGGTGCCCCTATGTCCTTCGTCAAGCTGTCGTGATGATGGCTGGCATGACGGATGAGGTGCAGGGCTCGGGCC
>NZ_BNBC01000010.1:0-189599 GCF_014654675.1 Streptomyces spiralis
AGCGGGCCATCACCGAGAACGACGAGGTGACGCTGGAGTACGTGAAGGCGATGTACTCCAAGTTCGTCTCCACGATGAGGGAGTCGAGCTACAACCGGGAGATCTACCGCACCGATTGGATGCAGAGCCAAATTCAAAGAGCGCCATCAGGGCGGCGGTCACAGCGCGGTCGCCGCGCGGATCAGACCCGCGACGGCCGTGGAGCGGCTGTGCGGGGGCCAGGCGATGACCGTCGTGACGCGCGGTGCGTCGACGACCGGTACGGCGGTCAGGCCCTCTGCCAGGCCGGCGCGGCCCGTCTCCGGGACGATCGCGCAGGCCCGGCCGAGGGCGATGAGCTGGGTCAGCTGGGTGTGGTCGCGCACCTGCGGACCGGGTCCGTCCGGGAAGGTGCCGTCGGGGCGGGGCCAGCGGGGCAGGGGCAGATCCGGCAGGCCGGTGATCTCGCCGAGCCGCAACTCCGTCCGCGTGCCGAGTGGATGTCCCGCCGGGAGGATCGCGACCTGGCCCTCGGTGTGCAGTTCCTCGGTCTCGAAACCGGCCGTGTCGTCGAACGGCCGGTGCAGCAGCGCCACATCGGCCCGGCCGTCGCGCAGCACCGGCGCCTGCTCGCCCGGCCCGCACAGGAGCACGTCCACGGTGACCGCGCCGGGTTCGGCCGCGTAGGCGTCGAGGAGCTTCGCCAGCAGTTCGCTGGAGGCGCCGGCCTTCGCGGCAAGGACCACGGCGGGGCGGCCGGTCCCGGCGAGGGCTGCCCGGCGGGTGCGCCGCTCGGCCGCCTCGACGGCGTCCAGCGCGGCCCGCGCCTCCCGCAGCAGCACCGCCCCGGCCCCGGTCAGCGTGACGCCCCGGCTGCCGCGCTCCAGGAGGGCGGCCCCCAGACGCCGTTCCAGCCCGGCGATCGCCCGCGACAGCGGGGGCTGGGCGATCCCGAGCCGTTGCGCGGCCCGGCCGAAGTGCAGTTCCTCGGCGACCGCCACGAAGTACCGCAGCTCACGTGTCTCCACCCCGCCAGCGTAACCCGGCCGACCAGGGGCGATACCCGGCCGGTATCGCCGCCCACCCGATCGGTCTTGGACCCGCCGCGGGGCGCGGGAGAACCATCGGAGGCATGAGCGAAACGAACGAGACGAACATCGTCGGTGAACAGGTCGACGGACAGCCCGGTGAGCAGAAGGTCGCGCTGGTGACCGGCGCCAACAAGGGCATCGGGTACGAGATCGCCGCCGGACTCGGCGCTCTCGGCTGGAAGATCGGGGTCGGTGCGCGGGACGAGGCGCGGCGCGAGGCCGCCGTGGCGAAGCTGCGCGCGGGCGGGATCAACGCGTTCGGGGTGCCGCTGGACGTGACGGACGACTCGAGCGTGACCGCGGCGGCCCGGCTGATCGAGGAGCGGGCCGGACGGCTCGACGTGCTGGTCAACAACGCGGGCATCACCGGCGGCGGTCCGCAGGAACCCACCAGGGTCGATCCGGACCGGGTGCGGGCGGCCGTGGAGACCAACGTCATCGGCGTCATCCGCGTCACCAACGCCCTGCTGCCGCTGCTGCGCCGCTCCCCGTCGCCGCGGATCGTGAACGTCTCCAGCAGTGTCGGCTCCCTCACGCTGCAGACCACGCCCGGCGCCGAGACGGGCCCGATCTCCGCCGCCTACGCGCCGTCGAAGACGTTCCTCAACGCCGTCACGGTGCAGTACGCCAAGGAGCTGGCCGCCACGAACATCCTGATCAACGCCGTCTGCCCCGGCTACACGGCCACCGACCTCAACGCCTTCCAGGGGGTGCGCACCCCGCAGCTGGGCGCGGTCTCCGCGATCCGCCTGGCCACCGTCCCGGACGACGGCCCGACGGGCCGCTTCTTCTCCGACGAGGGCGAGATCCCCTGGTGACGGTCCTGCTCACGAGGGCGAAATACCCCCTGCCAGGCGCACGGCTCGCTGCATCCCGGCAGGCTCGCGCTGTCAGGACCGTCCTGGGGAGAAGGGGTCGACGAGCTCGACGACGGTGATCGCGACGCAGGCCGCCGACGGCGCCGAGACCGCCCGTCGGCTCGAGGACGCGGTCTACACGCTGTGTGTGGTCACCGGCATCCGCCGGCTGGACACTGCGCTGTCTGTCGCCCGGCGGCAGATGGCCGAGGTCATGAGGCAAGAGCAGCCCCTCCGCCACTGATACGCCGCCCCTCCAAGTAATGGATACGTTGCACCGCGGCTGTGAGGATGCGGACGCTTGCAGACCCACACCGACGTGGACCTGGGACCGACCCATGCGAGGTAAGCAAAGTGCCGCGAACAGGCCGTTTCGCCTGGGTGATCACGCCGAGGAACGAGTCGGCGTCCCGAAGCACAGGGGACGATTCGGGACGCCGCGAGGAGCCGTCCCTGCTGCAACCGGGGCACGCGGACCGGCCCCCCGCGTCGCCGCAGCCCGAACCACAGCAGGGACGAGGCCTGCGGCGACGCGCCGATCACCAGCACCACAGCTTCCCGATGCCGTGTCCCCGGGCGGTGTGTCAAAGGTCGCCGTCGTGGATGGCCCGGGCCGCGGGTCCAGTTGATCCTGAGGAGGTCCTCCCGGAGCACAGTGGGACTTGGGCCGGCTGATCACACGCATCGATGCGGAGCTTGAGCGCCGACCTCGCGGCGGCCGGTTGCGTCGACTGGCGCGAGTGATCGGTGCGGTGGCTGTGGTGGCACCGGCGGGGCCGGTGCCACCGCTGTCCACGTCGGAGGACGGACGGCGATGTCAGCGGCTCGTGCCGGCGTCACCTTCGTCATTCGAAGGGTCTCCCTGTCTCCTGCCGCCCGGAGGGGAGCCGTCCCCGTGCTCTTCCAGCAGTTCGAGGAGCGCGGCATCCGCTCTTTTCTGGTCTTCCTTCGTCAGCTCGAGCGGTGCGTTGTTGTAAACGGTGTGGCGATCTGGATCGATGATGTTGGCGGCCCTCAAGCTGAACGTCAGCAAGGGGCGCCAACCCTTGCAGTGGCCGACCCGCACCTGTATCTGGGTCTTGTAGTCACGGGCCTCCGGGAGGAAGCCGGAAAACGGTGCCTCGAACTCGAGGAAGAGCTGTTGCGCTTCTCTGCCGGGCACGACGAATCCCGCCGGCAGCCTCGCCTCCTCGTCCGGACCCGGTTGGAGCCGGGACGGGGAGGACACCCACAGGAGCGGCAGATGAGAGGCAGGCTCATCAGGGAAGGTCAGGATGAGGTCCTGCACGACGATCGGTTTGGGACCGGTGTTGTGCAGGACGAGCGGCAGTCGTAGGCGTGCCGTGGAACCGTGGACGATCGCCGCGAAGGAATGAGGTTCCCACGCCTGCAGGCGTCCCTGTCGGGCGTTGAGCCACCAGAACGACGCGACGGTGAAGAGCAGTGCGCAGGCTGACACCACACTGGCGCCTGTAAGCGATGAGGACGCGATCTGATCCGCCGCGACCATCAGCGGAACCACAGATTCAGTCTGCCAGCCCCGTCGTGGGCTCGCTAACAGGACGAGTGGAGGCTGACAGTCCCCCGGAACGGGTCAGGGGCCGGCGAGGAGTACGAGATACCAGGCGACCAAAGCAGCGCATGTCACCGCGGGGAGGAGTTTGGTCAGCCCGTCGCCCTTGCGTACGTGCGTGGTCACGGCACCGGCGAGCAGCATCAGCAGTCCGATGCCGGCCAGGCCACCGCACAGCGGTACGACCGGGCCGAGGGCCACGCCGATGGCGCCCGCCAGCTCCAGCCCGCCGATGACCCGGTAGGCCGCAGTGGTGAAGCCGGCGTGGGCGGCCAGCTCGGGCATCGGACCCAGGGCCAGAATCTTGGCCGCGCCCAGCAGGGCGAAGATCAATGCGATGAGACAGGTCAGCGAGGCGGAGAGGATCACGAGACGCCCTCAGGGGTGCGCGGGTGGCGGAGCCGGCGGCGTTCGGCGCCCAGGCCGGCGAAGTAGGCGATCAGGTCGGGGTTGTCGACCGCGGCGTGGTTGAGGACCTGGTCGGCGCGGGCGCCCTGGAGGAGGCGCTTGACGGGGACCTCGAGCTTCTTGCCGGTCTTCGTGTGCGGGATGGCCGGTACGGCGAGGATCTCGTCGGGGACGTGGCGGGGCGAGGCGCCGGTGCGGATCGCCTCGCGGATCTTCTCGCACAGGGACTCGTCCAGGACGGTCCCGTCGGCGAGGACCACGAAGAGCGGCATCCAGTAGCCGCCGTCGGGTTCCTCCGCCCCGATGACGAGGGCCTCGGCGATCTCAGGGAGGTGTTCGACGATGTCGTGGATGTCGGCGCTGCCCAGGCGTACGCCGTTGCGGTTGAGGGTGGCGTCGGAGCGGCCGTGCACGATCACCGAGCCGTGGGAGGTGAGGGTGATCCAGTCGCCGTGCCGCCACACGCCCGGGCAGGCGCTGAAGTAGGCGTCGCGGTAGCGGCTGCCGTCGGGGTCGTTCCAGAAGTACAGCGGCATGGACGGCATGGGCCGGGTGACGACCAGTTCGCCGACCTGGTCGACGACCGGCCGTCCCGCGCCGTCGTACGCCGCGAGCGCCACGCCGAGGTTGGGGGCCGACAGTTCACCCGCCCACACCGGAGTGGTGGGGGCGCTGCCGGCGAAGCCGGAGACGACGTCCGTGCCGCCGCTGGTGGAGGCCAGCTGGACGCCTGCGCCGACGTGGTCGCGGACCCAGGGGTAGGCGGAGGCCGGCAGGGCGGAGCCGGTGCTGCCGATGACGCGGATCGCCGAAAGGTCGTGCACGGCGGGGTCGACGCCGAGCTTGGCCATGGCCAGCAGATACTGGGGGCTGGTGCCGAAGACGGTGACCTTGTGGCGGGCCGCCAGCTCCCACAGGACGTCCGGGCGCGCCACCGGCGCGGGGCTGCCCTCGTAGGTGCAGGTGGCGGCGCCGGTCAGCAGGGTGGAGACGACCAGGTTCCACATCATCCAGTGCGTGGTGGTGTACCACAGCAGTCGGTCTCCGACGCCCAGGTCGCTGTGCAGGCCGAGGGTCTTGAGGTGCTCCAGCAGGACGCCTCCGTGGCCGTGGACGATGCCCTTGGGCAGCCCGGTGGTGCCGGAGGAGAAGACGATCCACAGCGGGTGGTCGAACGGCACCGGAGTGATGGTGAGGTACTCGGCGCGGCCGGCCGCGTCCTCCCAGGGCACCGTCAACCTCGCGGCCCGGGTCGCGGGCCACGCGAGGCCCAGGTGATCCACGAGGACCGTGGCCTTGAGCGTGGGAAGGGCGGCGGCGAGGTCGAGGGAGGCGGCGCGGCGGTCGTGGCGGGTGCCGTTGAAGAGGTAGCCGTCCGCCGTGATGAGCACCGTGGGTTCGAGCTGGGCGAAGCGGTCGGCGGCGGCCTTGGGTGCGTAGTCCTGGCCGCACACGGACCACACCGCGCCCAGGCTGGCGGTGGCGAGGAAGGCGATGACGGCGTGGGGGGTGTTGGGCAGGTAGCCGACCACCCGGTCGCCCTGTCCGACGCCCATGTCGCGCAGGGTGGCCGCGACGGAGGCGACCTGGGCGCGGAGCTGTCGGCCCGTGATCTCGTAGCCGGCTCCGGTCTCGTCCAGCGCGGTGACCGCGGGGGCGTCCGGGTGCAGGTTGCGCAGTGCGTGGTGGGCGTAGTTGAGGGTGGCGCCGGGGAACCAGCGTGCGCCGGGCATGGCTTCCTCGGCCAGCACCCGCTCGTACGGAGTGGTGGCGTCGATGTCGAAGTACTCCCACACCGCGGCCCAGAATCCTTCCAGGTCCGTGACGGACCAGTGGTGCAGGGCCTGGTAGTCGGTCGGGTCCGGAATCCCTTCGGCGCCCTGGTGTCGGGCGGCCCAGCGGGCGAAGTCCGCGATGCGGCTGCCGGCGGCCGCTCGGGGGTCGGGCGGGAGGAAGGGCTCCGGACAGGGCGTGGAGTGCGGGGTGGTCATGGTGTGCTGTTCCTCGTCAGGGTGCGGGCCGGGCTTCGGCGGGGCGGCGGGCCGTGTGCAGCAACGGGGCCCAGGCGGCGGTGTCGGTGAAGTCGCCGGTGCCGGTGGGGACGGTGTCCATCACGACGCGGTCGGGGCGCAGGAGGACGGCGTCCGCCCGGCCGCGTGACAGCCAGGCGGCCAGCGTGCCGTCGTCGTCCAGGTCGCCGACATGGATCACGGATGCGCCCAGGGCCGTGGCCACGCCCGTCATCCGTGCCGTGGGCGGCAGGGCGGTCAGCACGGCGAAGGAGTCCCCGAGGATGTCGTCGAGGCGCTCTCGCCTGCCGTCGACGATCACCCAGGGTTGCGGGCAGAAGGTGCCGGCCAGTGAGCGGCCGGTCAGCCGGGGGCGGCGTCGTACCAGCGGATTGGCGGTCAGTGCGGGACTGAGGTCGCGGCTCACCGCCGCGGTCACACCGGGGATGCGGCAGGCCGCGCCCACGACGGCCCGGCGGATGGCCGCACCGCGGTCCTGTCCGCCGGTCATGGCCCAGCCGACGGCGACCGCGACACGGATCACGTGGCGGGCGTGCGGCTTGCGTTCCTGCTGGTAGGTGTCCAGCAGTCGGTCGTCCGCGCCCTGCTGAAGGACGCGGGCGAGTTTCCAGGTGAGGTTGCGGGCGTCGCGCAGGCCCGCGCACAGGCCCTGCCCGATGAAGGGCGGGGTGAGGTGGGCGGCGTCGCCGAGCAGGAAGACGCGTCCGCGGCGCCACCGGTCGGCGAGGCGGGCACGGAAGGTGTACCGCGCCTGCCGGATCACCTCGAAGTCGTCGCCCCCGCCCCCGTGGGCAGCGGACGGCAGGTCGACCCAGGGGGCGACCAGCTCGTGCAGCTGTTCCAGCTCTTTCGGGCCGTCCAAGGTCTCACCCTCGGCCAATCGGAACTCCCAGCGGTAGCGGTCTTCGCCGACTCGCATGAAGGTGGCCGGGCGGGTGGGGCAGCAGATCTGCTCGGCGCCTTCCCAGGTGCGCACCGGGAGGCTCGTGCGCACGTCGATGACCCGCCAGCTCTCCTCGAAGTGCAGGTCCTCCCACACGGCGCCGATGGCGTCGCGGGTGATGCTGCCCGCGCCGTCGCAGCCGAGGACGGCGTCGGCCCACACGTGCTCGTCCTCATCGCTGCCGTCGCGGCGGAAGGTGACCCGGACCGGAGCCGTTCGGTCGGTGTCCTGGCTGACGGACACGACCTCCACCCCGCCTCGCAGCTCGCACTCGGGGCGACGGGCCAGGGCGTCGCGCAGCAGCCGTTCCAGCTCTGGCTGGTCGAACATGCTGGTCTGCGGGAAGCCGTGGTGGCCGTGCAGGGACCGTGGGAACTCGGCGATCACGCGGCGCCGGGCGTCCAGCAACCGCAACCCGGGCGCCGGCCTGGCGAGAGTGGCGAACTCCTCGTGGACGCCGACGCTCTGCAGGATGCGGCGGACCTCGTCGTCCACGACGACTGCGCGCGGCAGGGGGTAAATGTCCCGGTGGCGTTCGAGGAGCAGGCTGGGCACTCCGTGCCGGGCGAGCAGGAGCGCGGCCGTGACTCCTACGGGTCCCGTGCCGATGATCACTACCGGTCTCCGGGATGCGGCGCTCACGTCGCGTCCGCCACAGCGGTCCGCTGCTCGCCCAGGTCGATCCGCCCGTCGGGGGTGGCGATCGAGGCGGTGACGAGGTCACCGTCGCGCAGATACCGGGGGTTCTTGGCCTGGCCGTTGAAGAACGCCTTCCACTTCAGCGCGGGCGGCAGCAGCGCGGCGATCTTCTCGACCGGCTTGGGCGGGGCCTTCAGGGCGGTGCCGCCGGGCGTACCGGTCAGCAGCAGGTCGCCCGGGTCGAGGGTCTGGAAGCGGGCGAGCAGGGTGAGGGCCTGCGCGGGCCGCACGATCATGTCGGCCAGTGTGCGGTCCTGACGCGGTACGCCGTTCACCGACAGCCGCAGTCGCAGGTCGATCAGACGGTCGAAGTCCTCCGGCTCCAGCAGGGCCAGGTACGGACCCGTCGGGGTGAAGGTCGGGTAGGACTTGCTCTCGTAGAACTGCGTCTTGGTCAGCTGTACGTCGCGGGCACTGACGTCATTGGTGAGGACGAGCCCGGCGACATACGAAGGAAGGTCCTGCTCCTCCACAACTGTGCCCACCGGGATCGTCGCGCCCATGACGAGGCCGAGTTCCACCTCGTAGTCGAGGAAGTTCACGTGTGCCGGGCGGACGATCGCGTCGTGCGGGCCGCTGACCGAACCGGACGCCTTGCGGAAGAAGGTGGGCGGTATGTCGCCCGTGAAGCCCGAGTCCTTGGCGTGGCTGCGGTAGTTGACCATCTGGGCGACCACCCGGCACGGGGTGGTGACCGGAGGCAGCGCCACCAGGTCGGCGACGGGTGTGCCGCTCTCGCCGGAGGCGGCGGCCTCCCGGACGGCGGCCCGGTCGGCGAGCAGTTCGGCGGTGGTGACCGCCTCGGTCTCGATGCGGACGGCGCGCTCGTCGCGGACAGCCCACCAGCCGTCGGTGGTGCGCAGCACGTTGGTGCTCATGAGCTCATCGCTTTCATCAGGCCCAGCAGGCGTGCGGGGTCGAGTTCGTTGTCGTCGCGCAGGGCCCTCATGACCTCGCGCAGCTTGGACGGGGACGGGCTCGCGCCCAGGAAGTCACGCGTGACCGGCGGGCCCCACTGGGCCAGTCCGCTCGCCGACATCGGCGCCCATCCGGGTTCGAGGTCGCAGGAGAACAGGTCGCCGTCGGCGAAGTGCTCCAGCATGAAGCGGTCGGGGTCGCGCCAGTAGTCGAAGAGCTGGCTGCCCTGGATGTGCCGGCCGATGCCCCAGCTGCGCCGGTAGCCGCGCTCGGCCAGGTACTCCCCACCGGCGGCGATCGCGTCGAGGTCGGTGACCTGGTAGGCGGAGTGGACGTAACCGGTGCCCGGCCCGAGGTGCAGGGCGAGGGTGTGGTGGTCCACGGGCGTGCTGCCCTGGTCGCAGCGGATGAACGCCATGGTCGGCCCGCGACGGCGCTGCCCGTCCAGGAAAAGGAAGTCGGACACGATCATCCCGAGGGTGTCCAGGTACCAGTCCAGGGTGTGGGTGAACGTCCTCGTCTCCAGCACCACGTGGCCGAGGCGCTGGATGCGGGACGGCTCACGGGGCGGTCGCTGGGTGGTGTTCGTACGACGGCCTTCGATGCCGGTGTTGAGGACCAGCGGCTGCTGCCCGGGCAGCGCGGGAAGCGGCTCGGCGCAGTGCACCACCCGGACCGGGAGCCCCGAGGGATCGAACAGGGCGACCGACCGGCCGCCGCCGGGGACGTCGATGTCCCGGACGGTGTTTCCGACGGCGGCGGCCAGCCGGTCCACATCGGTCCGTTCGGCCGCGCGGAACGCGGGCCCGAGGAAGCGGGAGGCGTGGCCGCGCCGGATGACCATGCAGGGCGAGCCCGCGAACGTGCCGCGCAGCCACAGCTCGTGCTCGGTGCGGGCGGCGATCGCGAAGCCGAAGTCGCGGGCGAACACCTCGGCCCGGTCCAGGTCCGGCTTCTCGAACTCCAGCCAGGCCAGGTCCGCCACTTTGATCACGGGATTCCGGGCTCGTCCGGGGTGTTCACCGCGTAGGGGGCCCTGCTCACTGTGGAGGTCTTGGTGGGGCGTCAGAGGACCGCCCTTGTCAATGGGGATGTGGGACATGGTGTCCTCCAAGCAACACTGCCGTAATGAGGAAATCATCAACTCTGCTGTTTCCCTCCGTCAATAGGTGCAGCCCAAATAGTTGATGATCTCATCAGTAATGGCAGTGCCATCGTTGCGGTGGTTACACTGGCCCGTATGCCGACGTCAGCCCCGCCCAAGAACCGCTTCGAGCGACGCCGCGCGGAGACCCGCCAGGCGCTCGTCCGCGCGGCCCGGCAGATCCTCGCGGAAACCGGGGACACCAGCGCGAGCATCCAGGCCATCGCCGAGCGCGCCGATGTCGGCTTCGGGTCCTTCTACAACCACTTCGAGTCGAAGACGGAGCTGTTCGACGCGGCGGTGACGGACGCCCTGGAGGAGTTCGGGCAGGTCATCGACGAGCGCGTGGAAGGCATCGACGACCCGGCCGAGCTGGTCGCGGTCGGCTTCCGGCTCACCGCCCGGATGGCCGACTCCCACCCGGAACTCATGCGGATCCTGCGCGACCGCGGCCTGGCGCACATCCACTCCGACCGCGGCCTCGCCCCACGCGCCCTGCGCGACCTGGAGATCGGCATCGCCTCAGGTCGTTTCACCTGCGGCAACGCGACCACCGCCCTGTCCGCCCTGGGCGGCACCCTGCTGTCCCTGGTGGCTCTGCGGCTGGACCGCCCGGACCTCGACGGCGACGAGGCCGCCTCCGACCTGGCCGAGATGGTCCTGCGCATGCTCGGCCTCGCTGCGGACGACGCCCACGAGGTCACCCGGCGTCCGCTGCCCGATCTCGCCCGATGACCTCCTGCACCTGAAGCGCGGCCCTCTGTGGCGCTACGCCGGCGGCGACGAGGAACGCGGTGGCCGCGGCCTCACCAGTGGGGTCCGCCCACGAGCATGCGGCGTTCTCCTCGGCGAGGGCCAGCATGAGGGCCTCCAGCGCTTGGGCGAGGACGGGTGCAGGAAGGTGGTCCGCGAAGACGCCTTCGCGCTGACCGCGCCGTAGGGTTGCGACGGCTTCTGCGCGGGCCGGTGCCAGGGTGGTGCGGATCGCGTCCTCTCCCAGATGGCGCCGTCCCAAGGCGATGAGCACGCGGTAATGGCCGCCCACCGGCCATGCCGCCAGCACCATCCGTGTCATCGCCTCGACCGGGTCGGCATCCGCGGTACGGGCTCTGGCGAACGCCTGCCGGAGTTCACGGCCTGCTTCCCGTGTCAGGTCGGCGATCAGCGCATGCCGGCTGGGGAAGTGTCCGTAGAGGGTGCGCCGGGCGACGCCGGCTGCCTGAGAGATGCTGTCGAGGCTCGCGTCCGGGTCCTCCCGCAGTTTCTGCCGGGCGGTCGCGAGGATGCGTCGGCGGTTGGAGTGAGCATCCTTGCGCCGCGAAGTACGGCCCGGGGTGTCGGTCGTCTGCATGGTTCTGTCTCTCCACGGTTGCCGGAAAGCCGTGGGCGCCGGTGCTCCCTCACGCACCGGCGCCCACTCACCCCTGCCCAGGGTGGCTTGGTGTCCTGCTGACGGGCGTCAGGGGACGAGGATGAGGCGGATCGGGTCGCCGATCTTGTTCTCCAGTCGGTGGACGGCGTCGGCGGCTTCGACGAGCGGGATGTGGTCGGTGATGGAGGGGGCCAGGTCGAGGCGGCCGGCCGCGGTCAGCTGCACCAGCTCGGAGACGGACTCGGGGAAGCCGCCGTAGTGGCCGCGCACCTGCTTCTGCAGGTAGTTGAAGGTCAGGCCCTCGGTGATGGTCAGGGGCCGGGGTGTGATGCCCACCAGGATCAGGGAGCCGCCCAGGCCGAGCACGGAGGCGGCCTGGTCGCGGACGGCGGGGACGCCGGCGCAGTCGAAGGCGAAGTCCAGGCCGCGTCCGCCGGTGGCTGCGCGGACCTGGTCGGCGAAGTCGGGGGCTGCCGGGTCGAGCGCGAGGTCCGCGCCGAAGGCCAGGGCGCGCTCGCGGGCGCTGGGCAGCGGGTCGACGGCGATGATCGGGGCGGCGCCGACCAGACGGGCGAGGCGTACGTTGTGCGCGCCGACTCCGCCGACTCCCCAGACGCCGACGGACTGGGCGGCACGGACGCCCGCGGTGGCGACGACGGCGGCGTAGGGGGTGGAGACCGCGTCGGGGATGATCGCGGCCTGGTCGAAGGGGAGGCTGTCGGGGATGGGGATGAGGGTGTCCTCGCGGGCGATCACGTACTCGGCCCAGCCGCCGTCGTAGTCGATGCCGGCGGTGAGCATCTGGGTGCAGGGGCGGTGGCGCACGCATCCGGCGCACGTGCCGCAGGTCTTGCCGGCCTCCAGGGTGACGCGGGTGCCGACGGGCAGGCCGCGCTTGAGGTCGGGGCCGTGCGTGTGGATGACACCGGAGACCTCGTGGCCGACGGTGACCGTGTCGGAGGTGGCGAACAGCGGGACGAGGGAGCCGTCGAGCAGGTGGACGTCGGAGAGGCAGACGCCGGCGGCCTTGACCTCGATGAGGACCTCGCCCGGGCCCGGCACGGGGATCGGGACCTCTTCCACGGCGAACTTCTTGCTGTCCAGGTGGAAGCGTCCGGCGAGCATGGTGTCCATGGTGATCTCCTTTCTGTGAGCGGCACGGCCCGGTGGTTAGGGTCGATGGGTGCCGTGTGGTGTCTGGGGGCTTGTGGTGGCCGGGAGGCGTACGGCCGGCAGCGGGGGGGTGCCGCACGCCTCCCGGCGGCTGGGGGTCACACGCCTCGACGGCGTTGTGACGGTCAGGCGAAGACGTCCTGCTGGTAGCGCTCGTCCGCTTCGAGCTGGGCGAGCCACTGCTGGGCGGTCTCGTCGTCGCTGCCGGTCTTCTGGCGGTGGATGGCGGCGAGGGCCTCGCGGACGGCGGGGGCCATGCGGCGGCCGTCACCGCAGACGTAGACGTACGCCCCGTCCTCGATGGCCTGCCACACCGTGTCGGCGGCATGGGCGATGGCGTTCTGCACGAACCGGGCGGGGTGGCCGGTCACCGCGGAGAAGGCGGTGTGGATCTGCGCGATCCCGGCCTGCTCCCAGTCCTGCATCTCCTGCTTGTAGAAGTAGTCGTGCTCCGGGTGGCGGCAGCCGACGAAGACCTGCGACGCGCCCACCTGGGTGCCGTTCGCGTGCTGTGTCGCCCGCTCCTCCAGGAAGCCGCGCAGCGGCGCGATGCCGGTGCCGGGGCCGATGAGGATCAGCGGCGTGGCGGGGTCGGCGGGCGGGGCGAACGTCGGGGAGGGCACGCGGACGTAGCCGTAGACGACGTCTCCAGGCTCGAGGCCGGCGATGTAGGCGGAGCAGGTGCCGCGGTACTGGCCGTCGCCGGACAGGGCCGGACCTTCCAGCAGGCCGACGGTCAGGCGCACATGGCGCGGGTTGGCGGACGGGGCGGAGGAGATGGAGTAGAAGCGCGGGCGGATGGGGCCCATCATCTCCAGGAAAACCGCCAGCGGCAGCTCGACGGCCGGGAAGCGCTCCAGCAGGCCCAGGACGGAGATGCGCTTGCCGAGGATCTCCTTCTGGTAGCGCTCCTCGGCTTCCTGGGTGTCGGCGGTGTACGCCTGGAGCTGGGGCCGGGTCCACGGGCACTCGGTGTACTCGGCGAGCGTCTGGATCTGGGACCGGGTGGCCACGTCCTGCAGCTCCAGGAACTCGGTGAGCAGGATGCCGGCGGTGACCGGGGTGCCGACCGGCAGGTGGGTGCGGCCACCGGCGGGCTGGTCGAGCCGGAGCACCTGGTCGTAGTCGACGCCGAGCCGCCTCAGCGCGCGCTCCACCAGGGCGAGTTCGTTCTTGGCGAAGACGGCCAGGTGGTTGCCGGTGTCGTAGGTGGCGCCCTCGGGCAGCTCGAAGGTGATGGACCTCGCGGACGGGCGCGGCGGCTCGATGCTGAAGTCCCACAGACCGGTCGCGTCGGCCACGAGCTCCTCGTTGGCCACCACGGTGAGCGGGTACGCCTGCTCGGAGACGATCGCGGGGCGCACGTCGGGTTCGGTGAGCAGCTGGACCTGGTAGCGGGGGCCGCTCGCCTGGGAGGTGTCGGCGGCGTACTCCTCGGCCAGAGTGGCCCACAGGTTGTCCATCCACCGCGTGGCCATGCCGTCGAAGTCACCGGCGGCGTCCGCGATGCCGCGCTCGACGATGGGGGTGGCGCCGGCGGCCAGCAGACCTTCCTCGATCCGCTTGGGGAATGCCTGGTAGGTGGCCACCCACTGGGTGTTGCCGGCGCCCAGCAGCGCGTACCGCACGTTCGCCAGCGAGCCCTCGGGCAGCCCGGCGGCGAGCAGGTCGTCGAAGCGCTGGGCGTTGTCGGGAGCCTTGCCGTTGTAGCTGGCGGCGACGACGGCGAGCAGGCCCTCGGAGGGCAAGTTGTCACCCAGCTCGTCCAGGCTGATGAGGGTGGTGCCGAAGCCGGAGCGCTCGCCGCGGTCGGCGATGGTGCGCGCCAGGTCCTCACACGAACCCAGGCTGGAGCCGTACGCCACCGTCAGGTTCACACCCACACCGCTGACCGCGGCCTGGGCCTGGGTGTCGTCCGTCTTCCGGTTCACGGCACCGAAGACGTTCCGCTCGTGCTCCTTGCGGCGGCGCACGACCAGTTCGAAGTCGCCGGGCTTGCGGGTCAGCGCCTCCTTGACGTCCATCCTGTAGTCGGCTGTGTCGGAGAACTTGAACTTCTGCAGCACCAGCGCCAGGACCAGGCGGGCCTCGGTCAGCGCGAACTGCCGGCCGATGCAGGCGCGCACACCGTTGCCGAACGGCTTGTAGGCGTGCGGGTGCTGCTTGGCGCGGTTCTCCGGCAGCCACCGGTCGATGTCGAACTCGTCGGGACGGTCCCATGCCTTGGGGTGGGTGTGCAGCGGTTCTTCGAGGATGTTGACCCGCGTGCCCTTCTTGAGCTGGTAGCGGCCGCCGATGACGGTGTCCTCAAGCGGCGCCTTGCCGATCAAAGGGATGGGGGCCCACAGCCGCAGCGTCTCGTCCAGGATCCGCGGGATGACGTCCATCTGCATGATCGTGTCGTAGTCCGGGACCGTGTCACCGGGCATCAGCCGGTCCACCTCGGCGTAGGCCTGCGCCAGCACGTGCGGGTTGCGCATCAGCGAGTAGGTGGCGAACGACAGCAGACCGCTGGTGGTCTCGTGGCCGGCGATCAGGAACGTCAGCACCTGGTCACGGACGTTGTCGTCGGTCAGCGCCTTGCCGGTCTCCGGGTCGGTGGCCTCCAGCATCAGACCCAGCAGGTCCTCCTCACCGCCGCCCTTCCCCTCGCGGCGCTCCTTGATCACGCTCTCGACCAGGTCCTGCATCAGCCGGATGTTGTCGCGGTACTTCCGGTCGTCCGCCTTGCGCAGCTTGGTCATCATCGGCAGCTCCTGCGAGCGCCGCAGCGACTCGATCAGCGATTCCAGCAGCGCGTTGAGGAAGGGGTGCAGCTCCTCCTTGTCGAAGGAGTCGAACCGGTAGCCGAACCCCGACAGGGCGATCGTGTCCAGCGTCAGCCGGGTGTAGTCGTCGGTGATCTTGACCGGCTTCCCCTCCCGGCGCTCCCACTTGCCCGCCAGGTTCTGGGCGATCTCCAGCATCTGCCCGAAGTAGCCCCTCATGGCCCGCTGGCTGAAGGCCGGCAGCAGGATCCGGTGCGCCCTGCCCCATTCCTCTTCGTGCTGGTGCGCGGTGAACAGGCCCGCGTTCAAGTAGTCCCGGACATGGGCCAGCGGCGTCTTGTCGATCTGCTTGAAGAACCGCGTCTCGTCGCTGACCTCGGCCACCAGGTCCGGGTCATAGACGAAGACCTGCTCGATACCGGCGATGTCCATGCCGTAGATGCCCTCGGGGAACTGCTTGGACAGTTCGGCGAAGTACCCGAACGGGTTGGTGTCGGGGATCTGCGGCGTGTTGCCGAGGAGCGGGATCCCGCGCGGGGAACGGATGGGGCGAAGGTCGTTCGCGGAGTGCGTGGTCATGTCTTGCTCCTCTGCGGAGGGGGCGGAGGGGGATGGGCAGGGCGCGCTGCGCAGATCGATGCGTGGCGCCGTACGGAAACATACGCCGTATGGAATTTGAACCATACGCGGTATGGAAAGTGGCGTGCAACCCCGGGACCGCAGGTGGGGCTGTGGTGAAGCTCATTTCCATACTGTGTACGGAACTGGTACCGTACGAGGTATGGAAAAGAAGGTGAGACGCCCCCCGCGGGGAACGAGGAAGAGAGACGTGCCCCTGACGGAGGCCGGGATCTATGCCGCCGCCCTGCGGCTCATCGACGAGGACGGGGTCGAGGCGCTCACCATGCGCAAACTCGCCACCGCGCTCGACGCGAACCCGATGTCGCTGTACCACCACGTGCCGAACAAGGAAGCCGTGCTGCGCGGCGTGACGAGAATGGTCGGAGCGCAGTTCCGCACCGTGACACTGGAGGACGCGCCCTGGCAGGAGCGGATCCGCCTGCTCGCCACGGACTTCCGGACCCTGGCGCACCGTCACCCCAGGCTGCTGGCGTACTCGTTCAGCCACCAGCCGGACTTCATCCAGCCCGACGACCCGTTCTGGACCGCCCTCACCGCCATCGTGGCCGCTGCCGGTGTGCCGCAGCCAGAGGTCTCGGAGATCGCCGCGCTGATGGTCGCCGTCGTCATCGGTGTCCTCACCGCAGAACTGAACGGCGCACTCCACCAGTGGTCGACGCTCACGTCCCACGGCCCTGAAGTCGACGAAGACGGGGCCGCGGACGCAGACCCTGGCTCTACGAGTGCGGCCCCTGAAGGCCCTGACCAGGACCACATGTTCCGTCTCGTGATGGACACGCTGATCACGGGCCTGGAAGGCCGCCTCACCGCCGGTCGTGACGGCCGGCACGCCGGCCATTGAGCCAGTCAGCCTGAGACGCCGCGCCCCATGCGCTGGCGCCTGAGGCGCGCCCGTAGTCGGGCGATATCAGGCTGCGACACACGGGAGCCACCCCGCCACATCGGGTGAGACCGCCCGGCGGGGCGGTTTCACATCCAGCCTCCGCACGGCAGCCGTATGCCGACGCTGAACCGTGAAATGACCATGGTCGTTGGCTTGTTCCTGGTCTCCTTCCTGAGGGGGAGACCGTCGGCCTCGTCTAGCTGAATACCTGCGTCATCAGTAGGAGTCCATGAGTCGAGCAGTTCAGCAGGCTCGGCCAGCACTCCGGCTGACCGCTCCGTCCCTGCGGCAGAGCCTGCCGATGAGTGGCGAGCTACGGAGCGCGGGAAGGTGGGCGATGCGACGCAGGTAGCGGGTTGCCGCGTGGCGGCTGGTCTCACCGGGGCGGGTCGGCCGCGGAGTCGCGGCGAACATCCTTGGTCTCAGCGATCGATGCTGTACCGGTCGTGGTGGTGGTGAACCGACTCGTCACGGTCCCCACCTCGATGCCGGCCGCGGTTGCCGGGGCCCGGTCACGACCCTGCGACGGTGGTGAGCAGGGAGCGGGCCCTCGCTCGGTCACCCGCCCGGGCGGCGGGCAGGGGACCGCTGATCCGTGACCAGCGGTCGCATCCCTGCCGCCGACAGGCATCAAGGCGAGGGGTACGGCCTCCGCTCAGGGGCACAGGCGGGACCCGTCCTACCGGTCACCGTGGTTGCGGTCGTGGTGGTCCCAGCCGTAGTAGTCCCGGTCACCGTGGTTCCGGTCGTGGTGGTCCCAGCCGAAGTAGTCCCGGTCACCGCGGTTCCAGTCGTGGTGGTTCCAGCCCCGGCCGTCGCTCTCGTAGCGGTTCCAGTCGTGCCGGTAGGACCTGTCGGACTTCCACTCGCGCCGCTCATCGTCCGAGCGGTAGCAGCGACCGTCGCGGCTGTGCCAGAGGGAGCCGGCGACATGGTCGTCGTGGTGCCAGCCACGCTTTCCGTCCCAGCAGTAGCCCTGCTCGATCAGGTAACCCACGCCGTGGTCCCAGCGGTAGTCGGCGGCGTTGACGCCGACGGCCGACCGCTGGACATGCACAGAGGCGGGAGTCGCGGCCGAAGCGGTGCCCCCGGCACCGACAACGGCGACACCCGCGACCGCCACGGAGGAAACGGCGACAGCAATCCGCTTCGTGAGCTTCTTCATGATCTTTCCTTCCGGTTGGTGCGATCTGCACCAACAGCTGCTTTTGCAGGCGATGTGAGGCGCCTGGCGTTGTGTGGCGTTGTCCGTCAAGCAGTTCCATACGCTGTATGGAATCGCCCTGCCAGGATAACCATACGACGTATGGAAATGGGGAGACGGTGACGGTGACTCGGGTCACCCGGACCACCTGGCCGAAGGGGGCGCACCTGAACGCTTCTCCGTAACTGGGGCGTCGTTGCCGGGAGTTCATCTCTCTCCCCCTCGCCCTGCCGGCCCGAATACCAGCTCTCGATCACAAGGCATGCAGGGACTCGGCTCTGGCCCCATGCTGGAGAGGAGGGGGGTGTGACAACGGAGGAAGAAGTGGTGGAGATGCGGACCGTTGTCGACCTCACACGCTGCCAGGGCTATGCGCAGTGCGTGTTCCTCGCGCCGGAGGTGTTCGAGCTGCACGGTGAGGAGGGGCTGCTGTACACCACGGCCGTGCCCGACGATCAGGTGGAGCGTGTGCGCCAGGCCGCGGCCGCGTGCCCGGTGCAGGCGATCCTCCTGGGGGAAGAGGTGAGCACCGGTGCCCGGTGACCTGAAAGACGGCCGCATCGTCATCGTCGGCGCCTCGCTGGCCGGGCTGAGAGCAGCCGAGGTGCTGCGAGAGGAAGGATTCACGGGTTCACTGACGGTGGTGGGGGACGAGCCCCATGTGCCCTACGACCGGCCGCCGCTGTCCAAGCAGGTGCTGCTGGGCCAGGCGACGGCGGACACCCTCGAGCTGCCGATGCGGCGGGACCCGGACGCCGAGTGGCGCCTCGGCGTGCGCGCCACCGGTGTGGACCTGCTGGCGAAACGGGTGTCGCTCGAAGACGGTGAGTCCCTGCCGTACGACCGGCTGCTGATCGCCACCGGGACCCGCGCGCGGCCCTGGCCCAACCCGGAGGAAGGCGCACTGGACGGCGTGTTCACCCTGCGCACGCGCGAGGACGGCGCGGGACTGGCCGAGCGGCTGGCCGCGAGGCCGGAGCGGGTGCTGGTGATCGGCGGCGGCTTCACCGGCTCGGAGATCGCCTCGGCCTGCCGGGAACTGGGCCTTGAGGTGACCGTCGCCGAACGCGGCCCCGCCCCCCTGGTGGGCGCGCTCGGCGGCACCCTGTCCAAGCTCGCCGCCGTCATGCAGCGCAATCACGGCGTGGACCTGCGCACCGGGGTGACGGTCACCGCCCTGAACGGCAATGGCAGCTTCACCGGCGCGCAGCTGTCCGACGGCAGCCGCGTCGAGGCGGACGTGTGTGTCGTGGCCCTGGGTGCGATCCGCAACGTGGAGTGGCTGGCGGAGTCGGGGCTGGCGGCGGGCCCGCGCGGCATCGCCTGCGACGCAGGCTGCCGGGCCTTCAACATGTACGGGATCGTCACCGACGATGTCTTCGTCGCCGGCGACGTCTCCCGCTTCCCCCACCCGCTCTTCGGCTACCAGATGCTGTCGCTGGAGCACTGGGGCAATGCCGTCGAACAGGCCGAGGTCGCGGCCCACAACATGGTCAACCCCGGACCGCTGCAACGACCCCACCTGGCCATCCCCGTCTTCTGGTCGACCCAGTTCGGCCTCAACATCAAGTCGGTCGGCGTGCCCACCTACTCCGACCACATCGTCATCGCCCAGGGCTCCCTGGAGGCACGCCGTCTGGCGATGGTCTACGGCTACCAGGGCCGGGTCACCGCCGCGGTCACCGTCGACATGGCCAAGGCGCTCGACTACTACCGGCACCTGATCGAGACCGCCGCTCCCTTCCCGCCCCCGCCCGGCGCGCAGGACCGTGCGATCGCGGCCGACGTCACGATCCCCTCCGCCGTACCGGACCCCTCTGTGCTCTCTCACGGCCCGACCGTCGCACTCACCGGTCACCTTCCCGACCGTCGGCTGACGGTGGTGTAGCCCCCATCCCGCCCCACGAGGAGCCGTCATGGACTCCGCGACCCTGCTGGCACGGATCACCGACTACGCCAGCCGTCCCAACCCCTACCCGTTGTACGCGGAACTCCGCGAGGCCGGTCCTGTGGTGCCGCAGGCCGACGGCAGCTACCTGATCGGCACCTACCACCACATCGCCGCTCTGCTCCACGACCCACGGATGAGTGCCGATCCCCGCACCCGCGGCGAGGCAACCCACAAGCCGCCGTTCCTGCGGCTCGACGACCCCGAGCACCACAGGCTGCGCACCCTCGCCATGCGGCCGTTCGGGCCCCCGCACAGCCCTGGCCGGGTCGACGGCATGCGCGGCGAGATCGACCGGATCACCAGGGAACTGCTGGAGCCGTTCGAGGCGGGCCGGCAGATCGACATCGTCGACGACTTCGCCTATCCGCTGCCCGTCACCGTGATCTGCCGCCTGCTCGGCGTGCCCCACGAGGACGAACCCCTTTTCCGGGCCTGGTCCGACGCGATCGTCGCCGCCGCCGACGTCAGGCCCGACGACTCCACCGAGCCGGACAAGGCCGGCGACCAGGCACGGATGGAGATGGGCGGCTACCTGTTGAACCTGGCCGAGCAGCGCCGTGGCAAGCCGGGCGACGACATGCTCTCCGCCTTCGCCAACGAGCCGGACCCGGCTCTACGGCTCACCGACGAGGAACTCGCCGAAACCGCCGTACTGCTCCTCATCGCCGGACACGAGACCACGGTCAACCTCATCACCAACGGCGCCCTCACCCTCCTGCGCCACCCCGAGCAACTGGACCGGCTGCGCCGGGAACCGGAGTTGCTCCCGCGAGCGGTGGAGGAGCTGCTGCGCTACGAGCCCCCGGTCCACATGCGTGAGCGCATCCCGCACGCCGACATCGACATCGCCGGCACCCTCGTCCCCGCAGGCGCGTCCGTCGTTCTGGTGCTGGCCTCGGGCAACCGCGACCCGATGCGGTTCCGCGATCCCGACCGGTTCGACCCCGCTCGCCCGGACAACCAGCACCTCGGCTTCGGCAGCGGCATCCACGCCTGCTACGGCGGACCCCTGGCTCGCGTCGAGGCGTATGCCGCGCTCGGCGCCCTGCTTCCCCGTCTCGGCAGCGCCCGCCTGGTCGAAGACCCGCCCCCGTACCGGCAGAACGCGATGCTCCGCGGACCCCGTCACCTGCCCATCCACCTGTGAAGCCAAGAGGGCACGGCTGAAGCCACGAGGGCACGGCGTCCTCGTCAGGCTACGACGGGAAGGGGGCGCCGGACGCTGCCGCGGGCTTCGCCCGCGGAGAAGCCAAGCATGTGCGGGAGCTTCTCGTCCGTGCCGTCCCAGACTTGCCTGCGCTGCAGCGAGGCGCTGAGTCGAAGGCGAGGCGGCAAGGAGCTGAGCCCGATCATCCCGGGCTTGCGGATGTTCGTCCCACACTCCTGATCGTTCAATGAATCCCGACGAGGCACTTGACGATGAAAGGATTACATCTGACTATTTCATCATAAATGGGCAGAATGTCGCATACGGACACATGCCCCACGTGTGCCGCTCAACCGGACAACGCCGTTCACCACCGCTGCACACAGAGCCGCCGCGCCTCGTGCCGACGCTCTCTTCACCTCCGCACCGATGGGATGAACCGCGATGACGTACACCGACCAGACCGCCCTCGCCGAGCCGGCGTGCCCCCGTGAGATGCCCGACGCCGCGATAGCGGTCGTCGACGCCGAGGGCACGGTGGTGGGGTGGACACAGGCAGCGCAGCAGCTTGTGGGGTATGCGGCCGGGGAGGTGGTGGGCCGGTCCGCCGTACACGTGCTGCCGCCCCCCGAGGAGGCCCACAGGGCCTCGGCGTTCGTCGAACAGTGCCGTGCGTGGGGTGGCTGGTCGGGGACGGCAGCGATCCGCCACCGCGGCGGCCGCACGCTCAGGGTGACGCTGCGGGTCTCATTGTTGTGGGGGCATGATGCGGGCAACCGGTGGCTGGTGTCCGTGACCGAGATAGGGTCCCTGTCCTCGGGGGCGACCGGAGGGCCGGTGCGGGAATCACTCCTTGCCCGAGCCCCGATCGGCATCGTCGTCTATGACACGCGGCTGCGCTGTGTCTGGGTGAACGACGCCATGGAGCGTCACGACGGCGTGCCTCGTCACCGACGCTTCGGGCGCGGCCTGAAGGACTCGCTGCCCGCCATCGAGGCCGAAGCGCTCGAGGTGGTGATGCGGCAGGTGCTGGAGAGCGGGACCACGACGGTGCACGAGTACCGGGCGTGGCCGCCTGCGGATCGGCGCCGTGAGCATGCGTTCTCGGCCTCGTTCTTCTGCCTCCAGGGCGCGGACGGCGCGCCCCTGGCCGTGTGTTCCATGACCGTGGACGTGACCGGGAACAGGCGTGCGCGTGAGCGCCTCGCCATCCTCAGTGAGGCCGGCACGCACATCGGGAGCACCCTCGACGTGATGCGGACCGGGCAGGAACTGGCCGAGCTGGCCGTACCGCTGCTGGCCGACCACGCCCTCGTCGATCTGGTGGAGTCTGTTCCGTTCGGCGTCGAGCCGTCGGCTCGGATCGGCACAGCGAGCGGCCGTCCGCAGTCGATGCGCCGCGCCGGTGTGGCCTCCGTCGACATGGGTGTCCTGGAGCTGCCGTGGGTGCGTGAAGAGGTGGTCCACACCCACCCGGACTCGCCGTTCACCGCCGCCATGCGCACGGGCCGGTCCTACCTGGAGCCGGTGCTGGACACCCGTTCAGGTCCCTGGGTCGACCACGATCCGGTGCGGGCGCAGAAGGTGCGTGACAGCGGCATCCACTCCTTGATGGTCGTACCCATCCGTGCGCGGCGCTGCGTGCTGGGCCTGGCGCTGTTCGGCCGCTCCGTGGAGCAGACGCCCTTCCAGGAGGACGACCTGCTCCTCGCCGAGGAGCTGGTCACCCGCGCGGCACTCTGCCTGGACAACGCGCTCCAGTACGCCCGTGAACGCACCGCCGCCCTCACGCTGCAACGCGACCTGCTGCCCCATCGGGTGCAGGGCGGTGCAGCCGTCGAGGTCGCATCGCGCTATGTGCCGGCCGACATGGACCACGGCGTGGGGGGTGACTGGTTCGACGTGATCGAGCTGTCCGGCGCCCGGGTGGCCCTTGTCGTCGGCGACGTGGTCGGCCACGGCATCAACGCCGCGGCGACCATGGGCAGGCTGCGCACCGCCGTGCGCACCTTGGCCGACCTGGACCTTCCCCCTGACGAACTGCTGGCACACCTCGACGACACGGTCCGACGGTTGAACGACGAGGAATCCGATGACTCCGGCCAGGCCCCCGCGGTGGTGGGCGCCACCTGTCTGTACGCCGTCTACGACCCGGTCACCCGGCGGTGCACGATGGCGCGGGCCGGGCATCCACCGGCCCTGATCGTCGGTGAACAGGGCCAGGTCACCGTCCCCGACCTGCCCGCCGGAGCCCCGCTCGGCCTCGGCCTCGGTCTGGTGCCCTTCCAGTCCGTGGAACTGGAACTGCCCGAGGGAAGTGTGCTCGCCCTCTACTCCGACGGGCTGGTGGAGTCCCGCGACGAGGACATCGACGTCGGCCTGCGCCGCCTGTGCACCACCCTGGCCCAGCCGGGTGGGTCGCTGGAGGACATGTGCTCGCGAGCGATGCAGGGCCTGCGGGGCCACGCACCGGCCGACGACGTCACCTTGCTCCTTGCCCGGACCCGCGCGATCGAGCCCGCTCAGGTCGCCTCCTGGGACCTGCCGAACGAACCGGTCACTGTCCAGACAGCCCGGCGCCTGGCCGCCCGTCAGCTCAGGGAATGGGGTCTGGAGCCACTCGTGACGCCCGTGGAGTCGATCGTCAGCGAGCTGGTCACCAATGCCATCCGCCACGGCGACGGCCCGAGCCGCCTACGGCTCATCCAGCACCGGGTGCTGACGTGCGAGGTCTCCGACAGCAACACCGGCCGGCCACGCCCCCGCCATCCCCACACGCTCGACGAGCACGGCCGCGGCCTCCACCTGGTCGCGCAGCTCTCGCGTCGGTGGGGCTCCCGCTCCGCAACGGACGGCAAGGTCGTCTGGGCCGAACAGGACCTGCCCTCCACGGCCGGTGCCCGGTGACCCGTCGGCGAGCCGGGCGGCCGCCAGCGAACATCCGTGCATGCCGGTATCCCGTAGCCGCGGGCTCTCATAAGGAAGCCAGAGACATGGACCACCCAGTGAACGGTGAAAACGCCGCCTCGGCCGGCGCCTCCCCAGCAGCGACGAGCGACTCCGGTGCCCGTCCCGGCGGAAGCATCTCTGCCTTGGACGGCCTGGCAGCCGCGGTGCTCGACGATCGAGGCGTGGTGGTGGGGTGGACCGGGACAGCAGAGGATCTGACGGGGTTCCCCGCCGACGATGTCCACGGCCGCCCTGTGCGGGAACTGGTGGCCGACCTCCCGGACGACCTGAGCGGGGCCACGCACGTGCCGGCCTTCGGCCAGGTGCGGCTGTGGCATCGGTGCGGCCACACCGTCGACGTCACTTTCCGGACCACAAGGCTGGGCACCCAGGCGGAACTCCTCGTACTGGCGGCGGCCACCCATCACGTCGCCGACCATCAGCACGGCGCGGCGCTCCTGCGGGCCCTGTCCGCACAGCACCGGATCACCATCGCTCTGCACGACACCGACCTCACCACCGTGCAGACGAATGCCACGCAGGACGCTCTCGACGGCCGTCCGGTACAGCCCGGCACCCGGCTGCACGACGTGCTGTGCGCCGAGGACGCCGAGAACCTCGAGGCGGTACTGCGCCAGGTACTCCAGACGGGCGTCCCGGTGGTCCACAGGAGCCGGCAAGTGAGCCTGCGGTACCGTCCGGCGCGGCGGCACGCGCTGTCACTGTCCGCCTTCCGCCTGGAGGACGCGCGCGGACGTCCCACCGGGGTCGCAGCCCTGTACATCGACGACACTGAGCTGCGCGCCCGCCGACAGCTGGATCTCGCCCGCGAGGTCGCCGAGCGGGTGGGGGGCTCCCTGGACGTCGTGCGCACCGCGCAGGACCTTGCGGACGTACTCGTACCCGCTTTCGGTGAACTCGCCGCAGTCGACCTCGCGCAGTCCGTCTTCTACGGTGACGAGCCCGCCGAGCGGCTGGGCGGCGGAGATCCGCATCTGCGCAACGCGGGCCTGGCGCCCGCCACAGCGGCGTGGCCGGCCGGCATCGAGCGTGGCAATCCCGTCCCACCGCTGTCCGACCACCCCCTCCTGCGCAGCTTCCAGCACGGCGAGACAGTCGTCTGCAGCCGGGACGACTTCGCCGCCCTGCTCGGCGGCCCGCACCTGGCCGAACACCTCATCCCGCACGACGCCCATGCGGTGATGGCGGCCCCCCTGTACGCCCGCGGCCTCACCCTCGGCGCGATCGTGGTCTGGCGCACCGGCCTGTCCGAACCCTTCACCGAGGACGAGACGGACCTGATGCGGCAGATCGCCTCACGGGGAGCACTCGCCATCGACAACGCCCGCCGCTACACGCGCGAGCACCGGGCGGCCATGGCCCTGCAGCAGAGCCTGCTTCCCCCGGCCACGACCGACACACCGGCAGCCGAGACCGCCGGCGTCTACCGGCCCGCACGCGGGGGAGCGGGCACCAACGGCGACTGGTACGACGCCATCGCCCTGCCCTCCCTCCGGCTGGCCCTCGTCGCCGGAGACGTGGTCGGCCACGGCATCCCCGCAAGCGCCACCATGGGCCGCCTGCGCGCCGCCATCCAGACCCTCGCAGACCTCGAACTGGAACCGGACGAGGTGCTCACCCGTATCGCGGACCTGGTTCAGCGCCTTGCGGCCGAAGCACCGTCCGACGAACACGACGCCGTCGGCGCCACCTGCCTGTACGCGGTCTACGACCCGGTCACCCGACGCTGCGCCATGGCCAGTGCCGGACACCCGCCACCCGTCCTGGTCCGGCCCGACGGGACCGCCGATACAGTCGACATTGTCCCCGGACCACCACTCGCCGTCAGCGGCATGCCGTACGAGACCACCACGATCGACCTCGAGCCAGGCAGCGTTCTCGCCCTCTACACCGACGGCCTGGTCGATCGAGGGGCGGACGACGACACCGATGGCGGGCTCCGACGGCTGACCCATGCGCTCACCACCTCCCATCGCTCGAACCGCACTCTGGACGAGACCGGCCGGGCGATCGTCGCCGACCTGGTGGACGAAGAAGCGCGTGACGACGCGACCCTGCTAGTGGCTCGCACCCGCGCCGTGCCCGCGGAGGACACCGCTCACTGGCAGATCCCGGCCCATCCCCGACCCGCTGCAAGCACCGTACACAGGGGCGATCGGTATCAGCGGCGCGAGGTTGTGCCGTGTGTTAGTCTCACGCGTTTGCGTGGTCGTCGCGGTGGGCGATTGTGTCTGTTCCGTTCGGCTTGTGCGTGGGCTGTCCAAACCTGCCGGGCCTTCCTCGGTAAGTTCCCTTGCGGAAGGCTGTTTATGAAGCATCCCAATGACTCCGGTATCGCTCACGGCAGTCCCGCCCAGCCTGGGGCAACGACCCCGACGCTGCTCCCGGCCGTCACCTTCGCCGGTCTGGAACTGCCGACGGAGATGCTGCGGACACTGAGCGAACTCGGGGTGCGCGAACCCTTTCCGATCCAGGCCGCCACACTGCCCGATGCCCTGGAGGGGTGCGACATCCTGGGACGCGGGCGCACCGGATCAGGCAAGACGCTCGCTTTCGGCCTGCCGCTGCTCGCACGGACGGCCGGGCGGCGCGCGGAACCGAAGCAGCCCCTTGCTCTGATCCTGGTGCCTACCCGGGAGCTGGCCCAACAGGTCACCCAGGCGCTGGCGCCGTACGCCCAGGCACTGGAGCTGGGGATCGCCACGGTCGTCGGCGGAACGTCGATCGGCCGGCAGGTCGCCGCGCTGCGCCAGGGAGCCGAGGTGGTCGTCGCCACCCCCGGACGCCTGCACGACCTGATCGAGCGCAACGCCTGCCGCCTGGGACGGGTGAGAATCACCGTGCTGGACGAGGCCGACCAGATGTGCGACTTGGGATTCCTGCCGCAGGTTGCCGACGTGCTCGACCAGGTGCACCCCGACGGTCAGCGGATGCTTTTCTCGGCCACTCTCGATCGCGACGTCGATCAACTGGTCCGCCGCTACCTCCACGACCCCATCGTCCACTCGGTCGACCCGGCCGCGGGCACAGTCACGACGATGGAGCACCACGTTCTGGTCGTCCACGGCCCTGACCGCTACGCCGTCATCACGGAAATCGCCGCCCGCGACGGCCGCGTACTGCTGTTCCTCGACACCAAGCACGCCGTCGACCAGCTCACCCGGCATCTGCGGGCCAGCGGGGTGCACGCCGGGGCCCTGCACAGCGGCAAGTCCCAGCCACAGCGCACACGGACTCTGGCGCAGTTCAGGAACAGCCAGATCACCGTTCTGGTGGCGACCAATGTCGCGGCCCGTGGCCTGCACGTCGACGACCTCGATCTCGTGGTCAACGTCGACCCGCCCACCGATGCCAAGGACTATGTGCACCGGGCGGGCCGCACCGCCCGCGCCGGTGAGTCCGGCAGCGTGGTCACGCTCGTGCTGGCGGGCCAGCGCCGTGAGACGAGCCGCATGATGGCCGGGGCCGGCATCGAGCCGACCGTCACCAAGGTGCGCTCGGGCGAGGCGGAGCTGAGCCGGATCACCGGCGCCAAGACTCCCTCCGGGATCCCGCTCGACGGCGAGTCCGCCGTCCCCCGACCCAAGAACACCAACGCTCCCTTCCGCGGCCTCGGTACCAGCAAGGGCACCTCCCGCGGCGCCGGCGGCAAGTCCCGAAAGGCGGGCGAGGCCCGCAAGCTCGCCGAGGCCCGCAGGGCCGCCCTCGTGCGTCGCAACGGCTGAGAGCCGTTGCCCTGGCAGCCTGGCCACGGGATCGACAACCCTCGGCCCGGCCCGAAGCCGTCCTGTGTGCCTCACCTACGAAGTCAACGCCTTTGGCCGCGACAGGGATGCCCGCCGAAACGGAGCAGGATGATGTTGCCGGCGCCTCGCACTGCGCCCGGCATGACAAGCTGTGCTTGCCCACCCCCCGAACCCAGGAGGTCACCATGACCGCAGAGCCCGTATCTTCGGAAGGTTCGGAGCCGGCTGTCCCCGAGACGTCCCCTCTGGAGCCGGACAGCGACGGCAACTACGACCTCAAGCGCAAGTTCCGCGAAGCCCTGGCGCGCAAGCGCGGTGCGCAGGCGGACGCCGCTGATGTTGCCGCCAAGTCCGATGCGTCGAAGGTGCGTTCGGCGCATGGCCCGGCTGCGAGCCAGCGGTCGTTCAGGCGCAAGAGCGGCGGCTGAGTCGATGAGTCCCGCGATCTAGCCGCTTCACCGGCACTCGCGCTATCCACTCGCGCGTCCCGTGCAGTGGCCCGCGACGTGCGCATGCCCGTGCGCGCGTTGCGGGCACAGCCCTTACGCTGGGCGCGCCCCCAAAGCTTCCCGAAACCTTGCGCTCCGGCTGGGTCAAAATCTGTGCCCGCGAGCTGAGGTTTCAACGGGACAGGCAGACAGATTCTCTACCGCATTAAGTGGGGGTGGGATTCTTCACCGTACACAGGCCGCTTCGACGTGCTACTGTCGATCTCAGTTGCAGTTGTGGTTCCCAAAACTTCAAGTGCCCTCCGGGCGGCGCCTGTGCCACTGGAAGCACTTTTGTTCTCCGGTCTTTTTCCCGGCGGGGTGATCATCGCGGCGACACGGGGTCCGTGCAGTGCGGATCCCGATGCACTGCCCCAAAGGAGAAATGACATGGCTTCTGGTACTGTCAAGTGGTTCAACGCGGAAAAGGGCTTCGGCTTCATCGAGCAGGACGGTGGCGGCGCTGATGTGTTCGCCCACTACTCGAACATTGCCGCCCAGGGCTTCCGTGAGCTGATCGAGGGCCAGAAGGTGACCTTCGACATCGCGCAGGGCCAGAAGGGCCTGACGGCCGAGAACATCGTTCTCGCCTGACGCTGACTGTCGCGTACTTGTAGCTGGGGCCCGCGTCCTTCGGGGTGCGGGCCCCAGCTACTCGCATTTTCCGCAGTGGTTTCACCTGCGGACGACAACCAGAAAACCCGTAGGCTCAGCGCATACGGAGCATCCTTCAGGGGTGTACGCACCCTTCATAGCTTCATGGCTTCATAGCGGCGGACGCCCGAACATTGCGTCGGCTTCACGCCACTCATTCCAGCGCCTGTGCCCGCACGGATTTTCCGTCGGTCAGATTCGCTGTCGCATTCCACCGGTCCATTCTTGCAATTCTCTGTGCTGCTGATCGCTGCGGGAATTCCTTGATATGTGCCGCATCGAGGAAGGTTCCGCATGAACCGCACACGCACGAACGACCGCTTCACCCGCACCCGTAACGGCAGTACCGACTCCGGCAGGGGCGGCAGCCGATTCGGTTCGTCGGCCAGGAGCCGCTCCGGCGGGCCGAGCCGTTCCGGTGGTTACGGCCGCCGGCCCGCCGCGGTCCAGGGGGAGTTCGCGCTGCCCAAGACGATCACTCCCGCGCTCCCCGCCGTGGAGGGCTTCGCCGATCTCGACATGCCCGGGGCGCTGCTGGGCGCGCTCAGCTCGCAAGGCGTGACCGTACCCTTCCCGATCCAGGCCGCGACGCTGCCGAACTCCCTCGCCGGCCGGGACGTACTGGGCCGTGGCCGCACCGGCTCCGGCAAGACCCTCGCCTTCGGGCTGGCGCTGCTGGCCCGTACGGCCGGGCAGCGCGCCGAGGCCAGGCAGCCGCTGGGGCTGATCCTCGTACCCACGCGTGAACTGGCGCAGCAGGTCACCGACGCGCTCGCCCCGTACGCCCGCTCCGTGAGGCTGCGGCTGGCCACGGTGGTGGGCGGAATGCCGATCGGCCGACAGGCGAGCGCGCTGCGCGCCGGCGCCGAGATCGTCGTCGCCACGCCGGGACGCCTCAAAGACCTCATCGACCGTGGCGACTGCCGACTGAACCAGGTTTCCATCACCGTCCTCGACGAGGCCGACCAGATGGCCGACATGGGCTTCATGCCGCAGGTCACCGCCCTCCTCGACCAGGTCCGCCCCGAAGGCCAGCGCATGCTGTTCTCCGCCACTCTCGACCGCAACGTCGACCTGCTCGTGCGCCGCTACCTCAGCGATCCCGTCGTGCACTCCGTCGACCCCTCGGCCGGCGCGGTCACGACGATGGAGCACCACGTGCTCCACATTCACGGCGCCGACAAGCACACGGCAACCACCCAGATCGCCGCACGCGACGGCCGCGTGATCATGTTCCTCGACACCAAGCACGCCGTCGACGGCCTCACCGAACACCTCCTGAACAGCGGGGTACGGGCCGCCGCCCTGCACGGCGGGAAGTCACAGCCACAGCGCACCCGCACGCTGGCACAGTTCAAGTCCGGACACGTCAACGTGCTGGTAGCGACCAACGTCGCGGCGCGCGGCATCCACGTCGACAACCTCGACCTCGTCGTCAACGTCGACCCGCCGACCGACCACAAGGACTACCTCCACCGCGGCGGCCGCACCGCCCGCGCAGGAGAGTCCGGCAGCGTCGTCACCCTGGTCACCCCCAACCAGCGCCGCGGCATGACCCGCCTCATGGCAGCGGCCGGCATCGTCCCGCAGATCACCCAGGTCCGCGTCGGCGAAGAGGCCCTGCACCGCATCACCGGCGCCCAGGCCCCCTCCGGCATCCCCGTCGTCATCACCACACCGGTGGTCGAACGCCCCAAGAAGCGCGGCGCCACCTCACGCGGCCGACGCCGCCCCGTCTCGGCGGCCCGCCGCGCGCCCGTACGGCAGTCCACCGCCGGTGCGGCGGCATAGAACCTTCGTGTCAGGAAGCCCGCCCAACTTCGCAGGAGGCACCTTTTGACGCTGGACCAGACGCAGTTCCGCTCAACACGTACCAACGCCGTGCAGACGGCGGCCGATCCCGCGGACGCGGCCGGACCGCAGGTCTGGGAGGACATGACCGTGGAGGTGGCACTGTCCGTGATGGCCGCCGCCCGTACAGGTCAGCTGGTCGTCTGCGACGAGGACGGTATGTGCACCGGCCTGGTCACCCGGGACCGGCTCACGGCCGTTCGTGACGGCTCCGGATACACGGACCGGATCCGCCTGCGTGACATCGCCGACCTCATCGGGCCACTCGCGTCGCCGCCGGCCACGAGGGCCGAAACCGAGCGTGCGATGCGCTGCCGCCGGCTCGGGGCCCCGCCCGTGGTCGACGGACACGGCAACGCTCTGGGCGTCCTCGCCCTCTCTCGCTGAACCGCCGTCACCCTACCCGGCCCCGTCTTCTCTTCTCCCTGGAGGCATCATGCGCTGTGTCATCGCCCGCTTCCCGTTCGACCTGACCAAGAGCGGCGTGGTGGAATCGATGAAGGGCGTCACACCTGAGTTGGTCACCGGTGAGTTCGTCATCATCGGACGACGCCACTACCCCGCCAAGCAGGTCGGCCAGGTCATCACCCGCCAGGACCGCCGTGATTTCAGCACCGGCGAAGTCCTCAGGGCCATGACCCAACTCGGCTTCACCTGCCGCACCCGCCCTACCGCCGCAACTGCGCCCCTGGCCGACCCGTACGGGCCGGCTTCCGCAACGCTCGGCGCTGTCCCTGTCCGCCTCACGTACGGACAGGTGTGAGCCGAACCGAACCGTGGCCCCACCGGCGTGGGCGAATTCCAGGCGATGAGTTGATCAAGCCGCGAGCAGTTTGGACAGACGCTCGGCTGGGGTCTCCCAGTCGAGCGTTCTGCGTAGGCGGCTGTTTTAGTTCGGTGGCGGCAGCGTCCAGGTCCTCGCGGGTGTGGCGGGACAGTTCGGTGCCCCTGGGAGGTACTGCCGCAGCAGGCCGTTGGTGTTCTCGTTCGAGCGGCGCTGCCAGGGGCTGGCCGGGGCGCAGACGTGGACCGGGATGTCCGGGGTGATGGTGAAGGCGCGGTGGGAGGTCATCTCGATGCCCTGGTCCCAGGTCAGGGACCGCATCAGGTGAGGCGGGAGGGTCTGGACGGTCTCGGTGACCGCGTTGCGGACAGCGGCGGCGCCGTGGTCGCGTGGGAGGTGCACGAGCATCAGGTAGCGGGTGCTGGCGGGTGGACTGCGTGCGACCACGGTGCCGATGGCGGAGCCGTTGTTCTTGCCGACTCAGGTCGCCTTCCCAGTGGCCGGGGACAGCCCGGTCGGCGGCCTCGGCGGGCCGGGCATGAGCGTGCGGTTGCGGCGGATCTCCCGGCTTACGGTGGAGGGACTGCGGCCAAGCTCGGCCGCGATGGCCCGGACGGACGCCGTCTCCCGGAGCCGGTCCGCGATGTGGATGCGGTCGGCCTCGGTGAGGTAGCGCGACGGGCCGACGGGTTCCTCAGGGCGAGCCGGGGGTTCGGGTGCTTGCCAGGGCAGCCCCCTGTCCACGACGGGCGGGGCTGCCCTGTACCTCGCGGATGCCTGCCGGCCGTACAGCCGACGCTTGCCGGTGCGGCGGTTGATGCCGATGATCCGGCAGGCTTCCGTGTTCCCCATTCCAAGATCCACGAGCCGAAGGTGTTCCTCCCGCTCAGTGTCCGACCTCCTGGGCCCCTGAGGCCGCAGATCTTTCCGGATCTCGAAGTCCATCGCACCCCTTGAACTGGGGTGTTGCGACGACCACCAGAACGGAAGCGTGCCCGTGGGGCGTCACTGTGCGCCGTGGGTCGGTGAGTCAGTGGTCGGAGTAGCTGAAGTCGCCCACGGTCCAGGCACTGACGTCCTCGATCGCGACGCGGTACATCCCGCCTGTCTCCGGGATCCCCACCGTACCCTGCAGGATCCGGGCGACGTGGAAATGCAGATGCGTGGGCGGTCCGTCCTTCCTCGCGGGGGCGTCGAAGACGGCGGCGAACTCGCCCAGGTCGGCGGAGTCCGTCAGCACCTCAGACACCCTCTGCCTCCACATGGCTTCCGGAGCCAGCCGACCGGTGATGACAGCACCACTGGTGACCACGGTCAGGGACATCTGATTGCTCTGCCCGGACTCCACAAGGGCAGCTATCGCAACGAGCAGCTCATCAAGCTTCGGCATGGAGTCGGATTCTATGCACCGGCCCGCCCGGGCGGCTTGGACGATGGCGCAACCGGGCGAGACGGGCGCATACGGCTCCCCTGGTGCGCACTACAGGCCGGGGGTGCGCATGTGCGGCGGCTGCGAGCCAGGGGCGTGCTTCGAGGCATTGGCCTGCTGCCGTTCGGCTGCCGCAGGTCTTCGATGGACGCCCACAGAGAGGTGAGATGACAGCAGACGAGTCGCCAAGCCGTCTCGACGACGACTACCCCGCCTACACGATGGGCCGGGCCGCCGAGTTGCTCGGTACCACTCCCGGCTTTCTCCGCGCCATCGGCGCAGCGCGACTGATCACACCACTGCGCTCCGAGGGCGGACACCGCCGCTACTCCCGCTACCAACTGCGCATCGCGGCCCGCGCGCGTGAGCTCGTCGACCAGAGCACCCCGATCGAGGCCGCATGCCGGATCGTCATCCTCGAAGACCACCTCGAAGATGCCCAGCGCATCAACGCCGAATACCGCCGCACCGGCGGATCGTCCAGTCCATCGGCCGCAGCCTGAGGTGAGCAGGCCCGCCGGTATCGGCGGGCTGTCACACCCGCGCGTGGCTGGGCTGCGGCGCGCAGAGATGATCCTCGTGTCCGCGAACGGCTCCACCGTCAGTAGACGGCGAGGGAGACGGCGATGTAGTGCGCGGTGAAGGCCGCCACGGTCAAGGCGTGGAACACCTCGTGGAAGCCGAACCAGCGGGGCGAGGGGTCGGGGCGTTGGACGGCGTAGACCACCGCGCCCGCGCTGTAGAGGAGACCGCCGGTCACTGTCAGGGTGACCACGGCCGCACCGCCGGTGTGCAGGAAGTCAGGCAGGTAACGCACCGGTGCCCACCCCAGGGCCAGGTAGCAGGGGGTGTACAGCCAGCGGGAAGCGTTGACCCACAGCACGCGGAAGGCGATACCGGTCAGCGCGCCCGTCCATACGATCCACAGCAGCAGGTTTCGCCGGTCAGGAGGGAGAAGGAGCACGGCCAGAGGGGTGCAGGTCCCGGCGGTGATCAGGAAGATGTTGGCGTGATCGAGGCGACGTAGGACGGCCTCGCCCAACGGCCCCCAGGTACCCAGGTGGTAGACGGCGCTCGTCCCGAACAGCAGGCAGGCGGTGACGGAGTACACGGTGCAGGCCAGGGCCGCCTGCTGGGTCCGAGCCAGGCAGACGAGGACGATGCCGGCGCTCACCGAGGCAGGGACCATTGCGGCGTGGAGCCAGCCACGCAGCTTCGGCTTGACCGGCTCGAGCAGGTCGGCCGCCCACTCGACCAGGTCGGCAACCGGGTGGACCTCCTCCCCGGCATTGCCGTGATGTGATCCGCCGGGGAGACCGGCTACGGCGTCCCCAGACACAACTTCCCGCCCTGCCCCGTTCTTCTGGGCATCATCGGCAACCATCCGATCATGCTAAGAGCCTGCCCGTGACAGCGTCCGTCGAGGTCGGTCTCGCCACCGACTGGGCCTGCGGTGGCCGCCACAGGAGAGTCACGCCGGGCCGGGGGGGGCCGGTCGTGCGGATGCGTGCCATGTCGTTTCGGGGGTATTCGTGCGTCTTGACCGGGTTGCTCAGGACGAGGGTGGCGGTGTGGGCCCAGCGGTGCACGAAACGAGGACCAGCCGCTGGCCCGCCGCCCGATACTGTCGGCCCTCGCCTTCGAGGGCAGCGAACCGATCGCCGAGGCCCCCAGTGCGGCCCGCCGCTTCCTGACCGACATACAGGCAGTACACGGCATCCCGGTCTTCGACCGCGCGATGGGCACCGTGCAGCTGGCCGTCAGCGAGCTGGTCACCAACGCCTGCAAGTACGCGCCAGGCCCCTGCCTGCTGGACCTGGAGGTCAGCGAAGGCACCGTCAAGATCAGCGGCTGGGACACCGACCCGACACTGCCCGCGGCTTGCCCCGCAGACCCCGGCCGGGCCCGGCAGCACGGCCTGGAGATCATCATGGCCGTGCGCCAGAGCTTCGAGGTGCGCCGCGAGCCGGTGGGCAAGCGAGTCAGGTCTGCCATCGTGCTGGCCGACGACCCCGGCGGAGATCCGGTCGGCCGCCTGCTGTGACCGTCCCTGGGCGCCGGAACCTGCCGCAGGTGTCTACCGGCCCGCCAGGTAGCCGGCGCCCCGCTCGGCTACCTCATGGAGAGTCTGCCGCCGGGCCGGTGGCCGATCCCGCCAGCCAACGCCCTCCAGGTCGTCGGCCGCCCGCTGAGCAGCCTCCTCCAACGACCGCCGCCGCGGCCCCCTGCTGCGGCGAGCCTCCCGCCGTCGTTCATGGATGCAGGCCAGCCAGCCTCCGCGCGCACCGGAACCCTGTGGATCACTCACGGGACAAGTGGTCGCCGAGCCAGGAAGCAACCCGGGACAGCATTCTTCCGAGTGTATCTGCGGAAGAACTCCAGACACTAACCATGGAGAAAACCTGTCGTGACGACAGTAGACATTGGCCCGTCGCAGGGTTACTGTCTTTGTCGTACCCAGGAAGTCGAAGTGGGCACGGCAGACACGAACTGCCGTGCCGGCAGGTCAAGCAGGACACGGCCCAAGAGGGTCGTGAGCAGTACCCGCGGTATCCAGCAGTATCACCGAGTAACCGAAGGTAAGGAGCGAGACGCCATCAGGATCGCCCGGGCGAGGAAGCAGTCCGCCCGGGTACCGCAGGCCCCGGATTGGAAGGTGGTCCCCGGTCACGCATCCGCGATCCCCGCAGTCCCGCCCTCCCAGGCGGACCCTGCGGACATAGAAGGCCGGCGCAGTTGGCCGGTAGATGGTGTTGAAAGCTCGGGGCCCGGGTGCCAGTACGGCGCTCGGGCCCCCCGACGCGTCCCCCGGAAGAAGAGGTCTATGCCCCCTGGCAGTTCCCGCGCCGTCACGCCTCTCGATGACGACGACTACCCCGCCTACACCATGGGCCGGGCCGCCGACATGCTCGGCACCACCCCCGCCTTCCTGCGCGCCCTCGGCGAACACCGCCTGATCACACCTTTGCGCTCCGAAGGCGGCCACCGCCGCTACTCCCGCTACCAGCTGCGCATCGCCGCCCGTGCCCGCGAACTCGTCGACCAGGGCACCCCCATCGAAGCTGCCTGCCGCATCATCGTCCTCGAAGACCAACTCGAAGAAGCGCAGCGCATCAACGAGCAAATGCGCAGACAAGGCCCCGAGCCGCAGTCGAAGACCTCAGCCTGACCGGGCGCCGGCGCGAAGACACGGACGACGCTCCCGGCCCGCCACCGACTGACCCCGCCATCGGCCCCTGAAACGAGCGCCCCTGACTCCCACAGGGCAAGGACCCCGGCGATCACCACGCTGGGGTCCTTCTCCGTCCACAACGGTTCCACCAGTCCCGGGCCGGAGCCCTGGCAGCGCGCCGGTTGCCCATCGGCGACCCGCCATCTGGAGCCTGCGGACAAGGGCGCCTGACCTCGGGTGCGTGAGCCAGGCGCTTGTAACAATCAGGCGGCGACGAGCTCCTGCTCACGGTCCGGCGTCTTGACCTCGGGCTTCTTGTTCGGCAGCGAGAGCCGGAAGACCTTGCGCCACGCGGAGAACACCTGTTTGGGCAGCGGTCCGGTGACGTACTCCAGCTCGTATTTCTCGAACAGCGCGCGCACCTTCACCGCGACCTCGGCGTACCGGTTGCTCGGCAGGTCCGGGAACAGGTGGTGCTCGATCTGGTGCGACAGGTTGCCGGTCATGAAGTGCATGGCCCTGCTGCCGCTGATGTTCGCCGAGCCCATCATCTGGCGCAGGTACCACTGGCCGCGCGTCTCGTCCTCGATCGACCGGCGCTCGAAGACCTGTACGCCCTCGGGGAAGTGCCCGCACATGATCACGGAGTGGGACCAGATGTTGCGGACCAGGTTCGCGGTGAACGTGGCGGCGAGCGTGGTGAGGAACGAGGGGCCCGACAGCATCGGGTGGAGCACGTAGTCCTTGAGCACCTGCTTGCGGATCTTGCGGCCCACGGCCTTGGCCCGTGCGCGGAACTCCGGGTTCTTGCGGCGGTGCTTGGGCAGGTTCTTGCCGAGCTCCAGGTCGTACGCTGCGATGCCGTACTCGAAGAAGCAGGCGTTGATGAAGTTCCACAGCGGCTGGCCGAGGTGGAACGGGTGCCACTTCTGGTCCTCGTCGACGCGCATGATGCCGTAGCCGAGATCGTTGTCCTTGCCGATCACGTTGGTGTACGTGTGGTGCAGCTCGTTGTGCGAGCGCTTCCACTGCTCGGACGGCGAGACGTGATCCCACTCCCAGGTGGTGGAGTGGATCTTCGGGTCCCGCATCCAGTCCCACTGGCCGTGCAGGACGTTGTGGCCGATCTCCATGTTGTCCATGATCTTCGCCACGGACAGCCCGGCGGTGCCGATCAGCCATGCGGGCGGGAAGATCGAGAACAGCAGCACGCCCCTGCTGACCAGCTCGAGCTTGCGCTGCGCCGAGATGACCTTACGGATGTAGGCGGCGTCCTTCTCGCCGCGGCCGGCGATCACCTCGTCGCGGATCGCGTCCAGCTCGCGGCCAAGCTCCTCGATCTGCTCCGCGGTCAAGTGGGCGGTGGGGTCGATGGCGGTCAAAGTGCTCCTACTGTTCGATGTCGCAGGGGCCCGCCGCGGCGGACACGCAGGTCTGAATGAGGACGCCCGGCTCGGCCTCGGTGATCTCGCCGGTGCGCAGGTCGCGGACGGCACCCGCCTTGAGCGGCGTGATGCAGCCGAAGCAGATGCCCATGCGGCAGCCGGAGGGCATGAGCACGCCGGCCTCCTCGCCGATGTCCAGCAACGGCGTGGCGCCGTCCGCGTCGACGGTCTTGCCGGTGGCGCTGAACGTGACCTCGCCGCCGTCGCCGGCGACGACGATGCTGGGGCGGAAGCGTTCGGTGTGCAGGCGCTGTTGTACGCCGTGCTCGCTCCAGTGCTCTTCGGCGGCGTCGAGCAGGCCCGCGGGCCCGCAAGCCCAGGTCTCGCGCTCGGCCCAGTCGGGCACGAGTTCGTCGAGACGGGAGATGTCGAGCATGCCGTCTGTGTCGGTGTGCACCTCGGTGAGCCGCAGCTTCTTGTCCGCGACCAGGTCGTGCAGTTCGTTGCGGAAGATCACGTCCTGCGGCCGTGGCGCGCAGTGGACCATGACGACGTCGTCGAACTCGGTGTCGCGCAGCATGCCCATCACGGGTGTGATGCCGCTGCCGGCCGTCAGGTAGAGCACCTTGGGGGGCGTGGCCTGCGGCAGCACGAAGTCACCGGTTGCCTGGTCGAGTTGGATCAGCGTGCCCGGTTTCGCCCTGCGGACCAGGTGGTTGCTGACCTTGCCGTCCGGGATCGCCTTCACGGTGATCGTGACGCGGCCGTCCTGGCGTTTTGCCGGCGAGGTGAGGGAGTAGGCACGCCACAGGCGCACCCCGTCGACGTCGACCCCGATCCGCACGTACTGACCGGCCCTGTGGCCGCGCCAGCCCCGACCCGGTCTGATCACGATGGTCGCGGCGTCACCCGTCTCGGGGTGCACGGCCTCGATGCGCCCCCGCAGATCGGCGCCCGCACGCAGCGGGCTGACCAGGTCGAGGTAGTCCGACGGCAGCAGCGGCGTCGTGACCATCTCCAGCAGTTTCCACGCCCTGCCGCGGAGGGCCGCACTCATCATGACTCCAGCTTGCTGCGCCTCAGGGCGTAAAGTCCTGACCGCAGGACGTGAATCTGGTCGGTTGAATTGTTCGCAGGGAACAAAGACGTGAGCCATGCAATCCGGAGGGCCAGCGAACTGGCCCTGGACGAGAAGACGGTCACCGCACTTCGGGCCGCGCTGAAGACCACCGCCGACGAGGTCGTCCAGGCGATCATCGACGAGGTTCCTCCCTACGCAGGCGCCCTTTCGGGCAGCATGGGCGGCACCATCCGCCGAGCCGTCCGCACCGCGCTGGGGCACTACCTGGACCTCGCGAGTGGGAACGCCACGGGCGGCGACGGCGGTGACGCGGCCTACGAGCTGGGCCGCGGCGAGGTGCGCGACGGCCGTTCGATGGACGCCCTGCTCAGCGCCTACCGCGTCGGCGCCCGCGTGGCCTGGCGATGCCTGGCAGCGGGCGCCGTGTCCGCAGGTCTGCCCGCCGCCGAGGTCGCCAAGTTCGCCGAGCTGACCTTTGCCTACATCGACGAGCTCTCCGCTGCGAGCGCTGCGGGCCACGCCGACGAACTGGCCGCCCGGGGCAGGGCCCACGAACGCCACCTGGAACACCTGGCCCGCGAACTCCTCGCCGGCGCGAGCCCGGACGTGCTGCTGGCCTCTGCTCAACGGGCCGGATGGCAGCCGCCGGTTACGCTGACGGCGGTCCTGCTGCCCGCCGCCCAGGCCCGGCCTGCCTACCGCGCGCTCGACCCGAGCACCCTCGTCCTCGACGATCTGCCGGACGCCACCGGCGTGCTGCTCGTCCCCGATGCCGACCGGTCACATCTCTTGCGGCAGCTGACCGACCGCACCGCCGTGGTCGGCCCGGCCCGGCCATGGACGCGTGCGTCCGCCTCGTACGCACGAGCCGTACGCGCGCGCTCCCTCTCCTCTGATATCCGCGACACCGAGGACCACCTGCCCGAGCTGGTGCTGAGCGCCGACGTGGACGCGTTCGCAGACCTGCGTGTCCGAGCCCTCGCACCGTTGCGTACCTTGCCTGTCGCGACCGCACGGCGGCTGGAGGAGACGTTGCGGGCGTGGCTGCTGCACCAGGGCAGGCGGGACGAGGTGGCGGCGGCGTTGTTCGTCCATCCCCAGACAGTCCGGTACCGGATGTCGCAGCTGCGGGAGCTGTTTCCGGATCTCGCATCGCCACACCGGGTCCTTGAACTGACGCTGGCGGTCGGTCTTCGGGCCGGTTGACGCGTACTTCGACCGTCCACGAACTCCCGGCGGATCCCGGCATCGTGCTCGGTGTCTACCTGGACGTCCTTGCAGCCGGGACGGTTCGGGTGAGCGACGCGATCAAGGTGCAGCAGGTCGGCTGACAGGGAGCGTTCCACCACGAGTCGCCCACCTGCCGATCCGTCAGGCCCGCGTCTCGCACGACCAGCCACACCCGGTCGCGACTGAGCGAGAGTTGGCCGAGGAGGACGCCGGTCGCGTCGAGCAGGGTGTTGGCGAAGGCTGGAGCGACCGGGGACATCGGGTGGACCCCGGCCGTCCTCGGCCGCGGCACCAATCACCTGCCGGTCGGCTACGACCGACGCCTCTGACACCGGACTGCGGCTGACCGGGTTCGGGCGCACCGCCCGCCCCGGCCCCAGCGGCTGACCGACCTCACTCACTCAACGGCGCCTGGCTGCCCGCCACGGCGCCATGCCGCACGATCGCGCAGTGCCGTCCCGGGCGGGGGGTCTGACTCATGGGATCTATGACCGGAGTGTCCAGTCACTGGCTTGTCGACTGTCGTTGCGGGAGGGCGCCTGCTGGTACCGAGCCACAGGGCGTGTCCCGACGCGATATGCCGCCAGAGAGCTCTTCAACCTGGTCAGGCGGTGTCCACCGATCCCCCGTTATAGGGGCGTCCGTGAGACGTGAGAGGGTCTGGGGCGTGAGTGAGACACCACCGAACACCCTGCAATACCGCTTTGACGGGCCAGAAGACGCTCCGGTCCTGATCCTGGGTCCCTCACTGGGTACCACATGGCACATGTGGGACCGCCAGGTCCCGGAGCTGGCCAAGCAGTGGCGTGTGCTGCGGTACGACCTGCCGGGCCACGGAGGCGCGCCCGCGCACCCGGCGGGATCGGTCACCGATCTGACCTCCCGGCTGCTGGCCACTCTCGACGCACTGGGCGTGCAGCGCTTCGGCTACGCGGGCTGCGCGCTCGGCGGTGCCGTCGGCGTCGAGCTGGCCCTGCGCCACCCCGAACGCCTCGCCTCGCTCGCGCTGATCGCCGCCTCGCCCCGGTTCGGCACCGCCGACGAGTTCCGGCAGCGCGGAGTGATCGTGCGCACCAACGGGCTCGACCCCATCGCCCGTATGTCGCCCGACCGCTGGTTCACCCACGGATTCGCCGCCGCCCAGCCCGCGATCACCGACTGGGCCGTGCAGATGGTGCGTACCACCGACCCCGGCTGCTACATCGCCGCCTGCGAGGCGCTGGCCGCCTTCGACGTCCGCGCCGAACTCGGTCGCGTCGGTGTGCCCACGCTCGTGCTGGTCGGCTCCGAGGACCAGGTCACCGGGCCCGCCGAGGCCCGCACCCTGGTCGCCGGCATCCCCGACGCCCGTCTCGCCGTCGTGCCCGGCGCCTCGCACCTGGTCCCGGTCGAGCAGCCCGCCGCCGTCACCGACCTGCTGGTCCGGCACTTCTCCACCGCCTGGCAGCCCGCCCTCGAGGCCGGCACCGGACAGATGGCCATCGTCGCGGCACCCCCCAAGCCGGTCCTGGCCGCCCCGGCGCGGGCGCCGCAGACCGCGCCGATCGCCGAGATCGCCCCGGCCGCCGTGCAGCCCCGGCCCACCGGCCGGCCCGACGCCTACGACATCGGTCTCAAGATCCGCCGTGAGGTGCTGGGCGACGCGCACGTCGACCGGGAACTGGCCGGGGCCGACGACTTCTCCGGCGACTTCCAGGAGTTCCTCACCCGCTGCGCCTGGGGTGAGATCTGGGACCGGCCGGGCCTGGACCGGCGCACCCGCAGCTGTGTCGCCCTCACCGCCCTGGTCGCCGGCGGCCATCTGGACGAGCTCGCCGCCCACACCCGGGCCGCCCTGCGCAACGGCCTCACCCCCGACGAGATCAAGGAAATCCTGCTCCAGACGGCCGTCCACTGCGGCATGGCCGCCGCGGGCAGCGCCTTCCGGGTGGCCCAGCAGGTGATACGCGAGGAGACGACGCCCGCGGAGTGAGCGCGGTGATCGTCAACCGGGCACCACGAGCACCAGTGTGATGGTGCTCCTGCGCCGGTCGCGCGCGGCAGGATGGGACGCATGAAGCTCACGAAGAAGTCCCACGCCTGCGTCCGCCTCGAGAAGGACGGCCGCACGCTCGTCATCGACCCCGGCACCTTCAGCGAGGAGGACGCCGCGGTCGGCGCGGAGGCCATCCTGGTCACGCACGAGCACCTCGACCACTTCAACGAGGACCGGCTGCGGGCCGGTATGGAGGCCAACCCGGCCGCCGAGATCTGGACCCTGAGGTCGGTCGCGGAGAAGATCTCGGCGGCCTTCCCGGGCCGGGTCCACACGGTCGGGCACGGCGACACCTTCACCGCCGCGGGCTTCGACGTGCAGGTCCATGGAGAGCTGCACGCGGTGATCCACCCGGACATCCCGCGCATCACCAATGTCGGCTACCTCATCGACGGCGGCAAGGTGTTCCACCCCGGCGACGCGCTCACCGTGCCCGACCAGCCGGTCGAGACGCTGATGCTCCCGGTGATGGCGCCCTGGAACAAGATCGCCGAGGTGATCGAGTACGTCCGCGAGGTCAAGCCGCGGCGCGCCTACGACATCCACGACGCGCTCCTGACCGACCTGGCCCGCCCGATCTACGACAACCAGATCGGCGCCCTGGGCGGCGCGGAGCACCTGAGGCTGACGCCGGGCGCGTCGGCGGAGGTCTGAGCGCCGCGGCACCGCCGCCAAGGCCGGGCGGGAGGCGTTGTCAGTCCCGCCCGGTAGGTTGTGAGGCATGCGCATCGCGACCTGGAACGTGAACTCGATCACCGCCCGCCTCCCGAGGCTGCTGGCCTGGCTGGAGAGCAGCCGCACCGACGTGCTCTGCCTCCAGGAGGCCAAGATCGCCGAGGACCAGTTCCCGTTCGACCAGCTGCGCGACCTCGGCTACGAGGCGGCGGTGCACGCCACCGGCCGGTGGAACGGAGTGGCGGTGCTCTCCCGCGTCGGCCTTCAGGACGTGGTGAAGGGCCTGCCCGGCGACCCCGGCTACGAGGGCGTCCAGGAGCCCCGGGCCATCTCCGCCACCTGCGGCCCGGTCCGCGTCTGGTCGGTCTACGTGCCCAACGGCCGTGAGGTGGAGCACCCGCACTACGCCTACAAGCTCCAGTGGTTCGAGGCGCTGAGGGCGGCCGTCGCGGGCGACGCGGGCGGCAGCCGCCCGTTCGCCGTCCTCGGCGACTACAACGTCGCGCCGACCGACGACGACGTCTACGACCCGGCCGCCTTCGAGGGCGCCACCCACGTCACCCCCGCCGAGCGCGCCGCCCTCACCTCCCTGCGCGAGGCCGGCCTCGCGGACGTGGTCCCGCGGCCCCTGAAGTACGACCACCCGTTCACCTACTGGGACTACCGCCAGCTCTGCTTCCCCAAGAACCGCGGCATGCGCATCGACCTGGTGTACGCCAACCAGCCCTTCGCCAAGGCGGTCACCGACGCCTACGTCGACCGGGAGGAGCGCAAGGGCAAGGGCGCCTCGGACCACGCGCCCGTCGTGGTCGACCTGGACGTGTAGACAGTCGTGTAGACAGGACATCGGCGTACGTCCTGTGGTGTGCGCCACACTGCCGGTGTCACGCTGGAGCCATGAACATCCCGTTTGTGGGCAACCGGCGCAAGAAGCAGCCATCGGCTCCCGGTGGCACGGTGCTCTCCGCCGACGACGGCTCGCCCGACGACGGCTCGCCCGACGCCGACGGCCTCGCCGACCTCCTCTCCACCTGTGAGCTGCTGCGCGCCCAGGCGTCCGAGGCCGACGTCCGGCTCGACGAGACGGCGGCCTCGCTGGAGGCGCTCGACCAGCTGCTGCCGCGCTGGCGGGACGACGCAGAGAGGGCGTCCTGGCTGGGCAACGACGCGGGACTGTATCTGGGCACGGTCATCGTGCGCACCGTCCCCGGTGCGGCCTGGCGGATCCGGCCCCGCAGTCGGCCCGTGGTGCGGCTCGCCTCCGGACGGGAGTTCGACGTCGTCGAGGTCGGGCACGCATGGGCCGAGAGCGGTGTCCCCGAACTCTCCCAGCTGTACGCGGAGGTCGCGGAGAACTGAGGGCGGGGACTACGATGTGCCGTTCACGGCCGTTCGCAGGGGGACAGCGGTTCACAGAGCCATACCCGGCCGGCGGCAGCCGGAGATCACTGCTCGCGCGGCGGGACGGACAGCTGCGACGCGTCGCCCGCCGGTGAGCAGAAGGTCAGCTGCGCGCCGGGCGGGTGGTGCTCGACGCCGAATCGGCCGAGGGCTCCGGCGAGGGCAGCGGAGTCTGGGCCGCGCGGGTCACGTCCGCGACGAGTTCGACCACGTCCGGGCCGTACGCCTGGGAGTTGACCACCTTCAGCAGCAGCACGAACGAACCGTTGCCGTGCTTGCGGGCCAGCCGCTCGTGGTTGCGGGCGAGATAGCGGGTCGCGGCCTGGTTGGTGATCGCGCGCTGGCCGCAGAAGAGGAACACCGGTCGCGACGGGCCCGCGGTGATCCGGGCCAGCAGGACGTACTCAGTGACGCCGGCCTCCATGCGGTAGCGCTCGCTCCCGATCTGGAACGCGCCCCGGTCCGGGCCCGGTTCGGGATCGACGTTGACCCGCACCCCGGGCAGCATGACCGACATATGGGCGAGCATCCGCCGGTTCGACCCGGGTCCGCCCACGCAGAACTCGGTCCGCTCGCCGAAGCCCTGCTGTGCCGCGTCCTGGGTGACGACCTGGGCGTTCGCCCCGCAGCCCTTGATCAGCGCGGACAGCTCCAGGAGGGCGAACACGTCGTAGCGGTGCACGGCCAGTTCCGTGCCGCCGGCGTCCCGGTTCACCACGAGCAGCGACTCGGAGTTCTCCGGCAGCCCGAAGAACGCCTGCTTGCGCCGCAGCTTCCGCTTCCACAGGTAGGTGCGGGTCAGCCAGCCGAGCGCGGCACTGATGCCGGCCGCTATCACGCCCAGGACGATGTTGCGCACGTCGTCATTCATGGGCGCGCATGTTAGCGGGCGGACGCAAACTCGTGTTCGAAACCGGTTTCCCCGCTGACCTGACGTGACCATGGTGATGGATTAGGCTGCGTGAACGGCTCTTCCCAGGAGGTGCGGATGCGTCGCCCTGTCGCTCGGAAACTGGCTGTTCTCGCGGTCTCGGCCGCCGTGGTCTCGCTGGGGGCCGCAGCGCCACCCACCGCGCACCCCGGCGACGCCGAGCCCGGACAGGCAGCGAGGCCCGGAGCGGCCCCCAAGGTCCCTGTGGCCGTCGGCTACGGCGGCGCCGTCGCCAGCGTGGACCAGGACGCCTCGGCGGCCGGCATCGAGGTGCTGAAGAAGGGCGGCAACGCCGTCGACGCGGCCGTAGCCACCGCGGCCGCCCTCGGCGTCACCGAGCCGTACTCCGCGGGCGTCGGCGGGGGCGGCTACTTCGTCTACTACGACGCCCGCACCCGCTCCGTCCACACCATCGACGGCCGCGAGACCGCGCCGCTGACCGCCGGCTCCGATCTCTTCCTGGAGAACGGCAAGCCGCTCGCCTTCAACGACGCCGTCAGCAGCGGACTGAGCGTGGGCACGCCGGGAACCCCCGCCACCTGGCAGAAGGCGCTGGACGAGTGGGGCAGCAGGCGGCTCGGCACGGTCCTGAAGCCCGCCGAGCGGCTGGCCCGTGACGGCTTCACCGTCGACGACACCTTCCGTTCGCAGACGGCCTCGAACGAGACCCGCTTCCGCTACTTCCCGGACACCGCGAAGCTGTTCCTGCCGGGCGGCCGGCTCCCGGTCGTCGGCTCCACCTTCAAGAACCCCGAACTTGCCCGCACCTACGAAGAGCTGGGCCGCAAGGGCGTCGGCGCGATCTACCGCGGGGACATCGGCGACGACATCGTCAAGACCGTCGACCACCCGCCGGTCGACCCGGCTTCGGGCTGGAACGCCCGCCCGGGCAAGCTCGCCGAGAAGGACCTCGCGGCCTACCAGGCCAAGCTCCAGGCCCCCACCAGGGCGTCCTACCGCGGCCTGAACGTCTACTCCATCGCGCCCTCCTCCTCCGGCGGCACCACCGTCGGCGAGGCGCTGAACATCCTGGAGAACACGGACCTCTCCAAGGCGAGCGAGGTGCAGTACCTGCACCACTTCATCGAGGCGAGCCGTATCGCCTTCGCGGACCGCGGGCGCTGGGTCGGCGACCCCGCCTTCGAGGACGTGCCCACCGCGGGACTCCTCTCCCAGCGGTTCGCCGACTCCCGCGCCTGCCTGATCAAGGACGACGCGGTCCTCACCAGCCCGCTCGCACCCGGCGACCCGCGCCACCCCGCGGCCTGCGGCACCGGGGGCACCGCAGCCCCGACGACGTACGAGGGCGAGAACACCACCCATCTGACGGTCGCCGACCGCTGGGGCAACGTCGTCTCCTACACCCTCACCATCGAACAGACCGGCGGCAGCGGCATCACCGTGCCCGGCCGGGGCTTCCTGCTCAACAACGAGCTGACGGACTTCTCCTTCGCCCCGGCCAACCCGGCCGTGCACGACCCGAACCTGCCCGGCCCGGGCAAGCGGCCGCGCTCGTCGATCTCCCCGACGATCGTGCTGGACGCCCACAACCAGCCCGTGGTGGCGCTGGGTTCGCCCGGCGGCGCGACCATCATCACCACCGTGCTCCAGACCCTGACCGGGTTCCTCGACCGGCACCTTCCGCTGGTCGACGCGATCGCCGCACCCCGCGCAAGCCAGCGCAACGCGGCCCAGACCGAACTCGAACCCGGCCTCTACGACAGCCCGTTGAGGCAGCAACTGGAGGCCATCGGCCACTCCTTCAAGCTCAACCCGGAGATCGGCGCGGCCACCGGCGTACAGCGCCTGCCGAACGGCAAGTGGCTGGCCGCGGCGGAGAAGGTACGGCGCGGTGGCGGCTCGGCGATGGTGGTGCACCCGGCGCCGTAGGCGATGGTGGGTGCACCCGGCGCCGTGGAGAGCCGCAGGGCTCTCACTCGGCGGGGGTGGCCGTGGGCTCCCGGTCCTCGGTGCGGAACACCAGCCGGCCGTCCTCCACGTCCACCGTGACCCCGCTGCCCTCGCCGATCCGGCCGTCCAGCAGCAGGCGGGACAGCTGGTTGTCGACCTCCTTCTGGATGGTGCGGCGCAGCGGGCGGGCGCCGTACTCCGGCTGGAAGCCGCGCTGCGCCAGCCAGTCCACGGCCTGGTCGGTGAACCGGACGCCGACGCTCTGCGCGTGCATCAGCCGACGGGTCTGCTCCAGCATCAGGTCGGTGATCTGCCGCAACTGCTCGGCGGTGAGCTGCCGGAAGACCACGATCTCGTCGACGCGGTTGAGGAACTCCGGCCGGAAGTGCTCCCGCAGCGGGCGCAGGATCCGCTCCCGCCGCGCCTCCTCGTCCGCGTCGGCACCGCCCGGACCGAATCCGATACCGGCGCCGCCGCGCCGGGTGATGACCTCCGAGCCCAGGTTGCTGGTCATCACGATGACGGTGTTGGTGAAGTCGACCGTGCGGCCCTGGGAGTCGGTCAGCCGCCCGTCGTCGAGCACCTGCAGCAGGATGTTGAACACGTCCGGGTGGGCCTTCTCCACCTCGTCGAGCAGCAGCAGCGAGTACGGGTGCCGGCGCACCACCTCGGTGAGCTGACCGGCCTCCTCGTGGCCCACGTACCCGGGCGGGGCACCCACCAGCCGGCTGACGGTGTGCCGTTCCTGGTACTCGCTCATGTCCAGGCGGACCATCCGGTCCTCGCTGCCGAACAGCGCCTCGGCCAGCGCCCGGGCCAGCTCCGTCTTGCCGACGCCGGTGGGGCCGAGGAACATGAAGCTGCCGATCGGCCGGTTCGGGCTCGCCAGCCCGGCACGGGAGCGCAGCACCGCCTCGGCGACCACGCCGACGGCCTCCTCCTGGCCGACCACCCGCCGGTGCAGATGCTCCTCCAGGCCGAGCAGTCGCTCCTTCTCCTCCTGGGTGAGGCTGCTGACCGGGATGCCGGTCTGCCGGGACACCACCTCGGCGATGGACTCGGCGGTGACCTCCAGCTGACCCTCGTCCGCCTCCTCGTCCCCGCCGGTCTCGGAGATCCGCTGCTTCAGCTCGGCGATACGGTCACGCAACTGCGTGGCCTGCTCGTACTGTTCGTCCGCGACCGCCTGGTCCTTGTCCAGGGTGAGCTGCTCGACCTCGCGCTCCATGGCCCGTACGTCCGTGCCCTTGGTCCGCGCCCGCAGCCGCACCCGGGCGCCGGCCTGGTCGATCAGGTCGATCGCCTTGTCCGGCAGCCGCCGGTCGGTCAGATACCGGTCGGACAGCTCCACGGCGGCCACCAGCGCCTCGTCGGTGTAGCGGACCTGGTGGTGCGCCTCGTAGCGGTCGCGCAGCCCGCGCAGGATCTCGATGGCGTCCGCCGCGGACGGCTCGGGCACCAGGATCGGCTGGAACCGCCGGGCCAGCGCCGCGTCCTTCTCGATCCGCCGGTACTCCTCCAGCGTGGTCGCGCCCACGACGTGCAGCTCGCCGCGGGCCAGGGCGGGCTTGAGGATGTTGCTCGCGTCCATCGACCCGCCCTCGCCGCCCCCGCCGGCGCCGACCACCGTGTGCAGCTCGTCGATGAAGACGATCAGCCGCTCGGAGTTGGTCCGGATCTCGGTGACGATGTTGTTCAGGCGTTCCTCGAAGTCGCCCCGGTAGCGGGTGCCCGCGACCACGCCCGTCAGGTCCAGGGCCACCACCCGGCGGTTGATCAGTATGTCGGGCACGTCCCCGTCGGCGATCCGCTGCGCCAGCCCCTCCACGATGGCGGTCTTGCCGACGCCCGCGTCGCCGATCAGCACGGGGTTGTTCTTGCCGCGCCGGGAGAGCACCTCGATGGTCTGCTCGATCTCCTGGTCCCGGCCGATCACCGGGTCGATGCGCCCCTGACGGGCCAGGTCGGTGAGGTCCCGCCCGAACTTGTCCAGGGTGGGCGTCGCCGTGGTGCGCTGCCGCTCCGCCCTCGGCGGCGCGGTGGTCTCCGGAGCCTCGGAGGGCAGCCCGGAGGCGGCGAACCGGGCCTGGTTCAGGATGTGGCCGGCCGCCGAGTCGGGGTTCGCGGCGAGCGCGCTGAGCACGTGCTCCGGGCCGATGTACCCGGCACCGCTCGCCCGTGCCATGTCGTGCGCGTCCAGCAGGGCGCGCTTGACGGCCGGGGTGAGGGAGAGGGAGGTCGGCGGCGGGGCCTCGCCCGCCGGACCCTGGACGGGGCCCGAGCGCTCGTCGATCTGTGAGGCGATCGAGTCCGGGTCCGCGCCCGCCCGGCTGAGCAGGCTGCGGGTGGGCTCGGTGGAGAGCGCCGCCCGCAGCAGGTGCTCGGTGTCCAGGTCCCGGCTGCCGTGGTCGGCGGCGTACTGCGCCGCGCCCTTGACGAGCTCCCGGGCGGGCTGGCTGAGCAGCCTGCCGATGTCGACGTGCCGGGGACCGGGGCGGGGTCCGCCGCCGAAGAACCGGGCGAAGAATTCGCCGAAGGGGTCGCCCTCCGGGCCGATGAAGCCGCTGGTCATCGTTTTCCGTTCCTTCGCTGACGTGTGGCTCCCGCCGGGTAACCGGGAAAAGTGGGGCTCATGCCACGATTGCATGTTCCGTTTCTTCGGGCATGTCGGGCGCCTGCGAGCTCGGGGATCGTCCTTTTGCGCGGGTGCGGCTCCGTCGGGGCCGGCCGCGCCACGGCGGCGGTGGCCGCGTACCGGCACGGCCCCGCCCCCAGGGCTCCCACCTCACCGTTGGGTGAGGATTCTCGGGCCGCTTTCCGTGATCGCCACCGTGTGCTCGACGTGGGCCGCCCTGGAGCCGTCGTTCGTGCGGAGGGTCCAGCCGTCGGGGGCCGCGTGGTAGCCGTCGGTGCCGCCGGCGATCAGCATGGGTTCGATGGCGAGGACCATGCCGTGGCGCAGCGGGAGGCCCCGGCCCGGGCGGCCCTCGTTGGGCACGGCGGGGTCCTCGTGCATGCGGCGGCCCACGCCGTGGCCGCCGAAGCCGTCCGGGATGCCGTAGCCCGCCGCACGGCACACCGAGCCGACGGCGTGGGCGATGTCGCCGATGCGGTTGCCGACCACGGCGGCCTCGATGCCCGCGGCCAGCGCCCGCTCGGCCGTCTCGATCAGCTTCAGGTCCGCGGGGCGCGGCCGGCCGACGACCATGCTGAGGGCCGAGTCCCCGACCCAGCCGCCCAGCTCGGCACCGAAGTCCAGGGAGAGCAGGTCGCCGTCGCGCAGCCGGTACCGGGTGGGGATGCCGTGCACGATCGCGTCGTTGACGGAGGCGATCAGCACGGCGGGGAACGGGGTCGGGGCGAAGGAGGGCAGATAGCCGAGGAAGGGGGAGGTCGCGCCCGCCTCGCGCAGCACCTCACGTGCCAGTTCGTCGAGTTCCAGCAGGGAGACGCCCACGTCCGCGGCCCGGCTCACCGCGGTGAGTGCCCGCGCCACGACCTGGCCGGCCTCGTACATGGCGTCGATCGATGTGTCCGTCTTCAGTTCCACCATGCCAATTACTATACCGGTATTTGAATCCCGGTCTTCGCCGTAGAATGACGGCATGGTGCGCACCCCACTCACTCCCGAAGAGCGCGAACGCGGAGAGCGGCTCGGGCTGCTGCTGCGCGAGGCGCGCGGCGACCGCAGCATGACGGAGATCGCCGCGAGCGCGGGCATCTCCGCGGAGACGCTGCGCAAGATCGAGACCGGCCGGGCCCCGACCCCGGCCTTCTTCACGGTGGCCGCGCTGGCCCGCGCCCTCGGCCTGTCCATGGACGAACTGGTCGGGCGCTGCACACCGGTCGAGGCATGACGAGTGGTGTGACGAGCGGCCCCGCGCACCCGGCACCCGCCGGGACTCACCCACAGGAGTTGCGAAACACGATCGACTCAGCGGGTTCACGACGATGGTCTTGGCAAGGCCGCCCAAGAGGCTTACGTTCGTGCCTCTAGGCCCGTTCTACGGGCGTAGAGGCTGCGAGTACGTCGAAGGAGCAGCTCATGGCCAACGTCGTCCGTGCGGCCCTGGTCCAGGCCACCTGGACCGGCGACACCGAGTCCATGGTCGCCAAGCACGAGCAGCACGCCCGTGAGGCGGCCCGCCAGGGCGCGAAGATCATCGGATTCCAGGAAGTCTTCAACTCGCCGTACTTCTGCCAGGTCCAGGAGCCCGAGCACTACCGCTGGGCGGAACCGGTCCCGGACGGCCCGACGGTGCGCCGGATGCGGGACCTTGCCCGCGAGACCGGCATGGTGATCGTCGTCCCCGTCTTCGAGGTCGAGCAGTCCGGCTTCTACTACAACACCGCCGCCGTGATCGACGCCGACGGCAGCTACCTCGGCAAGTACCGCAAGCACCACATCCCGCAGGTCAAGGGCTTCTGGGAGAAGTACTACTTCAAACCCGGCAACCTGGGCTGGCCCGTCTTCGACACCGCCGTCGGCAGGGTCGGCGTCTACATCTGCTACGACCGCCACTTCCCGGAGGGCTGGCGCCAGCTCGGCCTCAACGGCGCCCAGCTCGTCTACAACCCCTCCGCCACCCACCGCGGCCTGTCCTCCTACCTCTGGCGCCTGGAGCAGCCGGCGGCGGCCGTCGCCAACGAGTACTTCGTCGCCGCGATCAACCGGGTCGGCCAGGAGGAGTACGGCGACAACGACTTCTACGGGACGAGCTACTTCGTCGACCCGCGCGGTCAGTTCGTCGGGGACGCCGCCAGTGACTCCAAGGAGGAACTCGTCGTCCGCGACCTCGACTTCGACCTCATCGAAGCGGTGCGGCAGCAGTGGGCCTTCTACCGCGACCGCCGTCCCGACGCCTACGAAGGGCTGGTCACACCGTGAACGACCTGTACGACCGTCACCGGGCCGTCCTGCCCGACTGGCTCGCCCTCTACTACGAGGACCCGCTGGAGATCACCCACGGCGAGGGCCGGTACGTGTGGGACGCCGAGGGCCGGCGCTACCTGGACTTCTTCGGCGGGATCCTGACCACGATGACCGCGCACGCGCTGCCCGAGGTCACCAAGGCGGTGAGCGAGCAGGCCGGCCGGATCATCCACTCCTCCACGCTCTACCTGAACCGGCCCATGGTGGAGCTCGCCGAGCGCATCGCCCAGCTCAGCGGCATCCCCGACGCCCGGGTCTTCTTCACCACCTCCGGCACCGAGGCCAACGACACCGCGCTGCTGCTGGCGACGACGTACCGGCGCAGCAACACGATCCTGGCCATGCGCAACAGCTACCACGGCCGTTCGTTCAGCTCCATCGGCATCACCGGCAACCGCGGCTGGTCCCCGACCTCCCTGTCCCCGCTGCAGACGCTGTACGTCCACGGCGGCGTCCGCAGCCGCGGCCCGTTCGCCCACCTGGACGACGACGCCTTCGTCGCGGCCTGCGTGGAGGACCTCAAGGACCTCCTCGGCCACACCCGCCCGCCCGCCGCGCTGATCGCCGAACCCATCCAGGGCGTCGGCGGCTTCACCTCGCCCCCCGACGGGCTGTACGCCGCCTTCCGGGACGTACTGCGGGAGCAGGGCATCCTGTGGATCGCCGACGAGGTGCAGACCGGCTGGGGCCGCACCGGCGAGCACTTCTGGGGCTGGCAGGCGCACGGGCGCAGCGGTCCGCCGGACATGCTCACCTTCGCCAAGGGGATCGGCAACGGCATGTCCATCGGCGGGGTCGTCGCCCGCGCCGAGATCATGAACTGCCTGGACGCCAACAGCATCTCCACCTTCGGCGGCACCCAGATCACCATGGCCGCGGGCCTCGCCAACCTCAACTACCTGGTGGAGCACGACCTTCAGGGCAACGCCCGGCGGGTCGGCGGCCTGCTCATCGAACGGCTGCGGGCCGCCGCGGCCGGGCTGCCCGGCGTACGGGAGGTGCGCGGGCGCGGGCTGATGATCGGCGTGGAACTGGCCAGGCCGGGCACGGACGAGGCCGATCCGAGTGCGGCCGCCGCCGTGCTGGAGGCGGCCCGCGAGGGCGGGTTGCTCATCGGCAAGGGCGGTGGCCACAACACCAGCGCCCTCCGCATCGCCCCACCGCTGTCCCTGACCGTCGCGGAGGCCGAGGAGGGCGCCGCGATCCTGGAAGGCGCGCTGCGCGCCGCGTACTGAGGTGTGGGCACTGCAAAGCGAGTCGAGTGCGGCGAGTGAGCCGAAGGGCGCGCCGGTGTCGAGGGGACGAGCGCGCGGAGGCCCGAAGGGCTGAGCACGGTCGTCCCCTCGACACCGGCTTCGGCGCCCGTAGGCGAACCGAGCCTGAAACGCAGAGGGGAACGTCGCCATGACCACCGTCTCGGACCGGCCCGCGATCCCGTCGAACTTCCCGGAACCGCCCCTGTCGGTCCGTCAGGTGCTCGCCCTGGAACGGGTGCTCGCCGGGGAGCCGGAGGTGGTCGCCGGCGCGGGCCACCTCGACCGGCCCGTGCGCTGGGTGCACGTCGCCGAGGCGGCGGACGTCGGCGTGATGCTCAACGGCGGCGAGATGGTGCTGACCACCGGGGTGCTGCTCGCCGGCGACGAGGAGAAACAGGCCGAGTACATCCGCTCCCTGCACCGCGCCGAGGCCGCGGCCGTCGTCCTCGGCCTCGGGCGGGCGTTCCCCAGGCCGCCGGACGTGATGCGGCGGGCCGCCGAGCGGTGCGGGCTGCCCCTGGTGGTCCTGCACCGCCCGTTCCCGTTCGCCGAGCTGACCGAGGAGGTCCAGTCCCGGCTTGTACGGCAGAAGTTCGCCGCCGTCAGCCTGTCGGAGTCCGTACGCACCGCCCTGACCGCACTGATCACCGCGGGCGCCCCGCTCCAGGCGCTGCTGGACGAGATCGCCCAGCACAGCGCCTGCCCCGTCGTCGTCACCAACCTCGCCCACCGCGTCCTCGCCACGGCGGGGGAGCGGTCGGCGGTGGACGACGTGCTGCGCGACTGGGAACGCATCGCCCGGCAGGCAGGGGGCAGCGAGGGCGACGGCTGGATCCGCGCCGAACTCGGCGGGCGCGGGGAGCGCTGGGGGCGGATCGTGCTGTGCGGGCACCGCGGGGACATCGCCACCGGACGGCTGCTGGCCGACCGCGCCGCCGAGGCCCTCGTGCTGCACCGGATGCTCGGCGGCGCCGCGGGCCGCACCTGGGAGGAGCAGTCCGCGCAGGGCCTGCTGACCGACCTGCTCAGCGGGGTCGTACCGGCCCGGCAGCTGCTGCCCCGGGCCCGCGCCGCCGGACTGCCCGTCAACCGGCGCACCTTCGTGCCCCTCGTGGTGCGGGACGGCGAGCCCGCCGAACTCGACCGGCTGCTGCGGCTGCTGGGGCTGCGCGGGCTCGTCGCCGAGATCGGCGGGCAGGGCGACGGCTCCACCGCCGTCCTGCTCAGCCTCGCCCGCGACCAGGACGCCGACGCCCTCACCGAGCACTTCGCGGCCCGGCTGCGCACCGAGTCGCACCGGGCCGGCACGGTCGTCGCCGCCGCGGACGCCCGCACCGCCTGGGACGACGTGCCCACCGGGCTGCGCGAGGCCCGGCACGTCGCCGACGCCGTGGCGGACTCCGCCCCCGCCCTCGACCTCCCGGCCGTCGTGCGGCTGAGGGACGTGCACCTGCGCGGCCTGGTCCGGCTGCTGCGGGACGACCCGCATGTGCAGTCCTTCGCCGAGCGGGAGCTGAACGGGCTGCTGTGCCGGTCCGACCGCGACCTGCTCGCCGTGCTGCGCACCTACCTCGCCACCGGCCGCAACAAGTCCCGCACCGCCCAGCTCCACCACGTCTCCCGGCCCGCGCTCTACCGCCGCCTGGAGGCCATACAGGCCCGCCTCGGGGTGGACCTCGACGACTTCGAACAGGCCGCCTCGGTGCACATAGCCCTCCTCGCACATGACGCGCAACAGCAGTGAAACCCGTGACCACCTGGGGAAACGGCGGTGCAACATGGGATGGACCCGGAGTGACACGGTGGCACGCCACGCCCCCGCGGACGTGACACGGTGCACCTCAAAGCGGCCCCGCCGGCTTCCTACGCTCTGCGGACACCGCACACCCCGCACACCGAACGAGCGGAGGTCCCGATGAGCCGTGTGATCCGTGCCGCCCTCTTCCAGACCGCCTGGACCGGCGACAAGGAATCCATGATCCAGGTCCATGAGCAGGCCGCGCGCGACGCCGCCGCACAGGGCGCCCAGGTCCTGTGCTTCCAGGAGCTGTTCTACGGCCCGTACTTCTGCCAGGTGCAGGACCCGGCCTTCTACGAGTACGCCGAGCAGATCCCCGAGGGTCCGATCGTCCGGCGCTTCCAGGCGCTCGCCAAGGAGCTGGGCATCGTCCTCGTCCTGCCGATGTACGAGGAGGAGCAGCCCGGCGTCCTCTACAACACCGCGGCCGTGATCGACGCCGACGGCTCCTACCTCGGCAAGTACCGCAAGACCCACATCCCCCAGGTCCGCGGCTTCTGGGAGAAGTTCTACTTCCGTCCCGGCAACAGCGGCTGGCCCGTCTTCGATACCAAGGTGGGCAAGGTCGGCGTCTACATCTGCTACGACCGGCACTTCCCGGAGGGCTGGCGCGCCCTGGGCCTGGCCGGCGCCGAGATCGTCTTCAACCCTTCGGCCACCTCGCGCGGCCTGTCCGGCTATCTGTGGCAGCTGGAGCAGCCGGCGGCGGCCGTCGCCAACGAGTACTTCGTGGGCGCGATCAACCGGGTCGGCGTCGAGGAGTACGGGGACAACGACTTCTACGGCACCTCCTACTTCGTCGACCCCGAGGCGCAGTTCGTCGGCGAGGTGGCGAGCGACAAGGAGACCGAACTCGTCGTCCGCGACCTGGACCTGGCCAAGCTGCGCGAGGTCCGCGACCGCTGGCAGTTCTACCGCGACCGCGCGCCGGGGGCCTACACGCCGCTGACCGCCCCGTGACCGCAACCGTCCACCTGGCAGGAGAGGGAGCATGAGCAGCCGTACCGTCATCCGCGGTGGCCTCGTCATCACCGCCGCCGACGAGATCCACGCCGACGTGCTGATCGAGGACGGCCGTATCGCCGCCCTCGCGGCCTCCGGCACCCCGGCCGCCGAGGCGTTCACCGCCGAACGGACCATCGACGCGACCGGCAAGTACGTGATCCCGGGCGGGGTCGACGGCCACACCCACATGGAGATGCCGTTCGGCGGCACCTACGCCTCCGACACCTTCGAGACCGGCACCCGTGCCGCCGCCTGGGGCGGCACCACCACCATCGTCGACTTCGCCATCCAGAGCGTCGGCGGCTCCCTGCGCGAGGGCCTGGACGCCTGGCACGCCAAGGCCGAGGGGCACTGCTCCATCGACTACGGGTTCCACATGATCGTCTCCGATGTGAACGAGGAGACGCTGAAGGAGATGGACCTGCTGGTGGAGGAGGGCGTCACCTCCTTCAAGCAGTTCATGGCCTACCCCGGGGTCTTCTACAGCGACGACGGCCAGATCCTGCGGGCCATGCAGCGTGCCGCCGACAACGGCGGGCTGATCATGATGCACGCGGAGAACGGCATCGCCATCGACGTCCTGGTGGAGCAGGCCCTCGCCCGTGGCGAGACCGATCCGCGCTACCACGGCGAGGTCCGCAAGGCCCTGCTGGAGGCCGAGGCCACCCATCGCGCGATCCGCCTGGCACAGGTCGCGGGCGCCCCCCTGTACGTCGTGCACGTCTCGGCGCGCGAGGCCGTCGCCGAGCTGGCCAGGGCGCGCGACGAGGGACTGCCCGTGTTCGGCGAGACCTGCCCGCAGTACCTGTTCCTGTCCACCGACAACCTCGCCGAGCCCGACTTCGAGGGCGCGAAGTACGTGTGCTCGACGCCCCTGCGCCCCAAGGACCACCAGGCGGCGCTGTGGAAGGGGCTGCGCACCAACGACCTCCAGGTGGTCTCCACCGACCACTGCCCGTTCTGCTTCAGCGGCCAGAAGGAGCTGGGCCGGGGCGACTTCTCCAAGATCCCCAACGGCATGCCGGGCGTGGAGAACCGCATGGACCTCCTCCACCAGGCCGTCGTCGACGGACACATCTCGCGCCGCCGCTGGATCGAGATCGCCTGCGCCACCCCGGCCCGGATGTTCGGCATGTACCCCACGAAGGGCACCATCGCCCCCGGCGCCGACGCCGACGTCGTCATCTACGACCCGCACGCCGAGCAGGTCCTCTCCGCCGAGACCCACCACATGAACGTCGACTACTCGGCCTACGAGGGCCGGCGCGTCACCGGCCGGGTGGAGACCGTGCTCTCCCGCGGCGAGCCGGTGATCACCGAACGGGAGTACACGGGACGTCCCGGCCACGGCGTCTACACGCCTCGCTCCACCTGTCAGTACCTCAACTAGGAAGAGGGCCAAGGACGCCATGGACTTCGGACTCGTCCTGCAGACCGACCCGCCGGCCTCCCGCGTCATCAGCCTGATGCAGCGGGCCGAGCGCAACGGCTTCCGCTACGGCTGGACCTTCGACTCCGCCGTGCTCTGGCAGGAGCCGTTCGTCATCTACAGCCAGATCCTCGCGAACACCGAGAGCCTGACGGTCGGCCCGATGGTCACCAACCCGGGCACCCGCACCTGGGAGGTGACCGCCTCCACCTTCGCCACCCTCAACGACATGTTCGGCAACCGCACGGTCTGCGGCATCGGCCGCGGCGACTCCGCGATGCGCGTCGCGGGCCGCAAACCCAACACGCTGGCCCGGATCAGCGAGGCCATGAAGGTCATCCGGGCCCTGGCCCGGGGAGAGGAGGCCGACCTCGGTGGGGGCACGGTGATCAGGTTCCCCTGGACCAAGCCGGGCGCCGAACTCCCCGTCTGGATGGCCGCGTACGGCCCCAAGGCGCTGAAGATGACCGGCGAGGAGGCCGACGGGTTCATTCTCCAGCTCGCCGACCTCTATCTGACCGAGTACATGGTCAAGGCGGTCAAGGACGCGGCGGCAGCGGCCGGACGCGACCCGGCGGAGGTGACGATCTGCGTCGCCGCCCCCGCCTATGTCACCGCCGACGACTCGCCCGAGGCCCTCGCCCACGCCCGCGAGCAGTGCCGCTGGTTCGGCGGCATGGTCGGCAACCACGTCGCCGACCTGGTCGCCCGCTACGGCGAGCACTCCGCCGCCGTACCCGAGGAACTCACCGACTACATCAAGTCCCGCCAGGGCTACGACTACGCCCACCACGGGCGCAGCGGCAACCCGGACACCGCCTTCGTGCCCGACGAGATCGTCGACCGGTTCTGCCTGATCGGACCGGTCGAGAAGCACATCGAGAAGCTGAACGCGCTGCGCGAACTGGGCGTCGACCAGTTCGCCGTGTACGACATGCACGACGCGCAGGAAGCCGTGATCGACGCGTACGGCCGCGAGGTCATTCCCGTCGTCAACTCCAGATAACCGGTCGCCATCCGATTGGGCTGCCCATGACCGACACCGCTCCCTGGGGCATATCGCCGTCCGCCCAGGTGACCCTCGCCGACGGGCGGGTGGAGATCGCCCCCGGCACTCCACCGCCCAGCGGCCCCTACGCCAACGCGGACCTGCTGCCGGTCCCCGTGGCCGGGCGCACCTGGACCACGTACAACTTCTCCGCGCTGTGGGTCGGCATGGCCCACAACACGGCCTCCTGGACCCTGGCCTCCGGCCTGATCGCCGTCGGCATGGACTGGAAGCAGGCGGTGTTCACCATCGCCCTGGCCAATCTGATCGTGCTCGTCCCGATGCTGCTCACCGGGCACGCGGGACCCAAGTACGGCATTCCCTTCCCGGTCTTCGCCCGCGCCTCCTTCGGGGTGCGCGGCGCCAACCTGCCCGCCGTGGTACGGGCGTTGGTGGCCTGCGGCTGGTTCGGCATCCAGACCTGGATCGGCGGCGAGGCGATCTTCTTCCTGGCCGGGAAGCTCATCGGCGACAGCTGGTCGAAGGCCGGCGAGTTCGGCGGCCACGCCTGGACCATGTGGCTGTCCTTCGCGATCTTCTGGGTGATCCAGGTCGCCGTCATCTACCGGGGCATGGAGACGATCCGCCGGTTCGAGAACTGGGCGGCGCCGTTCGTGCTCGTCGGCGCGTTCGTGATGCTGTGGTGGATGAGCAGCAAGGCCGGCGGCTTCGGCCCGCTGTTGGACCAGCCGTCGAAACTGGGCTGGGGAGCGGACTTCTGGAAGCTGTTCGCGCCCTCCCTGATGGGCATGATCGGCTTCTGGTCGACGCTGTCGCTGAACATCCCCGACTTCACCCGCTACGGAAAGAGCCAGAAGGCGCAGACCCGGGGCCAGGCGCTGGGCCTTCCCACCACCATGACCCTGTTCGCCTTCCTGTCGGTGCTGGTCACCTCCGGCTCGCAGGCCGTCTACGGCGAACCGGTCTGGGACCCGGTGCAGTTGGCGGCCAAGACGGACAACGTGGTCGGCCTGCTCTACGCCCTGGTCACCGTGCTGGTGGCCACCCTGTCGGTGAACATCGCCGCCAACCTGGTCTCCCCGGCGTTCGACTTCTCCAACATCGCGCCCCGCAAGATCAGTTTCCGCACCGGCGCCCTCGTCACCGCCGTGCTCGCCGTGGTGATATGCCCGTGGAAGCTCTACGCCGACCCGCAGGGCTACATCTTCACCTGGCTGGGCCTGGTCGGCGGGCTGCTCGGCACGGTCGCGGGCATCCTCGTCGCCGACTACTGGGTGCTGCGCCGCAGCCGGCTCGACCTCGTCGACCTGTACCGCACTGGTGGGCGCTACTGGTACTCGGCCGGCTGGAACTGGCGGGCGGTCGTGGCGTTCGTGGCGGGCGGCGTGCTCGCCATCGGCGGCGCGGACTTCCATCCCCTCATCGACGGCCGCCCGATCCCGGCCCTGAAGCCGCTCGCCGACTACGGCTGGGCGGTGGGCCTCGGCACGTCGATGGTGCTGTACCTGCTGCTCATGCTGATGCGCCCGCCCACCCGGGTGGGAGCCGTCGCCTGACGGGCGGCCCGAGACCCGAGGCGGGAAGGGCGGACGGGAGGGCGGCCCGAAGGGCGGTCAGTTCTCCTGGCCGCCCTTCAGCGCGGCCACGGCTTCCCGGGCGGCCTTGATGGCCCCCTTGTTGATCTCGTCCGTGCCCGGCGCCTTCTTCGTCTCGAAGTCGCTGCCGTTGTACGTGACGGTCACCAGCGCGTTGGAGGCCCGCACCATCACCACGCCCTCGCGGGTCTGCTGCTTGTCCTCCGTGGTGAGGTTGACGACGGAGTAGGCGGCGTCACCGAGGTCGGGCACCTGGCCGCCGCCGCTCTTCTCCGCGGTGCGCTGCTCGTACGACTTCCGTGCCGCCGCGTCCGACTGCGTGATCTCGAAGGACACGTCGAGCCAGCGGTAGTCGTACCCCTTCAGTGCGTTCCAGGAGCAGGTGCGGCGGACCTTGGTGTCCGTCGACGGGATCTCCTTGCCCGCCGTCTTCGCACCCGGCACCAGCGAGCCGATCGTCTTGGTGGCGATGGCCGTGCACGGCGCCGGAGCGGCCGCGTACGCCTTGGACACGGCGGTCGACGAGGGCCCCGTGTCCGAGCCGGACGAGGAGGACGTGGACGACGAGGAGGACCCGGCGTCGGAGGCGTGGGTGTCCTGCCCGGCGGCCCGGTGCCCGTCGGCGGACGACGCCGCGAACGGCCCGGACGTCAGCGCCCAGCCCGCACAGGCCAGTACGACGACCGGGGTCAGCCGCGCGGTGAGCGCGAGCGGCAGGGGAAGATCACGCACGGCGCACTTCTCGTGTGGGGGACGATGCGGAGGCCGTCCACAGCATGGACGGTACGACAGTGTCACACGAGTCCCTGTGGGACGAAAGTGCGAACTCGCTGCGTGCTCGGGCGGTGACGGAGCCAGGACATCCGGGCACGCGTGGGGGTGTCCGTGCGTCAGGGCACCCGTGCCGTCCATTCCGGTGTGCCGAACTTCGTCCGGGCCAACTGCTCGGCGCGGGCCAGCTCCTCGTCGGTGACCTTGCCCTCCGACAGTCCGTAGCGGCCGTCGAAGGACTCGATCATCCGCTCGATGACGGCCTCGCGCGCGAGCCCGGTCTGCCGGCGCAGCGGGTCCACCCGCTTCTTCGCGCTCTTCGTGCCCTTGTCGGACAGCTTCTCCCGGCCGATCCTCAGCACCTGGACCATCTTGTCGGCGTCGATGTCGTAGGACATGGTCACGTGGTGCAGCACCGCGCCGGGGCCGCCGCCGGGACCCACGATCCGCTTCTGCGCGGCGCCGGCGATCTTGCCCTGGTCGGTGGCGATGTCGTTCAGCGGCTCGTACCAGGCGCGGATCCCCATGTCGCCGAGCGCGCCGAGCACCCAGTCGTCGAGGTAGGCGTAGCTGTCCTGGAAGGACAGCCCCTGCACCAGCGCCTCGGGCACCGACAGCGAGTACGTGATCGTGTTGCCCGGCTCGACGAACATCGCGCCGCCGCCGGAGATCCGGCGCACCACCTCGACGCCGTGCCGGGCGGCGCCCTCGGCGTCCACCTCGTTGCGCAGCGACTGGAAGCTGCCGATAATCACGGCGGGGGCGGCCCACTCCCACACGCGCAGCGTCGGAGGACGCCTGCCCGCGGCGACCTCGGCCGTCAGCACCTCGTCCAGCGCCATGTGCAGCGCGGGGGACTGGGGGCCGTCGTGGATCAGCTGCCAGTCGTAGTCCGTCCAGTCGGTGGCGTGCGCCAGCGCGCGCCGCACCGCGACGCCGACGCCTTCCGAGGTCAGCCCGTACATCACCGTGCCCGACGGCAGCGCGGCGTCGATCCGGGCGGCCAGGCCCGCCGCGTCCGTCTCTACGGGGGCGCCCTCCAGCGCGCCGTTCACGGCGTCCAGCGCCTCGTCCGGCTCCAGGAAGAAGTCACCCGCCACCCGCACCTGCCGCAGCACGCCGTCGTCGGCCTCCACGTCCACGACGACGAGCTTCCCGCCCGGCACCTTGTACTCACCGTGCACTGTCCGGCCCTCCGTTCCCGCCGCACGAGATCAACGCCGGGGGCGGTCGGGGTGTTCCCGATCCCTGTGACGTGACTGTGACCGGAACTGCGGCTTCCAACTCGGCCCCGCCGAGCGCGCCCTGATGGCTGTCCCGGTGCGGAGAGACGGCGGCAGGATCGACGTGGGCGACCACGGTTCCGCTTCGCGCGCTGCCCGCTCGACTACATGGTGGCACGCCGGTCACACCGTCGTCGGGCCGCCGTCCCACCCGGAACGGGGCGATGCTCTTCCGTACAGCCTCCGCGGCTCCACCTCACGCCGACGGTGCCGTTCTCGTCGTCGACGAGACGGGCTCTGTGACGAAGGGACGGGCCTCGGTGGGCTTGCAACGGCAGTACACCGGCACCGCAGGCCGCATCGAGAGCTCCCAGGCCGGCGTGTTCCTCGCCTGGCCACAACCGGGGACGCGTTGATCGACCGCCGGCTCTGTCTGCCCTGACTTCGCGAGCTGCTCTCCGCGTCGCGCGGATTACGACTGACCGACAACCTCGTTGATCTCCAAGGTGTGGCTGGCCACAAGACCTCCCGCATCGACGGCTGCCAGCCTGGCGAGTGCGGCGCGAGCGGCATCCTCTGATTCAAAGATCAGCACGGCAGTCCCGGTGTCACGCTCGTCCACGGCATGGAGGAACGTAGCGCTGACGAAGCCATCGAGGGCCCTGACGCCCGGGAGGACTTTGTCCTCCACAATCTTCCGGATGTCCTTCACGCGGCTCACGTCGAAGTGATCCCTGCCAATTACTGCGTACATCGTTTTCCTCTCCGTCCACCGTCCAGGGTCGTTGCACCACGGCAAGGTGGGAGACAAATGCGTTCTGGCCCTGGTGAAGGTGTTCCCCAAGGCGGGCATCCTCGGCGAGGACAAAGGTCTCGAGGTCGACCTGTGCCGGTGCTCGCAAGGCTCTCGCCGTTGCTGAGAAACGTGGCCCTGTCCGTGCTGGACGAGTACATCGCCCAGGCGCCGGGCGGACCTCGTGTCGAGCAATTTCAGCAGGCCAAGCGTCGCCGGACTGGTCTGCCCAACCACCGGTCGATCCGGTATGCGGACGAGTGGTGCCCGGCGGTATCGGGTACCCGAGTTTGCCCAGAGGTCCTGCGTCCCGACTGCCGACCGAGAGGCGACGGCGTCCATCAGCCCATGCTCGGCATCGCCGAGACAGGCCCCTTCCTCTGCATGCCGGGCAGGGTTCACCCCGCATGCCCGACCTGCTGCCTCGTGCCGGCGGCCGACATCGTCGGATTCGGCAGGCATCCACTTGATCAACCCGAGGATCCCCCACACCGTCCACCAGCGTGGCAGCGTCCCCCGTCAAACGACAGCGCGCCCGCGAAACACGCGTTGCGGACGCAGACCCAGGCGCAAAACAGGAGAGCGCAATGTGGTACCTCGTGGAACTCGAGTACATTCCCGATAAGTTCGCCCCCGTGCGTCCCGATCACCGCAACTACCTCGTCGGGCTCACACGGGAGGGAAAGCTGGGCTTCGCGGGCCGGTTCGACGACGACAGCGGCGGCGTTTTCCTGTACGGACCGGGCACGGAGCAGGAACTACAGACCTTGATGGACAATGATCCGTACATCCTCGAAGGCGTTGTGGCCCGACGAACGGTGCGCCCGTTCGTTCCCGGTGTTGCCTTCGGCCTGCTACCCGAGGACCACTACGAGTGACCCGAACCGGTTCGGGGAATTCCTCGTGGCGAAGACGTCACAGGGCGACGGCCCGCCGCAGCCACGACCGACGCTGTCCGCTCACTGTGAGGCCGAACGCGACTGTGCCCGCCGGCCGCGGCGCGCGCGGCGCGCCTCGGCCAGCAGGGGGAGCAGGGAGAGGACGACGACCAGGGCGACCAGCGGCAGCAGGTAGTCCTCGACATGGGGCACGGAGGAGCCGAGGGTGTATCCGGCCAGGACCAGGCTCTGGGACCAGAGCAGGCCGCCGACCACCTGCCACACGGTGAAGGTGCGCGTGGGCACGCCGAGGGCGCCGGCCGCCGGGTGCAGCACCGTGCGCAGCATCGGCACGAAACGGCCGATGACCAGGGCCTTTCCGTGGCCGTAGCGGGCCAGGAGCCGCTCCGCCCGTGCCGCCGCCTGTCGCAGTCGTCGGCTGGAGGAACGGGCCAGCAGCGCCCGCCCGCCGTGCCGCCCGATGAGGAACCCGACCTGCCCTCCCGCCACGGCGCCGACGGCGGCACACAGCAGGACCTGCCACAGCTGGAGCCGGGGCGCCTGCTGGGCGCTGCCCGCGCACAGCACACCGGCCGGGAACAGCAGTGTGTCGCCGGGCAGGAAGAAGCCGACCACCAGCAGACCCGACTCCGCGAAGATCACCACGAGCACCCCGAGGGCCCCGAAGGCGGCCAGTACCGAGGCGCTGTCCGTCGGATCGACGGCGATCACCTCCCTCGCCTCCCTGACGTCCGCCCCATCGCGTCCCGGCCCCTCTCGGCGCGGCCCGCCTCCCTCCAGCATCCCGTGGCGGCGGCACGGCCGCCTGTTTCAGGCCGGGCCCGCTCAATATGGGGGTGAAATCCTTTTCACCAGCAGGGTAGGGTGGGAAGCCGGACCCGGTGAAAGGATGCGGACACAGGTGGTGACGATCCATGACGTGGCGCGAGCCGCCGGAGTATCCCCGGCGACCGTCTCGCGTGTGTTCAACGGCGGCAGGGTCACACCGGAACGCGCCCAGTCCGTGCAACAGGCCGCCGCGGAACTCGGTTTCGCGCCCAACCGGCTGGCGCGAAGCCTGCGCAAGCAGCGCTCCAGTGTGATCGCCCTGATCATCCCGGACATCGAGAACCCGTTCTTCACCTCGCTCGCCCGCGGTGTCGAGGACGCCGCGCAGCGCACCAGTCTCTCGGTGGTGCTGTGCAACTCCGACGAGGACACCGACAAGGAGCGGCGCTACCTCGAGGTCGCGCTCGGTGAGCAGATGGCGGGTGTGATCGTGGCGGCGGCCTCTCAGGACGACACGGACCTGGGGCCGCTCATCGCCCGGGGCGTGCCCGTGGTCGCCGTCGACCGGCGGCCGCACGACGCCGAGGTGGACGCGGTCAGGGCCGACGACCAGCACGGCGGCGAGGTGGCCACCCGCCATCTGCTCCAGGCCGGCTACCGCAGGATCGCCTGTATCACCGGACCCGAGGGTGCCTCCACCTCCGAGGAGCGCCTGGCCGGCTACCGCGCGGCGCTGCACGCGGCCCGGAGCGAGGGAATCGCGGCCGACGACGCCTACGTACGGCACGCCGACTTCCGCGTCGAGGGCGGCCGGGCGGCGATGCGCGAGCTGCTGGCCCTGCCCGAGCCGCCCGACGCGGTGTTCGTCACCAACAACCTCATGACCATCGGCGCCCTCGACGCCCTGGCCGAGGCCGGCCGCACCCCGCCCGGCGTCGGCGTGCTCTCCTTCGGCGACGTCCCCTGGGCGTCGCTGGTGCGGCCGTCGCTGACGGCGGTGGAGCTGCCGTCGTACGAGCTCGGGCGCGCCGCCGCCGATCTGCTGCTGCAGCGCATGGAGGGCAGCGCGGCACCGCTGCAGACCGTGGTGCTGCGCACCAGGCTCCAGATCCGGGAGAGCACCGCCGGGCCGGTCGCCTCGGACTGACGGACCCGCGGGACGCCGAGAGGGGCGCCGCACCGGTCGGATGACCGGTGCGGCGCCCCTCTCGCGTGCCGTGCCGCTACTTCAGACCGGACGTCTTGATCGACTCCACGATCTGCCGCTGGAAGACGAAGAACAGCACCAGCATGGGCAGTGCGGCCACCGTGGCCGCGGCCAGGATGTAGTTCCAGTTCGAGGCGGCCTGGGTCGCGAACGAGGCGATGCCGAGCTGGATCACCGTGAGGCTCTGGTCGTTGGTGGAGACCAGCGGCCAGACGAAGGCGTTCCAGTTGGCGAGGAAGAAGAAGACCGCGAGGGCCGACAGGATCGGGCGGGACATCGGCAGCACGATGTTCCAGTAGACCCGCCGGTGGCCACAGCCGTCGACGATCGCCGCCTCCTCCAGCTCCTTGGGCAGGCCCAGGTAGAACTGGCGCAGCAGGAAGATGCCGAACGCGTTGAAGATCGCCGGGATGATCAGGCCGGCGTAGCTGTTGAGCAGGTGCAGCTCACGAGCCACGACGAACAGCGGGATCAGCACCACCGGCGGGGTGACCAGAAGCGTCGAGAAGATCAACCCGAAGATCTTCTCACGGCCCGGGAAGCGCAGCCGGGCCAGCGCGTAAGCGGCCATCGAGTGGAAGAACAGCGACACGACCGTGATCACCGCGGACACGAAGAAGCTGTTCCACAGGAAGCGCGCGAACGGCACCTGGGTGAAGACGTCGACGAAGTTCTGGAAGGTGAAGTCCTTCGGTATGAGCCGGCCGTCGGTGACCGTGCTCCGTGTCTTGAACGCGGAGTCGACCATCCACAGCACCGGGAACACGCTCACCAGGGACACCACGATGGCCAGCACCGTCAGCCAGATGCGGCTGGTCCTGCCGATACTCCCGGAGTTTCCGGCGCCTCGCACCTTCACTCCGCCCGTCGCCACGTCACTCGCCATCGTCGAACCTCCCGCCCTTCGTCACCTTGAAGATCACCCCGGCGAAGACGACCATGATCAACACCAGGAAGGTGCCCATGGCCGACGCGTATCCGTACTCCCCGAAGGTGAAGGCCTGCTGGTAGATGTAGAAGATCGCCAGCGAGGTGCCGTTGGCCGGGCCGCCCTTGGTCAGCACGAAGAGCAGGTCGAGACCACCGGTGATGGCCGCGACCGTCGACATCAGCAGCACGAAGAAGCTGGTCGGCCGGAGGAGCGGCCAGGTGATCGAGCGGAACGACCGCCAGGCGCTCGCGCCGTCGATCCGGGCGGCCTCGTAGTACTCCTGCGGGATCTCCTGGAGCCCGGCCAGAAAGATGATCATGTAGTAGCCCATCATCACCCACGTCATCACGGCGATGACCGAGGCGAGCGCCAGACCCGGGGACCCCAGCCAGGACGCGCCGCCGAAGCCGGCCGCCCGCATGGCCTTGTTCACCACCCCGACCTGGTCGTCGAGCATGAACTTCCAGAGCACGCCCACCACCACGAGGCTGATCACGTACGGCAGGAACAGCGCGGTGCGGTAGGCGCCCACGCCGGGCAGCTTCTGCTTGACCAGCAGCCCGAGGGCGAGGCTCAGGCAGAACAGCACGGGCACCAGGACCACCACATAGATTCCGGTGATCTTCATGGACTGCCAGAACAGCGGGTCGTGGAACATCCGGTCGTAGTTGCCGAGCCCGACCCACTGGTAGCTGCCGAAGCCGCTGACCTGGAACAGGCTCAGCACGACGGAGAGCACCATCGGGATGGCGACGAACACCAGCAGGCCGAGGGCGTCCGGGGCGAGGAACAGGCCGGCCGCCACCCACTCGCGGTGCCGGCGGCTGAGCCGCGGATGTGCGGAAGCGGGTGCCTGGGCCGTGGGCCCGCCCGTGGTGCGGGGCTTCGCCCCGGCCGTGTCGTGTGCGGTCACGCTGCTCATACCAGACTCGCCCCCTGGTAGCTCTTGGTGTAGGCCTTCATCGACTCGGCGGCCCGCTGGGTCTCGGCGGCCACGTCCGCGCCGGTGAGCATGGTCGACTGGATGGCGTCGGAGATCGCCTTGTAGACGACCGGGGGATAGCGCGGCTCGGCACGGCCCCCGGGGAAGACCTCATCCTTGAACTTCTTCATGATCGTCGAGTCGTAGCCGCCCTTGGCCGCGCCGCGCTCCAGCGCGGTGGTGCGGGGCGCCACGTCCGACTTGGCGCGGATGCACCAGTCCACCATCCGGTCGATGGCGTCGTCCTTCATCGAGCCGATCGCCCAGGCGCAGAACTCGGCCGCGGCGTCGCTGTTGCCGCTCTGCGCGTTGGCACAGAACGACCAGCCGCCCAGCGTGGTGACGTACTTGCCGCCGTCCGGGGCCGGCAGCTTGAAGACGCCGTAACGGTACTCGGGGGCGAACGCCTTGAAGCTGGCGACGTTCCAGATGCCCGTCTGCCACATCGCGACGTTGTCGCCCTTGAAACCGCCGATCACGTCGCCGGCCGCGGGAAGGGTGCGCGGGGCGATGCCGTGGCGCACGGCGTCCTGCCAGAAGGACAGCGCCTGGCGGGTGGCCTTCGAGTCGAAGGAGACGTTGCCGTGCGCGTCCAGGACGTCGCCGCCGCCCTGCCACATCCACGGGTACCAGGTGAAGTTCTGGTAGTAGCCCGGGTTGGTCTCGAAGACGAGGCCGGCCCTCGTCCTGGTGCGCAGCTTGTCGCCCAGACCGAGCATCTGGTCCCAGGTGGTGGGGATGTCGCCCTCCGACAGCCCCGCCTTCTCCCAGGTGTCGATCGAGTAGAACATCGCCAGCGGCTCGATCTCCATCGGCAGGGCGTACACCTTGCCGTCGACCATCCGGCTGGTCAGCGCCGTCCCGTAGTCCTCCACGACCCCGTGGTCCAGGTGCGGCGTGAGGTCGGCCAGCACGCCGCCGTTGTAGTACCGCAGGAAGTCGCCGGGGCTGAGCAGGAAGATGTCCGGGCCCGACCCGGTGGCGAACGCGGTGGGGAGTTTGGCGCCGTTGGTGTAGTCGCCGACGGGTATGTACACCAGTTCGATCTTGGGTGAGTGGGTGGAGTTCCACAGGTCGATCAAGTCGGTGAACCACTTCGCCTGGGCCCGGATCGCCGGATCCGGCGAGTTCTGCGGCGCGTAGAAGTTCCAGAACTTCATGGTGGCGCCCTTGGCCTGGGCCGTGCCGCAGCCGGTGAGCAGGGCCGGGGCGGCGAAGGCCGCCCCGGCGCCGGCGAGACCGGTGAGGAAGCGGCGGCGGGAGGCGTGCGGGGCCGGGCGGTCGGTTCGAACCGCCGTCTGGGCGGTCGGGGCCGCGGGCTCGGCTTCTTTGCCGTGCTGGAGCATGCGTGCGCTCCTGTCGAGGTGTGATGGGCCTTGGGGACGGGCGGATCCTGGGGGGCGGGCCCGGGGGCGGATCCTGGGAACCGGCCCCGCGGGCGGGGCCGGTCGCCCGGAAGCGACTCGCCGTACGGCGGTCAGTCGACTTCCAGTGTGAGCAGGTCCGGCGTGGCCGGACGGGACGCGGAGGACGGGGCGTCCAGGTAGAACAGCGAGGTGGAGGCGATGTCGTCGCTGGTGTGGCGGTAGCGGTGCGGCAGGCCGTTGCCCTGGCCGGGGCCGATGCCGAGGCTCTGCACGGTGACGCGGAGGTCCTCGGAGAAGCGGATCGGGTCCAGGACGTGCCAGCGGTACATCCCGAACCGCTGCTGGCTGCGGTACAGCCCGTCCGGGCGCAGGATCTGGTTCAGGCCCAGGTAGGGGGTGGTGTAGGCGGTGTAGCCCTGGCCGGGGACGTCGAAGTTCCAGGCGCCGCCGAAGTAGTCCTCGGTGCCGGTGCCGCAGATCGTCGGGAACTCGTCGTCGCCGTCGAGGTAGAACTTCAGCTCGCCCTCGCCCCACCAGCCCGGGCTGTTGACGCCCCAGGCCAGGTAGGTGCCGACGTAGCTGCCGGCGCCGGTGACGCCGTCGAGGAGGGTGTGCACCTCGCCGAAGGGTACCGGGTGGCTGCGGCGCCACTGGGCGTGGAAGTAGGAGGCGTCGTCGCCGACCTCGTCCAGCTCGTAGTCCACCTGGTAGTAGAGCGTGACCTTCTCGGCGGTCAGGTTCTCCAGGGTGATGCGAGCAGCGCGACGGAACGGCATCGGCCAGTAGGCGTTGAAGCCGCCGTTGGGGTTGGCCGCGACCGGCACGGACGAGACCTGGCTGAAGGTGTTCCAGCCGTTGCAGAAGAAGTCGCCCAGCGGCACCTCGACGGCCGGGTCCTCCTCGCCCTCCCAGTACATCCGCAGCAGGGTGCCGCGCCACGCCGTGTGCGGGTCGGTGGTGCACCACAGGTGGCGGATGGTGCCGGGGCCCTCGATGTCCGCGAGCACCGCCGTCTCACCGGCGGCGATGTCGATGCTGGGGGAGATCTTCCAGCCCGGCCCCAGCCGGCTCGCCGCCACCGCACCGGTGCCCTCCGTGGCGCGGCCGCCGCCGGACTTGGCCCCGGTGAAGTTCTCGGCGCTGATGGAACGGCTCACGGCACGCGTCCTGCGCGAGATGCCGTCGAGTCCAAAGGTCGTCATCGTGTCTTGCCCTCATGGTGGAGTACGGGGGCGCGCGCCGCGGGCCGGCTGGGGCACCGTGGGGCGCGGAAGGAGCGAGGCGGCACCGACACCGCGGTGGAACACCTCTGAAATCCATTTCACCGAAACGTAGAGGGGGTCCCCAGGGGTGTCAAGAGGTGAGACTCCCGGGCGTTTCGGGGCGCGGACCTTGTCTAGGCCAAGGCCTCTCACCTGGCGAAACCGCGCCTGCCGTGCGGACCCTTGACCCTGAAATCGATTTCTGCGATGGTCCTGGACATGCCTCGCAACGCAGTCATCGGCGTGGACATCGGCACGTCGAGCAGCAAGGGCGTCCTCGTCGGCCTCGACGGCGCCCTGATCCGCTCGGCCGTACGGGAGCACAGACCCGCACGGCCGGGACCCGGCCACTTCGAAATGGACGCCTCCGTGTGGTGGCGCGAGTTCACCGAGCTCGCCCGCGAGCTGACCGGCCCCGGCGACACCACCGTGGTCGCCGTCGGCGTCAGCGGCATGGGACCCTGCGTCCTGCTGACCGACGAGAACGACACCCCGCTGCGCCCCGCGATCCTCTACGGCGTGGACACCCGCTCGGTCCGCCAGATCGAACGGATCGAGGAGCGGCTCGGCGCCGGGGAGATCATCCGGCGCTCGGGCTCGGCTCTGAGCACCCAGGCCGCCGGGCCGAAGATCGCCTGGATCGCCGAGGAGGAGCCCGAGCTCTACGCCCGGGCCCGCCGCCTCTACATGCCCAGCTCCTGGCTGGTCCGGCAGCTCACCGGCGCCTACGTCCTCGACCACCACTCGGCCAGCCAGTGCACCCCGCTCTACGACACGCACGCCTGCGAGTGGTACGCCCCCTGGGCCGCCGAGGTGGCCCCCGGCATCGAGCTGCCGCCGCTCGCCTGGTCCGGCGAGGCGGCCGGCACCGTCACTGCCGAGGCCGCCCGGGAGACCGGCCTGCCCGCCGGCATCCCCGTCACCACCGGCACCATCGACGCCTGGGCCGAGGCACTGAGCGTGGCTGCGCAGAACACCGGCGATCTGATGCTGATGTACGGCACCACCATGTTCCTCGTGCACACCGTCCCCAAGCCGCTCACCAGCCCGTCCCTGTGGGGCACGGTCGGCGCCCTGCCCGGCACCCGCAACCTGGCGGGCGGCATGGCCACCTCCGGAGCCGTCACCAACTGGCTGCGCGACCTGTTCGACGGCGCCGACCACACCGAGCTCACCCGGCTGGCCGCCGAGTCCGGCCCCGGCGCGGGCGGCCTGCTGATGCTGCCGTACTTCTCCGGCGAGCGCACTCCGGTCATGGACCCGCACGCCCGCGGGGTCATCGCCGGGCTGACCCTCTCCCACACCCGCGGCGACCTGTACCGGGCCGCCCTGGAGGCGACCGGGTTCGGCGTGCGCCACAACGTCGAGGTCATCGAGGAGGCCGGCGGCGACATCCGCCGTGTGGTCGCCGTCGGCGGCGGCACCCAGGGCTCCCTGTGGACACAGATCGTCTCCGACATCACCGGCCGCCCGCAGGAACTGCGCACCATCACGATCGGCGCGAGCTACGGCGGTGCGCTGCTGGCCGCCCAGCTCGTCGGGGACGCCTCCGTCGACGACTGGAACCCGGTGCGCGAGACGGTGACGCCACGCGCCGAGAACACCGCGCGCTACGACGCGCTGTACGCCCTCTACCGGCGGCTGTACCCGGACACCGCGGACGCCGTCCACACGCTGGCGGCGCTCCAGGAGCGCTGACGGCGGCCCCGGCCCACGCAGACACAGACATGTGCCCGTGCACGTCACGGGCGCGACACACCCGCAGCAGCCCTCACGACCGGCCAGGACGCGCGGCCGGCCGTGCCTCTGCGCACACCCGAACCCCCAACGGAGACCGCATGACCACGTACGCCCTGCCCGAGCTCAACCGGCGGCCGGCCACCGAGCCGCACACCGTCTACACCGTGGCCAGCGGCGACCTGCGCCCCGCCGCCAACGTCACCTGCTGGCCCACCCAGGAGAAGCTGGAGAACGACCTGGCCGCGGCCCTGACCGACCTCGGCTGGAAGGTGCGCCGCGGTCACGCGGTCGACGAGGTCAAGGGCCACGGCTTCATCGACAGCCAGCGCGCCGGCATCGAGGTCTTCAAGACCCTGCCCAAGGACGCCCCGCTGATCGTCGTCGAGGCCGTCTGGCAGTACAGCCACCACGTCCTCGCGGGCCTGCGCAGCCACGAGGGCCCGATCCTGGTCGTGGCCAACTGGAGCGGGGAGTTCCCGGGCCTGGTCGGCCTGCTGAACCTCGCCGGCAGCCTCACCAAGGCCGGGCGCGACTACTCCGTCCTGTGGAGCACCGACTTCACCGACGACTGGGCGCGCGACGGACTGCGCACCTGGCTGGAGACCGGCACCCTCACCCACGACACCAGCCACGTCCGGCCCCTGCCGCCCCTGTCCGAGGACGCCGAGACCGAGCTCGGCGTGGCCCTCGCCCGCCAGCTGCGCGAGGAGAAGGCGATCATCGGCGTCTTCGACGAGGGCTGCATGGGCATGTACAACGCCATCATCGACGACGAGTTCCTCAACCCGCTCGGCATCTACAAGGAGCGCCTGTCGCAGAGCGCCCTGGTCGCCGAGATGAAGAAGGTCTCCGACGAGGAGGCCCAGGCGGTCCGCGCCTGGCTCGACGACGCCGGCATGACCTTCCACACCGGCACCGACGAGGCCACCGAACTCACCGACGCGCAGCTGCTCAGCCAGTTCAAGATGTACATCGCCGCGCTGCGCATCTCCGACGACTTCGGGCTCGACGCGGTCGGCATCCAGTACCAGCAGGGCCTGAAGGACACCGTCCCGGCGAGCGACCTCGCCGAGGGCCTGCTCAACAACGTCCAGCGCCCGCCGGTGCTCAGCCGCGACGGCTCCCGCGAGCTCTACGCGGGCGCGCCGCTGCCGCACTTCAACGAGGTGGACGAAGGCGTCGCCGTCGACTCCCTCGTCACCAACCGCCTGTGGACCGCGATGGGTCTGGACCCGGCCACCACGCTGCACGACATCCGCTGGGGCGAGGAGTACGACGGCCGGTTCGTCTGGGTCTTCGAGATCTCCGGCTCGGTGCCCGCCTCCCACAACGGCGGCTACGACAAGTCGTACAGCATGCGCCAGCCCCCGATGTTCTTCCCGCTCGGCGGCGGCACCCTCAGCGGTGTCTCCAAGCCCGGCGAGATCGTCTGGTCGCGGGTGTTCCTGATGGACGGCCGGCTGCACGTCGACCTCGGCCGCGCGAGCGCCGTCGAGCTGCCGGAGGAGGAGACGCAGCGCCGCCTCGACGCCACCAACCACCAGTGGCCGATCATGCACGCGGTCCTGCACGGCGTCACCCGCGACCAGTTCATGGCCCGCCACCGCGCCAACCACCTCAACGTCGCCTACGCCCCCGACGCGGCCACCGCCGACAAGGCGCTGCGCGCCAAGGCGGCGCTCTTCGCCGAGCTGGGTGTCGAGGTGCACCTGTGCGGGGACGTGGCGCCGCAGTCGTAGGGACCCACGGCCCCCGGCGCCGCGGTCGTAGCGGCCCACGGCGGCGGGGGCGAGCGGGCGGGCACCCGTTCGCCCCCGCCGCCCGCAGAACTCCCGGTGTCCGGTCCGCGTCCCGCGCGCGGGCCGGACACCGGGCACCAGCACGTGAACCACTGACCGAGCGCACCAGGAACCCCCACGACTCCGAGGAGCTTCGCATGACAGGTTCACAACACTCGGGGGTGCCACACCCGGGCTCCGGCCCTTCGGCAGCGCCCCTCGGCCCGGCCCGGCGCACGGTCCTCGCCGCGGGCCTCGGCGTGGCCGCGACCGGGATCACCGCCGGCCGGGCCGCGGCGAGCACCGCCGCCATCACCGGTACCAAGATCCGCAACCTCACCGGCCCGGCCGAGACGGGAGCCTTCGCCGCACCCTGGACCGACCTCGGCATCCCCGCCCGCTGCCCCGACGGCACCATGCTGTTCGTCTGCGGCGACACCTTCGACGGAGCCGGGGTGGGCGACCGGGACTGGCGGGCCCCGGTGGGCCTGCGCGCACGCCACCCCGACGTCGACCACCTGGTCATCGACGACAGCGTGGGCGGCGCGCACGCCGTCGGCCTGGTCCCGGAGGGCCACGAGAACAACACCACCGCCATCCCGTCGGACGTCTTCACGATCGGCGGCACGATGTACATGCATCTGATGCGGGGCGTGCTCTACCAGACCCATCACTCCGACTTCTGGCGCTCGACGGACAACGGCGAGACCTGGCAGTACCTGTGCCAGTGGCCCGGCGACCAGTACGGCGGCCAGTTCCAGCAGAAGACGTACGCGGTCGCGGACGACGGCTACTGCTACGTCCTGTCGACCGTGTTCAACCGGGACGTCGCCTCCGACCTCCTGCTGCACCGCGTCCGCCAGGACCAGGTCGGCAACCCGGCGGCGTACCAGCCGTGGGGCTACGCGAACGGCGCCTGGGCCTGGGGCAACTACCCCACCACCATCACCGGCCGCCGCCGCTGGGGCGAGATCTGCTTCCGGGCGATGGGCGGCAAGTACGCCCTGACCTGGCTGAACATGGAACCTCTGTCGATGCGCGCCCAGATCTTCGCGCTCCCGACGAGCAATCTGTTCACCACCCCGGAGCAGACCATCATCGTCCCGACCACTCCGGGCAACGAGTCGGGCAACGCGGTCGCCAGCCCGTACGGCGGTTTCATCGTCCCCGGGTCCACCTTCGGCGACTTCAACATCACCGTGAGCCAGTGGTACGACGCCCAGAACTACCGGGTCATGCAGTACCGGATCAACGGCCTGGCCGTCTGAGCACGTTCCCCCGGGCACGTTCCTCAGTGCTCGGACCGACCCGCGAGGAGCACGTCTGTGCGCAAACTCAGAGCCCTGATCACCCTGGCGGCCGCGCTGGCCGCCCTGGGGACGCTGACCACCCCCGCCGTCCACGCCGACACCACCGCACTCGCCAACGCCCCCGAGAGCACCTACTTCTCCACCGTGAGCGTCGACCCGGGCGCCACCGTCGGCGCCCCCGCGATCGGCGACAACAAGGAGCACGGCGACCTGTGGCCGTCGTGCTGGTCCGACGACGACGACGTGTACGCCGCCTACGGCGACGGCGTGGGCTACGGCAACACCTGGAACGACATCGGCGTGGCCCGGATCAGCGGCATGCCCGGCAACCTGACGGGCACTCAGCGCGCGGCCGGCGACCAGATCGGCCGGATCTGGGGCGACCCCAGCCAGTACTACCGCAAGCCCACCGGCATGGTCTGCGTCAACGGCGCGCTCTACCTGGCCGTCCAGGACCTCAAGCAGGGCACCCTGGACAACGCGCCCAGCGCGACGATCGTCAAGTCCACCGACAAGGGCGCGACGTGGACGTCGGACAAGACCAAGCCGATGTTCTCCGACCAGAAGTTCACCACGGTCATGTTCCTGGACTACGGCAAGGACAACGCGGGCAGCCCGGACGGCTACGTCTACGCCTACGGCCTGGACTACAACTGGCGCGACACCTTCGACCCCGACCCGGACCCCGCCGACCTCTACCTGGCCCGGGTGCCCGCCACCTCCGTCCAGGACCGGTCCGCATGGCGGTTCTACGCCGGTGACAGCGCGGGCACCCCGCAGTGGACGTCGGACATCGACCAGCGGGTCTCCGTCCTCCACGACGACCACCGCATCTACCAGAACGTCGGAACCGCGGGCCGCGCCAGGGACCTGAGCGTGATCAGTCAGGGCGGTGTCGTCTACGACAAGCCGCTGAACCGCTACATCTACACCTCCTGGACGGAGTACACCTACGAGTTCTACGAGGCGCCCACCCCGTGGGGCCCGTGGAAGCACTTCACGCCGAAGGACTTCGGCGGCTACCCGTGGACGCACACCAAGCACGGCGGCTACGCCACCACCATCCCGTCGAAGTACATCAGCGCGGACGGCAAGTCGATGTGGCTCCAGTCCAACGTCTGCCCCTGCGGGGGCGGTTACCCGGCCGGCGACTTCTGGGCGTACACCTTCTCGCTGCGCAGGATGTCCCTCACCCCGTCGGTCCCCACCACCCCGGACAACGGGCCGGACGCCGCCCGCAACCTCGCCCGCGAACCCGGCACCGTACCGATCGAACGCGCCACGCACTTCGGCACCGCGATCTACAACGACGGCAACAAGGCGCAGAACGAGGACGACTGGAACGACGAGCGCAAGCCGACCAGTTGGTGGGGCTACACCTGGCCGCGTACCTACCGCCTCGACCAGGTGGCCTACACGACCGGCACGATGTTCGGCGACGGCGGCTGGTTCAGCAGCGCCCCCGGGATCCAGGTGCGCCGCGACGGCGTCTGGACCGATGTCACCGGCCTGCGCGTGACACCGTCCTACCCCACGTCCTCGGCCGCCGGCACGAACAGGACGTACGTCTTCGACTTCGACACCACGACCGGTGACGGCGTACGTGTCATCGGCGGCAGCGGCGGCACCCAGACCTTCACCTCGATCGCCGAACTGGAGGCCTACTACCGCTGAAGCCTGCCACGGGGACACGGCTTCGATCGCGGCCGGGAACCCCGCCGTCGCACCACTGCCCGAACCCGCGAGGGTACGGCAGTCAGGACCGGTGCGAGGCGGGTTCCCGGCCGCGACCGCTGTCGCGGGGTGGGTACCAGCCCGTTGCCCGGTGCGCCGGCATTGCCTTCGTCATTTTTCATTGCAACGCATCGTTGCGTTCAAATCACGGTCATTGCATCAATTTGGCGCCGTTTAGCTGGGGATTCGTGGGTAGAGCGATTGACACGGTTGTGAACGCAACGTAGCTTTCCGGAAGCGTCAAACACGTCATATCGCGAGACGAGGAATGGCCATGAGTGAGTCCCTCCACACCGTCACGACGCTGCCGACCGCGCGTCGGACCGGCTGCCCCTTCGACCCGCCGGCAGAGCTGCTCGACGCCCGCGGGCACGGCCCCATCAGCCGCTACACCCATCCCGGCGGCAGACCCGGATGGCTGATCACCGGATACGACCTGGTCAGGTCGGTCCTGGCCGACCCGCGGTTCAGCTCGCGCAAGGAACTGCTGAACGTGGGCGACTTCGAGGTGCCTCCGGCGCCGCCCGGCGAGTTCCTCCTCATGGATGAGCCGCAGCACGGACGCTATCGCAAGCCGCTGGTGGGCAAGTTCACGGTACGGCGGATGCGGCTCCTCACCGAACGCATCGAGCAGATCACCGCGGACTGCCTGGACGCCATGGAGATGGCCGGGCCGCCGGTGGACCTGGTGACCGCGTTCGCCAAGCCCATCCCCACCATGGTGATCTGCGAGATCCTCGGGGTGCCCTACGAGGACCGGGGCTCCTTCCAGCAGCAGATCGACACGTTCATGGGCGGGGAGGTGAGCGACGAGGAGCTGATCGCGGCCTACACCGCGACCCAGGAGTACCTCGCGCGACTGGTGGCCGCCAAGCGCGCCAACCCCACCGACGACGTGCTCAGCGAACTCACCGACAGCGATCTGACCGACGAGGAGCTCAAGGGCATCAGCCTGATCCTGCTGGCCGCCGGATTCGACACCACCGCGAACATGCTGTCCCTCGGCACCTTCGCGCTGCTGCGGAACCCGGAGCAACTGGCCGCGCTGCGCGCCGACCCCGCGCTCACCGACAGGGCCGTCGAGGAGCTGCTGCGGTATCTGAGCGTCGCCAAGACATTCATGCGGACGGCCCTCGAGGACGTCGAGATCGGCGGCCGGACCATCGAGGCCGGCACCACGGTCGTCCTGTCGTACAACACCGCCAACCGCGACCCCGAGCGCTTCACCGACCCCCATGTGCTCGACCTCCACCGGCAGGACGCGGCCGGGCACCTGGCCTTCAGCCACGGCATCCACCAGTGCCTGGGGCAGCAGCTGGCCCGCGTCGAGATGCGGGTCGCGTTCCGCGCACTGGTCGACCGCTTCCCCACGCTGCGCCTGGCCGTACCGGCCGAAGAGGTCGTCCTGCGCCCGGAGAGCGCGGACATCTACGGGGTCAAGAGCCTGCCGGTCGCCTGGGACAAGGGGGAGTCATGACGACGACGCGCCTGCACGTCGACCGGGAGCGCTGCATCGGCGCCGGGATGTGCGCCCTGACCGCCCCCGAGGTCTTCGACCAGGATCCCGACGACGGCCTTGTGCTCCTGTTGCACGCCGAGCCGCCCAGCGCCCATCGCGCGGCCGCACGGATGGCCGCCGGCGTCTGCCCCTCCGGGGCGATCACCCTCCACGAGCCGGAACCCGGCGGCTCCTGACACCGCGGCGACCACACCCGCACCACATCCGGGCCGAGAACCCCGCACCGCGCGCCGGTGCGGGGTTCTCGCGCGTCCGGCGTGTCCGGGGCGGCCGGCACCCGTCGGGCGAAGACGTAAGGGACCCGTCAAAGCCGTCGGCGCCGCCGTAAGAGGCCCGTCAACGGCGATCAGAACCGGCCAGAGAGGAGCTTTCCTCTTACACGTCCGTTTCCACCGAACCTCATTCCAGGAGTTCGCGATGGCCGATCTGGCCTTCGTCGTCACCGTGCTCGCCGGTTTCGCGCTGGTGGCTCTCGTCGCCCGGGGGGTGACGAAGCTGTGACCGCCGAGAACGTCGTCGGCCTGGTCGTGGCCGTCGCCCTGCTGGGCTATCTCGTCCTCGCCCTGATCTTCCCGGAGAGGTTCTGAGCGCAGACATGAGTCCCGTCCTCGCGGGCGTGCTCCAGTTGCTCGCCCTGATCGGCGCGCTGGCACTCGTCCACATTCCGCTCGGCACCTACATGGCCCGGGTCTACTCCTCGAAGAAGCACCTGCGGGTGGAGAAGTGGATCTACAAGGCCATCGGCGCCGACCCCGATGCGGAGATGACCTGGCCCGCGTACCTGCGCGGTGTCCTCGCCTTCTCGGTCGTGGGCGTCCTCTTCCTCTACCTGCTCCAGCGGCTCCAGGGCATCCTGCCCGGCTCGATGGGCTTCTCCTCGGTGAACCCGGCGCAGTCGTTCAATACGGCCGTCTCCTTCGTGACGAACACCAACTGGCAGTCGTACTACGGCGAGCAGACCATGGGTCACGTCGTGCAGACCGCCGGGCTGGCCGTGCAGAACTTCGTCTCGGCGTCCGTGGGCATCGCCGTCGCCGTCGCGCTCGTGCGGGGCTTCGCGCGTTCGCGCACCGGTGAGCTGGGCAACTTCTGGTCCGACCTGGTGCGCGGCACCCTCAGGATCCTGGTGCCGATCGCCGCCGTCGCCGCGGTGATCCTGGTCGCGTGCGGCGCGATCCAGAACTTCTCCGGCATCCACGAGGTCGGGCAGTTCATGGGCGGCTCGCAGCAGTGGAACGGCGGCGCGGTCGCCTCCCAGGAGGCCATCAAGGAGCTGGGCACCAACGGCGGCGGCTACTTCAACGCCAACTCCGCCCACCCCTTCGAGAACCCCACCCCCCTCACCAACATCCTCGAGATCTTCCTGATCCTGGTGATCCCGTTCTCGCTGACCCGTACCTTCGGCGTGATGGTCGGCTCGGTGAAGCAGGGCTACGCGATCCTCGCCACCATGTTCACCATCTGGCTGGCCTTCGTCTCGCTGATGATGTGGACGGAGTTCGCCCACCACGGCCCGGCGTTCCAGGCTGCGGGCGGGGCGATGGAGGGCAAGGAGGTCCGCTTCGGGGTCGGCGGCTCCTCCATCTTCGCCGTGTCGACGACGTTGACGTCGACGGGCGCGGTGGACTCCTTCCACTCCTCCTTCACCGGCCTGGGCGGCGGGATCACACTGCTCGGCATGATGCTGGGAGAGATCGCGCCCGGCGGTGTCGGCTCGGGCCTGTACGGCATGCTGATCATGGCGGTCATCGCGGTGTTCCTCGCGGGCCTGATGGTCGGCCGTACGCCCGAGTACCTGGGCAAGAAGATCGGCGCCCGGGAGATGAAGCTCGCCGCCGCCTACATCCTGATCACCCCGGCGCTGGCACTGGTCTTCACCGCCGCCTCCATGGCGCTGCCGACCCCGCCGCACTCGATGCTGAACTCCGGCGCGCACGGGTTCTCCGAGGTGCTGTACGCCTTCACCTCGGCGTCGAACAACAACGGTTCGGCCTTCGCCGGTCTGAACGCGAACACCGACTGGTTCAACACCATGACCGGACTGGCGATGCTGCTCGGCCGTTTCCTGCCCATGGTGTTCGTCCTCGCGCTGGCCGGTTCGCTGGCCGGGCAGAGGCCGGTGCCGGTGAGCGCGGGCACGCTGCGCACCGAGAAGCCGCTGTTCACCGGCCTGCTGGTGGGCGCGATCCTGATCATCACCGGTCTGACCTACTTCCCGGCGCTGGCGCTGGGCCCGCTCGCCGAGGGGCTGGCCTGATGACCACCGACATCCAGAAACACGAGACACAGAAGCACGAGGACGCGATGTCCACTCCCACCCTTGCGCCCCACCAGGACGCACCGACGGGTCACACGGCTCCCGAGGGCCGGGTCGGTGCGGGCCTCTTCGATCCGAAGCAGCTCGTCAGGTCGCTGCCGGACGCCTTCCGCAAGCTCGACCCGCGGGTGATGGTCAAGTCGCCCGTGATGTTCGTGGTGTGGATCGGCTCGGTGCTGACCACGGTGTTCTCCCTCAAGGACCCGGGCGACTGGTTCGGCTGGACGATCAGCGCCTGGCTGTGGCTGACCGTGGTCTTCGCCAACCTGGCGGAGGCGGTCGCCGAGGGCCGCGGCAAGGCCCAGGCGGACACCCTGCGCAAGGCGAAGACCGACACCGTCGCCCGCCGGCTGCTCGCGGGCGGCACGTCCGAGGAGCGGGTGCCGGGCACCGAGCTGACCGTCGGAGACCTGGTGGTCTGCGAGGCCGGTGACGTCATCCCCGGTGACGGCGACGTCGTCGAGGGCGTCGCGAGCGTCGACGAGTCGGCGATCACCGGCGAGTCCGCCCCGGTCATCCGCGAGTCCGGCGGCGACCGCTCCGCCGTGACCGGCGGCACGAAGGTGCTCTCCGACCGGATCGTCATCAAGATCACGACAAGGCCCGGTGAGACGTTCATCGACCGGATGATCAGCCTGGTCGAGGGCGCGGCCCGCCAGAAGACGCCGAACGAGATCGCGCTGAACATCCTGCTGGCGTCCCTGACGATCGTCTTCCTGCTGGCCTGCGCCACGCTGCCGCCGTTCGCGAACTACGCGGGCACGCACCTGACGATGGTCGTACTGGTGGCCCTGCTGGTCTGCCTGATCCCGACCACCATCGGCGCGCTGCTCTCCGCGATCGGCATCGCCGGCATGGACCGGCTGGTCCAGCGCAACGTACTGGCCATGTCGGGACGTGCGGTGGAGGCCGCCGGCGACGTCTCCACCCTGCTGCTGGACAAGACCGGCACCATCACCCTCGGCAACCGGCAGGCCGCCGAGTTCGTGCCGGTGCGCGGCGCCACCGAGGCCGAGGTGGCCGACGCCGCCCAGCTGTCCTCGCTCGCGGACGAGACCCCCGAGGGCCGTTCCGTCGTCGTCCTGGCCAAGGACCGGTACGGGCTGCGCGAGCGGTACCAGGGCGAACTGGTCGGCGCCGAATGGATCGCCTTCACCGCCCAGACCCGCATGTCGGGCGTGGACGTCGACGGCAGGAAGATCCGCAAGGGCGCCGCGGGTTCGGTCATCGCCTGGGTCGAGGAGCAGGGCGGCAGGATCGCCGAGGACGCGGACCGGATCGCCGGCCGCATCTCGGAAGCGGGCGGCACGCCGTTGCTGGTGGCCGTCCAGGACGGCAGGGGTGCCCGGATCCTGGGTGTCGTCCATCTGAAGGACGTCGTCAAGCAGGGTATGCGGGAGCGGTTCGATGAGCTGCGCCGCATGGGCATCAAGACCGTCATGATCACCGGTGACAACCCGCTCACCGCGAAGGCGATCGCCGAGGAGGCGGGCGTCGACGACTTCCTCGCCGAGGCCACCCCCGAGGACAAGATGGCCCTGATCAAGCGGGAGCAGGCGGGCGGCAAGCTGGTCGCGATGACCGGTGACGGCACCAACGACGCACCGGCCCTCGCGCAGGCGGACGTCGGCGTGGCGATGAACACCGGTACGTCGGCCGCCAAGGAGGCCGGCAACATGGTCGACCTCGACTCCAACCCGACCAAGCTCATCGAGATCGTGGAGATCGGGAAGCAACTCCTCATCACCCGGGGTGCGTTGACGACCTTCTCCATAGCCAACGACGTGGCGAAGTACTTCGCGATCATCCCGGCGCTGTTCGCGGCGGTCTACCCGGGCCTGGACAAGCTGAACATCATGCACCTGTCCTCGCCCGACTCCGCGATCCTGTCGGCCGTCGTCTTCAACGCGCTGATCATCGTCGCGCTGGTGCCGCTGTCCCTGAAGGGCGTCCGCTACCGGCCGATGAGCGCGGACAGGATGCTGCGCCGCAACCTGGGGATCTACGGCCTCGGCGGGCTGATCGCCCCCTTCCTCGGCATCAAGCTCATCGACCTGCTCATCTCCCTCGTCCCCGGGCTGTAACCACTCGAAAGCGTGCTGATAGCCATGAACAACTCCGTGACGAACACCGCCCGGCTGCTCGGGGCGGGCCTACGAGCCCTGCTCGTGCTGACCCTGGTGACCGGCGTCGTCTACCCGCTGGTCGTCACCGGCATCGCCCAGGGTCTCTTCCCCGGCAGGGCGAACGGCTCCGAGGTCAAGGCGGACGGCAGGGTCGTCGGCTCGTCCCTGATCGGGCAACAGGGCTACGGATCCGAGTACTTCCAGCCCCGCCCGGCGAACGGCCTCGGCGCGAACAGCCTCAACACGCATTACAGGCTGATCCTTTCCGGCGCCACCAACCTGGCCGGCGACAGCGAGAAGCTCGTGCAGTCGGTCGACGAGGCGAAGGCCAAGATCGTCAAGGACAACTCGGTGCCCGGCTACACGGTCAGGCCCTCGGACGTCCCCGCGGACGCGGTGACCTCCTCCGGCTCCGGCCTGGACCCGGACATCTCCCCGCAGTACGCCGACCTCCAGGTGCACAGGGTCGCCGCGAGGAACGGCCTGTCCGTCACGCGGGTCGAGAAGCTGGTCGACGACCACACCACGGGTCGCACACTCGGCTTCATCGGGGAGCCCCGGGTCAACGTCCTCGAACTCAACATCGCGCTCAAGGACCTCACGGCCGACAAGTGACCCGGGCCGGCTCGGTCGCAGACTGGAAACCCATCCCTCCCATCCCCGCTGTCCGATCACCGAGCCCGGCATGGGCCACCGCTTCGAGGAACGACATGACACGCGGCAAGCTCCGGATCTACCTCGGCGCGGCACCCGGCGTCGGCAAGACGTACGCGATGCTGTCCGAGGCGCACCGCCGTGTGGAGCGCGGCACCGACTGCGTGGTCGCCTTCGTCGAACACCACCACCGGCCGCGCACCGAGGTGATGCTGCACGGCCTGGAGCAGGTGCCGCGCAAGGAGATCGGGTACCGGGGAGGCACGTTCACCGAGATGGACGTGGACGCGGTGCTCGCCCGGCGCCCGCAGGTGGCCCTGGTGGACGAGCTCGCCCACACCAACATCCCCGGCTCGCGCCACGCCAGGCGCTGGCAGGACGTCGAGGAGCTGCTCGCGGCCGGGATCGACGTGGTCTCGACCGTCAACATCCAGCACCTGGAGTCGCTGGGCGACGTGGTGGAGTCGATCACCGGGATACGGCAGCAGGAGACCGTTCCCGACGAGGTGGTACGGCGCGCCGACCAGATCGAGCTGGTCGACATGTCACCGGAGGCGCTGCGCCGCCGCATGGCGCACGGCAACATCTACCAGCCCGACAAGGTCGACGCGGCCCTGTCCAACTACTTCCGCCCCGGCAACCTCACCGCCCTGCGGGAGCTGGCGCTGCTGTGGGTGGCGGACCGGGTCGACGCGTATCTGAACCGGTACCGCAGCGAGCACCGGGTCTCGGCCATCTGGGGCTCGCGCGAGCGGATCGTCGTCGGCCTGACCGGCGGCCCCGAGGGCCGCACCCTGATCCGCCGGGCCGCGCGCCTGGCCGAGAAGGGCGCGGGCGGCGAGGTCCTCGCCGTCTACATCTCCCGCAGCGACGGACTGACCGCCGCCTCCCCGAAGGAACTGGCCGTCCAGCGCACCCTGGTGGAGGACCTGGGCGGCACCTTCCATCACGTCGTCGGCGACGACATTCCGGCCGCCCTGCTGGACTTCGCCCGAGGCGTGAACGCCACCCAGATCGTGCTGGGCGTCTCCCGCCGCAGCAGCTGGCAGTACGTCCTCGGACCGGGCGTGGGGGCGACCGTGGCGCGGGAGTCGGGTCCCGACCTCGACGTGCACCTCATCACGCACGCCGAGGCGGGCAAGGGCCGCGGACTGCCGGTGGCGCGCCGGGCCCGCCTCGGGCGGTCCCGGGTCGTCTCGGGCTGGCTGGCCGGCGTGCTCGGCCCCGTCCTGCTCACCTGGCTGCTGACCGGCGCCGCCCCGGACGTCGGCCTCGCCAACGACATGCTGCTGTTCCTCACCCTGACGGTGGCGGCGGCCCTGCTGGGCGGCCTGTTCCCGGCGCTGGCCTCCGCGGTGGTGGGCTCTGTCCTGCTCAACTGGTACTTCACGCCGCCCGTCCACACCCTGACGATCGCCGACCCGGTGAACATCGTGGCGATAGCTATCTTCGTCTCGGTCGCGGCGTCGGTCGCCTCGGTGGTGGGCCTCGCGTCCCGGCGCACCCACCAGGCCGCCCGGCTGCGCGCCGAGTCGGAGATCCTCTCCTTCCTGGCCGGGAACGTCCTGCGCGGCGAGACCACGCTGGAGGCGCTCCTCGACCGGGTCCGGGAGACCTTCGGCATGGAGTCGGCCGCACTGCTGGAGCGGACCGGCGAGACGGCTCCCTGGACCTGCGCCGGCAGTGTGGGACCGCGCCCCGCCGGGATGCCGGAGGAGGCGGACGTCGACGTACCGGTCGGGGACCACATGGCCCTGTCCCTGCGGGGCCGGGTGCTGCCCGCCGCCGACCGGCGGGTGCTGGCCGCGTTCGCCGCGCAGGCCGCCGTCGTCCTGGACCGCCAGCGCCTGCGCCGCGAGGCCGACCGGGCCAAGCAGCTTGCGGAGGGCAACCGCATACGGACCGCGCTGCTCGCCGCCGTCAGCCACGACCTGCGCACCCCGCTCGCCGGTATCAAGGCGGCCGTGTCGTCGCTGCGCTCCGACGACGTCGAGTGGTCCGAACAGGACCGGGCCGAGCTGCTGGAGGCCATCGAGGAGGGCGCCGACCGCCTGGACCACCTGGTCGGCAACCTCCTGGACATGTCCCGGCTCCAGACCGGCACGGTGACCCCCATCATCCGCGAGACCGACCTGGACGAGGTCGTGCCCATGGCGCTCGGCGGGGTGCCCGAGGACAGCGTGGACCTGGACATCCCCGAGACGCTGCCCATGGTGCACGTCGACCGGGGCCTGCTGGAGCGGGCGGTCGCCAACGTCGTCGAGAACGCCGTCAAGCACAGCCCGCCCGGGCAGAAGGTCCTGGTCTCCGCGAGCGCCCTCGCCGACCGCGTCGAGCTGCGGGTCGTCGACCGCGGCCCCGGCGTCCCGGACGAGGCCAAGGACCACATCTTCGAACCCTTCCAGCGGCACGGCGACTCGCCGAGAGGCGTCGGTGTCGGCCTCGGCCTGGCGGTCGCCCGGGGCTTCACCGAGGCCGTCGGCGGCACCCTGCACGCCGAGGACACGCCGGGCGGCGGACTCACCATGGTGCTCGCCGTGCCGACGGCCCCACAGCGCACACGCCCGGACCGCCCGGTACTGCCGGCGCCGGCCACACCCTGAGGCCTGTTCGGCGGTGCGCGGGCTTCCACGAACGGAGGCGGCGTGAGCGGGGGCGGAGGGAGCGGCGGTCAGCGCTTGAAGTCCATCTCCTCGACGCGTGTCTGCACCGTCCGGCCGCTTTCCCACGCGTTGGCGCCCGGCGCCACCTCCGGCATGGGAATGTCCGCCCGGTTCTGCCGCTTGCGGGACGTCGAGACGCCGAGCCTGTCGTCCCGGGCGCGGATCATCTCGTCCACGGCCTGCCCGTCCCCGGTGAGGCCCATCATCAGCTGCGGAATCCCGTACGGGAAGTCCTCGCGGTCGTACTGCCACGTGTGGAACGTCTTCCCATAGGTGGTCACGAGGTGCCCGGAGCAGGCGGGTTCGGCCATGTCGGGGACACCGGGTGCCGCTACGTCAGCCGGACGAGCAGGCCGGCCGGTTCCGGTGCCAGAGCCACTGCCAGTTCGGACCGGTCGGCATGCCAGATCGCGGTCGCGTCGGGCCATGACGTGTGCAGGATCTCGGCGCACACCGCGCGGTCCGCCAGGTGCGGCACGGGCAGTGTCCGGTCCTTGGTGCCACCCCGGCGCCACACCGACACATACGTCGCCTCCTCCGCGCGCATGCCCAGCGCCACCCACTCGTCGTCCCAGCCCGGCAGCCCGAGCGGCCAGAACGGAACGGCATGCGGCAGATCGTGGCGCAGCGACTTGTACGTGTCCAACGCCCCCTTCACCAGGGCGAGTTGTTCCGACGACATGTGGTTCAGATAGCCGGACAGATGGATCCGGCCCAGCAGCGCACCCCCGAGCGCGAACGCGATCTCCCCGTCCGTGAACTCGGGCTGCGGATACGCCCACACCGCGCCCTGCTCGGGCGGTACCGCGGTGGGCGCAGCGGCCGCGATCGGCGGGTAGCGGACGGGTTGCATCTGGTCGCTGGTGGACTGGAGCTGGGTGACGGCGAGCGAGGCGCCGTCCATGCGCATGCCGCCGGAGGCGCAGTTCTCGATCACCAGGCCGGGGTGGCGGTCGAGGAGGGACGACAGCCAGTCCAGCCAGGCGCGGGAGTGGCCGAGCAGGGGGCCGCCGGGGGAGACGGTGATGTTGTAGTCCAGTTTGAGGTATCCCACGCCCCACTCGCCGACGATCCGGTCGACCGCCGTGTCGAGGTGGGCGCGGGCGGCCGGGTGGCGCAGGTCCAGCTGGTGGCGGCCGTGCTCGGTGACGCGGATGCCGTCCTGGCGTACGAAGGCCTCGTTGGGCAGGGACCGGGCGACCGGGCTGCGCACGCCCACCACCTCCGGCTCCAGCCACAGTCCTGGCACCATGCCGCGGTCCCGGATGTGGTCGAGCACGGCCTTGATGCCGCCCCCCGGGAAGCGCCGCTCAGAGGGGAGCCACTCGCCGACGCTGTCCCACCAGCCCTGCGCGTCGTCGTACCAGCCCGAATCGATGCAGAAGTACTCGGCGCCGACCGAGGCCGCCGCGTCGATCAGCGGCAGCAGCTTCTCCGTCGTCGGGTCGCCCATCAGCGTGTTCATGTAGTCGTTGAAGACGACGGGCAGGGTGGTGTGGTCGGGGTGCGGCCGGCGGACGGCACGGCGGTACGCGGTGAGCGCGGCCAGCGCGTCCTCGAAGGAGGAGCCGAGGGCGAGCGCCGCCGGTTCGGTCGTGAACTCCGCCCCCGGGTCCAGGCGTTCACGCCACTGGTGCTCGGCGTCCGTAGGTCCGCCGAGCGCCACGTACGTGCCGCCCCCGTACTCGCCCGTGTCCCAGCGCCAGGCCGCAGCCGACTCGATCTGCCACAGCCAGGTGCGGCCGTCCGTGCGGTCGGAGAGCGCTCCCATCGCCAGATGACCGTCGGTGGGCCAGCTGCCCCGGCTGCTCAGCGCAAGACAGGCGCGGCTGTCGTGTTCGTGGAACTCCCGGCCGACGTCGGCGACATGGGCGCGCAGCGGCTCGGTGAACCAGCGGCACTCGGCCAGCCAGTCGTTGCGGGCGCGGTGCACGTCCAGGACGTCGGGGGAGGGCAGCGCGCCGATCAGCAGGCTGGAGACGGACCGCAGGACGAGTGGCTCGGTTCCCTCGTTGCGCAGCCGGACCTCGGAGCGTACGACCGGGATGCCGTCCGGCGAGGAGAACACCACCTCTGCCGCCAGTCCGGTCGTCCCGTCGGCGAGGTCGATGTGCAGCCGGTGCCAGACGCCGTCCCGCTCGCAGCGGTGGGCGCGGTGCCGCAGCCGCCCGCCGAGCGCGGATTCGATGAACCGCGGGCCCGACCAGCCGGCGCTGTACCCCAGCGCGGTGATCTCCACCAGGGGCGGTGCCGACTCGGCGCCGACGGGCGGCAGGGCGGCCGCGCCGGGCCTCGTGAGGCGGGTGATCCTCAGCGCCCCGTCGGAGCCGGTGGCGAACTCGGCCTCGAGTCCCGCGTGGCCCCAGGTGAACTTCTCCTGGACGCCAGTGGCAGGGCTGGTGGGTTCTTCACCGGTCAACGTGGACCCTCCTGAGTTCTTCGTGTCCGCCGCTGCCGACGGCATGCGTCGTCTGTGTTGTCTACGGGTGAAGCCGTCGTTACGGTCTCTTGACGGGGTCAGTGTGACCGGTCACAATCCTGGCATGAATGTGACCGGTCACACAAGCAGGACGGCGAGTATCAGGGACGTCGCCGCCGCGGCCGATGTCTCCTACCAGACCGTCTCCCGCGTGATCAACGGCCACCCCAGCGTGAAGCCGTCGACCCGGGAGCGCGTGCTCGCCGCCATCGAGGAGCTGGGGTTCCGGCGCAGCGCCACCGCGCACGCGCTGGCCAGCGGCCGTGTCCGGTCGGTCACCGTGCTCACCGCCAACATCACCCACCACGGCTACGCGAGCATCCTGCAGGGCATCGAGGAGGCGGCCCGTGCGGCTTCGTACACCATGGCCATCGGTGTGCTGGAGTCGGCCGACGAGACCGCGGTGCGCGCCGAGGTGCAGCGTGCCGCCGACGCCGGCGGCGGCCTGATCGTCATCGCATACGATCCGGCCGGGGTGCGGGCCCTGGCGGACGTGCCCGCAGGGATCCCCGTCGTGGGCGTGGTCGAGACCCCCGCGCGGACACCCGGCGGTGACCGCCCCTGGGTGTGGACCGACGACCGCGAGGCGGCCTATGAGGCCACCCGTCATCTGCTGTCGCTCGGCCACGAGACCGTGCACTACGTCGCCATCCCCTCGAGCACCCGGCGCACCGCGGCGCGTACGGCGGGCTGGCGCGCCGCGCTGCGCGAGGCGGGCGCTGCCGAACCCCGTCCCGTGCAGGGCACCTGGGGGCCGGCAGGCGGCTACACCGCGGGCCGCAAGCTGGCCGCCGACGCGGCCGTCACGGCGATCCTGTGCGGCAACGACGACCTCGCGCTCGGGGTGATGCGGGCGCTGCACGAGGCGGGCCGCCCCATCCCCGGCGAGGTGAGCGTGGTCGGTTTCGACGACGCCCCGCATGCCGCGTACCTCACCCCGTCCCTCACCTCCGTACGACAGGACTTCACCGGTCTCGGGCGGGCGGCCTTCGGGCTGCTGCACGGGCTCGTCGAACAGTCGGCTCCCGTGGCCCCGCACCCCGTCTCCGTACCGGAACTGGTGGTCAGGGAGAGCTCGGGTCCGCCGCCGAGCACCGCCTGATCACTCGTCAGGAGAACACTCGGCGACCCGATCCACCGCCGGAGACACTCCACCCCGGCCCAAGCCCGTCCGGAAGCCCCCGTCCTCTCCGTCCACGCAGCAAAGGCAGAACCTCGATGAAGCGAGTTCTCCCAGCCCTCGTGCTGATATGTGCCACCGCCCTGACCGCCACGGCCTGCAGCGACCCAACAGCGGGCAACGGCAGCGACGACGCCGACTCCACGCCCCGGACGAAGGTCGATCCCACGGCCGAACTCGACGGCGTGAAGCTGACCATGTGGACGGCGCAGAACACCGTCAACGCCCCGAAGCAGGTCATCGACGCCTTCGAGAAGGCCACGGGCGCCAAGGTCGACACCCAGGCGATCCCCGACCTGTACGAGCAGAACGTGCCGACGAAGCTCGCCTCGGGCGACAAGCCGGACCTGATGTTCTGGCAGCCCTCCATCTCCACGCTGCCGTTCATCCAGCCCAAGCAGAACCTGCTCACCCTCGACGACGAGCCCTGGGTGGACAAGCTCGGCGACACCGAGAAGTCCCTCGGCGTCATCGACGGCAAGCGCTATGCCGCGATCGTCACCGTCCCCGCCATGCTCGGCGTCTACTACAACAAGGACGTCTTCAAGAAGGCCGGCATCACCGAGGACCAGTTCCCCAAGAGCTACGACCAGCTGCTCGCCCTCGGCCACAAGATCAAGGACAAGACGGACGCAGCCGCCTTCTACGAGTCCGGCGGCGACAAGTGGCCCCTGCAGTGGCAGATGCAAGTACAGCTCACCGACCTCGACAAGCAGTGGTGGGCCGACCTCAACCAGAACAAGAAGAAGTGGACGGACCCGGTCGTCGTCGACGCCATCACCAAGTACAAGGACAAGCTCCTCGGCGCCGGGCTCGCGCAGAAGAACTACAAGACCGGCACCTTCACCGGTTCCGCCGACGCACTTTGGAACGGCGACGTCGGCATGGTCCTCAACGTCACCTCCTTCCAGACGCAGATCCAGGCCAAGCACAGCACCGAGGAGATCAACAAGAAGCTGGGCTGGTTCCCGATCTCCAACTCCGACAACACCGGCATGTACTCGCCGGACCAGACGAACGGCGTCGTCGCCTTCAAGACCGGTGACACGAAGCGGGAGAACGCCGCGCGCCAGTTCCTGGACTTCTGGCTCGACACGGACTACGCCTCGTACATCAAGGCGATGAAGATCCCCTCGGTGCAGCCCGGAGTGCCCAGCCCCGACGGGCTCCCGGACACCTCGACGGCCCAGATGAAGGCGCTGCCCACCGCGAACGGCGTCTTCCAGGCCAAGGCCATCGTCGCCCCGGACACGCACCTGTACCTCGCCGACATGCTCTACGGCAAGAAGACCCCGAAGCAGGTCGCCCAGGCGATCCAGGACCAGTTCGCGCAGGTGGCCAAGGCCCAGGGCGCGCCCGGATTCTGACCGCCGGTCTCCATCTTCGAGCCGTTCACCGCCCAGAACGAGGGATTCCAGCCGTGGCGGACACAGCCATACGTATGGACAAGGCGGCGCCGTCCGCCCGGAGGAAGCAGCAGAAGAACGTGGGACGGCTGCCACGCGCGGCCGTCCACCACCCATGGTGGTTCGCGCTGCCCGCGGTCGCGGTCTTCGTGGCCTTCTTCCTGGTGCCCAACCTGCTCAACTTCTACTACCCGTTCACCAACTGGTCCTCGTACCACGCGGACGTCGCCTTCACCGGCCTCGACAACTTCAAGACGGTCGTGAACGACGGCTCGCTGCTGAGGGCCATCAGGACGACGCTGCTGTACGCGGCCCTGGCCGCCCTCTTTCAGAACGGCTTCGGGCTCGGCCTGGCGATGCTCCTGGAGGAGGACACCCGCTTCAACCGCTTCTTCCGCGCCGTCTTCTTCCTGCCCGTCCTGATCTCGGCACTCGCCGTCGGATACGTGTTCCAGGCGCTCCTCGACCAGGACGGCGCAGTCAACTCGGTGCTCGGCACGGACGTGCCCTGGCTGGGTTCGACGACCTGGACGCTCGTCCTGGTCTCCGCCATCCACGGCTGGAAGTGGATGGGCCTGTCGATGCTCATCTATCTCGCCGGGCTCAAGGGCATCCCGGGCGACATGCTCGAGGCGGCGAGGATGGACGGCGCGGGGCCGTGGCGCACCTTCCGGTCCGTGCGCTGGCCGATGCTCGCGCCCGCGGTCACCTTCAACGTGACCACCGCCCTGATCGGTTCGATGAACACCTTCGACATCGTGCAGGCCACGACGGGCGGTGGCCCGGCCTCATCCACCGAGGTGTTCAACATCTACATGTTCCGGGTCTTCGGACAAGGCCTGTACGCGCAGGCGTCCACGATGAGCCTCGTCCTCTTCCTGATTGTGGTCGCGATCGCGATCCCGCTGGTCATCGGGTTGCGCCGAAGGGAGCAGATGCTGTGAGCGCGGTCTCGGCGGTGTCCGGAACCGGGTCTTCAGGACCCCGCCTCTGGCGCTTCGGGCGCCCGGCTCTCGTCCTGCTGCTGGCCGGCCTGGCCGTCGGTGTGCCGCTGTGGCTGGTCCTGGTCACCTCGGCCAAGCCGCAGGGCGAGGCGGTCAAGCCCAACCTCGCCCTGCCGCACCGCTGGCAGCCCGCCCAGAACTACGCGGATGCCATGAGCCAGGGCGAGATGCTGCGGGGCCTGTTCAACTCCCTCGCCGTGGTGGTGCCTTCGGTGGTGCTCGTACTGATCCTCGGCGCGGGCGCGGCCTGGGTCTTCGCCCGCCGCACGTCGAAGCTGGTCTCCGCGGCGTACGCCCTCACCATCAGCGGGCTGCTGCTGCCGCCCGCGGTGATCACCATCGTCATGGAGCTGCGCCAGTTCGGCCTGGCGAACACCAGGCCCGGCATGATCGCGGTCTACACCGGGATGTACCTGTCCACGTCGATCTTCTTCATGACGGGATTCATCCGCTCCATCCCGGCGGAGCTGGAAGAGGCCGCCCGGGTGGACGGGGCCAAGCCGCTGCGGATCTTCCTGCGGATCATCCTGCCCCTGCTCCGGCCGGTGATCGCCACCGCGACGATCATGGTGATGCTCTACGCCTGGAGCGACGTCTTCTACGCCTTCTTCGTCCTCGGCGGTGGAGACGCGGCAACCCTGCCGATCAACCTCTACCAGGTCGCCGGCGCCCAGCTCTACCTCAACAACTGGCACCTCATCTTCGCGTACGTGGTGGTGATGAGCCTGCCGATGGTCGCCGTTTTCCTGGTGGCCCAGCGAAAGATCGTCTCCGGAATCACCAGTGGAGCCGTCAAGTGAGTCAAGGAACCAGGAGGTCCCCGTGAGCAGCACGACCCGCACGCCACGCACACCGGGCAAGAGACGACGACGGACGGCAAACGCCGTACTGACCGCAGCGATCGGAGCAGCAGCAATGGCCGGCACCCTGCCCGCCGCCCAGCCGGCCCGGGCGGCAGCCGCCCAGAGCATCACCGTCGATCTGGGCGCCCCCGAGGGCAAGGTCATGCACGGCGCCAACGGTGCCCTGTACGGACTCGGCGACGACGGCGTCCCGAGCGACGCGGCTCTCGCCCCGCTGAAGATCACGTCCGTCTCGCAGAAGCCGGACGGCGGACTGCAGCACCCGAACGGCGACGCCGTCGCGGTCTCGAAGTCCTTCTTCCGCAACGGCGGCGGCGACGTCAACGTGATGATGCAGGACATCTACCAGCACTGGCCGTACGAGGACCTGGGTCTCGACGACTACCTCACCAAGGTCGACTCGATGGTCGCCAAGGTCAACGCGGCCGACCACAGCGACCGGTTCGTCTACGTCCCCTTCAACGAGCCCGACTGGATCTGGTACGGCCTCAACACCAAGGACCCGGCGGCCTACGAGAAGAACCGCGACCGCTTCCTCGCCGACTGGAAGACCGTCTACCAGCGCATCCGCTCCCAGGACCCGGACGCCCGGATCGCGGGCCCCAACGAGGCGTACTACGACCAGCGGCTGCTGCCCGACTTCCTCGCCTACGCCAAGGCCAACGACGTCCTGCCCGACGTGATGACCTGGCACGAGCTGTCCCCGGACTCGCTCACGTACTTCCAGTCCAACTACGACCACTACCGCGCCCTGGAGAAGTCCCTCGGCATCTCCCCGCGCCCCGTCAGTATCAACGAGTACGCCAACCGCCGTGACCTGTCCGTGCCGGGCCAGCTGGTGCAGTGGGTCTCGATGTTCGAACGGAACAAGGTCTTCGCCGACCAGGCGTACTGGGACGCCGCGGGCAACCTCAGCGGCAATGTCGTACGCACCAATATCCCCAATGGCGGCTGGTGGTTCTTCCGCTGGTACACGGGGATGACCGGCGAGACGGTGAAGGTGACCCCGCCGTCGCCGAACACCATCGACACGCTCCAGGGCCTGGCCTCGCTCGACACCTCACGCAGGCAGGCGCAGGTGCTGGTCGGCGGGGCGTCGGGTGACGCGGACGTCGCCGTGCAGCACGTCGATCCGAAGGTCTTCGGCACATCGGTGACGGCCACCGTCGCCGAGGCCGACTGGTCCGGATACGAGGGTCAGCACGCCGCACCCCGCGTCCTGTCGCGCGCGAAGCTGAGCGTGGGCCCGGACGGCAGCGTGAGCGTCCCCCTCAAGGGCATGAAGCAGATGTCCGCGTACCGGATCGTGCTCACTCCGGCAGGCTCCGGCACCCCGGCCGCCGCCACCGTCCCCTGGTCCGCCTCCTACGAGGCGGAAGACGCGACGATCACGGGAGGCCAGGTCTACACCCAGGGCACGGTGTCCAACGCCAACGGCTACGCCACCTCCGGCACCAAGGACGTCGGCTCGCTGAACACCGCGGACAGCAAGGTGGACTTCACCGTGTCCGTGCCCAGGACTGGCACCTACGACCTGTCGGTCCTCTACGGGAACCAGTCCGGCGCGCCGTCCACGCAGAAGCTGTCCGTCGACGGAGGTACGGCGACGACGGTCTCGTATCCGTCCACGGAGAACTGGGCCTACCGGGGGAAGACGGACCTGACCGTCGACCTCACGGCCGGGACGCACACGCTCACCCTGGCCCATGGCAGCAACGAGGTCACCCTCGACCGCATCGACCTCACCGCCCACACGGTGCCGTCCGCCTCCTACGAGGCCACGCTCGCGGACATCTCCGGCAACGTGTCGTACGACTACGGCGACTCGTCCGGGACCGGCACGGGCGCGCTGGTCCTCGGCTCCGGCGGCAAGGCCGTGTTCGACGTCTACGCACCGCGCGACGGCTACTTCACCGTGACCTCGCGCGCGTCGGCGGCGGTGCAGCTGTCACTGCACGGCGAGACGGTGGCGGCAGCCCCGAACAAGGCCCTGAGGCTCTACCTGGTCGCGGGCAACAATCGAATCACCGCCACCGGGCACGCGGCCCTGCGCTCCCTCGACGTGACGGGCTCGGGCTCGACGCGCGGGGCGCTCACCTACGAGGGTGCGCAGGCGACACTGGCCGGTGGGGCACGACTTGTCGAGAGCGCCTACGCGTCCTCCGGGACGTACATCGGATGGCTCGGCAACAGCGCCTCCAGCACCGCCGCATTCACCGTCGACGCGCCGCGCTCGGGCACGTACGTGCTGGTGGTCCAGTACAGCCACAACGACCGGCGCGACAACGGCCATGCGTACAACACCGACATCCTGTCCCGCACCGCGGACGTCACGGTCGGCGGCCACACGCAGACGGTGACCTTCAAGAACACCTGGAGCTGGGACGACTACTGGACCCTGGGCGTCCCCGTCGCGCTGAAGGAGGGCGCGAACACCGTCACCTTCGGCAACGCCTCGGCCTGGGCGCCGAACATCGACCGCATCCAGGTGGCGGCGGTGCGCGGCTGACCCGTTGAATCTCCTCACGGACCGTTGTGATGGTGGACGGGCCGACCGATGCTCGAACACCGAGGTGAGAGATGCAGTTCACGACCCGACCCACCCTCCAGGGCACCTTCGGCATGGTGTCCTCCACGCACTGGCTGGCCTCGCAGTCGGCGATGGCCGTGCTGGAGGACGGCAGCAACGCCTACGACGCCGCCGTGGCCGGGGCGTTCGTGCTGCACGTCGTGGAGCCTCATCTCAACGGGCCCGCCGGTGAGGTGCCGATCCTGCTCGCGCCGGCGGGCGGCGAGGTGCGGGTGCTGTGCGGGCAGGGTGTGGCGCCGGCCGGGGCGACGGTCGCCCACTACCGGGGGCTCGGGCTGGATCTCGTACCCGGCACCGGACCGCTCGCCGCCGCCGTCCCCGGCGCCTTCGACGCCTGGATGCTGCTGCTGCGCGACCACGGCACCAAGGACCTCGCCGACGTCCTGAAGTACGCCATCGGGTACGCGGAGCACGGGCACGCTCCCGTGGAGCGCGTCGGGGAGACCGTCGCGACCGTACGGCGCCTGTTCGAGACCGAGTGGACCTCCTCCGCCGCGGTCTATCTGCCCGGCGGGCGCCCGCCGCGGCCCGGGGAGCTGCTGCGCAACCCCGCGCTCGCCGTCACCTGGAACAGGCTGCTCGCCGAGACCGCGGGTGCCGGCGACCGGGAGGCCCGGATCGAGGCCGCGCGGGAGGTGTGGCGCTCCGGCTTCGTCGCCGAGGCGCTGGTCCGGCAGGCCCGGCGGCCCACCATGGACACCAGCGGCGAGCGCCACACCGGCACCCTCGCGGCCGCCGACCTCGCCGCCTGGTCCGCGACCTACGAAACCCCGGCGACGTACGACTGGAACGGCTGGACCCTGTGCAAGGCGGGCCCCTGGAGCCAGGGCCCCGTCCTCCTCCAGCAACTCGCCCTGCTCCCGCCCGAGCTGCCCCCGTACGGGTCCGCCGACTACGTCCATCTGCTGATCGAGGGCTGCAAGCTCGCCATGGCCGACCGGGAGGCCTGGTACGGGGACGCCGCCGAGGTACCGCTGGCCGAGATGCTGTCGGCGGAGTACAACGCCGAACGGCGCAAGCTGATCGGCGACACGGCCTCCCACGAGCTACGGCCCGGCAGCCCCGGCGGGCACGCCCCGCGGCTGAGCACGCACGCCCACCGGATCGCCGCGGAGACGGGGGAGTTCGACGCCCTGGGCGTCGGGGAGCCGACGGTCGCCAAGCCGCCGACCTCCCCCGTGCCGGGCGAACCGGAGGTCGCCCCCGACGGCGGCACGCGCGGTGACACCTGTCACATCGACGTCGTCGACCGCTGGGGCAACATGGTCTCCGCCACGCCGAGCGGCGGCTGGCTCCAGTCCAACCCCGTCGTGCCCGAATTGGGCTTCCCGCTCGGCACCCGGCTGCAGATGACCTGGCTGGAGGAGGGCCTGCCCAACTCGCTGACGCCGGGCCGCCGTCCGCGCACCACGCTCACCCCGTCGATCGCCCTGCGCGACGGCGTGCCCGTCATGGCCTTCGGCACGCCCGGCGGCGACCAGCAGGACCAGTGGCAGCTGCACTTCTTCCTCGCGGTCGCCCTGCGCACCGCCGTCCGCGGCAGCCTCGACCTCCAGGGCGCGGTCGACGCCCCGAACTGGCACAACGACTCCTTCCCAGGGTCGTTCTACCCGCGCGGGATGCGCCCCGGCAGCGTCACCGTGGAGTCCCGCACGGCCCCCGAGGTCGTGGCGGAGCTGAGCCGCCGCGGCCACCGGGTGACGGTCGGCGACCCCTGGTCCGAGGGACGGCTGTGCGCGGTCGCCCGGGACCCCGGGACCGGCATCCTGTCGGCCGCCGCGAACCCGCGCGGGATGCAGGGGTACGCGGTCGGGCGCTGAGGCGGCCGTGCGCGGCACTCCTTGTTCATCCCGATTCCACCCGGAGTGCACCGGGCGGGCGGGGATTGTCAGCGGCGCGTGGTCTCATGGAGGCATGATCGAACAGATGGAAACCTGGAGGTCCCCCCTGGACGAGGTCCATGTGGGAGAGTTCGTCGAGCGTCACTCGGCCGACGTGGAGGAGGCGGTCCGCAAGGCGGCCGCGGCCGAGATCATGCCCCGCTTCCGCCGGCTCGCGGACCACGAGGTCGACCAGAAGTCCGGCCCGCACGACCTGGTGACGGACGCCGACCGGCTGACCGAGCGGTACCTCACCGACACCCTCGGCGCCCTGCTGCCCGGCTCCGTCGTGGTCGGCGAGGAAGCGGTGCACGCCGACCCCGCCGTGTACGAGGCGATTCGCGGCGAGGCCCCGGTCTGGATCGTCGATCCCGTGGACGGCACACGGCAGTTCGTCCACGGCGACCCCGGTTTCTGCACCCTGGTGGCCCTGGCCCGCGGCGGGGTCGTGCTGGCCTCCTGGACGTACGCGCCGGCGCACGACCGGCTCGCCACCGCCGTTCGCGGCCGCGGCGCCTTCCTCGACGGCGAGCCGCTGCGTTCCGGCACGCCCGACCCGCACCGCGCCCTGCGGGTGGCCACCTCCCATCCGGACTACACGACGGACGAGCAGAAGCGCGCCCTGCTCGGCCTGTGGACGGACGGTGTCGAACCCCGGGCCTGCGGCTCGGCCGGGCTGGAGTACCTCGCCATCGCCCGCGGCGAACTGGACGCCACGGCGTTCTCCTGGGAGGCGGCCTGGGACCACGCGGCGGGGCTGCTGCTGGTCGAGGAGGCGGGCGGCGCCCACCTGACGACGGCAGGTGAGCCGTTCCGTGTCACCGGCGGCAACGCCCTCCCGTTCACGGCGGCCCGGGACGCGGCGACGGCCCGCCGGGTGGCCGGTCTGCTGACGCCCTCGCACTGAGGAGGCCCGCGCGCCCTCGCACTGAGGAGGCCCGCGTCGGGCCGCCGTGTCGCCCCGGCCGGGTGCCTTTGTGGCGGAACCTCGGGCTCCGCGGCCCGGTTCCCATGGGTGTCAGTCCAGCGGCATATCCTGACCACGAGTGACCATCGGCTGACGAAGGGGTCCCAAGGTGCCGTCGATGCTCGATGCGGTCGTGGTGGGTGCGGGACCGAACGGACTGACCGCTGCCGTGGAGCTGGCACGCCGGGGCTTCTCCGTGGCCCTGTTCGAGGCGAGGTCCACCGTCGGCGGCGGCGCCCGCACCGAGGAGCTCACCCTGCCCGGCTTCCGGCACGACCCGTGCTCGGCCGCGCACCCCCTCGCCATCAACTCGCCGGCGTTCCGCGCCCTGCCCCTGGACCGCTACGGCCTTCAGTGGCTGCACGCTCCGCTGCCCATGGCCCACCCCTTCCCCGACGGCACCGCGGCGGTCCTGGCCCGCTCCGTCGCCGAGACGGCCGCCTCCTTCGGACCGCGCGACGCGGGCACGTACCGCAGGCTGGTCGCGCCGTTCCTGCCCAAGTGGGACACGCTCGCGCGGGACTTCATGTCCCTGCCGCTCACCGCGCTGCCGCGCGACCCCGTCACCCTCGCCCGTTTCGGCCTGACCGGGCTGCCGCCCTCGACCTGGCTCATGCGCCGCTTCCGCGACGAGCGGGCCAAGACCCTCTTCGCCGGACTCGTCGCCCACGTCATGGCCCCGCTCGGCGGGTTCGCCACCGGTGCCATCGGCCTGGTCTTCGCCCTGGCCGCGCACGCCCGCGGCTGGCCCGTGGCCCGCGGCGGCTCGCAGGCGATCTCCGACGCCCTCGCGGCCTACCTCGAGGATCTCGGCGGCGCCGTGCACACCGACTACGAGGTCAAGCGCCTGGACGACCTGCCGCCCGCGCGCGCGTACGTCTTCGACACCTCACCGACCGCACTCGCCCGCATCGCCGGCCTCGGCCGCTACTACGACGCCTACCGCTACGGCCCCAGCGTCTTCAAGATCGACTACGCGCTGGACGGCCCGGTCCCGTGGACCGCCCCCGAGGCCCGCCTGGCGGGCACGGTGCAGATCGGCGCGAGCCGGGCCGAGATCGGTACCGCGCTGCGCGCCGCGTCCCGCGAGGGCCGCGCACCCGACAGACCGTTCATGATCACCGTTCAGCCCGGCGTGGCCGACCCCACCCGCGCCCCGGAGGGCAAGCACGTCTTCTGGGCGTACGGCCATGTGCCCAACGGCTGGGACGGCGACCTCACGGACGCCATAGAACGCCAGCTGGAGCGGTTCGCCCCCGGATTCCGCGACCTCGTCCTGGCCCGCGCCACCGCCGGCCCGGCCGAGGTGGCCGCCCGCAACGCCAACTACGTCGGCGGTGACATCGCCACCGGCGCGGTCTCCGGACTCCAGATCATGCTGCGGCCCAAGCTGTCCCTGTTCCCGTACCACACCCCCCACCCGGCCGTTTTCATCTGCTCGTCGGCCACCCCGCCGGGACCCGGCGTGCACGGCATGTCGGGGCACAACGCGGCGAAGGCCGTCTGGAGGAGGCTGCGGCAGCCATGACCACCACCATCACCCTCGTCCGGGGCGACATCACCCGGCAGAGCGCCGACGCCATCGTCAACGCCGCGAACTCCTCACTGCTCGGCGGCGGAGGCGTCGACGGCGCGATCCACCGCCGCGGCGGCCCCGCGATCCTCGAGGAATGCCGCGCCCTGCGCGCCTCCCGGTACGGCCGAGGCCTGCCCACCGGCCAGGCCGTCGCCACGACGGCGGGCGAACTGGACGCCCGCTGGGTGATCCACACGGTCGGCCCGGTGTATGGGGTTTCAGGCAGCGACCCGTCGCTCCTGGCGTCCTGCTACACCGAGTCCTTGCGCGTCGCCGACGAGCTCGGGGCACGGACGGTCGCCTTCCCGGCGATCTCGGCCGGTGCGTACGGATGGCCGATGGATGACGCTGCCCGTGTCGCCGTCGAGGCGGTGCGAGAGGCGGACACCGCTGTCGAAGAGGTCAGGTTCGTGCTCTTCGACGCTGGAGCCTATGAGGCGTTCGCAGCGCAGGTCGGCTGACCGCTGACCGGTGGTGAAGTGTCTGCTTGGCCTGAGTCCCCCACCGCCGGGTCGCCGACAACGACGCCCGGCTCGTGTTCGGCGACGGCGGGCGCTTGTCCGCCGGCTGCCACTGACGAGCCGGGCGTCGAGGGGCGGAACGGCCGTGCCGGCGGCCGGCACCCCCGGCACGGCGCCGCGGGACTGCGGAACAGCGATACGGCACGGGGTTACGGCGGCAGATGCGTACCGCTGGGGAATGCGACGTGCCTCGGGCCGGGCCTGCCCGGCCGGGGCGGTCAGACGAGGCTCTCACCACCGTCGATGGTGATGACCTGGCCTGTCATGTAGTTGTTGGCCATGAGGAAGAGGGCCGCGGCGGCGGCTTCCTCGGCGGTGGCGAAGCGCCCCAGGGGAGCGGTCGATCCCGCCGCGGCGATCGCTTCGTCCGAGTCGAGCCCGGGCATCGAGCGCATGAGCGGGGTGTCGACCCGGCCGAAACGGACGGTGTTGACACGCAGACGCGCGGGCGCCAGTTCCACGGCGAGGGCCTTGGTGAGCGTCTCCACCGCGCCCACTGCCGACACCAGGGCGGCCATTCCCGGAAGGGGACGGACCACGAGACTTCCCGAAGTGAGCGTGAGCGATCCGCCCGCGGGGAGCCGGTCGGCCGCCACACGTGCGGCGCTGAAGGCGGCCTGGAGTCGGGAGTCGACGGTCGTCCGGATCTCGTCGGCCGTCAGGCCGGTCACCGGGCCGCTGCCGCTGATGCCGCCCGCGGTGACGAGCACATGGTCGACAGAGCCGGCCCTGTCGAAGGCTTCGGCGAGGATCTTCTCGTCGGCGCCGTCGCCCGCGACACCCTGTACGGCATCGTCGAGGCCCTCGGCCTGTTCCACGTCGCGCACCCGGGCGACGGCGGCCTTCAGCCGACCGGGGTCGCGCCCGACCAGGAGGACGCGGGCACCGACCGAGCGCAGCAGCACGGCCGCCGCCAGCCCGATGCCCGAGGTACCGCCGACGAGGACGGCGGTCGTTCCGGACAGGGCGCTCGTCAGCGGCGGACGGACGGGGATGGGAGTCGCAGGGCTCATGGGCGAACCTCTCACTCAAATGAATCGTCTGGTTGTTTTGCTGCTGGCGGCGATGCCGCCCTGCAGGGTGACGTCGGCCGTCGCCAGTGCCGTGCCGTCGTTCGCCGCCCCGCCCGGACGGACACGCAGGCGGAGTGCACGGCTGTGGGCGACTACACCTCCGGCGTCAGCGCGGGCGCACACGACGTGTCGTCCTCGGTGTCCCGGTGGTCGCTGCGCTTCATACGGCGCTGTCCAGACCGACGAGCAGCCTCGCGATACGCCACTCGCCTTCTGTGTGCCGCAGCGTGAACGTGTAGAAGCCGGTGGAGACCAGGGCCGGGCTCCCCCCTGCGTTCGTCGTCAGCATCAGGTAGGACCACACCACGGCCGTGTCGGCGTCCGCGCGGCGGAAGACCATGTTGGTCAGGTGATGCCGCCGCTGATCGGTCTGCGCTTCCGGATCGCTGATCCGGAAAGACAGGAGGGCAGATGCGGGCAGACGCCAGGAAGAACCGCGACCACCTGCTCGCAGTCGCGGGCACCGTCGTCTCCGAGCAAGGTGCCGAGGCATCGCTGCGCGACATCGCACGCAGGGCCGACATGGGACTCGCCACGCTGCTGCGTCACTTCCCCACGCGCGAGGCGCTGCTCGACGCTTTGCTCCGCACGAGCTTCGACGGGCTGACGGCAAGGGCGGGTGAGCTCGAGACATCGAGCTCACCCGGGGACGCCCTCGTGTCGTGGCTGCGCGACTGCGTCACGGTCGCACACGAGTACCGAGGGGTGACGGAATTGATGGCAGCGGCCATCGAGGACTCCGAATCCGCACTCCATGCCTCGTGCGTCACCATGCGCGCGGCCGGCACGGGACTCCTCGCTCGCGCTCAGGCCGCGAGCAAAGCACGCTCCGACATCGACGGCACCGATCTGTTCGCGCTGGTAGCGGCGCTCGCATGGCTCGGCGACCAACCCTCGTTCGCGCCACGTGCCGACCACCTTCTCGATGTTGTCGCGAGTGCGATTCTGGCGAGCTGACGAGCGCGGAGATCGACGACAGCAAGGGGAACACCGCCCTCGGAGCGCAGCTGACATCGTCACGCACCGGCCGGCGGGTTCGGCCGCCGCCCCCGATGAGCGGCTCGAGGGGAGACGCGTTCGCCCGCATGCGTCCGGTGACCTGCCAGGGCCTGCGTGATTCTCCTTGCGCCAGGGTTGCAAACCTGACATCAGGAATTTCACGGACCAGTAGGCGCCTCGGGCCGACCGTCTCAGAGCCGCGCCGGGCAGGTCATCACTTCGTAACCGGACTCGTCCCGAGCAAGCCGGACCAGGCAGGATCAAGTTCGAACAACACGGCACGGCCCAGCAGTTGGGCCGCATATGCGCACAGCCACGGGGGAGCCACACCATGATTCGCAGCCACCGTCGCAAGACCGTTCTCGCCGCCGCTGCTCTGATGGCGACGACCGCTCTGCTGACGGCCTGTCAGGGGAACGCCGATGGGAGCACGGAGTCGGGCGGTGCCGGGTCGTCGGCCGCGGCCTCGAACGCGAAGGGCACGTCCGACGCGAAGGGCAAGTCCGACAGCGGTACGGGCGGCGCCGACAGCACGAAGTCGCTGACCGGCGGCGGCTCGGGTGGCGGCAAGGAGGTGAGCGGCACCTGGTTCGGCAACGTCTCCTACCTGGCGCCCGGCAAGTACACCGTCAGTGACACGAAGGGTACCGAGCAGGCGTTCTTCACCTCGGACGACACCGACATCGAAGGTGCCGGCGAGATCTGCGGCGATGCTGGGGGGCAGGCCGCGACTCCCTGCAGCGAGGCGGAGTTGCAGGCCGCCGCGAAGAAGGGCGTCTCCGCCACGGTGAAGCTTGAGAAGGGCATCGCGATCAGCATCGTCGAGGACCACTCGAGCAGCGAAGGCGGCAGCGACTCGGGCACTGACAGGCCGGCCGACATTCACTCCGGAGAGCTCGGCTACCTGGCCCCGGGCAAGTACTCTCTGGACGACAACGGTTCCACCATCGCTTTCTTCACGGCCACGGACACGACCATCAACGGCAACGGCTGGATCTGCGGCGTGGCCGGGGGCAAAACCAAGCACTGCACCGAGGATGAGCTCGAAGCCGCAGCCAAGAAGGGCGGCGTGCGCGTCGTCGTCGATCTCGACAACGGCACCGCCGTCACGATCGATGAGGAACACAACTGAGCAGCCTGCGACCCGATTCGCTTCGAACCACTACGCACGAGCACGTGCTGGACCCGCCTTCGCGTTCGGGGGCGCGCGTCCCGGGGCCGGGCCGGCGGTTTGCACGGAGGACGGGATCGGCGCCCCGGGGCCGGTGCTGCACACCCTCTCGTGCTGTTCACCACCTGCTGCATGGACGCCGTCCTCGACCAGCTGCGCGCGGACGGTTCGATGCCCACGACGAGGACGTCACCGTTCGCACGGCACCCCATTCAACGTGCTCGGCCGGTACTCCTTCCCGCTTCCCGACCTGCCCGGCGGCCGGCGTCCGCTGCGCGACCCGGACGCCGCCGACGAGGAATGACCGGGTCCTGGCCCGCACCGCCGGACGGGAGGACCCCCCCGGGCGCCGGGCCCGCCCCGGGGCACGGGACATCCGCTCTCCCGGACCGGGGCTCCGGTCTCCAGGAAGCCCAAGATCCGGGTCGAGGCGGGTGAATGGGGCCGGAGGCCCGGTGACTGCGGTCATTCCGTGTCAACCCCGTGGGAACGCGGCCCAGTCGGCGATGGCGAACCCGTCACCGTCCCGCCGGACCTCGGCGGCTCCGTGTCCCGGCCAGTGGGCCGGGATGACGAGCTCGCGCTGCTCGGCGGCCCGGGAGAGGTAGGACGCGCGGGTCCTGGCCGCGAGCCGGGAGTCGTCGCAGAAGCAGCTGTTCCAGGCGGGTTCGAGGACCTGCACGGGGCTGTGCAGCATGTCACCCACGAAGACGGCGCGGTCGGTGCCGGAGCGCAGGGTGAGGACGGAGGAGCCGGGGGTGTGGCCCGGTGCCGCCTCCAGCGGCAGGTTGCCGTCGATGCGGTGGGTGTCCTCCCACAGCACCGCCTGTCCGGCCCGGTGGACGGGGGCGATGCTGTCGTCGAAAACGAGCTTGCTGCCCTCCCAGCGGATCCGTTCGTGCTCGTCGCGTGGCGCCCGGCCGCGGCCGGGGCCGGGACCTTCCGGGTCGAAGTACAGGCTGCTGAGTACGGCCTCTTCGATCACCACTTCTGCGGCGGGCTGGACGGCGGTCTCCTCCCCGAAGGCCATGACCCGTGGCCAGACGAGGAACTCCTGGACGAGGCCCATGAACTGGCGGGCCGCGAGGTAGGTGTCCTGGCAGCGCAGCCGGCCGCGACGGACCAGGTGCTCCAGCTTCGAGGAGTCCGGGCAAGCCCGACTCGGGGGAGCACCGGCCGCGCGCATGGTGACCGGGTACGGGCGCGGCCGGTGCGGACATCGACGTCAGGCGGAGGCGGGGAAGTCGGTGGTGGGTGCGGTGGCGGCCGTGGCGTCGAGATTGGCCTGGAGGGCCTGGACCTTCGCGGCGGCGTAGGCGTGGGAATCGGAGCCCAGGAGCTGGCGCAGGGGTCCTCCGCCGGCGACGACCCGGCTGACGATGGCTTCGGCACCCTTGCGCGGATCACCGAGCTGACTGCCCTGGAGCTCGAGGTGGTTGTCGACCATCTCGCGGACGCCGGGGTAGTGGTCGGTGGTGGCGGCGGGCAGGGCAAGGGAGTCGGGTGCGAGGAAGGCGGTGCGGAAGTAGCCGGGCTCGACGATGGTGACGTCGATCCCGAAGTCGGCGACCTCGGCGGCCAGAACCTCGCTCAGGCCTTCCAGAGCGAACTTGCCCGCGCAGTAGCGGCGTTGTTGACGACCACGTCCAGGCCGCCGAAGTGCTCGACGGTCTTGTTCACGGCCTGCTTGACCTGCTCCTCGTCGCGCAGGTCGACGGCGAGCGGGAGAAGACGGGAGGTGTCGGCACCATCCCCGAGCGCGGCGGTCAGCCGCTCGGGGCACCTGGTCGTCGCCGCGACACTGTCACCGCGCTCCAGCAGCTGCCTGGTCAGGCTCGAGGTGTGACCACGGCCGGATGTGAACACCTGCTCCCGCCGGACCGCACCGAGTCTCACCGCGGCGCGGACAGCCAGGCGCCGAGCCAGTGGAAGGCCATCGGGTATCCCGCGGCGAACGTGTGGTAGTTGTGCCCGCCGGTGGGCAGCAGTTGCGTGCGCACCTGGACGGAGGAGGTCGCCGAGGCCGTCAGGAACCGCTCGATGGCGTCGGGCGGGCTGAAACGGTCCTGGCGGGAGGTGGACAGGAACAGACCGACCCGTGCCCTGGAGTGGGCCACGAGCTCGGTCGGGGTGTTGGCCCGGCGCTGCGCGGGGTCGGGCAGGACGGACGGATCGCCGGTCAGCGGGTCGGGATCGAGCGCCGCGCCGGCGCCGAACACCTTCGGATACTGCAGGGGCAGCTTCGCGGCGCAGTATCCGCCGGTCGAGTAGCCCATGACTCCCCACCCGGAGTGCCCCCGCAGGGTGCGGAACTTGTGCCGCACCAGGTCGGGCACGTCGTACGCCAGCCAGGTGGCGACCTTGCGGTCGGGCAGGTCGCTGCAGTCGGTGTCCACGCTGCCCGGGTCGATCACCGGCATCACCAGGATGAAGGGGTGCACCTTGCGCTCGTTCATCAGGTCCACGAAGGTCCCGGGCATGCCGCCGTGCTCCAGCCAGGACTGCGGCGAGCCGGGAACCCCGTGCATCAGCAGCAGCACCGGGAACCGCTTGGTGCGGTAGGCGGGCTCGTCGTACTGGGGCGGGGTCCACACCAGCACCTGGCCGGACAGCCTGGAGCGCGCGCCGCGGAAGTACGTGTCGAGCACGCCGTCCCGGGTGCCGTGGTTGAACTGCGCGCGGCTGACCGGAGGGCCGGGCATCGCGTCCGCGTTGCCGCTGGTGCTCGTCGTGCCCAGCAGGTCCGCCCATGAGGCGTACAGGCCGTAGCTGTTGTTGATCCACGTCGCCACGACGGAGATGGCGGTGAGCTGGCACACGACGATCATCAGTCCGTGCACCAGCCAGCGCAGCGGACCCGGTCCGCGGACCCGGGACCAGAGCGCGACCGTGCCGATCATCGTCAGGACCGTCGCGACGGCGAGAACCGTGAAGAACGCCGCACCAGTCAGCGCCACGTGGCCACCTTCCCACAGCAGCGGACCGCGCCGGCGGCAGCCGCTTTTCGAACATGAATTCGAGTCAACACGCGGGGCGCTCCGGCGGCCGGACCACCGGCAAGCACCCCCAGCGTCCTGGTTGATGCACGGATCGAGGCGCGGGTTGCCTGCCGAGGACCCCGAAATACTGTGAAACGGCCGACACGGTGATCCGGCAGACTCCAGCGCACCCCAGGTCGATGTCGGATTTCTGCCAGACCCGGCCGCCGGGCTGTCCGATGCTGGAGGCATGCAGAACGGGATGCACACGGATCGGGAACGCTGCGTACGCGCCGTCCAGTCGAAGGACGCACGGTTCGACGGATGGTTCTTCACGGCCGTCCTGACGACCGGGATCTACTGCCGGCCCAGCTGTCCGGTGGTGCCGCCCAAGCCGGAGAACATGACATTCCACCCGAGCGCCGCCGCCTGCCAGCAGGCCGGGTTCCGGGCCTGCAAACGCTGCCGGCCCGACACCAGCCCCGGCTCACCGGAGTGGAACCAGCGCGCCGACCTCGTGGCCCGCGCCATGCGACTGATCGCCGACGGCGTCGTCGACCGCGACGGCGTGCCCGGCCTCGCCGCCCGCCTCGGCTACAGCAGCCGCCAGGTCGAACGCCAGCTCCTCGCGGAACTCGGTGCCGGCCCGCTCGCGCTCGCCCGCGCACAGCGCGCCCAGACCGCCCGGCTGCTCATCGAGACCACCGCCCTGCCGATGGCGGAGATCGCCTTCGCCGCCGGATTCTCCTCGATCCGCACCTTCAACGACACCGTCCGCGAGGTCTACGCGCTCTCCCCGAGCGAGCTGCGCAGCCGCCTCCCCAAGCAGTCCGCGACTCCGCGAACGGGGGCGACCCCAGGAAACCCGGAGACCTCCCCCGCCCCGGGCGCCATCTCCCTCCGCCTCCCCTTCCGCACGCCCCTCAACCCGGACAACCTCTTCGGTCACCTGGCGGCGACCGCGGTCCCGGGCGTGGAGGAGTGGCGGGACGGGGCCTACCGGCGCACGCTGCGGCTGCCGTACGGGCACGGGATCGTCGCCCTGACACCCGAGCCCGACCACATCGCCTGCCGCCTCACCCTCAGCGACCTGCGCGACCTGCCCGTGGCCATCAGCCGCTGCCGGCGCATGCTCGACCTGGACGCCGACCCGGTCGCCGTGGACGACCAGCTGCGCACCGACCCGGTCCTCGCGCCCCTGGTCGACAAGGCCCCCGGCCGACGGGTGCCGCGCACCGTGGACGAGGCCGAGTTCGCCGTCCGGGCCGTACTCGGCCAGCAGGTCTCCACGGCCGCCGCCCGCACCCACGCGGGCCGCCTGGTCATCGCCCACGGCGAGCCGGTCGACGACCCCGAGGGCGGCCTCACCCATCTCTTCCCCGCACCGGAGGCACTGGCCGCCCTCTCCCCGGAGTCGCTGGCGATGCCCCGCACCCGGCGCACGACCTTCACCACACTGGTCCGCCACCTCGCCGACGGCACACTCCACCTCGGTGCCGAGAGCGACTGGCAGGAGACCCGCGCCCGCCTGCTGTCCCTCCCCGGCTTCGGCCCCTGGACGGTCGACGTCGTCGCCATGCGCGCCCTGGGCGACCCCGACGCCTTCCTCCCCACCGACCTCGGCATCCGCCGCGCGGCCAAGGAGCTGGGCCTGCCCTCGACACCGGCGGCACTCACGGCCCGTGCGGCGGTCTGGCGCCCGTGGCGGGCGTACGCCGTGCAGTACCTGTGGGCCACCGACAGTCACCCGATCAACTTCCTTCCCGTCTGAGGACGTTCACGATGAACACGAAGCAGCACGCCGTCGTCGACAGCCCGTACGGCCCCCTCACCCTCGTCGCCGAGGACGGTCTCCTGTGCGGCCTGTACATGACCGACCAGCGCCACCGCCCACCGGAGGAGACGTTCGGCGCATGCGCCGCCACAGCAGCCTTCGACGCGGCCGAGGAGCAACTGGAGGCCTACTTCGCGGGCGAGTTGAAGGAGTTCACGCTGGAACTGCGCCTGAACGGAACACCGTTCCAGCGCCGCGTCTGGGACCAGCTGCGCACGATCCCCTACGGCGAGACCCGCACGTACGGCGAACTGGCCGACGCACTCGGCTCCCCGGGCGCCTCCCGCGCCGTCGGCCTCGCCAACGGCAAGAACCCCATCGGCATCATCGTCCCCTGCCACCGCGTCGTCGGCGCCGACGGCAGCCTCACCGGCTACGGCGGCGGCCTGGACCGCAAGCAGCGCCTGTTGGACTTCGAGGGCGGAGCGGCCCTGTTCTAGGCCGATCCGCTCACTCCGTCGCCGCAACGCGGTGGTGGTTGGTGCACCCTCGACCCTCGCCGCCTGCGGGATGCGGGACGAGATGCGCCACCGAACCTGATCACTCCGGGCCTGCGCCTGACCCTCAACTGAACAGGTGAACGCCCGTCAGTACGGATGGTGGTTCGGCTTGTCCTGCCATGCCTGGTAGGCCTGGGCGCCCAGCTCGGGGTACATCTGCTGGAGACTGATGCTCCGCTGGTCCGGAGGTCGCTGGAAGTCCTCGTACTGGAAGTCGTCGCTGAACCCGATCTCCTCGGTGGCTTTCCAGTCACAGCTGTAGTAGACGGCCTCGATGCGCGCCCAGTAGATGGCGCTCATGCACATGGGGCAGGGTGCGCCGCTGGTGTAGATCGAGCATCCCTGGAGCATGCGGGCACGCTCCGGCAAGACGTCCGGGGACCCCTCGGGACGGGGCACCAGCTCCAGTGTGTACTCGTTCTGGTGCTCTTCCGAGACCGTGGGAGCATCGGGGTTCAGGTACTGAATGGCCTTGCGTATGGCTTCCACCTCGCCATGCGCGGTGGGGTCGGCCGTGAGCAGCACCCGGTTCTGGCCGCGAGCGATCACCTCACCGTCGTGGGTGATCACCGCGCCGAAAGGGCCTCCCCAGCCGTTCTCCACCGATTCGGTGGCCAACTGCGCCGCTTCGGCCAGGTACTCCCTGTGTCCCATCTCGGCGCCTCCGATCCCACTTGCTTTTGCGGCATATACGGGTTTTATCTAGCCTAGGAGGCGTGAGTCCTCGTGCAACTCCTGGCTCCCACGATGACAGCGCGACCGTCGTGATCTCACAGAAGGTCCGTCCGGGATGTGAGGACGAGTACCGGCGCTGGCAGGATCGAACCAACGAGGTCGCAGGCGAGTTCGACGGGTTCGAGGGCACGGAGCAGTACCCTCCGGCCTCCGTCGAGGGAAACGAGTGGGTCGTCGTCTTCCGTTTCTCCCATCTGGATCAGCTGACCGCGTGGATGGGCTCCGACACGCGCCGCGAACTCCTGGAGCAGGGACGCGACCTGTTCGAGGAGGCCCCCAGGCAGGAAGTTCTCGCAGGTGGCATGCCGGTGCATGACGCCGTCACCGCGGTGGTCTCGCACGACGTGCGCCCTGACCAGGAGCGGGCATTCGTGAGCTGGCAGGAGAAGATCCTGTCGGCTCAACGGAAGTTCCCGGGCTTCATGGGTTCGGAGTTGTTCCGGCCCGTGAAGGGGGTCCAGGACAAGTGGGTCGCCGTCTTCCGCTTCGACACCCGTCAACATCTGGACAAGTGGCTCGAATCCACCACTCGTCGAAAGCTCCTCGACGAAGGACGAGGCGCCTTCGTGTCCTACGACGTGCGCAAGGTCGGATCCGCGTTCGGCAGCTGGTTCCGCTTCGGGCAGGGTACGGAAGAGGGTGCTCCGCCCAACTGGAAGCAGGCCATGTCCGTGGTACTGGCCCTCTATCCCACCGTCGAGGTCCTCAACCTCGTGGTGAGTCCCCGGCTTGCCGCTCTCGGCCTGCCCGGATATCTCGCCTTGTTCATCTCGAACGTGTTGAGCGTGTGCATCCTGACGTGGCTGCTGATGCCGTTGGTGAACAGAGCCCTCGCCTTCTGGCTGATGCCCAGTCAGGCGCGCTCCCTCCGCATCGACGTGGCAGGTGTCGCAGTGGTGGCGATCTGCTGGCTGGCGTTCATCGTGATCTTCGGCCTGACCACCGGCTGACGGCCGGCCCCGGGAGATGCTCACGACGAGGAGGTCGTCATGAGCGAACACAGTCGGCGCTCAGGGACCGAGGGCCCGTTCCTCCGCAGGGGCGACGCGGACTATGAGACCGCCCGTGCGCGCGCACTGTGGAACGAACTCAAGCCGGACCGGCACCCCGATGTGATCGTCCGAGCCGCCTGCGAACGGGACGTTCAGGAGGTCCTGAGGCTGGCCGTGTCCCGCGGACTGCAACTCGCCGTACGCGCAGGCGGACACAGCTGGTGCGGTTCACCACTACGGGACGGAGGCATACTCCTCGACCTCTCCGGGCTCGATCAGTGGGAGATCGATGTCGAATCGGCGACGGCGACCGTGCAACCAGGTGTCATCGGCAGCAGATTCGCGATGGAGCTGGCCCGGCACGAACTCGCCTTTCCGGCAGGGCACTGCCCTACCGTCGCGCTGGGCGGTTACCTTCTCAGCGGTGGCCTGGGCTGGAACTCCGGTCTGTGGGGGGTGGGCTGCGCGAGCGTACTGGAGATCACCGCTGTCACGGCCGACGGTGAAGTGCTCAGGTGCACCGAAGAAGAGAATCCCGGCCTGTTCTGGGCGGCACGCGGAGCCGGGCCCGGGTTCTTCGCCGTCGTCACCCGCTTCCGTCTCCGTCTCCAGCCGCGCCCGACCGCACTCGCCACGACCTCCTACGTCTTTCCCTTGGCGGCAGTCGGCCCCGTAGCCGACTGGGCCACCGAGACGGCGCGTGAACTGCCCGCGAACGTGGAACTGTCCCTCCTGCTGGCCACGGAGGACGCATCAGGCGCGACGGATGGGCCGGGGCCCAAGGTGGTCGTCGTCACCGCCACCGCGTTCGCGAACTCGCGCACCGAAGCCGTTGGCGCCCTGCATCCGCTGCGGAGCTGCCCACTCTCCGAACGACCGCTGTCCCGGCGACTCGACGAGCCGACATCTCTTGCCGTTCTCTACGACGCCTCGATGGACCTGTGGCCCGAAAAGCACCGCTACGCGGCCGACACGCTGTGGTCGCACGAGGACTACGCTCTGCTCCTGGCAGAGCTGGGCGACGCGTTCGCCAAGGCCCCTTCCGGGAAGTCCATCGTGCTGGCGCCCGTCTCACCGGTCTCGCAGCAGGATGAGCTGCTGCGGCACATGGCGTTCTCCGTGCTCGGAGAGAGCTACGTCGTGCCCTACGCCGTCTGGGCCGATCCCGCGCAGGACGACGTCAACGTGCGCTGGCTACGCGACGCCATGCACGCGGTGGAGCCGTTCGGAGCCGGTCACTACATCGCCGAAGCGGACCTGACCGCCGACCCCTCCCGTGCCAGGCGATCGTTCACAGCCGCCGATTGGGATCGCCTGCAATCCTTGAGGGCGGAGTACGACCCGCAGGGTCTGTTCTTCCCCTACCTGTCCGCCTGAGACGGCCCGGCGCTCGCACCTGGTACTCGACGAGGCGCTGAGGGATCGTCCCCGGCGCTCAGTCGGCGAAGCAGTGCGGGCAGTGCGGTGCCGATCGGTTCCCGTACGACCTCGTCGGCGCGGTCGTCGTACGGTGTCGGTTCGGCGTTGACGATGATCAGGCGTGCGCCGTGGTCGGCGGCCACTGCGGCGAGGCCGGCGGCGGGCTGGACCTGGAGGCTGGTGCCGACCGCGATGAATACGGTGCAGGCCTTGGTGATGGCGACGGCCTCGCCGAGCACCTGCGGGTCGAGGCGCTCGCCGAACATGACGGTGGCCGACTTCAGGATGCCGCCGCAGTCCCGGCAGTGCGGATCCTCCTCGCCGGCCTCGACCCGGGCGAGGGCGTCCTCCATGGACCCGCGAGCATGGCACTTCGTACACACCACGCTGCGCGCGCTGCCGTGCAGTTCCAGCACCTTGCGGGCGGGCATCCCGGCGAGCTGGTGCAGGCCGTCCACGTTCTGGGTGATGACCCGGACCGGCACCCCGGAGCGTTCCAGTTCGGCGACCGCGCGGTGCGCGGCGTTCGGCTCGGCCTGCAGAGTGTGGTTCCTCCGCCGCATCTGCCAGGAGCGGCGGCGGATCTCCGGGTCGCTCATGTAGTAGTCGTACGTCACGAGCTTCTCGGCCTCCGGATCCCGCCGCCACAGCCCGTTCGGGCCGCGGTAGTCGGGGATACCGGAGTCGGTGGAGACACCGGCGCCGCTGAGGACGGCGACGAGGGGCTTGGTCATGGGACAGAGGGTAGGGGCGGGGAATCGGGCGGGCGAACGGATATTCGTCCGCACGGGGCCCGCGCGGTGCTACGGTCCGCGCATGGCCAAGGTGACCGTCTCGCTCGACGCCGAACTCGTCGTGGAAGTCATGGTGCTCGCCGGGGTGGGCAACCCGCAGGACGCCGTCGAGCTGGTCGTCCGCGACTACATCGAACGCGGCCACCGTACGGAGGCCAGGGTCGCCGCGCGTGACGAGGCTCTGCGCGAGGTCGACGCCAAGCCCCGGGACGTGGAGCGCTGACGCCCCGGGCGAGGCCGGTCAGCCGACGCGCCGGCCGTTCTCCAGTTCCGCCGTGCCCGCGTTCTCGGCGAGCACGTCGAGGGCGGCCAGGACGCGGCGGCCCAGGGCGCCCGGCAGGTGGGCGGCGAGTTCGCCGCGCGGGACGAGACGCCAGGACAGCAGCTCCTCCTCCTGGAGGCGGATCGCCTTGAGGTCCTCCTGGGCGAGGACTCCGCCGTCGTAGATGTACGCCACCAGCGGCGGGCGTCCCGTGCCGGGCACCCAGTCGACCGCGAGCAGCCGCCCCGGCTCCCGGTCGAGGCCGATCTCCTCCAGCGTCTCGCGGCGCGCGCCCTGGCGCGGTGTCTCACCGTCGTCCGACTCGACCGTGCCGCCCGGCAGCGCCCATCCCTCCCGGTAGTTGGGCTCGACGAGCAGCACCCGCCCCTCGGCGTCGCGGAAGAGCACGGCGGCACCGGCGAGGACACGGGGCAGCCCGGCGATGTAGGTGGCGTAGTCCGGGATGTTGGGAGTGGTCATCCTGGAAGGGTAGCCAGTCGCAGCGTCCGCTCCGCCAGCTCGCTGATCCGTACGCCGTCGAAACCGAAGACCGCGCTGCGCACGGTGTCCTCCAGGGGGTCCCTCCACTGGGCCGGGATGCCCCGCGCTCCGGTCAGCACGCCGGCCACCGAACCGGCCGTCGCGCCGTTGGAGTCGGTGTCCAGGCCGCCGCGGACGGTCAGCGCGATGGTGCGGGTGAAGTCGCCGTCGCCGTAGAGCAGGCCGGTCGTGAGGACGGCGGCGTTCGGGACGGTGTGGATCCAGCCGAGTCCCGCGGTCTCCTCCGCGAGCGTGGTGAGGGTGTCCTCCCAGGGCAGCCGCGTCTCGTGCAGGGAGACGGCGCGGCGTACGGTGCGGGCCAGACGGCTGCTCGCCGGGATCACCGTGAGCGCGGTGTCGACCGCGGCACGGACGCTCGGCGCGGTGAACGCCGCCGCGATCAGCGCGGCCGCCCACATGGCGCCGTACACACCGTTGCCGGTGTGCGACAGCACCGCGTCGCGGCGGGCCAGCGAGGCGGCGCGGCGCGGGTCTCCCGGGCTGGTCCAGCCGTGGATGTCGGCGCGGATCAGGGCGCCGATCCACTCCTGGTAGGGGTTGTCGTACGTCGCGGTCAGGGGCGGTTTGAGACCGTTCGCGAGGTTGCGGTACGCGGCGCGCTCGGCGGTGAACGTCTGCAGGTACGGCAGCCGCAGCAGCCACAGGTCGCCGACCTGCTCGGTGCTGAAGCCGAAGCCGTGGGTCTCCAGCAGGTCGAGGCCGAGGATCGCGTAGTCGATGTCGTCGTCGCGGCAGCTGCCGCGGATGCGGCCGCGCACACAGCCGCGCCACTCCGGTCGCAGCTCCGGGAGGTCGTCGGCTCCGACGGGTTCGGGGAGGTAGTCGGTGAGCGGCAGCGCGGCGGCCCGGCGCAGGTAGCGGTCGATGCGGTCGCGGGTCCACACGTCGCCCTGCTCGACCGGCTTGCCCAGCATGTTGCCCGCGATCCGGCCCAGCCAGCCGCCGAGGACGCGGTCGGCCAGTTCCGCGCGGTCGGCGGGGGCCGGACGGTCGCCGAGGGTCGGGCGATCGGTGAGCGTCGGGTGGTCGGCGGATGCCGGGCGGTCGGCGCGGCCTGGATCGGTGCCCACAGGGGTCATAGGACCGGTGTACCCGCTTTCCTCCGCGACGTCCCCGGCCGTCCTCGACCGTCTCCGGTGCTTCTCAGGGAGCGGGCGGGGCATGGCGCGGGGGACGGTCGCCGGTTATGGTCGCAGCGGCGCGACTGGCCCCCTGACGTGCGGGGCCCGGAGAGCAAGGGGATTGCAAGGTGGCGGACGCTGCAGTGCACGGCACCCGCGGGGTGCTGGTTGCCGCGGACAAGTTCAAGGGCTCGCTCACGGCCGTACAGGTCGCCGAGCGGGTGACGGCCGGGCTGCGCCGGGTCGTGCCGGACCTCCGGGTCGAGGCGCTGCCCGTGGCCGACGGCGGCGACGGGACCGTGGACGCGGCGGTCGCGGCCGGGTTCGAGCGCCATGAGGTACGGGTCGCCGGTCCCCTCGGCGACGAGGTGACGGCCGCGTTCGCGCTGCGCGGCGACACCGCGGTGGTGGAGATGGCGGAGGCCAGCGGGCTGCAGCGGCTGCCGGCCGGTGTCCTCGCGCCGCTCACGGCGTCCACGTACGGCTCCGGCGAACTGCTGCGGGCCGCGCTGGACGCGGGGGCGCGGACGATCGTGTTCGGCGTCGGCGGCAGCGCGACCACGGACGGGGGCGCGGGGATGCTGTCCGCGCTCGGGGCCCGGTTCTCCACCGCGGCCGGTGAGCCGATCCCGCCGGGCGGCGGCGGACTGGCGGAACTCGCCCACGCCGACCTGTCCGGCCTCGACCCCCGGCTCGCCTCCGTCGAATTCGTGCTCGCCAGCGACGTCGACAACCCGCTGACCGGACCGAAGGGGGCGCCCGCGGTCTACGGTCCGCAGAAGGGCGCGTCCCCGGAGGACGTGGAGACGCTGGACGCGGCGCTCGCGCACTACGCGAAGGTCCTGGAGGAGGCGATCGGGGCCAGGGCGGCCGAGTACGCGGTGTCGCCCGGGGCCGGGGCCGCGGGCGGCATCGGGTACGGCGCACTGATCCTCGGCGCCCGGTTCCGGGCCGGCATCGAGGTGATGCTGGACGTGCTCGGGTTCGCACCGGCACTGGCGCGGGCGTCCCTGGTGATCACCGGTGAGGGCTCGCTGGACGAGCAGACCCTGCACGGCAAGGCCCCGGCGGGGGTCGCCGCGGCAGCCCGCGCCGCGGACAGGGAGGTCGTCGCCGTCTGCGGGCGCCTGGCACTGGCACCGCAGGTCCTCGGCAGGGCCGGCATCCGCCGGGCATACGCCCTGACCGACGTGGAGCCCGACGTGTCGAAGTGCATCGCCGACGCAGGCCCGATCCTCGAACGCGTGGCGGAACACATCGCCCGGGACTTCCTCCTCTGACGACCCCCGGCTGTCGACCCCCGGCCGAGCGAACCGGCCGCCCGTCGGCCGGAGGGGTAGGCCCCGAATGAGGCTGGGACCGCCGGCCCGGCGCTCCCTCGGCCTGGGGGTTCCTCCTCGCTCCTCATGCCTCTCCCCGGCCCGCGGGACTCCTCGGGCCGGGTGGGGACTCGCTCGGCCCACGAGTGGCTCCTGGCGCCCCGTGCCTGCTCGGGCCTGCTGCGCTCGGTTGCTGGAGCCCCAGGCGGCTCGTCGGTGTCCGTGCGGTCCCCCCGGACCCCGCCTCCGCTCACCTCCCCCCGATCCCGTTCAGCTCCTCGGTCGCGTCGGCGGGCAGGGTGAGCTCCGCTGATGCGATGTTCTCGTGCAGGTGGGTCACCGACGAGGTGCCGGGGATGAGGGCGATGGCGGGGGAGCGCTGGAGGAGCCAGGCCAGGGCGACCTGCTGCGGGGAGGCGTCCAGGCGGGCGGCGACCTTCGTGAGGGTCTCCGACTGGAGCGGTGTGAAGCCGCCCAGCGGGAAGTACGGGACGAAGGCGATGTTCTGCGCGGCGCACAGGTCGAGCAGGTCGTCGTCCTGGCGGTGGGCGAGGTTGTAGAGGTTCTGGACCGTCACGACGGGCGCGATCGCCTGGGCCTCGGCGAGCTGCCGGGCGGAGACGGCACTCAGACCGAGGTGACGGATCAGCCCCTGCTGCCGCAGCTCGGCGAGGGCGCCGAACTGCTCCGCCAGGGAGTCCTCGGTCGGCGTGTCGTGGGAGCCGAGCCGGAGGTTGACCACGTCCAGCGTGTCCACGCCCAGGTGGGCGAGGTTGTCGTGCACCTGGGCCTTCAGGTCGGCCGGGTCCAGGATCTGGCGCCAGCTTCCGTCGGGGCCCCTGCGGGCGCCGACCTTCGTGACGATGCGCAGGTCCGCCCGGTAGGGGTGCAGCGCCTCCTTGATCAGTTCGTTGACGACCGCCGGGCCGTAGAAGTCCGCGGTGTCGATGTGGGTGATCCCGGCCTCCACCGCGGCGCGCAGCACCGCGACGGCCCGGTCGCGGTCCTTGGGCGGGCCGAAGACGTTCGGTCCGGCCAGCTGCATGGCGCCGTAGCCGATGCGGGTGAGGGTCAGGTCCTGGGCCGGGGTGAGGGTTCCGCCGAGGTTCGCGGGCATGCGTCGTGCCTTCCGTGACGTGCTGTGTGGTCTCGTCTGCCGTCCAGCGTGGGCCGATACCGGGAGCGGCGGCAGTGCCCTGCCGTTCCTGGGAGTGGCAGGGACAGGAACGTCCCGGAGCGCGGCCGTACGGTGAGGGCATGGACGGTACGAACGCGCTCGGCGAGTTCCTGCGCGCCCGCCGGGGGCTGGTACGGCCGGAGGACGTCGGCCTGCGCAGCAGTGGCCTGAGGCGGGTGCCGGGGCTTCGTCGTGAGGAAGTGGCGATGCTCGCCGGGATCAGCTCGGACTACTACCTGCGCCTGGAGCAGGGCCGGGACCGCAACCCGTCGGTGCAGGTCCTGGAGGCGATCGCCCGGGTCCTGGGACTGGACGCCGACGCCACCGCGCACCTGCTCACCCTGGCGCAGCCGCGCCCGTCCGGCGCCCGTCCGTCCGGCGCGCGGGGTACGGGCGGCGGCCGGTCCCGGGGCGCCGGGCGCGGCGCGGCCGCGCGGGCGGCGGCCGTACCGGTGAGCATCCTCCAGCTCATCGACGGCTGGACCGACAACCCGGCCTACGTGCAGAGCAGGCTTACCGACGTCCTCGCGGTGAACCGCCTGTGCGCCGCCCTGTCGCCGAACTACGCCCCCGGCGTCAACCTTCTGCGGGCCGTCTTCCTCGACCCCGCCGAGCGGGAGCTGAGGCGCGACTGGGAGGAGGCCACCGAGGAGGCCGTGGCCACCCTGCGGGCCCGGGTGGGGCCGGACGTCGACGATCCGGCGCTGCGGGAGCTGGTCGGTGACTTGTCGGTGCGCAGCGACCGGTTCCGCCGGCTGTGGGGCCGCCACGACGTACTGCCGCGGCGCGGGCTGGTCAGACGGCTGCGCCATCCACGGGTCGGCGACATCGAACTGCATTCGGACAAACTGACCATCGACGGCACCGACGGACTGACCCTGGTGGTCTTCCACGCCGAGCCCGGCAGCCGCAGTGCCGAACTGCTGAGGATCCTCGGCAGCCTCGCCGCGCCGGAGCACGACCAGCGGGACGACCACGCCCCGGACAGCGGAAGGGCCCCCGAACCGTGAGGTTCGGAGGCCCTTGCCCGTCGTACGCCGTACGCGACCGCTACGGCAGCTGCGCCGCCCGTGCCTCGCGACGGTTGTCCCGGAAGTTGTTCACCCGGCGCGCCGTGGCGAACAGCGGGATCACCGCGCCCATGACCAGCTGCAGCGCGCAGCCGGTCTGGAGGAGCAGCTGGCCGCTCGGGGCGTCGAACGCCCAGGCGGCGAGCAGGCCCATCGACAGCACGATCCAGGAGAGCATCGCCACCGCCAGGCGCCCCCGCGGCTTGGGGTACTCCACGCGGCTCACCATCAGCCACGCCGTGCCCAGGATCGCCAGCAGCGTCGCCACGAAGGGCAGCTCCAGCAGCACGATGGACACCACGGTCAGCGCGCCGAAGGGCGAGGGCATGCCCTGGAACATGCCGTCCTTCATGGTCACGCAGGAGAATCTCGCCAGCCGCAGCACCACCGCCAGCAGCACCACGATGGCGCCCAGCGCGGCCACCCTCTGGTGGGCGTCGTCCGCGACCATGCCGTAGACGAGGACGAAGTACGCCGGGGCCAGGCCGAAGCTGATCAGGTCCGAGAGGTTGTCCAGCTCCGCGCCCATGGGGGAGGAGCGCAGCTTGCGGGCGACCAGGCCGTCGAACAGGTCGAAGACCGCGGCGCACAGCATCAGGATGACGGCCGTGGCGGCGCTGTGCCGGGCCATGCCCGACTCGCTGCTGCCGGTGAGGTGCGGGATCAGGATGCCGGTGGTGGTGAAGTACACCGCCATGAAGCCGCACGTGGCGTTGCCCAGGGTGAGGGTGTCCGCTATCGACAGGCGCAGCGAGAGGGGCATCTCCTCCTCGTCGTCCACGTCGTCGGCCTCGGGCACCCAGCCGGCCTGGGTGTCGGGATCAATCACGGTCAATGCGAGTCACCCCAGCCACGGTCTTCTGGCCGACCTCGACCGCGACCTCCACGCCCTCGGGCAGGTAGAGGTCGACGCGCGAGCCGAAGCGGATCAGACCGATCCGGTCGCCCTGCTCGACCTTGGTGCCCGACGGGATGTAGGGGACGATACGGCGGGCCACCGCGCCGGCGATCTGGATCATCTCGATGTCGCCGAGCTCGGTGTCGAAGTGCCAGACGACCCGCTCGTTGTTCTCGCTCTCCTTGTTGAACGCAGGAACGAACCCGCCGGGGATGTGCTCGACCGACGTGACCGTGCCGGAGAGCGGGGCACGGTTGACGTGGACGTTCAGCGGGCTCATGAAGATCGCGACGCGGGTGCGGCCGTCCTTCCAGGGCATGATGCTCTGCACCACGCCGTCGGCGGGCGAGATGACCCGGCCCTGGGCGATCTCGCGCTCCGGGTCGCGGAAGAACCACAGCATCCCCGCCGCCAGCGCGGTGGCGGGGACGGCTACGGCCCTGGCCGCACCGGAGCGGCGGGCGCGGACCAGGCTGACGGCCGCGGTGGCGACGGTCGGCAGAAGCCACGGCGATGCTCCGCGCGCGAGGCGTACGCCGGCGAGGCTGTCGCGAGGTGCAGAGGTTTGGCTGTGGGGCATGGATGACCTTCGTAGCGGATGATGCCGCGCTTCGACGGGGGACGGCGGCTTTCCGCGATCGTAGCGGTTAAGGGCCACAACTGGGTAAGCCGGGAAGCCGAGTCGGCGGCCGAGAACCGTTGACGGGGTGTGATCTTCTTCTCGACGAAAACACCCCGTATGCGGACAATCAGCCCTGGAACCGATACTCTTCGAGCAGTCTGCGGCCGATGATCATTTTCTGGATCTCGGCGGTACCTTCACCGATGAGCAGCATGGGGGCCTCGCGGTAGAGGCGCTCGATCTCGTACTCCTTCGAGAAACCGTAGCCGCCGTGGATGCGGAAGGCGTCCTCGACGACCTCCTTGCAGTACTCGGAGGCCAGGTACTTCGCCATCCCGGCCTCGAGGTCGTTGCGCTGGCCCGAGTCCTTCTTCCGGGCCGCGTTGACCATCATGGCATGCGCGGCCTCGACCTTGGTGGCCATCTCGGCGAGTTTGAACTGAATGGCCTGATGCTGGGCGATCGGCTTGCCGAAGGTGTGCCGCTGCTGGGCGTACTGGACGCCCAGCTCGAAGGCGCGCTGGGCCACGCCGCAGCCACGCGCCGCCACATTGACACGGCCGACCTCGACGCCGTCCATCATCTGGTAAAAACCCCGGCCGGTGGTGCCGCCGAGCACCCGGTCGGCCGGAATCCGCAGGCCGTCCATGATCAGCTCGGTGGTGTCGACACCCTTGTAGCCCATCTTGTCGATCTTGCCCGGGATGGTGAGGCCGGGACGGACCTCGCCGAAACCGGGCTCCTTCTCCACCAGGAAGGTCGTCATCGACTTGTGCGGCGCGGTGCCCTCGGGGTGACCCTCGTCACTGCGGACCAGGACCGCGACCAGCGAGGAGGTGCCGCCGTTGGTCAGCCACATCTTCTGGCCGGTCAGGACGTACTCGTCGCCGTCCTTGACCGCCTTCGACGTGATCGCCGACACGTCCGAGCCCAGCGCCGGCTCAGACATCGAGAACGCGCCCCGGATGTCACCGAGGGCCATCTTCGGCAGGAAGTAGTCCTTCTGCTCCTGCGTGCCGTGCTGCTTGAGCATGTACGCGACGATGAAGTGGGTGTTGATGATGCCGGACACCGACATCCAGCCGCGCGCGATCTCCTCGACGCACAGCGCGTACGTCAGCAGCGACTCGCCCAGGCCCCCATACTCCTCGGGGATCATCAGACCGAACAGGCCCAGCTCCTTCAGGCCGTCCACGATCTGCTGCGGGTACTCGTCGCGGTGCTCCAGGCCGGTCGCGACCGGGATGATCTCCTTGTCGACAAAGTCACGGACGGTGGAGACGATCTCCTGCTGGACGTCGGTCAGACCGGCGGTCTGGGCGAGACGGGCCATGGCTCTAGTTCTCCTGCTGCTTCAGCTCCGGGCGGCCCGGCTGCTCGCCGCCGCGCTCCTTGATGTACGTCTCGGTCGGCACCATGACCTTGCGGCGGAACACGCACACCAGGGTGCCGTCCTGCTTGTAGCCCTTGGTCTCGACATGGACGATGCCGCGGTCGTTCTTCGACTTCGACGGCCACTTGTCCAGCACCGTCGTCTCGCCGTAGATCGTGTCGCCGTGGAAGGTGGGCGCCACGTGCCGGAGCGACTCGATCTCCAGGTTGGCGATCGCCTTCCCCGACACGTCCGGCACCGACATGCCGAGCAGCAGGGAGTAGATGTAGTTGCCGACGACGACGTTCTTGCCGAAGTCCGTCGTCCGCTCCGCGTAGTTCGCGTCCATGTGGAGCGGGTGGTGGTTCATGGTGAGGAGACAGAACAGGTGGTCGTCGTACTCCGTGACCGTCTTGCCCGGCCAGTGCTTGTAGACCGCGCCGACCTCGAACTCCTCGTAGGTGCGTCCGAACTGCATCGCGCTCACGCCTCCGGGATCTCGAACGTGCTGGTGCGCTGCATGCCGGCGGCGCGTCCCTTGCCCGCGACGACCAGCGCCATCTTGCGGCTGGCCTCGTCGATCATCTCGTCGCCGAGCATCGCGGAGCCCTTCTTGCCGCCCGCCTCGGACGTGTAGTACTCGTACGCGTCCAGGATCAGCTCGGCGTGGTCGTAGTCCTCCTGGGAGGGCGAGAAGACCTCGTTGGCGGCGTCCACCTGACCGGGGTGCAGCACCCACTTGCCGTCGAAGCCGAGCGCGGCGGCACGGCCGGCCACCTCGCGGAAGCCGTCGACGTTGCGGATCTGCAGGTAGGGGCCGTCGATCGCCTGGAGGTTGTTGGCGCGGGCGGCCATCAGGATCTTCATCAGGATGTAGTGGTAGGCGTCCGCCGGGTAGCCGGGCGGCTGCTCGCCCACGACGAGGGACTTCATGTTGATCGACGCCATGAAGTCGGCCGGGCCGAAGATGATCGTCTCGATGCGCGGGGACGCCTGGGCGATCTCGTTGACGTTGTTGAGGCCCTGGGCGTTCTCGATCTGGGCCTCGATGCCAATGCGCCCCACCTCGAAGCCCATCGTCTTCTCGATCTGCGTCAGCAGCAGATCAAGAGCGACGACCTGCTGAGCGTCCTGCACCTTCGGCAGCATGATGCAGTCAAGATTGGGGCCGGCTCCCTCGACCACCGTCACGACGTCCCGGTACGTCCACTCGGTCGTCCAGTCGTTGACGCGCACCACCCTGGTCTTGCCCGTCCAGTCACCCTCGTTGAGGAACTTGACGATGGTGTGGCGGGCCTCCGGCTTGGCGAGCGGCGCGCACGCGTCCTCCAGGTCCAGGAAGACCTGGTCGGCCGGGAGGCCCTGCGCCTTCTCCAGGAAGCGCGGGTTGCTGCCCGGTACGGCCAGGCAGGAGCGCCGCGGCCGAAGGCGGTTGACGGGGGTGGTCATGCGGGGACCTCCAGAGGGTCGAGCTTGTTCGCTTTCCGGATCTCGTCGACGATGCGGCCGATGATCCCGGTGATGTCGAAGTCCTTCGGGGTGAAGACGGCGGCCACTCCGGCGGCCCTGAGCTGCTCGGCGTCACCGTTCGGGATGATGCCACCCGCGATCACGGGTATATCTGTGGCACCGGCCACACGGAGTCGCTCCAGCACGTCCGGCACCAGCTGGGCGTGCGAGCCGGAGAGGATGGACAGGCCGACGGCGTGCACGTCCTCGGCGAGGGCCGCGTCCACGATCTGCTCCGGCGTGAGCCGTATGCCCTGGTAGACCACCTCGAAGCCGGCGTCGCGGGCGCGGACGGCGATCTGCTCGGCGCCGTTGGAGTGCCCGTCCAGGCCGGGCTTGCCCACCAGGAAGCGCAGCTTGCCGACGCCGAGGTCATGTGCGGTGGCATCCACCTTCCGGCGGACGTCGGCCAGGGCCGAGCCCTGTTCGGCGGCCACCGCGACGGGCGCGGAGGAGACCCCGGTGGGGGCCCGGAACTCGCCGAACACCTCCCTCAGCGCCCCGGCCCACTCCCCGGTCGTGACACCCGCGCGGGCGCACTCCAGGGTGGCCTCCATGAGGTTGTCCGTGCCCTTGGCCGCCTCCTTCAGCCGCTCCAGCGCCTTGCAGGGGCGCGGGTGGTTGAAGGGCGGCTGGTAGCGGGTGTCGCGCCAGCGCTGGAGCGAGGCGATGACACGGGCCTCGACCGCCGGGTCGACCGTCTGGATCGCGGTGTCCAGGTCGGCCGTGAGCGGGTTCGGCTCCGTCCCCTCGAAGATGTTGACGCCGACGATCTTCTCTTGACCGGACTCGATACGGGCCCGGCGCTCGGCGTGCGAGGCGACCAGCTGCGACTTCAGATAGCCGGACTCCACGGCGGCCATCGCGCCGCCCAGGTCCTGGATGTGGTCGATCTCGGCGAGCACCGCCTCGACCAGCTCGTCCACCTTTGCCTCGATCACCTTCGAGCCCTCGAAGATGTCGTCGTACTCCAGCAGATCGCTCTCGTAGGCGAGCACCTGCTGGATGCGCAGCGACCACTGCTGGTCCCAGGGGCGGGGCAGGCCGAGCGCCTCGTTCCAGGCCGGCAGCTGCACCGCACGCGCCCGTGCGTCCTTGGAGAGGGTGACGGCCAGCATCTCCAGCACGATCCGCTGGACGTTGTTCTCCGGCTGGGCCTCGGTCAGGCCGAGCGAGTTGACCTGGACGCCGTAGCGGAACCGGCGCTGCCTGGGGTCCTCGATGCCGTAGCGCTCGCGCGTGATCCTGTCCCAGATCCGGCCGAAGGCGCGCATCTTGCACATCTCCTCGACGAAGCGGACGCCCGCGTTGACGAAGAAGGAGATGCGGGCGACCACGTCGCCCATGCGCTCCTGCGGCACCTGGCCGGAGTCGCGCACCGCGTCCAGGACGGCGATCGCGGTGGACATCGCGTACGCGATCTCCTGCACCGGCGTGGCGCCCGCCTCCTGCAGGTGGTAGCTGCAGATGTTGATCGGGTTCCACTTGGGCATGTGGGAGACCGTGTACGCGATCATGTCCGTCGTCAGCCGGAGCGAGGGTCCCGGAGGGAACACATGGGTTCCCCGGGACAGGTACTCCTTGACGATGTCGTTCTGGGTCGTGCCCTGGAGCTTGGTGATGTCCGCGCCCTGCTCCTCGGCGACGACCTGGTAGAGCGCCAGCAGCCACATGGCCGTGGCGTTGATCGTCATCGAGGTGTTCATCTGCTCCAGGGGGATGTCCTGGAACAGGCGGCGCATGTCACCGAGGTGGGCGATCGGCACGCCCACCCGGCCCACCTCGCCGCGGGCGAGGACGTGGTCGGAGTCGTAGCCGGTCTGCGTCGGCAGGTCGAACGCCACCGACAGACCGGTCTGGCCCTTGGCGAGGTTGCGCCGGTACAGCTCGTTGGACGCCTCGGCCGTGGAGTGGCCGGCATACGTGCGCATGAGCCACGGCCGGTCCTTCTGACGCTCAGTCATCTATGACCTCTGGTGTCCTCAGACGTTGCGGAAACGGTTGATGGCGTCGATGTGCTTGGCGCGCATCTCCTCGTCGCGCACGCCCAGGCCCTCCTCGGGGGCCAGGCACAGCACGCCGACCTTGCCCTGGTGCAGGTTGCGGTGGACGTCGTAGGCCGCCTGGCCGGTGTCCTCGAGGGAGTACACCTTCGACAGCGTCGGGTGGATCTTGCCCTTGGCGATGAGGCGGTTGGCCTCCCAGGCCTCGCGGTAGTTGGCGAAGTGGGAGCCGATGATCCGCTTCAGCGACATCCACAGGTACCGGTTGTCGTACTCGTGCATGTAGCCCGAGGTGGAGGCGCAGGTGGTGATGGTGCCGCCCTTGCGGGTGACGTAGACCGAGGCGCCGAAGGTCTCGCGGCCGGGGTGCTCGAAGACGATGTCGATGTCCTCGCCGCCGGTCAGCTCGCGGATGCGCTTGCCGAAGCGCTTCCACTCCTTCGGGTCCTGGGTCTGCTCGTCCTTCCAGAACTTGTAGCCCTCGGCGTTGCGGTCGATGATCGCCTCGGCGCCCATCGAGCGGCAGATGTCCGCCTTCTGAGACGAGGAGACGACACAGATCGGGTTGGCGCCGCCGGCCAGGGCGAACTGCGTGGCGTAGCTGCCGAGGCCGCCGCTCGCGCCCCAGATGAGGACGTTGTCGCCCTGCTTCATGCCGGCGCCGTTGCGGGAGACCAGCTGGCGGTAGGCGGTGGAGTTCACCAGGCCCGGGGCCGCGGCCTCCTCCCAGCTCAGGTGGTCCGGCTTCGGCATGAGCTGGTTGGACTTCACCAGCGCGATCTCCGCCAGGCCGCCGAAGTTGGTCTCGAAGCCCCAGATGCGCTGCTCGGGGTCGAGCATCGTGTCGTTGTGGCCGTCGGAGGACTCCAGCTCGACGGAGAGACAGTGAGCGACGACCTCGTCACCGGGCTTCCAGGCGTTGACGCCCGGGCCGGTGCGCAGGACGACGCCCGCGAGGTCGGAGCCGATGATGTGGTACGGCAGGTCGTGGCGCTTGGCGAGCTCGTTGGTGCGGCCGTAGCGCTCCAGGAACCCGAACGTGGACAGCGGCTCGAAGATCGAGGTCCACACCGAGTTGTAGTTGACGGAAGAGGCCATGACGGCCACCAGGGCCTCGCCCGGGCCCAGCTCGGGCAGCGGCACGTCGTCCAGGTGGATCGACTTGCGCGGGTCCTTGTCGCGGGTCTGCAGGCCCGCGAACATCTCCGTCTCGTCCTTGTGCACGGTGATCGCGCGGTACGACTCGGGGAGCGGCAGAGCGGCGAAGTCGGCGGACGTGGCGTCCTTCGACTGGATCGCGTCCAGGATGTCCTTCACGGTCACGGTGTTGCCTCCGGCGGTGAGCGCCCTGAGGGAGGGGCGCTGAGGGTTCGTCGGTGCTGCGATGAGTGCTGCTGAGGGTTTTCGAGGGTGTGCCGTCGGTTCGGCGGGTGGTGCTTCGGCAGCGCGTGGTGGCGCGGGAGGTTGCCTGTGACGCAGGCGTTCGGGCGCGCAGGTGATGGTCTGCGGGGACAGCCCGGACACCATCAACGTATGACACCGCGTGTCACCCCGCAAGGCACTGAGTGCCAGAACTTCCTCTCAAATGAAATCTTTACCTGACAGATGAGCGATGATCGATCGAATGCGCCTCTCCCGGCGGGTCAAAAAGGGCGCTGACATGCAAAAACGGCCACCCGGAGGGTGGCCGTTGTCACAGCGGGAAAGGGCGGTTCAGCGCTCCTTGAGGGCCTGTTCGATGGTGCGCATGATCTCTTCCAGGGGCGCGTCGGTGCGTGCCACGGTCACCAGCACCTCGCCCTCGACGGACGCCGCCGCGGGCGCAGAGGCGGCCGGCGGGGCAGCCGTGCCGCGCCCGGCGCCGATGCCGGTGCCGAACGTCTTGCGGACGATGGCGAAGGCATGGTCCAGCTGCGCCTCCACGTCCCCCTGGCCGCCCGCCCGCAGCCAGCGCCGCAGCACGTGGTTGTGCGCGGTGACCACGGCCGAGGCGGCGACCTCGGCCAGCAGCGGGTCGTCGTTGGCGTCGTCGGCGTGCGCGTGCTCGTCGAAGTGGCCCAGCAGATAGCGGGTGAACAGGCGCTCGTAGCGGGCCACCGAGGCGATCTCCGCCTCGCGCAGCGTGGGTACCTCGCGGGTCAGCTTGTAGCGGGCGACCGAGATCTCCGGCTGCGCCGCGTACATCTTCATGACTTCCTTGATGCCCCGGCACACCGTGTCGAGCGGGTGCTCGTGCGCGGGGGCGGCGTTGAGCACCGCCTCGGCGCGGATCAGGGTGTCGTCGTGGTCCGGGAAGATCGCCTCTTCCTTGGAGCGGAAGTGACGGAAGAAGGTGCGGCGGGCGACCCCGGCCGCCGCGGCGATCTCGTCGACCGTGGTCGCCTCGTACCCCTTGGTCGCGAACAGCTCCATCGCGGCGGCGGCCAGTTCCCGGCGCATCTTGAGCCGCTGGGCGGCCGCACGGGAGCCCGCGGCGCTCTCCGGCGCGTCGGGCGTGGCTGATGTACGTGAGGACTTGGCGGGCTGGGACATGCCCTGAACGTACTGCATACGCGCAGCCCGGCGCGCAGGTCCCCGGCCTCCCCCGTGCCCGGGGGGCGAGGGCGGGGCGGCGGGCTCCAGCAGACCGCCCCACTCCCGCTCCGCCCGGAACCGGTCGGCTCCTCGGTCAGCGGCGGGCATATTCGCGGAAACCGCGGCCCGTCTTGCGGCCGAGGCAGCCCGCGGCCACCAGGTGCTCCAGCAGCGGCGCCGGAGCCAGTCCCGGGTCGCGGAACTCGCGGTGAAGGACCTTCTCGATGGCCAGCGACACGTCCAGGCCGACCACGTCCAGCAGCTCGAAGGGGCCCATCGGGTAGCCGCCGCCGAGCCTCATGGCCGCGTCGATGTCGTCCAGGGACGCGTAGTGCTCCTGCACCATCTTGATCGCGTTGTTGAGGTACGGGAACAGCAGCGCGTTGACGATGAAGCCGGCGCGGTCGCCGCAGTCCACGGGGTGCTTCCTGATCCTCGCGCACACCTCGCGGACCGTCGCGTGGACGTCGTCCGCGGTCAGCACCGTGCGCACCACCTCGACCAGCTTCATCGCCGGCGCCGGGTTGAAGAAGTGCATGCCGATCACGTCCTGCGGGCGCGAAGTGGCCCGCGCACAGGCGACCACCGGCAGCGAGGAGGTGGTGGTGGCGAGCACCGCGCCCGGCTTGCAGACCTTGTCCAGCGTCGCGAAGAGCTGCTGCTTGACCGCCAGGTCCTCGGCGACGGCCTCCAGGGCCAGGTCCACGTCCGCGAAGTCGTCGTAGCTGCCCGTCGCCGTGATCCGGTCCAGGGTCTGCGCGGCCGCCTCGGCGGTCAGCCGCCCCTTGTCGACCGAGCGGGAAAGAGACTTGCCGATACGGGCCTTCGCGGCCTGCGCCTTCTCGGCGCTGCGCGCGGCGAGCACCACCTCGAACCCGGCCTTCGCGAACACCTCCGCGATGCCGGAGGCCATGGTGCCCGAGCCGGCGACGCCGACGGAGCGGACGGCGCGGCCTGCGGTGAGGGTGTCGCCGTCCAGCGGGGTCAGCGCGTCCCGCACGACGGTGCCGCTGCCCGGAGCCTCGTAGGTGTAGAAACCGCGGCCCGCCTTGCGGCCGGTCAGGCCCGCCTCGCTGAGCTGCTTGAGGATCGGCGCGGGCGCGTGCAGCCGGTCGCGCGACTCGGCGTACATGGCCTCCAGGACCGTACGCGCGGTGTCGACGCCGATCAGGTCGAGCAGGGCGAGCGGGCCCATCGGCAGCCCGCAGCCCAGCCGCATCGCGGCGTCGATGTCCTCACGGGAGGCGTACTTCGCCTCGTACATCGCGGCGGCCTGGTTGAGGTAGCCGAACAGCAGCCCGTCCGCGACGAACCCGGGCCGGTCGCCGACCGCGACGGGCTCCTTGCCCAGTTCCACGGCGAGGTCGGTGACGGCGGTGACGGCCTGCGGCGCGGTCAGCACGGAGGAGACCACCTCGACCAGCTTCATCGCCGGCGCGGGGTTGAAGAAGTGCAGGCCGAGCACCCGCTCGGGGCGCGCCGAGTCGGCGGCCAGGCGGGTCACGGACAGCGCGTTGGTGCCGGTCGCCAGGATCGTCCCGGGCCGCACGATGCCGTCCAGCTCGCGGAAGATCTGGTGCTTGATCTCGTAGGACTCCGGTGCCACCTCGATGACGAGGTCGGCGTCGGCCGCCGCGGTCAGCGCGGTGGAGGTGCGCACCCGGGCGAGGAGGTCGGCGCGCTCCTGCGCGGTGAGCCGGCCGCGCTCGACGGCATGGGCGGTGGAGATCTCCAGGGCGGCGACGGACCGGGCCGCCGCCGCCTCGCTGATGTCGATGCCGACGACCTCGCGGCCGGCCCGGGCGAGGACTTCGGTGATGCCGGTGCCCATGGTGCCGAGACCGACGACGGCGATCGTCTTCAGCGGGGACAGAGAGGTGTCGGAGAGGGGAGTGGCCATCGCGGGACTCCAGGAATGAGGGTGACGACTGGGAACGCGGCCCGGTGCGCGAAGGAACGCGCACCGGGTGCGAGGAAAGGGATGCGGGTGTGGCCGGGCTGCGAGCGCACACGCCCGGTGCCGATCGCCGTGGGCGTACACACGCCCGGGCGGTGGCGGAATGCCGACCGGCTCTGTCCCCAAGCCGAGTCGTACTGCGGTACCTGACGTACCGAACCGACAACCCTCGCGGCGGCTGCGTCACCAGGCCGCTGCGAGGTTGGTGCGAGCGGGTAGCTCGCTCGTCTGAGCTTAACCCGTGGGTAACGAGCGCGCCAGCCCCCGAGTTTGTGATGTAGGTCCCGTGCGGGTGGCTCGGCGCCTAGGGTGGGCTTCGTGGACGAAGAGTTGCGATCGCTCACGGAGCGCTTACGGCAGGAGTCGGGCGGCACGGCGGCGTACCGGCGGCTGGAGGCGACCGACGACCTGGAGGAACTGGCCGAGGTCCTCACGGCGCCGGGGCAGCCGCTGTGGGCCAGGGAGCTTGCGGCCTTCCGGCTGGGGCTCGCGCGCGACCGGCGGGCCTTCGAGTCCCTGGTCCTGCTCCTGAACCACCGTGACCCGCAGCGCTGCGCCGACGCCGCCCACGCCCTGGCCCGCCTCGGCGACCCCCGCACCGCCCGGGCGGCGGCGGCCCTGGCCACCAACGAGCTGCGCGTCGCCTACGCGCTGCACCCCGTGCGCCTCCTGGTGGAACTGCGCGCCCCCGAGTCCGTCCCCGCGCTGATCACCACCCTGGAACGCCGGCTGCGGCCGCACGACCCCTACCGCCGGGTGGCCCTCGCCTGCGTCGAGGGCCTGGGCGCGCTCGGCGACGCACGGGCCCGCCCCGTCCTCAGCGAGGCCCTGGCCCACCCGGCCCTCGCCGAGGCCGCGGTACAGGCACTGGCCCGGATCCCGAAGCAGCGCTGACCGCCGGCCGGGCACCCGAGGCCGCGCTGACCGCCGGCCCGGCCGCGGCACGGGCCCCTGGCGGGCCGGACCCGCCTTACTCGGCCACCACCGCGAACGCCTCGATCTCCATCAGGAACTCCGGGCGGACCAGGGCGGCCACCTGGACCGCCGAGGAGGCGGGCAGGCGGTCGTCCGGTATGTGGGCGGCGCGGGCCTCGCGGACGGCCGGCATGTGGCTCATGTCCGTGACGAAGTACGTGAGTTTGACGACGTCGTCGAAGCCCGCCCCGGCGGCGGCGAGGCAGCGGCGCAGGTTCTCGAAGACCTGGCGGGCCTGGGCCGCCGGGTCGTTCTCCCCGACGAGCTTGCCGTCCTCGTCCAGGGGGAGTTGGCCCGAGACCGCGACGAAGCGGCCGGTGCCCATGACGACATGGGTGTACTGCGCGGCGGGGGCGACCCCCTCGGGGGCGGGGATCCGGGTCGGTTCGGTCATGGCTCCATGGTGGACCACGGGTCTGACAACCGGGGCCCGGCCCTCGCCCCCGACGGCCGGATCAGCCGCGGAAGCCCACCAGCCCGTGCAGCGTCGCACCCCGCGACGCGCCGGAGGAGGCGGGGACCGCCGCCTTCGTGCGCTCGGGCTTCGGGTCGGGCAGCCTCTCGCACACCGCGTCCGCCGCGGCGGCCCGGCCGCGCGGCACCGTGCCGTTCGTCAGATACCGCGTCAGATACCCGTCCAGGCAGCCGTTGCCGCTCAGCGTGATGCCGTGGTTGCCACCGCCCCGCTCGACGACCAGGCTGGAGCCGGCCAGGAGGTGATGGACCCTCACCCCGCCCTCGTAGGGCGTCGCCGCGTCGTCGGTCGCCTGGAACAGCAGGACCGGCGGCAGCTCGGCGTTGGCGATGTCCACCGGGCGCTGCGGCGCGGCCGGCCAGAAGGCGCACGGCGCGTTGTACCAGGCGTTGTTCCAGGCCATGAACGGCGCCTTGCCGTACACAGCCCAGTTGTCCGCACGCCACCGCGTCCAGTCCTGCGGCCAGGCGGTGTCACGGCACTGCACCGAGGTGTAGACGCCGTAGCCGTTGGCGCCCGCGGCGTCGACGGCGCCGTAGTCGGCGTACGCCCGCACCAGCGGCCCCGTCTTCCCCTCGTTGACGTAGGCCGCGAACGCCCGGGCGAGGGCGGGCCAGTAGCCGTTGTAGTAGCCGCCCGGGATGAAGGTGTCCTCCAGTTCGGAGGCGCCGACCCTGCCGTCCGCGGGGTGCCGGGCGAGCGCCGCCCGCATCCCGTACCACTTGGCCTCGACCCTCGCCGGATCCGTGCCGAGCCGGTACGTCGCGTCGTACTTGGCGATCCAGGCCATGAGGGCGCGGTGGCGGTCGTTGAAGGCGTAGTCCTGCTGGAGGTTGTCGTCGTACCAGACTCCGGTCGGGTCCACGATCGAGTCCAGGACCAGGCGGCGCACCCGCTCGGGGAAGAGCTTGGCGTACACGGCGCCGAGGTAGGTGCCGTAGGAGTAACCGTAGTAGTTGATTCTCTGCGCGCCGAGGGCCCGGCGGATCGAGTCCATGTCCGTGGCCGCGTCGACGGTGTCGATGTGCGGCAGCAGGCTCGCGTACTTCCGGCCGCAGGCGGTGGCGTAGGACTGGACGCGCGCGAGGTTGGCCTTCTCCAGCGCGGGGGTGCTCGGCACCGAGTCCGGGCGCACCGGCTTGAAGTAGTCCGGCGCGCACGTCATCGCCGGTTCGCTGGCGCCCACCCCGCGGGGGTCGAAGCCGATGACGTCGTACTGCGCCGCGACCGCCTTGGGCAGCGAGGAGGCCACGAAGGAGGCGAGCGAGAGCCCGCTGCCGCCGGGGCCGCCAGGGTTGACGAGCAGGGGCCCCTGGTAGGTCTTCGCGGTGTGCGGGACGCGGGACAGCGCCAGCGTGATCTGCCGCCCGGACGGATGCCGGTGGTCCAGCGGCACCTTCAGGGATCCGCACTGCAGGGTCGGATGGTCGGTGGTGCCGCACTTCCTCCAGCTGACCGCGGGGGCCCGGACGGGGGCCGTGGGGTGCGACGGGCTCGCGTCGGCGGGGACGGCCGTGACGGAACCGGCGACGACGGCGGCGGCGCCGAACAGCACGGCGGCGCGTTTTCTCATGCGTCCTCCCAGGACGGAGAGGCTGCGGACCGCTGGTCTGGCGGTCCTCGCCGCATCGTCCCGGAAAGCACCGTTGTGAGAACGAGTTCCGACGATTGTTGACCCGATTGGGCCGTGCGATGCGCTCGAACGACTTCAGATGAGCGTGAGTTGGACCGGCTCGGACATCGAGGGCGGATGCGGTGCGGCGGTGTCCGGCTCCGCCGGGCGGATGCGCCGCGGCATCCCCGCGCGCGCGGGCCCGATCCCGTACTCCTGGGCCAGGTCGTGCACCTGACGGGTGATCCGGCGCTGGTACCACTTGGGGGCGTAGGCGCCCTCGGCGTACAGGCGCTCGTAACGGCGCACCAGATGCGGGTGGTGCCGGCCGAGCCAGGCCATGAACCACTCGCGGGCGCCGGGCCGCAGATGCAGCGTCAGCGGGGTGACGGAGGTGGCCCCGGCCGCCGCGATCGCCCGTACCGTCGCCCGCAGCCGGTCCGGGTGGTCGCTGAGGAACGGGATCACCGGGGCCATCAGCACCCCGCAGCCGATGCCGTGCTCGGCGAGGGTGCGGACGACGTCCAGACGGCGTTCCGGCGCGGGCGTGCCCGGCTCCACGGTGCGCCACAGCTCGGGGTCGGTGAAGCCGACGGAGACGGAGATGCCCACGTCGGTGACCTCGGCCGCCTGCGTCAGCAGGTCCAGGTCGCGCAGGATGAGCGTGCCCTTGGTCAGGATCGAGAACGGGTTCGCCCGGTCGCGCAGGGCGGCCAGGATGCCCGGCATCAGGCGGTAGCGGCCCTCGGCCCGCTGGTAGCAGTCGACGTTGGTGCCCATCGCGATGTGCTCGCCCTGCCAGCGGCGCGAGGCCAGCTGGCGGCGCAGCAGCTCCGGCGCGTTCACCTTGACCACGATCTGGGTGTCGAAGCCGAGTCCGGTGTCCAGGTCCAGATAGCTGTGCGTCTTCCGCGCGAAGCAGTACACGCACGCGTGCGTGCAGCCCCGGTAGGGGTTGACGGTCCACTCGAACGGCATGCGGGAGGCGCCCGGCACGCGGTTGATGATCGAGCGGGCCCGGATCTCGTGGAAGGTGATCCCGCGGAACTCGGGCATGTCGAAGGTGCGGGTGGTCACCGCGTCCGCGCCGAAAAGCGCGGCGTCGGCCCGGCTGTGTTCAAGGGCTCCGGAGCCCCCGGAGTCCGCTGTGAGGTTGTCCCAGCGCATCACGCCTCCCTTGTTCGGTGGCACTGGGCAGCAGAATAGAACATGTGTTCCCTTGATCGTGCGAGCGATCGCTCGGCCGCCGTTCCTGATCGCCCGGGTTGCCGGATTCGATCGGTTGCCGGACCCGGATTTGGGGTCCCGGGAGCGGGGTGGTTGGCTGTGTCCCAACCCCGAGAACGGATGTCCTGGAGGAACCCCATGGCGCAGGTCGAGGCCACTACGGAGCGGGTCGTCGCGGCGGACGCGGAGAAGGTGTTCGACGCCCTCGCCGACTACAGCGGCACCCGTGAGCGGCTGCTGCCCGAGCACTTCAGCGAGTACGAGGTGCGCGAGGGCGGGGACGGCGAGGGCACCCTCGTCCACTGGAAGCTCCAGGCCACCAGCAAGCGGATCCGTGACTGCCTCATGGAGGTGAGCGAGCCCACCGACGGCGAGCTCGTCGAGAAGGACCGCAACTCCTCCATGGTCACCACCTGGCGGGTCACCCCGGCCGGCGAGGACCGCTCCCGGGTCGTCGTCACCACCGCCTGGAAGGGCGCCGGCGGCATCGGCGGCTTTTTCGAGAAGACGTTCGCACCCAAGGGCCTCGCCCGGATCTACGACGCCCTGCTCGCCAAGCTCGCCACCGAGGTCGAGAAGTAGATCGGGGGTCGCAACTCACCCCACGGCGGGCCCTGTTGACCCCTCACCGGTTCGAGTGATCTCCCCACAGCCTTGCCCAACGCCGTAACTCGTCGCGCTTGTACGTAGTTGTCGCGTTACGCGTGGACATGGCGCGGTACCAGCGACGAGGGAGAGGCGCGTGGGCGGGATCACTCTGGTGCAGGACGAACCGGTCGTGCCGCCGCCCCCGGACACCGCCGCGGGGGCGGCCGCGCGGACGCCGGCCGCACCGCCGGACGCCCTCCCTCGGCTCAGCCCGCGCCGGGTGCGGCTGGTCTTCCTCGGGCTGATGCTCGCGCTGCTGCTCGCCGCGCTCGACCAGATGATCGTGGCCACCGCGCTGCCCAAGATCGTCGGTGAGCTGCACGGCCTGGACAAGATGTCCTGGGCGATCACCGCCTACCTGCTCACGGCCACCGTCGGGCTGCCCGTCTACGGCAAACTGGGCGACCTCATCGGCCGCAAGGGCGTGTTCCAGTTCGCCATCGGCGTCTTCGTCATCGGCTCGGCGCTCGCGGGCCGGGCCCAGACCATGGACCAGATGATCGCCTTCCGGGCCGTGCAGGGCATCGGCGCGGGCGGGCTGATGATCGGCGTGCAGGCCATCATCGCGGACATCGTGCCGCCGCGGGAGCGCGGCCGGTTCATGGGACTCATCGGCGCCGCCTTCGGCCTCGCCTCCGTCGCGGGACCGCTGCTCGGCGGCTACTTCACCGACCATCTGTCCTGGCGCTGGTGCTTCTACATCAACGTACCCTTCGGTCTGGTCACCTTCGCCGTCGTCACCGTCGTGCTCAAACTGCCCAGGACCCGGGTCAGGGCCCGCTTCGACGTGCCGGGCACCCTGCTGCTCGCCACCGCCTCCACCTGCCTGGTGCTGCTGACCAGCTGGGGCGGCACCGAGTACGCCTGGGGCTCGCACGTCATCATCGGCCTCGGCGCCGGAGCCGCCGCGGCCGCCGTCCTCTTCGTCGTCGCCGAGCACTACGTCGCCGAACCCCTCATCCCGCTGCGGCTGTTCCGGGACTCCGTCTTCAACATCAGCGGTCTGGTCGGACTGGTCGTCGGCGTGGCGCTGTTCGGCGCGGCCAGCTATCTGCCCACCTTCCTGCAGATGGTCGACGGTGCCTCGGCCACCGAGTCCGGACTGCTGATGCTGCCCATGATGGGCGGCGTCGTGGGCGCGTCGATCCTCTCCGGGCAGCTCATCAGCCACACCGGCCGCTACCGGATCTACCCGGTCCTCGGCTGCGCCCTGTCCGCCGTCGGCATGTGGCTGCTGTCCCGCCTGGAGATCGGCACCACCCGGCTGGAGTACAGCGTCTGGATGGCCGTGCTCGGCGCCGGTATCGGCCTGGTCATGCCGGTCCTGGTGCTCGCCGTGCAGAACTCCGTGCGACCCGCCGACCTCGGCACGGCGACCAGCGCCAACAACTACTTCCGGCAGATCGGCGGCAGCGTCGGCGCCGCCGTCTTCGGCACCCTGTTCGCCGACCGGCTCGCCGACGCCCTGCACGACCGCATCCCCGCGCGCGCGGGCGCCGGCCTGCCCGACCCCGAGTCGATCACCCCTCAGGTGGTGCGCACGCTGCCGCCGGCCCTGCGCGACGCCTACGTCCAGGCGTACGCCGACGCCATGCCGCGGATCTTCCTGTATCTCGTGCCGGTCCTGGTGCTCGGCCTGATCATCGCCTTCTTCCTCAAGGAGAAACCTCTGGTGTCCCACAACACCCCCGCCGCACCCGCCTACGAGGCCGCGCCCGCCTACGAGACGGAGCCCGCCGCACCGGCCACCGGCGTCTCGGCCCCGGGCGTGCCGCAGGCGCGTTCGCCGTACCCGGCCGGAATCCCCGTCTGCGGCACCGTGCAGCACGCGGACGGCACCGTCGTGCCCCGCGCGGCGCTCACCCTCATCGACGTCGGCGGCCGGCAGATCGGGCGGGGCGCGAGCGGTGAGGACGGACGGTACGCGCTGTCCACGCCGGGCTCCGGGTCGTACGTCCTGATCGCCGCCGCCGGAGGGCACCAGCCGCAGGCGGTCTCCGTGACCGTCGGCGAGCGGCCCGTCGAACTCGACGTCGTCCTCGGCGGCGCCGGACGTCTCGCGGGCACCGTGTGCACCGCCGACGGCACCCCGGTGCGGGACGCCGCCGTGACCCTGACCAACGTGCACGGCGAGGTCGTCGCCGGCACCCGCAGCGGACGCGAGGGTGGCTACGTCATCAGCGAGCTGGTCGCCGGGGAGTACACCCTGGCCGCCAGCGCGCCCGCCTTCCGGCCGACCGCGCTCCCCGTCAGCGTGCAGGCCTCGCGGGAGACCCGCCAGGACGTGGAACTGGCGGGCGGCGCCGTACTGCGCGGCACGGTACGGGCCGGTGGCGGGCGGCCCGTGGAGGACGCCCGCGTCACCCTGCTCGACGCGGCCGGCAACGTCGTCGACACCCTCACCACCGGCCCCGACGGAACGTTCCGCTTCGTGGACCTGTCCTCCGGCGAGTACACCGTGATCGCGGCCGGCTACCCACCGGTCGCCACGGTGCTCCAGGTGGCCGCCGGGGGCCGCACGGAACGGGACCTCCAGCTCGGTCACGAGGACTGATCCGGCCGCCGGGGGGCCGCTGGACGGGGCGTGCCCGGGGGCCGGGGTGTGTGTGGGTCGGTGGGGCGCGGTCGGGGGCCGGGGCGTCGGCCGATGGGGCGTCCCTGGGCGCCGGGGCGTCGGCCGATGGGGCGTCCCTGGGCGCCGGGGTGTAGGCCGAGGGCGCGTGCCGGGAGGTCTGGGGTGCCGGCCGGGGGGCGCGGGCGCGGGCGCGTTCGGGTGCCAGGGTGCTCGTCGGCGAGATGTGCCCGGGGGCGGGGGTTCCGGTCGTCGGGGGGCCGGGGCGTCGGACGACGGGGCGTGCCCGGAGGTCTGGGGCGCCCGGTCGGCGCCGTACGCCCGGGGAGCCGGGGTGCGGGCCAGGGGGGGCGCGTCCGGGAGCCAGCGTGCCGGTCGGCGAGATGTACCCGGGGGCGGGGGAGTCGGCCGGCGGGCGTGCCTGGGGCGTCGGCCGATGGGGCGCGTCTGGCGACCCCGGCGTCGGTCAGCGGGGCCTGGCCGGGGCCGGAGTGTCGGCCGACAGGGTGTGCCCGGGGGCGGGGCGCTGCTCTGGGGGTCGTGCTCGGAGGCCGGGGCGTAGGCCGACGAGGCTTGCCCGGGGGTCTGGGGTATCCGTCGGCGACGCGCGCCCGAGGGCCGGGGCGTCGGTCGGCGACATGCGTTCGTGGGCCGGGAAGCCGGTCGGCGGGGCGTGTCCAGGGGCTGGGGTGTCGGCCCAGGGGGCGTGTCCAGGGGCTGGGTGTCGACCGACGTGGCGCGTCCAGGGGCCGGGGTGCCCATCGGCGGGACGTGCCCATGGCCGGGGTGTCGATCGGTGGCGTGTGGTCGGGGGCGCGGCGTCGGACGATGGGTGTGGTCGGGGCGCGGCGTGGGACGACGGGGCGTGCCTGGGAGGGCTGGGGTGCCGGTCGGCGGGTGTGCCCCGGGGGCCTGGGTTCGGGCGGAGGGGTGGGCTTGGGCGTGGGCGTCTGCCCGGTGGGGTGGCGTCAAAACAATTCCGGTGTTGCCACACATCGCGACCGGTCGGCGCCGTACCGTGGTGGCCGGGGGAAGAGATCTTGCGGAGCCGTGGGGAGAGGGGCCTGGGCCATGGACCGTGGCACCGAAGGGGACGTACCTCCCGGCCGCCGACCTGGCGGCGGGACCGGTGCGCCGGCGGCGGACGCCACGGCGGCCGGCCGCGTCCCGCTCGGCGTGGTCGTGGTCGACCACGACGGCCTGGTGTCGCACTGGAGCAGGGGCGCGGGGCGGCTCTTCGGCACCGGCAAGGAGGAGGCCATCGGCCGTCCGGTCGTGGACCTGCTGCCGGTCTCCGGCGCCCTGGGCGACGAGTCCGACGACGCCCGGCATCCCGCGTCCGCCGTTCACGACGGGCTGGGCCCCGGCCTGGAGACCTCACTCGACGGGCGGCTGTCCTACCCCGCGGCGGGCCGCGCCCGCCTCACCGTGCCCGGCCGGGACCGCCTCGACGTCCTGTGGTGGGCGTATCCGCTGGTCGGCCCGGGCCGGGAGCGGCTGCTGGTGCTCGCCGCCGACGCGGACGGACTGCGCCCCGGCGAGGCCGACGAGCCCGGCGGGCCGGACACGGACCTCGGGTTCGAGCGGATCGCGCCGGCCTTCGCCCTGCACACCGACTTCCCCGGCGCCGAGGAGCTGGCCCGCAGGCTGCCGGAGATCATGCCCAGCATGAGCGTCGACGAGAGCGCCCGGATCGTCGCCCAGGTCCTCGAACTGGGCTATCCGGTCCTGGAGTTCAGCCAGAACGACCGGGTGCCCGTCACCCCCGACTGGGGCGTGGCCCGCCGCGCCGAGCGCAGGGCCCGCCGCGAGCGGGCCGCCCGGGCCGCCGCCCAGGGCCTGCCCGCGCCGGAGGAGGCCACCGACGACGAGGGCGTCGACCTGGAGTACGCGGCCGTCCGCGAACGCCTGGAGTTCCTCACCGAGGTCAGCGGCCGGATCGGCACCTCGCTCGACCTCGCGCGGACCATCGTCGAGGTCAGCAAGGCCGTCGTACCGCGCTTCACCGATGTCGCCGGCACCTATCTGCGTGAGCAGGTCGTCGCCGGGGAGGGGTTCCCCGAGGGCGTGCCCGACACGACCACCATGTGGCACCGGGTGGCCCTGGAGCACACCGACGAGCCCGGCCGCTGGGACGACGTGGTGCCGGTCGGCGAGGCCATGCCGTTCCCCGCGCACACCCCGTTCTTCCAGTGCATGACGAGCGGCGAGCCCGTGCTCGTGCCCCGCATCAGCGAGGAGATGGGCCACGCCATCGCCTCGCAGTTCGAGAAGCGCGACATCCGGCCGCTGATCACCCACCGCTCGATGCTCGTCGTCCCGTTGAAGGCGCGCAACGTCGTCCTCGGCTTCATGATCCTGCTGCGCCACCCCGAGCGGGCCGAGTTCAACGACATGGACCGGGTCACCGGCGCCGAGCTCGCCGCCCGCGCGGGCCTCGTGCTCGACAACGCCCGCATGTACACGTACCAGGAGAGCGTCGCCGAGACCCTCCAGGACAGCATGCTGCCGCACATTCCGCCGCGGATGGCGGGCTGCGACATCGCCACCCGCTATCTGCCGGGCACGCTGCTCGGCCGGGTCGGCGGCGACTGGTTCGACTCGGTGAAGCTGCCCGGCGCCCGCACCGCGCTCGTCGTCGGCGACGTGATGGGCCACGGGCTGAACTCGGCCGCGATGATGGGGCAGTTGCGTACGGCCGTGCAGACCATGGCGGCGCTCGACCTGCCGCCCGCCCAGCTGCTGCGCAACCTCGACGACCTCGCCCAGCGGCTCGGCGACACCTACCTCGCGACCTGCCTCTACGCCGTCTACGACCCCATCGCGAGCGAACTGCACCTCGCCAACGCGGGCCACATCCCGCCCGTCCTGGTGCGCGCCGATGACGGCCGCAGCGAGCTGCTGGAGCTGCCCACGGGGGCGCCCATCGGCGTGGGCGGGGTGCCCTTCGAGGCGGTACGGGTGCGGGTGCGGCCCGGCGACCGCCTGGTCATGTGCACCGACGGGCTGGTCGAGGTGCGCGGCGAGGACATCGGTGTGGGGCTCGCCACACTCTGCGAGTCCGCCGCCCACCCGGCCGCGTCCATGGACGACGCCTGCGACACGATCATCCGCGCGCTGGCCACACGCGGGGGCCGCAAGGACGACGTGGCCCTGCTGCTGGTCCGTCTGGGCGGCATCGAGCCGGAGGACGTGGCCGAGTGGCGCCTGAGCCAGGGCCCGGCAGAGGTGGGCCGCGCCCGCGCGGCGGTCCGCGAGCAGCTTCACGCATGGGGGCTGGCCCGGCTGGCCGACCCCGCCGAGCTGATGGTCAGCGAGCTCGTCACCAACGCGGTACGGCACTCCCACGGCCGGCCCGTCGAGCTGCGCCTGGTCCGCAGTGACACGTTGCTGTGCGAGGTCGAGGACGACGACCACGACCTGCCCACCCTGCTGAGCGCCGGCCCCACCGACGAGTCGGGCCGCGGCCTGCGCGTGGTCAGTGCCCTGGCCCGCGAGTGGGGCACCACCCGCACCCCAGCCGGCAAGACGGTCTGGTTCGAACTGACCCTGCCCCGCCGCTGAGCCCGGCCCGGCGCATACCCCGCGCCCCGCGCACCCGTCACGCCCCGCGCACACACCGCACACACCGGACCCCCGCACGCGGTCGCACCCGCGCGCCCCCACGTACGCCCACGCACCACCCGACATGCGCAGCCGGTGCACCGGCGTGTACGAGTCGCGCGTGGCGGTGAAGGAATGTGTCGGGCGCTTGTGAGCGGGATCTCCGCGCGATAGACCGTACTGGCCCGTCACTCAGGACACATGATCGCCGTACGCAGGGGAGTTGGGCATGAGCGTGACCAGTCGGTACCGCCAGGCGTGGGAGGGGTTCTGGGCCGAGGTGCCGGACGAGCCGGGGGCGGTGTTCTGGGACTCCGAGCCGGCGCTCGCCGCCGGCCTCCAGCTCCCGCTGTTCGCACCGCACCTCACCGACCCGGAACTGCCCCTCGTCGACCTCGGGTGCGGCAACGGCACCCAGACCCGTTTCCTCGCCGGCCGCTTCCCGCGCGTCGTAGGCGCCGACATCGCCGCTTCGGCCATCGAGCACGCCCGGCACGCCGACCCCGGCGGACGGGCCGCGTACCGGGTGCTGGACGCGGCCGACAAGGCCGAGGCCGAGAGCCTGCACGCCGAGCTCGGTGACGTCAACGTCTACATGCGCGGCGTACTGCACCAGTGCGAGCCGGACGACCGGCAGTCGCTCGTGGACTGCCTCGCCGTCCTCGCCGGTGAGCACGGCCGGGTCTTCCTCGTCGAGCTGTCCGAGGCGGCCCGGCCGATCCTGGGCCGGCTGGCGCAGGACCCCGCCGGGCCCCCGGCCAAGCTCGCCCCGGTCTTCCGGCACGGCATCGCCCCCGGTGAGGTGGCCGACGCCGCCGTGCCGGAGTATCTGCGCGCGGCCGGCCTCACCGTGCTCGACGACGGCGAACTCCCGCTGGCCACGACCGAGTTCGCACCCGACGGTCGCCGGATCGACCTGCCCTCGAAGTGGCTCGTGGCGGGCCGCGCCCGGTGAGGGGCGCCCGGGGCGGGCGCTCTGCGTGTCAGTGGGACGGCGTATTGTCGCATTGACGTAGTTTGGAGGGGGCGGGGATCGGCGTGCTCCCTACAGCCTGTAGGGTTACGTCCACCCCACGCCGAACGGAACAGAGACGAGAGGTGGCCGTGTCGACCGTCGCGCCCGAGCCGGACGTCAGTGTTGTCGTCATCGTCTACAACGACGAAGAGCGACTTCCGACGGCCGTTGGTTCCGTCCTTGAGCAAACCTTGCGCAATGTCGAGGTGATCATCGCCGACGACTGCTCGACGGACGGCTCCTACGAGGTCGCGCAAGCGCTCGCCGCGGCCCACCCCGACAAGGTCCGCGCCATCCGGCTGCCCGAGAACAGCGGCGGCTGCGGAGAGCCGCGCAACCAGGGCGTGAAGGTGGCCCGCGGCCGGTACGTGATGTTCCTGGACAGCGACGACACGCTGGAACGCAACGCGTGCCGCAACATGGTCGAGGCCGCCGACCGCACCGACGCCGACCTCGTCTCCGCCCTGTGTGTCCGGGTTCACACCGACAGCCGGCACGACAAGCGGGTCCAGTGGTACCCCTGGCTGTACCGCGAGACCCGCACCCTGGACTCCGTCGCCGAGCTGCCGGACCTGTTCGTCTTCGACACCCTGTCGACGAACAAGTGCTACCGGCGCGACTTCCTCCTCGGCAACGACCTCGCCTTCCCCCGCGGCATCCACTACGAGGACCTGCTCTTCTCGGCCCAGGCCTACCTGGCCGCGCGCCGGATCACGCTCATCCCCAACACGGTCTACTTCTGGAACGTGGTCCAGAAGACGTCCGTGAAGTCGATCAGCAACCGGCGCAACGAGATCAGCAACTTCGCCGACCGCGTCGAGATCCACCGCCGTATCGACGCCATCCTGGACCGCCAGGGCCAGGACGAGCTGAAGCTGCGCAAGGACATCAAGTTCCTCAAGCACGACCTGGTGCTGTACCTGCGGGAACTGCCGTTCCTCGACGACGACTACCGGCACCGCTTCGCCGAGCTGGCCCGCGACTACGTCCAGGACTTCCCCGAGGCCGCCTACGCCGAGCTCGACCGCGTCCACGCCATCTGCGCCCAGCTGCTGCTGCGCGAGGACTGGACCGACCTGATGCCGGCCATCGACACGCTGCTGAACCGCAACAAGATCTCCGCGCCGCTGACCGAGCGGGACGGCCGGATCTACTGGACCGACCGCTACCTCGACGACGACGAGATGCGCTCCGTCCTGGACGTCACCACGCTCGGCTACCACGCCAAGCAGCTCAACCAGATGTACCTGCGCAACCGGCTCACCGAGTACACCGCGCGCGGCGGCGACGTGGTGCTCGCCGGCGAGGTCGTCAACCCGCTGCACACCATCGCCCCGGGGGCGAAGCTCACCGCCGAGCTGGAGTTCCGCGCCCGCCGCCGCAGCCTGCAGACCTTCACCTTCCCGGTGCCCGCCCCGCGCCACCAGGGCGACGTGATCGCCTGGCGGGCCGAGGTGCCGCTGGCCCGGCGGCTGAGGCCGCTCGGCATCGTCGACGACGTCTGGGACGTCCGGCTGCACCTCACCGCGGACGGCAAGCGGACCACCAGCCGGCTCACCGTCGGCGCCGTCGACCTGGAGCACGCCGACGACGTCCCCGTCCGGCCGCGGCTCACCCGGCTCATGGCGGACCGCCTCGAGGCCCAGGTGTCCGCCAAGGGCCACCTGGCCTTCCGGCTCACCCAGCACAGCCGGCTCGCCCGCACCGGGCGCGCCGCCGTGGAGCGCAACCTGCACGGCCGCCCCGCGCGCGCCGCCAAGGGCGCCTACCGCAGGCTCCGGGCCCTGCGCCGGGACCTGAACTCCGGCACCCGCAAGCTCCAGGTCTACGAGCGCATGCTGACCAGGCTGCCCGTCCGCAAGGGCACCGTCGTCTTCGAGAGCCACCTCGGCAAGCAGTACAGCGACAGCCCGCGCGCGATCTACGAGGAGCTGCGGCGCCGCGGCGCGCCGATCACCCCGATCTGGTCGTACGCCGGTGAGCGCCCTGAGGGCTTCCCGAAGGACGCGGAGCTGGTGCGCCGCTGGTCGTGGGGCTACCTCAAGGCGCTCGCCCAGGCCGAGTACTGGATCGACAACCAGGGCTTCCCGCTGCGCCTGACCAAGCGCCCGGAGACGACGTACATCCAGACCTGGCACGGTTCCGCGCTCAAGCGGATGGGCTTCGACGAGCCGGGCCTGAGGATGCTGTCCGAGCCGGAACAGCGCTCCTACCAGCAGGCCCTGGACCGCTTCGACCACTTCGTGGTGCGCAGCGAGCACGACGTACGCACCCTGGCCCGCGCCTACCGCATCCCCGAGCACAAGCTGCTGCGCACCGGCTACCCGCGCAACGACGCCCTGGTGCGGGCCCGGCAGGGCGCCGCGTCCAACCCCGAGGCGCAGCGGCTGGCCGAACGCCTCGGCATCGACCCCGACCGGCGGGTGCTGCTGTACGCGCCCACGTTCCGCGCCGGTTCCGACGGCCGTGTGAAGGACTTCGAGTTCCCGTTCGACGTGGAGGACTTCGCCGCCCGCTTCGGCGACGACTGCACCCTGCTGGTGCGGGCGCACTACCTCAACCGTCTCACCCTGCCCCCGTCGGTGGCCGGCAGTGTGATCGACGTCAGCGCCGAGCCGGACATCACCCCGCTGATGCTGCTCGCCGACGCCCTGATCACCGACTACTCCTCGGTGATGTTCGACTACGCCCTGCTCCAGCGGCCCATCGTGTTCTACGTCCACGACTGGGAGGAGTACGCCCAGGACACCCGGGGCACCTACTTCGACCTGCTGTCCGAGGCGCCGGGCCCCGTACCGCGCACCGCCGAGGAACTCTTCGACGTGCTCGGCGACCTGGGCACCGTGGGCGCCGTCCACGAGGCGCGGCTGAAGGAGTTCGTGGACAAGTACGGTGAGTACGACCGCGGGGACGCCGCGGCGCAGATCGTGGACCGTTTCTTCGGCCCCGCGGGAGAGGCCCGATGACCCAGCGCGACATCTTCTTCGTGGCCAACGAGGTCAACGAACTCGGCGGCGTGGGCCGCTGGCAGACCCAGATGGCCCGGCTGCTGGCCGACCGGGGCCACCGGGTCACCGTCGTCGGCATCGCCCCCGCCCACCATCCGATGGACCTCGGCGAGCCCCCGTTCCGGACGGAGACGCTGTACGCCCGCCGGCCGCCCGGCCGCCCCCGGGCACGCCGCCTGCTGGGCCCCGCCGACCCGGCCGTCCGTCGGCACGAGGCCCATATGCGCACCGCCGCCGCCCGGCTCACGACGCTGTTCCGAGCCGCCCGGCCCGGCGCGGTCATCATCGTCGCGCAGGTGTGGGCGATGGAGTGGGTGGCGCTCGCGGACACCGCCGGACACCGCGTCATCGGCATGACCCACGAGTCCTTCGAGACCTGCCGCAAGAGTTCCCGGTTCGCACGGGTGAAGAAGTACTTCAAGGACGTCGACCGGCTGCTGGCCCTCACCCAGGAGGACGCGGACCGCTGGGTCGGCGAGGGACTGAACAACCTCGGCTTCATGCCGAACCCGCTGCCGATCGTGCCCGACACCCCGTCGCAGCGCACCGAGAAGGTGGTCGCGAGCATCGGCCGGCTCTCCCACGAGAAGGGCGTCGACCTGCTCCTGGACGCCTGGGCCGAGGCCGCGCAGCGGCAGCCCGGCTGGACCCTGCGCATCTACGGCAAGGGAGAGGCCGAGGCGGAGCTGCGGCAGCGGTGCGCCGACCTCGGGCTGGAGGACTCGGTGGACTTCGCCGGGCAGACCGACGACGTGCCCGGGGCGCTGCGCGCCTCCTCGGTGTTCGTGCAGTCCTCGCGCGGCGAGGGGTTCCCGCTGGTGCTGCTCGAGGCGATGGCGTGCGGCGTGCCGTGTGTGGCGTTCGACTGTGCGCCCGGGGTGCGAGAGATCGTCGGCCACGAGGAGGACGGGCTGCTGGCCCGGCCCGGCAACACCTTCGAACTCGCCCGCCATCTGGTCCGGTTGATGTCCGACGAGCAGCTGCGCGACTCCATGGGTGAGCAGGCGCTGCGCAGCGCACGACGGTTCGACCCGGAGACGATCACCGACCGCTGGGAAGAGCTCTTCGACTTCCTGGAGCGCTGAACCGACCGCCTGGACGGTCCGGGCACTCACACACGCGAAGATCCATCGGCGACACCGACGACGCATGGAGGACGGAGCGGGCATGACGGTGAGGCATTCCCCTGGCCACCGCGGTGAGAGCCGGGACCTGGCGGTCAATCCGCTCTTCAGCCGGGAGCCCCTGCGGGTGCCGCGCTACGCGCTGCCGCAGGGGCAGATGGATCCGGACACCGCCTACCAGGTGGTGCACGACGAGCTGATGCTCGACGGCAACGCCCGGCAGAACCTGGCGACGTTCGTCTCCACCTGGGCCGAACCGCAGGCCCTGCGGCTGATGGCCGAGTGTGCCCAGAAGAACATGATCGACAAGGACGAGTATCCGCAGACCGCGGAGCTCGAACTGCGGTGCGTCCACATGCTCGCCCGGCTGTGGCACGCCGAGGACCCGCGGCACGCGATCGGGTGCTCGACGACCGGATCGAGCGAGGCGGCGATGCTCGGCGGACTGGCCCTCAAGCGGCGCTGGCAGCACCGGCGCCGCGCCGAGGGAAAGTCCACCGAGCGGCCCAACCTCGTCATGGGCATCAACGTGCAGATCTGCTGGGACAAGTTCGCCGACTACTTCGAGGTCGAGCCGCGCTATGTGCCGATGGAGGGGGACCGGTTCCACCTCACGCCCGAGAAGGCCGTCGAGCTCTGCGACGAGAACACCATCGGGGTCGTCGCCGTGCTCGGCTCCACCTTCGACGGCAGCTACGAACCGGTCGCCGGCATCGCGGCCGCCCTGGACGATCTTCAGTCCCGTACCGGCCTGGACATCCCCGTCCACGTCGACGCCGCGTCCGGAGGGATGATCGCCCCCTTCCTCGACCCGGACCTGGTGTGGGACTTCCGGCTGCCGAGGGTCGCCTCCATCAACACCTCCGGCCACAAGTACGGCCTGGTCATGCCCGGAGTCGGCTGGGCCCTGTGGCGCGACCGGGACGCCCTCCCCGACGACCTGGTCTTCCACGTCAACTACCTCGGCGGCGACATGCCGACCTTCGCGCTGAACTTCTCCCGGCCGGGCGCCCAGGTCGTCGCCCAGTACTACACGTTCCTGCGGCTGGGCTTCGACGGCTACCGGAGGGTGCAGCAGACCTGCCGTGACGTCGCCACCCGGCTGGCCGCCGAGATCGCGGATCTCGGCCCGTTCGAACTGATCACTCACGGCGACGAGATCCCCGTCTTCGCCTTCCGGGTGCGCGAGGACATCGGCAACTTCAGCGTCTTCGACGTCTCCGCCGCACTCCGGGAACGCGGCTGGCTGGTGCCCGCGTACACCTTCCCGAAGGACCGGACCGACCTCGCCGTGCTGCGCATCGTGGTCCGCAACGGCTTCAGCCACGACCTGGCCGACCTGCTCCTGGAGGACCTGCGCCGCGTCCTGACCCGGCTGGAGAAGCAGCCGGAGCCGCATCGCAGCGCCGACGACACCAGCAACTTCGCTCATGGCGCGGAGACGAAGAACGTACGCCGCCCCGGGCGCCACTGACCGAGGAGGTACCCGATGTGCCGCCTGTTCGGCCTCAGCAGCGCCCCGCGGCGCACGCACGCCACGTTCTGGCTCCTCGACGCCCCGGACAGCCTCAGCCTGCAGAGCCACCGCGACCCCGACGGCACCGGTCTCGGCTACTTCTCCGCCGACGGCACCCCGCACGTCGACAAGGCGCCGATCGCGGCCTACGCCGACCGCGCCTTCGCCGAGGACGCCCGGCAGGTGGAGTCCGCCACCTTCCTCGCCCATGTGCGCTACGCCTCCACCGGCAGCCTGGACGCCCGCAACACCCACCCCTTCGAGCAGGACGGGCGGCTTTTCGCGCACAACGGGGTCATCGAGGGACTCGACCGGCTCGACGACCACCTGGGCGAGGACCGGGCCCTGGTCCGCGGGGACACCGACTCCGAGCGGTTCTTCGCCCTCATCACCCGGGAGACCCGGCGCCACGGCGGTGACGTCGCCGCCGGCATCGAGCAGGCCACCCGCTGGATCGCCCGGAACCTGCCCGTCTTCGCCCTCAACCTCGTCCTCATCACCCCCGACCGGCTGTGGGCGCTGCGCTACCCCGCCACGCACGAGCTGTACGTCCTTCAGCGCCCGGCGGGCGGCCCGTACGGCTCGCGGCACCTGGACCACAGCGGCAGCCACGGTCGGATGCGGGTCCACGCCGCCCCGCTGGCCGACCGTCCCGCCGTGGTCGTCGCCAGCGAACGCATGGACGACAACCCCGACTGGCGCCTGATGGAGCCGGGCGAACTGCTCCAGGTGGGCGCCGACCTGCACACCACCCGCCGTGTCGTCCTGCCCGGCCCGCCGGCGCACCCGCTCACCCTGGACGACCTGCGCCCCGCCGCGGCCGCCTCCCAGCAGGCCGCCTAAGGGCCTGTCTCGAAGTCCGGGTCATTTGATCTTGTGGCAAGATCGCGGGATGCTACGACTCACCGACTTCATCATCGACTGCCCGGACACGATGAAGCTGGCAGCCTTCTACTCCGAGGTGACGGGGCTCCCGGTCAAGGAGGGCAGCGACGAGAACTGGGCCGGTATCCGGTTCGGCGAGATCGAACTGGCCTTCACCCAGGTGGAGGACTACCGCGCCCCGCAGTGGCCCGACAGCGAGCACCCCAAGCAGTTCCACCTCGACTTCGAGGTCGACGACATCGAGGCCGAACAGCGCCGAGTCCTGGCCCTCGGCGCGACCCTGCAGCGGGACTGCACCGGCCCCGACGGCTACGGTTTCCGCGTCTACGCCGATCCCGTCGGCCACCCCTTCTGCCTCTGCCGCAACAAGGGTGTCATCTGGACCGACCAGGGCCCCATCTGGCCCAAGCGCGACCAGTAGCCGTGCCGCCCGACGCGTGACGTGACGCTCAGTTCGTGCGGCCCGTGCGTGCAGGTTGCGTGCGGTGGTGGGTGCGCCAACGATGGATCGGGAGCCCTGCGATCCGAACAGCGAGGAACGGGTCAGCGCGACCACCGCCATCTCGGAATACGTCCGCGGCCTCGTCGGCGGCGCCTTCCGCGCCGCCGTCCGCGCGCTGTTCACCGCCCCTGCGGCCATGTCCCCGACGGTGACGACCGCACCGGGCGGGCGGGCACAGGCGTAGCGGGTCGCTCGACACGGCGCGGTCGGCGAGCAGGCGGGGCGGTGATCCGCGGAAAGCCGGTCAAGGGGCCGGACTTTCCCTCGGTGACTGACGTCAGCGGTATGGACCTGTGGTAGTTGTGTGGCTCCTGGCCAGCATGTTCGGCGGCATGTAGCGTCATTCGCATGAAGATCCTCATCAGCGCCGACATGGAAGGCGCCACCGGGGTGACCTGGCCCGCCGACGTGCTGCCGGGGACACCGCAGTGGGAGCGGTGCCGGTCGATGTTCACCTCCGATGTCAACGCAGCCGTGCTGGGCTTCTTCGACGGCGGCGCCGACGAGGTCCTCATCAACGAGGCCCACTGGTCCATGCGCAATCTGCTGCTCGAACGGCTGGACGAGCGGGCCCAGATGCTCACCGGGCGGCACAAGTCGCTGTCCATGGTGGAGGGCGTGCAGCACGGCGACGTGGACGGGATCGCCTTCATCGGCTACCACGCGGGCGCCGGCATGGAGGGCGTGCTCGCCCACACCTACCTGGCCAACTCCATCACCGGGGTGTGGCTGAACGACGTACGGGCCAGCGAGGGCCTGCTCAACGCGCACGTGGTCGCCGAGTACGGTGTGCCGGTCGTCCTGGTCACCGGCGACGACCTGGCCTGCGAGGACGCGCTCGGGTACGCCCCCGAGGCGCTGAAGGTCGCGGTGAAGGACCATGTGTCGCGGTACGCGGCCGTGTGCCGTACGCCGGCCCGCACCGCCGCCGACATCCGCGCGGCGGCCAAGGAGGCGGCGTCCCTGGCGGTCCGTCACGAGCCGGTGACCGGCGGGCCGTTCACGATCGCGCTGGAGTTCGACGCCGAGCACCTCGCCATGGCCGCCACCGTCGTCCCCGGCGTGGCCCGCGTCGGCGAGCGCAAGGTGGCCTACACCAGCGACACCATGTTCGAGGGAATCCGGACCTTCAAGGCGGTCACCACGATCGCCTCGTCCGCGGTGGAGGAGCAGTATGGCTGACGCGCCGGCGCTGGACGAGGTCGTCCGGTTCACGTCCGACCTGATCCGCATCGACACCACCAACCGGGGCGGCGGCGACTGCCGGGAGCGCCCGGCCGCCGAGTACGCCGCCGAACAGCTCTCCGGTGCCGGCCTGGAGCCGCTGCTGCTGGAACGCACCCCGGGCCGGACCAACGTCGTCGCCCGGGTAGAGGGCACCGACCCGTCGGCGCCCGCGCTGCTCGTCCACGGCCACCTGGACGTGGTGCCCGCTCAGGCCGCGGACTGGAGCGTGCACCCGTTCTCCGGTGAGATCCGCGACGGCGTCGTGTGGGGCCGGGGCGCGGTGGACATGAAGAACATGGACGCGATGATCCTCGCCGTGGTCCGCTCCTGGGCCCGGCTGGGTGTGCGGCCCCGCCGCGACGTGGTGATCGCGTTCACGGCGGACGAGGAGGCCAGCGCCGAGGACGGCTCCGGCTTCCTGGCCGACGAGCACCCGGAGTTGTTCGAGGGCTGCACCGAGGGCGTCAGCGAGTCCGGGGCCTACACCTTCCACGACGGCGCCGGACGGCAGATCTATCCCATCGCGGCCGGAGAGCGCGGCACCGCCTGGCTGAAGCTGACCGCGCGCGGTCGCGCGGGCCACGGCTCCAAGGTCAACAAGGAGAACGCGGTGACCCGGCTCGCCGCCGCCGTCGCCCGGATCGGCGCCCACGAGTGGCCGCTGCGCCTCACCCCGACCGTCCGCGCGGCCCTCGCCGAACTCGCCGCCCTGTACGGCGTGGAGGCCGACCTGCGGAACGTGGACGCGCTGCTGGAGAAGCTCGGCCCGGCCGCCCGGCTCGTCGAGGCCACCCTGCGCAACAGCGCCAACCCCACCATGTTCGAGGCCGGTTACAAGATCAACGTGATTCCGGGGGAGGCCGTCGCCCATGTCGACGGGCGCTATCTGCCCGGCGGCGAGGAGGAGTTCCGCGCCACCCTCGACCAGCTGACCGGACCGGACGTGGACTGGGAGTTCCACCACCGGGAGGTGGCCCTCCAGGCACCGGTCGACTCGTCGACCTATCGGGCGATGCGCGCCGCCGTCGAGGAGTTCGCGCCCGAGGGGCACGTGGTGCCGTACTGCATGGCGGGCGGCACCGACGCCAAGCAGTTCTCGCGGCTCGGCATCACCGGCTACGGCTTCTCGCCGCTGAAGCTGCCCGAGGGCTTCGACTACAACGCCCTCTTCCACGGCGTCGACGAACGGGTTCCCGTCGAGGCGCTGCACTTCGGTGTCCGTGTCCTGGACCGCTTCCTGCGGACCGCCTGACCACATGGGGGAGAACGTGCAGACCCTGCCGTACGGTTCCTGGCCGTCGCCGATCGACGCGGCCCTCGCCGCCGCGCACGATGGCAGGCCGGAGTTCGTGGGCTTCGTCGGCGACGAGGTGTGGTGGACCGAGCCACGGCCCACCGAGGGCGGCCGGCGGACGCTGGTGCGGCGGCGCAATGAGGATGTGCGGGGCGAAGCCCCTCCTTTGAAGGGCGGTGGCGGGCGACGGGCGGGCGGGACGGAGGAGTCGGTCCTGGACGCGCCGTGGAACGTGCGCAGCCGGGTCATCGAGTACGGCGGCCGGCCGTGGGCCGGGACGGTCCAGGACGGCGCGCCGCTGGTGGTGTTCGTGAACTTCGCCGACCAGCGGCTCTACCGGTACGAGCCCGGCGGCGAGCCGCGCCCGCTCACGCCGGTCTCGACCCTCGGTGGCGGACTGCGCTGGGCGGACCCGCAGCTGGTCCCGGAGCGGGGCGAAGTCTGGTGCGTGCTGGAGGAGTTCACCGGTGACGGGCCCAGCGACGTACGGCGCGTCCTGGCCGCCGTACCCCTGGACGGCTCGGCGGCCGAGGACCGCGGCGCGGTGCGCGAACTCACCGGCGAACGGCACCGGTTCGTGACCGGCCCGCGTCTCTCGCCCGACGGGCGTCGGGCGGTGTGGCTGGCCTGGGACCACCCCCGGATGCCGTGGGACGGCACGGAGCTGGTGATGGCCGAGGTCGCCGGGGACGGCACCTTCGGTGAGAGCTGGACCTGCGGCGGCGGTCCCGAGGAGTCCATTCCCCAGGCCGAGTGGGCCGCCGACGGTTCGCTGCTGTACGTCAGCGACCGCAGCGGCTGGTGGAACCTGTACCAGGCCGATCCCCACCGCGGCTCGCGGCCGTTGTGCCCCCGCGAGGAGGAGTTCGGCGGGCCGCTGTGGAAGGTCGGCCAGCGCTGGTTCGCGCCGCTGGACAGTGGGCTGATCGCCGTCCTCCACGGGCGGGGCGCCGCCGCTCTCGGCATACTCGACCCGGAGACCGGCGAGGTCGTCGATGCGGTGGGACCCTGGAGCGAGTTCGACGCCACGCTCGCGGCGCACGGCGAGCGGGTGGTGGCGGTCGGGGCCGGTCCGAGCAGCGCCTACGAAGTCGTGGAGCTGGACACCCGCACCGGGCGCACCCGGGTGATCGGCGCGGCCCACGAGGACGCGGTCGACCCCGCGTACTGTCCCGAGCCGCTGATCCGCACGTTCTCCGGACCAGGCGGCCGCGACGTCCACGCCCATATCTACCCGCCCCGCAACCCCGGGTGCCGGGCGCCCGACGGTGAGCTGCCGCCCTACGTCGTGTGGGCGCACGGCGGACCCACCAGCCGGGCCCCGCTCGTACTCGACCTGGAGATCGCCTACTTCACCTCGCGGGGCATCGGCGTCGCCGAGGTCAACTACGGTGGCTCGACCGGGCACGGCCGGGAGTACCGCAACCGGCTGCGCGAGCAGTGGGGTGTCGTCGACGTCGAGGACTGCGCGGCCGTCGCCCTCGCGCTCGCCGAGGAGGGCACCGCCGACCGCGCGCGGCTCGCGATCCGGGGCGGCAGCGCGGGCGGCTGGACCGCCGCAGCCTCCCTGGCCGCCACCGACGTCTACGCCTGCGGCACGATCATCTACCCGATCCTCGACCTGACCGGCTGGGGCACGGGGGAGACGCACGACTTCGAGTCGCAGTACCTGGAGAGCCTGGTCGGACCGCTGGCCGAGGTGCCGGAAAGGTACGCCGAACGCTCGCCCGCCGAGCACGCAGACCGGATCACGGCCCCCTTCCTACTGCTCCAGGGCCTGGACGACGTGATCTGCCCGCCGGTGCAGTGCGAGCGGTTCCTCTCCCGGCTCAAGGGACGGGGAGTGCCGCACGCGTACCTCACGTTCGAGGGCGAGGGGCACGGGTTCCGGCGGGCCGGGACCATGGTGCGGGCGCTGGAGGCGGAGCTGTCGCTGTACGCTCAGGTGTTCGGCCTGGCCCCGGCAGGCATCCCGACCCTGGAGCTCGACACATGAAGGAACTGCTGCGCCCCGCGCGGCTCGCCCCCGGCGCTCGGGTGGCCGTCGTCGCGCCCAGCGGGCCGGTGCCCGAGGAACGGCTGCAGGCCGGTCTCGACGTGCTGCGCGGCTGGGACCTGGAGCCGGTGGTGGCCTCCCATGTGCTGGACCGGCACGGCACGTTCGACTACCTGGCCGGCACCGACGCCGACCGCGCCGCCGACCTCCAGCGCGCGTGGTGCGATCCGGAGGTGGACGCGGTGCTGTGCGCCCGGGGCGGCTACGGGGTGCAGCGGATGGTCGACCTGCTCGACTGGGACGCGATGCGGGCGGCGGGACCGAAGGTGTTCGTCGGTTTCAGCGACATCACCGCGCTGCACGAGGCCTTCGCCACCCGCCTGGGCCTGGTCACCCTGCACGGGCCGATGGCGGCCGGCGTCGACTTCGTCAAGAACGCCCGGGCACAGGAGCATCTGAAGGCGACCCTGTTCGAGCCCGAGACGGTCCGCACCATCGCCTCCGACGGAACCGCCCTGGTTCCCGGGCGGGCCCGGGGCGTCACCCTCGGCGGCTGCCTGGCGCTGCTCGCCGCCGACCTCGGCACCCCGTCCGCGCGGCCCTCGGCGGCCGGTGGCCTGCTGTGCCTGGAGGACGTGGGCGAGGAGACCTACCGCCTGGACCGCTATCTCACCCAGCTGCTGCGCGCCGGATGGGTGGACGGGATGCGCGGGGTGCTCCTCGGATCGTGGAAGGACTGCGACGGCCCCGACCGGGTGCGGGCCCTGTTCGCCGACCGGCTCGGCGGGCTCGGGGTGCCCGTCGCGGAGGAGTTCGGGTTCGGCCACTGCGAAGGGGCGTCGACGATCCCCTTCGGGGTGGCGGCCGAACTCGACGCGGACGCGGGCACGTTGACGCTGGACGCGCCCGCGCTGCGCTGACCGTGAGGGCAGCGGCGCGTCTCCAGGGCGTCCGGATGACGTACCGCCGGCCGAGGGCCATCGCGCCGGCCGTTCGAGCTCCACTGAATCTCCGTCAAGAAACCTCCGTTTGAGCGATTGACGCGGTCTGACACGTGTCACAGCATGATTCCGGCCGGTACTTACCGGTCGGTAAGTCGGGTTGCCCTCAGTGTGGAGGCCTTGTGTCCCGTCGTGTGCCCAGATCCCGCGCCGCCCTCGTCCTCGCTCTCTCGGCCGCGCTCACCGCACCCCTCACGCTCACCACCCCCGCGTCCGCCGACGGTCAGTACGGCGTGACCCCGCTGAAGTTCACCGTCCGCGCCGGCGAGCGCACCTGCACCGTCGACGCCGACCTGTACCGGCCCGCCGACGTGGACCGCGCCCACCCGGCGCCCGCCGTCCTCGCCACCAACGGGTTCGGCGGCAGCAAGGACGACGGCTCGACGGACGCCATCGGCAAGGCCTTCGCCCGGCGCGGATACGTCGCCCTCGTCTACTCCGGCCTCGGCTTCGGCAGATCCGGCTGTCTGATCTCCCTCGACGACCCCGGCATCGACGGCCGGGCCGCCTCCGGGCTGGTCGACTTCCTCGCCGGCAGCCGGAGTGCCGACGACGGCACCCGCGCCGACTACGTCACCCTCGACGGCACCGGCGACCCGCGCGTCGGCATGATCGGCGGCTCCTACGGCGGCGCGATCCAGCTCGCCACGGCGGCCGTGGACCATCGCGTCGACGCCCTGATCCCGCTGATCACCTGGAACGACCTGGCCTACTCCCTCGACCCGAACAACGCCGCCGGCGCCACCGCTGTGCCCGGCGCCTTCAAGTGGCAGTGGACCAACGGCTTCTACCTCATGGGCGAGAGCCAGCCGCTGACCCAGCCCGCCCTGGACCCCTCCCGCGTCAACTCCCTCACCTGCCTGCACTTCGTCACCCGGGCCTGCGACACCATCCGCACCCTCAACTCCGGCAGCTACCCCGCCGACCGCACACGACAGCTGCTCTCCTACGCCCGCAGCGTCTCCCCGGTGTCCTACCTCGACCGGGTCGAGGCGCCCACCCTGCTGATCCAGGGCCAGGCCGACAGCCTGTTCAATCTCAACGAGGCCACCGCCACCTACCGGACCCTCAAGGCCCGGGGCACCGAGACCAAGATGATCTGGCAGTCCTGGGGCCACAGCGGAGGCCTCACCGACCCGGCCGCCGGCGAACTGAACCTGACCCAGGGGAACCTGGAGACCAGCTACGTGGGCCGGCGGGTCCTCGCCTGGTTCGACCGCTACCTGCACCGGAACCGGGACACCGACACCGGCCCCGACTTCGCCTACTACCGGGACTGGATCACCGACCCCGACCACACCTACGCCACGGCCGGCCACGTCCCCGCCCTCTCCCGGCGGCTGTACCTCTCGGGCGACGGAAAACTCGTCGGCAACCGCGACGAGGTCGCGCGCGGCAGCCGTACCTATACCAACTGGCCGATCCCCACGAGCCATTCGGAGAGCTCCCTCGCCGGGGCCCTGGGCCTGCCCGACCCCGCGCCCTACGACACCCCGGGCACCTATCTCGCCTGGACCAGCGAGCCGCTGACGCACGCCGTCGACGTGGTCGGCGCTCCGCAGGCCACGCTCAAGGTGAACTCGCCGGCGGCGGAGCGCACCCAGCGCTCGTCCGACGCCGCCGACAAGCTCGTCCTGTTCGCCAAGCTGTACGACGTGGCACCCGACGGCACCCGGACGCTGGTGCACCGGCTGGTCGCACCGGTCCGCGTGCCCGACGTGACCCGGTCCTTCACGGTGACCCTGCCGGGCATCGTGCACCGATACGAGCAGGGCCACCGGCTGCGGTTCGTGATCGCGGCGAGCGACGACGCCTACTTCGGGAACCGGGGCGTCAAGCCGGTCACGGTGGCCGCCTCCCCGGGGGGCACCGGAGTGCTCCGGCTGCCGGTCGTGGCCGGCTGAGTCGCGGGCGCACGGGCCCGAATAGAGTGGCGGGATGCAGCACACCGCATCCCGCTACCTCGCCGAGGGACCCCGCGTCGGCATCCGCCACTTCACGCAGGACGACGCCGAGGAGTTCACGGCCCGCGTCAGGGAGAGCCAGGAACTGCACCGCCCATGGCTCTACCCGCCGGCCACGGCCGACGCCTACACCGCGTACGCGGGACGGCTGATCGACGATCCGGCGCGGGCCGGCTTCCTGGTCTGCGAGAAGGACTCCGGCCGCATCGCCGGATACATCAACATCAACAACATCGTCGAGGGCGCCTTCCAGTCCGGCGCCCTCGGCTACGGCGCCTTCGCGCACGCCGTCGGGCGCGGGCTGATGAAGGAGGCCTTGAACCTCGTCGTCGACCACGCCTTCGGACCCATGGGCCTGCACCGGCTGGAGATCAACGCCCAGCCGGGCAACACCGCCTCCATCGCCCTCGCCCGCTCCTGCGGCTTCCGCCTGGAGGGCTACTCGCCGGACATGCTCTACATCGACGGAGCCTGGCGGGACCACGAACGGTGGGCGATCACCGCCGAGATGCGGGCTTGTGGTTGATCTTCATGGTGTCCAGGTCCGTGACGGTCGACCTTAGTCCGCGGAAGCTGTAGCCGAGGCCGCGCAGAGCCGTCTCGGCGCGGTCCTCCGCGATGGCGGCGGCCATCTCCTCGCCGTCCTCCGCGTCGCTGACCACCACATACCGCATCGAGAAGTGCTTGAGCGGCGACGGCTCGTACGACAGTGAGCCCTCCTCCGTGAACCGCATGCTCGTCATCCCGTGGTCGGCCGCCTCGGCGAGCAGCCGCTCCCGCGCCTGATCGGTCAGCCCGTCCCAGGTACCCCGGACGATCACCCGGTAGGTGTGCCGTTCGCTCATCGGTCTTCCGTACTCCTCGCTGTCCGGCGGCGTGCGGCGCACTCCTCGCCACCCGCGCGACCGCGGTGCCGAACGACCGACAGTACGTCGCCCGGCGGTGGCCCGCACACAGGTTTTCGACCCGGCGCCTTTGCGCAATCCTGACCGGACCCGCCCCTGGTCAGGTCACCGGCGACCGGGTTCCATGGTCGTTGTGACGACGATCCGACGTGAGGTACTGACGCTGCCCGCCGCGCCGCTCGGGCCGGACAACCCGCTGCCCGCGCTGCGCCCGCTCGACGAGGTCCACCACATCGAGGACCGCGACCGGAACGAACTGCCGCACGACATGGCGCGGCAGGTCGGCTACGCCCCGCTGCACAGCCTGCTGCCGGTCCGGGTCCGTGACGGCTACGGCAGAGCGCGCGAGCCGCGCCGGATCGACGCGCTCGTCCTCGAGAACGACCGGCTGCGCGCCACCGTGCTCCCCGGCCTCGGCGGCCGCGTCGCCTCGCTCGTGCACAAGCCCACGGGCCGGGAACTCCTCTACCGCAACCCGGTGTTGCAGCCCGCCAACTTCGCCCTCAACGGCGCCTGGTACTCCGGCGGCATCGAGTGGAACATCGGCGCCACCGGCCACACCACCCTCTCCTGCGCGCCGCTGCACGCCGCCCGCGTGGCCGCCCCCGACGGCGGCCAGATGCTGCGCCTGTGGGAGTGGGAACGACTGCGCGACCTGCCCTTCCAGGTCGACCTGTGGCTGCCGGACGGCTCCGACTTCCTGCACGTCGGCGTGCGCATCCGCAACCCGCACGAGCGGCCGGCGCCGACCTACTGGTGGTCCAACATCGCCGTCCCCGAGGAGCGCCGGGTGCTCGCCCCCGCCGAGGAGGCCTGGTACTTCGGCTACGAGCGCCGGCTGCGCCGGGTCCCCGTCCCGGCGTACGACGGCGTCGACCGGACGTACCCCCTCAACAGCACCTACGCCGCCGACTACTTCTACGAGGTGCCCGACGGACGGCGCCGCTGGATCGCCGCCCTCGACGAGTCCGGCGGCGGACTGGTGCAGACCTCCACCGACGTGCTGCGCGGCCGCAAGCTGTTCGTCTGGGGCGCGGGCCCCGGCGGGCGCCGCTGGCAGCAGTGGCTGACCGAACCCGGCACCGGCGGCTACTGCGAGATCCAGGCCGGTCTCGCCCGCACGCAGCTCGAACACGTACGGCTGGAGGCGGAGAGCGAGGTGGCGTGGCTGGAGTCGTACGGCCCGCTGGACGCGCCGCCGCCGGCGGGGGAGTGGGACACCGCCGTCCGCCGGACCGAGGAACGGCTCGAGGCCGTCCTGCCCCGCGCCGACGTCGAGGCCGCCTACGCCGCCTGGAAGCCGTACGCCGACGCCGAACCGGGCGAGATCCTCGGCACCGGATCCGGCTGGGGCGCGCTCGAAGTGCTGCGCTCCGGCTGGAAGCTGCCGGGCACGCCCTTCCCCGAGTCCACCCTCGACGAGGCACAGGAGCCCTGGCGGGAACTGCTGCACTCCGGCTCCTTCCCGGAACCGCGCCGGGTCCGGCCGCCCGGCGAGTCGCTGGTCGCCCCGCACTGGCGGGACCTGCTGGAGACGGCCCCGGCAGGACCGCTCACCGAGTACCACCTCGGCGTCGCCCAGTGGCACGCCGGTGACCGGGCGCAGGCGGTGCGCAGCTGGGAACGGGCGCTGGAACTGGCGCCGTCCGTCTGGCCGTTGCTGCGCTGCCTGGCCGTCGCCGACCAGGAGGCCGGCCACCACGAGCGGGCCGCCGACCGTTACGCCGAGGCCTTCGACGACCTGTGCCACGAGCGGCGCGACCCCGGCGAGACCTGGACCGCCGCCACCGCCGCGCTCGGCCGGGAGGCGATCGAGGCGCTGCTACGGGTAGGCCGCCCCGCGGACGCGCGCTCGGTGTGGGGGCGGCTGCATCCGGCGACCCGGGAGCGCGGCCGGTTCCGGCTGCTGGAGGCCGAGCTGCTGCTCGCCGAGGGGCGGCGGGCCGAGGCGCGGGCCGTCTTCGACGAGGGCTTCGAGGTCGCCGACCTGCGCGAGGGCGACGAGCGGCTCGGCCGGGTGTGGGACCGGATCGGCGGCGAGGAGCTGCCGCACGCCTACGACTTCCGGATGCGCCCGTCCTCGTCGTGAGGCGTCACGGGGCCGCCGCGGCTCATCCGCGGCGGTCCACGTACTCGTACACCGCGCCGTCCGGGTGCACGGCGATCAGATTGCGGCCCACCGGGCTCGGGACCGGGCCTGCCACGATGCGGGCGCCGAGTTCGGTCAGGACCCGGTGGGCCTCGTCGACGTCCTCGACGGCGATCGTCGCCGCCACCTTGCGCAGCACCTCCAGCTGCGACTCGGGGCCGCTCATCAGCAGGAAGCAGCCCACGGCCGCCACCTGGACGCCGCCGCGTTCGAAACGGAGGGCTCTGCCGCCCGCCAGGCGTTCGTAGAAGGGGACGGCGGTCTCCAGGTCGTCGACGCAGACGCGCAGGCTGGCTCCCAGAATCTCCATGCGGGCGAGCCTAGTTGGGGCCCTGTCAGTGCGGGAGCTGCGGCAGCACCTTCGTGCGGTAGAAGTCGAAGAAGCCGCGCTGGTCGGCGCCGATCTGGTTGACGTAGACCCGGTCGAAGCCCGCGTCGGCGAAGGCCTTCAGCGCGGCCACGTGCTGGTCCACGTCGTCGCCGCACACCACGTTCTCGCGGACCGTGTCCTCGGTGACCAGCGGCTTGAGCTGCTCGAAGTGACGGGGAGTCGGCAGCACCTGGCCCATCTCGCCTGGGAGTTGCTCGTTGTACCACAGGTCGTGCACGGTACGGACGCACTCGTCGCGGTCGTGGCCGAAGCACACCTTCGTGCCGCCGCTGACAAGCTTGGTGCCCCCGCCGCCCTTGCGGTACCGGGTGACCATCTCCTCGTCCGGCATCATCGTGATGTAGCCGTCGGCCACCCGCGCCGCGAGCGAGGTCGCCTTCGGGCCGAAGCCGGAGATGTCGATCGGCACGGGTTCGCTGGGAACGGTGTACAGACGGGCGTTCTCCACCGTGTAGTACGTGCCGTGGTGGCTGACCTCCTCCCCGGTCAGCAGCCGGCGCATCACCTGCACCGACTCCTCCAGCATCTCCATCCGCACCTGCGCGGGCGGCCACCGGTCGCCGAGGATGTGCTCGTTGAGCGCCTCGCCGGTGCCGACGCCGAGCCTGAACCGGCCCTCGGTCATCACCGCGCTGGTCGCGGCGGCCTGCGCCACCACGGCCGGGTGGATCCGCACGGTCGGACAGGTCACGGCGGTCTCCACGGGCAGGGACACCGCCTCGGACAGCGCCCCGATCACCGACCACACGAACGGGCTCTGGCCCTGCGCGTCGTTCCAGGGGTGGTAGTGGTCCGAGATCCACAGCGCCTGGAACCCGGCCTGCTCGGCCATCCGCGCCTGCTCGACGAGTTCCGCCGGGCCGTACTGCTCGCACGACAGGTGGTAGCCGTACTCGGGCATGAGGCTCCTCCACGACGGGGGCGGGTCACATCGCGCTCCCGAGTACCCGGCCCCACCGACGGAAACCGGCGCCGTGCCTCCCCGGCCGCGGCCGTGACGTTTGGGTGGGGCGGCCGGGGGGACGCGGTTAGGGCCTCTCGTTCGGATCAGGCCGGATCGCGCGGTGCCAGGGCCCGCGAGCCCGGCGTGATCCGAACGAGAGGCCCTAGTTCCGTACGAGCACGCGACAGTGCCGGAGGCGAACCCGTGACTCGACCCCGCATCGTGATCGTCGGTGCCGGTTTCGCCGGTTACCGTGCGGCCCGGACCCTGTCCCGGATGTCCCGGAGCAAGGCCGACGTCACCCTGCTGAACCCGACCGACTACTTCCTGTACGTGCCGCTGCTGCCCCAGGTGGCCGCGGGCATCCTGGAGCCGCGCCGGGTCGCCGTCTCCCTCTCCGGCACCCTGCCGGGCGTACGCCTGGTCCTCGGCGAGGCCGACGCCGTCGACATGGACGCGCGCACCGTGCACTACACCGACCCCGAGGGCGTCGGCGGGACGCTGGACTACGACCGGCTGGTGCTGGCCGTCGGCAGCGTCAACAAGCTGCTGCCGATCCCCGGGGTCGCCGAGCACGCGCACGGCTTCCGCGGGCTGCCCGAGGCGCTCTACCTGCGCGACCACGTGACCCGCCAGGTGGAGCTCGCCGCTGCCGCCGCCGACCGCGACAGCTGTGCCGCCCGCTGCACCTTCGTCGTCGTCGGGGCCGGCTACACCGGCACGGAGGTCGCCGCGCACGGCAAGACGTACACCGACTCCCAGGTGCGCCGGCACCCGCTGCGGCAGGGTATGCGGCCGCGCTGGATGCTCCTGGACATCGCCGAGCGTGTCCTGCCCGAACTGGACGAGCGGCTCTCGCGCACCGCGGACCGGGTACTGCGGGAACGGGGCGTCGACGTCCGGATGGGCACCTCCGTGAAGGAGGCCACGCACGACGGTGTGCTCCTGACGGACGGCGAGTTCGTCCCGACCCGCACGCTGGTGTGGTGCGTCGGCGTACGGCCCGACCCGCTCGTGGAGAACACCGGGCACCCGCTGGAGCGCGGGCGGCTCGTCGTGGACCCCTATCTCCAGGTGCCGGGGCGGCCCGAGGTGTTCGCGGCGGGCGACGCCGCTGCCGTACCCGATGCGAACAAGCCCGGCGCGTGCACCCCGATGACCGCCCAGCACGCCTGGCGGCAGGGCAGGACCGCCGCCATCAACGTCGCCGCCTCGCTCGGCGCCTGCGCGCGGCGCCCCTACCGCCACCGCGACCTGGGCTTCGTCGTGGACCTCGGCGGCACCCAGGCCGCCGCCAACCCGCTCGGCGTCCCGCTCTCCGGTCCGGTGGCCGGCGCCGTCACCCGCGGGTACCACCTCGCGGCGATGCCGGGCAACCGGGTGCGAGTGGCGGCGGACTGGCTGCTCAACGCCGTACTGCCGCGCCAGGCCGTCCAGTTGGGGCTCGTACGGTCCTGGTCGGTGCCGCTGGAGTCCGCCTCCCCGGAGCTGGCCCGGGTGGCCGGCGGGCCGGAGCGGCCGCGGGCGGGAGCCCAGGTGGGGGCCGGAACGGGTCCGGAGGCGACGGACGCCCCGGGCACCGGCTCCCGGGGGTCCGGCGCACCCGAGGGGACGGAGGCCACCGAGATCATCGAGAACACCGAGAAGGCCCAGGCGGCGGGCGCCGAGCCCGCGAAGAACCAGCCGGGCGGGGAGCCCGCGAGGAACCAGCCGGGCGGGGAGCCCGCGAAGAAGCAGCCGGGCGGGGAGCCCGCGAAGAAGCAGCCGGGTCCCGAGCCCGCCGAGAGCCGGCCGAGCCCGGAGCCCGCCAGGAAGCAACCCGGTCCCGGACATCACGAACACCATCCCGCCCCCGGCCCGGTCAAGCGTGACGACATCCCTGCGGAAGGAGACTCATGAACACCGCCGAACTCGTCGACCTCGGACAGCAGTTGCGTGTCGACAGCGTGCGGGCCTCGGCGGCGGCGGGCTCCGGGCACCCGACGTCCTCCATGTCCGCCGCCGATCTGATGGCCGTGCTCCTGGCGAACCACCTCCGCTACGACTTCGACCGGCCGGAGCATCCCGGCAACGACCGGTTCGTGCTGTCCAAGGGCCACGCCTCCCCCCTGCTGTACTCCGCCTACAAGGCGGCCGGCGCGATCGACGACGACGAACTGCTCGGCTTCCGCAAGCTGGGCAGCCGCCTGGAGGGGCACCCCACACCGCAGCGGCTGCCGTGGGTGGAGACCGCCACCGGATCCCTGGGGCAGGGCCTGCCGATCGGCGTCGGCATCGCCCTCGCCGGCAAGCGGCTCGACCACGCCGACTACCGGGTGTGGGTGCTGTGCGGGGACAGCGAGATGGCCGAGGGGTCGATCTGGGAGGCCGCCGAGACCGCCGGGTACGAGCACCTGGACAACCTGATCCTGATCGTCGACGTCAACCGGCTCGGCCAGCGCGGCCCCACCCGGCACGGCCACGACCTGGACGCCTACGCCCGCCGCTTCCGCGCCTTCGACTGGCACACCGCCGAGATCGACGGCCACGACGTGGACGCCGTCGACCGCGCCTACGGCGAGGCGATCTCCACGAAGGGACAGCCCACCGCGATCATCGCCCGCACGCTCAAGGGCAAGGGCGTGAAGGAGTCCGAGGACCGCGAGGGGCTGCACGGCAAGCCGCTCAAGCACGCCGACGAGGCGATCGAGGAACTCGGCGGCGTCCGCGACATCCGGGTCCGCGTGCACGAGCCGCCGTCCGTCCGCTCGCTGCACGCCGTCGGGAACGGCAGCCTCGAACTGCCCCGCTGGGACAAGGGAGACGAGGTCGCCACCCGGGACGCCTACGGCCAGGCGCTCGCCGCGCTCGGCACCGCGCGCGGCGACGTGGTGGCCCTCGACGGCGAGGTCGGCGACTCCACCCGCTCGGAGCTCTTCCACAAGGAACACCCCGACCGCTACTTCGAGTGCTACATCGCCGAACAGCAGATGATCGCGACGGCGGTCGGCTTCGCCCGGCGCGGCTGGGTGCCGTACGCCTCCACCTTCGCCGCCTTCCTCACCCGGGCCTACGACTTCGTACGGATGGCCTCCGTCAGCGGATCCGGCATCAACCTCAACGGCTCCCACGCGGGCGTGGCGATCGGGCAGGACGGGCCCAGCCAGATGGGCCTGGAGGACCTGGCGATGATGCGGGCCGTGCACGGCTCGACCGTGCTGTACCCGAGCGACGCCAACCAGGCCGCGAAACTCGTCGCCGAGATGGCCGGCCTGGACGGCATCCGCTATCTGCGCACCTCGCGCGGGCAGAGCCCGGTGATCTACGGTCCGGACGAGGAGTTCCCCGTCGGCGGCAGCAAGGTGCTGCGCTCCTCCGACGCCGACCGGCTGACGATCGTCGCCGCCGGTGTCACCCTGCACGAGGCGCTGGCCGCCGCCGACGCCCTGGACGGGGAGGGCATCGCGGTCCGCGTGATCGACCTGTACTCCGTCAAGCCCGCCGACCGGGCCACCCTGCGGCAGGCCGCCCAGGACACCGGCTGCCTGCTCACGGTCGAGGACCACCGCGAGGCGGGCGGCCTCGGCGACGCGGTCCTCGAGGCATTCCTCGACGGGCGCCCGGTGCCGCGCCTGGTCCGGCTCGCCGTCCGTACGATGCCCGGCTCGGCCTCGCCGGGCGAGCAGCTGCACGCGGCCGGCATCGACGCCGAGTCGATCGCGGCCTCCGCCCGGCTGCTGGTGGAGGAGGCGGTGGTGCCGTGAGCGGCGATGCCCGCACGGTACGGGCCGGCCGGCGCACCGTGGAGGTGCACCGGCCGGACAAGGTCCTCTTCCCGGGCGGTGACGGCGGCGACGGCGGTGAGGACGGCGAGGGAGACGGCAAGGAGGGGGAGCACGCGAAGGAGTACACGAAGGGCGACCTCGTCGACTACTACCGGTCGGTCGCGCCGTATCTGCTGCCGCACCTGCGCGGCCGCCCGCTGATGCTGGAGCGGCACCCGGACGGGCTGGACGGGCCGGTGTTCATGCAGAAGAACACCCCGGAGCACTACCCCGACTGGATCACCCGGGCCGAGGTCGCCAAGGAGGGCGGCACGGTCACGCACACCGTCTGCGACGACACCGCCACCCTCGTGTACCTCGCGGACCAGGCCTGTCTGACCCTGCACCGCTGGCTGTCCCGCGCGGGGCACCCCGACCGGCCGGACCGGATGGTCTTCGACCTCGACCCTTCCGACGACGACTTCGAGCCGGTGCGGGAGGCGGCCCGGCTGCTGGGCGAGCTGCTCGACACACTGAAGCTGCCCTCGGCGCCGATGACGACCGGCTCGCGCGGACTGCACGTGGTCGTGCCCCTCGACGGCCGCCACGGCTTCGACGAGGTGCGGGAGTTCGCCCGGGACGTCGCCGAGCTGATGGTCGCCGGTCATCCCGGCCGGCTCACCACGGCCGCCCGCAAGAAGGACCGTGGCGACCGCCTCTACCTCGACGTGCAGCGCAACGCCTACGCCCAGACCGCGGTCGCCCCCTACACGGTCCGCGCCCGGCCCGGCGCGCCCGTCGCCGTACCTCTCTCCTGGGACCAGCTCGACGCCCCGGATCTCGGCCCGCGGCGCTGGACCGTCGCCGACGCGGTCGACCAGGCCCGGACCCGCCCCTGGGCCGGACTGCCCGCCCGCGGCCGTGCCCTGGGTCCGGCACGGCGGCGCCTCGACGCACTGCGCGGCTGATGGGCAGGTTTGGCCGAGGAAGCTGCGGCCACACGGAGGGGGAGAGGTGGCCATGGCGAACAAGGACGACACAGCGCACGACCCGGCGCACGAGTCAGCGCATGACACCGCAAAGCCGAAGCATTCGCAGAAAACACAACAACCACAAGAATCACAAGAACCCCAGGAGCCACGCACCAATTCCGAGAACGACACGCGTGCGAACGACCACGGTGCGGCCCCGCACCGGCCTCGGCCCATGGAGGTGCTGCGCGAGGCACGAGCCCAGTTCGAGGAGCTGACCGGCATGACGGCCGAGTCCGTGACGACCTTCGTGCAGACCGAGGACGGCTGGTCGCTGGAGGTCGAGGTCCTGGAACTCGCCCGTGTGCCCGACACCATGAGCCTGATGGCGAGCTACCAGGTCGAACTCGACACCGAGGGTCAGCTCACCGGCTACCGGCGCGCGCGCCGCTACGAACGCGGCCGGTCCGAGGCGCACCGGTCCGGCGGCCGCTAGGCCCGCCCGCACGCGACGACATCACCCATCCCACACTCAGAGAAGGAGGCACGGTCGGCATGACCGTTGTCCCGGCAGAGACCTCCGGCGGTGGAGGCGGCACCAGTGGCCTCTACGACGTACTGGAACTCGTCCTCGACAGGGGACTGGTGATCGACGCGTTCGTGAGGGTGTCCTTGGTCGGCATCGAGATCCTGAAGATCGACGTACGGGTCGTCGTGGCCAGCGTGGACACGTATCTGCGCTTCGCGGAGGCGTGCAACCGGCTCGACCTGGAGGCGGGCCCCCGCAAGAGCCCGGGCCTGCCCGAGATCGTCGGCGAGGTCACCGAGTCCGGTGCGCGCGGCAAGTCCAAGGGGGCGCTTTCCGGCGCCGCCGAGACCATTTCCGAGGCCTTCAAACAAGGTCGGTCGGAGCACTCCGAGGAGGGCGAGGCGCGGCCGCGACCCCGTAAGGCCACGTCGTCGCGCAGGAGGGAGGAGCAGGAGTGAGCACGTACGTCTACGGGATCATGGCAGCCTCGCACCCTTCGCCGCCGGAGGGCATGGCCGGTGTCGGCGATCCGCCGCGGCCGGTCCGCGTACTGAAGGCGGGCGAACTGGCGGCCGTCGTCAGTGACGCCCCCGAGGAGCTGCGGCCCAAGCGCAGGGACCTGCTCGCCCACCAGAACGTGCTCAGTGAGGCCGGTGCCGCGGGCTGTGTGCTGCCCATGCGGTTCGGCAGCGTCGCCCCGGACGACGCCACCGTCACCGGGGTGCTGACCGAACGCGCCGAGCACTACACCGAGCGCCTGCGGGCGCTGGACGGCAAGGTCGAGTACAACATCAAGGCCGGCCATGTCGAGGAGGCCGTACTGCATCGCGTGATGTCCGAGAACCCGGACATCAGGGCGCAGGCCGAGGCCAATCGGCGGGCGGGCGGCGGCAGTTACGACGACAGGCTCCGGCTCGGCGAGATGGTCGCCGGCGCGGTCAAGGCCCGCGAGGCCGAGGACGGCGCCGCGGTGGTGCGCGCGCTGACACCCGAGGCCGCCGCGGTCAGCGCGGGTCCTGAGTCCACCGGATGGCTGGTCAACGCGTCGTTCCTGGTGGACCGGGAGGCGGCGGCGCGGTTCCTGGACGCCGCCGAACAGGTCCGCAGGGACATGCCCCATTTGGAACTGCGGGTGAACGGTCCGCTGCCGCCCTACAGCTTCGTCGAGCCCGGCCCGTCCGAGCCGGCGGCCAGTACGGCGGGGGCCGACGTGGGAACGGGATGACGCCATGGGACTGATCACGGAAGTGCTGCTGCTGCCGTTCGCCCCCGCACGCTGCAGCGGCTGGGCGATCAAGCAGGTGCTGCGCGAGGCGGAGCGCGTCTACTACGACCCGGCCACCGTCCAGGCCGAACTCGGACGGCTGGCACAGCGGCTGGAAGCGGGCGAGATCACCGAGGAGGAGTTCGACCGTCAGGAGGACGAGCTTCTGGACCGGCTGGCGGTCGGCATGCGCGGGGGACCGGGGACAGGCGAGGGGACGGCACTATGAACAGGATGGGACTCGGCCTCGCGGTAGGGGCCGGATACCTGTTGGGACGTACGAGGAAACTGAAGCTGGCCGTCGCCGTGGGCAGCCTGGCGGCGGGCAAGAAGCTGAACCTCGGCCCGCGCGCGGTGGCGGACCTGGTGAACCAGCAGCTCAAGGACAACCCGCAGTTCAAGGAGATCGGCGACCAGCTGCGGCACGATCTGCGGGGCGTCGGCAAGGCAGCCTCCGGCGCCATGGTCGAACGGCAGATGACCACGCTCGCCGACCGGCTGCACGGCCGTACCGCACAGGTCCGCGACCAGCTGGCCGGCGCCGTGCCCGACACCGGCGGTGGGAAGCGGCGCGGCGGTGAGCGGGCGACCCGGGACCGCGGGCGCGAGGACGAGCCTCCCGAGGACGAGCACGAGGAAGGGTACGAGGCGGAGCACGACGACGAGTACGACGACGACTACGACGACCGGGAGGGCCGCGAGGCCGACGGGGAATCGGAGGCCACCGGCGAGTCCGGGGAGTCCGGCGAGGACGACGAGTCCGGCGGGCCGCGGCGGCAGCGCTCGCGGAACGCGCCGGCGAAGGAGACCGCCCAGAAGGCCCGGGCCCGCGCGCCGGGCAGGAAGCCGGCGAAGAAGGCCCCCGGCGAGAAGGCGGCGAACGCGGCGAAGAAGGCCCCGGCCCGCGGGACGGCCGGGAAGAAGCCGGCCGCGAAGGAGACGGCCGCGGCCGGCGGCGCGAGCCGCTCCGCGCGCTCCCGGAACCCGAAAGGTGGCGGTGACCGATGACCGAGATCCTCGGTTCCGCGAAGAACGCCACCGGCCGTGCGGCCGGCGCGGCGACCAAGGAGACCCCGCTGGCCGCCCTGGCCCACAGCGAGGCCGCCGACCGGCTCAAGGCGGAGGCGCAGGAGTACGTCGCCGCCCAGGCCGAGCGGCTGCTGGCCGGCTTCGGCCACAAGCTCGGCGATGCCACCGGCAAACTGAGCGACATCGCCGAGGGCAACAGCCCGGGCTTCGCCAAGCTCGCCCTCGACGCCGGCCGCAAGTTCGCCGAGGGCAAGGGTCCGGTGCGCTCCGTGCTGGAGCTCGGCGCCTCGCGTGCCAAGGACAACGTCATGGGCGCGCTGAAAGGCCTCGGCGGCGGCAAGGGCAAGCGCAAGGGCCGCGGAGGCAACAAGCCCACCGTCATCATGGAGTACATCGATGTCGGTGTGCCGCTGCGTACCGCATACGACCAGTGGACCCAGTTCCAGGACTTCAGCACCTTCGCCAAGGGTGTCAAGAGCGCGAGCCGCGCCGACGACACCACGTCCGACTGGCAGGCGAAGATCTGGTGGTCCAGCCGCAGTTGGAAGGCCACGACCACCGAGCAGATACCGGACTACCGCATCCAGTGGACGTCGGAGGGTGCGAAGGGCAGCACGAAGGGCGTCGTCTCCTTCCACCGGCTGGAGGAGAACCTCACCCGCGTCCTGCTGGTCATGGAGTACTACCCGAGCGGCTTCTTCGAGAAGACCGGCAACATCTGGCGCGCCCAGGGGCGTCGGGTCCGGCTCGACCTGAAGCACTTCGCCCGCTTCATCACCCTCAAGGGAGAGGCGGAGGACAGCTGGCGCGGGGAGATCCGCGACGGCGAGGTCGTCCGCAGCCACGAGGACGCGGTCGCCGAGGAGGAGCGGGAGAACGAGGAAGAAGGCCGGGAAGAGGACCGGGAAGAGGACCGGGAAGAAGGCCGGGAAGAGGACCGGGAAGACGACGAGTACGAGGAAGACGACGAGGACGAGGAAGAAGAGGACGAAGGCGACGAGGACGAAGAGGACGAAGAGGACGACGAGCAGGAGGAGGCCAAGGGCCGCGGGACGTCCGCGGACGACGAGTATCCCGAGGACGACGGCGAGGGCGACGAGGAGTACGAGGAAGAGGAGTACGCCGAGGGCGGGAGCCGCCGATGACGACGCCGAGCCGGCTGCCCGAACCGTACGGCCCGAGCAGTGGCGCCAACCTCGCCGACATCCTCGAACGGGTGCTCGACAAGGGAATCGTCATCGCGGGCGACATCCGGATCAACCTGCTCGACATCGAACTGCTCACCGTCAAGCTCCGGCTCATCGTCGCCTCGGTCGACAAGGCCAAGGAGATGGGCATCGACTGGTGGGAGAGCGACCCGGCGCTCTCCTCCCGGGCCCGTCGTGACGAACTCGCCCGGGAGAACGCCGAGTTGCGCGAGCGCCTGGCCCGGCTCGAGGAACTGGAGCAGGGCACCGGCCGTACCCGCGGCCGTACCCATCCGAAGGAGGCATCATGACCGGACTGCGGTACGTCTACGCCGTCTGCCGCCCCCTCGGCGCGCCCCTCCAGGCACAGCTGACCGGCGTCGTCGGCGCGCCGGTCAAGCAGCTGCCCCACCACGGCCTCATCGCCGTCGTCAGCGAGGTACCGGAACGGGACTTCGCCGAGGAGCCGCTGCGCGCCCATCTGGAGGACCTGGACTGGCTCTCCGCCACCGCCCGCGCCCACCAGGGCGTGGTCGACGCGCTCACCGTCGTCACCACCCCGCTGCCGTTGCGGATGGCCACCGTCTTCCGGGACGACAGCGGGGTGCGCACCATGATCGAGTCCTGTGAGGAGCACTTCCGTGCCACCCTGGAGCGGCTCCAGGGACGTGTGGAGTGGGGGGTCAAGATCTATCTGGAGGCCGAGCAGCCGCAGGAGGCGACGGTCGCGGAGCCCGAGCCGAGGGCCGCGTCCGGCCGGGACTATCTGCGCCGGCGGCGCCAGCAGACGATGGCCCGCGAGGACGTGTGGGAGAAGGCCGAGGCGTTCGCGACCCGGCTGCACGAGAAGCTCTCCGCGTTCGCCGAGGACTCCCGGTTGCACGCACCGCAGAACGCCGCTCTTTCCGGCACCGCCGGACGGAACGTGCTCAACGCCGCCTATCTCGTGCCGCGCGCCCATTCCGAGGAGTTCGTGGAAGTCGTGGACCGGACGAAGGACGACGCGCCGGGGCTGCGCGTGGAGCTCACCGGGCCCTGGGCGGCGTACTCCTTCGCGGGGGAGCTGCCGCAGGAGGGGGCATGACGGTCGTCGAACGCCGGGAGATCGCCCTGGTCGACCTGCTCGACCGGCTGTTGGCCGGCGGGGTCGTCATCACCGGGGACATCACCCTGCGCATCGCGGACGTGGACCTGGTGCGGATCGACCTGAACGCCTTGATCAGCTCGGTGAACCGGCAGGTGCCGTCCCCCTTCGAGATCCCGGAGGTGCTGTCTTGACCCCTCGCAGGCGTCTGGACCTGGAACCCGACACGGTGGAGCGCGACCTCGTCAAGCTCGTCCTGACCGTCGTGGAACTGCTGCGCCAGCTCATGGAGCGCCAGGCGCTGCGCCGTTTCGACGAGGGCGATCTGACCGAGGAGCAGGAGGAGCGGATCGGGCTGACGTTGATGCTCCTGGAGGACCGCATGGCCGAGCTGCGCGACCGCTACGGGCTGCGGCCCGAGGACCTCAATCTGGACCTCGGGCCGCTGGGACCGCTGCTTCCCCGGGAGTGACGCGTGTCTCCCCGGAGATGACGTGCGCCGGGCCATCACCCTTACCGCCGGGTTACCACCTGTACCAGCGAGCCCGGCCTCCGCCTGCGGCCGTCCCATGGATCAGGAAGCCCAGCAGCCAGACGACGAGCACCGCCAACGCGATCCACCAGAGCACCTCCACCGCGAATCCGGCCCCGAAGAGAACCAGTGCCAGAAGCAGTACGAGCAGGATGGGAACCATGATGACCTCCTGCTCTCCGGGTGTCCCGAAAGCGGCACATCATTCCGGTGGGCCGGACGTCAGCCGTCCTTGCGGCACAGAATTTCCCCATGCAGTACGGCGAACCAGCCGTCCTCCCGCTCGCCCCACTCCCGCCACGCCCGTGACACGACTCGCAGCTCCTCCTCGGTCGCGTGGCCGCCCCCGGTGGCGCGCTCGGCGTAGGCCGACGCCAGGGTGCGGTCGGCCCACAGGCCGCTCCACCACTCGCGCTCGGCCGGGGTCGCGTACGTCCAGGTGCTGGACGTGGCCGTGACGGCGGCTTCCGTGAAGCCGGCGGCCAGCGCCCAGGAGCGCAGCCGGCGCCCCGCGTCGGGCTCGCCGCCGTTGGCGCGGGCCACCCGCTCGTACAGGTCCAGCCAGGCGTCCAGGCCCGGCGCCTCGGGATACCAGGTCATCGCCGCGTAGTCCGCGTCCCGTACGGCGACGAACCCGCCCGGCTTCGTCACCCGCCGCATCTCGCGCAGCGCCTGCACGGGGTCGCCCACGTGCTGCAGCACCTGGTGGGCGTGGACCACGCAGAACGTGTCGTCCGCGTAGTCCAGGGCGTGCACGTCCGCGACCGCGAAGTCGACGTTGCCCAGCCCGCGTCCGGCGGCCGTGGCGCGGGCCTGCTCCAGGATGCCGGGCGCCCGGTCGACACCCGTGACATGCCCGTCGGGCACCAGTTCCGCCAGGTCCGCGGTGATGGTGCCCGGCCCGCAGCCGATGTCCAGGATCTTCATGTGGGGCTTCAGCGAGCCGAGCAGGTAGGCCGCCGAGTTGGCGGCGGTGCGCCAGGTGTGCGAGCGCAGCACGGACTCGTGGTGGCCGTGCGTGTAGACGGCCGTCTCCCGCGGTTTCGGCATGGCTGTACCCCTTCTCGTCACCTGGCCCCGCACGGGCCCGCGGCCCCGGGGCGGTACGGATCACGGTAAGCGCGTATGCCGAATGTTGAGACCCGCGTTTCGTAATGTGGACTGACGGTTGGTCACGGACGATCAGCGGGCCCGCAGCGGCCGGTACACCGTCAGCGCCTCCGGCAGCTTCTCCAGCCGGACCTCGCCCTCGACCTCCGTGACCTCGCCGTCGTAGGCGAGGAGGGTGCCGGGCGCCAGGCCGGTCAGTCGCAGCCGGCCCACCTGGACGGCCGCGTGCGCCGGGGAACGGGTGAGCGGGCCCGCGAGGGCCGCCGACAGCAGCCGCAGGGCCGGCCTGCGGCCACCGTGCACGACCCGCACGTCGAGCACCCCGTCCGCCAGATCCAGCCGGCGGCCCGGCGCGAGGCCCATGCGGTGGTAGGTGCCGTTGCCGGCGAACAGCAGCCACAGCGGGTGGCGGCGCCCCTGGAACTCCGCCTCCAGCGGATGGCGGTCCGCGCGCAGCACCCGCAGCGCCGCCAGCACCCCGGCCGGCCAGCCGCCGATCCGGTCGGCCCAGCGCTCGCGCTCGCGCACCAGCTCCGGGTACACACCCAGGCTGAAGGTGTTGAGGAAGACGCCCTGCCCGCGCTTCGAGCTGAAGCGGCCCACGTCCACCCGCACGCCCTCGCCCCGCTCCAGGGCGCCGGCCAGGTCCCGTACGTCCTCCACGCCCAGGTCGTAGGCGAAGTGGTTGAGGGTGCCGCCGGGCAGCACGGCGAGCGGCAGGCCGTGCCGCAGGGCGGCCCGCGCGGCCGTGTTCACGGTGCCGTCGCCGCCGCACACCCCGAGCACCCGGGCCCGGCCGGCCGCCTTCTCCGCCTCGGCGGGGAGGTCCTCCGGCTCGCACACGACGACCTCCGCCCGCGGCAGCGCGTCGCGCAGCGCCCGGGCCCGGTCCGCGGTGCCGGAGGCGTTGTTCGTGACGAGGACCAGGCCCTCGCCCCCGGGCAGCGCGGGCACGGCGGCCCGCGGCCGGGCGGGTGCCGCGATCTGCGCACGCGTCGGCACCAGGCCCCGTACGGCGAAGGCGGCTCCCGCGCCGAGTGCCGCCCCTGCCAGCACATCGCTCGGGAAGTGGACGCCGGTGTAGACGCGGGAGACCGCCACCGAGAAGGCCACCGGTGCCACGGCCGCGCCCCAGCCCCCGGACTCCAGGGCGACGCCGGTGGCGAAGGCGGAGGCGGAGGCCGCGTGGCCCGACGGGAAGGACGTCGTGATCGGCTGCCGCTGGAGCCGGCGCACATGCGGCACCGGGTCCAGCAGAGGCCGGGGGCGGCGCACCGAGCGCTTGCCGAGCGTGTTGATGGTCAGCGACGCCAGGCCGAGGGAGGCCAGGCCGCGGGCCGCGGCCCGGCGGGCGCGCGGCGTCCGGCTCGCCGCGATCGCCGCCGCGGCCGCGAACCACAGCACGCCGTGGTTCGCGCTCCTGCTCAGCCGGGGCAGCACGGGCCCGGCGCCGGGCCAGTGGCGCTCGGCCGCGGCCTGGAACAGCCGGGAGTCCAGGGCGAGCAGCCGGGTCAGGATGGCGTGGGCGCCGGTTCGCGGGGCGGTGAGGTCGACATCTGGGCTCATACGGGCACCGTTACCCTGAAGTGGCCGTTTCCTGCGCGTGGGGGCGCGCGGGACGACGCCACCGCCTCCTTCCGTTCCGGGAACCCGTATGCGCCTGCTCCTCGTACGCCACGGCGAGACCCCGTCCAACCTGGCCTCCCTGCTGGACACGGCCGTACCGGGACCGGGACTGACCGAGCTCGGCCGGCGACAGGCCGCCGCGCTGCCCGATGCCCTCGCCGAGGAGGACATCGAGGCCGTCTACGCCTCCACCCTGGTCCGCACCCGGCTCACCGCCGCACCGCTGGCCGCCGCCCGCGGGCTCGAGGTGATCGTCCGGGACGGCATCCGCGAGCTCGCCGCGGGCGGGCTGGAGGGGGAGCCCGGCGACTCCGAGCGCGGCCAGGTCTACCTGCGGACGTTCCTGGCCTGGGCCGCCGGGGACCGCGAACGCCGGATGCCCGGACCGGGCGGCGAGACCGGGACCGAGGCACTGGCACGGTTCGACGCCGTCGTCGAGGAGGCCGCCCGCAGCGGGGCCGGGACGGTCGCCATGGTCAGCCACGGCGCTGCCATCCGCCTGTGGACCGCGGTCCGCGCCCACAACCTCGACGCCGCCTTCGCCGCCGCCCACCCGCTGCGGAACACGGGCGTGGTGATCCTGGAGGGATCGCCCACCGACGGCTGGAAGGCCCTTTCCTGGGCCGGCGCCCTCGTGTCCCCCGCCCGCGAGGGCGGCCCGGCGGGACAGCCCGTGGACACCGCGTACGGCACACGGCCGGACACCCCGAAGGACGTCCCGCCGGACGCCTCACCGGACCTCCGACCCGGCGCCCCGTACGGCCACGACACCCCATAGGGGGTGTCTCGTCGATCATGCCGGGCTCGCGGCGGCCGGCACCGCACCTCGCCGCGTTGTCGTCGGTCGCCGATGCTCCGCATCGACTCCCTCCTCCGCCTTGCGATGTTCCCCCACTGCCTGAACGGCGTGGGAGGTGCCCCCACCACCAGCCGCCGCTCCCTGATCCGGCCTGATCGACGAGACACCCCCTAGCACGCCGAATAAGCGTTTGCCGGGATCCCGGCGGCGCCGTCAGAATGTCCGACCATGGGACATCTGGAAGCCGCGCACCTGGAGTACTACCTCCCCGACGGGAGGGCGCTGCTCGGCGATGTGTCCTTCCGGGTGGGTGAAGGCGCCGCGGTGGCGCTCGTCGGTCCCAACGGCGCCGGCAAGACCACCCTGCTCCGACTGATCTCCGGCGAGCTGAAGCCGCACGGCGGCACCGTCACCGTCAGCGGCGGGCTGGGCGTGATGCGACAGTTCGTGGGGTCGGTGCGGGACGAGACGACCGTACGCGACCTGCTCGTCTCCGTCGCCCCGCCACGGATCCGGCAGGCCGCGCGGGCCGTCGACGCGGCCGAACACGGCATCATGACACTCGACGACGAGGCCGCCCAGCTCCGCTACGCGCAGGCCCTCGCCGACTGGGCCGAGGTGCGCGGCTACGAGGCCGAGACCCTGTGGGACATGTGCACCACCGCCGCGCTCGGGGTGCCCTACGAGAAGGCGCAGTGGCGCCAGGTGCGGACCCTGTCCGGCGGCGAGCAGAAGCGGCTGGTGCTGGAGGCGCTGCTGCGCGGCACCGACGAGGTGCTGCTGCTCGACGAGCCGGACAACTACCTCGACGTGCCCGGCAAGCGCTGGCTGGAGGAGCGGCTGCGCGAGACCCGCAAGACCGTCCTCTTCGTCTCCCACGACCGCGAGCTCCTCGCCCGCGCCGCCGAGAAGATCGTCTCCGTCGAGCCCGGCCCGGCCGGCGCCGACGCCTGGGTGCACGGCGGCGGCTTCGCCACCTACCACGAGGCCCGGCGCGAACGCTTCGCCCGCTTCGAGGAGTTGCGCAGACGCTGGGACGAGAAGCACGCGCAGCTGAAGAAGCTGGTGCTGAACCTCCGCCAGGCCGCCTCCGTCAGCCACGAGATGGCCTCCCGTTACCACGCCGCACAGACCCGGCTGCGCAAGTTCGAGGAGATCGGCCCGCCGCCCGAGCCGCCGCGCGAGCAGGACATCCGGATGCGGCTGAAGGGCGGCCGCACCGGCGTACGGGCCGTCACCTGCCAGAACCTGGAACTGACCGGCCTGATGAAACCCTTCGACCTGGAGGTCTTCTACGGCGAACGGGTGGCCGTCCTCGGCTCCAACGGCTCCGGCAAGTCGCACTTCCTGCGGCTGCTGGCCGGCGAGGACGTCGCGCACACCGGCGGCTGGAAACTCGGGGCGCGGGTGGTGCCCGGCCACTTCGCCCAGACCCACGCGCACCCCGAACTCCAGGGCCGCACCCTGCTGGACATCCTGTGGAAGGAGCACTCCCAGGACCGGGGCGCCGCCATGTCCCGGCTGCGCCGCTACGAGCTGACCGGCCAGGCCGAACAGCCCTTCGACCGGCTCTCCGGCGGCCAGCAGGCCCGGTTCCAGATCCTGCTGCTGGAACTGGAGGGGGTCACTGCCCTGCTCCTGGACGAGCCCACCGACAACCTCGACCTGGAGTCCGCCGAGGCGCTCCAGGAGGGCCTGGAGGCGTTCGAGGGCACGGTCCTCGCGGTCACCCACGACCGCTGGTTCGCCCGCTCCTTCGACCGTCACCTCGTCTTCGGCAGTGACGGCAGGGTCCGCGAGACCCCCGAGCCGGTCTGGGACGAGCGCCGGGTGGAGCGGGCGCGGTAGCGCCCGGCGTCACCTCCAGCGGAGGATGGCGCCCAGGCCGCCCGACGGCGCGCCCTCGGCCGTGGCGGCCACCGGCTCCAGCGACAGCGCGATGGCGTCCGTGGTGACCGCGGAGCGGATCAGGGCGTCGTCGGCGCGCGCCGGCCAGGACCGCTGCTCGCCGAGGGTCTTCAGATCCGTGCGGCGCACCGCGAGCTGGTCCGGATCCTCGCCGATCCACACCTCCTGGTGGGCGTCGGCGCCCTCCGGGATGATCAGCAGCTCCTCCAGACGGTGCTCGCGGGCCGCCTCGACCAGCGCGGGTATGCCCTCCACGGCCGCCGCCCGCCCCTCGTCGTCCGGGGCGCGGGCCGCCCGGAAGCGGTCCAGCTCCTCCTCGACACGCTGGTGCACGTGCTCGGCGCGGATCCGCTCCACGTCCTCGTCCAGCAGCCGGCTGCCGGCGCCGTGGGTGGCTTCCACCACGCGGTCGTCCAGCCGCTGCGGCAGCCGCTCGCGCACCTCGCGCCGCTCCCTGTCGTCACCCACGAGGATCAGCAGGTCGGCCTGCGTCTCCTCCTGGCACACGCTGAGCGCGTCGGCGATCTCCGCCGCGTTGTGCTCCCAGGTGTTCTCCACCTTCAGCTGGAAGTGCCGCTCGGACCAGTCCACGTTGCTCGTCCGGTGGATCGGCCACTGCTGCCCGACCACCGTGCCGGCCTCCTTGCGGCCCAGCGCACTGCGCAACTCGAAGTCCGCGCCCTTGCGGTCGACATACGCCACGATCGCCACCGGGTCCTCGCCCGCCAGCTCCAGCAGCGGCGCCACGCGGGGCAGCGGCGCCCACTCCGCCCAGCTGATGCCCCGGGGCGGCCGGGCCAGGGGCGGGTCGAGGACGACCCTGCCGTCGCGGGCGAACAGGGCCCGCCCGTGCGGGTCGGGGGAGTGGCGCATCTCGTCGATCGCGGTCTCCACGGCCCGGCAGGTGGCCTCGTCAGCGCCCTGCCCCGCCAGCTCTCGGGCCATCGCCTGGGCCGTCAGGCGTATCTCCTGCGCGGTGTCCTCCGCCTTCCGCGAGGTGTTGACGTACACCGAGGCCCAGGGCCCGGGCTGTTCGTACAGTGGATGCAGAAAGGCGAGATCCATGGCTCCCTCCCGGAGGCCGTTCGGTGGTAGTCCACGCCGGGCGGGTACCCGTACCGCATGAACGAACACGACGAGCGGGGCATCACCATGACCGGAGTCGACCCGGACCGGCTGGACGACCAGCAGCTCATGAAGGAGCTGGAGACCATCCACCGCACCCGCCACGACACGCTGCTGTACGGCTCGAACGACGCGCTGCGGGCCCACAACGAGCGCATGGCGCAGCTCGAGGGCGAGTACCTGCGCCGCAACCCCCGCCGCACCGTCGCCGCCGGCCGCACCCGCGAGGGAGCCCGGGAACGCGGCTGCGGCGAGTCGGCGGCTCCCCACGCCTGACCCCGCCGTCACCCGCCTCGCGACGCCGTCACCCGAACGTGCCCGCCGGCGTGCTACCTGCGGTACGCCGACGGGCACTCCACGGCCCGGATTCAGCCGGCCTTCTGCGCGAACACGTCCAGGAACGCCTGGCAGAACGCCTTCAGATCGGCCGGCTTGCGGCTGGTGACCAGCTTGTTCGGGCCGTTCTCACAGATCTTCACCTGCTCGTCGACCCAGGTGCCGCCCGCGTTGCGGATGTCCGTGCGCAGGCTCGGCCACGAGGTCAGCACGCGGCCGCGTACGACATCGGCCTCCACCAGCGTCCACGGCGCGTGGCAGATCGCGGCCACGGGACGGCCCTGCTCGAAGAAGTCCCGCACGAACGAGACGGCCTTCTCGTCCATCCGCAGGAAGTCCGGGTTCGCCACGCCGCCCGGCAGGACCAGCGCGTCGAAGGAGTCGGCGGAGGTGTCCCCGACCACCTCGTCGACGGGGAACGTGTCCGCCTTGTCCAGGTGGTCGAACGCCTGGATCTCGCCGGACTTGGTGGACACCAGCACGGTCTCGTGGCCGGCGTCCTGCGCCGCCTTCCGGGGCTCGGTCAGCTCCACTTGCTCGACGCCCTCGGGTGCGGCCAGAAATGCGATGCGCATGATGCTTCGACGTCCTTTCGTCGTGCTTCTTCTCTCGCCGGTCGGCCGTCCGGCTTCCCTCGCCCGTCAGCCGTCCGGTGCGTCCGGTCCGTCCGGGCCGCCGTCCGGCTCGGCGCGGCTGATGTCGGCGAGCGCCGAACGCGGGTCCCGGGCCTCCGCCAGGTCGCCCAGGCTGACCATGCCGACCGGCAGGCCGTCCTCGACGACGGGCAGCCGTCGTACGGCGTGTTCGCGCATCAGCGCGACGGCCGCCGACACCGGGTCGTGCGGGCCCACGACGAGCGGATGGGACGTGCACACGGCCCGCGCGCTCACCGCCTGCGGATCGAGGCCCTCGGCCACGGCCCGCACCGCGATGTCGCGGTCGGTGAGCATGCCGACGATGTCCTGCCCGTCGGCCACCACCACGTCTCCGATGTCCTGGGCGCGCATCAGCCGGGCCGCCTCGACGAGCGAGGCGTCGGGGCGGACGGCCACCACGCCCGGTGTCATGACGTCCCTGACGTATTCAGCCCTCACTGACGCCCTACCTGCCTTTCCGCCCGGCGCCGGGGTCTACGCACGGTCCTCCCGGGCGGGCCGCTCCGTGCGGGTGAGTTCCTTCGCCAGCTCCTGCACATTGGCGTAGTGAGCCTTGCGCGGCAGCCGCTCCAGTGCCTCGATCAGCGCGTCGGGCGCGTTCTTGCGGCGCAGTGTGCGCGCCAGTTCGCCCGGGCCCGCGGGAAAGGCGCTGCGGCCCAGGATCCTGGCCAGCTCCAGGCGCACGGTCTCCAGGGAGGCCCGGGACGCGCCCGGCGCCACCGGTCCGCCCCAGACCTCCGGGTCGTCCTCTGCGCTGGGCTCCGGGTCGTGCCACTCCTCGGTCCGCGTGGGATGGCCCGACCTGAGCAGGCCCTGCAGCTCGTGTTTCATCTCGTCGTCACGGTGGACACTCAGCCGGTCACTGCCTCGCTGCATGTCTCCCTCCACATCGTCGGGGGTGGCCACCGCGTACCCGTGCACGCGGAGCCGACACGGCATTTCCGCGCCGGATGGTGGCCCGCACGCCACACCGCCCGGAGCGGGCCCCGGCCGGGGCCGGCTCCGGCGGCCGGGCGTTTGCCGCCGGAGGCCGGGGGCAGGCGCACACCCAGTGCTTCGGACCCAAGCCACGTCCGTGGAGGCGGCGCGCGAGTCCGCGCGCGTGGGCGGCCGCTCCGGAATCCGCGTCCGCGCTCCCACGGAGACCGTCCACCCAGAGCACTCCAAGGGAGCTGCGAGCACCATGCTGCATACGCGAGCGAACGCGAGGCACCACCCGCACGACGACGCCCCGGAGACCTCCGAGGCCTTCCGCCGGCTGGCCGAACTGCCCCCGGGACGGCGGCGCGACGCCGTCCGCGACGAGATCGTCGAGGCCTGGCTGCCCATGGCCGAGCGGATCGCCGGCCGCTTCCGCAGCCGCGGCGAGAGCCTCGACGACCTGCGCCAGGTCGCCGCCCTCGGCCTGGTCAAGGCGGTCGACCGCTACGACCCCGGACGCGGCAACGCCTTCGAGAGCTACGCCGTGCCCACCATCACCGGCGAGATCAAGCGCCACTTCCGCGACCACATGTGGACGCTGCACGTACCGCGCCGCGTGCAGGACCTGCGCAAGCGCGTCCGGTTCGCCCAGCAGGAGCTGTCCGGGACGGTCTCCGGCCGCGGCCCCACCGTCGCCGAGATCGCCGAGAAGGCGCACCTGAGCGAGGAGGACGCCCGGATCGGCCTGGAGGCGCTGGAGAGCTCCGCCACCCTCTCCCTCGACGCGGAGCTGCCCGGCAGCGAGGAGGCCCACCGCCTGGTCGACGCACTCGGCTCACCGGACCCCGCGCTGGACACCGTCGTGGACCGCGAGGCCGTCAGGCCACGTCTTGCGGCGCTGCCCGAGCGCGAGCGGGCCATCCTGTACATGCGCTTCTTCGGTGACATGACGCAGAGCCGGATCGCCGAGCAGCTGGGCATCTCCCAGATGCACGTCTCGCGTCTCATCACCCGCAGCTGCGACCGGCTCCGCGACCAGGTGATGCGGGACATGCCGTAAGGCCTGTCGGCAACAGGGGCTACGGGGGTGTCTCGTCGATCCCCCTGGGCCCCGGCGGTGCGCCCCGGCGTCACCCGATAGGCCGTTGGCGTCCCGCGAATGGGGCTCGGCATCGCGCGGCCCGGGGCGCCGCGGGCTGTGATGGCTGGGACGGCTCGAACGCCGTACGTCCGCCGCCCCCCGGCCCGAGGAGCCCCGCAATGCGCCGCAGCACCCGCCACGCCCTGTCCGCCGCCGTCCTGGCCGGCCTGATGACGGGCACCGCCGCGTCGGCCGCCGTCGCGGTGGAGGCGGCGGAGGCCGGACCGACCCCGAGCAGCCCCCGGCAGGCACGTGGGCCGGGAGACCTTCCCGGCCCCGGATCCCGGCCGCAGGCGGCACCGTCCCCCGAGGCGGCCGTCCCCGGCACGGTGCTCCCCGGCCCTTCCGTGGACCAGCTCCTGCTCGGCCCGCAGGCCCTCGACCAGCAGACCCTGCCCCTGCTGCCTCCCACGCCGGACCAGGCCCCGGGTGACCCCGGCGGCTACCCGCGCGAGTCCGGCGGCCACCTTGTGGCCCCCGACCCGACGGACCACTCGGTCCAGGGCCCGACCGACCCCGTCGACCCGAACGGCATGACGGGCGGGACGGGCGGGACGGACTCCACGGGGAAGACCGATCCGAACGGCAGGATCGATCCGAACAGCACGTCCGACCCGACCGGCAAGTCCGATCCGACGTACGACCTGTCGCGCCCCTCCGGTCCCTCCTCCGACTCCACCGGCTCCACCGGCTCCTCCGACACCGGCGCGTCCCGCGGCGACAGCGCGCAGGACTCCTCCGGCGGCCGGGACACCGACGAGTCGGGCGGCGACGGGAGTTCGGACACCTCGTCCCACGACTCGGGGTCCGGCGACTCCGGCGGGTCGGACAGTCCGCCCCAGCACGGTGTGGAGGCCGGAGCGGGCGGGGCGTTCACCGGGTCCCTGCCGGCGCTGATCGGCGGCGGCGCGCTGATCGCGTCCGCCCTGGGCGCCGCCGGGCACCGGATGTGGCGCCGCCGGAGCGCCGACGGCTGACCCGCACCCGTCCCGGCACCGGGGCCGCAGGACGCCGTACGGGCCGCAGTCCCGGGTGACTGGCCTTCGCGACCCTCCGGGGCACCCATGGGACGGCGCCCGCCTGGGTACCCGCACGCGCAAGGCCCGACGGCGAGCCCAGGCCCGACGGTGAGACGACACGGCGGCGAGGACTGCGCGGAGGTTGCCATGCGGCGGACGGACCCGGAAGGGCACGGCCCCGTCCGCTACGGGCCGTCGGCCCTCCCCGACGACGGACTGCCGGTGCTGCCCGAACTGTCCGCCGCGCTCGCCGCGGCCGCGGGCCGGAGCCGGGCCCGGGACAGACCGATCGGAGGCGGCACCGCGCTCCTGGACGCGGCCGGCGGCTACTGGCGGCGGCGCGGCCTGCCCACCCGGCCCGAGCACGTGGCGGCCGGGCCCGGCGCGCCCTCCCTGCTGCTGGCGCTGACGGCCGCGCTCGGCGGCGACGTCCTCGTCCCCCGGCCCTGCGCCGCCTGGTGGGCGCCGTACGCGCGTCTGCTCGGCAGACCGGCCTTCCCCGTCGCCACCCCGGCCGAGTGCGGCGGTGTACCCGACCCGTACGCCCTGCTGGAGACCGTCCGCAGGGTTCGCGCGGAGGGCGGCGACCCCCGGCTGCTGGTGCTGTCCGTCGCCGACGACCCCACCGGCACGGTCGCGCCGCCGGAGGTGCTGCACGAGACCGTGGAGGCCGCCGCGGGCGAGGGCCTGCACCTGGTCAGCGACGAGACCTGGCGCGACACCTGGCACACCCCGCACGAGACGATGCTGCTCAGCCCCGCCGAGATGCTGCCCGAACGGGTCACCGTGGTCACCGACCTGGCCGGCGCGTTCCTGCCCAGCGGCTGGCCCGCCGCGATCGCCCGCTTCCCCGTCGGAACCACCGGGGACGCCCTGCACGCGCGCGTGCTCGACATCCTCACCGCGCTGGACGCCCGGATCGCCGAACCCGTCGCCGCCGCTGCCGCCTACGCCCTGGACGAACCCGAACCCGTCACCGCGCGCCTGACCGCCACCGTGCGGCTGCACGCGCGCGTGGCCCGCGCCCTGCACGCCGCCGTCGTCGCCGCGGGCGCGCTGGCCCTGCCGCCACAGGCCGGCCGCCACCTCTACGCCGACCTCGGCCCGCTGCGCCCCGCCCTCGCCGCCCGGGGGGTCGGCGACGCGCAGGAACTGGAGGACTTCCTCGGTGCCCTGCTGGGCATGCCCACGCCCGGCGGCCACCGCTTCGGCGACGATCTCGGCGCGCTGCGTGTGCGGCTGTCCACCACGGAGCTGCTCGGTGACACCGAAGAGGAGCGCACGGAATGCCTCCTGTCGCCCACGCCGTTGGAACTGCCGCACCTGCAACGCGCGTTGATCTCCTTGAGGTCCGTCTTCGACGATCTTCGCGACGACGCTCAGCGATGGGAGCCTCCTCGATGACGCAGCAGTCCGAGCCGACCACGTCCCCGTCCGCCACCGCGACCACGTCCACGACCACGCACGCCCGGGAGGCCGACGAGGCCGCGGCACCTCTCGCGTCCCGGCGGACCGCCGTCCCGTTCCCGCCGCAGGCCGAGCCCCGGCCGCCGGCGGAGCGGCGGCTGTGGCCGCGCACCTTCCACGACCGGCTCACCGCCCCGCTGCCCGGCCTGAAGGCCTTCGCCCGGTTCGCCCGCGAGGGCTCCGTACGCCCCGGCAAGGAGGGCCTGGCCGACATCCCTCTGCTGCCCTACGAGCCCGGCTCGCCGCCCCGTGTGGACGCCCGCACCGTCGCCGTCACCTGGGCGGGGCACGCCAGTTGGGTCCTCAGGATCGGCGGGCTGACCGTGCTGACCGACCCGGTGTGGTCCCGCCGCATCATCGGCACCCCGGCCCGCATCACCCCCGTCGGCGTCGCCTGGGAGGCGCTGCCGCCGGTCGACGCCGTCGTCATCAGCCACAACCACTACGACCACCTGGACGCGCCCACCCTGCGCAGACTCCCGCGGGACACACCGGTGTTCGCGCCGGCCGGACTCGGCCGCTGGTTCCGGCGCCGCCGGTTCACCCGCGTCACCGAGCTGGACTGGTGGGAGGCGTCCGAACTGTCCGGGGTCCGCCTCGACTTCGTGCCCGCGCACCACTGGTCCAAGCGCACCCTCACCGACACCTGCCGCAGCCTGTGGGGCGGCTGGGTGCTCACCGACCCCGACGGACAGCGCGTCTACTTCGCCGGCGACACCGGCTACGGCCACTGGTTCTCCCGTATCGGCCGCCGCTACCCCGGCATCGACCTCGCCCTGCTTCCCATCGGCGCCTACGACCCGCGCTGGTGGCTCAGCGACGTCCACTGCGACCCGGAGGAGGCCGTGCAGGCCGCCCAGGACGTCGGCGCCCGCCGCATGGCCCCCATGCACTGGGGCACGTTCGTACTGTCCGCCGAGCCGGTCCTGGAACCCCTCACCCGCGTCCGCGCCGCCTGGGACAAGGCGGGCCTGCCCCGGGAGGACCTGTGGGACCTTCCGGTGGGCGGCTCCCGGATCCTGGAGTGATCCTCCGAAGGGACGCGGTCGGCCGGTCAGCCGGACCGGTGGACCGCGGCCGAGCGCCGGACGCGGCGCCAGACGCCCGGAGCCGCACCGATCAGCACGGTCAGGGCGACGGCGGCCACCACACCCTCCCAGGGCTCCGGGAACAGGGAGCCCCCGAGGATGCCGATCACCTGGTACGTCGCCGCCCAGGCCAGACAGGCGGGAAGGTTGCCGCGGGAGAAGCGCCGCAGCGGCCACTTCGCCAGCAGACAGGCCAGCATCACCGGTACGCGGCCGGCCGGCACGAGACGGGACAGCACCAGCACGGCCACTCCGTGTTCGGACAGCTTCTCCTGGGCCTGCTCCAGCCGGTCCCGCGGTGCGCGCGAGCGGATCGCCTCCAGCCAGCGCGAGCCGTTCCTCGACCCCAGCCCGCGCCGCCCCAGCCAGTACAGGGCCGCGTCCCCGCAGAACGCGGCCAGCGACGCCGTCGCGAACACCAGTGCCAGCGAGAACGGCGCCGTCTGATGCACGGCGACCACCGCCGCCGAACTGACCAGCGCACCCGTCGGCACCACCGGCACCAGCGCCCCGATCAGCACCAGCAGGAACAGCGACGGATAGCCGATCGCCTGCTGGGTGGACTCCGTCGGCACCACCGTCGCCGCGGCGGCGGCCAGTCGTATCACCGGGCGACCTCCAGGCGCACACTCTCCCCGTGCCCCAGCCGGTGCACGGCCACGCCCGGCGCGCGCAGCGCCGCGAGGCGCACGAACTCGTCGCCCGGCGCATGGAACTCGTGGGGGCGCACGGCGTCCATCCCGATCGGCCAGTACGTGCCGTAGTGCACCGGCACCGCGCAGCGCGGCGCGAGCCGGGCCAGCGCCTGCGCCGCCCGCCCCGCGTCCAGATGCCCCTCGCCGAGGTACGGACCCCAGCCGCCCACCGGCAACAGCGCCACGTCGACCGGGCCGACCTCCTCGGCCATCGTCTCGAACAGGCCGGTGTCACCGGCGAAGTACGTCCGCGCCTCGCCCTCGACGACGTAGCCGAGCGCGGGCGAGCGGTGCGGGCCCACCGGCAGCCGCCGCCCGTCGTGCCGGGCGGACACCACCCGCACCACGACGGCACCGACCGAGACCCGCTCCCCGGGCGCCACCTCGGTGATCCGCAGCCGCCCGGGCCGTCCGAGCCGGCGCAGCCCCGGCACCGCCCGGAGCGCGCCCCGGGGCACCAGCAGGTGGGTGCCCGGGGCGAGGCGGTCCAGCGAGGGAAGGTGCAGATGGTCGGCGTGCAGATGCGAGACGAGCGCCACGTCCGTGTGCCAGGCGCCCGGCGGCGGCAGCGCGCCCCGGCGGCGCCGCAGATGCGCGAGGCGGCGGGCGAACAGCGGATCGGTCAGCACACGGACGCCCGAATCCTCGACCGTGCAGGTCGCGTGACCCCACCAGGTGATCTCCACCGGCACCTTCTTTGCCTCCTTCGCGGACTCCCCCTGAGCCTACGTGCGGCGGTAGGGTCGGCGGCGCAGCCCGGAGGTGAGGGGGACGCCATGGGAGAAGTGCGCGATGCCCGCGGCGAGGCCGCCACGACGCCGGTCCGTGTGACCGCGATCGCCAGCCTGACACCCCTGGAGGAGCTGAACGACGAGCCCTTCCTCGTGGACTCCCGCGGCCAGCACGCGATGTGCGCCCGCTGGGCGGCCGAGCGCGGCTATGTGGTCGCCCGTGAACTCCTGGTCCGCGGCCTGCGCCCGGACCACTGCGCCCTGTGGGACGGTGTCCGTCCCGGCGTCGACGTGTTCGTCGCGCCCAGCCGCCGGGTCCTGGAGCAGGCGCTGTCCTCCGTCGAGGAGTTCACCGCCGAGTGCGCGCGACGCGGGGTCCGGGTGGAGACCGTGGGCCAGGCCGAGCCGTCCTACGACGCCCAGATGAAGGCCCGGGTGCACCGCCGCCTGTCCATGCCCACGGCCGGCTACGACGGCGGATAGCGCCGCGCAACGGGCCCGCCGTCGGGCGCGCACCGAGCCGCTCCGGCGCGCAGGGCTCCGCCAGGCGTGTGACAAGCTGGGGCAGGTTCGTGCAAAAGTTCGGCTCGGAAGGTGAGGAGCGTCGGCGTGCGTGGCGGGTGGTGGCGGCGGGCCGCCAGTCAGGTCGGGCGGAGCGTCGCCGTGTGGGGCGTCTCCACGGTCACCATGCTGGTGCTGGCCGGGATCCTGCCGGACTTCCAGCTCCAGTCCGCCGACGGCGACAGCGCCACCACCATCGCGGTCACCGCCGCGCTCGGCGCCGGCGCCTTCGGTGTTCTCTCCGCCGTCGTCTGGCCGCTGCTGGTACGGCTGCTGCTGCTCGTGCCCGCCCTGGTCCTCGGGCTGCTGGTGTTCTTCCTCAACGGCTCGCTGCTCCTGCTCGCCCTGCGCGTCAACCCCTCCGGCCAGCCCGAGGCGGCCCCCGAGACCGCCGTCATCGTGGCCGCCGCGATGTCCGCGGTCGCCTCCGCCACCGGCGCCGCCCTGGCCGTCCGCGACGACGACGCCTACCGGCGCCGCCTGGCCCGGCTCGCCGACCGCCGCCGCGGCCGCCGGCCGCCCTGCGACTCCACGCCCGGCACCCTGGTCGTCCAGCTCGACGGCGTCGGCCACGACGTGCTGCGGGACGCCGTGGACGAGGGGCTGATGCCGACCGTGGCGCGCTGGCTCGGCGCCGCACCCGGCCGGGAGGACGGGGACCACCGGGAACCCACCCACCGGATCGTTCCCTGGCGCACCGACTGGTCCAGCCAGACCGGCGCCAGCCAGCTCGCCATCCTGCACGGCACCAACCACGACATCCCCGCCTTCCGCTGGTACGAGAAGGACACCGGCGAGGTGATGGTCTGCAACCGCCCCACCAGCGCCGTCGAACTCCAGCGCCGCGCCGTCGCCCGCACCCGCGACGGCGGGCTGCTCACCGCCGACGGCGCCAGCCGCGGCAACCTGTTCAGCGGCGGCGCCGGTGAATCCGCCCTGGTGCTGTCGGTGTCCGCCCGGCGCGGCCCCGGCAACCGCTCGCGGGCCGGCTACTTCGCCTACTTCTCCGACCCCGCCAACGCCGTCCGCACCGCCCTGTCGTTCGTCGCCGAGGTCGCCCGCGAGATCGGCCAGTCCCTGCAAGCCCGGATCCGCAGGCAGCGCCCGCGCGTGTCCCGGGGCGGCCTGTACCCGCTCGTCCGCGCCTTCGCGACCGTCGTCGAACGGGACGTCGTCGTGGCCGCCGTCATGGGCGACCTGCTCGCCGGGCGCACCGCCGTCTACGCCGACCTCGTCGCCTACGACGAGGTGGCCCACCACTCCGGTCCGCGCAGCCGGGACGCGGCGAAGGTGCTCGGGCGCCTGGACCGCGCGCTGGCGCTGATCGAGAAGGTCGCCGAGCACGCCCCGCGCCCGTACCGGATCGTCGTCCTGTCCGACCACGGCCAGAGCCCCGGCGAGACCTTCCGCGCCCGCTACGGCCTCACCCTCGGCGACCTGGTGCGGGCCGGCTGCGGGCTGCACGTGCCGCGCAGGGCGCGGAGGACCCGCAGCGGCGCCGAGGCACGGGCCGCCGTACGCGCCGCCCTGCGCCGCCCTGTCGAGGAGGGCGGCGAGCACCACCGGCCCGCCCGCCACTCGGAGCCGCTGGTGCTGGCCTCCGGCAACCTCGGCCTGGTCTCCTTCCCGGACGTGCCGCACCGGATGAGCCGGGAGGAGCTGGACGCCCGCCACCCCGGACTGCTGACCACCCTCGCCAACCACCCCGGCATCGGCTTCCTGCTGGTGCGCAGCGAGGAGCACGGCGGCCTGGTGCTCGGCGCACGCGGCGCCGAGATACCCCTGGACGAGCTCGACGGCGACCCCGGCCCGCTCGCCGCCTTCGGACCCGGCGCCGCCGACGCCGTCCGCCGCACCCACTCCTTCCCGCACGCCCCCGACATCCTGGTCAACTCCTTCCACGACCCGGCCGACGGCGAGGTCCTCGCCTTCGAGGAGCAGATCGGCTCCCACGGCGGCCTCGGCGGCGCGCAGACCCGCCCGTTCCTGCTGGCGCCGCTCGCCTGCTCCCCGCCCGTGGCGGCGGACGGGGAACTCGTCGGCGCCGAACAGATCCACCGCGTGCTGCGCCGGTGGCTGCGCGAGGCCAACGGCCCGCAGGTGCCGCTCCCGGCGCAGGCGGAACCGGGACCGGCACCGGAGGAGCGGGCCGCCTGACCGGTGCGCCGGTGGGCGCCTCAGTACTGCGGCCAGAACCCCGACCGGACCTTGCCGAAGTCGGTCATGGCGACGACCGCGGTCGCCATGGGCGAACCGGGGGTGGTGTCGCTGAACGACATCACCGTGTCCAGCGAGTCCGCGAGCGTCATCAGCTTCCGCAGGGTGACCTGGTCGTCGCGGAACTCCTTCGCCGGCACCTTGCTGTGGACGCCCTGGAGCACCTGGATGTGGTTCGTCAGCCGCTTCTTCGCCGAGTCCCGGTCGCGTGCGTACAGGTCGTCCAGCGCGTGGAAGGTGACCTCGCTGGTCCACAGGCCGACCGCGTGCACGGTCACGGTCTCCTCGGCCAGCGTGAACCCCGTCGACAGGTCGATCTCGTGCCGGTGTCCCTCGCGGGTGACCGTGTCGACGTACTGCACGGTGGCCGAGCCCGCCTCCGGTGCCTCGCCGCCGGGCGGGACGGCGAGTTCCAGCACGATCCAGTACGTCTCCCCGAAGGCGAGGTCGGGCGCGAAGATCCGGATGCCCTTCTCCTCGGTGACGAGGTCCGGCAGGGGCTCGGCACCGTAGTCGGCGCGGGCCTGCTCGGCCGCCCGGCCCACCTCCCGCAGCACCGCCGCCCGGGCCCGGGGATCGGTGACCAGGTCGTGGCCGTACAGGTGCCGGATCTCCACGTCCGGCGCGATGTCGAGTCTGAGCTGGATGTCGATGGCGGCCAGGTGGTCGCGCCGGCTCAGGTCGGCCAGAAGGTCGGCGCCCACCTGCTCGGGCCGGGTGACGAACGTCGAGTGGCCGCCCGCGAGCCCGGCCAGCGCGGCCAGCTCGGGCATCCGGGCGTCGGACCCGAAGCCGAAGCACGACAGGGTGAGGTCCCCGCGGAGCTTGGCCGCGACGTTCGTGCGGATCCGGATCCAGTCCCGCTCGCCGGAGGTCGGGTCGCCGTCGGAGAACAGGTACAGACAGTTGACCGTGCGCCCGCCCACGGCGTTGCGGCCGATCTCGTCGATGCCGTACTGCACCCCGAGGTTGATGTCGGTGCCGCCGTCGGCGCTCAGCGCGGACACCACCTGGGCGAACCGCTCGGGCGGCAGGTCCCGCTTGGCGGTGGCGGCCAGCACGGTGCGCACATGGTGGTCGAAGGTGATGATGCCCAGGCAGTCCCCGGGCCGCAGCTTGTCGAAGAGGGCCTGGAGGGCAGCCTTGACACAGTCCAGTTTCTCGCCGTGCATCGAGCCGCTGGTGTCCACGACGAACACGAAGTTGACGGGCAGCGGCTCGGCCGGAGTGTCCTCGGGGTGGGCCTCGCCCGCCTTGAGGGTGATCTCCAGGAAGTGGGTCGTCGCCTCGTCCGCCTTGAACTCGCCCCGGACCGAGGCGAGTCCGTGACTCACCGCGACGGCCCGGCCGGGCGGCGGTCCGGGCACCTGGTCGGTGCGGGCCGCCACGAAGTCGTCGAACCGGATCTGGTCCTGCCCGATGATCACGCCCTGCTCGATGAGATCCCGCACCCCGAGCGGGGAACGGGTGCCGAAGGCGTTGTTGCGCCGGATGAACAGGCCGTCGTGGGGGAGGGGGCCGGCGGTGCGCCGGAAGGGCGGGGGACGGTGGCCGACGGCTCCGGCGCTCTGGCTGACACCGGTGGACCCCGCCGCGGAGCGGCGCCTTTGGTCTCTGCGGTCCACGGCCGCGAGGTACTGCGCCGTCTCGCTCGCCTCTTCCGTCATCTCGGCCAGGCGCGGAAGCACGGTGGCGTGCTCGGCGCGCGCCGAGCGCCGGAGCGTCCACAGATGCTCGTCCCCGGCCCAGTCACCGAGCGGCGAGAGTCGCCGGGCGCCCGGCCTGATCTCGCGCCCGTCCCGCAGCCACCGCCACAGCAGCCCGTCCG
>NZ_BNBC01000010.1:189633-207682 GCF_014654675.1 Streptomyces spiralis
GGCTGTCGGGATCCGGCTCGGTGATGTCCGGGTGGACGACGGCCGTCACGCCGCTCGAGCTGTAGAACATTCCGCGCACCCAGTCGTGCGGGGACTCCGCGAGGGTGTACGTGTCCCGCAGGCCGTGCCGTGCGGCGTCGGCGCGGCACTCCGCCTCGCGCCGCGCGTGCCGGTCCGTGCCGCCGTGCGGCGGTGCGTCCGCCCGCGGCAGCTCCACCACCGTCAGCGCCTCCCAGCGGCCGGGACGCGCCGAGGCCGGGCGCGCGGGCGCCGGGGGTGGTGTCGCCGGGTCCGGATCGCACAGCCGTAACGCGGCGCCGCCGCACAGCAGGCCCCACAGCGCGCGGCCCGGCTCGGGGAGCCGGTCCGGCCGTTCGGTACCGGGATGGACGACGAGGACCGCGTCCGGATGCTCCGTGAGCAGTGCCTGGGCCTGCGCCGGTGTGGTGGCCGTGTCGGGCAGCGGGTCCAGCCGCGACGCGTGGGCCTGTGCTCTCGCCTCCCGGTCCAGGTCGTCGACCGTACGGTCCCGGCCGATGACGGCGGGCGGACCGACGTACACGACGGCCTTCCGCCTCCGGTCGCCGCTGTGGGGCTCACTCGGCATGGACATCCTCCGTGGTACGGGCGGGGAGCGGGCACCGGGCCTCGAGTCCCGTGCGGGTGCGCACCCCGCCTCCGAACATTCCCTCGGCCCGCAACTGCCGCAGCCACGCGTCGAGTTCGCCGCTCAGGCCGGTGCTCTCCTCGGACAGGCGCGCGGCCCGGTCCCGCCGGTCGGGGTCGTTGGCCAGCAACAGCAGCTCGATCTTGAGCGCGATGCTGTACGGGTCCCGGCCGTCGAGTTTCAGCGCCTCCTCGACGTAGCCGGACGCCACGTCCAGGTTGTCGCGGGTCAGCGCTATCCGGGCCTTCCAGTACCAGAAGACCGACGAGTCCCGTGCCAGCCGGGACGCGTCCAGGGCGCGTTCGGCCTGGTCGGGTTCGCCGCCCTCGACATGCCGGCGCACCGCGGCCAGGGAGCGCTCGGCGGGGCTGCGGCCGCCGTCCTTCGCGCGGGCCGCCTGCCCGGTGACCGTGCGCACCGTGATGAGCAGCACCGCCAGCAGGAACAGCAGGAGCATGCCCACGAGCACGACGAACTGGCGGACGCTCTTGCTCTCGGCGAGCGTGGCGAAGATCCCGAGGATCGCGACGGCGAAGGCGAGCACGACGACCGCGCCGAAGAGGGCCGTGGCCTGGCCGGAGGTGAGGGTCCGGAACATTCGCCTGCGGATGATGTCGCGCACGAGGTCCCGGTAGAGCAGGTACAGGACGCCGAGAGCGACCCCACCAAATCCCGCGATTCCCCCGAGGACTTGGAAGAGTTCGACCATGGAACGGACTGTAGGCCCTCACCGCGCCGCCCGGCAGGGGATTCACCGACCTTCTCCGGCAGGTCGTGGCCCGTTCGACGGGTGTGCGGGGCGTTGATGTGATCGGATGGAGGGCAGGCAAACCCCGGAAACGGGCACCTAGGCGAAAGGTATGGAACACACCGTGGCAACCACGCGCACCGCTCACACCGACTGGGAAGGCAACCTGCTCGAGGGCAGCGGCGTCGTCACCTTCGACTCCTCCGGCATCGGCCAGCAGCCGGTGTCGTGGCCGTCGCGCGCCGAGCAGGCGAACGGGAAGACCAGCCCCGAGGAACTGATCGCCGCCGCCCACTCCAGCTGCTTCTCCATGGCGCTGTCGCACGGCCTGGCCGGCGCCGGCACCCCGCCCACCAGGATCCGGACCAAGGCCGACGTCACCTTCCAGCCGGGTGAGGGCATCACCGGCATCCACCTCACCGTCGAGGGGACGGTCCCCGGCATCGACAACGACGCGTTCGTCGCCGCCGCCGAGGACGCCAAGAAGAACTGCCCGGTCAGCCAGGCCCTCACCGGCACGACGATCACCCTGGAGGCGAAGCTGGCCTGACGCGCCGCGGACGGCTCGAGCACTCCTGCGCGCCGCGCCCCGATCCGGGGCGCGGCGTCGTCGTTTCCGGCCACCGGGGTACCCGGACCACAGGAGTCGGAGCGGCGTCGTGCGGGGACGGCGACGGGCGTCGCACCCCGGCATTGACAACGCCCCACTCAGGTTTTGTGCTGGAGTACGGGACGGTGCCCTGCTGGAACCGGCGGAACAACCGGCGGTGGAAAGGGGACGGAGATGGCACGCGCGGTCGGGATCGATCTCGGGACGACGAACTCGGTGGTGGCGGTCCTGGAGGGCGGCGAGCCCACCGTCGTCGCCAACGCCGAGGGCGCGCGGACCACGCCGTCGGTGGTGGCGTTCGCCAAGAGCGGTGAGGTGCTGGTCGGCGAGGTCGCCAAGCGGCAGGCCGTGACGAACGTGGAGCGCACCGCCCGCTCCGTCAAGCGCCACATGGGCGAGGCGCAGTGGCGCTTCCCCGAGCAGGGCTCCGTCGACGGCACCCGCTACCAGGCACAGGAGCTGTCCGCGCGGGTCCTGCAGAAGCTGAAGCGGGACGCGGAGGCCTACCTCGGCGAGGACGTCACCGACGCGGTGATCACCGTACCGGCGTACTTCGACGACGCCCAGCGGCAGGCGACCAAGGAGGCCGGGGAGATCGCCGGCCTGAAGGTGCTCAGGATCATCAACGAGCCCACCGCCGCCGCGCTCGCCTACGGCCTCGACCGGGGCGAGGAGCAGACCGTCCTCGTCTTCGACCTCGGCGGCGGCACCTTCGACGTGTCCCTCCTGGAGATCGGCGAGGGCGTGATCGAGGTCAAGGCCACCAACGGCGACACCCACCTCGGCGGCGACGACTGGGACCAGCGGGTCGTCGAGCACCTGGCCAAGCGGTTCAAGGGGCAGTACGGCGTCGACCTGGCGGCCGACAAGATGGCGGTGCAGCGGCTGCGCGAGGCGGCGGAGAAGGCCAAGATCGAACTGTCGTCGTCCTCGGAGACCACGATCAACCTGCCCTACATCACCGCCTCCGCCGAGGGCCCGCTGCACCTGGAGGAGAAGCTCACCCGCGCCCAGTTCCAGGAGCTCACCGCCGACCTGCTGGACCGGTGCAAGCAGCCCTTCCACCAGGCGGTCAAGGACGCCGGGATCAAGCTGTCCAGCGTCGACCACGTGATCCTCGTCGGCGGCTCCACCCGCATGCCCGCCGTCACCGACCTGGTGCGCGACCTCACCGGCAAGGACCCGCACAAGGGCGTCAACCCCGACGAGGTGGTCGCCGTGGGCGCCGCCCTCCAGGCGGGCGTGCTGCGCGGCGACGTCAAGGACGTCCTGCTGCTCGACGTCACGCCGCTGTCCCTGGGCATCGAGACCAAGGGCGGCATCATGACCAAGCTGATCGAGCGCAACACGACCATTCCGACCCGGCGTTCGGAGATCTTCACGACGGCCACCGACAACCAGCCCTCGGTGGGCATCCAGGTCTACCAGGGCGAGCGGGAGATCGCCGCGTACAACAAGAAGCTGGGCGTCTTCGACCTGACCGGCCTGCCGCCCGCCCCGCGCGGGGTCCCGCAGATCGAGGTGGCCTTCGACATCGACGCGAACGGCATCATGCACGTGTCGGCGAAGGACCTGGCCACCGGCCGCGAGCAGAAGATGACGGTGACCGGCGGCTCGGCCCTGCCCAAGGAGGACATCGACCGCATGATGCGGGAGGCCGAGCAGTACGCCGAGGAGGACCGCAAGCGCCGCGAGGCCGCCGAGACCCGCAACCAGGCCGAACAACTCGTCTACCAGACCGAGAACTTCATCCGCGAAAACGGCGACCGCATCCCCGCGGACACCAAGGCCGAGGTGGAGGCCGCCGCCGCCGAGCTGAAAACCCTCCTGGAACAGAACGCCGACACCGCCCCCCTGCGCACCGGCGTCGAGAAACTCGCCTCCGTCAGCCAGAAGATGGGCCAGGCCATGTACGCCCAGTCCCAGCCCACCTCGACGGAGGCCGGTGACCAACAGCAGACCCCACGCCCCGGCCAGGAGGACGAGGGCGTGGTCGACGCCGAGATCGTCGACGACGAGCGCGACACCAAGGGCGGAGCCGCCTGACGCGGTGAGGCGGCGCGCCCGTGTGCCCGGCGACGCGCCTGCCCGGGGCGGTCGGACGAACGGGGCCCGGCCCGGGGTGTCGGACGGCCGGGGCCTCGGGTGCCGGTTCCGGCGTCGTGGGTGGGCCGAAGTACGGCCGTGTCCGTGCGTAGAAGGCCGTGCCATGTACGCGTGCTGGTCGCGCGGGCGGCCGGCACCGCGTCCACGTGCTGATCGCACGGGCGGTGGCCCGGGACTGGGCCGGCCGTCCGGGTGGCCCCGGAGGTGAGTCCGGGGCGGCCTCGCACGGAGTCGCCCCCGGTCGGGGCGGTGGCCGGTCAGGGCTTGACGGCCACGCCCGCGTAGACGGGCACGATGCCCTCCGTCTGGGCGGTCACGTCCTCCGGGTCCGGGCGCCAGCCGGTGACCGGGATGATGCCCGGCCCCAGCAGCCGCAGGCCGTCGAAGAAGCGGGAGAACTCGGCGAGGGAGCGGGGGTAGAAGGGCGTGCCGCCCTGGCGGAACAGGCCGGCGGCCTTCGCCACGGCCTCCGGGTTCAGGTCCGGCGTCACCTGCGACAGGATCAGGTGGCTGCCCGGCGCGAGGGCGTCGACGTACCGCTTCAGCAGGCCGTGCACGTCGTCGCCGTCGGCCGCGTCACCCAGGTAGTGCGTCAGCGCGACCAGCGACAGGGCGACCGGCCGGGAGAGGTCCAGCGACTCCGCGGCCGCCCGCAGAATCGTGTCGGGGTCGCGGACGTCGGCGTGCACGTACTCGGTGCAGCCCTCGGCGGAGCCCCGCAGCAGCGCCTGCGCGTGCCGCAGCACGATCGGGTCGTTGTCGGCGTACACGACCCGCGACTCCGGCGCGATCCGCTGGGCCACCTGGTGCAGATTGGGCTCGGTCGGGATGCCGGTGCCGATGTCGAGGAACTGCCGGATCCCGGCCTCGGCCGCCACCCGGACCGCCCGGTGCATGAACCGGCGGTTGGCGCGCGCCCCGCGCACGGCGGTCTCGTCGACGGCGAGGATCCGGCGGGCCAGTTCCTCGTCCACCGGGTAGTTGTCCTTGCCGCCCAGCCACCAGTCGTACACCCGCGCCGGATGCGGGCGGCTGGTGTCGAGACGGACGGGCGCGGCGTCGGATCCGGTCATACGGCTGTGACTCCTCGGCTCGGTCGGGGCGTCGGAAGTTGGAAGATGGACGGTGAAAAGGAGGTCTCAGAAGTTCTCGCGGCACTCGCGCAGCAGCTTGCGGGTGCGTTCCGCCGAGGCGGCGCGCGCCGTCATGTGGTCGAGCACCTCCAGGTGCGCCGCGACCTCCTTGCGGGAGTCCAGGTACAGCGCGCCGGTCAGATACTCGGTGTAGACCATGTCCGGCAGCTCCGGCTCGGCGAAGCGGAACAGCGAGAACGGCGCGTACGTCCCCGGGTGGGGACCGTCCGCGAACTCGGCGATCTGCACCGTCACCCGGTCCCGCTCGGTGTACTCCAGCAGCTTGTCCAGCTGTCCGCGCATCACCGCGCCGCGGATGCTCACCGGCCGCCGCAGCACCGTCTCCTCGACGATCACCCACAGGTGCGGCGCGTCGTCCCGCTCCAGCAGCTCCTGCCGGGTCATGCGCAGTGACACATGCCGCTCGATCGCCTCCGGGCCGGTCTGCCCGACCGTCCCGGCCTCCAGCACGGCCCGCGCGTACTCCTCGGTCTGCAGCAGTCCGGGCACGAAGTGCGGCTCGTAGGAGCGGATCAGCCGGGCGGCGCCCTCCAAACTCACATACAGGCTGAACCAGTCCGGCAGCACGTCGTGGAACCGCTGCCACCAGCCCGGCTGGTTGGCCTCCTCGGCGAGCCGCACGAACGCGGCGGCCTCCTCCTCGCCCACCCCGTACGTCGGCAGCAGCATCTGCACGTACGGGATCCGCAGCGCGACCTCGGCCAGCTCCATGCGCCGCACGGTCGCCGCGGCCACCCGCAGCACCCGCGCCGCCTCCTCGCGGGACAGGCCGGCCGCCTCCCGCAGTTCCTGAAGCCTTCTGCCGAGCACCACCTGGCCCACGGTGGGCGCGGGCCGCCGCTCACTCACGCCACGCCTCCCCGAACGCGCCGAAGTCCAGCCAGCAGTCTCTCACGATGCCTCAAGAGACCATGGAGTGAAGGTACTTCACCGTCGCCGGGTCGGCCGGCAGAAACGTCTCGATCGCCAGTTCGGCCACCGTCACGTCCATGGGCGTGTTGAAGGTGGAGATCGACGAGACGAACGACAGCACCCGCCCCTCGTGCTCGATCCGCATCGGCAGCGCGAAGTACGGCACGTCCTCCTCCGGCTCCTCCACGACGGCGCCGACCTTCTCCGCCACCGGGTAGGCCGCCACCTCCTCGTACAGCGCGCGCAGCGCTCCCGAGCGGTGCAGCGCGATCTGACGCTCCATCTGTGCCAGCAGATGCCCGCGCCACTCGCGCAGGTTGCGGATGCGCGGCGCGAGACCCTCCGGGTGCAGGGTCAGCCGCATCGCGTTCAGCGGCGGGGCCAGCAGCGCCTCGGGGACGCCCTCCAGCAGCATGGTGATGCCCCGGTTGGCCGCCACCACGTCGTACACGGCGTCGACCACCAGCGCGGGATACGGCTCGTAACCTCGGATCAGCCGCTCCAGGCCCTCCCGCAGCGCGCCCAGCGCCGGGTCGTCCAGCGAGGTCTCCGGGAAGTGCGGGGCGTAACCGGCGGCCAGCAGCAGCGCGTTGCGTTCCCGCACCGGCACGTCCAGGTGCTCGGCCAGCCGCAGCACCATCTCCTCGCTGGGCCGTGACCGGCCGGTCTCGATGAAGCTGATGTGCCGGGCCGAGGAGTCGGCGCGCAGGGCGAGTTCCAGCTGACTGACCCGCCGCCGCTCCCGCCAGGCCCGCAGCAGCGGGCCCACGCCCTGACCGGCGGGGGCGGTGGGAGGCACGGGGGCACCGGTCGCGACAATGGTCATGAGTACGACCGTAGTCGAACGGCTGTCGATGAGGGGGCGCGCATGAACGGGCCGTGGAGGCCGTCCTGGGAGGCGACGGCGGTGTACCGGGCCAGGGTGCGCGGCTGCCTGCTGGGCGGTGCCGTCGGGGACGCCCTCGGCTACCCGGTCGAGTTCAGCTCCCTGGACCGCATCCGTGCCGCGCACGGCCCGCACGGCGTCACCGGCCTGGTGCCCTCCCCCGGCGGCGCCGGGGCGGTCGGACTGATCAGCGACGACACCCAGATGACCCTGTTCACCGTGGAGGGCGTCCGGCAGGCCCACGAGCGCGAGCGGCACAAGGGCATCGGCGGCGGCTGGTCCCGCATGGTGCGCTGGGCCTACGCGCGCTGGCTGGAGACCCAGCTCCGCACCGGCCCCGAGGACAGCGAGGTCGCCCGGCCCACCGGCGGCGGCTCCTACGCCGGTCCGCGCGGCGGCCTGGTCACCGAGCGGTGGCTGTATGCGCGCCGTGCCCCCGGCAACGCCTGCCTGTCCGGCCTCGCACAGGACTTCGTGCCCGACCCCGAGGCCGAACTCGGGCGGCCCGGACCCGTCAACTCCGACTCCAAGGGCTGCGGCGCCGTGATGCGCTCGGCGCCCTTCGGGCTCACCCGCACCGACCCCGGGACCGCCTTCTCCATGGCCGCCCGCTGCGCCCAGATGACGCACGGCCACCCCACCGGCTACTACGCGGCCGGCGCGCTCGCCGCGATCGTCGCCCACATCGTGGCCGGGGACTCCGTCGAGGGCGCGGTCCTGCGCACCCTGCGGCTGCTCGCCCGGTACCCCGGCCACGAGGAGACCACCGCCGCCCTGGAGCAGGCCCTGGACCTGGCCGCGCAGGGCAGCCCCACCCCGGAGAGACTCGAGCGGCTCGGCGGCGGCTGGATCGCCGAGGAGGCCCTGGCCATCGGCGTCTACAGCGCGCTGGCCGTCCCCCGTGTGGCGGACGCGCTGCTGCTGGCCGTCAACCACTCGGGCGACAGCGACTCCACCGGCTCCGTCTGCGGCAACATCCTCGGCGCCCGGCACGGCGATCACGGCCTGCCGCACGCCTGGGTGGCGCAGGTCGAGGGCCGCGACCGGATCGCCGCGCTGGCGGACGACCTGGCCGCCGAATGCGTGCCCGACTGAGCCTTCAGGCACCGGCGGCCCCTGCGACCAGCGACGCACCGCCGGTCCTGTGGCAGTCTGAACAGGACCGCGCAGGTGCCGTGACGTCCAGGAAGGGAAACGCGCCCATGCCCGTGGAACCGCTGTCGCAGAAGGAGATCGAGGACCGTCTGGCCGAACTGCCCGGCTGGTCCGTCGAAGGCGACCGCCTCACCCGTTCCTTCCGGCTCGGCTCGCACTTCGCGGCGACCGCGATGGTGGTGCACATCGCCCAGGTGCAGGAGGAGCTGAACCACCACTCCGACCTCACCCTCGGCTACAACACCGTCTCCCTCGCCGTGAACACGCACAGCGCGGGCGGCGCCGTCACCGGCAAGGACTTCGAACTCGCCCGCCGCGTCCAGGATCTGGCAGGGGTCCACGGGGCGAGCTGAGCCGCGCCCGGAGGGGGGAGCCGCGTGCTGGACTACGACAAGGAAGCCGAACGCTACGACGCCTCCCGCGGCGGCGAGCCCCGCGCCGCCGCCGCGGCCGAGGCGGTCCTCGGCCTGCTGCCCGAGGACACGCGGCAACTGCTGGACGTCGGCTGCGGCACCGGCATCGTCACCCGCCGCCTGGCCGCCGCCCGCGACGGAGCGCGGGTGACCGGCGTGGACCGGGCCCCCGCGATGACCCGGCAGGCCGCCACCCGCCTGCCCGGTGCCGTCGTCCTCGCCGACAGCCGTCGACTGCCCTTCCCGGACGGCCGGTTCGACGCGGTCACCAGCGTCTGGCTGCTCCACCTGGCCCCCACGCCCGCCGACGCCCGGGCCATCGTGGCCGAGTGCGCCCGGGTGCTCAGGCCCGGCGGCGTGTACGTCACGACGGTCGACAAGGCCGCCGCGCACAACGTCGGCAGCGACGTCGACGCCGTCCTCGCCGCCCGGCCGCCCAGCCCGGCCCCCCGCGACGCCGCGGACCGCGTCGCCGGATACGCGGCCGAGCACGGCCTGGTGCCGGCCGGGCAGGCCCGCTTCACGGGCCGCGGGCAGGGCCGCAGCCCCCGCCGCACCATCGCCGACCTCAGACGCGGCTGGTTCGTCACGCTGCCGCCCGGCGCACCCCTCGCCGAGACCTTCGCCGCGCGCCTCGCGGCGCTCCCCGACCAGGACCGCCCGCGCCCCGACCCGGTGTTCACCCTGCGGGCGTTCCGCAGGCCGGCCGGCGCCTGAACCCGTCCTGCGCCGAACCCGCCCGCCGAACACGGCAACTCCCGTGCGGACGTCGGCGACTGAGAGGCATTCATTGGCGCGGGCATGAGCACGGCACCCGGCCCACGATGTACACGCCGTAGGCGCCTGAAGGGCGCGTGCCGCGCACGGCACGCGCCCTTCAGCGGTCCTCTGCCTGTCGTCCTCCGCCGTCCCGTCAGCCGATCGCGCAGGTCTGGTCGCCGACCTTGAACGCGGTCGGCTTTCCGTTGGTCCCCGACCAGCTTCCGGTGAAGCCGAAGCCCACCGAGGAACCGGCCGCCACGTCGGCGTTCCAGCCGACGTTCTTCGCGGTCACCGACGCCCCCGACTGGGTGTAGTCGGTGTTCCACGCCTGCGTGACCTTCTGGCCGTCGGCGAAGGACCAGCCGAGCGCCCAGCCGTTCCAGGCCGTCGAGCCGGTGTTGGTGAGCTGGACGTCGGCCTGGAAGCCACCGGACCACTGGCTGGTGATCTTGTACGTCACCGAGCAGGCGCCCGTGGGCGGCGGAGTCGTACCACCACCGCCCGTGTCACCGCCGCCACCGGTGTCGCCGCCCCCTCCGCTCGTGTCGGAGGTGTCCCCGTAGATCACCCCGCGGCCGTTCGTCGAGACGTAGACGCGGCCGTAGACCCTGGGGTCACCCGTGATCGCCGCACCCGTCCAGCCCCACTGGTGGGCGTCGTCGTTGATCCGCGTCCAGGTCGCGCCCTTGTCGGTGGAGCGGAAGATGCCCCGGACCCCGCCGATCTTCGCGCTGGTGTACAGCGTCTGGTACAAGGCGCCGGGCGCCGCCTTGCCGAAGCCGATGGTGTCGGCCTGCTCGACGCCGGACAGCTTGGTGAAGGTCGTGCCCCCGTCGGTGGAGTGCCACAGCCCGTACGCCCCGTCGCTCGCGCCGCCCGCCAGCCACACGTCGCCCTTGGTGCCGGGCAGCGCCTTGAAGCGCACGCTGTCGCCGCTGGGCAGGCCGGTCGCCGAGGAGGCGGTGAAGGTGGCGCCGCCGTCCGAGCTGACGTAGAACTTCCCGGACTTGAAGCCGTAGAACCGCTTGGGGTCGGCCCGGTCCGACTCCACGACCGCGCCCGCCGGAATGCCGCTCGACGCCTGCCAGGACGAGCCGAAGCCCGTCGTGTACTGCACGCCGGTGCCGGCCGGGCTCCACACGAAGCGGCTGCCGTCCGCGGCCGCCGCCACCGTGCCACCGCCGCTGACGCCCGAGGGGTCCGTCCCGGCGAACCAGTTGGCGCCGTTGTCCGTCGAGAACGCGATGTGCGGGCCGGAGTCGAGGTCGCCCACCCGGACGACCGTGTTCGGGTTCGTCTCGGCGAAGTCCAGGCTCGTGGTCGTGGTGAAGGTCGGCGAGGTGAACATCATCGACGGCACCTTGGTCAGATCCGTGTGCCGGAAGCCGCCGATGTCACCGAGCGCGCTGAGCAGCGGGGCGCCCGACGGAGGCGAGGCCAGGTCGTTCACCGCCGTCTCCTCCAGGCCCTGCACCATCGGCTTCACCGCGAACTGGCCGCCGCTGTCCCACTTCGTCAGGTTCTCGGTGCCGTAGAGCGTCGCGCCCGTGCCGTACATCATCCGGTCGGAGTCGAAGGGGTCGATCTCCAGGGACTCCGTCATCCAGCCCAGCTTCGGGGTCTGCTCGGGCGGAGACGGGTTCGCGCCGAAGGTCAGCCAGGGGGAGGAGGAGACGTCGATGGTGTAGCGGTTCGAGCGGTTGGGATACGACGTGTAGTCCCAGGCCTTCGTCCAGGTGGCGCCGCTGTCCGTGGAACGGAAGATCTGGGTGTCCGGCCACCAGGAGCTGTAGGCCGTGGCCATCACCGTGCCCGGGTGCTGGCGGTCGACGGTCAGACCGCCGTACCCGAAGTAGGTGTCGGCCTCCGCCACCGGGCTGATGTCCGTCCAGGTGCCGGTCGCCGTCGCGTACCGGTACAGCCGGCCCTTGCCGCCGTCGTACGGGCCGCCGGTGTCGCTGTAGGCGAGGTAGAGGTAGCCGTTCTTCGCGTCCAGCACACCCTTGTGCGCCAGGTATCCGGTGGGCTGGCCCGCCAGCCGCTGCCAGGTCGCGCCCGCGTCCGTCGAGCGGTACACCGCGTTGTCCTTGTCGGCGACCCCGACGTAGATCGTCTTGGTGGCGCTGCCCGACGTGCCCGTGGACTCGTCGAAGGTGACCCAGACGATCCCCTGGTTGTCGTTGGCGTAACCGGTCGTGTCGTTCGGATCCTGCTGGTAGTTCCCGGGGTTGGGGAAGCTCGTCACCTGCGACCAGGTCACGCCCGAGTCCGTGGAGCGCCACAGGCCCTTGCCGCTGGGCGCGCCCAGGTACAGCACGCTGTCCTTGTTCGGGTCGATCGCCAGCCGTTCGCCCATCCCGCGGCCCGGCATGTTGCCGCCCAGCTTGAACGGCAGATCGGTCTTCTTCCAGCTCGCGCCCCGGTCCGCGGAGCGCAGCACGGCGCCGTTGCCCGGGTCCCAGCTGTTGGTGTACGTCCCGACCGCCGCGTACACCTTGTCCGGGTCCACGGAGTCGGAGGCCAGGCTGACCACGCCCGTGTGACCCCAGTCGTCCCAGCCGACCGAGTCGAGCAGCGGGGTCCAGGTCTTCGTCGACTGCTGCCAGCGGTAGGCGCCGCCGATGTCGGTGCGGGCGTAGACAAGGTTCTTCTCGGTGCGGTTGAACACGATGCCCGGGACGAAGCCGCCGCCGTCGATCCGGGCGTTCTTCCAGGTGTAGGTGTCGGCGGCGACGGTCGTGGTCGCGTTCGCGGTGCCCGCGGCGAGCGCTGACGGAGCACCGGCCAGCAGCCCGGCCGTCAGCGCCAGCGCGGCCGTGAGCAGGCGGCCCTTGCGGAGGGGTCTTCGCACGGTGGGGGTCCTCTCGTGGAGCACGGGAGAAGGGGGGAAGAAGAGACGGACGTGCACGACGACCGGGTGGACCCAGGCACAGCCTGCGGTCCACCCGGCGCGCTACGCGGAGGCGGGGCTTATTCGAGAAGCTCCGCGTAGGAACCCATGGCGAGGGCGATGTCCGCCTGGGCCCAGAACCGGTGGTACGTGAACGTGGGCGCGGCTCCGCCCTTGAGGTAGGACTCGATCTTCGACCAGGCCGGGTCGTTCTTGTAGAAGGACCGGATGGAGGAGAAGGTCGAGGAGGAGTCGATCTTGTCGCCGTTCGGCATCGTGCCGGTCCAGCCGCTCGGCACGTACACGCTGTCGCCGAACCGGCTGTAGTCGGTGCGGGTCTCCGGGACGGCGACGCCCAGGCTGTCCTGGTCGTTGTTCCACATGCCGTCCAGCAGGGCCTTCGCCGTCGACTTGGCCTGCGCGTCACCCGACTTGGCGCCGTAGTACGTCAGCGTCTTGGCGTAGGCCGCCGCCACGCCGACGTCGTCGGTGTAGTCGGCCACCGCGACGTGCAGCGAGCTGTTGGAGCCGGGGGAGGAGGGGTTCCAGGTGTCGGGCTTGCCGGACCACTGGAGGGTGGAGGGGATCCGGAAGGTGCCGTCGGGGTTGACGGTGGTCTGGGACAGCGCCCACTTCACCCACTTGTCGAGGACCGCCTTCGCCTTGGTGTCCCCGGTCTGCTGGTAGTACTCGGCGACCCGCTCCATCGACCAGGCCTGGAAGCCGAACCACTGGTTGGACGGCGGGTCGTGGTAGACCGGCGCCTCGTCGTAGTACATGCCGTAGAAGGTCGGCGTGCCGGACGGCGGGGTGGCGTAGCGGCCCTGCCAGCTGTTGGTCGCGCCGCCCGCGATGGCACCCTCGGACGACTGCAGCCACTGGTAGAACTCCAGCTGCCGCTGCAGCGACTTGCTCCAGTCGGTCGCGCCCGTCGCCGACTTCGGCTTCAGGTCGGCGTAGGAGCTCAGCGCGTACGCGGCCAGCGGGTTCTGGTAGCCGCCGTGGACGTGGCTGGAGCCGATGCGCCAGGCCCAGCCGGCCGAGGTGTCCGTGGCGCCGCCCCAGGCGTAGTACCAGGACAGCAGGTAGTGCGAGGCGTCCTTGCCGGTGCCGGCCGGGCAGGTGGAGGCCCCGACACAGTTGCCGATCTTCTTGAAGTACTTGTCGTACATCGCGTAGCGCAGGTAGTCGCCCATCTTCGCCGCCTTGCCGACGGTGGCCGACACATCGCCGCCCTTGCCCTGCTGCTTGGCCCACACGTCCGCCCAGTACGCCGCCTGCACCGCACGCGCGTCGGCGTCCGGGGCGTCGGTGTACTTCCACTGCTTGGCGTAGGAGGAGTCGCCGGTGAACAGGTCCAGGTAGCCGTTCTTGCCGCCGTACTTGAAGGAGTCGCAGGTGGGCTGGGGCACCGTCTCCCAGACGGACTCCTGCGGGCCGCGCTGGAAGGTGTTGATGTACGACGGTCCGGTGGCCGTCGGGCCCGCCTCGCACTTGCCCGGCTCGTCGCCGTAGCCGTAGACGTTGTCGACGTCCTGGATCCAGTGCATGCCGTAGACGTCGTCCGTGCCGTAGGCGGACTTCAGCTCACCCGCGATGGGGTCGGAGCCGACCGAGACGGAGGTGTCGAGCTTGGCCGGGTACTGGTCCGGGGTGTCCTCCTCGGGCGCGTACGTGGCCGGCTTGGAGGCGTTGTAGAAGGAGTTGGTGGGCTGGTCCGCGTGGGTGGGGATCATGTACTTCTCCATGATTCCCCAGGCGTTGTTGAACTTGGACCAGTCGCCCGTCACCTTGCCGTACATCGCCTGCAGCCAGAGCAGGTAGCTGTAGGCCTCCGAGGTGGTCTCGTGGCCGTAGTCGGGCGCCTCGACGATCAGTGTCTCCACCGAGTGGTACGGGATGCCCTCGGGCGAGAAGTAGCCGTTCGCCGGGTTGGTGATCTTCCCGTACAGGTCGAGGAAGCGGGCGTCGTACGCCTTGGAGGCGGCCAGCTCCGTGACGGTGACCGTGGCCTTGGAGTGGCCGGGGGCCGAGACCGTGAAGGTCGCCGCGCCGGTGCCGGAGGAGTCGGCGGTGATGGTCACCTTCTGCGCCGTGCTCCAGTTGGACGGCGTGAAGGTGAGCGAGGAGCCGCCGGCCACGGACAGGCCGGTGTTGCCGTCCGTGCGGGCCACGCTCACCGTCACGTTCGCGCTGGGCTGCGTCGAGAGCTTCACGTCGAAGGTACCCGACTTGCCCTGCTGGACGCCCAGTTGGGTCGGTGAGGCCACCACGGCGGGACCCGAGGCGACCGTGATGCCGACCGGAGTGGACTCCGCGGAGGCGCCCAGGCTGTCGTACGCCTTCGCCACCAGGGAATGACTGCCCACGGACAAGCCAGAGGTCGAGAACGAGTACGGCGCGCTGGTGTCCGTGCCGAGCAGGGTGGTGTCGTCGTAGAACTCGACCTTGCTGATGGTCGCGTTGTCGGCCGCCGCCGCGGTCGCCGCCAGCGGCACCGCCTCGCCCTGGGAGTAGGTGGCGCCCGCGGTCGGGCTGGTCAGCACCGTGATCGGCGGCTGGTGCGCGCCGGCGCAGGTGGTGCCGTTGATGGCGAAGCCGGTGGGAGCGGTGTTGGTGCCGCTGTAGCTGAACTGGGCGCCGGTGTTCACGGCGGCCCCGGCGGCGATGGTCCCGTTGTACGAGGCGTTCTTCACGGTGACCGACTGCCCGGACTGCGACCAGCTGCCGTTCCAGCCGTTCGAGAGCTTCTGGTTGCCCGAGTAGGCGTACGTCAGCGTCCAGCCGTTGATGGCGTCGGTGCCGCGGTTGGTGATGGTGAGGTCGGCGGTGAAGCCGGAGCCCCAGTCGTTGGTCTTGTAGTCCACGCTGCACTGGAGTCCCGCCGCGTGCGCGGCGGTGGAACCCGTGGCCAGCATGGTCGTCGGAAGCGCGAGGGCCGCCACCACGGCGGTCCACAAACGCCGCGCGACGCGGCGTCTGCGTCTGGGGTGCATGTGCTGGTTCCTCCTTGCGGCTCGAGAAGAAGGTGGGGGAGGAGCAACAAGCCATGAACCAGTGGGAGCGCTCCCATAGTGCGGATGGGGGTGGGGTCGGTCAAGTACTTGAAGGGTCGAAATGATGCGCCCGGCGGCCGACCCCCTCCTGTGCTGCACGGTTGAGGGAAAGTCGGCGAAAATCCGTGACCCCCCTGTTCTTTGCCGTCACTTGGCGCTACCTTCACTCGCACCAGTGGGAGCGGTTCCATCAGTCGACGCGTCCGTCACGGCACGCCCGATCTGCAAGGAGTCGCTCATGCGACACCCCCCGCGTTCAGTACTTTTAGCCGTCGCCGGTGCGGTCGCGCTCGTCGGGAGCGTGGTGGTTCCGGTGGTCACGGCACAGGGAGCCACACCCGCCTGCACGGTGGAGTACTCCGTCACCAGTCAGTGGGCGAACGGTTTCCAGGCCGCCGTGAACATCACCAACAACCGTGCCGCGCTGAACAGTTGGAGCCTGACCTTCGACCTGGCGGACGGCCAGAAGGTCACCCAGGGCTGGAACGCCAAGTGGTCCCAGTCCGGCACGACGGTGACCGCGGCCAACGAGAGCTGGAACGGCTCTCTCGGCACCGGCGCGAGCGTCAGCGCCGGGTTCCTCGGCTCCTCGTCGGGCGTCGGCGCCGTGCCGACCACGTTCAAGCTCAACGGCACCACCTGCAACGTGGATTCCGAGCCGACGACACCACCGCCGTCGACACCGCCGCCCACGGATCCGCCGACGAGCGGCACGGCCCCCGCGCTGCACGTCTCCGGCAACAAGCTGGTGGACGCCGACGGCAAGAACCGCCGGCTGCTCGGCGTGAACCGGTCCGGCGGCGAGTTCATGTGCGTCCAGGGCTACGGCATCTTCGACGGCCCCGTCGACGACGCCGCCGTCAAGGCGATCGCCGACTGGAAGGCGAACGCCGTCCGCATCCCCCTCAACGAGGAGTGCTGGCTGGGACTTTCCAACATCAAGCCCGAGTATGCGGGCGCGAACTACATCGGCGCCGTCAAGGACCTGGTGGCCCGCGTCGAGGCGCACGGCATGACCCCGATCGTCGAACTGCACTGGACCAACGGCCAGTACACCGGCAACTCGGCGGGCTGCTCCGACGTGCACGCCACCTGCCAGAAGCCGATGCCCGACGCCCAGTACACCCCGTCGTTCTGGAAGTCGGTCGCGAGCACCTTCAAGGACGACCAGTCCGTCGTGTTCGACCTGTTCAACGAGCCGTACCCGGACCGGGCGACCTCCAGCGTCACCGACGCCTGGAAGTGCTGGCGCGACGGCGGCACCTGCCCCGGCATCGGCTACGAGGTCGCCGGCATGCAGGACCTGGTCGACGCGGTGCGCGGCACCGGCGCCAAGAACGTGATCATGGCGGGCGGGCTCGCGTACTCCAACGACCTGAGCCAGTGGCTGACGTACAAGCCGGCCGACCCGGCCGGCAATCTCGTCGCCGCCTACCACGTCTACAACTTCAACACCTGCTCGAACGAGAGCTGCTGGAACTCCACGATCGCCCCGGTCGCGGCCCAGGTGCCGCTGGTCGCGGGGGAGATCGGCGAGAACACCTGCTCACACGGGTTCGTCGACCAGGTCATGAAGTGGTTCGACGACCACAACCTGTCCTACCTGGGATGGACCTGGAACACCTGGGACTGCTCCTCGGGCCCGTCCCTGATCTCCGACTACGACGGTACGCCCACGGCGTACGGCGCCGGGCTGCGCGACCATCTGCGCGCCCTCAACCCGTAAGTCACCTCGGCAAGTTCCCCAACAGGAGGAATACCCCACATCATGAGCCGCAGCAGAACAGCGATGCTCGCCGCCCTGACCCTCGTCGCCGGGGGCACGGGCATGGCCCTCGCCGTCGCACCCGCCAACGCCGGCACCTCCGCCGCCCCCTGCACCGTCGACTACCAGGTGCAGAACCAGTGGTCCACCGGCTTCACCGCCGCCGTCACCATCACCAACAACAGCGCCGCGAAGTCCAGTTGGTCGCTGAAGTGGTCCTATGCCGGCGACCAGAAGGTCACCAGCGGCTGGAACGCGAAGATCACCCAGAGCGGCACCGCCGTCACCGCCGCCAACGAGAGCTACAACGGCACCCTCGCCACCGGCGCCTCGACCAGCTTCGGCTTCCAGGGCACCTACAGCGGGACCAACGCGATTCCCGCGACCTTCACCCTCGACGGCGTCACCTGCAACGTCGACGGCGGTGGCGGCGATCCCACCACCCCGCCCCCGACCACACCGCCCCCCACCACCCCGCCCCCCGGCGGCAAGCTCGACAACCCGTACGTCGGCGCCAAGGGGTACGTGAACCCCGAGTGGTCGGCGCACGCGGCGGCCGAGCCGGGCGGCAGCCGCATCTCCAACCAGTCCACCGCCGTCTGGCTCGACCGGATCGCCGCGATCAACGGCGTCAACGGCGGCATGGGCCTCAAGGCCCACCTCGACGAGGCCCTGAAGCAGAAGGGCTCCGGCGAGCTGGTCATCCAGCTGGTCATCTACGACCTGCCCGGACGCGACTGCTCGGCCCTCGCCTCCAACGGCGAGCTCGGACCGAACGACATCGACAAGTACAAGACCCAGTACATCGACCCGATCGCCTCGATCCTGTCCGACCCGAAGTACGCGGGCCTGCGGATCGCCACCGTCATCGAGCCCGACTCGCTGCCCAACCTGGTCACCAACGCCGGCGGCACCGCGGGCAGCA
>NZ_BNBC01000011.1:0-84052 GCF_014654675.1 Streptomyces spiralis
ACGGAGGCCACGTGCAGCCGCAGGCCGTGCTTGGCCACGGTCCGGTCCCGGTACTCCAGGACCTCGGGGAAGTTGTGCCCGGTGTCCACGTGCAGCAGAGCGAACGGCACCGGCGCCGGTGCGAACGCCTTCAGCGCCAGGTGCAGCATGAGGATGGAGTCCTTGCCCCCGGAGAACAGGATCACGGGGTTCTCGAACTCGCCCGCCACCTCCCGGAAGATGTGCACCGCCTCCGACTCCAGCGCGTCCAGGTGGGAGAGGGCGTACGGGCTGCCCGTGCCCTCCTCGACCTCGGCGACGGTGGTCGTCATGCCAGTCCCCTTTCGCTGAGCAGCGCGTGAACGGACGCCGCCGACTCCTGCACGGTCTGGTGCTGCGACTCGATCCGCAGATCGGGCGTCTCGGGCTCCTCGTACGGGTCGTCGACGCCCGTGAGCCCGGTCAGCTCGCCCGCGGCCTGCTTGGCGTACAGGCCTTTCACATCGCGTACGGAGCACACCTCGACCGGGGTCGCGACGTGCACCTCCAGGTATGTCGTGCCGTTCGACTCGTGCCGCTTGCGCACCGCGTCGCGGCTGTCCGCGTACGGCGCGATGACCGGGACGAGCACCTTGACGCCGTTGCGGGCGAGGAGTTCGGCGACGAAGCCGATGCGCTGCACGTTGGTGTGCCGGTCCTCGCGGCTGAAGCCGAGGCCCGCCGAGATGAACTCGCGGATCTCGTCGCCGTCGAGCACCTCGACGAGGTGGCCCTCCTCGCGCAGCCGCCCTGCCAGCTCGTGCGCGATGGTGGTCTTGCCGGCACTCGGCAGACCCGTGAGCCATACGGTGGCTCCGGTCGTCACGTGGTTCTCCTGAATGTGTGTCGTGGTCATCCGTGCAGCCCGCACTCGGTCTTGGCACGACCCGCCCAGCGTCCGGCGCGTGCGTCCTCGCCCTCGAGGACCCGCCGGGTGCACGGGGCACAGCCGATGGAGGGATAGCCGTCCATCAGCAGCGGGTTGGTGAGGACGCCGTGCTCGGCGACGTACGCCTCCACGTCCTCCTGCGACCACCGTGCGATGGGGGAGATCTTCACCTTCCGGCGCTTGTCGTCCCAGCCGACCACGGGGGTGTTCGCCCGGGTCGGGGACTCGTCGCGGCGCAGGCCGGTCGCCCAGGCGTCGTAGTCCCTGAGCCCCTCTTCCAGCGGCAGCACCTTGCGCAGCCTGCAGCACAGGTCCGGGTCGCGGTCGTGGAGCCTGGGGCCGTACTCGGCGTCCTGCTCGGCGACCGTCTGCCGCGGGGTGAGGGTGATGACGTTCACATCCATCACGGCCTCGACGGCGTCGCGGGTGCCGATGGTCTCCGGGAAGTGGTAGCCGGTGTCGAGGAACACCACGTCCACGCCGGGCATCGCACGGGAGGCGAGGTGGGCCACCACCGCGTCCTCCATGGAGGAGGTCACACAGAACCGGCTGCCGAACGTCTCGGCCGCCCACCGGAGGATCTCCAGCGCGGAGGCGTCCTCCAGATCGCGCCCGGCCTGCTCGGCCAGTGCCTTCAACTCCTCTGCCGTGCGCTCTTTCTGAGTCGTCGTCATATCGACTCTTCCCCTCCGTTGTCAGCCGCCTGTCGAAGGCCCCGGGCCAGCAGCCCGAGGAACTTCAGCTGGAAGGCCCGGTTGCACGCGGCGCACTCCCAGGCGCCGTGGCCCTGCTCCCCGGGGCGCAGGTCCTCCTCGCCGCAGTAGGGGCAGTAGAAGGGCGCGGCCCGCTCGCTCACGACAGCGCCGCCCTTTTCTCTGTGGCCCGGTTCGCCTCCGGGGCGCTCCAGCCTCCGTCGACGGTCGACCGTGCTCGACCGCTGCGCGGCGTCCGCGCGCTCTCCCTCTCGACGGAGGCGCGCCCCTTCGGCTCACTCGCCGAGCTCACGACAGCGCCTCCTCGGAAGCTCGGGCCACCCAGGTGGCGAAGCGTTCGCCGTCCTGACGCTCGGCCTGGTAGCGCTTGAGGACGCGCTCGATGTAGTCGGGCAGCTCCGTGGAGGTCACCTTCAGGCCGCGGACCTTGCGGCCGAAGGAAGGCTCCAGGCCCAGCGCGCCGCCCAGGTGGACCTGGTAGCCCTCGACCTGCTCGCCCTGGTCGTTCAGGACCAGCTGGCCCTTGAGACCGATGTCCGCCACCTGGATACGGGCGCAGGCGTTGGGGCAGCCGTTGAGGTTGATGGTGATGGGCTCGGCGAAGTCCGGCAGACGGCGCTCCAGCTCGTCGATGAGCTGGGAGCCGCGCGCCTTGGTCTCCACGATGGCGAGCTTGCAGAACTCGATGCCGGTGCAGGCCATCGTGCCGCGCCGGAAGGAGGACGGCCGTGCGGTGAGGTCCAGCGCCTCCAGACCGTCGACCAGCGAGTCGACCTGGCCCTCCTCGACGTCGAGGATGATCATCTTCTGCTCGACGGTGGTACGGACCCGCCCGGAGCCGTGCGCCTCCGCCAGCTCGGCGATCTTCGTCAGGGTGGTGCCGTCCACGCGGCCGACCCGAGGGGCGAAGCCGACGTAGTAGCGGCCGTCCTGCTGCCGGTGCACGCCGACGTGGTCGCGCCACTGCTGCACGGGCTGTTCGGGAGCGGGACCGTCGACCAGCTTGCGCTTCAGGTACTCGTCCTCCAGTACCTGGCGGAACTTCTCTGCGCCCCAGTCGGCGACCAGGAACTTCAGCCGGGCCCGGTTGCGCAGCCGGCGGTAGCCGTAGTCGCGGAAGATCGACAGCACGCCCTCGTAGACGTCCGGGACGTCCTCGATCGGCACCCAGGCGCCCAGACGCACGCCCAGCTTGGGGTTGGTGGACAGCCCGCCGCCGACCCACAGGTCGAAGCCCGGCCCGTGCTCGGGGTGGCGCACACCGACGAACGCCACGTCGTTGATCTCGTGCACCACGTCCAGCAGCGGCGAGCCGGAGATGGCTGTCTTGAACTTCCGGGGAAGGTTCGAGTACGCCTTGTTGCCGAGCACCCGGCGCTTCATCTCCTCCAGCGCCGGGGTGCCGTCGATGATCTCGTCCTCGGCGATGCCCGCCACCGGGGAGCCGATCATCACACGCGGGGTGTCGCCGCAGGCCGTGACGGTGGACAGGCCGACCGCCTCCAGCCGGTTCCAGATCTCGGGCACGTCCTCGATCCGGATCCAGTGGTACTGGACGTTCTGCCGGTCGGTGATGTCGGCGGTGCCGCGGGCGAACTCCTGGGAGATCTCACCGATGACGCGCAGCTGTTCGGTGGTCAGCCGGCCGCCGTCGATGCGCACCCGCATCATGAAGTAGCGGTCATCCAGCTCCTCCGGCTCCAGGACCGCGGTCTTGCCGCCGTCGATCCCGGGCTTGCGCTGGGTGTACAGACCCCACCAGCGCATACGACCGCGCAGGTCACTGGGGTCGATGGAGTCGAAGCCGCGCTTGGAGTAGATCGTCTCAATGCGTGTCCGCACATTGAGACCGTCGTCGTCCTTCTTGACCTGTTCGTTGCCGTTGAGCGGGGTGAAGTGCCCCACGGCCCACTGACCCTCACCGCGGTGACGGCTCACCTTGCGGCGGGAGGTCGCGGCAGCAGGGTTCGGCGGGGTGGCGGCCATGGTTGTTACGTCCTTCGGGACAGGCGGAAAGCGGCTCTGACCTGCGCGCCCAGGCGCAAAGGGGAATGTGCGCGCGTCACTGCGCGGCAGGCGAGGGAAAAACGGGGAACTGCGGCGTCGCTGGCGGGTCAGCTCGCCGGACAGATGGCGCTGGACATGCGGCCGAGGTCGACGTGCCGTCGACTCACCAAGGCGATTCCAGTTCCAGACATGACCGCAGCGTGGCACGACGATCTGGACACAGTCCAGCTTTATCCAATATGCGGACACCCTTGTCTCGCGATGAGAGACAAGGGTGTCGTTGATCACATACCCGGAAGGCGGCTGGGACCGCCCGGGTCAGGCCGGGGTCAGTCGGCGTAGGCGCCCGGCCAGGGGCCCGGATTCGCCACCTCCGCTTCCTCCTCGACCTTGGTGTCGAAGAGCTTGAAGCCGCGGCGCTGGTAATTGTCCATCGCGTGCTCGCCGTCCTTGCTGCATGTGTGCAGCCATACGCGCTTGGTCGGGGCCAGCCCCGGCCAGCGGTCCGCGAGGTCCCAGGCGCGGGCGGTGCCGTACGACAGCAGGTGCCCGCCGATCCGGCGGCCGCGGAAGGCCGGGATCAGCCCGAAGTAGACGATCTCCACCACCCCGTCGTCCTGTGCCTCCAGCTCGACGTAACCCGCCGGTGTGCCCCGGTCGTACGCCACCCAGGTCTCGACACCGGGACGCTCCAGGTGCTCCCGCCACCGGGCGTGGCTCCAGCCGAGCCGGTCCGTCCAGCGGATGTCGCCGCCGACCGAGGCGTACAGGAACCGGCTGAACTCGGGCGACGGTACCTCGGAACGGACGATCCGGACATCCCCCTCGGGGGTGGAGGCCGGGAGGAGGTCGGTGGGAGCGGTCTGCTCCAGGGACCAGGTGGTCACGGCGATGTGCGTCATGCCGGTCAGGGAATCATCCGGGCCGGGCTCGTGTCGATCGGGATCGTTCCCGCCCGTCCCGTCCCGGCCCTGCCTCCGCCCGGGCCGTCCTAGCGCAGCTCCCGCTCGACCGAGGACAGCGGCAGCGCGAACAGGGTCCGTCCGGACAGCGACCACAGCTCGCCGGTCGCCTCCCAGTAGGACAGGGAGCCGGTGCCGTCGCCCCAGCAGCGGTGCGTGTCGTCGGACGATCCGCAGCGCGTCGCCTCGGCGCCGTGCAGGTCCTGCCGCCACAGCGTGCCGTGACCGCCGGACGACCCGGCCACCCGGCTCAGGTACCAGCGGGCGGGGCCGGTCGGACCCGTGCGGTGCGACAGCACCCCTCCTACGCCGTCCGTCCTGGTCTCGTAGGCCTCGTCGGCGGTCACGGTCCCGGTGGAGTCGGCGGCCAGGAGCCCGGAGCGGGCGGGGTCCGTGCTGAAGGAGTACCGCCACAGACGCGTGTGCCCGCCACTGCCCCTGGCCGTCGTCTCGCTCGCGACGAGACCGGCCGGGGTGGAGGTGCGGTCGAGGGAGAGGCCGTCGGGGCAGGGGAGTCCGGAGCCGGCCGTCGTGGCGGCTGCGCGGGCCGTGCCGGTCGCGTCGCCGCACTGCCCCTGTGCCGGACGGTAGGAGGCGACAGCGGGCAGCACCCACCGGTAGCCGTACGCCGACCAGCCGCCGGGCACCCGGCCGATCGCATCGGTGGTGACGGTGGCGCGCTGGATGCGGCGCAGGTCGTAGACGTACAGCGCGTCGGGTTCGCTGCCGGAGGTGGTGACCAGCAGCTTGTCCTGGTACCAGACCATCCCCGACACATGCGAGGCGAGGCCCCGGTAGTCGCGTCCGCCGTCGACGGGCACGGCCAGCAGGGCCCAGGTGTAGGTGAGGCGGTCGGGGTCGTCGGCGTTCACGAACGCCACCCGGGCCAGGTCGCGGTCCAAGGCGCCGCCGCCCTCGCGGGTCCAGCCGGAGAGGATCACACGGTGCGCGCCCCACCTGCCGTAGGCCTCGGCGTCCCCGGACGTGGTCACCGACTCCGGCCGCCAGCGGTGTGTGGCGGCGTCGGCGGTGTCCCAGCAGTAGGCGCGCGTGGCCGCAGGTTCGACGGGCAGCGCCTTCTTCTCCCCGGCCGTGCAGGCGTCCTCGGTGCGCAGCGCGTGGTCGGCGCCGGCCAGCACGGCGTCGACTCCGGCCGGCCGGCCCATCGCCGCCTCGAGCCGGTCCAGGGACCGCTCCGGCACCAGTTGCTCCGTGAGCCGCAGCCGGCCCAGCTCGGTGGGCGAGGTGAGCGGCTTCAGGGCGCCGGGGTCCTCGGCGACCGTGGCCTGGGAGGCGCTGATCAGGGTGGCGGCGGCGGTCAGTGCGAGTCCGGCCCCGGCCAGCACCGCGCGCAACGCCCTGCCCCGCCTGCGGCGGCGGTGTCTGCCGCGTTGCTTCATCCAACCCCCCTTTGCAGGGCTCGGTCCACCTCGGGACGCCCTCCGGCCGAGGCGGTCCAACTGCGCGGGGCATTCCGAGCGTTGGCCGAGGAGCGGATGCGGCGGCCCGCAGGCGATGCTACGGCAGTGCGGCCCGCCGCAGGACGAAGACCCCGCAAATATGCGGAAGATGCCACGCCGGGACTACTCGGACCCACGGACTCGCACCCGCACGGCGCTCGCGGCAGGGCGTCTCGCGTCACGTGCGCTCACGTCACGGCGACTCGCGTCTCGTGGACTCGCGGCAGGGCGGGTCGCGGCAGAGCGCCTAGCGCCTCGTGGACTTGTGTGGGGGGGGGGCTCGTGGCATGCGGGTCCGCGCCAGGGCGGCTCGCGTCTCGCGGGTTCGTGCCACGGCGACTCGCGGCATGCGGACTTACGGCAGGGCGAATCGCGTCTCGCGGTCTCGTACGGCCGCTCGCGCCTCGCGGTCTCGCGTGACGGCGACTCGTGCAACGGCCACTCGCGGCACGCCGGCCCGCGGCGCGGTGTCCGGTGTCAGGTCGCCCGGGGTCGGGGCGGTTCAGGGCATGGAGGGGGTCACGCCTGTTCGGCGTACCGCTGGGGCCGTCGAGTGGGGTAGCAGGTCGCGGGGGTCGTCCGGGAGGAGCAGTCGGACCTCGGCGCCCTCGCGGAAGCGGTACGGCCGGTGTTCGAGGAAGGCGCCCAGATACCGCCGTACCCGGGACATCTCGGCCCGGACGGTCACCGTGCGGGCCGGATCGCCGAACACCGCCTCGGCCAGGTCCGCCGCGCTGCGCCCGGCCGGGTGCATGGCCAGCAGGTAGAGCAGTTCGGCGTGGCGCGGACTCAGTTCGTGCGACCAGGAGCCCGCGCCCGCCGAGACGGTCACCGACCAGCGCCGGGCGCGCGTGAGGTCCAGCACGATCCGGGCGTCGCCGTGCACGGCCACCTCCTCGTCGGCCCGCACCAACCAGCCACCTGCCAGCGGCTCCAGGGAGCACAGGCCGACCGCCGGCAGCCACCGGCGGCCCGGCGAGACCGACTTGGGCAGCGGGATCCGCGGGGTGTACGGCATTCCGGCCACCGCCGCCGTCCAGCCGTCCCGGTCGACCACCGCCGCTCGACCGTCCAGCCGGGCCAGCACCGGCGCGGCCACCGCGCGCAGCCGCTCCAGCGCGCTCAGATGCAGCTCCCGCAGCCTCGCCTCGGCCAGCTTGGCCACCGAGTCCACCCAGGCCAGTGTCGCCGGATGCATGGTCTCCAGCGGCCCGCTGACGTCCACCACGCCGAGCAGCCGGCCGTCCCGGGGGTCGGTGACGGGGGCGCCGGTGCAGGTCCAGGTGGTGTGCGAGCGGACGAAGTGCTCGGAGGCGAAGACCTGCACGGGCCGGCGCACCACCGCCGGGGTGCCGACGCCGTTGGTGCCGACCACGTCCTCCCGCCAGTCGGCGCCGAGTTCGAACCCGAGCCCGTCGGCCTTGCGCAGCACCGACGGATGGCCCTCGCGCCACAGCACCCGGCCGTCCGCGTCGGCGACGACCATGATGTGCTGGGCGACGTCCGCGACGGACAGCAGCCCCTCGCGCAGCACCGGCAGCACATGCCGCAGCGGGGACGCCTCGCGCCGCCGCTCCACCTCTTCGCGGGGCAGCAGCCGGGAGTTCAGGCCGTGGTCGGGATCGATGCCGGTGCGCAGCACGCGCTCCCAGGACTGTCCGATCACCGGACGCGGGGCCACCTGCGTACGCTGCCCCGCGAGTGCCGCCGAGCGCACCTCGCTGAGCAGCCGGGCCGCCCGCGCCGCGTCGACGGCGGCGATCTGCGTCACGTCCACGTCCAACGGCGCCTTCGCCACTGGGTCCTCCCGCCACAAGGGGCCACCGGCAACCGGTCTCCCCGGGATGTTCCGGCCATGTGTCGGCGGCTTTCCCGACTGTGCGGTTCATACTGCCGTCCACCGGCCCCGGAGGGATACGCTCCGGCCATACCGGACGGGCGAGTTGCAACCCCTTGCAACCCTGGTGAACATGCGCACGATGGTTGAAACTTGTTCAGCGCCGCCGTGTGCGGCGTCCGTGGCCTGCAACGGGGCTGCGGCGGGGGTGGTGCCGTGTCGGCGCAGCACCACCCCCGCGTGGTGTCCGGAAACCGCTCCACGGCGGGCGCCGGATGCCGGGACGAACGCCGGGTATTCGGACACCTGGCCTATGCCGGGCGCCGGATGCCAGGCGTTCACAGAGGCCGGATGTTTTCGGCGACCCCGTCAGGACACCGGGCGCGCCCGCTCCACCAGCGCCGCGAGGGGCAGCGTGTGCGGCAGCGTGCCGAAGGCGGCGCCGCCGTCGCCGCCCAGCCGCGCGGCACAGAACGCGTCCGCGACCTCCGGGGGCGCGTACCGCACCAGCAGCGACCCCTGGAGCACCAGCGCCAGCCGCTCGACCAGGCGCCGGGCGCGGGCCTCGATGCCCTCCAGGTCCGCGAGTTCCGTGAGCAGGTTCTTGATCGCCGCATCGAGGCGGTGGTCGGCGCCGCGTGCCCGGCCCACCTCCCGCAGATACGCGTCGAACGCCTGCGGCTCCCGTCGCAGCGCCCGCAGCACGTCCAGCGCCTGGACGTTGCCGGCGCCCTCCCAGATCGAGTTCAGCGGCGACTCCCGCACCAGGCGCGGCATGCCGGAGTCCTCCACGTAGCCGTTGCCGCCCAGGCACTCGGCGGCCTCCACGGCGAGCGGCGCGCACCGCTTGGTCACCCAGTACTTGGCGGCCGGCACCGCGATCCTGAGCAGCGCCCGCTCCTGCTCGCCGTCGTCGTCGTAGGCCGCCGCCAGCCGCAGCGCCAGCGTGGTCGCCGCCTCCGACTCCAGCGCGAGGTCGGCCAGGACGTTGCGCATCAGCGGCTTGTCGACGAGCCGCCCGCCGAAGGCCTCGCGGTAGGTGCAGTGGTGCACCGCCTGCGCCACGGCCTGCCGCATCAGCCCCGCCGAACCGAGCACGCAGTCCAGCCGGGTCGCCGCCACCATCCCGATGATGGTGCGCACCCCGCGCCCCTCCTCGCCGACGCGGCGCGCCCAGGTCCCGGCGAACTCGACCTCGGCGGAGGCGTTCGACCGGTTGCCCATCTTGTCCTTGAGCCGCTGGACGAGGAACACGTTGCGGCTGCCGTCCTCCAGGATCCTCGGCACCAGGAAGCAGGTGAGCCCGCCCGGGGCCTGCGCGAGCACCAGGAAGGCGTCCGACATGGGCGCCGAGCAGAACCACTTGTGCCCGGTCAGCTCGTACGCCCCGGCCTCGGCGAGCGGCCGCGCCGAGGTGGTGTTGGCCCGTACGTCGCTGCCGCCCTGCTTCTCGGTCATGCCCATCCCGAACAGCGCCCCGGCCTTCAGGTGCGCGGGCCGCAGCTCACGGTCGTAGACCATGGACGTCAGCCGTGGCTCCCACTCGGCGGCCAGCTCCGGGTCGGTGCGCAGCGCGGGCACCGCCGCGTGCGTCATCGACAGCGGGCAGCCGTTGCCCGCCTCCACCTGCGACCACACCAGGAACCCGGCCGCCCGCCGCACATGTCCCGCGGGACGGCCCCAGGCGGCCGTCAGGCCCGCCGCGACCCCCTTGCCGAGCAGCCGGTGCCAGGCCGGGTGGAAGTCGACCTCGTCGACGCGGTGGCCGTAGCGGTCGTGGGTGCGCAGGCGCGGCGGGTTCTCGTTCGCCTGGGCGCCCCACTCCTGCAGCTGGGCCGAGCCGGCGGAGCGCCCGAGCGCCGACAGCTCGCCGCGCACCTCGTCGAGCAGACCGGGATCGACGTGCCGCTCGACCGCCTTGGCCAGGGCCCGGTCGGCGGTGAAGACGTCGTAGCCGACCAGCGGCGGTGCCTGGTTCGTCACGGTGTGAGTGCTGGCTGCCATGGAACGGAACCTACCTCGCGGTACGCCGCCGGTCACCACATGGTCACCGGCGAGAGCGACGCGGCTGGACGGGGATACCTTTAGGGCGTGCAGCAAGCCAGTGATACTCCCGACAGGCCGTCCGGCCGCCTCCACAGGGCCCGTGCCCTCTACCGGAACGTCTCCAAACGCAGGACCGCCTGGCTGCTGCTCAAGGACACCGTCAACTCGTGCATGGAGTACCGGATCCTCGGGCTCGCCGCCGAGGCCGCGTTCTTCTCCCTGCTGTCCGTGCCGCCGCTGCTGCTCAGCCTCATCGGCCTGCTCTTCTACGTCGACAGCTGGACCGGCGCCCACACCATCGCCAGCCTGGAGCGCAACATCCTGGACGCCTCCCGCACGGTCCTGTCCGACCAGGGCGTGAAGGAGATCACCCAGCCGATCCTGCGGGACGTGATGAAGGGCGGCAGACCCGATGTGATCTCCATCGGGTTCGTGTTCGCGCTGTGGTCGGGCTCCCGCGCGGTGAACGTCTTCATCGACACCATCACCGTGATGTACGGGCTGGACGGGGTGCGCGGCATCGTCAGGACCCGGCTGATGGCGTTCCTGCTGTTCGTCGTGGCGCTGCTGATCGGCTCGATCGCACTGCCGCTGATGGTCGCGGGACCGGACGCGGTGGTGCGCGTCGTGCCCTGGTCGACGACCGTGGTGCAGGTCCTGTACTGGCCGGTCGTCATCGTGCTGTCCGTCGCCTTCCTGACCACGCTGTACCACGTGTCCGTGCCGGTGCGCTCGCCGTGGATCGAGGACGTGCCCGGGGCCCTGGTCGCCCTGGCCATGTGGGTGGTGTGCAGCTTCCTGCTGCGCATCTACCTCACCAGCACCGTCGAGGGGCCCACCATCTACGGCTCACTGGCCGCGCCGGTCGCCGTGCTGCTGTGGATCGGTGTGTCCGCGTTCGCCGTGCTCGTCGGGGCCGCGGTCAACGCCGCCATCGACCGGGTCTGGCCGGCCGCCGCGACGGCCGCGGCCCGCGCCGCCAACGAGCGGGTGCGCGAGGCGCAGATCGCCGAGTACGTCGCCCGTGCCGCCGCCGCCCGCGAGGCCGACCCCGACGGCGGCGACGACCCCGACATGCCCTCCGAGTTCCCCGAGCGCTGGTCCCGCTTCCTGCCCCCCGAGGACGTCACCGCCCGCCTGCGCGCCCACGCCAGGGCCACCCAGCCCCGCAGCCCCCACAAGGAGAGCCAGAACGGCTCCTCCTCCCAGAAGTGGGAGAAGTGACCGCGGGGTCGCTAGCCTCGGGTACGTGGCTTACGTGGCTGTCGAGACGTCCGCGGGGGCGGTCGGGGGCGGGTACGCGGAGCGGCCCTCCCGGCTGACCGGCGCGGTGGTGTGGACGAAGGGCCCGGCGAGGTCCGAGGCCGGTAGCGGAGCCGGTCCCGAGGGCGGTACCGGAGCCGGTGCCGAGGCCGGTGCCGGGGATCGGCCCGTGCTGCCCGACGGGTGCATGGACCTGCTGTGGAGCGAGGGGCGGCTGCTGGTCGCCGGGCCGGACACACGTGCGTACGTCCCCGCGGGGCCGCCCGCGCGCTGGGCCGGGCTGCGGTTCTTCCCCGGCACGGCTCCCGGCTACCTCGGCGTGCCCGCCCACGAGCTGCGCGACCGGCGCGTCGAACTGGCCGAGCTGTGGCCCGCCGCACGGGTCCGGCGGCTGAGCGCACGCCTGGAGGCGGCGCCGGACCCGGCCGCCGCGCTCGAGGAGGTGGCCCTGGAGCTGGCGGCCGCGACGGGGCCGCCCGACCCGCTGCTGCGGCACCTCGTCGCGGCCCTGGACGCCGGCCGCCCGGTCGCCGCCACCGCCGACGAACTCGGTCTGGGCGAGCGCCTGTTGCACCGCCGCTCGCTGGCCGCCTTCGGTTACGGCCCCAAGACGCTGGCCCGCGTCCTGCGCCTGCAGCGCGCCCTGGCACTGGCGCGGGCAGGGGTGCCGTTCGCCGAGACCGCGGTCCGGGCCGGCTTCGCCGACCAGGCCCATCTCGCCCGGAACGTGCGGGAGCTGACCGGCATGCCGCTGCGCGACCTACTCGCCCTCGGGTAGCGCGGCGAACAGGTCCACGCCGTTGCCGTCCGGGTCGTGCACGACCGCGTACCGCATCCCCCAGAACGCGTCCCACGGCTTGAGCTCCCCGTGGTACCCGGCGCCGACCAACTCCTCGTACACGGCGTCCACCTCGGCGGGCGAGGCGCACCGGAAGGCGAGCGCGACCCTGCCGCCCCCTGCCGGGGGCTGCCACCCGGGGTGGAAGGAGCGGACGGTCTCCTCGGTGTCCAGCGCGAGGGTCAGGCCGCCGGGCAACACGGCCTCGACGTGCGGCTGTTCCTCGGCGCCCTCGGGGAAGACGAGTCCGAGGCGGCGGTAGAAGGCGAGGGAGGCGGCCAGGTCGGAGGCGACCAGGCCGATCACGGCGAATCGCGGAGCCGATGGGGTCGTCGAAGTCTTCGGGGCCGTTGAAGTCTTCGGAGTCGTCATGCGGGCACGGTAGGCATGGCCCCGGCCGCGGGTCTTGAACGAATCGGACCGTGCCCGCGACGCGTCCACCAGCGACGTTCCGGCGGCGCTTCAGTGACGTTTCTCCGGTGAAGCCGTTGCGCCGTTGGAGTGAGTAAAGAGCTGCCCATGACGATCTCCGCCGCTGACCACGGGAAGCTTTTGTCTCGGCAAAGGGCTGCCGTGACGCCCGACAACCCCCCATCGCACCCGAGGAGTTACGCCTTGACGTACGGGAAGAAGCTGCGTGAGCAGATCACCGCGCCGGGTACCACCCCCCTGATCGGTGTGTACGACATGTACTCGGCGTCGATCGCCGCCGGGCACTACGACGGCATGTTCGTCTCCGGGTTCGGCTTCGCCGCGTCGTACTACGGGCTGCCGGACATCGGCTTCATCGCCTGGCCGGACATGGTGGCGTTCGTTCAGCGACTGCGGGGCGCGTTCCCCACCCACCACCTGCTGGTCGACATCGACGACGGCTACGTCGACCCCGAGGTCGCCTGCCATGTGGTCGAGGGGCTGGAGCGGATCGGGGCCTCCGGCGTGATCCTGGAGGACCAGAAGCGGCCGCGCCGGTGCGGGCACGCCGACGGCAAGCAGGTGCTGCCGCTCGACGAGTATCTCGCCAAGCTGGAGAAGGTGCTGGCCACCCGGCACGACCTGGTCGTGGTGGCCCGCACGGACGCCACCGACGAGGCCGACATCCTGCGCCGGGCCAAGGCCCTCGCGGCCACCGACGCGGACGTGATCCTCGTCGACGGCATCCGCAGCGTGGAGTGGATCCGCACGGTGCGCGAGGCGGTGGGCGACAAGCCGCTGCTGTTCAACCAGATCGCCGGCGGCAAGTCCCCGCGCCTGTCCCTGGGCGAGCTGTCCGAACTCGGCGTCGACGTCGCGATCTACAGCACCCCGTGCCTCTTCGCCGCGCACGAGGCGATGGACAGCGCACTCGCCGAACTCAGGCGCGCCGACGGCCGGTTGCCCGTGGTGGACACGGCGCGCGGCATCGGCGTACAGGCCTCGACGCGCCTGCTGGAGCGCAACATGGCGCACCGGCGACCCGAGCGCGCGGGCGTGAGCGCCGGTGCCGCTGCCGGTGCCGCTGCCGGTGCCGGTGCCGGTGCCGGTGCCGGTGCGGGCGCGGGTGCGGGTGCGAGCGCGGGCGTGAGCGTGTGAGCGGGCGCGGACCGGCGCCCCGGCTGGGTACCGCTACCGTCCTCGCCGCGGCGCTGCTGGGCGCCACGGCACCCGCGGCCACGGCGGGGGACGAGACCGGGGGCAGCAGCCTGATCACCGTCGTCGACAACTCGCACGCCGACTCGATCCTCGAGGTCGACCGCACCGCGAACATCCAGACCGGCAGCGGCACCGCCGGCAGCGACCACGACGGCAGCGCCGTCGACCTGATGCAGGCCCTCGTGGGCGCGGCGCACGCCGACGAGGAGGACGGCGGCTGAGGCGGCGACCTGCCGCGGCCGGCGCACGGGAGGGCCGGTGAAGGGCGGGGCAGCCCCTCGGCCGTTCACCGGCCCGTCATCGACGCGGACCGTGCCCGGTCGTGTACGCCGAACGGCCCCATCTCGGCCTTCTGCGCCGGAATACGGGGCGCCGTCGTGGTGCTCTGGTGTTACCGGTGCTGGTGCACGAGCGCGGCGAAGGGCTGGTGGGCAGATGACGGCGGACCAGACGGATCCCGTGGTCAGAACGCCGTACGGCGCGGTACGCGGCAGACACGAGCACGGAGTGGCGGTGTTCCGGGGGATTCCGTATGCGGCGCCCCCGTTCGGGCCCCGCCGGTTCCGGCCGCCGGTGCCGCCCGAGCCGTGGGACGGGGTGCGGGACGCGGGCTCCTTCGGGCCGACCGCGCCCAAGCCGCCGTACTCGGAGGCCTTCGCCCAGTATCTGTCCGACCCGTCCGTGCCCGGCGACGACTGCCTGAACCTGAACGTGTGGACCCCCGAGCCCGGCCCGGGCGCGCGGTTGCCCGTCCTGGTCTGGCTGCACGGCGGGGCGCTGACCCGCGGCTCGTCCGCCGTGCCCGTGTACGCCGGGCACTCCTTCGCCCGTGACGGGGTCGTCCTGGTCTCCGTCAACTACCGACTGGGTGTGGAGGGCTACGGACTGTTCCCGGACGCGCCCGCCAACCCGGGCCTGCGTGACCAGCTCGCCGCGCTGCGCTGGGTGCACGACGCGATCGAGGCCTTCGGCGGCGACCCCGACCGGGTCACCCTGTGCGGCCAGTCGGCCGGCGCCATCAGCGTCGGCGCCCTGATCGCCGCGCCGCAGGCCCAGGGCCTGTTCCGGCGCGCCGTCCTGCAGAGCGGGCCTCCGGAGGCGCCCGACCGGGACAAGGTGCGCCGGATGGTGCGCCGCATGGCGACCCGGCTGAAGGTGCCCGCCACCGCCGAGGCCTTCGCCGCCGTCGACCGCGACCTGCTGCTGCGCACCCAGGCCGAGGTCGGCCGGCTGAGCAGCCCGGTCCTCGGCGGACCCGCCTTCGGCATCGTCGTCGACGGCGACCTCGTGCCCCGTGACCCGCTGGAGGCGCTGATCGCCGGGGAGGCGGCACGCGGCGCGGACCTGCTCATGGGCTGGACCCGCGACGAGTACTTACTGTGGCTGGTGCCCGGAGGCCTGCTGGAGCGCGTGGACCGGCTCGGCCCGGTCGCGCTGGCCGGTGCCATGGCCCGCTGCCACTGCGGACACGAGGTGGTCCGCGGCTACCGGTCGCTGCGGCCCCGGGCGGGCGCCGCCGAGATCGTCGGCCAGATGGTCACCGACCACCTGCTGCGCCGCCCGCTGCACCGCCTGGCCGACGCCCGCCCCGGCTCCGCGTACGTCTACGAGTTCGCCTGGCCGTCCCTCCTGCCCGACCTGGGCGCCTGCCACGCCCTGGAACTCGGCTTCGTCTTCGACACCGGGGAGGTACCGGAGTCCCGCAGGCTGGCGGGCGAGGGCGCCCCACAGGAGCTGGCCGACACCATGCACGCGGCCTGGGTGCGCTTCGCCACCGACGGCGACCCCGGCTGGGAGTCCTGGGACCCGGCCCACCCGGTGCACGTCTTCGGCGACGGCCCCCCGCACACCGTGCACGGCCCACGCGACGCGGAGCTCGCCCTGTGGACGGCCGACCCCACGCCCCGCCCCACCGAGGAAACCTCCCCCGCCCGCACCGCGGAACTGCGCGCGGTCATACGGCGCCTGCGCCGCCCGGGCGACCTCCGCGGCACGTGACCCGCGAGGCACGGACAGCGCCACCGCTCGCCGCCCGCTCCGACGGTGCCCGCGGGGTGTCGGCCGGGTCGGGCCGCCGGACCGGTGGGTGTCCCGTCCGGTGCGGCTAGGCCCGGGTCAGCGCGTGGGCGATCTCCGTGATCGTTGCCGGGCCCACCCGGCAGCAGCCGCCGATGAGGCGGGCGCCGTGGGTGCGCCAGTGTGCGACGCGGTCGGGTGTGAAGGTGGAGCGGCCGTTCCAGGCGCGGGCGCCGGCGTCCCAGGTCTCGCCGCTGTTGGGGTAGACGACGACCGGCTTGCCGGTCACCCGGGCGGCCGTCGTCACGGCGGCGTCCGCGTCCTCGGGCGCGCAGCAGTTCACGCCCACCGCGATCACCTCCTCCGCGTCGGCGGCCAGGGCGAACGCCTCCTCCAGGGGCTGACCGGCACGGGTGCGGGGACCGTCGACCGTGTACGACAGCCACGCCGGTACGCCGAGCCCGCGCACGGCCCGCAGCAGGGCCTCCGCCTCGACGGTGTCCGGGACCGTCTCCAGGGCCAGCACGTCGGGCCGGGCCGCGGCCAGCACCTCCAGGCGGGGCCGGTGGAAGCGCTCCAGCTCCGCCACGGTGAGCCCGTAGCGGCCCCGGTACTCCGAGCCGTCGGCGAGCATCGCGCCGTAGGGCCCCGCCGACGCGGCCACCCACAGCGGCCGTGCGACACCCTTCTCGCGCGCCCGCCGCGCCGCGGCCCGGGCCAGCTCCACGCTCGACGCGACGATCCCGGCGGCCCGCTCCCGGCCGATCCCGCGCCGTGCGAACCCCTCGAACGTCGCCTGGTAACTCGCGGTGATCGCCACGTCCGCGCCCGCCTCGAAGTAGGCGAGGTGGGCCTCGGTGATCGCCTCCGGCCGCTCGGCCAGCAGCCGGGCCGACCACAGCTCGTCGCTCAGGTCGTGCCCGGCCGCCTCCAGCTGGTTTGACATCCCGCCGTCGAGCACCACCGTCCCGGCGGCGAGGGCTTCGGTGAGGCTGAAGGGAGGGCAGGAGGCGCCGTTCGTGCTCATACGACGACGCTAGTCGAGAGTTTCCGCCGGTATTCGCCCCGCCGTCCCCGGTGTGGGCGGGCGGCCGCCGGCCCGAAGACGGCCCCGTACGACCGGGGGGATCTGCGCTCCGTCAGGTACATGCATCACCGAAGTTCCGGCTCGGAGGAGCGGGCCGGTGCGCGAGGCGTGCACCCGGACACTTCGGCCGGCGCCGAAGCAACCGGCCCCTAGCGTGAACCGCATGAGCGAGACTGCCCACGACACGCCCGCCGCTTCTGTGACCGCCATGGTCGACCATGTGCTCGCCCTGGCCGCCACCTGGACGGCCTGGGACGGCATACCCGCCCCCGTCGACGACCGTGTCTACACCCCGCACAAGGCGATCCGCCGCGTCGCCGACCACATGATCGACCACCTGTCGGAGCTGGAGGCACGGCTGGCCGGTGAGGAGCCGCGCCCGGACCACTGGCACGCCTCCGCCATCACGACCGAGGCCGACCGGGCACCCTTCACCGAGGAGGACCTCGAGGAGGCCCGCAGCCGCCTCACCCGGCTGGCCCGGATCTGGGCGAACCGCCTGGAGGCGCTCACCGCCGAGCAGCTCGACGACTCGCCGGGCGAGGGCTGGAGCTTTCGCGAACTCGCCCGCCACCTCGCCGGATCCACGTACTACGCCGACGCCCTCGGTGACCTGTCCTGACCGCTGTCACCGGGAGGTGAGGACGTCGGCGAGCCGGTCGGCGAACGCCTCGGGCTGCTCGACGGCCCCGATGTGCCCGCCCGGGAACTCGACGAAGCCGGCGCCGTACCGCTCGGCGAGGAAGACGGCCGTCCGGTGGAGGAGCTGACCGCGGGAGCCGACGCCGGCGGCGAGGGTGAGAGGGGCGGCCGGAGGGACCGCGGACGGCACGTACGAGGTGAACTGGCGCAGCACATGGGCCAGGAAGAGGGCCATCGGCGAGGACAGCTCCTCCTCACGGGTCAGGGGCCGGCCCTCGGGGGCGCCGTCCTCAACGGTCCGTTCCGTCAGCACGGCGGCCATCCGCGCTCCGGCGGCCTGCGGCCCCGCCGCGCGATAGGCGTCGTACACCTCCCGGAAGCGCTCCCGCTGCCGGGCCCCGTCCGGCAGCACCGCCACGCACGGAGGCTCGTGGGCGACGACGTGCCGCAGCCGCTCGGGGTGCCGGGCCAGCAGGTCCAGGGCGGCGACACTGCCGGAGCTGGTGCCGAGGACGTACGCCGACTCGCCCTCGGGGAGCACCGCGTCGAGCACCCGTCGCGCCCCGTCGCTCCACTCCTCGGCCCGCTGATCGGCGACGGGCAGCCCGAGCCGGCCGTGGGCCAGGCCGAGCGGGTCGTACGTGACGACGGTGAACCGGCGGGCCAGGCGCCGCGTCATCGGCTCCAACCCCATGGGGTGCCCGGCCCCGCCGGGAAAGAGGAGCAGCACGGGCCCCGTGCCGCACACGTCGTAGTACAGGTCGCTCATGTCGTCAGCGTTCCTCTCGCGGCCAGTGGGTGAGCGCCGTGTGCAGGGCGTCGACGGCCTTGTCCCACGAGGCGTCCACGTCCCGCGGCGCGGCGAAGCCGCCGGTGGCCTCCAGGGCGCAGTAGCCGTGGAAGGTGCTGCGCAGCAGGCGGACGGCGTCGGTGAGGTCGGGTTCGTCCAGGCCGTAGGCGCGCAGCATGCTGTAGGTGATGCCGGCGGTGCGGCGCATGGCGGGGGAGTCGGCGACGAGGGTCTGGTCGATCCGGATCTGGGTGGCCGCGTACCGGCCGGGGTGGCGGTGGGCGTACTCCCGGTAGGCACCGGCGAACGCGGCCAGCGCGTCCTTCCCGGCCCGGCCCGCCACGGCGGCGGCGATCCGGTCGATCATCTCCCCGCCGGCGAACAGGGCGAGCCGGGTGCGCAGTTCCTTCAGGTTCCTGACGTGCGAGTACAGGCTCGCGTCCTTCACCCCGAAACCGCGCGCCAGCGCGGACAGCGTGACGTTCTCGAACCCCACCTCGTCGGCCATCTCGGCGGCGGCCGCGACCAGCCGCTCGACACTGACACCGGCTCGGCCCACGGGCGCCGCCTCCTCCTGCCTAGAGCCTCTAGGCTAGAGCCTAGTGCACCTGGGCGGCAGGAGGAGACGCCTCGAGGGCGGGCCAGGAACCGTCAGCCCGTCGCGGAGAAGACGAACGAGAACTCCGTGGGCTCGGCCCGCAGGAAGTACTGCGGCAGGGGACCCGGGCCGCAGGACTGGGAGCCGATGCCGTGCTGGGCGTGGTCGAGGTTGACCCACACCCCCGCGGCGGAGCCGCTGTCGGATGCGGTGGCGGGGGTGAGGTCGGTGAGGTGGCGGGCGGCGTCCAGTTGTTCGCTGGTCCAGCGGCGGGCCGTCAGCCAGAACTCGGGGTCGCCCTCGATCCGCAGGCCGCCGAGGCGGGCCCAGCGGACGTCCGCCCGGGCACCGTTCTCCTGCGGGCGGACGTACGGCGTCTGCAGGCCGTCGACCGTGGCGTCCCAGCGGGCGACCAGCGACGCGGACCGGGTGTCCGGATACGCCTCGCCGGGACCGCCGCCGTACCAGCGCACCTCGTCGGCGGCGGACAGTCCGAACCGGATGCCGAGCCGGGGCAGCGGCACGGTCCAGTCGCCCTCGGGCGACACCGAGACGGTCAGCCGCAGCCTCTCGCCGTCCGACGTCCAGCGGTACACCGTCGCCAGGCCCAGTTCCCGGGCGGCGGGCGCCACCCGGGTGCGTACCGTCAGCGCGTCCTCGCTCGCCTCCACGGCGTCCGGACGGTGCCGCATGCGGTGCAGGCCGAGCCGCCGCCACAGCAGGCCGTAGCGGGTGCCGGTCTGCCACTCGGCACCGTCGTCGTTGTCGGTGGGGGCCCGCCACACGTCCAGCCGCAGCCCGGTGACCTCCACCTCGCCGACGCGCCGCAACGCACCCGTGCGCGCGTCGAAGACGGCCGGGCCGAGGGTGATCAGGTCCCCGGCGGGCCCCCGCACCGGGCGCTCGGTCGCCGGCACCGACGGCGGTGTCCGCGGCGCCACGACCGCCTGCCCCCACGCCACCACGTGCCCCTTCGGCGCCCACGCGGTGTCCGCCGCCAGCAGCGCCCGGACCGTCCAGTGCGTCTCGCCGCCCGGACCCTCGGGCGGACCGGGCAGCTTCACGTCGGCCGACTCGCCCGGCGCGAGCGCCGGCACGGACAGAGCGCCGGCCTCCACGGTCTCGCCCTCCACCTGGTACGACCACTCGAAGGCGAGCGCCGACAGATCGGCGAAGTCCTGGAGGTTGGTCACGCGCACGGTGGAGTCGGAGCCCTCGCCGCCGCCCTCGATCCGGACCGGCTCGATCACCTTCTTGTACTCGATGAGGCCGGGGGAGGGACTGCGGTCGGGGAACAGCAGGCCGTCGCAGACGAAGTTGCCGTCGTGCAGCTCCTCGCCGAAGTCGCCGCCGTAGGCGTAGCCGTAGCGGTCGTCCTTGATGCCGTGGTCGATCCACTCCCAGACGAAGCCGCCCTGGAGGCGGTCGTACCTCTCGAACAGCCGCTGGTAGTCGGCGAGTCCGCCGGGGCCGTTGCCCATGGCGTGGCCGTACTCGCAGAGGATGAAGGGGAGTCCGCGGCGCCGGTGCGCGCCGCCGTCCAGGCCCTCGCCGATCCGCTCGACCTCCTCGTGAAAGGCGTACATCCGCGAGTACACGTCCGTGTCGCGGCAGTCGCGGTCGCCCTCGTAGTGCAGCGGCCGGGAGGGGTCGCGGCCGTGGATCCACTCGGCCATGGCGGTCAGGCCGCGGCCGGTGCCGGCCTCGTTGCCCAGCGACCACATGACGACCGAGGGATGGTTCTTGTCGCGTTCGACCATACGGGCGGCACGGTCGAGCAGCGCCGGGGTCCAGCGGTCGTCGTCCACCGGGTTGTCCCGCCAGTCCTGTTCGACGAAGCCGTGGGTCTCCAGGTCGCACTCGTCGATCACCCACAGGCCGTACTCGTCGCACAGGTCCAGGAAGGCGGGGTGCGGCGGGTAGTGGGAGGTGCGGACGGCGTTGATGTTGTGCCGCTTCATCAGCAGGACGTCCTCGCGCATGGTGTCGAGGTCCAGCGCGCGGCCCTTCTCCGGGTGCCACTCGTGCCGGTTGACGCCCTTGAAGAGCACCGGGCGGCCGTTGACCTTGATCAGGCCGTCCGACAGTTCCACCGTGCGGAAGCCGATCCGCAGCGGCACCCGCTCGCCTCCCGTGGCCAGTACGCCGTCGTAGAGCACCGGCGTCTCCGCGGTCCACGGCCGGACCGGCACGGTCGCCGGCTCGCCCGTGGCGACATCGATGTCCAGGGCCGGCACGGTCACCCGGCCGGCCACGTCCGAGTCGACCCTCAGCGTGCCCGCGCCCGTCGCGTGGTCGTAGGAGGCATGCACGAAGAAGTCCTGGACGCAGGCCGCCGGGCGGTGCAGCAGGGTGACGTCCCGGAAGATGCCCGGCAGCCACCACTGGTCCTGGTCCTCCAGATAGGAGCCCGCCGACCACTGGTGGACGCGTACCGCGAGCACGTTGCCGGCCGGCCGCAGCAGATGCCCGACCGTGAACTCGTGCGGCAGCCGGGAGCCCTTGAACTCGCCGAGGTCCGTGCCGTTGAGCCAGACACGGGCGCAGGACTCGACACCGTCGAAGCGCAGCGCCGCGTCCCCGTCCGCGGGCCAGTCCGCGGGCAGGTCGAAGACGCGCAGGTGGTCGCCGGTCGGGTTCTCGGTGGGGACGCGGGGCGGGTCGACGGGGAAGGGGTAGAGATGGTTGGTGTAGATGGGCGAGCCGTGGCCCTGGAGGACCCAGTGGCCGGGGACCGTGACCTCCGTCCAGTCCCCGGCGTCGTACCCGGGCTCGGCGAAGGAGTCGTCCTCGGCGTCGGCCGTGCGCGACAGCCGGAACCGCCAGCTTCCGTTCAGGGACAGTGACATGGCGTCCGAGGACGCGTAGCGGGCGCGGGGCGGCAGCACCCCGGAGCCCGGTGAGACGTCCTCGACGTGATCGGTGACGGTGCGACGACTGCGGAAAGACATAGGACTCCTAGCTCAGCCCTTGATACCGGTCTGCGCGATCCCCTGCACCAGCCAGCGCTGGAGGAAGAGGAAGACGAACAGCAGGGGCAGGATGGAAATGGCGGTGGCCATGAAGATCAGGTGGTAGTTGACCGTCTGGTTCGTCATGTACGAGGACAGTGCGACCTGGACGGTCCAGGCGCTGGGGTCCTGGCCGATGACCAGTGGCCACAGGAACGAGTTCCAGCCGTTGATGAAGGTGATGGTGGCGATGGCCGCGAAGAAGTTCAGCGAGTTCGGGACGACGACGCGCCAGTAGGCGCCCCAGTAGCCGAGACCGTCCACCCGTGCGGCCTCCTCGAGCTCCTTCGGGAACCCCAGGAAGTACTGCCGGAACAGGAAGCAGGTGAAGCCGGTGAACAGGCCCGGGATGATCAGGCCCCGGTAGCTGTCCACCCAGCCGAGGGACGACACCAGCACGAAGCTGGGAACGAAGGTGACGGCGGTCGGGACCATCAGGGTGAACAGGACGCCGTAGAAGACCTTGTTGGCGTGCCGGTACGGGATGCGGGCCAGGCCGTAGCCGGCCAGCGAGCAGACGAACAGTGTGCCGGCCGTGTGCAGCACGGCCACGATCAGCGAGTTCACCATCGACTGGCCGAAGTCGACCGTCACGTCCCGGAACGGCTCGGTGATGTTGCCCCACTGGATGTGAGTGGGGAAGAACTTCCAGTTCTCGCCGGTGATCTCGGGATCGGTGGAGAAGGCATTGCGGATCAGGATGTAGAAGGGGACGAGGAACAGGACGGCGGCAAGGCCCGTGGCGAGGTAGAGGCCGGAGGAGCTCATCACTCCGCCACCGCGCCTCGTGCGGCGTGGCTTCCCGGCCTCGGGCGTGGTCGTGGTCGTGGTCACTTGGAGTCCTCGCCCCTTCCGAAGCCCATGATCCGGCCCTGGAACAGGGTGACGAGGCAGATCAGGAGCGTGAGGATCACGGCGCCGGCGCTGCCCTTGCCGTAGTTCTGGTCCTGTCCGAGGGCGGTGTAGTAGAGCTCGACGAGGGGCGGACGTCCCCAGGTCGTCTTGGACAGCAGATTGAAGAACTCGTCGAAGGCCTGGTAGGCGGCCACGATCAGCAGCAGGATCACGGCCGTCGAAGTGGCACGCAGCTGCGGCAGCGTGATGTACCAGAAGGTCTGCAGGCCGCGCCTGGCGCCGTCGATGGCGGCGGCCTCGTACAGCTCCCGTGGGATGTTCTGCAACGCGGCCAGGAAAAGGATCATGTAGAAACCGGACTGCAGCCACAGGCGGGCGGTGACGATGACCAGCCAGTACCACGGCGGGCTGGGGTCGGCGAGCCAGGCGGTGTTGTCCACACCGAACAGACCGAGGACGGTGTTCGCCAGACCGAAGCGCACCCCGTTGAAGATCGACATCTTCCAGATCAGCGAGGCGGCGACGTAACTGCATGCCGTCGGCAGGAAGAACACCGACCGGAAGAAGGCCCGCATGAACCTCAGCCGGTTCACCAGCAGCGCCAGGCCCAGTGAGAGCGCCCATGTCGTGGGCACGATGAACAGGGCGAAGACGGTGAAGGTGACGAGCGAGCCGGTGAAGTTGCTGTCCGTCAGGATCTCCCGGTAGTTGCCCAGGCCGACGAAGTCGCTGGGCGTGACCGTGAACCGGGCCTCGAAGAAGCTGAGGTAGACGCTCCAGCCGATGGGAACGTAGACGAAGACGATCAGCCCGATGAGGAACGGGCTGGTGAAGAGCCAGAAGTTGAAGGTGCTGCTGCCCCGCAGCCCCCGCCGCGGCCTGGCCGGGGAGGCCTCGGCCGGGGCGGGGCCCGCCAGGCCACGCGTCGTGGTCGTCGACATGTCGTGATCCGTCCGCCGGCCTATCCGAAGAGCTTCTTCAGCTCGGCGTTCACCGTCTTGTCGCACTTGTCGAGGGCGGCCTCCGGGTCACCGTTCTTGCGGACGCAGTCGGCGAAGACGTTCTCCGTCGCGGTGATCATGGCCTGGGTCCAGCCGATCCGGTCGAAGTGGCCGTACTCGTCGAACAGCTTCACGCCCTCGGCCGGCAGGCCCGACTTCAGCTTGGTGGCGGACCGGGCGATGGAGGTGCGCGGCGGGATGTGGAAGCCGTAGGACAGAGCCCAGTCCTCCTGGTACTTCTTCTGGTCGATCCACAGCCACTTCACGTACTCCTTGGCCGCGTCGACGTTCGCGCTCTTGGCGTTGACGAAGACCGACCAGCCGCCGTTGTAGACGGAGGGCTTCCCGGCGGCGCCGACCTTCGGGAACGGCATGACGCCGAGGTCGTCGCCGAGGGTCTGCTGGAACTGCGGCATCGCCCACATGCCGCAGAACTGGATGGCGCACAGGCCCTGATTGAGCGCGGAGGGGTCCCAGTAGTCGGCCGGGGCGTCCAGCAGCAGGTCGCCGCTGGTGAAGAGCTTGCGCAGCTGCTTCAGGCCCTCGACGACGCCGTCCGTGTGGTAGGCGATCTTGTTGTCGTCGGTGAGGGTGTCGGCGCCGGCCGAGTAGAACAGCGGCTGGATGACGGCGTGCAGGTCGTTGCCGAGGAAGACGCCCTTGACCTTGTCGGTGGTGAGCTTGGCGGCGGCCTCGATCAGCTCGTCCAGGGTCGTGGGCGGCTCTATGTTCGCCTTCTCCAGCATCGACTTCCGGTAGAAGAAGAACTGCGGGTCGTCGATCATGCGGATGCCGTAGATCTTGCCGTCCACCGTGTGCGAGGCGATGTCCGCCTGGTTGAAGTCGTCCTTGACCGGCTCGATGAGGTCGGTCAGGTCGGCCACCTGGCCGCTCTTGATGAGCTGGTACTGCGGGTGGAACTCGAACACGTCCGGCGCGTTCTTGGTGAGCAGGCTCGCGAAGAGCTTGCTCTCGAAGTTCGACCCGGTGATCCACTGCGTGGTCACATGGGCGCCCTTGTAGGCGGCGGCGTACCGCTTGACCGCCTGCTCGGTCCCCGCCTCACCGTAGGCGTGGAACATCTGGGCGAGGTTCTTGCCCGACCCGCTCCCTCCGCCCCGGCCGTTGTTGCTGCCGCAGGCGGCGAGCGTGCCGGCGGCGGCCAGGCCCGCGGCGGCCCGGAGGATCGATCGACGGTCCCAATTGCTGCTGCTCAGTGCCGGCATGCTGACGTCCTTGTCTCGATTGCGGCTGCGGTGTGGCGGGACGTTATTCTTCGGCTAAGCCTTCGGCAAGGGGTTGGACGAAGTCTGTTCGAAGCGTTGCGGACGGTTCGTGATACCGAACGCGCCCAGGGCACACGAGAGTCGAGGGCCGCCGGGTCAGGGTGTCCGGCGGCGGGGGAGGGGTGGCTGCCCGGCCGCGGGGGAGGGGGTGCTGCGGCCCGGCGGTACCCGTCAGGAAGGTGGCGCGGTACGGCTCCTGGCGGAGCCGGCGTTGCGCTTGTGGTTCCTCTGGCCGACCGACTGCAACGCGCCCTCGAGCGCGAACGTGGCCGCGCCCAGGCACACGGGGTCGGTGGGGATCGGCGAGAGGACGATCTCGGTGGCGGCGTACGGCCGCTTCAGCGCGTGCTGGGCGACGGTCTCGCGCACCTCGTGCAGCAGCGGCTCGCCGAGCGTGGCCGCGACCCAGCTGCTGAGCACGACCACCTCGGGGTTGAGGAGGTTCACCAGGTCGGCGATGGCCGCGCCGAGGTAACGGGCGGTGTCGCGGACGACCTTGACGGCCACCGGGTCGTCGGCGGCGACACCCCGGGCCAGCGCGTCGATGGTGGCCGTCTGGTCCCCGGGGTGCAGCAGCGGGCTCCGCGGGCTCAGTTCGCGCAGGTTCAGCATGATGCCGGGGGCGCCGACGTACGTCTCCACACACCCGTGGTTGCCGCAGTGGCACAACCGGCCGTCGAGCACGAGCGTGGTGTGGCCCCACTCGCCGGCGCTGTTGCTGACGCCCCGGTGCAGTCCGCCGCCCAGCGCCAGCCCGGCGCCCACGCCGGTGCCGAGGTTGACCACCACCGCGTCCCCCCGCCCCCGCGCGGCCCCGAACCACAGCTCGGCGACCGCGCAGGCGCGCAGCGGGTTGTCCAGGTAGAGCGGATGGGCGATGTGCTCGGCGAGCAGGTCGAGGAGCGGTACGTCGTGCCAGTCCCAGTTGGGCGCGTACTCGGCGATGCCGGTGTCGCGGTCCACCTGGCCCGGCACGCTCACGCCGACACCCAGTACCCGGGCGCCCTCCACCCCGGCCTGCGCCACCACCGAGCCGACGGCGGCGGCGACATGGCCGACCACCTGCTCGGGGCGGCTCTCGCCGGGCCGCATGTCCTCGTCGGCGCGGGCCAGGACGTTCAGCGCCAGGTCGAACAGCTCGACCCTGACATACGTCTCCGCGATGTCCACGCCGATCAGCGCGCCGCCCGCGGAATCGACGGCCACCAGGCCGCGCGGCCGGCCGCCCGCCGAGTCCTCGAACCCCACCTCGGTGATCATGCGCAGGTCCAGCAGCTCGCCGACGAGCGTGGCGACCGTGGCGAGGCTGAGCCCGGTGGCGGCCGCCAGTTCCTGGCGGGACGTGGGCGACCGGGCGATGATCTGGCGCAGCACCTCGTAGCGGTTCGCGGTGCGAATGTCCCGTGACGTGCGCTTCACTGCGTCTGCCCCCATCTCCTCGCCGAGACCGTCGCAAGGCTATGGCCTGCGGCGGCCGTTCGACAAGGGCTTAGGAAAGGGGCTGTAGAAAGCCTCAGGCCCGCCGCGGAGGTTCTTCGTCAGCCGAGCAGGTCCCGTACGAAGGCGTTGGTGAACTTCCCCGCCGGGTCCAGCTCGTCCACCAGCGCCCGGAAGTCGTCCAGACGCGGATACCGCGCGCGCAGCGCTGCGGCCGGCACGGCGAACACCTTTCCCCAGTGGGGCCGGGGGTCGAAGGACTCCAGGGCCTCTTCCAGTCGCCGCACCACCGGGAGCACCGCCGCCGTGTCCTCGACCCAGGTGAAGTGCAGCGCCACCGTGTCCCGGCCATGGCTCGGGCTCAGCCACTGCTCGTCGGCGGCGACCGTGCGCACCTCGCAGGTCTGCAGGACGGGGGCGACCGTCTCCCGGATGCGGTGGACCGCGTGCAGCGCGTCCAGGGCGCACTCTCGGGGCAGCAGGTACTCCGACTGCAGTTCGGCGCCGCTGCTCGGGGTGAACTCCGCCCGGAAGTGCGGCAGTCGCTCGTGCCAGGGCCCCGGCACGCCGAACTGCTCGGTGCAGTTCTCCGCCGGCATCCCGGGCACCGGGTGGAGCGCGACCTTGGCGGGCACCGCCCAGGGGAACTCGGGCAGGACCTGGTCGGTGCGCCGCTTGAGCCACACCTGCCGGAAGCCCGGATCCCGCCAGTCGGTGAACAGGCTGACGCTGTACGCGGCGCCCGCCACCGTCTCGAAGTCCAGCCCCTCCAGGGGGAGTTCGGTGAACAGGTGCTGCTCCACCAGGTAGGTGGGCTCCAGGTCCAGGGTGAGCGCGGTGACCACCCCGAGCGCGCCGAGCGAGGTCACCGCGCCGCCGAACCGTGCGTCGCCCTTCCCGATCCGCACCGTCGAGCCGTCCGCCGTGACCAGCTCGACCTCGCGCACCGCCGTCGCCAGCGGCCCGTTGGTCACCCCCGAGCCGTGCGTGCCGGTCGCCACCGAGCCGGCCACCGAGATGTGCGGCAGGGACGCCATGTTGGGCAGCGCCAGCCCGTGCGCGTGCACCAGGCGGGCCAGCTCCGCGTACCGGACCCCGCCGCCGACCCGGACCGTGCGGGCCGCAGTGTCGACGTCCACCTCGGCCGGCAGCGCGTCCAGGCGGAGCAGTACGCCGCCGGCGCCCGGGTCGGCGATCTCGTTGAAGGAGTGCCCACTGCCCAGGGCGCGCACCGCCGCGCTCTTCCCGACCACCGCCCGCAGCGCCTCGACCGAGTCCGGCCGGTGCACCTCCGCGGCGGTGTAGACGATGTTGCCCGCCCAGTTGGTCACGGTCCCGCTCATGTCGTCGTCCCTTCCCAGGGCGTCCAGGCCTGTCGTCGGACTCCCGTCGTGCGCCCGTATGCCGAGGGAACCTACCCGACGGTCGGTGATGTCGTCTTATTTTGTCAAGCCACCATACTAATTCCTTGGCCCCCGTACCCGTCCTCCTCCCCTGGGGAACCGGGCCGCCGACAGGCGTGGAGGGGACCCGGCACCGCCGACAGGCGTGGAGGGGACCCGGCACCGCCGCCCCGCGGGCGGGGGCATACCGTGAGGAGTCGTACGCACCGAGCCAGGAGGAGAGACGGGATGGGCAGCCGTACCGCGCTGGTCGAGGATCTGATGGAGCGCTTTCCGCATGTGCCGCGGGAGGCCGTCTTCAAGGAGGACCTGCTGCGGGGCGGGGTGGCCTTCGACCCCTCCGCGCTGAGCGACAACGAGAGCGGCGAGGTCAAGCCGAAGTCGTACTTCATCTTCTCCTTCGACCACGGCACCCTGCCCGAGCTGGGCGAGGCCGCGCTCAGGCGCCCGCCGGAGGAGATCATCCTCACCGGCGGGCCGTACGACCTGCGGCGCACCGTCGTCTCCGTTCGGGTGAATCCCGCCTCGCCCTACCGCGTGGCCGCCGACGACGAGGGCCTGCTCGGGCTCTACCTCGACGGCCGGCGCATCGCCGACGTCGGGGTGCCGCCCATGCCGGAGTACTACCGGCACACCCTCGCCAACGGGAAGTCCGTCATGGAGGTGGCCCCCACCATCCAGTGGGGCTACCTGATCTACCTGACCGTCTTCCGGGTCTGCCAGTACTTCGGTGCCAAGGAGGAGTGCCAGTACTGCGACATCAACCACAACTGGCGCCAGCACAAGGCCGCCGGCCGGCCCTACACGGGCGTGAAGGACGTCGAGGAGGTCCTCGAAGCCCTGGAGATCATCGACCGGTACGACACCCAGAAGGCGTCCACCGCGTACACGCTGACCGGCGGCGCGATCACGTCCAAGGTGGCGGGCCGCGACGAGGCCGACTTCTACGGCCACTACGCCAAGGCCATCGAGGAGCGCTTCCCCGGCCGCTGGATCGGCAAGGTCGTCGCCCAGGCGCTGCCCAAGGACGACGTGCAGCGGTTCAAGGACTACGGCGTGCAGATCTACCACCCCAACTTCGAGGTGTGGGACCGGCGCCTGTTCGAGCTGTACTGCCCCGGCAAGGAGCGCTACGTCGGCCGTGACGAGTGGCACCGCCGCATCCTGGACTCCGCGGACGTCTTCGGCGCGCGCAACGTGATCCCCAACTTCGTCGCGGGCGTGGAGATGGCCGAGCCGTTCGGCTTCACCACCGTCGACGAGGCCATCGCCTCCACCACCGAGGGCCTGCGCTTCTTCATGTCGCACGGCATCACGCCCCGCTTCACCACCTGGTGCCCGGAGCCCACCACCCCGCTCGGCAAGGCCAACCCGCAGGGCGCGCCGCTGGAGTACCACATCCGGCTGCTGGAGGCCTACCGCGCCACCATGGACGACTTCGGCCTCTCCTCGCCCCCCGGCTACGGCCCGCCCGGCCCCGGCCGCGCCGTCTTCTCGGTCAGCTCCTTCATGGACAGCCTGCCTGCGGACGACGCGGCGGACGAGGTGGCGGACGACACGGCGCGCGAGAAGGAGACGGCGCCGGAAGGCGCGTAGGAAGGCGAGGGACGGCGCGTAGGAAAGGACGGGACAGCTCGGGAAGGGGACGGCGGCGGGCCGGGCGCCGGTGCGGGTTTCCGGGCACCGTGAGCCGGATGCGGCGCCGATCCGTATCACGGACATGACGGAGCGGAGCCGGGGGCGGCGGCGCGTGTCACGGCATCGGAATATGCGGCTCGTCATCGGAATACGCGGCTTGTCAGCCGTGTCGGGACGTGCGAAGCTCGGGCCCTGCCGCTAGGCCGCACCCCAACTCCGCTGTGAACTAGGGTCTTTCGTTTGGATCAGGCCGGATCAGGGAGCGGTGCCAGGGCCCGCGAGCCCGGCATGATCCGAACGAGGGGCCCTAGGTCAGTCGACCTCGCCCGTGGACGCAGGAGACCCATGCCCGAGCAGCCGAGCCCCAAGGACGCCACCGAGGCAGCGCTGTGGGCCGAGTGCTGGGACGCCGTGCTCTCCTACGCCGACCTGTGCACGGCCGGCGCCTCCGCGGCCCACGAACTGGCCGCGGAGGCGTTCGCGCTCGGCCTGCGCGAGGTGCGCGCCGCCGACGCCGGGGCGTCCCGCGGTCGCCGTACGCCCCGGCTGCCCGCGATCCCGCTGATGCTGACCGCGGCACGCACCACGGCCGCGGCCTGGGAGGCCGGCGGACTCGGTGACCGGCTCGACCCGGATCTGCGGCTGTGGCTCAACTCCGGCCGGGCCGCCCGCTATCCGGGCCCGCCGCCGCTCCGCCCGTTGGCGCTGCGCGGACTGCGGGACCTCCAGGAGGCGGACGCCGCGCTGCTGTGGCTGGCCGAGGTGGAGGCGCTGCCGCTGGTCGTCGTGGCCCGCCGGCTCGGGCTCGACCCGGCGACCGTCTCCGAGGAACTGGACCAGGTCCGGGCCCTGTTCCGGGACCGCTGCCGGCGCAACCACCTCGACACCCCGATGGACGCGGAGTGCCGCCGCTACGCCCGGCTGCTGGACGCCGTCACCCGCTCCACGCCCGCCGGGGAAGCACCCGAGGACCTGTCCCGGCACCTCGCGACGTGCGTGCGGTGCGCGGAGACCGCCGCCTGCCTCCGGCCGCACGGCGGCGGGCTGCCCGCCGCCCTGGCCGGCGGTGTGATCGGCTGGGGCGGCCTCGCCTACCTGGAGCGCCGCCGCCGGGCGGCCGAGGTACGTCTCGGCCCGCCGCGCGCCGCCCCCGGCACCGAGAGCGCTGATCCGACGGAGACCGGCACGGGCCGGGCCCGGGTGGTGCGCGGCAGCCTGCTCGCGGCGGCGGTCGCGCTGTCGGCGCTGGCACTGACCGTGTCACTGATGCCGTTCGGCGACTCGGCGAGCGACTCCGCCCGTGGCGAGGGGGACGGCCGGCCGGTCGCGGACGGCGGATTCACCCTGCCCTCCGCGGACCCCTCACCGCACTCGGCCCGTGGCTCGGCCGCGGCAACCGCCCCGGCGTCCCCGTCCCGGCGGCCCTCCCCGAGCGGCACCGCGACCGGCTCCGGCCGCACCGACCCGGACCCGGACCCGGAACCCCAGGGCACCTCGTCGTCCACCCTCGGGACCGGATCCGGCGACGGCTCCCGCCCCTCCGACACGCCCGCCCCGTCCAGAAGCGCAGCCCCGACCTGCACGGTCCGCTACGACCTGGCCGACCAGTGGAACGGCGGCTTCCAGGCCCGTGTCACCGTCACCACCACCCGGGCCCTGGACACCTGGCGGACGAGCTGGACCTTCCGCGACGGCCAGCACATCACCCAGATGTGGGACGCCACCGTCCACCAGGACGGCCCGCGCGTCACCGCCACCGCCGCCGACTACGACCGCACCGTCCCCGCGGGCGGCACCCTCTCCTTCGGCTTCATCGCCTCCTGGCACGACCGCAACTCCGCGCCCACCGACTTCGCGCTCAACGGACGCGCCTGCACCACGACGTGACGGCACACGCCCGACCGGGGGGTGCACCGAGGAGGCAGGAACAGCCTTCTTCGGTGGCCTGTCCGGAAACGGGCACGACGTCCTCGAGGGGACGGGTAGGTATGTACCTACGGCCCGTGCCCACCGGGGACAGGGCCGATGAACGCCCGATTGACCGCGGATGCCCCGTCAAGCCTCCCCAGAGGAGAGAACACGAGACATGTCTTCACGTGAACCCGCGCACCCCTCACCGCAGCGCATCGGCGTCGTGGCCGAGTCCGCCTCCGGGGAGACCCGTGTCGCTGCGACCCCCGCGACAGTGCGTCAGTTGCTGGACCTCGGTTACGACGTCGTGGTGGAGCCCGAGGCCGGCGAGGCCTCCGGCTTCAGCGACCAGTCCTACGTCGATGCCGGTGCCCGGATCGGCGAGGCCTGGACCGCGGATGTCGTCCTGAAGGTGAACGCCCCCGCCGGCTCGGAGATCACCCGATTGCGCCAGGGCGCGGCCCTGGTGGGCCTGCTGGCTCCCGCCGGGCGGCCCGAGTTGCTGCAGGCGCTCGCCGACGCCGGGATCACCGCTCTCGCGCTGGACGCGGTGCCGCGGATCTCGCGCGCGCAGTCGATGGACGTGCTGTCGTCGATGGCGAACATCGCCGGGTACCGGGCGGTCATCGAGGCCGCGCACGTCTTCGGCCGGTTCTTCACCGGGCAGGTCACCGCGGCGGGCAAGGTGCCGCCGGCGAAGGTGCTCGTCGCGGGCGCGGGCGTCGCCGGTCTGGCGGCGATCGGCGCGGCCTCCAGCCTCGGTGCGGTCGTGCGGGCCACCGACCCGCGGCCGGAGGTGGCGGACCAGGTGAAGTCGCTCGGCGGCGAGTACCTGCCGGTGGACGTCGCCCAGGAGACGAGCACCGACGGGTACGCCAGGGCGACCTCCGCCGAATACGACCGCGCCGCCGCCGAGCTCTACCACGCCCAGGCGCAGGACGTGGACATCGTGATCACCACCGCGCTGATCCCGGGCCGGCCGGCGCCGCGCCTGCTGACCGCCAGGGACGTGGCCGTCATGAAGCCGGGCAGCGTGATCGTCGACATGGCGGCCGCCCAGGGTGGCAACGTCGAGGGCACCGTGCCGGAGCGCGCGGTGGTCACCGACAACGGCGTGACCATCATCGGCTACACCGATCTCGCCTCCCGGCTGCCCGCGCAGGCCTCGCAGCTGTTCGGCACCAACCTGGTGAACCTGCTGAAGCTGCTCACGCCCGGCAAGGACGGCCGGCTGGTGATCGACTTCGACGACGTCGTGCAGCGGGCCGTGACCGTGGTGCGGGACGGCACCGTCACCTGGCCGCCGCCGCCCGTGCCCGTATCGGCCGCGCCCGCCGCGCAGACCACGACCACCGAGCCGGACCCCAAGCCGTCCGGGCAACAACCCGGGCTGACGCCGACGAGGCGCTTCGCCCTGATCGGGCTCGGCATGCTCGCGACCTTCCTGCTGGTCGCCTTCGCCCCCGCCCAACTCGCCGGGAACTTCACCGTGTTCGCCCTGGCGGTGGTGATCGGCTACTACGTCATCGGCAAGGTGCACCACGCGTTGCACACACCGCTGATGTCGGTGACCAACGCGATCTCCGGCATCGTCGTGATCGGCGCCCTGCTGCAGATCGGGCACGAGAGCAGAATCGTCACCGCGCTGTCCTTCGTCGCGATCCTTCTGACGAGCGTCAACATCTTCGGAGGATTCGCCGTCACCCGCCGCATGCTGTCCATGTTCTCGAAAGGCTGAGCCGAGATGACCTCCCTGACAGCCTCCCACGCTGCCGACCTGGTCGCCGCGCTGCTGTTCATCCTCAGCCTGGCCGGCCTGTCCCAGCACCGCACCTCCCGCTCCGGCGTCGTCTACGGCATCGCCGGCATGGCCCTCGCCCTGGTCGCCACGGTCGTGATGGCGGCGCAGAGCATCACCGCCGGGGCAGTGGCCCTGATCGTGCTGGCCATGGCGCTCGGCGCGGCGATCGGCCTGTGGCGGGCCCGCCGCGTCGAGATGACGCAGATGCCCGAACTGATCGCGGTGCTGCACAGCTTCGTCGGCCTCGCCGCCGTCCTCGTGGGCTGGAACAGCTACCTGGAGGTGGAGGCGCACGGCACGGCGCAGACCAGGATCGGCGCCGACCTGCTGGGGATCCACCACGCCGAGGTGTTCATCGGGATCTTCATCGGTGCCGTCACCTTCACCGGCTCCATCGTCGCGTTCCTCAAGCTCTCCGCCCGCATCAAGTCCCGTCCGCTGATGCTGCCGGGCAAGAACGCGCTCAACATCGGTGCTCTCGTCGCGTTCGTCGCGCTGACCGTCTGGTTCACGGTCAGTCCGGACCTGCCGCTGATGATCGCGGTCACCGCGCTGGCGCTGGCCCTGGGCTGGCACCTGGTCGCCTCGATCGGCGGCGGCGACATGCCCGTCGTCGTCTCCATGCTGAACAGCTACTCCGGCTGGGCGGCCGCCGCGGCCGGCTTCCTGCTCGACAACAACCTGCTCATCGTCACGGGCGCACTGGTCGGCTCCTCCGGCGCCTATCTGTCCTACATCATGTGCAAGGCGATGAACCGTTCCTTCCTGTCCGTCATCGCCGGCGGATTCGGCATCGAGGCGCCGTCCGGTGGCAAGGAGGAGCAGGGTGAGCACCGCGAGGTGCGCGCCGCGGAGGCCGCCGAGATGCTCGCCCGGGCCCGCTCCGTGATCATCACCCCCGGTTACGGCATGGCCGTCGCCCAGGCCCAGCACCCGGTCGCGGAGCTGACGCGGCAGCTGCGTCAGCGGGGCGTCGACGTCCGCTTCGGTGTCCACCCGGTCGCCGGGCGCCTGCCCGGGCACATGAACGTGCTGCTGGCCGAGGCCAAGGTGCCGTACGACATCGTCCTGGAGATGGACGAGATCAACGACGACTTCGCCGACACCTCGGTCGTCCTGGTCATCGGCGCGAACGACACCGTCAACCCCGCCGCGACCGAGGATCCGAGCAGCCCGATCGCCGGCATGCCGGTGCTGAGGGTCTGGGAAGCGGAGCACGTCATCGTCTTCAAGCGCTCCATGGCCTCCGGCTACGCGGGCGTGCAGAACCCGCTGTTCTTCCGCGAGAACAGCAGCATGCTCTTCGGCGACGCCAAGCAGAGCGTCGAGGAGATCCTGCGCGCACTCACCGGCGACGGACGGCACCAGGAGTCCGCGGCCACACGCCAGGCGACGACAGCGGGCCGCTGACCCGGTCCCGAGCACGCGCACCAGCGTCCCAGGAGAGCCACCTCGGTGGTTCACCTGGGGCCTGCCCGGTCGCGGGCGCCCTGATGTGCGCATCGCGCCGGGGCGAACGTCGCCTGCCGGCGCAACAGGCCCTATAGGGCCTGTCCGGCGGATCAGCCTTGCAGCTGGACGCACCAGCCCCCGCTCACCTGAGTTGACCGGCGCCGCCGCTTGCCTGCACCTTGATCCGCCGAGACACCCCCTAGGTGGCCGTGGTGCGGCGGCCGCCCCGACGCTCGGAGCCGCGACCGCCGCTGCCGGCAGCGCCCCCCGTGGCTCCGCCGGCCGCCGTTCGGCGGCGTGATCCCCGGGCCGTCTTGCCGGACGCGGTGCCGGCCGCGGCTCGGCGGTCGGCACCACGGCCGCCCGTGTCGACGGCACCACCGGTGGCCCCGGCGGATCCGGCCCGGCGGGCAGAGCCGCGCCCGCTGGTTGCGGAGGTGTCACCGGTTGCCGCCGCCCCTGCGGCGGACCGGCGGTCCGAGCCCCTGCTCCCCGTCCTGGTGGCAGCAGCCGGCGCCGTGCCGGGCCCGCCGCGGTTGCGGCGTCGGCGGCCGGACCGATTGCCGGGCTCGGTCGCGGTCTTCCGGTCCGGGCGGGATGCCGTCGGTGTCGTCGGCTGCGGGACCTCGATCGTGACGGGCACGCCGGAAGGCTCGCGGGCGCCCGTGATGGTGGCCAGTTCCGCGTCGCTCGACTTGACGCGGGCCGTCCGGGGGCGGACGCCCGCGTCCGACATGAGCCGGGTGACGTCCCGCTTCTGGTCGGGCAGGACCAGCGTGACCACGCTGCCGGAGCCGCCGGCGCGGGCGGTGCGTCCGCCTCGGTGGAGATAGTCCTTGTGGTCGGTGGGCGGATCGACGTTCACTACCAGGTCGAGGTCGTCGATGTGTATGCCCCGGGCCGCGACGTTCGTCGCCACCAGTGCCGTGACCTGGCCGTTCTTGAACTGATCCAGGGTGCGGTTCCGCTGCGGCTGGGAGCGGCCCCCGTGCAGGGCCGCCGCGCGGACCCCGACGGCCAGGAGCCGCTTGGTGAGCCGGTCGGCGGACCTCTTGGTGTCGAGGAACAGGATGACCCGGCCGTCACGTGCGGCGATGCGCGTGGTGACCGCCTTCTTGTCGGTCTCGTCCTGCACATGCAGCACGTGGTGCTCCATGGTGGTCACCGCTCCCGCGGACGGGTCCACGGAGTGCACCACGGGGTCGGTCAGGAACCGCTGCACCAGACGGTCGATGTTGTGGTCCAGGGTGGCCGAGAAGAGCATGCGCTGTCCGTCGGGCCGTACGCGCTCGATCAGCTTGGTGATCTGCGGCAGGAAGCCCATGTCGGTCATCTGGTCGGCTTCGTCCAGCACCGTGATGCGCACGTCGCCGAGCCCGCAGTCCCCGCGTTCCACGAGGTCGTTGAGCCGGCCCGGAGTCGCCACGAGCACCTCGGTGCCACGCCGGAGCGCCTGGGCCTGCCGGGTGATGGACAGCCCGCCGACCACGGTGGTCAGCCGGAGGCCGACCGCCGTCGCGTAGGGGGTCAGCGCATCGGTGACCTGCTGGGCGAGTTCACGGGTGGGCACCAGCACCAGGGCGAGGGGTGCCCTGGGCTCCGCGCGCAGCCCCGCCGTACGGGCCAGGAGCGCGAGCCCGAAGGCGAGGGTCTTGCCGGAGCCGGTACGTCCCCGGCCCAGCAGATCACGGCCGGCGAGCGAGTTGGGCAGCGTGGCGGCCTGGATGGGGAAGGGGGTGACGACGCCCTGCGCGGTGAGGGTCTTCAGCAGCGCCGCGGGCATGTCCAGATCGGCGAAGTCCGCGACGGCGGGGAGTGCGGGTGTCGTGTTTTCCGGCAGCCGGAACTCCCTCGGCGACGCCGCGGACGACGGGGGTGACGAGGCGCGCCGGTTCGACTTCTGGGGCCTGCGGGGCATGCGGTTGTCTGCCTTCCTGGAAACAGCACAAACCGTGGTCCGCACCATGACGGTGCGGACCACGGTGAGCGGATGCGCGTCCGGCGATCAGGCGGGGACGATGTTCTCCGCCTGCGGGCCCTTCTGGCCCTGCGTGACGTCGAAGGAGACCCGCTGACCCTCCTGGAGCTCACGGAAGCCCTGGGTCTGGATGTTCGAGTAGTGGGCGAAGACGTCGGGGCCGCCGCCGTCCTGCGCGATGAAGCCGAAACCCTTTTCGGCGTTGAACCACTTGACGGTTCCCTGTGCCATGACTTTCTCCTTCTGTAGGCAGAGGCCCCATCCGGAGATGCCGGAAAACAAATAATGCGCCTGAAGGAGAAACATTCCGGTCAGGCGCACATAGGTTTCATGGGTACCGCAACTGCAACTGCGAAACCGTAGCACACACCGGCGGACCGCGGCGGATCACCGCCCGGTGGCGCCCGACAGGTGTCGAGGCATTGCCCGGTGAGGACGACGGGAAGGCGCCCGACACGTGGGCGCGCGCGGCGCCCTTCATCCAGGTCCGCCGCTGCCCGGGGCGGGCGCGCAGAGACCACACTCGTGCGCGGAGAGTCAAGGCGCTCGGGTGTCCCGCATCCGGGCCTCCCAGCGGCCTGGCCGCGACTGCCGTCGCACCCGGCGCCGCCGTCACGCGAGGGGAGGCGGGACGGAGCCGCACACGTCGGTGCTGCTCGCGTCCGGCCCGGTACTGCGGCCGCGGAGGCGTGGCGCCGTCGGGGCGGGGAAGGCCAGGCGTCGATCACCGCGGTGACCAGGGGGCCAGAGCGGCACGACAGCGCGGACGTCCGGCCGCCTGTTGCCCTCCGGCGCACTGGCTCTTGCCCGTCGATGCGACGCGGGCCGGGGCCGTCCGCTCCGGGCAGGCGCACAGGAGCGCCGACCTCAGCCGCCTGCCTTGTGGTCCGGTCCCAGCCACCCGCGCCCGGCCGCCCCCAGGGCGATCTGGAACCGGGTCTTCGCGCCCAGTGCGTTGCCGGCGTCGGTGACGTGCTTCTGCACGGTGCGGCGGCTCACCTTCAGCACCCGGGCGATGGAGTCGTCCTTCAGGCCGGTGGCCATCAGCCGGAGGATCTCCCGGGTCCGCTCGTCGACCTCGGGCGCATCCGAACCGGCAGCGCCACCGGGGTCGTTGGTCCCGCCCGGCACCGGCCAGTCGTCCCGGCTCTCCAACGACACCGGCATGGCCCCCGCCCACACGTTCTCGAACAGTGCCGCCAGCGCCTCCACCAGCGCGGGGGAGTGGACCACCAGTGACCCCGACTCCGGCCGCTCGCCGCGCACCGGTAGGAGTGCCGCCGTACGGTCGAAGACCACCAGTTTCACCGGCAGCCGCGAGGCCAGACGCAGTTCCCCGCCCTCCGCCGTACCCCGCAGCGCCGTCTCCAGCGAGACCGCATCGGTGAACCCGTCCGTCTCGTACACCGAACGCAGCCGCACCCCCGCCGCCACGCCCAGTTCGCCCGCGAACACCTGGGAGCCCGTCAGGTACGGGGGCTTCGCCAGGTGCAGCACCTCCACCGAACTCTGCTTCAGGAGCTGGGTGTAGCGCGCGGAGACCTCCTCCTCGTGCTCGAGCACCTCCATCAGGTGCGCCGCCCGAGGTCCCGAGGTCGCCTCGTATTTCTCCTGGAGCCGCTCCAAGGCCACCTCGGCCTCGGTCAGTTGGGCCCGGCGACGGGCCAGCAGCGCGGCGAGTGAGGAGCGCGGCGGACTCGCGGCCCAGCGCGCCGGCCGCCCGTCGAGCCGTATCACCAGCAGGGCGTCCGCCAGCCGCCGCAACGCCTTCTCGGCCTCGCCCGGCGAGATCCCGGCGGCCTCCGCGACCGTTGCCGTGTCGGCCGACCGTGTGCCCACCAGGTGTTCGAGCACCCGCCCGCCGGTCGCGTCCAGGCCGGCTGCCGACCAGGGGCTGTCCGGGATCACGTTCATAGCGTCTGACACTCCTGTGCGCGGGGCTGTGACGAGCCCCCTTCGAAGGACGCCGGGGTTCACGGGTCGCGGCGGTGAAGCCGTCGAGACCGCTCGGCGCGTGTGGGCAATTGCGCGAACGCGCGCCTTTGCGGACTTGTTCCGTCAGCCGCGTCCCGCGAGATCGATCACGCCACCCCCACGTCGCCCCCGCACGCCGAGAAAGGGTCCTCGCCCGGTACCCCGTCGCCAACCTCGCCAAGAGCATGGGAGACCTCGCCGACTTCGAGTCGGCCTCACCGCGAGGGCACCTCCCGACCCGGAGACCCGCACGGTGTACCTCGTCGATCCGTGGGCGAACGGGTTGCAGGGCTGACGCACGGACCGCGCCGCACCCCTTGTGGGGGTGCGGCGCCGCCTTGCGCCCGGGGCCGGATCGGCGCCCCGGATCGGGACCCGAGGATCAGTCGGTCGCCGTCAGGTTGACGTTCTTCGTGGTCACCCGGTCGGCCCGCGTCACGACGGTGCGGGTGACCGTGTCGTACCCGGACGCGCCGACGGTCAGGGTGTGCCGGCCCGGGGCGGGCAGGAAGAGCGTGTAGAAGCCGTCACCGATGGCGGGGTCGTCAGGGGTGGCCGCGGTGAGGGCTGCCGTGGTGTCCGGCGCGGAGGCGTCCGCGACGGTGGCGCCCACCACGCCCTTGCCAGTGTCCGCGTCGCGCACCGTGCCGACGGTGAGTGCCCCGTCGGCCGGCAGCATCGTGCGGGCCTGGACGTTCACGTCGTCGATGGCCCAGTAGTAGCCCCAGTTCGCGACGAAGTGGAAGCGCAGCTTCAGGGAGGACTCGCCGGCGTACTTCCGCAACGGCACCTGGACGGTCAGCTTCTGCTCACCGCCGCTGACGTCCGGTCCGGCCCAGATGTTCTCCCAGGTCGCGCCGCCGTCCGCGCTGGCGTCCACGGTCATCTGCTGGTTCCTGATGTTGTTCAGGTAGGCGGTCTGGAAGGTGAGTTCGGCGGACTGGGCGTCCGACAGGTCGTAGACAGGGGTGGTCAGGAAGCTGTCCTGGTGGGGACCGATGGGTCCGTTGTCGCTCTCGGCCACGGCGAAGGCTCCGCTGCCGCCGGTGTAGTTGCCGCGCTGGATCGGGTCGTCGAACTCCCAGCCGTTGCTCGTGCCGTCTGCGTTCGTCACCGTCCACCCGGTCGGGGCGGCGGTGGTGGTGTCGAAGTGCTCGGTGTGGTCGGTGAGTTGCCGGGTGTAGCCGACGGCGGTGCCGGCGTCCGCGTCGGCGGTCAGGGAGACGTCGGCGGTCACGGCCCCGCCGCCCACCGTCACCTTGCGGGTCGCCTCCTCGTAGCCGGGCAGCGCGGCGGTCACGTCCAGGGAGTAGTCCGCGTTCTCCGGCAGCAGCACGTCGTACTCACCGGTCGCCGGGTCGCTCCAGGTCGGTGCCTCGGGCGAACCCTTGACGGAGAGCTTGGCATAGAGCGGCCAGCCCTGTCCCGAGCCGTCCTTCACCGTGCCCCGGACGTGGACGCGCGGAAGTGGCTGGAGGTTGAAGTCGTGGGCCAAGGTGTGGCCCTCGGTGATGTCCACCGAGATCGGTTCGGTGGTCGCGTATCCGAACATCGTGACCGTGAGGCCGTCGACCGTGCCGGCCGGCAGGTTGAGGGAGTAGCTGCCGTCGGTGAGGGTCGTCGCGACGTCGGCTCCGGATCCGACGGTGGCCCCGGCGACCGGCTTCCCGGTCTTCGCGTCGGTCACGACGCCCGACAGGGTCCCGCTGGGCCCGCTGCGGAAGGCGGCCAGACCCGACGGGGTGCCCAGACCGGTGGGACCGTCGTAACCGGGACCCGCGGTGCACAGATAGGCGGCGTCACAGGTGCCGTTGGAGCCGGTGGTGACGTCGTTCAGGCCCGCGCCCTGTGACCGGTAGGGATAGGCGTTGGGGTACGTGGCGGGGCGCGGACTGCCGGCCACGGCGTAGACGGCGGCGATCAGCGGGGTCGAGGCGCTGGTGCCGCCGTAGCGCATCCAGCCGAGGCCCCCGGTGCCGAAGCTGTCGTAGACGGCGAGGTTGTCGGCCACCGCGGAGACGTCGGCCACACTGCGTCCCGCGCAGCCGGTGTCCTTCTGGAAGTCGGGCTTGGGCTGGTTGGCGGCGCATCCCGAGCCCGGCCCGTAGAAGTTCCGCTTCCACACGGTCTCGGACCAGCCACGGAGGCTGTCCGGGTCGGCCACCAGATTCGTGCCGCCCACGGAGGTCACCGTGGAGAGGGTGGCGGGGAAGGCCACCCCGTAGCCGTTGTCACCGCTGGCGGCCACGACGGCGACGCCCGGGTGGTCGTAGTGGCTGCCCCAGGTCTCCGCGTCGGTCGCGAAGTCGCCCGATCTGCCGTAGGAGTTGGAGACGTACTTGGCACCCATCGAGACGGCGAGGTCCACACCCGCCCCGAGGTTCTCGAATCCGGCGTTGTCCGTCTCCACGAGAAGGATCTTGGCGTTGGGCGCCGCCGCCGACACCATGTCGAGGTCCAGGGCTATCTCGCCCGTCCAGCCCTCACTGACCGACGGGTAGTTGGTGCCGCCACGCTGGTCGACCTTCTTGAAACAGCCGTTGTCCGTGGTGCACGGCGGCAGCCCGTATTGGCTGCGGTAGACGGCGAGGTCCGCCTCCGCGTTGGGGTTGTCGTAGGCGTCGATGATGGCGATGGTCTGTCCGGTGCCGCCGTCGGAGGGCAGGCTGTAGGCGCTCTGGATGTCCTGCGGGCCGAGTCCGGCAGGTGTCTGGGTCGCGGTCAGCGACCTCACGGGATCCTCGTCGGTCGCGCGCATCGCGAAGCAACGGGCACGGCCCTTGGCGGGGGTGCCGCAGAGAGGTTCGAGGTCGGTCGCCGGTTCGTCGGAGGTACCGGACAGCGTGTCCAGCCGCGTCGGCGCGCTGGTGGTTGTGGTGGCGGTCGGACCGGGGTCGGCCGGGGTCTCGGCCTGGGCGGCGGGCTGGACGCCGAGGAGTGCCAGAGCCGTGAGGCCCAGGACCGCGGCGCCGCGGCGGAGTGCGCGGGGAACGTCGGGTGTGCCCCCGGCGCGCTTGGTTTTTCTCACGCATCACCTGTCATGACAGGCCCTTGATTTGGGCGGGTGAAAGTGAATGGATCGTCCATGCATTCGCGTGGACGATCCATTAGCTGCCGTAGTTCGATCAGGTGTCAATGATTTTTTTGTTAAGTGTCCATTTCGCACCGACGTCTCAACGTCCCTGGTCGCAGCGGCACTTCTCACTTGCGCAGTCTCACGAATGTCCTGCGGATCGGGCTTGCCGGGGCCGCCCGGTGCGCCGCAGGATGAGGGCGGAGCGGATGTGTCCGATGCCGGGAGCAGGTTCCGTGCGACCGGGCCCGGATATGCCCACGCCTTTCTTTTCCGGTGTTCCTTCCCGTTGGCCGGAAGGATTTCTGCGGCGTATTTTGATTTGGCTTTTCGGCGGCAGGTGGTCGTCGTCGGCGGTCACCAGGTGCTCGGGTCTCGTGCGCACCGTGCGGACGATGTAGCCGAACCACGGTCCGAGCAGCAGCGGCGTAGACGCCGACGAAGCCGATGATGCTTGCGATCGCCGCGCCGAGGGAGAGGCCGGAGACGGCGTCACCGGTGCGGATAGCCCGTGGACGACTCAGGGCCGACGGCCGGTCTCCGCGGTGATCCAGCCGCCGCTGATCGCCACCACGGCGGGGGCCATCCAGACCATGAGCCGGTGGAACCGGCGGGCGGTGTACAGCCTGCCGCGCAGCCGCAGCACCACTGCCGGCGAAGGCCATCGCCCTCGGTTGAGACCGAACTCGAATGTCATGACGGTGTCGGCGACCACGCCCAGGCCGAAGGCGACCCCGCAGTGCCTCCTGTCGGTCGTTCTCCCCAGATACTTCGGGAATGCGGGAAGGCGACAGAAATTCCTCTGTCCGCCGCGTCACGGTCCGAGAACCGGTTGGCCCTCCTTACTCGCCCGCACACCACGGTTTCTCCCGCAGCGCAATGCCGGGGCGTGGACGGATCGGTGCGCTCGCGGGCCTGGACAGGTGCGCTGCCGGGCAACACGCGAGGGCCGCAAGTCCTAGCGTCCTCTTTGGCAGCCGGGTGGCCCGGCAGCGCCCCTTACCGCCCACTCGGCTGCCGCCATCCGTAATCCTTGCCGGACGGAATCCGCCGTCCCGTCCGCGATCAGCCTTTGGAGTGTGTCCAGGTGCCTCCGACAATGCCGGTCGGCGGGTTGGTTCCCCGCCCCTCCGACAATGCCGCGGACGTCGTTGTCCGCAATGCGAAGATCTACACGGGCGACCCGAGCCGTCCGCACGCGGGAGCGCTCGCCATCCGCGACGGGCGGGTGCTGGTCGTGGGTGACGACGCCGATGTCGCTCCCGTCGTCGGCCCCGCCACCACCGTTGTCGACGCGCTCGGCCGCCGCGTGGTGCCCGGCCTCAACGACGCACATGTGCATGTGATCCGAGGGGGCCTGAACTACGTCCTGGAGCTGCGCTGGGACGGTGTCACCTCGCTGCGCCAGGGCCTGGCCATGCTGCGCGAGCAGGCTGCCCGCACTCCCAAGGGCCAGTGGGTGCGCGTGGTGGGCGGCTGGTCCGCCGAGCAGTTCGCCGAGCGGCGGCTGCCCACCCCCGCCGAGCTGAACGAGGCCGCACCGGACACCCCGGTCTTCGTCCTGCACCTGTACCAGGCGGCGATCCTGAACCGGGCGGCGCTGAAGGCCGTCGGCTACACGCGGGACACCCCCGACCCCAAGGGCGGACAGATCGTGCGGGGCCGGAACGGCGAGCCCAACGGCCTGCTCCTCGCCGCTCCCAGCGCGCTGATCCTCTACTCCACGCTCGCCAAGGCCCCGTTGCTGGGGGAGGAGGAGCAGAAGACCTCCACCCTCCACTTCCTGCGCGAGCTGAACCGGTTCGGGCTGACCTCCGCGATCGACGCCGCCGGAGGCTTCCAGAACTTCCCGGACAACTACCGCGCGGTCACCGAACTGGCCGCCGAGGGCCGGCTGTCCCTGCGGATCGCCTACCATCTGTTCCCGCAGACCGCGGGCCAGGAACTCGACGACCTCGCCCGCTGGATCGAGATGGTCCGCCCCGAGGACGGCGACGAGTGGCTACGGCTCAACGGCGCGGGCGAGAACCTGACCTGGGCCGCCGCCGACTTCGAGAACTTCGCCGAACCCCGCCCGGAACTCGCCGACTATGAAACAGAGTTCGAGAAGGCGGTACGTCTTCTCCTCGAGAACGGGTGGGGCTTCAGGCTGCACGCCACGTACGACGAGACCATCCGGCGCGACCTGGCGGTCTTCGAGAAGCTCGCCGCCGAGGGGCTCTTCCCGGGCGGCAACCGCTGGCTGTTCGACCACGCGGAGACCGCATCCCCGGACAGCCTCGACCGCGTCGCGGCGCTCGGCGGGGCGATGTCCGTGCAGAACCGGATGTCCTTCCAGGGCGAGGCGTTCACCCGGCGCTACGGCCTCGGCGCCGCCGCGGAGGCCCCGCCGGTGCGGGCCATGCTGGACCGCGGGCTGACCGTCGCCGCCGGCACCGACGCCACCCGGGTGTCCAGCTACAACCCCTGGGTCGCCCTGCACTGGCTGATCTCGGGCCGGACCCTGGGCGGCCTGTCCCTGCGACCGCCGCTGAACCGCGTCGACCGAGAGACCGCCCTGGCCATGTACACCCGGGCCGGTGCCGCACTGACCGGTGAGGACGGCGTCAAGGGCATCCTGCGCGCCGGCTACTACGGCGACCTGGCGATCCTCACCCACGACTACTTCACCGTGCCCGAGGAGGACGTCCCGCACATCGAGTCCGTGCTGACCGTGGTCGGCGGCCGGATCGTCCACGCCGAAGGCGAGTACCAGGGCATGACGGACGAACTCCCGTCCGTCACCCCCGAGTGGAGCCCGGTGGCCCACTTCGGCGGCTACCAGGCCCCCGCCACGCCACGCGGCTCCGGTGCCCGGCAGGCCGAGCTCCTCGGGCAGGCCGTCGCCGAGTCGGAACTGCACCGGCAGTGGCGCGTGCGCCGCGGTCTGACCCCGGAGGGCGGCACGGGGCTGTACGACCCCTGCTTCCTGTGACGAAGGGCAGCGCCCGTTGTCCGACGGGCGGATGACGAACACCGTCGAACGAGAATCCGGCCGACGGCGAACTCGCCGGTTTCACCGAGTACGAAACAGGAAAGCGCGTCGTGCCGGTCTGCCCGTCCGTGGCGCAATTACTGCGGCAGGTCCACAGGCCCACAGATACGCATAGTCCTGCTTGACAAAATCCACAGATCCTGACGCCCGACGCCCCCTTTGAACGAACAGTTCGCGGGGGGCGTGGTGGTTGTGCACATTCGATCACGTCGCAGGGTCCGGCTCCTCCGGTGTGATGAACACTCCGACCCGTGCCGGGCGGTCAATCGACCATGAAAAACAAGGGAAGTCGAGGCAATCGATGCGCGCGAAAAAGGGAATCCGCCCCCTTGCCGACCTGTGGGACTGGCAGCGTCAGGCGGCCTGCCGGGGTCTGGACAGCGCCCTTTTCTACTCCGCTCCCGGAGAGGGCCACTCCGGCCGGCGCAGCCGTGAGGAGCGGGCGCGCAGCGTGTGCTGGACCTGCGCCGTACAGGAGAAGTGCGCGAAGTTCGCGCTCACGCTGGGCGAGACGTACGGCGTGTGGGGAGGGATGACCGAGGCTGAACGCAGGCGGTTCACCGGGCGGGTACCGCCGACGCCGACGAGCCGACTCACGGCGACTTGATCCCGCAGGCCGGTTGCCGAATGCCAGAGGCCCCTGTGGTGAACGGACGGCTTTCCCAAGTCGCCTTTCATCACAGGGGCCTCAGCGCTGTGCCGAAGACAGCCCGCGGCCGGTCAGCGGACGGCGCGGACCGCCTCCTCGATCAGGTCGGCGACGCGCCGGGGGTGGGAGAGCATCACCAGGTGCGAGGAGTCGACCTCGACGGTGGTCATGCCGGCCCGCTGGTAGCCGAAGCGCTCCACATCGGGGTTGATGGTGCGGTCGGACGAGGAGACCAGGCCCCAGGAGGGCTTGGTCTTCCAGGCCGCGGCCGGAGCCTTCTCGCCGAAGGCCTGTGCGGCCAGCGGGCGCTGGGAGACGGCGAGGACCGCGGCGAGATCGGGGTCCACGTCCGCGGCGAAGATCGCCGGGAACTTGTCGACCCGGACCGAGACATCCGTGCCGGGCGCGGGGGAGCCCTCGAGCGGGAACGGCGTGTAGACCAGCGCGGAGGCCAGGTCGGAGTCGGGGAAGCCGCCCTGCAGCTCGCCCAGGCTCTCGCCCTCCTCCAAGGCGTAACCGGCCAGGTAGACCAGCGCCTTGACGTTCTCCTCCACTCCCGCGACCGTGATCACGGCACCGCCGTAGGAGTGGCCGACCAGGACGACCGGTCCGGGGATCTGACGGACGACCGACGCGATGTACGCGGAGTCGCCGAGCAGGCTGCGGTTGGGTACCGCGGGGGCCACCACGTCCAGGCCGCGGTCGATCAGCTCCGGTATGACGCGGGCGAAGCTGGACGCGTCCGCGAACGCGCCGTGAATCAGGACGACGGTGGGTCTGTCGGTGTTCGACATGGGTCAATTTCCTCTCTGCGCAAAGGGCCTTGGGTCAGGCGGTGTGGAGCGCGGTACGCAGGGTGTGCACGGCCTGGGTGATCGCCGCCTCGGCGGCGTGGGTCTCCCGTAGGGCGTTGAGCATCACGAAGTCGTGGATGATGCCCTGGTAACGGACGGCGGTCACCGCGACCCCGGCCTGGCGGAGCTTGTTCGCGTACGCCTCGCCCTCGTCGCGCAGGACGTCGGCCTCGCCGGTGATGACCAGCGCCGGCGGGAGCCCGGCGAGCTGCTCCGTGGTCGCCCGCAGCGGGGAGGCGGTGATCCGGGCCCGCTCGGCGGGGTCGGTGGTGTACTGGTCCCAGAACCACTGCATGCCGTCACGGCGCAGGAAGTAGCCCGTGGCGAACTGGTGGTACGACGGCGTGTCGAACGAGGCGTCCGTCACCGGGTAGAACAGCACCTGCTGGACGAGGGGGAGACCGCCGCGCTCCTTGGCCATGAGCGTCAGGGCGGCGGTCATGTTGCCGCCGACCGAGTCGCCCGCGACGGCGATCCGGGCGGCGTCCAGGCCCTTGCTCGCCCCCTCGGTGACGACCCAGCGGGCGACGGTCCAGTTCTGCTCGATGGCGACCGGGTAGCGGTGTTCCGGCGAGAGGTCGTACTCGGGGAACACCACCGCAGCCCTGGTCCCCACCGCCAGCTCGCGCACCAGGCGGTCGTGGGTGTGTGCGTTGCCGAACACCCAGCCGGCGCCGTGGATGTAGATGATGACGGGCAGCGCGCCGGTGGCACCGGCGGGCTTGACGATGCGGGCGCGGACGGAACCGGTGGGGCCGCCCTGGACGGTGATCCACTCCTCGTCGACCGCCGGCTTGGCGATGTCGCCGGACTGCACCTCGTCGACCGCCTTGCGCCCCTCGGCGGGCGGCAGGTCGAACAGGTACGGCGGGTTGGCGGTCGCCGCGGCGAAGTCCGCGGCGGCCGGCTCCAGCACGGGAGTGAACGGAGTGGTGGAGGCGTCGGACATGGCTGTGTCTCCAGGGGAGGTAGGAGCGGGGGCGGACCGGACTTGGCGCGGTGGCCGCCCGGCGTGATCGGAGCCGTGGGCTCGGACAGGACACTACGGGCGAATCGGCGCAGCACTTTGCCGTCGGCGACCTGCTTCTGGACTGCCCGCGCCCGGCTCCGTTCCTCCCCTCCACGAGTCCGGTTCGTCAGGACGGTCGGTGCCGGAGGGCACCCGTGGACAAGTGCCGGTGCGCTCGGGTGACAGCGGCGACGGCCATCCTGCCTAGCGTGGTGAGTTCCGCAACTCTCGGTACTTCCGCACAAGGAGCAGAAACGTCATGCCGTACATCACAGTGGGCCAGGAGAACTCCACCCCCGTGGACCTCTACTACGAGGACCACGGAACCGGGCAGCCGGTCGTCCTCATCCATGGATTCCCGCTCGACGGTCACTCGTGGGAGCGGCAGAGCGCCGCGCTGCTCGAGGCGGGCTACCGCGTGATCACCTACGACCGGCGTGGTTTCGGGCAGTCCAGCCAGCCGACCGCCGGCTACGACTACGACACCTTCGCGGCCGACCTGAACACCGTCCTGGAGACCCTCGACGTGCGCGACGCCGTGCTGGTCGGGTTCTCGATGGGCACCGGTGAGGTCGCCCGGTACGTCTCCCGTTACGGCTCCGCCCGGGTGGCCAAGGTCGCCTTCCTCGCCTCGCTGGAGCCCTACCTGCTCAAGACGGACGACAATCCGGACGGGGCCGCTCCCAAGGAGTTCTTCGACGGCGTCGTCGCGGCCGTCAAGGCGGACCGCTACGCCTTCTACACCAGTTTCTTCGACGGCTTCTACAACCTGGACGAGAACCTCGGCACCAGGATCAGCGAGGAAGCGGTCCGCAACAGCTGGAACGTCGCCGCGAGCGGTGGTTTCTTCGCCGCCGCCGCCGCGCCGTCGACCTGGTACACCGACTTCCGCGCGGACATCCCGGCCATCGACGTGCCGGCCCTGATCGTGCACGGCACGGCCGACCGCACCCTGCCCGTCGAGGCGACCGGGCGGGTGTTCCACAAGGCCCTCCCGTCCGCCGACTACGTGGAGATCGAGGGCGCCCCGCACGGCCTGCTGTGGACCCACGCCGAGGAGGTCAACGAGGCGCTCCTCGCCTTCCTGGCGAAGTGACCTCGTACGGCGACAAAGGGGTCTCGGGCAGCGCCCCGCCCGCCGGCGGCCGGACCGGTGCGACCGCACCGGCCGGCCGTCGGCGCGTGGCCGCTCCTGGCCGCCCTCTCCCCGGCAGCGGCCCTGATCACAGGGGTCCTTCCGGTGCCGCTTGTCGCCGTCGTCACTCTGCGGGGCCGGTCGGCCGAGCGAGGCGGACGGTTCAGTGTGCGTCGAGCTCGGCGAGGTGCTCCCTGGCCGAGGCGACATGCTGAGGACTGGCCGCCGCCCCGAGCGTGACGCACTGGGAGAAGGCCTCCCTGGCTCCGTCACGGTCCCCGGCGCCCAGCAGGGTGCTGCCGAGGCGGACCAAGGCGCGGCTCTCCAGCGCCGGATGGCCACTGGCACGGCAGAGCGCCACGGCGGTCCGCAGGTGGAGGGCGGCCTCGTCCCAGTTCTCGAGGGCGGCGTGGGCCCGGCCCAAGGACGTCTGCAGGTTCGCCCGGTTGAAGGCGGCACTGTGAGGTTCGATGCGGTCTCCGGCCTGCTCCAGGAAGGCGAGGGCCCGGAGGTTCTCCGCGACGGCTTCCTCGTGCCGGCCCGCCAGGAGAAGGGTCTCGGCCGTGCTGCTCATGGCGTGCAGGGTGCCGTGGAGATCGCCGGCTGCCTCGAAGAACCCGGTTGCCTCGTGGTTGTGAAGTGCCGCCGTGGCATGGTCACCGAGCAGGCCGAGGGCCCAGGCGGTGTAGCTGTGGGCCCAGCCCTGCTGTTCGGGGTCATCGGCGCGCTTGGCGGCGGCGAGGGCCCGGGCGGAGCGTTCGAGGCTCTGGCGAGGGCGGCCTTCGCAGATGAGGAGGGCCCAGGCATGGTTGTTGAGGTGGAAGGCTTCGACGCGTGGGTCGCCGAGGGACTCGGCGCACTGGGCTGCGGTACGGCAGACCTCCGGCCAGTGTCCCCAGAAGATCCACTGGTCGGAGAACCAGTGCAGGGCCTCGGCGACCTCCACCACGGTGGCGTGGTCGCCCGTGGCGGCGGCCGCGCGCAGGGCGGCGAGCCAGTTGTCGCCCTCCGCCTGGAGCCATCGGCGAGCGTGCTCGGCGGTGGACAGGTCGACGGTGCCCTGCCAGGTGGGGGGCGGGGCGCCGTAGTCGGGTTCGAACCAGCGTCCGGCCACGACGGCCGTCTCGAGCAGCCAGCGGCGGAGCGCGGAGCGGGCCGCCTCCGCGTCCGGGCCGGGCTCCTGGACCCGCAGCCGCTCCTGCGCGTACAGGCGCAGCAGGTCATGCAAGCGGTAGCGGTCCTTGTCCGTGCCGAGCAGGCCCGTCTCGACGAGTTCCTCGAGGGTGTCCTCGGCGTCGAAGAGGTGCTGGCCGCTGAGCTGGGCGGCGCCCGCGGCGCTGACGTCGGAACCCTCCACCAACGCCAGGAGCCGGAAGAGGCGGGCGGCGACGGGGGTGAGCTGACGGTAGGACAGCTCGAAGGCCGCCGAGACATGCAGGTCCCCTGCGGTCAGGGTCTTCAGACGGCGTTCTTCCAGGGCGAGGCGGTCGGCGAGGCGGCGTACGGACCAGCCGCTGCGGGTGGCAAGCCAGTTGCCCGCCACCCGCAGCGCCAGCGGCAGGTGCGCGCAGCGGTCGGCGACCGCGGCCAGGGAGACCGGGTCGGCCTCCGCGCGCTCCCGCCCCACCAGGGCGGTCAGGAAATCGGCGGCCTCGGCCGGGGACAGCTCGCCGAGGAGGAGACGGTGGACGCTCTCCAGGCCGGTGAGCATCCTCCGGCTGGTGATCAACACCATGGTGGCACCCGTGCTCGGCAGGAGGGGGCGGACCTGAGCCTCGTCGCGGGCGTTGTCCAGCACCAGCAGACAGCGCCGTTCGGCCAACGCCTGCCGGTACAGCTCCGGGTGGCCGTGCGGGCCGGCTTTGGCGAGGTCCCGGTCGGCCACACCCAGCGCCTTCAGGGCGCGGAGCACCAGCTCGGCCGGCCCGGGCGGGTGGTCGTCCGTGCCACGCAGGTCGAGCATCAGCATGTGCCCGTCGGGGAAGTGTTCGGCCAGCTCGCGGGCCACGCGCAGGGCCAGAGTGGTCTTGCCCGTCCCGGGTGGTCCGGACACCGCCACCACGGTCGGCGTTCCGGCGGCCGCCTGCCCGGCCATTGCCGTCAGTTGCGCCAGCTCGGCCTTCCGGCCGACGAAGTCGTCGATGCCCCGGGGGAAGGCGCGCAGGCCGGCCGGGCGTTGGCGGGGGTTGCGGCCGGACCGGGCGGCGGCCAGGAGCCGCTCCCGCTCGGCCTCGCCCAGCCCGAGCCCCACCGCGAGCGCGGCGACCGTGCCCCGTTGGGGAGTCGCCCGCCGTCCCCGCTCCAGGTCCCCGATTCCGCGGACGCTCACCCCCGACGCCTCGGCCAGCATCTCGATGGTCAGCGACGCGTCCAGTCGCAACTGCCGCAACAGAGTTCCGAACTCCGCACCATCCGCGTCGGCCACGTCGCTCCCCCTGTCCCCTCGCTCCATCCGCACCCGAGCCGCTCCGGTAGGACACCGCGCTACCGGTCCCTGCCAGGGCGCCCCGAACCCCCTCTTCCGGCCGAGGGCGGGTGGCGAGCCCGCATGGTATCCGGGGAGGGGAACGGCCGGCATGGGACAGCCGGAGTCTGGACAGGTGCATCGACCGGTGGCGACCGCAGGATCACACCGGCGGCCAGAACGGTCGCTTGCCGGCCGATGGCCGGGCCCTCGGCCGAAGTCCACCGGCGTCCGCAAAGGGGGCGGCTACGCCTTGGGGTGCCGACGCCCGCGGAACATGAGCGCGACGGCGCTCACCGACAGCAGGATCAGTACCGTCGCGTATCCGTCGGCGGTCCTGTGCAGGCCGAACCTGGTGGAGATCACGCCGGCCGCGATCGCCGGCAGGCTGAAGGCCAGATAGCCGACGACGTACAGGCTCGAGAACACTCCGGCGCGTTCCCTGGCCTCGGCCAGCGGGAGGACCGTGCGGAAGGAACCGAGCAGCGCCGCACCCCAGCCGAAGCCGGCGATCGCGTTGCCCAGGAGGTAGGCGGCGGGCACGGCGGCCGAGACACCGACCAAGGTCAGCGTCATTCCGGTGGCCAGCGCCAGCGACCCGACGGCCATCGCGTGCCTCGGCTCCCGTGGGTGGAGGGCGAGCGATCCGACGGCCCCCGTCCCGGTGAGCATTCCGATCACGACACCGGCGATGAGATGGTCGTGGACATGCAGGACGTCGGCGGTCAGTGAGGGCCCGAGGGACAGCGAGAATCCTCCGAGCGCCCAGAGAGCGACCAGGCCGGGCGCGATGGCCACGAAGTGCGGCCGGACCCGGTGGGGCACCGACACCCGCGGGCGCAGCGAGGCGAGCGCGCCCGAGCGGAGGGTTGCGGTCTCGGGCATCAGCGTGACGCAGACGACGGAGGCCAGGAATACCGACCCGAGCAGCACGAAGACCAGAGTGGTCGGCGCCGGGGCGTACTGGACCAGCAACCCCGACCCCAGCGCACCCGAGGCCAGGCCCAGGAGCGAGGAGACGCTGTTGACCAGCGCTCCCATGTTGGGGCGGTGCTTGGGCTGGAGATCGACCAGGCCGGCGCTGATGGCGCCGGTCGCGGCACCGGTGGCCAGACCCTGCAGGGTGCGGGCGAGCAGCAGCGAGCCCACTCCGCCGGCGACGACGAAGATCGCCATGGCGCCCGCCTCCACGAGCAGCGACACGGCCAGGACAGGGCGGCGGCCGATGTGGTCGGAGAGCGCGCCGACCACCGTCAGGGCCAGCAGCAGACCGATGGCGTAGAGCGAGAACACCACCGTGACGGTGGTCGCCGAGAAGCCCCAGTGGGCCTGGTAGACGGGGTACAGCGGGGAGGGGGCGCTCGCGGCGGCGAGAAGAAGCAGTTGGATCGCCCCGAGCAGCCAGAAGGCGGCGACGCGGGGCAGGGAGGGGTGGCCGCGGCCGGGGGCCGGGCGGGGATCGGTCATTGCCGTCGTCTTCTCAAGTCTCGCTGGCGACAGGGGTGTTCAGGACGGTGCGGAAGCCCTGTGGCTACCAGGTGAATTCCCGTGGTGTTGCCGCCCGGTCCCTGTGACGAGGTCGTGCGTGCGTCCGGGCGGGCGGCGGGCGGACGGGCCGGGCGAGTGGCAGAGCGGCCGGGCGACAAGGCTCGGCCGCATCACCCGCTCGGCGTGGGGAGGGGTTGCCGTGGGCGCTGTCGTGCCCACGGGACATGGCTTCGGGTCAGCCCCGCCAGTCCGCGAGGAAGTCGAGGAGTTCGGCGTTGACGACGTCGGGGCGTTCCTCCTGGCAGAGGTGTCCGCACCGGGGGATCGGCACCCCGCGGACGTCGCGCGCCAGTCCCTTCCAGACGTCCAGGACGTCGTAGGCCTGCCCGACGGCGCTGAAGTCCTCGCCCCACATGGTCAGGACCGGGCAGTCGATGAGCCGGTCGGCGTCCTCGCGGTCCTGGGCGACGTCCTGGGGCGCCGCCCGGTAGTCCATGCAGGATCCCCGCACCGCGCCCGGCTGCTGGTAGGCGCGGACGTAGACCGCGGTCTCCTCCGGGGTCAGCATGCCGGGGTCGTACGACCAGCTCCGGTAGAAGTGCGTGAGCCAGGTCTCCTCGCGGCCGGCGATCAGCGCCTCGGGCAGGTCCGGCACGCCGAGGAAGGTGAAGAACCAGTAGCCCTCCCGGGCAAGGGTCACGTCATAGGTGTCGGCGATGACCCGGGTCGGGATGTTGTCCATGGCGACGAACCGGTCGAGCCGGTCGGGGTGGTCCTTGGCGAACCGGGTCCCGACACGCGCCCCGCGGTCGTGGCCGACCAGAGCGACGCGCTCATGACCGAGATGGTCCATCAGCGCGATCACGTCATTGGCCATGGTCCGCTTGTCGTAGCCCGAGGCCGGCTTCTCCGTGTCGCCGTAGCCGCGCAGGTCGGGGGCGATCACGGTGAACCGCCGGGCCAGTACGGGTATCTGCTTGCGCCAGCCGTACCAGGTCTCGGGGAAGCCGTGCAGCAGATAGACCGGCGGCCCTTCTCCGGCACTGACCCAGTGCTGTTTGATCCCGTTGAGTACGGCGGTGTGGTGGGTGATGCCTGCCGGTTCCGTCATGACCGCCCCCGCTGGATCCGCCGACCCTGCTCATGCTGCCGGGCGGAAGGGAGGCGGGCCGCGAGGACGTTGGGGTCCTCGTCGGTGAAGTAGGCACCGTTGGCTATGTAGGCCGTGGTGCCCCGTACGGTGAGGGAGGTCGGGTTCTGCAGACCGTCGGCGGCGGTGAGCACCACGGTGTGGGTGCCGTCCGGCCTCACCAGGTCCACCTCGTTGTTCGCGTTGATCGCGGCGAGCAGAGTGTCGCCGGCGCCGGTGAAGGCGATGTCGTCGATGTTCACGAGGCCGGTGGCCTTGGTCTCGACGGGACCGGCGGTGCCCTCAGGGGTGATCGGGATGCGCAGTACGGTGCCCTGGTCCAGGTTGGACACCCAGGCCGCTCCGTTGTGGATCTTGATGCCGTTGGCGCCCAGGAACCCGGTGGACTCCAGCTCGGGTCCGGTCGCCCACTTGCTGGGCGTGCCACCGGTGACGGGCACCCGCCAGACCGTGCCGAGGACCGAGTCTGCCGCGTACAGCAGTCCGGTGCGGCTGTCGAGGGCCAGGCCGTTGGGAAGGCCGTCGGCCGGGAACGCGGCTGTGCGCTCCGGGGTGCCGCCGGGACGCAGGCGCCACAGGCCGGTCAGATCGCTGCTGCCCGTGGAGTACAGGAAGTAGAGCGTCCCGTCCTGGGCCCGGACGATGCCGCCGAGGAACGGCGAGGTCAGGGCAGGGGTGCTGGCGCCGGCCGGGGGCTCTGGCAGGGTCGCGAGGACACGCACCCGGCCGTCGGGGCTGATGCGGGCGAGCTGACGGCTGTAGGCGAAGGTGACGTCGGCGCTGCCGTCCGGTTCCAGGGTGATGTTCTCGGGGCGCTGCCCGTCGGTCATGTTCAGGTGTGCCACGAAACGCACCGCCGGGGCCGCGGCCGCGGGGCCCGCGACGGTCGCCGTGAGGGCCGCCGCCACGGCGGCGGCCAGCAGGCCGGCCCGTTTGCCATGGATCGTTCTTGTCATTGCTTCTTCCTGTCTCTCTGTTCCGACCGGCCTGTTCCGACTGTCTGTTCCGGCCGGTCCGGTCTGTTCGGCGTGGCCCGCCCGGTCCGGTCTGTCCGGTGCCTGTGCGGGAACGTGGGCTTCCCGGCCGCCGTCCCGCGCGGTCAGCCGACGAACCGCTGGCGCAGCTCGCCGATGCCGGTGATGGCGCTGACCAGTTCGTCGCCGTGCGCCAGCCAGCGCTGCGGCGAGCGGCCGAGGCCGACGCCCGCCGGCGTGCCGGTGAAGATGACGTCTCCCGGCAGCAGCGGGAGCACCTGCGAAAGCCTGGCGATGAGGGCCGGGACGGAGAAGATGAGCTGCCGGGTGCGGCCACGCTGCACCTCCTCACCGTTGATCGCGCAGGTCAGCTCCAGGTCGTCGGGGTCGTCGAACTCGTCTGGAGTGACGAGCCAGGGCCCCATCGGGGCGAAGCCCGGATAGGACTTGCCGAGGCTGAACTGCGGAGCCGGACCGGCCATCTGGATCACGCGCTCGGAGATGTCCTGGCCCACTGTCAGGCCCGCGACGTGGTTCCAGGCGTCGGCCTCGGACACCCGGTGGGCCTCGCGGCCGACGACCACGACCAGCTCCACCTCCCAGTCGGTGTGGCCGCCCTCGGGCAGTGCCACCTCGGTGACCGGGCCGCTGATGCTGGTCGCGTACTTGGTGAAGACCGGCGGCATGCCGTCCGGGACGGTGAATCCCGCCTCGGAGACGTGCTCGCGGTAGTTCAGGCCGACGGCGAGCAGCTGGTGGGGAGATGGCGCGGGTGCGCCGAGATCGGCCGGGTCGAAGGGGACGCCGTCACCGAGATCCGCCCGGCCGGCCCAGGCACGGAACTCCTCCCAGCGGGGGTAGACCTCCTGCGGATCCGAGGAGAACAGACCGTCGCTGGCCTGCTGGACGTCGACCGCCCGGTCGGCGGTGACCACGACCAGCCGGCCGGCGAGATTGGCGATACGCACGATGTGCTCCAGGTGCGATGGGTGGTGGAGGCTCGGGTGAGGGTGGGGCGGGAGTCGGCTGCGGGCCCGGCTGCAGGTCCGGCCGCGGTCGGGGCCGGGGCAGGAACGGCCGCCGTCGACCGCCCGCGCCTGGACACGGCCGCGCCGTTCAGGCCGCGGTATCGGTGGTACCGGGGCGGGGGGTGGTGCCGACGGGCCGGGTGGCGCGTTCGAGTGCCAGCAGCGCGGAGTGGTACGGCCGCCCGGTGACGTGCTCCATACCGATCTCACACGTGCGGTTGGCCGAAAGATGCGCGTCGAACGTGCCCGCGGTGACCTCGGCCGCCTCATGGGCCGTCGCCGCTTCGGTCAGCTCCTTGTGCAGCAGGCCCCGGTCTCCGGCGAAACCGCAGCAATCGGCGTAGACCGGCTCGCTGACGTCCCGCGCGACGAACTCCGCGACGGCGCGAAGCTGCTCGACATCGCCCAGGTGCCGCATCGAACAGGTCGGGTGGATCACCGCGCTCTCGAGCCGCTCGGTCACCTCCAGACCCGGCAGCAGCTCCTCGGCGGCCCAGACGATCGAGTCGACGACGGTGAGAGCCTGGTGCTTGTGGAGGTTCTCCGGCGTCAGATACGGCTTCACCTCCCGCCCGATGCCGAGCGTGCAGGAGGACGCGTCGACGACGAGCGGCAGCCGCCCGCCGTCGGTCCACTCCCAGGCCCGTTCCACGATGCGGTTCGCCATGATTTCGTTGCCGGCGTCGTACCCCTTGGAATGCCAGATGGTCGCGCAGCAGGACCCCGACATGTCCGGCGGGATCCAGACCGGCCGCCCGGCCCGGTGGGAGACCTCGACGACCGCCTCGGGCAGGGACGGTCCTTCGACGCCGTCCGGTCCCGCGAAGATCCGGTTGACGCAGGCGACGTAGTAGACGGCCGCGGCGGTCGTCCGGTCCGTGGGGGGCAGTCGTGGACTCGCGGGGGACGGGACGGAGGGAAGCCACTCGGGTACCAGGTCGGGCGACACGGCCTTGCGCACCGCCGAGGTGACGCCGCCCAGGAACCGGTCGTTCAGATGGTCCGCGACACCGAGGGCTGTTCGCAGCGACGACTCCGCGAGGGAGAACCGCTCGGCGACCCGGGCCGCGTACCGCTCCTCCCGCACCGAATGCCGCTGGTGACGGAAGCGCTTCATCATGGCGCCGGTGTCGATGCCGACCGGGCAGGCCGTCCTGCAGCTCGAGTCGCCCGCACAGGTGTCGACCGCGTCATAGGAGTACGACCCGAGGAGGCTGTCCATGACCGGTGAACCGGAGGGCTGGCGCATCATCTCCCGGCGCAGGACGATCCGCTGACGCGGCGTGGTCGTCAGGTCGCGGCTCGGGCACACGGGCTCGCAGAAACCGCACTCGATGCAGGGATCGGCGACGGCCTCGATGGTCGGGATGCTCTTGAGACCCAGGAGATGGGCCGCGGGGTCGCGGTTGAGCACCACGCCGGGAGCGAGGACCCCTGCCGGGTCGAGAGTCTGCTTCACCCGCCACATCAACTCGGTCGCGCGGGGGCCCCACTCGAGTTCGAGAAACGGGGTCATGTTCCGGCCGGTGGCGTGCTCCGCCTTGAGCGAGCCGTCGAAACGGTGCACCACCATGGCGCAGAACTCGTCCATGAAGGCGGCGTAGCGCCGGACCTCGTCGGGGCGGGCGGCGTCGAAGGCCAGCAGAAAGTGCAGGTTCCCGTGCGCAGCGTGGCCCGCGACCGCGGCGTCGAAACCGTGCCGCTCCTGCAGTTCCGCCAGCGCCTCGCAGGCCTCTGCGAGCCGCGAGGGCGGCACCGCGAAGTCCTCGGTGATGAGCGTCGACCCGGCGGGGCGCGCCTTGCCCACCGCCGTCATGAAGGCCTCACGGGCGTGCCAGTACGTCCGGATCGTGGCCGGGTCCTCGACGAAGTGGTTGGTCACGGACGCGACCGGGACCACCAGCGTGAGCTTCGCCAGCACATCGGCGGCGGCCTGCCGGTGGGCCTCGCGCGCCCGCTCGTCAGGTGCGCGGAACTCCACCAGGAGAGCGGCGGTCTCCCGGGGCAGATCGGCCCAGTCCGCGGGCACCCCGTCGACGCTCGCGCAGGCGCGCAGGGTGTTGCCGTCCATCAGCTCCACCGCGCGCGCCCCGGCGGCGTTGAACAGGGGCACCGCCGCCGCGGCCGCCGGGAGATCGGGGAAGAACAGCAGGGCGGTGTGGGTCATACGGTCCAGGGAGACCGTCCGGAACACGGTTTCCGCGACGAATCCCAGGGTGCCCTGGGACGCAACCATCAGGCCGCGCAGGATCTCCACCGCCGTCGAGCCGTCCAGGAATGCGTCGAGACGGTAGCCGCTGGTGTTCTTCAGTTCGTACTTCGCCCGGATCCGGGCGACCAGTGCGCTGTCGGCCTCGATCTCGGCCTTCAGCGCCAACAGCCGTCTGCACAACTCGGGTTCGGCCCTGTGGAGTGCCTCGTCGGCGCCCGGGGCCGCGGTGTCCACGACCGTGCCCGACGGAAGGACGAGCGTGAGGGAGGAGAGCAGACGGTAGGAGTTACGGGTGACTCCGGCCGTCATGCCCGAGGCGTTGTTGGCGACCACCCCGCCCACGGTGCAGGCGCTGGAGCTCGCCGGATCGGGCCCCATGAGCCGGCCGTGCCGCGACAGCACGATGTTGGCGCGTCCCACGGTCGTTCCGGGCCTGATACGTGTGTGTGTACCGTCGCCGAGCACTTCGACGCCGGTCCAGTGACGGCGCACGTCGACCAGGATGTCCCTGCCCTGGGCCTGGCCGTTCAGCGAGGTGCCGGCCGCCCGGAAGACGATCTCGCGCCGGTGCTCATGGGCGTACCGCAGTACCGCCGCCACGTCCTCGACGCTCTCGGCGATCACGACCACCTGGGGCACGAAGCGGTAGGGGCTGGCGTCGGAGGCGTACTTCACCAGGTCGGAGACGGTGTGCAGCACCTTGTGCGGACCCAGCAGCCGGACCAGGTCCTCCCTCAGGGCTTTCGGCGTACCGGTGGCCCGGTCGTCGGCCACCCGGTCGGCGGCCGGGCCACCGGTGGTGAGCGGTCGCAGTTTTCCCGGTTCCGGCTCGAGGAAGGCCATAGAAATCTCCACATCGCGGTCTTCGGACACGCGGCCGACGGCACGCTCAACGCGCGCTGTTCTGCGCCGACTCGGCTGATTCCGCTGAATCAGCCGATTCACCGGACAAGCTAGGGCGCAAGCCGCACCGCCGGTTGATCACGAGCGCACCGCCTCTTGCCTCCCTGCGTTGGCGGCCTTGATGCCGGCGTCCTCCCACCGGCATCAAGGCCGTGGAACGTTGCGCAGGTTGGTCCGGGCGAGGTGCAGCATGCGGCCGACTCCGCCGGTGAGCACGGTGCGGCTCGCCGACAGCGCGAAGCCGGTGACCTGCCGTGAAGTGATCTTCGGCGGGATGGCGAGAGCGTGGGGGTCGGTGACGACGTCGACCAGCGCGGGGCCGTCGTGTGCGAACGCCTCACGCAGTGCCTCACGCACCTTCGACGGTTCCTCGACCCGGACGCCGTACGCACCCGAGGCCCTGGCGATGGCCGCGTAGTCCGTGTGCGGATACGACGTGGCGTGCGGCGGCAGGCCGTCGACCATCATCTCCAGGTCGACCATGCCGAGCGACGAGTTGTTGAAGACGACCACCTTCACCGGCAGGCCGTACTGGACGAGCGTGAGGAAGTCGCCCATCAGCATCGAGAACCCGCCGTCGCCGGACAGGGACACCACCTGCCGGCGGCGGTCGAGGAACTGCGCGCCGATGGCCTGGGGCAGCGCGTTCGCCATGGAACCGTGCACAAAGGAACCGAGGATGCGACGACGCCCGTTGGGGGTGAGATAACGGGCTGCCCACACACAGCACATGCCCGTGTCCACGGTGAACACCGCGTCGTCCGCGGCAACTTCGTCGAGGACCGAGGCCAGGTACTCCGGGTGGACGGGAATGTGCCTGTCCACGTCACGGGTGTACGCGCCGACTGCCCCTTCGAGCGCGTGGACATGGCGGTGCAGCATCCGGTCGAGGAAACGGCGCGAGGTCTTCTCACGCACCGCCGGTGTCAGCGACTTGAGCGTCTGTCCCACGTCTCCCCAGACCGCCAGCTCCAACTGGGTCCGTCTGCCCAGCCGTTCGGGCTGGATGTCGACCTGGACGGTCCTGACGTGGCGGGGCAGGAAGTCCGTGTACGGGAAGTCCGTGCCGAGGAGCAGCAGCAGGTCGCACTCGTGCATCGCCTCGTACGCGGCGCCGTAGCCGAGCAGACCGGACATGCCGACGTCATACGGGTTGTCGTACTGGATGTGCTCCTTGCCGCGGAGCGCGTGGCCGACCGGGGCCTTGACCTTCTCGGCGAAGGCCATGACCTCCTGGTGGGCGCCTTCGACGCCCCGACCGCAGAAGACCGTCACCTTGTCGGCGGCGTCGACGAGTTGGACCAGCCGGTTCAGTTCCTGGTCGCCGGGGCGGACGGCGGGCCGGTCCAGAGGTACCGCGAGTTCGGCGCCGCCGTCAGGGGCGTCCTCGGAGGCGACGTCGCCGGAAAGAGCCACCACCGACACACCTCGCCGGCCGACCGCGTGCTGGATCGCCGTCTGCGTCACCCGGGGCATCTGCCGGGGCGAGGAGATCAGCTCCGAGTAGTGGCTGCACTCCTGGAACAGCCGGTCCGGATGAGTCTCCTGGAAGTATCCGGTGCCGATCTCGCCGCTGGGTATCTGCGCGGCCAGGGCGAGCACGGGCGCCATCGAACGGTGAGCGTCGTACAAGCCGTTGATCAGGTGCAGGTTGCCGGGTCCGCACGAGCCCGCGCAGGCGGCCAGCCGGCCGGTGAGCTGCGCCTCGGCGCCCGCGGCGAAGGCCGCTACCTCCTCGTGCCGCACCTGCACCCACTCCAGGTCGTCGTGCCGTCGGACGGCGTCGACCACCGGGTTGAGGCTGTCGCCGACCACGCCGTACATCCGCCGCACACCGGCGCGGGCAAGGAGGTCGACGTACTGCTCGGCAACTGTCTGCTTGGCCATGGTGCTCCTTGGGGGAAGGACTGATGGTGGGGCGGCGGATTCCTCCGCGGCCGGCAGGCGAATGGAACGTAACCGCGGTGACGCGTGATGTGCGGCGGTGGAACATGGCGGTGCGCTGCGAGGACACAACCCGCGCACTCTGCGCGCATGCCGGCCGGGTCCGGCCCGCGGCGACGGCATTCCGGGGGTGGCCGCGTCGGCGTCCGTGCCCGTGCCCGTGCTTTGGCGGGCAATGCCTCGTACGTTTCCCGGCAAGCTTTGTTCACCAGCGGTTTTAGCGTCGGGCACACAGACGCTCCCCAACGATTCGCTGAACGGGGCAAGACATGACCCATCCGTTTCCCAGTGCCGCCCCGACCTCGGTCACCCATGAGGTGGTCGCGCACCTCGTCGTCGCGGGCGAACCACCGGTGTCACTGCCCGCCGAGCTGCGCTACGACAGAACGGACCCCTACGCCGTATGCCTCGCCATCGGCACGGCGTCGACCGGCACGGTCGAGTGGGTCTTCGCGCGCGGTCTCCTGTCGGAGGGAACGCGCCGGCCCACAGGTGTCGGAGACGTCCTGGTGATACCCCTGCAGAGCCACCGTCGGCACGCGGTGCGGATCGTCGTCAGGTCGTCGGCGGGGACCGCCGTCCTCGACATCGCCGCTTCGGCGGTCACCGCGTTCCTCGAGCGGGCCCGCGCGGTCGTGCCGCCGGGCGCGGAGGGGCGGTACCTCGACATCGACCGTGCCGTGGAGCAACTCCTGGCGGGGGGTGCTTGACGGAGGCGAGTGACGCGCCGCCGGCACAGCGACGAGGCTCCCGTGGTGGACCGACGACGCGGCACGGCGACGAGGCTCCCGTGGTGGACCGACGACGTGGTACGTCGCCGTCCACCACGGGAGCCTCATTGGTGTCGCGCTGTTGTCAGGACGCGGTTCCGCACGGAGGATCACATCTCGAGGGCGCGCCGCCCGATGGGTCAGCCGACGGTGCGCAGAGCACGCAGGATCAGGTCGGTGACAGGCTTCGGGTCGCTGACGGCGACCGCGTGGGGCGCGTCGACGGTCACGGTGCGGGCGCCGGCGCGGGCGGCCATCCACCGCTCTGCGGCCGGCGGGATGTTGCGGTCCTGCCCGGCCACGAGGTACCAGCTGGGGATCTTCTTCCACGCGGCCGCGGTGGCCTTCTCCTGGAGCGCGCCCAGGGTGACCGGGCGCTGGCCCGCGGCCATCACCTGGGCGGTGGCGACAGGGACGCCCGCCGCGAACTGGTCGCGGAACAGGTCCCTCCTGATGACCAGTTCCTGACCCTCACCGCCGTCCGGCAGCGGGTAGAGCTGGATTGACGTGGCCTGCCCGAGGGTGCTGCCGGGATACCTGTCCGTCAGCTCCAGCGCGCTCTCGCCGATCTCGGGGACGAAGGCGGCTATGTAGACCAGTGCCTTGACCTGGGGGGCGTCCGCGGCGGCCTGGCTGATGACCGCTCCGCCGTAGGAGTGGCCGACGAGCACGACCGGGCCCGGAACGCTGTCCAGGACGCTGCGGATGTAGCCGGCGTCGCTCGCCAGTCCGCGCAACGGCAGCGCCGGCGCCAGGACGCGGTGGCCCTGCCGCAGGAGACGGGCGGTGACGGCGTTCCAGCTGGAGGCGTCGGCGAACGCTCCATGGATCAGGACGACGGTGGGACCGACAGCCCGCCGGTCCGCGTCGTCCGGCCGGCCGACGGCCCGCCCGGGGACGGCGGACGCGACACCGGGGACTGCCAGGGCGGTGGCACCGGCGAGCAGGGAAACGGCGACGGTACGCCGGGAGATCGATGAATCCACGATTCACTTCCTGAGGATGCGGTCGGACGGACCGCCCCCTCGGGGGCGGCCGATGTGGTGTGGTCCGCCGACCTCGGCCCGTCTGCATACGTGTCGGCGGAAGCCGGTGCAGAGGGCTTCGCGGGCCGGACCTGCGTGGCGGCGGCATCCAACGGAACGGAATGGAGCCGCGGCCACGGACAGGACGCTAGAAGCGATCCACATGGCCGCGTTGTCCTTCGGTGCCCTGCGTCTGACCTGTGCGTGCCGCCGACTCGGCGGCCAGGGCCCGCGGACGCCGTCGCGCCACGACCCGTGCTGCGCAGGCAGATGCGCGCCGGGACGGTGGGGGCCGGGGGCCATCCGCTTCCGGTGGTACTGCGGCGGCAGAGGCGGGTGCCGCCGTGGCGGAGCTCAGCCGGCGTCGGGGGTGGTGTCGAGATCGGCGTCGGGGTTGGCGCCGAGGGCGAGGCACTGGGTGAAGGCGTCCCGGGCCTCGTCCTGGAACCCGGCGGCCGGTAGGGCCCTCGCCGAGGTGGAACAGGGCGCGGCGTCCAATCCGTGCGGATGACAAGCCAGTTGCCCGCCACTCGCAGCGTCGGCGGCAGGCGGGCACAGCGCTCTGCCACCTCGATGGTCAGCGACGCGTCCAGCCGCGACCGCGGCAGCAGCGGCCGGAACGTCGCGCGACCCGCCTCGGTCACCGTGCTCTGCTCGGTCCCTTCCCTCGGCCTGCATCTGAACCGCTTCGACCGTCGTGCCGGGTGAGACGTTCACGGGTGACCAGGATTCTGTGGCGGTCGGCCGGGGCCGCCACCGACGCGGAAGCCCGCGGGACGGTTCCTGCCGCCACTGCCTCTACTGCGAGATCCGAAGCTTCGCCAACTGTTCCTCGAATGGGACGACGGCGTCGCCGGACCCGGCGCCGTCCGGCTGCTGGAGCACGAGCGCGGCCAGTTCCCGGCCGGCACGCGTGACACGTACGTTCAGGCTGTCCGACTGGGTGTCGCCCGCGCCCCAGTCCTCCGAGGCCGCGAAGACCGCGGTGCGGACCACGTGTGAGCACAGATAGGCGAAGAGCGGGCGCAGCGCGTGCTCCAGGGCCAGGGAGTGCCGGGCCGTGCCGCCGGTGGCCCCGATCAGCACCGGCTTGGCGACCAGCTCGGTGTTGTCGATGACGTCGAAGAAGGACTTGAACAGCCCGCTGTACGAGGCGCTGAAGACCGGTGTCACGGCGATGACGCCGTCAGCGCCGGTCACGGCTTCCACCGCCGAGCGCAGCGCGGGGCCCGGGAATCCGGTCACCAGGTTGTGCGCGATGTCGACGGCCAGCTCGCGCAGCTCGACGACCCGCACGTCGACGGGGCGCGGCGACCGCTCCTCGAGCAAGTGCCGGGTCGCCTCGACAAGCCGGTCGGCCAGCAGGCGTGTCGACGAGGGCTGGCTGAGGCCGGCCGAAACAGCCACGATCTTGAAGGGTTCCACGGTGCTCTTCCTCGTCTCCGGGCGGCGTGTTCTGCGGCTGCTGCCGGTCCGTCCGTCCCGCTGCCGCACCCCGAAGCCAACCCGCCACGGCCGGCGCCGTCTGCCCGCTCGTGCACGGGTGATGTGCTGTGGGCGCACCTGCGCGCACCGTCCCGGCGCGCAGGAGTCAGCCGCGGTGCCGGTGCAGGGCGACGTGCACGGTGTCGAGTGCCTGGACGAGTGCGGCGCGGGCCGCGTCCGTGTCGCGCAGCGGATCGAGCACCATGAAGCCGTGGATCGTCCCGTGGTAGCGCATGGAGACCACGGCCACACCGGCCGCCCGGAGCTTGGCCGCGTAGGCCTCGCCCTCGTCGCGCACCACGTCGGCCTCGCTGGTGAGCACAAGTGCCGGGGGCAGTCCGGTGAGCTGTTCCACGGAGGCCTGCAGCGGGGACGCGGTGGCCTCGTTCCGCCTGCGGACGTCGGGGAGGTACTGGTCCCAGAACCAGCGCATGGTCTCACGGCCGAGGAAGTAGCCCTTGGCGAACTGCAGGTACGAGGGTGTGTCGAAGTCGGCGTCGGTGACCGGGCAGAGCAGCACCTGCTGCACCAGCCGCACCCCTCCGCGTTCCTTGGCGAGCAGGGTCAGCGCCGCCACCAGGTTGCCGCCCGCCGAGTCGCCCACGGCGGCCATCCGGCTGCCGTCCAGGCCGATCTCGGCGCCTCGCTCGGAGATCCACTTCGCGACCGCGTAGCACTGCTCGACGGCGACCGGGTACTGCGCCTCCGGAGCTCGCTCGTAGTCGACGAAGACCACGGCCGCGTCCGTACCGAGGGCGAACGCCTTGACCAGACGCTCGTGGGTGTCGGCGTCGCCCAGGACCCACCCCAGCCCGTGCAGGAACAGCACGACGGGGATGACGCCCACGCTGTCGATGGGCCGGACCACCTTCACCCGTACCTCGCCGGTCGGTCCGCACGGCAGGGTGAACCACTCCGTGGAGGTGGCCTCCTCGTCGAGGGGGTCGTCGTCGCCCTGGAGGCGGGCCAGCGTCAGCCGGGCCTGTACCGGGTCCTCGTTGTACGCCGACGGTGGGCAGGGGTGTCTGTCCACGAACGCTCGGGTCGGACGGTCCAGGACCGGTTGCCGAACAGACGAAGAGGCGAACTCGGTCACACGGTCTCCTGCGGAGAGGGTCGAGGGAATCTGGAGTAAGAGGGCTGGCCGGTGCACCGGGTGCCGGGCGGAGCGGGCAGCCGCGATGGGTGCGGCTGCGGAACCGGGGCACTGCCGCCGCGGGCACAGGGCGGCCCGCACGGCCTCGAGCGGGCACCTTACCTTCCGGAAGGTGTGAGGTCAGCCCCCGGACGGCCGGCCACGGTGGACGACAGCGCCGATGTGAGCGTGGGGGACGGCCCGCTGTCGTCCGGGGCGGTGCGCAGGTTGCGCCACTCACGGGGGGAGACCCCGTAGGCGGCACGGAAGGCCCTGCTGAAGTGGGCGGGGTTGACGAAGCCCCACCGCTGGGCCACGGCGGAGACGGTGGGGACCGTCCTGCCACGGCGGGCCAGTTCGCGGCCGCACTCCTCGAGGCGCCGTTGCTGGATGAGCCGGCTGACGGTGATCCCCTCGCCTTCGAACAGCCGGTGGAGATACCGGACGGATATCCGGTGGGTCCGGGCGATGCTCTCCGGCGACAGGTCGGGGTCGCCCAGGTTGCGGTTGATGTGGTCACGGACGCGCAGCAGCAGGTGGCTGCGGGCGGTGTCGGAGTCCGTGCCGTCCGGGTGGGCCCGCTCGGCGATCAGGGTCGCGAACAGGTCGACGACATTGCCGGCCAGCCGGTCCGCCACCGCCGGCGGGTAGCCGTTCGCCGAGGAGGCCAGCGTGGCCAGGAACGGGAGCAGCATCGCTCCGAGGCCGCCCCCCGTGCTGATGGCACTGCCCGTGACCTGCCGGATGTCGCTGTCCGCGACGCCCAGCGTACGGCGGGGCAGTTGGAAGACATGCGTGGCGAACCGTTGCGGATAGTCGAAGGAGTACGGCCGGGTGGTGTCGTACACCACGAGATCTCCCTCGCCCACCTCGGCCCGCCGGCCGTCCTGGATGAAGGTGGCCGTGCCCGAGACCTGGACCCCGACCGCCACCAGCGCCTCGGACGACCGGGCGATCAGCGCCGGGGTGCGGCTGACCCGCTCCGCGTCGGCCTCCATGGTGGAGACCTGGAGGTAGCCGAGGCGGTCGGTGGCGATCCGGCCGTCGAACGGGCCGTCGCCGCGCGGGGCGACCGTCATCGGCACCAGCGTCCTGCTCACCGCGTCGTTCCAGTACGTGACCTTGTCCCGGTCTGGCACGGAAGCTGTCGTCAACACCACACTCACTTTGCTCTCCCACGGGCGAAGTGACTCCAGGGCTGGACAGGGCGGGAACGGGACGGACGGCTCCGCCTCCCCGGAAGGCGGTGGCCGGTGCCCGGCGGGGCCGGACGGCTCGTCGTACGGGCAGCGACCTCGCTGGAGCGCAACCGGACCGCTTCGGCGAGGCCCGGGTTCCCGCCCGCAGTGGACAGCCAAGCAGCGCCCTCTTTCCCCCACCAGGCAGAACCACAGGCAGAAACAAGGGAAGCGGATGAGCGCGTCCGGTGGCGGAGAAGCAGGTGCGGTGCTGTGCAGTACCGGCACAGCACAGGGCGCCACGAGGAAAGACGCGGCCGTGCCGCCGGAACTAACTTCGACGACGTGGCGTCAGGCCGCCGGATTCCGCACCGCACCGGAGCGCGGGAGAGCGGCCCGTCCACCTTGCCGAGCAGCGGCGGCCCGGGATGCCGCCGTTCCCACCGCCCCGCCCCTTCCCGCGGGCGCGGTCACCCGTCTGTCAGAGAGGAACCCCTCATGGTCGACTTCGCCCAGGTGAAGGCTGCCCCCAGTCCTGACCTGCTCACCCCGGACAACGCGGTCGTGGTTTTCGTCGACCACCAGCCGCAGATGTTCTTCGGCACCGGCAGCGGCGACCGGACCGCCATCATCAACAGCACCGTCGGCCTGGCGAAGGCTGCCCGGGCCTTCGACGTCCCCGTGGTGCTCAGCACCGTCGCGGCGGAGTCCTTCTCCGGCCCGATCCTGCCGCAGCTGGTCGAGGTCTTCCCCAAGCAGGAGGTCATCGACCGCAGCACGATGAACGCCTGGGAGGACCCCGCCTTCGTCGAGGCCGTCAAGGCCACCGGCCGCAAGAAGATCATCCTGTCCGGTCTGTGGACCGAGGTGTGCCTGGTGCTGCCGGCGCTCTCGGCGCTCGGCCAGGGCTACGAGGTCTACGTCGTCGCCGACGCCTCCGGCGGTGTCAGCCCCGCCGCGCACGAGCATGCCCTCCAGCGCATGGTCGCCGCGGGCGCCGTGCCGGTGACCTGGGTCCAGGTCCTCCTCGAGCTCCAGCGCGACTGGGCCCGCCAGGAGACGTACGGGGCGGTCATGGAGATCGTCAAGGAGCACGGCGGCGCCTATGGGCTCGGCGTCGTCTACGCGCAGTCCGTCATCGGCGCGCACGCGGCGGGCTGACCGTGACCCGCCACCAGGCCCCGGCGGTCCGGCGGAGCGGCCGGTGAACCTCGGTCTGTTGATCCTGCGGCTGGTCTGCGGGCTGCTGATCGCCGGGCACGGCGTCCAGAAGGTCAGCCACCATCTGGGGGGTGCGGGTCTGGAAGGCGGCACCCGCGAGTTCCACGACGACGGGTTCCGCGGCGGTTCGCTCACCGCCCTGGCCGCCGGAGCGGGACAGATCGGCTCCGGTCTGCTGCTGGCCGCCGGTCTGCTGACCCCTCTCGCCGCCACCGGCGCCATCGGCGTCATGACGGTGGCACTCACCGTCAAGTGGCACCACGGCCTGTGGGTGCAGAACGACGGCTACGAGTACCCGCTGTTCCTCATCACCACGTCCGCGGTGCTCGCCGCCACCGGACCAGGACAGTGGTCCACCGACCAGCTGCTCGGACTGGTGCCGTTCCCGGCATGGTGGTTCCCGGTCGCCCTGGCGATCGGAGTGGGCAGCGGCCTGCTGACCAGGCTCCTGCTCCACCGCGCACCGACCGCGGCCGAGTAGGCGCACGCCCGCAGGACAACCGCGGGCCGCGGCGACTCGCAGAACCCGTACGACTCTTACCGGGTGCACCGGCCCAACCGGCGTGCCCCGGACGGCCCCACGACGCGGGAGGGCACCTGCCCGCCCGCACCCCGGCCGGCCGAGCCGCGATCCAGCTCGGTCGGCCGCCTCGGTTTCTTCCGTTTCAGCGGCCCCGCTTCGCCATCCCGCTTCACCATCCCCGTATCACCGGAGAGAACTTCCATGGAACCGACCACCGCGACACCGACCACCGCCACACAGGCGAGCAGCCAGCCGATGACCCAGCAGAGCGCCCCCGAGGTACAGCCCTTCGGGACCCTCAAGCTGTTCCCGATCGGCCTGTCCCACGACACCCGGGCATACTCCTGCCAGCGCCTCAACCGGCTGCTTGCGAACACCCAGATCCTGTACTCCCTCTACAAGAAGTGCCACTGGACGGTGCGCGGTGCCACCTTCTTCCAGCTGCACCAGCTCTTCGACAAGCACGCGGCGGAGCAACTCGCCCTGGTCGACGCACTTGCCGAGCGCATTCAGAGCCTGGGCGGCGTGGCCGTGGGGGACCCGCGGCACGCCGCCGAGCTCACCTCCGTCCCGCGCCCCCCGGACGGGACCGAGCAGGTGCCGGCCATGCTCTCGCGCCTGATGCGCGCCCATGAGTCGATCCTGGTCGAGAGCCGTGACGCCGCGGCCCGCGCCGCCGAGATGGGTGATGACGGGACCAACGACCTCCTTGTCTCGCAGCTGGTCCGCACCGGTGAGGCCCAGGTCTGGTTCCTCGCCGAGCACCTTGTCGACACCCCGCTCGTGCACGTCTGAGCCACCCGGGACGCTCCTGTAACCACCTCTGTGCCGCCCCGCCCGCAAGGGCTGGGCGGCACAGAGGTGTCCGGCGCCCGTGCGCAGACCGTCCGGGGAGAAACCCGAAGTGCCCCGACCGCAGTCGGGGCCGGGGCACTTCGGATTGGTGCGGTGGTCAGTGACGGTCGCGGTAGCCGATCGCCACACCGGCGACGAGCACCGTGGCGATCAGCGTCGGCCATCCCAGTCCCTGGTGGTTGACCAGGGCGGCACCCGCCGCGGCGCCGGCGAGCATGGCCACGACCGACACCACCCGGCGGCCCATCCTCGGGTTGGTGCCGCCGGCCAGCGACGAGTCGGACGCCAGACCGGTCAGGGTCAGGGTCAGCACGGTGGTGGTGAGATCGGGCACGGCGAGCTTGCGTACCGTGCCGTTGCGCAGTCCCATGGCGAGCGCGAGCAGGGCGATCAGCAGGTCGGTCGGTGCGGAGGCGAAGGCCGCGACGGTGGCGGCCGCGAGCAGCACGGCCTCCGCGGTGAGCACCGTCCGTATCCAGTTCTGCTGCGCACGCCCATGGAAGAACAGCTCGACGCGCCCGGCGCAGACCGAGCCGGCCAGGAACGCCGCGAGCGAGACGAGCGACCCGACGACCGAGAAGCCCGGCGTCCCGACGGCGGCGAAACCGATGATCACCACATTGCCGGTCATGTTCGCGGTGAAGACATGCCCCAGGCCGAGGTAGCTGACGGCGTCGAGGAAGCCACTGACGACGGTCAGCACGACCAGGGCTCGGGGCAGGGCCGGATGTGTGGGTCTTGCGGTAGGCGTGATGGCGGCTTGGGCCACGGTGCTGCGCTCCCTTGGCAGTCGAAGTGGTCGGGCGGGGCGAGGTGCGGGCCGGAGGTCACCCGGCGGTGGTGTCCGTCTGCTCACGGGCGGCCGACAGGGACGCGTGGGTCGGTGCATCGGGGACCTCGGCGGGCCGGCCCTTGGCGAACTCCTCGCGCAGCACGGGGACGACCTCCTCGCCCAGCATGTCGAGCTGCTCGAGCACGGTCTTGAGCGGCAGGCCGGCGTGGTCCATCAGGAACAGCTGGCGCTGGTAGTCGCCGGCGTACTCGCGGAAGGTGAGCGTCCGCTCGATGACCTGCTGGGGGCTGCCCACGGTGAGCGGGGTCTGCTCGGTGAAGTCCTCGAGCGAGGGGCCGTGCCCGTACACCGGGGCGTTGTCGAAGTACGGTCTGAACTCCCGCACGGCGTCCTGTGAGTTGTGGCGCATGAAGACCTGACCGCCGAGGCCGACGACGGCCTGTTCGGGCTTGCCGTGGCCGTAGTGGGCGTAGCGCTCGCGGTAGGTCTCGATCATGCGCTTGGTGTGGTCGGCGGGCCAGAAGATGTTGTTGTGGAAGAAGCCGTCACCGTAGTAGGCGGCCTGCTCGGCGATCTCGGGGGAGCGGATGGAGCCGTGCCAGACGAAGGGCGGCACGCCGTCCAGCGGGCGCGGGGTGGAGGTGAAGCCCTGGAGCGGGGTGCGGAAGCGGCCCTGCCAGTCCACCACGTCCTCGCGCCAAAGGCGGTGCAGCAGCCCGTAGTTCTCGATGGCCAGCGGGATGCCCTGGCGGATGTCCTGGCCGAACCACGGATAGACCGGCCCGGTGTTGCCACGGCCCAGCATCAGGTCGACCCGGCCGTCGGCCAGGTGCTGGAGCATGGCGAAGTCCTCGGCGATCTTCACGGGGTCGCTGGTGGTGATCAGCGTGGTCGAGGTCGACAGGATGATGCGCTCGGTGCGGGCGGCGATCCAGCCGAGCATGGTCGTGGGTGAGGAGGGCACGAACGGCGGGTTGTGGTGCTCGCCGGTGGCGAACACGTCCAGACCGACCTCCTCGGCCTTCAGGGCGATGGCGACCATGGCCTTGAGCCGCTCATGCTCCGTCGGTGTCCGGCCTGTGGTGGGGTCCGGCGTGACGTCGCCCACTGTGAAAATCCCGAACTGCATTGTTCCTCCCGGTCCTGCCTGCGCGTGGGGCCCGCTACCGGCTTCGAGCCGGGGCGAACGGAGCGACGTTATGGGCGGGTTGCCGTGTGCTCATGACCGGGCGTGCACCGGTGTCATGCCGAGAACGCAGCGGAGGACGGCACCGGGTATGCCTCCCGGTCCACTTCGGTGAGGATGATCGCGCAGCCGGACCCGGTCGCCGTGGCCGGTGGAGGACCACTCCCTGATATGCCCCTTGCCAAAGGACTTGTTTTAACGTTCATTAATTAAGTTACGAAACAGTGTCGGCGGCCGCACGTCAGTGTGCGGCCGCCGCGTCGTCGTCGCGCCCCGCGAGAGGTGGCCCGGCCGGCGCTCAACCCGCACAGGAGCCGTACGTTGCGAATACCAGGGCCCTTCAGACCAGGCACCGGGCGTATGCCCGGACGCCTGGCCGTTGTCGTCTCCGCTGTGATGATGGTGGTGAGCGCCGGGTTGCCGCTCGCCACGACCGCGGCCGCGAGCCCGGAGCCGGCCGGCGCCCAGGCGCAGTCGCCCGGCACTCAGTCACAGGGCGGCAAGCCTTCCGCCGAGCACGTGTGTGACACGCCCCGGCCCGGCAAGGTCGCGTGTTTCGCCATGCGGCGCAACGGCGTCGGCGGAAAGCACGGGGTCCTGGCGGCCGACGCGCCCCCCAGCGGCTATGGCCCGGCGGATCTGCGCAGCGCGTACGATCTGCCGGACGACGGGGGCGAGGGGCGGACCGTGGCCGTCGTCGTCGCCTACGACAACCCGACGGCCGAGGCGGACCTGGCCGTCTACCGCGCCCAGTACGGCCTCCCGGAGTGCACCACCGCCAACGGCTGCTTCCGCAAGATCGACCAGCGCGGCGGCACCGACTACCCCGACGCCGACGCCGAATGGGCCGCTGAGGCCTCACTCGACCTGGACATGGTCTCCGCGGTCGCGCCCGGTGCCCGTCTCCTCCTGGTCGAGGCCGACAGCGACACCTTCGAGGACATCTTCGCCGCGGTCGACCAGGCCGTCGCGCAGGGCGCCCAGTACGTCTCCAACTCCTACGGGAGCGGGTACGACAGCACTCCGGGCAGCGGTGAGGACCCGGCCCAGACCGAGTTCGACGCGCACTACAACCACCCGGGCGTCGCGATGGTCGCCTCCTCGGGCGACTACGCCTACGGCGTCTCCTACCCGGCGGCCTCGCAGTATGTGACCTCGGTCGGCGGCACCTCGCTCACGAGGGACACCAGCACCGACCGCGGCTGGTCGGAGTCGGTGTGGCACAACGCCTTCGGCGGCCCGGGTTCCGGTTGCTCGGCGTACGAGCCCAAGCCCGCCTTCCAGACCGACACCGACTGCGAGACCCGGTCGGTGGCCGACGTCGCCGCGGTCGCCGACCCGGTCACCGGCGTGGCGGTCTATCAGACGTACGGCGGCAGCGGCTGGGGAGTGATGGGCGGCACCAGTGTCTCCTCGCCGATCATCGCCGGTGTCTACGCGATCGCCGGCTCTCCCGCCAGGGGCAGTTACCCCAACTCGTATCCGTACTTCAAGCAGTCCGGCCTGCACGACGTGACCAGCGGTCACAACGGCAACTGCAGCCCCAGCTCGCTGTGCAACGCCAAAGCCGGCTACGACGGACCGACGGGCCTCGGCACACCCGACGGCCCCGCGGCCTTCCGCAGCTTCCCGCACGGCGAGGTGGGCGGCACCGTCACCGACTCCGCCGGGGCACCGCTGCCCGGGACCACCGTCACAGCCGGCGACTACCGGGTCACCACGGACGCCGACGGCCACTACACCCTCGCCCTGCCGCCCGGCAGCTACGAACTGACCGCCGCCGCCTACGGCTACCGCACCGGCGCCGACGGCGCGATGACGGTCACCGAAGGAGCGTCGATCACCCGGGACTTCACCCTGGAGAGCGCGGCGGGCCGGAGCATCACCGGCAAGGTCACCGACGGGTCCGGCCACGGCTGGCCGCTGTACGCCACGATCACCGTCGACGGCGTACCCGGCGGACCGGTGTTCACCGACCCCTTCACCGGCAGGTACGAGCTCAGGCTCCCCGGCGACCACGACTACAAACTGAAGGTCGCGGCCCGGTACCCCGGTTACCGTACGGTGACCAAGGAAATCGCCGTCCGAGGCTCGGACCAGGCCGTGGACTTCGCCGTCCCGGTCGACGCCGACGCGGCCACCGCCGCGGGCTACGAGCTGCGCACCACCGGTGCCACCGAGCCGTTCGGCTCCGCGACCGCCCCGCCGGCCGGCTGGAGCGTCGTCAACGCCGAAGGCACCACCGGCGGCTGGGACTTCTCCGACTCCGCGAAGCGCGGCAACCGCACCGGGGGCGGCGGGGGCTTCGCCGCCGTCGACAGCGACCACGCCGGCGTGGGCAACCACCAGGACAGCGCACTGCTCAGCCCGGTCTACGACTTCAGCGACTACACCAGGCCCCGGCTCTCGTTCGACACCGAGTACGCCAGTTACGAGGGCCAGCGCGCGACCGTCGACGTCACCACCGACGGCGGCGCCTCCTGGAGCACCGTGCGGCTGTGGCAGGAGCCCCTGCACGGGCACGTGGACGTTCCGCTCTCCGACTACGCCGGCGCCAAGGCCGTCCAGCTGCGGTTCCGCTTCGTCGCCGACTGGGGCCTGTGGTGGCAGGTGGACAACGTCTTCGTCGGCAACCAGCCCTACGTCCCCGTGACCGGCGGCCTGGTGGCCGGCGTCGTCACCGACGCCAACACCGGTGCCGGTGTGGTCGGAGTCGCCGTCCGCAACGCCGACGCCGCCTCCCAGAAGGCATACACCGCGGCGACCCCGGACGACCCGCTGCTGGCCGACGGCTTCTACTGGCTGTTCTCCGACACCCTCGGCGACCACACCTTCACGATGGTCAAGAGCAGGTACGCCTCCGGGGCCGAGACCGTACGGGTGGCGGCGGACGGTGTCGCCGAGGCCGACCAGGTGCTCAAGGCCGGACGGCTCACCATCACCCCGGCAGCCGTCGACGAGACGCTGGACTGGAAGGGTTCCGGCACCCGGAAGCTGACCGTGAAGAACACCGGTGGACTCCCGGCCACCCTCACCCTCGGTGAGCGGTCGGGCGGCCTGCAGACGCAGGCGGCCGAAGGAGCGCCGCTCCAGGTGGTGTCGGGCGACGCCTCACCGTTGCGGGAGCACGTCGACTCGTCCGGGGCCGCCTCGGCGGGGGCACCCACAGCCGCCGGTGAGACGTCGGCGGTGGCGCCCGCGGTCGCCGGCGAGGCATGGCAGCCGGTGACGAACCTTCCGGTGGCCGTCGCCGACAGCGCGGTCGCCGCGTACGGCGGAAAGCTCTACTCCGCCTTCGGCTGGACGGGCAGCGCCGACACCTCAGACCTGTACTCCTACGACCCCGGCTCGGGCGTCTGGTCGAAGCTGGCCTCGGCGGCCGACACCCGTGAGGCACCGGCCAGGGGCTTCGTCGACGGCAAGTTCTACGCCGTCGGCGGCTGGGGTGCGGACGGCTCACCCGACGCCAAGCTGGAGATCTACGACCCGGCCACCGACACCTGGACCACCGGCGCCTCCTCGCCGATGCCCTACGCGGCATCGGGCAGCGCGGTGCTGGACGGCGAGTTGTACGTCGTCGGCGGCTGCGCCGACGACGGCTGCGGCTTCACCGACGTGTACGCCTACGACCCGGAGACCGACAGCTGGTCGGAGAGGGCCCCCTATCCCGAGCCCATCTCATGGACCGCCTGCGGTGCGATCGGCGACATGCTCTACTGCGCCGGCGGCACGGGTGCCGACGGCTCCTCGAAGCACGCCTACGCGTACGACCCGGTGACCGACAGCTGGTCGCCGGTCGCCGACATGCCGATCACCCTGTGGGGCTCGAACTACACCGCCGCCAACGGCCTGCTGCTCGTCATCGGCGGCAGGGCCGCCACCGGCGTCACCAACAGGGGCTTCGCCTTCGACCCGGAGAAGGGGACCTGGACCGCTCTGCCCAACCTCAGCTCCGCTGTCTACCGCGGTGGTGCGGCCCCTGGGTTCTACACCGTGGGCGGCAAGAACAGCCCCTCCCTCTTCGCCAAGCCGTTGGCCACGGTCCAGGTGCTGCCCGGGTACGACCAGGTCGACGCCGACCAGGACGTGACCTGGCTCGGCCTGGGCACCCGGAAGGTGACCCTGGCGCCCGGGGCCGCGACCACGGTGGAGGTCTCCCTGGACGCCACGGCCGACGAGATCACCCAGCCCGGCGCGTACACCGCGAAGCTGAACGTGGGCACCGACACCCCGTACCACGTCCCGCTGATCCCGGTGACGATGCACGTCGACCCGCCGAAGCACTGGGGCAGGTACGCCGGTACGGTCCTCGGCACCGACAGCACGGAAGGCGGGGGCGGTACCACCCCGCTCGCCGGGGCCACCGTCCGGATCGACGGCAAGACGTCGAGCCACACCTTGAAGACCGGCGACGACGGCACCTTCGCCCTGTGGCTGGACGCCCGTGGCGCCCCGCTCACCGTGACCGTGACCAAGGACGGTTACGAACCCGCGACCTCCGAGGCGAAGATGGCGAAGGGAAAGACGACCACAGGCGACTTCACGCTGAAGAAGGCGCCGTGATCCCTGCTCGTCACAGCTGAACACCCTCTTGCGGCTCTGCGGGCCGGTCCCCAAGGCCGGCCCGCAGAGCCGCTTTGTTCGCCCGCACGGCCCGAGTCGGGAGCACTTTCCTGGGTGTCGGACACCGCTCCAACGGGGCCGGTGGTGCGTCCGGGGGGAGGGGGAAAATCCGCTGGCGCTCGTGTGCGGGCCTCTCTATCGTGAAGCCTGTACAGCGCAGTGGTCATCGGCCGCTGTGGTCGGTGCGTGGTGAGGAACGGGAGGTGTGACCGATGACTGTCTTTGCGATGGGCGCTGCCCGCGACCAGAAGACCATCCATTCCACCTCCGCGGTCTCCGGCTGACCATTCGTCATCCTTCATCGCGCCAGTGAGCGCTGTGCCGGGGCCGCCCTTGTGAAGGGTTCCCCTTGAATCTCTCCTCTCCTTCGGTCTGTTCGGCTTCGTCGCACCCGCTGGCCTCGTACGGCTGGGACGCGGGCTGGGAAGCCGAGTTCGCTCCCCACGCGGAGCGGGGTCTCCTGCCGGGCCGGGTCGTCCGGGTCGACCGGGGTCAGTGCGATCTCGTCACGCCGGCCGGCACCGTGCGCGCGGACACGGAGTTCGTCGTTCCCCGCGACCCGATGAAGGTCGTGTGCACGGGCGACTGGGCCGCCGTGGATCCCGACGGCGGCGATCCGCGGTATGTCCGGACGCTGCTGCCGCGCCGTACCGCCTTCGTGCGGTCCACCTCCTCCAAGCGGTCCGAGGGGCAGATCCTCGCCGCCAACGTCGACCACGCGATCGTCGCGGTCTCCCTGGCCGCCGAGGTCGACCTCGGCCGCGTCGAGCGGTTCCTGGCGCTGGCCTGGGAGTCGGGCGCCCAGCCGATGGTCGTGCTGACCAAGGCCGACCTCGTCCCGGACGCGGTGGGGCTGTCGTATCTCGTCCAGGACGTGGAGACGACGGCGCCCGGGGTGACGGTGCTGCCGGTCAGCGCCCTGACGGGGGACGGCCTCGACGTGCTCGTCGCCTCGGTCTCGCAGGGCACCTCCGTGCTGCTCGGCCAGTCCGGCGCCGGCAAGTCGACCCTCGCCAACGCGCTGCTCGGCGAGGACGTGATGGACGTCCAGGCCACCCGGGACATGGACGGCAAGGGCCGCCACACGACCACCACCCGCAACCTGCTCGCGCTGCCCGGCGGCGGTGTGCTGATCGACACGCCCGGACTGCGCGGGGTGGGGCTGTGGGACGCCGAGAGCGGGGTCGGCCAGGTGTTCTCCGAGATCGAGGAGCTGGCCGAGCGGTGCCGGTTCTACGACTGCGCCCACGGCAGCGAACCCGGCTGCGCGGTGCTCGCCGCCATCGACGCCGGTGACCTGCCCGAGCGGCGGCTGGAGAGCTACCGCAAGCTGATGCGCGAGAACCAGTGGATCGTCGCCAAGACCGACGCGCGGGTGCGCGCGGAGATCAAAAGGGACTGGAAGCGCAAGGGCGCGCAGGGCCGGGCGGCGATGGAGGCCAAGCGGGGACGGTGGCGCTGACGCAGCAGTGATCGCCCGCGCCCGCGGGCCCGGCCCGGACCACCCGCGGGCGCCCCCAGTGTCATGTCCGATTTCCGCCAGCGGCATCCTCGCCGCGGGCGGACACTGGACAGCGTGATGAACGAGGACACCAGGTACGAGGCGGTGCGCAGCCGGGACGGACGTTTCGACGGCGAGTTCTTCTTCGCCGTCGAGACGACCGGGATCTACTGCCGTCCCAGCTGCCCGGCCGTGACCCCGAAGCGGCACAACGTGCGGTACTTCACCACGGCCGCCGCCGCCCAGGGCGCGGGCTTCCGGGCCTGCCGCCGGTGCCGTCCCGACGCCGTGCCCGGCTCCGCCGAGTGGAACGTGCGGGCCGACGCCGTCGGCCGCGCCATGCGGCTGATCGGCGACGGCGTCATCGACCGAGAGGGCGTCGCCGGGCTCGCCGCGCGGCTGGGCTACAGCGCACGGCAGGTGCAGCGGCAGCTGACCGCCGAGCTCGGCGCCGGCCCCGTGGCCCTCGCCCGGGCGCAGCGGGCGCACACCGCGCGCGTCCTGCTGCAGACCACCGACCTGCCGGTCACCCGGATCGCCTTCGCGGCCGGGTTCGCCAGCGTGCGGCAGTTCAACGACACCATCCGCACCGTGTACGCGGCGACCCCGAGCGAACTGCGGGCCGCCGCACCCCGGACCCGGCACCGCCGGACCGCAGCGCCCACCGCCGGGATCCCGCTGCGGCTCGCCCACCGGGGCCCCTACCAGGCCGGTCCGGTCTTCGACCTGCTCCAGCGCGAGGCCGTACCGGGCGTCGAGGAGGTGCGGGGCACGCCCGGCGACCGGACCTACCGGCGCACCCTGCGCCTGCCCTACGGCACCGGGATAGTCGCCGTCGACGAGCGGCCCGGCGGGCCGCGGGCGGGCTCCGGCGCGCACCCCGGCGGCTGGCTGGAGGCCCGGCTGCACCTGACCGACCCGCGCGACCTGACGACGGCCGTGCAGCGGCTGCGACGGCTGTTCGACCTGGACGCCGACCCGTACGCCGTGGACGAGCGGCTCGGCGCGGACCCGCGGCTGGCCCCGCTGGTCGCGGCCCGCCCGGGACTGCGCTCGCCGGGCGCCGCGGACCCGGACGAGGCGGCGCTACGGGCGCTGCTGAGTCCACCGGCCGCGGAGGAACTGGTACGGCGCTGCGGCAAGGCGCTCGACGCCCCCTGCGGAACCCTCACCCACCTGTTCCCCGAGCCGGCCGCCCTCGCCGGCGCCGAGCCGGAGGGCACGCTGGGCGCCCTGGCCGCCGCCCTCGCCGACGGCGTCGTACGGCTGGATCCGGGCGCCGACCGGGAGGAGGCGCACCGCGCGCTGCTCGCCCTGCCCGGACTGGACGCGACCACGGTCGCCGCCATCCGTACCCGCGCCCTCGGCGACCCCGACGTGGCCCCGCCCGGCGTGCCCGCCTCCGACCGCTGGGCCCCCTGGCGTTCGTACGCCGTACAACACCTGCTCACCGCGGGGGATTCGAGGACATCATGAACACCACAGCGACCACGACGGCGACCATGACGACGACAACCACCAGGACCATGACCACGACCACACCCGCCGACCCGGCCACCACGACGTACTGGACACGGATCGACAGCCCCCTCGGACCGCTGCTCCTCACCGCGGACCGGACCGGCGCCCTCACCTCCCTGTCCGTGCCGGACCAGAAGGGCGGCCGCACGGTGCGGGAGGGCTGGGTGCACGACCCCGGGCGGTTCCGCGCCGCCGAGGAGCAGCTGCGGGCCTACTTCACGGGTGACCTCGAGGAGTTCTCCCTGCCGCTGCGCACCCACGGCACCGCGTTCCAGGAGCGGGTGTGGGCCGCCCTCGACAGCGTCCCCTACGGGGCGACCACGACGTACGGCGAGATCGCCGCCCGGATCGGCGCCTCCCGGGCCGCCGTACGGGCCGTCGGGGGCGCCATCGGCGCCAACCCGCTGCTGCTGGTGCGCCCCTGCCACCGGGTGATCGGCGCGGACGGCTCCCTGACCGGGTACGCGGGCGGCCTGGAGCGGAAGGTGCGGCTGCTCACCCTGGAGGGCGCGCTCGCCGCCTGACTCAGGGGTGCGCCCGGGACACCCAGCCGCGCTCGTAGGCCTGCCAGCCCAGTTGCAGCCGGGTGGTCACCCCGGTCAGCTCCATCAGCCGCTTCACCCGGCGCTGTACGGTCCTCAGGCCCAGGTCGAGCTGCTTGGCCACGCTCGCGTCGGTCAGGCCGGCCAGGAGGAGGGACAGCACCTCCAGGTCGGTGGCGTCGGGGCCGTCCGGGCGCTCCTCGATGATTCCGCGGGCGCCGAGCCGCAGCGGCAGCGCGTCCCGCCACACCGACTCGAACAGCCCGGACAGCAGCTCCAGCAGTCCGCTGGCGTGCACGACGAGCGCGGCGGGCTCGGCGGTGTGCGAGGTGAGCGGCACCATCGCGAGCGTCCGGTCCGCGACCACCAGCTTCGTCGGCACCTGGTCGACGACCCGGACCTGTTCGTCACGGCCGAGCGCGGCGGTCAGCTGTGTGATGCCGTCCGGCAGGTCCAGCACCGTGCGCTCGACCACCACCCGGTAGCGCACGCCGCGTCCGGCCGCCTGCTCCTCGGCCTCGTTCTCCGTCCCGGACACGACCACCGGGTTGCCGGTGACCAGGGCGCACACCTCCTCCGTCGCGCCGAGCTGGAGCTGCAGGAAGCGCTGCGCGACCGCGGAGGCCCCGGTGACCACCTCCACCAGGTCGTGCACGGCGGGCTCGGCGGCCGCCGCCCGGTACTCCTCGGCGAGCAGCGCGGCGGCCAGTTCCGCCTTCTCCAGCTCGTGCCGCTGCTGGGTGAGCAGCGCGCCGAGCGCCACCGCGGGCGGCGCGGCGACCCAGCGGCCGGGCCGGGCCGAGGACTGGGCCGCGAGCCCGTGCCGCTCCAGGCGGCGCAGGGCGCGCTCGGTGTCGTGCTCGGCGAGGACCAGCCGCCGCGCCAGATCGGGCACATCGGCCGCGCCCACGGACACCAGCGCCCGGTACGCCGACTCGTGCCTCTCGTCCAGACCTATCGCTGCCAGCATCAGCTGCCGCCCCTCCCTTTCCAGACCTCAGGCACACCCGGACAGCGGCGCGTGTCGGCGGTGGCGGAAAACAGCCACGGCGCAAACCCGCCGCCGAACATCATCGCCGTACCCCCGGTGATCCTGACAAGGTGGCGGCACCGAAGCATCCGGCAGCGTCCCGGTGCCCGGCCCGGAGGGCCTGGCCTGCTCGGACACGAGCGGCATCCGGCGGGCGACGACGGGGAGCGGGCCGCGGCCGGGAGGGGTGGGCCGCGACCGGACGGGGCGGGCGCCGCCTTGGACCCGAGCCCGCGGGCCGTGCGCGCGGGGCGCGCCGAACGGCGGTGTTTCGGCCGTCCAGAACGTGACCCGCCCTCCGGGTCACCCTGGCGTCGCCGGGCGGTTCTCCCGTGGGGGGTGGGACCGCCCGGCGGCTTTGTTCCGTACGCGCCCTCCGTGCACACGTTCGAGGTGTCACCCGGCGGGCCGTTCGCGGCCCGCCACCGGCCGGATTTTCCGCTTGCCCCGTTTTCAACGGGCCTGTGCGGTGGACAATTGGCGGCATGAGTCAGCAGGGGGGAAGGCCCACCGGTCGCGAGGACGACTGGTGGGCACAGCTGTACGACGACTCCACGGAGGACACCGGCCCCACGGCCGCGCCGGATTCCCTGGACGACCGGTTCGCATCGGCGGCCGGAACACTGGGACGGACACCGGGGACCGCACGAAACGGCGGAGCGCCCTCGGAGGACCGGCCGGACACCGAAGCCGACATGCCCGACGGCGGGACCGACGAGCGGACCGAGGACTGGTCGCCGCCCGAGGCGCCCGCGGTGCCTACGGCGCCCGAGGTGCCCGAGGTGCCCGAGGACGGTCCCCGCCCGCCGGCACGACCGGCGACCGTACCCGCCCCGCGCACCGCCCCACCGGCCGCCCTGCCGCCCGACGCACCGGCAGCCACCGCGGTACCGGAGCAGCCGGACGCACCGCCGGACCCACGGCGCCCGGCCGCGGACGCCCCCGGCACGCCGGGCCCCGCCCCGGACTGGTGGGAGCAGACCCCCTGGGACCGGTCATGGCCCGCCTCCGCGGACCCGACGCCCGGCCCTCCCGACTCGGGCACCGACACAGACTCCGGCGCCGACGCAGACACCGGCACCGATCTCGGCCTCGACTCCGACCTCGACCCCGGCCTCGACTCCGACCTCGACCTCGGCCTCGACTCCGACCTCGACCCCGGCCTCGACCCCGGCCTCGACCCGGACTTCGCCGACTCCGGCTTCCACCCCGCCCCGCCCGAGCCCGCGGCCGCCCCCGACTTGGACGTTCCCGCGCCGCTCACCGTCGCCCACGTGGGTTCCCGTCCGCCCACCTACGACGCCGAACCCACCGCACTTCCGGACGCGGACCCGGACGAGCTGGACGACCTGGTGCCGGACACCGTGCTGGACGGGGCCCGTTACGGGGCCTGTACGCTGCGGGCCGTGTCCATCCGGGGTGACTCCCCCCGCTACCGGGGCGAGCCGCGCCGGGACGCGCTGCTCACCGCGCGGTTCGGGCAGGGCGAGCAGGCGCTGGTCCTCGTCGCGATGGCGACCGGCGCACGTGCCGCACCGGGCTCGCACCGCGCGGCGGCCGAGGTGTGCCGGTGGATCGCGCGGGCCGTGGGCCGCAGTCACGCCCGGCTGGCCGAGGACATCCGGGCCGCCCGGCGCGGTGAGCTCAAGTCGGGCCTGCACCGCCTCACCGACCGCAGCCTCGGCAGACTCCGGGCCGGCGCCGTCGAACAGGGCATCGAACCCGAGGAGTACGCGGCCACCCTGCGCTGTCTGCTGCTGCCCGCCGACCCCGCGTGCCGTGCGCGTGTCTTCTTCGGCGTCGGCGCGGGCGGGCTGTTCCGGCTGCGCGACGGCGAGTGGGAGGACATCGAGCCGGACGTTCCCGAGCCGCCCGGGTCGCCCGGGTCGCCGTGGCCGCCGGACCCGCTGTCGGGGCCCGCCGAGACCCCGGAGGGCGACCGGCTGACCATGGACCTCGGCGTCACGCCCGTCCCGAGCCCGCACGCCCCCGTGGCGGAGCCGCCCCGCGAACCCTTCCGGTTCCGTGCCTCCATAGCCCACCCGGGTGACACGCTGCTGATGTGCACGGCGGGCCTGGCCGAGCCCCTGCGCGGCGAGGCCGAGTTGCGCGCGCATCTCGCCCGGCGGTGGTCCGTCCCCTTCGCGCCCGTTGCCACCACGTCCGTTCCCCCTGTGCCCGGCCTCGCCGCGTTCCTCGCGGACGCGCAGGTGCGGGTCAAGGGATACGCCGACGATCGTACGGCCGCGGCCGTTTGGGAGGCGTGAGCGCCGGCTCTGTGAATTCATGGACTCAGAGGACCCGCAGGAGACCGCACAGTCCGCGGCAGACCGAAGGGCACCCGAGAACCATGGCCAAGCAGAACGTCGCAGAGCAGTTCGTCGACATCCTCGTCCGCGCCGGGGTCAAGCGCCTGTACGGCGTCGTCGGGGACAGCCTCAACCCGGTGGTCGACGCGGTCCGCCGCAACGCCGCCATCGACTGGATCACCGTGCGCCACGAGGAGACCGCCGCCTTCGCGGCCGGCGCCGAGGCCCAGATCACCGGGCGGCTCGCGGCCTGCGCCGGCTCCTGCGGCCCCGGCAACCTCCACCTCATCAACGGCCTGTACGACGCCCACCGCTCCATGGCCCCGGTCCTCGCCCTCGCCTCGCACATCCCGTCCAGCGAGATCGGTCTGGGGTACTTTCAGGAGACCCATCCCGACCGGTTGTTCCAGGAGTGCAGCCACTACAGCGAGCTGATCTCCAGCCCGAAGCAGATGCCGCGACTGCTGGACACCGCCATCCAGCACGCCGTCGGCCGCAGCGGGGTCAGCGTGGTGGCGCTGCCCGGTGACATCGCCGCCGAGCCCGCCCCCGAGAAGGCCGCCGAGGCCGCCATCGTCACCTCGCGGCCCACCGTCCGGCCCTCCGACGCCGAGATCGACCGGCTCGCCCGGATGGTCGACGAGGCCGGCAAGGTCACCCTGTTCTGCGGCAGCGGCACCGCGGGGGCGCACGCCGAGGTGATGGAGTTCGCCGGGAAGATCAAGTCACCGGTCGGGCACGCCCTGCGCGGCAAGGAGTTCATCCAGTACGACAATCCCTTCGACGTCGGCATGAGCGGCCTGCTCGGCTACGGCGCCGCCTACGAGGCCACGCACGAGTGCGACCTGCTGATCCTGCTCGGCACCGACTTCCCGTACAACGCGTTCCTGCCGGACGACGTGAGGATCGCCCAGGTCGACGTGCGGCCCGAGGTCCTCGGCCGCCGCTCCAAGCTGGATCTGGCCGTGTGGGGCGATGTGAAGGAGACCCTGCGCTGCCTGACCCCGCGCGTGCGGGAGAAGACGAACCGGCGCTTCCTGGACCGGATGCTCAAGAAACACGCGGACGCGCTGGAGGGGGTCGTCAAGGCGTACACGAGGAGGGTCGACAAGCACGTCCCGATCCACCCCGAGTACGTGGCCGCCGTGCTGGACGAAGTGGCCGACGACGACGCGGTGTTCACCATCGACACCGGGATGTGCAATGTCTGGGGCGCCCGCTACATCTCGCCCAACGGGCGCCGCCGGATCATCGGCTCCTTCTCGCACGGCTCGATGGCCAACGCGCTGCCGATGGCGATCGGCGCGCAGTTCACCGACCGCCGCCGGCAGGTGATCTCGATGTCCGGGGACGGCGGGTTCTCCATGCTGATGGGCGACTTCCTGACCCTGGTCCAGCACGACCTGCCGGTGAAGGTGGTGCTGTTCGACAACTCCTCGCTCGGCATGGTGGAGCTGGAGATGCTGGTCGCGGGCCTGCCCTCGTACGGTACGACGAACAAGAACCCCGACTTCGCCGCCGTGGCCCGCGCCTGCGGCGCGCATGGAATCCGGGTGGAGAAACCCAAGGAGCTCGCCGGAGCGCTGAAGGACGCCTTCCGGCACAAGGGGCCCGCCCTCGTCGACGTCGTCACCGACCCCAACGCGTTGTCCATCCCGCCGAAGATCAGCGCCGAGATGGTGTCCGGGTTCGCCCTGTCGGCCTCGAAGATCGTGCTGGCGGGCGGGGTGGGCCGAATGGTGCAGATGGCCCGCTCCAACCTGCGCAACGTACCGCGGCCGTAGGGGGTGTCTCGTCGATCAGGCCGGATCAGGGAGCAGTGGCTGGTGGTGGGGGCACCTCCCACGCCGTTCAGGCAGTGGGGGAGCATCGCAAGGCGGAGGAGGGAGTCGATGC
>NZ_BNBC01000011.1:84096-201321 GCF_014654675.1 Streptomyces spiralis
GGAGCATCGGCGACCGACGACAACGCCGCGAGGTGCGGTGCCGGCCACCGCGAGCCCGGCCTGATCGACGAGACGCCCCCTAGGTTCTGGTGTGCAGGGGCGGCCGTCGCCGAGGCGGCTGTTACCGAGGCGGCTGTTACCGAGGCCGCTGTCCCGGAGGCGGCCGTCCCGGAAGCGGGCGCCGTCCTCCGGCCAAGTTCCCGCGGTCATGGCCGAACATATGGTCGTTGACGATTCGACATGACTGCCGCGTGTCCTACGGGGCATGGATTCCCGTGAACGTGTTCGAGCTGGAGGGGAACCGACATCGGCACGCGGGCGGGGGAGATGAAGAGTCAGGCACGAGGGGGTGGTCCCATGACGGTCGGGGCCTCCTCGGGAGAGACGGTGGAGGGGGAGGCCGGCGGCGTGGCCGAGCGCAAACCGGCGCCCCAGCTGAGACGGCGCCTGGGCCGGGCCGACCTGCGGGCGGTGCCCGAGGCGCGCCGGGCGCTGCGCGAGCTGCTGCGCCACTGGGGGCGACCGGACACCTCGGAGGTGGCGGAGCTGCTCACCAGCGAACTGGTCACCAACGCGCTCGTCCACACCGACGACGACGCGATCCTGACGGCGACGGTCTCGTCGCACGGACTGCGCGTGGAGGTACGGGACTTCGTGGCCCGCACACCGCGGCCGCGCGTACCGGTCGCGGGCGAGGACACCCACGGCAGGGGCCTGGTCCTGGTGCAGTCCCTCGCGGACGCCTGGGGCGTCCTGCCGCACAAGAAGGGCAAGTCGGTGTGGTTCGAACTCGGGGCCCAGGCGGCGTGACGAGGCGACCCCCGGCACGGCCGAGGGGCACGGCCCGTACGGCCGTGCCCCTCGCGCACACGACGGCGTCACAGCCGCGGTCCTAGCCGAACTGCTGCTCCAGGTCCTTCAGCTTGCGCTCCAGCGAGTCCAGACGCGGCAGGGCCATCGTGTCGTCCTCCGCCGTGAGGTCCACGGTGATGGGGTCCGAGGCCTTGCGGACGGGCTGCAGGGAGGGACGGGCGCGCACCGGCAGCGGCTCCGCCGCTATGGCAGGCTCCGCGCCGACCTGGGAGGGACCGGGCTCCAGGGCCTGCGTCTCGCCCTGCCGGCCGCCCCGGCCGACGAAGCCGCGGTGGCCCCGGCTGATCGCCTTGAGCTGGGCACGCTCGACGCGCTCGTGCTCGCGCCGCAGCCGCCGCCTCTCCTCCTTCTGGCGCCGGTCCTCGCGCACCTCCTCGACCGCCTCGTCCAGGCTGCGCACGCCCTCCAGGAGCATCAGCGACCAGGCGCGGTAGGTCTCCCGGGGCGCCCGCAGCCAGCGGACGATACGGATCTGCGGCAGCGGACGCGGCACCAGGCCCTGCTCGCGCAGGGCGGCCCGGCGGGTCTGCTTCAGCGCGCGGTCGAAGAGGACGGCCGCCGACAGGGACATACCGGCGAAGAACTGCGGCGCGCCCGCGTGGGCGACACCCCTGGGCGCGTGCACCCAGTTGAACCAGGCCGCGGCGGCGGCGAACATCCACACCAGTATCCGGGAGCCGAGGGCCGCGTCACCGTGGCTGGCCTCGCGCACCGCGAGCACGGAGCAGAACATGGCCGCGCCGTCCAGGCCGAACGGCACCAGGTACTGCCAGCCGTCGGTCAGGCCGAGGTTCTGCTCGCCGAAGCCGACCAGGCCGTGGAAGGAGAGCGCGGCGGCGACCGCCGCACAGCAGAACAGCAGAATGTAGGAGGCCGTGCCGTAGACGGCCTCCTTGCGCCTGCGGCGCTCCTCGCTGCGCTCCCACGAGTCGTCGGCACTCGCGCTCCCGTCGGACCGCTTGCCGCGCGCGAGCACCGCCACCGCCGCCAGCACACCCAGGAGCAGCACGGCGCCCGGAAGCAGCCAGTTCAGCGATATGTCGGTCAGTCTCATCTGGGGTCCCTTGCATGGGGATAGGGCGTAACGCCCGCCATAGTGGCCCAATCCCGCGGGGCCTCAGGGGGTTTCGGGGCAAGAGGCCGCCAGGAAGGTGCAAGGGGATGCCCGGGGACGGCGTTCTGCTCGAACTGCCGCTTGAGGGGCGGGAGTTGAGTTCGAATAAGACTACCCGTACGGGTGGTTCCGCGGAAAGTTCCCGCGACGGGTGGGGAAGTTGTGAATCCCCTGCACCCGTACGGGTGTCCCACTGGCGGATGATCTTACGGGACCCGGGCGGACGCGTCGGCACGGGGGCGGTGGCCCGCCCGGCCGCTGACGGTTGCTCAGGAAGCGTCAAGCGGCAGTCGTGGCAGCCGGTTTGGCGACCCGGTCCGCGTCGCAGGTGCGGGGGCAGGTGGCGCAAGTGTCCTCGGGGCGCACCGTGTAGAACATGCAGCAGCTGGCCCGGTCCCGGGTGGGCAGCACCTCGCCGTCCGGGCCGGTCGGTTCGCGGAACGCCGCCGAGCCGGCGTACGGCCGGGTCGCACCCGGAAGCAGCAGCTCCAGCTCGCGCATCGCCCGCCGCTCCTCGCCGAGCAGACGGGCGACGTACCACAGGCCCTCGACGATCTCGTCGGTCGCCATGCCCCACAGCGCCCGGCCGCGCCGCCGCATGCGTGGTCCGAAGGCGGCGAGGACCGGCTCCAGGTGCTCGGCGACGGCCGCCCGCACCTCGGCCCGCAGCGCCTCCTCGTCGGGCACCACACGGGCGCCGGGCCGCCCCGCCGCCGGGTCGTCCGGCAGACAGCCGAAGGCGACGGGCTGTACGGCCATGCGGCCGGCGGTGCGGTCGTAGGAGACGTGGGTCACAGGGAGGCGGGGCACCCGGCGGTGCAGGAACCACGGCACGGTGAACAGCAGACAGGCGGGCCAGGCGTACCGGTGCAGTCCGAAGCTCGCCACCACGTCCGGGCGGGCGCGCACCCCGTAGTCCCGCAGCACCTGGGCGTCGTCCCAGGCCAGGAACGCGTCCAGGCCGGGCCCGCCCCGCGCGAGACGGGCCGCCGTGACCCAGCCGCCGCCCCGCGGTGCCTGTTCGCCGGGGCCCAGCACCGTCACCGCCAGGCCAGGGTGGGCCTCGGTGAGGCGGGCGTAGGCGTCCGCCGTGACCGACGGGGAGACGGGCATGCCGGACCACCGATCCGCACTCGACTGAAGGGGCGACTGAAGGCAAGGCTTACCTTACTTCACTTGATCGGAATGTGAACCCGCCGTCAGTTGCGCCTAAGGTGCTTGACGGGCGAGTAGCAACCCGTCGTAATGACCCCAAGCACCCACAAGCCCGGAGGAGGACCGTGAAGCAGGGCGCGCAGGACTCCGCCGGGACCACCGGGGGCGGCATACCGCGGTTCCCGCCGGCCGGCGGCGCGGTACGGGTGCCCCGCCAGCCGCAGGCGGCGGACGTACGGCGGGAGCGGGACACCCCGGCGGCGGACGTACGGCGGGAACGGGACACCCCGGTGGCGGACGGCGCCCGTGGGGAGCACACGCACTGCGAGCGGCCCGTTCCGCCGCCCCGCCCCGTCGTGCGGCGCTCCTCCGTGCGCGGGCAGATCGTCGACGCCCTGCGCACCGCGCTGGTCGGCGGGGAGCTGCGGCCCGGCGAGGTCTACTCGGCGCCCGCGCTCGGCGAGCGGTTCGGGGTCTCCGCGACCCCGGTGCGCGAGGCGATGCAGCAACTGGCGCTGGAGGGCGCCGTCGAGGTCGTGCCCAACCGCGGCTTCCGGGTCGTCGAGCGCGACGCCCGCGAACTCGCCGAACTGGCCGAGGTGCGGGCCCTCATCGAGGTCCCGGTGCTGCTGCGGCTGGCCTGCACCGTGCCCGTCGAACGCTGGGCCGAGCTGCGGCCGCTCGCCGAGGCCACCGTGCGGGCCGCGTCCTCGGGGTGCCGGGCCACCTACGCCGAGACCGACCGCGCCTTCCACCGCGCGATGCTCTCCCTGGCCGGCAACGAACAGCTCGTGCAGACAGCCGAGGATCTGCACCGCCGGGCCCAGTGGCCCCTGGTCGGCGGCTCCGGTCGTCCCACGCGGGCCGGGCTGGTGGCCGACGCCGCCCAGCACACGGCCCTGCTCGACGCGCTGATCGCGCGGGAGACCGACGCCGTGCAGCTGCTCGTGCGCGAACACTTCGCGGCCGCGTGCTGAAGGCCGCGGCGGTGGTGGTACCGGTGCGGGCGGCAGCCGTCGGTCAGTCCCCGTCGCCCGGCCTCGTGGCGGTCTTCGAGTAGGCGTCGTGCCAGGCGGCCTTCGCGCCCGAGTCGCCGATCCGGTACACCTCCACGACCGCGCCCGCGGCCACCACCACGGAGAGCACGGCCGCGGCCACCCGCAGCACCGCGCCGGAGCGCGCCCCGGCCTGCGCCGCGGGCGTGCGCCGGGAGATCAGCCAGACGCCGGCCGCCAGCACGAACAGGCCCAGCGCCCACGGGAGCATCCCGTCGCCCAGCTCGGCGTGGCGCCGCACCAGCGGGTCGTCGGCCACGTGCCGCTCCAGCCATTCGCCCGCGCCGGTCGTCAGCGGCACGCTCGCCAGCGTGACCAGGGCGAGCACCGGCAGCGCCGGGCCCAGCCGCCGGGCGCCCTGCGGCCACAGCGCGCAGATCACGAGGACCAGCGCGGTCAGGGGCACGAGGACCACGACGACGTGGACCAGCAGGACGTGCGCGGGCAGGCCGTTGAGCAGGCTCATCGGGGCGCTCCTCCGTGAGGCGTGGGGGGCTCGCACGGGCCGGGGGATCCGGCCGTGCGTTCGGGCGCGCCAGCCTGGCACAGCAACCTCTCAGATTCCTCTGAGCCGGACCGCTCGCCCCGAGCCGCTCGCCCCGAGCCGCTCGCCCCGGACCGCTCGCCGGGGATCGCCTGCCCCCGCCCGGCCCCTCTCAGGCGGTCGCCGCCCCCGCCGCCGGAGGAGCCAACTGGCGGGCCAGCCAGGTCGGTACGCCGCCCAGGAGCCGGAACAGGCGCCGGGCCTCCTCACGGAGGCGGGAGGCCTCCGGTTCGGGCTCGGTGTCGGCCAGGGACACCAGCGCCGGGGCCGTGCCGACGAGGTAGCCGAGCTCCTCGCGGATGCGCAGGGACTCGGCGAAACCGTGCCGTGCCTCGGCCAACTCCCCGTCGCGCAGAGCGAGTCCGGCCAGATGGCGCCAGGTGAAGGAGAGCAGCAGCGGGTCGGCGTGGGCGGTGGCGGCCGCGTGGGCGCGGCGGTAGGCGGCGCGCGCGGCCTGCGGGGAGCGCGTCAGGTTCTCGGCGATCAGCCCGCGCCGGAAGTCCAGCAGCGCCCGCCCCGGGGCCCCCGGCGGGATCAGCGCCGCCGCCCGGCCGAGCGCGGCCCGCGCCTCGTCGGCCCGGTCCCGTACGCCGTGCAGCGTGGCCGAGTAGGCCAAGTACCCGCGTTCACAAGCGGCCGCGCCCCGCTCCTCGTCGGAGTGCGCGAGCGCCTCCGCGGTGCGCAGCGCGTCCTCGGCCTCCTGCCAGCCGGACTCGGTGTACAGGCAGCGTTCCACCAGCAGCACGGTGCGCTGCAGCGCGGCGGCGGCGGTGGCCGACGGCAGCAGTGCAGCCGCGTCGGCCCAGCATGCGCGTGAGCGCAGCCGCCATACCGCGGTCTGGAGTGGATCGTCACCTGGGGTCGTTCCGTTACCAGACATGGCGGTATGCGCCACGTTGCCCTCCCCGAGCACGCCTTCGAGCCTTGAGTGGTGGCGGCATCTCAGCACGAATCCCGCGGCCCGGCCAAGAGGGTGGGTGAAGGATTTCACAAAGTCCTGGTGCGTCGACGGCGGCGGCACCGGCCGCCGTCGACCGCCCTGACCTCAGCTCATGCGCAGTGCGAGGAAGAAGTCGAGCTTGTCCTCCAGGCGTGAAAGGTCACGTCCCGTCAACTGCTCGATCCGCCCGACCCGGTAACGCAGTGTGTTGACGTGCAGGTGGAGACGGGTCGCGCAGCGGGTCCAGGAGCCGTCGCAGTCGAGGAACGCCTCCAGGGTCGGGATCAGTTCGGCGCGGTGCCGGCGGTCGTAGTCCTTCAGCGGGTCCAGGAGGCGGGCGGTGAAGGCGCGGCGCACGTCGTCCGGGACGAAGGGCAGCAGCAGGACGTGGGAGGCCAGTTCCTGGTGGCCGGCCGCGCAGACGCGTCCCGGGCGGGCCGCCGCGACCCGCCGGGCGTGCCGGGCCTCCTCCAACGCCCCGCGCAGCCCCTCCGCGGAGTGCACGGCCGCGCTGACGCCGAGGGTGAGCCGGCCGTCGTCGTCGAGACCGGCCGACAGCGGGTCCCGTACGGCCTCCAGGAGCGCGTCCGCGAGGATCCCGGACTCCGAGCCGTCGTGCTCGCTGGAGACGGCGGGGAGCGGCACCAGGGCGATGGCCTCGCCGCCGGTGTGGGCGACCGCTATGCGGTCGGAGGGCTCGGGTCCGGTGCTGAGCGGGTCCACCAGGATCTCCTCCAGCAGCGACTGGGCCACCGGGCCGCCGTCGACCGTGCCGCCCGTGCGTCGCCCGCCGGGCCCCTCGGCCGGGACCCCGGCGGGGCCGCCCGGTGCGCCGGGCACGCCCGGTCCGGCCGGTGCGTCGTCCCACTCGACGCGGGCCACCACCACTTGCCAGTGCGGGGCCGCGCCGAGGCCGGGCAGCAGCACGGGCGCCGCGACCCGGAGACGGGCGGCGATCTCGGCGGGCGGCGCGCCCGTCTGGACCAGCTCCAGGACCTCCTGGGCCAGCCGGCGGCGCACCGTGCGGGCCGCGTCCCTGCGGTCCCGTTCGACCGCGATCAGCTGGGTGACGCCGTGCAGCAGGTCGAGCCGCTCCTCCGGCCAGTCGCCCGCGTCCGCCTCCACCGCCAGCAGCCACTCCGACAGCACCGTCTCGCGCACGTCCCGCGCGGCCTGCGGGGAGCGGCCGCTGCTGCGGATGGGGAACAGGGAGTACGTCGTCCCGCCGAGCGCGACGCGGTGCGGGCCGCGCCGGCCGGTACGGCCGGCCGCCAGGTGCTCGGCGGCGAGCTTGGCGCACACGCCCGCGGGCAGGGCCGGGCCGGCCACCTTGGGACCGGCGATCAGCCGGCCGGCGGGGGAGAGCAGCCAGGCCCGCAGGTCCAGGTCCGAGCCCAGCAGGTCCAGGACGACGTCCGGGCCGCCGCCGGCGGGCCCGGAGGTCATCATCCGGCGGTGCCGGTCCACCACGGCCGCGAGGTCTCCGGCCCGCTCGCCGGAGACCTGCCGTACGACGTGCTCGGTGATCGTCGCGAACGCGACCGACTCGTTGACCGCGAACAGCGGCAGCCGGTGCCGGGCACAGGCCAGCACCAGGTCGTCGGGCACATCGCCCAGCTCGGCCTCGCCGGCGGCCAGCGCGGCGACCCCGGCCTGCACCAGGATCCGTACGAACGACTCCGAGTCGGCCGGGCCGCGGCGCCAGGCCAGGCCGGTCAGCACCAGCTCGCCGCCGGAGAGATAGCGGCTGGGGTCGCGCAGATCGGTGGTCATCACGCCCCGGACGGTGCGGTCGAGCTCCTCCTCGCCGCCGAGCAGCTTCAGGCCCAGCGCATCGGTGTCCAGTAGTGCGCGCAGCCGCATTCTCGTCGCCGCCGTTCTTTGTCTCGAAAACTACGATGAATCTTGTGGGCGAGGGCCCGGCCCGTGCGGCCGGACGGCGGGTCACCGACCCGGCGTGCGGCCGCACGGCAGTTCCGCCGCGGGTGGGACCGTGGCCTCTGTTTCCAGGGGGAAACCAAGAGGTTGCCGAGGACCTCCGTTCATACGAATCTACAAGATGTCCGCGCTGGCCAGCCAAACCCTTCATGTTTTCGGTGACTGACTCCGGTGGAGCAGTCGGCGGTGTACTGACACCACTCCACGTGAACACCACATGAACGAGCCTGGCCCGCCGCACACGGATTGGCTCAATCTGTACGACCCACGAGACGAAGAAGAGAGCCGGTCATGGACTTCCTTCGCCCCGCCAGCTGGGAGGAGGCGCTCGCCGCGAAGGCCGAGCACCCCACCGCTGTGCCGATTGCGGGTGGCACCGACGTGATGGTCGAGATCAACTTCGACCACCGCCGGCCCGAGTACCTCCTCGACCTGAACCGCGTCGGCGACCTCTACGAGTGGGAGGTCGGCGAGGAGAGCGTGCGGCTGGGCGCCTCGGTGCCCTACACCAGGATCATGGAAGATCTCCGTGCCGAGCTGCCCGGCCTCGCGCTCGCCTCGCACACGGTCGCCTCCCCGCAGATCCGCAACCGCGGCGGCGTCGGCGGCAACCTCGGCACGGCCTCTCCCGCCGGCGACGCCCACCCCGCCCTGCTGGCGGCGGGCGCCGAGGTCGAGGTCGAGTCGGCGGCGCGCGGCTCCCGCCTGATCCCCATCGACGACTTCTACACCGGTGTGAAGCGCAACGCGCTGCAGCCCGACGAGCTGATCCGCGCCGTGCACATCAAGAAGGCCGATGGCCCGCAGCAGTACTCCAAGGTCGGCACCCGCAACGCCATGGTGATCGCGGTGTGCGCCTTCGGCCTCGCCCTGCACCCCGGGACCCGCACGGTGCGCACCGGCATCGGCTCGGCCGCCCCCACCCCCGTCCGCGCCCGCGCCGCGGAGGAGTTCCTGAACGCGGCCCTGGAAGAGGGCGGCTTCTGGGACAACGGAAAGATCATCACCCCGTCGGTCGCCAAGCAGTTCGCCGAGCTGTGCTCCGCCGCCTGCAACCCGATCGACGACGTCCGGGGCACCGCGAGCTACCGCCGCCACGCGGTCGGCGTCATGGCCCGCCGGACGCTCACCTGGACCTGGGAGTCGTACCGCGGCACCCGCAACACCTCGGAGGGAGCTGCGTAATGCGCGTCAACTTCACCGTCAACGGACGTCCGCAGGAGGCCGACGACGTCTGGGAGGGCGAGTCCCTGCTGTACGTCCTGCGCGAGCGCCTCGGCCTGCCCGGCTCCAAGAACGCCTGCGAGCAGGGCGAGTGCGGCTCGTGCACCGTCCGCCTGGACGGCGTGCCGGTCTGCGCCTGCCTGGTCGCGGCCGGCCAGGCCGAGGGCCGCGAGGTCGTCACCGTCGAGGGCCTGGCGGAGTACGCCAGGCAGCGGGCGTGCGGCACGGACGCCTGCGGCACGAAGAGCGCCTCGCTCGACGAGGCCGGGCGCCGGCAGGCCCAGGGCACCGACTCGCAGACCGGCGAGGGCACCGAACTCTCGCCCGTCCAGCAGGCGTTCATCGACGCCGGCGCCGTCCAGTGCGGCTTCTGCACCCCCGGTCTGCTGGTCGCCGCCGACGAGATGCTGGAGCGCAACCCGAACCCGACCGACGCGGACATCCGCGAGGCGCTGTCGGGCAACCTGTGCCGCTGCACGGGCTACGAGAAGATCATGGACGCGGTCCGCCTGGCGGCCGCCCGGCAGTCCGAGGGGGTCTGACATGCCGGCCAACGGCGCACCTACGAAGATCACACAGGGTTCGCAGACCAAGGGCGGCATCGGCGAGTCCACGCTCCGCCCGGACGGCACCCTCAAGGTCACCGGCGAGTTCGCGTACTCGTCCGACATGTGGCACGAGGACATGCTGTGGGGCCAGATCCTGCGCTCCACCGTCGCCCACGCCGAGATCGTCTCGATCGACACCTCCGAGGCGCTGGCCACGGCCGGCGTCTACGCCGTCATGACGTACGACGACCTGCCGGCCGAGGTCAAGCACTACGGCCTGGAGATCCAGGACACCCCGGTCCTCGCCCACGGCAAGGTCCGCCACCACGGCGAGCCGGTCGCGCTCGTCGCGGCCGACCACCCGGAGACCGCGCGCCGCGCCGCCGCCAAGATCAAGGTGGAGTACCGGGAGCTGCCCGTCATCACCGACGAGGCCTCCGCGACCGCCCCCGGCGCGGTCCTCGTCCACGAGAACCGCACCGACCACCACGCCGGTCACGTCCCGCACCCCAACATCGTCCACCGCCAGCCGATCATCCGCGGCAACGCCGCCGAGGCCGCGGAGCGCGCCGACTTCGTCGTCACGGGCGACTACTACTTCGGGATGCAGGACCAGGCCTTCCTCGGCCCCGAGTCGGGCCTCGCGGTGCCCGAGGAGGACGGCGGCGTCCACCTCTACATCGCCACCCAGTGGCTCCACTCCGACCTGCGCCAGATCGCGCCCGTCCTCGGCCTGCCCGAGGACAAGGTGCGGATGACCCTGGCCGGCGTCGGCGGCGCGTTCGGCGGCCGCGAGGACCTGTCGATGCAGATCCACGCCTGTCTGCTGGCACTGCGCACCGGCAAGCCCGTCAAGATCGTCTACAACCGGTTCGAGTCCTTCTTCGGGCACGTCCACCGTCACCCGGCCCGGCTGCACTACGAGCACGGTGCAACCAAGGACGGCAAGCTCACCCACGTCAAGTGCCGCATCGTGCTGGACGGCGGCGCCTACGCCTCCGCCTCCCCGGCGGTGGTCGGCAACGCCTCCTCGCTGTCCATCGGCCCCTACGAGGTCGACGACGTCGAGATCGAGGCGATCGCCCTCTACAGCAACAACCCGCCCTGCGGCGCCATGCGCGGCTTCGGCGCGGTCCAGGCGTGCTTCGCCTACGAGGCGCAGATGGACAAGCTGGCCGACGCCGTCGGCATGGACCGGGTGGAGTTCCGGCAGCTCAACGCCATGAGCCAGGGCACGATCATGCCGACCGGGCAGCCGGTGGACTCCCCGGCCCCGGTCGCCGAACTCCTGCGCCGCGTCAAGGCGATGCCCATGCCGCCGGAGCGCCAGTGGGAGAGCTCCGAGGGCCCCGACGTACGGCAGCTGCCGGGCGGTCTGTCCAACACCACGCACGGCGAGGGCGTCGTACGGGGTGTCGGCTACGCGGTCGGCATCAAGAACGTCGGCTTCTCCGAGGGCTTCGACGACTACTCCACCGCCAAGGTGCGCATGGAGGTAGTCGGCGGCGAGCCCGTCGCCACCGTGCACACGGCCATGGCCGAGGTCGGCCAGGGCGGTGTCACCGTCCACGCGCAGATCGCCCGCACCGAGCTGGGCGTCGCGCAGGTGACCATCCACCCCGCCGACACCCAGGTGGGCTCGGCCGGTTCGACCTCCGCCTCCCGGCAGACGTACGTCACCGGCGGCGCCGTGAAGAACGCCTGCGAGCTCGTCCGCGAGCGGGTGCTGGAGATCGGCCGCCGCAAGTTCGGCACGTACCACCCCGCCTGGGCCACCGCCGAACTGCTCCTGGAGGGCGGCAAGGTCGTCACCGACGGCGGCGAGGTCCTCGCCGACCTGGTGGACGTCCTGGAGGGCGAGGCCGTGGAGGTCGAGGAGGAGTGGCGGCACCGGCCGACCGAGCCGTTCGACCTGCGCACCGGCCAGGGCAACGGCCACGTGCAGTACTCCTTCGCCGCGCACCGCGCCGTCGTCGAGGTCGACACCGAACTCGGCCTGGTGAAGGTGGTCGAACTGGCCTGCGCCCAGGACGTCGGCAAGGCGCTGAACCCGCTCTCCGTCATCGGGCAGATCCAGGGCGGCACCACCCAGGGCCTGGGTATCGCCGTCATGGAGGAGATCATCGTCGACCCGCAGACGGCGAAGGTCCGCAACCCCTCCTTCACGGACTACCTGCTCCCCACCATCCTCGACACGCCGACCATCCCGGTCGACGTGCTCGAACTCGCCGACGAGCACGCCCCGTACGGGCTGCGCGGCATCGGCGAGGCCCCCACCCTGTCGTCCACGCCGGCCGTCCTCGCGGCGATCCGGAACGCGACCGGGCTGGAACTCCCGCGCACACCCGTCCGGCCGGAGCACCTCACCGGCAAGGCGTGAGCGAGGAACCCTGAAAGCCCTCCGGGCGGCGCACGGAACGTCACATTCCGCCACGCCGCCCGGAGCACTCCCCACCTCTTCGAGCTCCGCTCCGCTCGCGGTCTTGAAGTACCAGCAGTGAGTTCGTCTCGGGCCGTCCCCCGGGTCGTCCATTCCCAAATCCCGTGCCCCGGAAGGCTTCCACGCGGGTGCCCCTATGAACCTTGGGAGATGGCCCCATGACCCAGCAGTCAGTGGAGCCGAGGACCACCGCCGAAGACGCGGGCGCGGGCAGCCGCGTCCCGGCGGGACGGTCCTGGCTCGACCGGTACTTCCACATATCCCAGCGGGGATCCACCGTCGCGCGTGAAGTGCGCGGTGGCGTCACCACCTTCATGGCGATGGCGTACATCCTGCTGCTCAACCCCGTCATCCTGTCCGGCAAGGACGTGGCGGGGGACACCCTGGGCCAGAAGGCCCTGATCACCGCGACCGCGCTCGGCGCGGCGTTCACCACCCTGCTCATGGGCTTCGCCGGCAAGGTGCCGCTCGCCCTGGCCGCCGGACTCTCCGTGTCGGGTGTCGTCTCCACCCAGGTCGCGCCCCAGATGACGTGGCCTCAGGCCATGGGCATGTGTGTGGCCTACGGTGTCGTGATCATGCTGCTGGTCGTCACCGGCCTGCGCGAGATGATCATGAACGCGATCCCGTTGCCGCTCAAGCACGGCATCACCATGGGCATCGGCCTGTTCATCGCCTTCATCGGCCTGGTCAAGTCCGGTTTCGTCGGCCGCAACCCGGCCCCCGGCGGCGGCCCCGTCATCCTCGGCCCCGGCGGTGAGCTGGCCGGCTGGCCGGTCCTCCTCTTCGCGGGCACGCTCCTGCTGATCTTCGCCCTCCAGGCCCGCAACGTCCCCGGCGCCATCCTCATCGGCATCGTGGGCGGCACCGCCGTCGCGGCGGTCCTGAACGCCGCCGGTGTCATCGACGCCAAGCAGTGGGTGAACGGCGCCCCCGAACTGCACGGCAGCCCCGTGTCGATGCCCGACTTCTCGCTCTTCGGCCATGTGTCGTTCAGCGGCTGGGGCGACGTGGGCGTCATGACGATCACGGTGATCGTCTTCACCCTGGTCCTCGCCGGGTTCTTCGACGCCATGGCCACCATCATCGGCGTCGGCACCGAGGCGAACCTCGCCGACGACAAGGGCCGTATGCCGGGCCTGTCCAAGGCGCTGTTCATCGACGGCGCCGGCGGTGTGATCGGCGGTGTCGCGGGCGGCTCCGGCCAGTCCGTCTTCGTCGAGTCCGCGACGGGCGTCGGGGAAGGCGCCCGCACGGGCTTCTCCTCCGTCGTCACGGGTCTGTTCTTCGCGGCCTGCCTGTTCTTCACCCCGATCACCGCGATCGTCCCGTCGGAGGTCGCCTCCGCGGCCCTCGTCGTCATCGGCGCGATGATGATGATGAACGCCCGGCACGTCGACTGGGGCGACCGCGCCACGGCCGTCCCGGTGTTCCTGACCGTCGTGATCATGCCGTTCACGTACTCCATCACGCCCGGCGTCGCCGCCGGCGTGGTCTCGTACACGATCATCAAGATCGCTCAGGGCAAGGCCCGGGAGATCGGTGCCTTCATGTGGGGGCTGTCGGTGATCTTCCTCGTCTACTTCGCCCTGAACCCCATCGAGGGCTGGCTGGGCGTGCACTGACCCGCCCGGCAACACCCTTCACACCACCGCTGCTTAAGGAGACCGACAGATGCTGGACATCGCCGAGGAGCTGAACCGGTGGGTCGAGCAGGGCCGTGACTTCGCCGTGGCCACCGTGGTCGCGGTCGGCGGGAGCGCGCCCCGGCAACCGGGCGCGGCCCTCGCCGTCGACAGCGACGGAACGGCCATCGGTTCGGTCTCCGGCGGCTGTGTGGAGGGGGCGGTCTACGAACTGTGCCAACAGGCGCTCGAGGACGGCGAGTCGGTCCTGGAGCGCTTCGGCTACAGCGACGAGGACGCCTTCGCCGTCGGCCTGACCTGCGGCGGCGTCATCGACATCCTGGTCACACCGGTACGGGCCGGCGCTCCGGCCCGGCCGGTGCTCGCGGCCGCGCTGGCCGCCGCCGCCCGAGGGGAGGCGGCGGCGGTCGCGCGGATCGTGTCCGGACCGTCCGAACTCATGGGCCGGGCCGTGCTGGTCCGCCCGGACGGATCCCGTGAGGGCGGCTTCGGCGCCCATCCGGAGCTCGACCGCACCGTGGCCGCGGAGGCGTCCGCCTTCCTGGACGCCGGCCGCACCGGCACCCTGGAGATCGGCGAGCAGGGCTCCCGCTGCGACGCCCCGCTCACCGTGCTCGTCGAGTCCTCGGTGCCGCCGCCCAGGATGATCGTCTTCGGTGCGATCGACTTCGCCTCGGCGCTGGTGCGCACCGGGAAGTTCCTCGGCTACCACGTCACGGTGTGCGACGCCCGCCCCGTCTTCGCCACCAGGGCGCGCTTCCCGGAGGCCGACGAGATCGTCGTCGAGTGGCCGCACAGGTACCTGGAGCGCACGGACGTGGACGGCCGTACGGTCCTCTGCGTCCTGACCCACGACGCGAAGTTCGACGTCCCCCTGCTGAAGCTGGCGCTGCGGCTGCCGGTGGCGTACGTCGGCGCGATGGGCTCCCGCCGCACCCACCTCGACCGCAACGAACGCCTGCGCGAGGTCGGCGTCACCGAGCTGGAGCTGGCCCGCCTCCGGTCCCCGATCGGCCTGGACCTCGGGGCGCGCACTCCGGAGGAGACGGCCGTGTCCATCGCCGCGGAGATCGTCGCCGCCCGGCGAGGCGGCAGCGGCGTCTCGCTCACCGGCGCCCACACCCCGATCCACCACGACCGGACAGCGGCCCCGGCGGACCGGATCGGCTCGGTGGCCTGAGACCCACCGCGCCGCCCGGGTGTCACGCCCGCCGCAGCAGCTTGTTCACCGCACGCCCGAACACCGTGCGGGCCGTCCGCTCCAGGAGCGGATCGAAGACGGACGGCAGGAAGCGCACCCGCAACTCCTCCCGCCACAGCACCCGGGCACGGCCGCCCGGCCCCGGACGGACCTCGAGCTCCGCCCAGCCCAGGATCAGGCGGCCCCGTTTCTCCAGGCGGCACCGGCCCGGCTCGTCCCCGGCCGGCGGCTGCCACACCGTCACCTCCATGCGGTCGTCGACACCGAACGGGCCGATCCCCGAACGGGCCACGAGCCGTGTGCCCTCACGGGTCGGTCCGGGTGTGACCACCGTGACGCGGGTCAGCGGGACCCCGTCGCCGTGACGGTGCCATCGTGTGAGCCGCCGCCAGGCCTCGTCGAGGGGGAGCGGTGCCGTACGTTCGAGGAAGAAGTCGACCACGCGTTGATCGTAGGCAACAGGGGCCCCGCACCGGCAGGTTCGTTCACGGGTCACTCGGCCGGCCGTATGCTCGCGGCCATGCTGACCCTTCAGCGGCTGCGGCCCGACCACGAGGATGCACTGCTGGCCTTCGAACGCGAGAACCGGCGGTATTTCTCCCGCTTCGTCTCCGACCGCGGCGACGGGTACTTCGCGGAATTCGCCGCCCGCCTTCACGACCGGCTCGCCGAACAGGACGCCGGTGTCTGCCACTTCCACGTCGTCGTGGACGAACAGGGCACGCTGCTGGGCCGCGTCAATCTCGTCGACGTCACCGACGGGTCCGCCGAACTCGGCTACCGGATCGGCGAGCACGCCGCCGGCCGCGGTGTCGCGACGGCCGCCGTGCGGGAGGTGTGCCGGCTGGCCGCCGGGACGTACGGGCTGCACACGCTCACCGCGGTCACCACCCTCGACAACCGGGCCTCCATGACCGTGCTCACCCGCAACGGGTTCGTCCCCGTGGGGGAGACGACCGTGGTCGGGCTGCCCGGAATCGGCTACCGGCGCGACCTCACCGCCGAGCAGACGCGGCACCCCATGGAGTCGAACAAGTAATCGATTGCCGTCCGGTCGACCCGTGGGGGTCGATGTGTGCCCGTACGGCCACGGGGTTACTCAGCCGACACGCAAGTGAAGGCGAGTGGGAGGAGAGCCCCGTGAGCGGACGCAACTGGCGCCGGGCGCTGGTGACCGGTGGAGCCGGCTTCGTGGGATCCCATCTGTGCGCGCGGCTGCTCGACGCCGGCACCGGCGTGCTGTGCCTGGACGACCTGTCCACCGGCGCCCACGCCAACATCGCCGAACTGGAGCGGCGGCGCGACTTCCGCTTCGTCCGCGCGGACGCCACCGACCCCGACGCCCTGCGCGGCCTGCCCGGGCGCTTCGACCTGGTCCTGCACTTCGCCTGCCCGGCCTCGCCCGCCGACTATCTGCGGCTGCCGCTGCAGACCCTCGACGCCGGCAGCAGCGGCACCCGCAACGCCCTGGAGCGCGCCCGCGCCGACGGCGCCCGCTTCCTGCTCGCCTCCACCTCCGAGGTCTACGGCGACCCGCTGGAGCACCCGCAGCGCGAGAGCTACTGGGGCAACGTCAACCCGGTCGGCCCGCGCAGCGTCTACGACGAGTCCAAGCGCTTCGCCGAGGCCCTGGTCACCGCGCACCGGGCGACCCGCGGCACCGACGCCGCCATCGTCCGCATCTTCAACACCTACGGCCCCCGGATGCGTACCGGCGACGGCCGTGCCGTACCCACCTTCATCGCGCAGGCCCTGGACGGTACGCCCCTCACCGTCGCCGGGGACGGCAGCCAGACCCGGTCGCTGTGCTACGTCGACGACACGGTGGACGGCATCCTCGCGCTGGCCGCGTCCGCGGAGGCCGGCCCGGTGAACATCGGCGGCGGCGAGGAGATCACCGTGCTGGATCTGGCCCGCCGGATCGTGGAGCTCACCGGTTCCGCCTCCCGCATCCGGTTCGTCGACCGGCCCGTCGACGACCCCGCCCGGCGCCGGCCCGACACCCGGCTGGCCCGGGAAAGGCTCGGGTGGCAGCCGCGCGTGGACTGGAGCGCGGGGCTGGAGCGCACCATCGGCTGGTTCGCCCGCGCGGCCGCCGCCTGAGGCCGCCGCGGCGGCAGTAGACCCCGGTGTCCCGAACCGTACTGCCGCCTCCTGGCCAGCGGCCTTCACGTCGAGTGGTCAAAAGGCCACATATTGCGAAAATCCGGCTTTTCCTGGCATCAGTTGACTTCACGTGTTTGAGACAGCTGGGCCGCGGCACCCAGAAGCCCGAAGTGCCCGGCGCACCGAGCGGTCCCCACTCGCTGAACCATCGCCGAACGGGACGGAGCCCACCCCCATGCGCATCCTTGGTATCAACGCCCTGTTCCACGACCCGGCCGCCGCCCTCGTCGTCGACGGCCGCACGGTCGCGGCCGCCGAGGAGGAGCGCTTCAGCCGACGCAAGCACGGCAAGCGCCCGGTGCCGTTCTCCGCGTGGGAACTGCCGGAACTCTCCGCCCGCTGGTGCCTGGAGCACGCGGGCGTCCGGCCCGGCGAACTGGACGCCGTCACCTACTCCTTCGATCCCGCCCTGGCCCGCCCGGCCGCCGACATGGGCCTGTTCGACCCCTGGGACCCGCTGCGCCTGGAGTACGCGCGCCGCGCCCCCGAGTTCCTCGCCGAGGCGCTGCCCGGACTCGACCCCGCCAAGGTGGTCTTCGTACCGCACCACATCGCGCACGCCGCCTCCGCCGGGCCCGCCTCCCCGCACCCCGACAGCGCCGTCCTCGTCCTCGACGGCCGTGGCGAGGCCGCCTCCCACCTCGCCGGCCGCTTCCACGACGACAAGCTCGACACGCTCGCCGCACAGGCCCTGCCCGACTCCCTCGGCCTGCTCTACGAGGAGCTCACCGACCACCTCGGCTTCCTGCGCAGCAGCGACGAGTACAAGGTCATGGCGCTCGCCTCCTACGGCAAGCCCCGCTTCCTGCCCCGGCTGCGCACGCACGTGCACGCCTCCGGCGACGGCGGCTTCCGCGCCCACGGCGTCGACTGGTCCGCCCTCGCCCCGCCGCGCGCCCCGCACCAGCCCTGGACCCAGGAGCACGCCGACCTGGCCGCGAGCTGCCAGGCGGTCCTGGAGGAGGTGCTCCTCGAGCTCGTCCACTGGCTGCACCGCGAGGCGGGCGGCGACGCGCTCACCATGGCAGGCGGGGTCGCCCTCAACTGCGTGGCCAACGCGAAGATCGCCGCGAAGGGCCCGTACCGGAACGTGTGGGTCCAGCCGGCCGCCGGGGACGCCGGCACCGCGCTCGGCGGCGCCCTGTACCTGGCCGCGAGCGAGGGCGACGTCCCCGCCCCCATGCCCGGCGCCGACCTCGGACGGAGCTGGAGCGACGAAGAGCTGCGCGGATGGCTGGAGCGGGCCGCCGTACCCTACGAGCGGCCCGGCGACATCGCCGAGGCGGTCGCCGAGGAGCTGGCCCGCGACGGGATCGTCGCCTGGTTCCAGGGGCGCAGCGAGTACGGCCCGCGCGCCCTCGGCCACCGCTCCCTGCTCGCCCACCCGGGCCGCGCCGAGAACCTCGAACGGCTCAACAGGGTCAAGGGCCGCGAGGAGTTCCGGCCCGTCGCGCCCATGGTGCTCGCCGAACGCGCCCACGAGCTCTTCCGGGGCACGCTTCCGAGCCCGTACATGCTCTTCGTGCACGACGTCCACCGCGACTGGCGCGACCATGTTCCCGCCGTGGTGCACGTCGACGGCACGGCCCGCATCCAGACGGTCGACGAGCGGCAGGAGCCACTGGTCGCCCGCATGCTGCGCGGCTTCGAGCGGCGCACCGGGCTGCCCGTCGTCGTCAACACCAGCCTCAACACCGCCGGCCGGCCCATGGTCGACGACCCGCGCGACGCGCTGGAGTGCTTCGGCTCCGCGCCGGTCGACCTGCTGGCGATCGGCCCGTACGCGGTGCGCAGGGGAAGGGCGTACGCGTGAGCCGCCCCGACGGGCCGGCCGGCCCCCGCACCACCGGACCCGCCTACGCCGTGGTGATCCCCACCCTGGCGCGGGACACCCTGGCCGACTGCCTGGCCGCGCTGGCCGCCGCGCACGGCCCCCAGCCGGACGAGATCGTGCTGGTCGACGACCGGCCCGAGCCCGAACCACGCGCCCTGGAGCACCCGTTGGCCGTGCTCGGCGACCTGCGCGCCCGTACCACCGTGCTCACCAGCGGCGGCCGGGGACCGGCGGCCGCCCGCAACACCGGGCTGCGCGCGGTCACCACGCCCTGGGTGGCCTTCCTCGACGACGACGTGCAGGTGGGCCCGCACTGGTGCGACCAGCTGGTCCAGGACCTGGCCGAGGCGAGCCCCGACACCGCGGCCGTCCAGGGCGTGATCGCCGTCCCCCTGCCCGGGGAACGCCGGCCCACCGACTGGGAACGGGGCACCGCCGCTCTCGCCCGGGCCCGCTGGATCACCGCCGACATGGCCTACCGCACCGACGCGCTCAAGCAGGTCGCCGGCTTCGACGAACGCTTCCGGCGCGCCTTCCGCGAGGACGCCGATCTGGCCCTGCGCGTCCTCGAGGCGGGCTGGCGCATCCGCCAGGGCCGCCGCACCACGCGCCACCCCGTCCGCCCGGCCGACCGCTGGGTGTCCCTGCGCGCCCAACGCGGCAACGCCGACGACGCGCTGATGCTGCGTCTGCACGGCCCCGACTGGTGGCACAAGGCGGTCGCCCCGCGCGGACGCATCCGTTCCCACCTCGCCGTCACCGCCGCGGGCGTGGCCGCCTGCGCGCTGGCCGCGGCCGGGCGGCGGCGGGCCGCCGCCGTCGCCGGGCTCGGCTGGGCGGCGGGCACCGCGGAGTTCGCCTGGGCGCGGATCGTGCCCGGGCCGCGCACCCGGTACGAGGTGACCACCATGGCCGTCACCAGCGTCCTCATCCCGCCCGCCGCCAGCTGGCACTGGCTGAGCGGAATGTGGCGCCACCGGGCGGCCTCCGCCTGGCAGGAGGTGGCCTCGTGAACCCGGCCAGGCCCGTGAAGCCGGTCAGGCCCGTGAACCCGGTAAGGGCCGTGCTGTTCGACCGGGACGGCACCCTCGTCGAGGACGTGCCCTACAACGGCGACCCCGAACGGGTGCGCCCGGTCGAGGGCGCCCGCGAGGCCGTGCGGCTGCTGCGCGCGGGCGGCATCGGAACCGGTGTCGTCACCAACCAGTCCGGAGTGGCCCGCGGGCTGATCACCCCCACGGACGTCCGCCGTGTCGACGAGCGTGTCGACGAACTCCTCGGCCCCTTCGACGCGTGGGCCGTCTGCCCGCACGGCCCCGGCGACGGCTGCCGCTGCCGCAAGCCGGAGCCGGGTCTGATCCTCTGGGCGGCCCGGCGGCTGGGCACCCCGCCCGACGCCGTCGTGGTGATCGGCGACATCGGCGCCGACATGGAGGCCGCCCGCCGCGCGGGCGCCCACGGCATCCTCGTCCCCACCCCGGTCACCCGACCGCAGGAGACGGCCGCAGCCGACCATGTGGCCCCGGACCTGCTGACGGCCGCGCGCGCCGTGCTCAACGGCCCGCCCTGGGGCCGCGACCTGGCCGGCGAACGCCCCCTCGAGGCCGCCCACACCACCACCGGCTCCGGGCGGCCCGCGCCCGAACGAGCCGGCCGGGAGGCCGCGATGAAGACCCGGAGGCCGTGATGAAGGCTCTGGTCACCCGACTGGACAGCTTCGGTGACGTGCTGCTCGCCGGGCCGGCCGTCCGTGCCGTGGCCGCCCGCGCCGAACGGGTCACCCTCCTGTGCGGGCCGCGCGGCGAACCCGCCGCCCGGCTGCTGCCCGGTGTCGACGAGATCCTCGTCTGGGACGCGCCCTGGGCCTCCTTCGAGCCGCCGCCCGTCGACCGCGCCGAGACCGACAAGCTGGTCGACTCCCTCGCCTCCCTCGACGCCGAGACCGCCCTGGTGCTGACCTCCCACCACCAGTCCGCGCTGCCCACCGCGCTGCTGCTGCGCCTGGCCGGCGTACCGCACATCGCCGCCGACAGCGTGGACTACCCGGGCTCCCTGCTCGACGTACGCCACCGGCGTGCCCCGCACGCCCACGAGGCCGAGGCAGCGCTCGACCTCGCCGGGGCCGCGGGCTTCCCACGCGCCGACGAGGGACGGCTGCGGGTGCTGCCCCCGCCGGACACCACCGGCCTGACCGGCCCCGGGCCGTACGTCGTGCTGCACCCGGGCGCCAGCGTCCCCGCGCGCGCCTGGAGCCCGGAGCGCTGCGCGGAGGCCGTGCGCGAACTCGCCGCAGCCGGACACCGGGTGGTGGTCACCGGCGGCCGCGGGGAGAAGGGCCTGACCTCGCACGTGGCCGGCGGGCGCGGGCTGGACCTCGGCGGCCGCACCGGAGCCGCCGAACTCTCCGGTGTCCTGGCGGGAGCCGGCGCGGTCGTCACCGGCAACACCGGGCCCGCACACCTGGCCGCCGCCGTCGGCACCCCCGTCGTCTCCCTGTTCGCGCCGGTCGTGCCCGCCGAGCGCTGGCGCCCCTACGGAGTGCCGTACGTGCTGCTCGGCAACCAGGACGCGCCCTGCGCCGGCAGCCGCGCCCGGACCTGCCCGGTGCCCGGGCACCCCTGCCTGGAGTCGGTGACCGCGCACGACGTGCTCGCCGCCGTGGAGAAGGTGATGACGACGTGAGGATCCTCATCTGGCACGTGCACGGCTCCTGGACCACCGCGTTCGTCCAGGGCCCGCACACCTACCTCGTGCCCGTCACTCCCGGCCGCGGACCCGACGGCCTGGGCCGCGCCCGCACCTTCGACTGGCCCGGGTCGGTGATCGAACTCCCGCCGGAGCGACTGCGGGAGGCCGGCGTCGACCTCGTCGTCCTGCAACGCCCGCACGAGTACGACCTCGTACGGCGGTGGCTGGGGCGCCGCCCGCCCATGGTGTACCTGGAGCACAACGCCCCCCACGGAGACGTCCCCGACACCAGGCACCCCGTCGCCGGCCTGCCCGGCGACATCCCGCTCGTGCACGTCACGCACTTCAACCGGCTGATGTGGGACGCCGCGGGCGCCGAGACCGCCGTCATCGAGCACGGCATCGTCGACCCCGGCCCGCTGTGGACCGGGGAGCTGCCGCACGCGGCGGTCGTCGTCAACGAGCCGGTCCGGCGCGGCCGTACGACCGGAACCGACCTGCTGCCCGCCTTCGCGCGGGCCGCCCCGCTGGACGTCTTCGGCATGGGCACCGACGGGCTCGCCGGCCACCTCGGCCTGCCGCCCGGGCGCTGCCGCTCGCACGAACTGGTCCAGCGCGAGCTCCACACGGCGATGGCCCGGCGCCGCCTGTACCTCCACCCGGTCCGCTGGACCTCCCTCGGGCTGTCCCTGCTGGAGGCGATGCACCTCGGCATGCCCGTGGCCGCCCTCGCCACCACCGAGGTCACCGAGGCGGTGCCCCCGGACGCCGGAGTGGTCTCCAACCGCATCGACGTACTGACCGACGCCGTACGGGACTTCGTCGCCGACCCGGCGCACGCCCGCGCGGTCGGCGAACGGGCGCGGACCGCCGCGCTCGCCCGCTACGGGCTGACCCGCTTCCTGGACGACTGGGAGCGGCTGCTGAAGGAGGTGACCCGATGAGGATCGCCATGGTGTCCGAGCACGCGAGCCCGCTCGCCGCGCTCGGCGGGGTGGACGCCGGCGGCCAGAACGTGTACGTCGCCCGGCTCACCGAGGAACTGGCGCGCCGCGGACACGACGTCACCGTCTACACCCGGCGCGACGCCCCCGGCCTGCCCGACCGGGTGCCGCTGCCCGGCGGCGCCGTCGTCGAACACGTACCGGCCGGACCGCCCGAAGCCCTTCCCAAGGACGCCCTGTTCGAGCACATGCCGTCCTTCGGCGCGTATCTGGCGCGCGTCTGGCGCCGCGAGCGGCCCGACGTGGTGCACGCCCACTTCTGGATGTCCGGGATGGCCTCCCTGCTCGGCGCCGCCCCGCACGGCATCCCCGTCGTGCAGACCTTCCACGCCCTCGGCACCGTCAAGCGCCGCCACCAGGGCCGCGCCGACACCAGCCCGATCGAACGCATCGGCGTGGAACGGCAGATCGGCCGGACCTGCGAACGCGTCCTGGCGACCTGCACCGACGAGGTCCATGAACTCGCCGACATGGGCATCTCCCCGCGCCGGGTGTCCGTCGTGCCCTGCGGCGTCGACGCCGACCGCTTCCACCCCGGCGCCGACCCGGCCACGGCCCCCGCGCCCGCCCGCGCGCAGCGCCACCGGCTGCTCTCCTGCGGCCGGCTGGTCCCCCGCAAGGGCTACGACCAGGCGATCCGCGCTCTCACCCGGATCCCGCACACCGAACTCCTCGTCGCCGGCGGCCCGCCGGCCGGGCTGCTGCACACCGAACCCGAGGCCGAACGGCTGCTGAAGCTGGCCGTGGCCGAGGGCGTCGCCGACCGGGTACGGCTCCTCGGCGCCGTCGACCCGGCCGCCATGCCCGCGCTGATGCGCGGCGCCGACCTGGTGCTGTGCACACCGGTGTACGAGCCGTTCGGGATCGTGCCGCTGGAGGCGATGGCGTGCGCGGTGCCCGTTCTCGCCACGGACGTCGGCGGCCACCGCGACTCGGTGGCCGACGGACGCACCGGCCGGCTGGTCAGGGCCGGCGACCCCGTCGCCGTCGCCGCCGCGGCCCGCGAGCTGCTCGGCAGCGACCGGCTGCGCCGCCGCTACGGAACGGCCGGCCGGGAGCGCGTCCTCGCCCGCTTCACCTGGCGGCGTGTCGCCGACGGCGCGGAACAGGTCTACCGGCGGGCCAGGGGCACCGCCGACGGCGCACTGGACTCGGAGGTGGCGTGATGGCCACCGACTCCCCGGAGGTGACGTCATGAGCGTCGACACACCGGCCGTCGCCGGGCACTGCGACGAACTCCTCACCGCGCTCGGACGGTTCCGCGGCTGCGCGCACATCACCCAGCGCTGGGGCGAGGGGCTCGCCGCCGTCCTCGGCGGCGGGGGACGGCTGCTGGCCGCGGGCAACGGCGGCAGCGCCGCCCAGGCCCAGCACCTCACCGCCGAACTCGTGGGCCGCTACCGTGACGACCGGCCGCCGTTCTCCGCGATCGCCCTGCACGCCGACACCTCCAGCACCACCGCCATCGCCAACGACTACGGCGTGGACCAGGTGTTCGCCCGTCAGGTGCGCGCCCACGGCCGCCCCGGCGACGTCCTGATGCTGCTGTCCACCAGCGGCGCCAGCGCCAACCTGCTGTCCGCCGCCGACGCGGGCCGGGCCGCCGGCCTGCGCGTCTGGGCGCTGACCGGACCGGCGCCCAACCCGCTCAGCGCGGGCAGCGACGAGGCGCTCTGCGCGGCCGGGGCCTCCACGGCCACCGTGCAGGAACTCCACCTGGTCGCGGTGCACATGGTCTGCGCGGCGTTCGACGCGGCGCTGGCACGGGGCGGGAGGTGACATGACGGGCAAGGAACCCCTGGTCGTGGTCGGCGACGCCCTGCTCGACCGCGACCTGACCGGACACGCGGACCGGCTGGCGCCCGACGCGCCCGTCCCGGTCGTCGCCGACTGCGCGGAGCGGGTACGGCCGGGCGGCGCCGCCCTCGCCGCGTACCTGGCCGCCCGCGACGGCCGCGACGTCACCCTGATCACCGCCCTGGACGACGGCCCGGGCGGCCGGGAGCTGCGCCGGCTCCTGGAGCCCTTTCTGACCGTCGTCCCGCTCCCGATGAGCGGCGAGGTGCCGCAGAAGACCCGCGTCCTGGCCCAGGGCCGCCCCGTCGTCCGCCTCGACCACGGCGCCGGCCGCGCCCGTGAGGCCACCGATGAGGCCCGCGCCGCGCTCGCCGCCGCCTCCGCCGTCCTCGTCTCCGACTACGGCCGGGGCGCGGCGGACACCCTGCGGGCCGAGCTGCGCGGGCGCCCCCCGGAGGTCTGGGACCCGCACCCGCGCGGCGGCCCGCCGGTGGCGGGCACCCGCCTGGTCACCCCGGCCCGCGCGGAGGCCCACGGCTTCGCGGCCGCACTGCCCGCGGACCGGAACCAGAACGGCGCTGACGCGCCCCGCAGCGACCTGCGCACCGTCGCCCACGAGGCCTGCGCGCTCGTACGGCACTGGCGGGTCGCCGCGGTCACGGTGACCCTCGGCGCGCGCGGCGCCCTGCTGTCGTACGGCGAACACCCCCTTCTGGTGCCGGTGCCGGCCGCCCACCACGGCGACCCGTGCGGCGCCGGCGACCGCTTCGCCGCCACGGCGGCCGGACAGCTCGCGGACGGCGTGCTCGTCGGGGAGGCCGTGGAGGGCGCCGTCACCGCGGCGACCGCCTTCGTGGGCGCCGGCGGGGCGGCCGGTCTGCTGGGCCCCCCGCGTGCCGCCGGCACCGCGCCCCCGGCGGACGACCCGGCCGGCCTGGTCGCCGAGGTCCGCGCGACCGGCGGCACCGTCGTCGCCGCGGGCGGCTGCTTCGACCTGCTGCACGCCGGACACGTCGGCCTGCTCCAGGCGGCCCGGAGGATCGGCGACTGCCTGGTCGTCTGCGTCAACTCCGACGCCTCCGTACGGCGCCGCAAGGGCGAGGGCCGGCCGGTCAACCCGCTCGCGGACCGCGTCCGGGTGCTGCGCGCCCTGGCCTGCGTCGACGCCGTCGCCGTCTTCGACGAGGACACCCCCGAACGCCTCCTGGTCGAACTCCGCCCCGACGTCTGGGTCAAGGGCGGCGACTACGCCGGCGCCGAACTCCCCGAAGCGGCGCTCCTGGACGAATGGGGCGGCCAGGCCGTCCTGCTCCCCTACCTCGACGGCCGCTCCTCGACGGCCCTGATGGCCAGGGCGGCGGAGGGCGCGCGATGACCGGAACCCCTTCCGGGCCGCCCGTGACGGCCCACCCGCCGACGGGGCCGCACGGGCACCTGCGCGGCGCCGCGCGACCCATGCCCGAGGACACGCCGCAGGCCCGGCCCGCGGCGGCCCGGACAGCCGGACCCTCGGCGCCCGCAGTCGCGATGGGCTCCGGGTCCGGCTCCGCGTCCGGGTTCGGGGGCGCGGCCGCCCTCGGGCGTGCGGAGCCCGGCGACGTGCGCGGCGCGCTGTGGGCGACCGGCGGGTGTGCGGCGGCCGGGTCTCCCGGCGGTGCCGGGGGGCGGGCCCGGGCTCCGCTGGGCGACCGGGCCGGCGCCGGGCGCCCGGCACCTCCAGGCGCGGGCGGGCCGGTGGTCCCCGGCGAACCTGCGAGCGGGTCCGGTGAGAGCGAACCGGCGGTGGGGGCCGGGACCCGGGCCGTCGGCGTCCGGCGGTTGCTGGTGCTCCGGGCGCTCGGGCTCGGGGATCTGCTGGCCGGGGTTCCGGCGTTGCGGGGGCTGCGGCGGGGGTTTCCAGGGCATGAGATCGTGCTGGCCGCGCCCGCCGGGCTCGGGCCGCTCGCGGCGGCGACGGGGGCCGTGGACCGGTTGCTTCCCGCCTCCGCGCCCGGACGGGCCGTACCGAGCGCCCTCGACTGGACCGGCCCGCCCCCGGAGGTCGCCGTCGACCTGCACGGCAACGGGCCGCCCAGCCACCGGCTCCTCGCGGACCTGGGCCCTGGGCGGCTGTTGGCCTTCGCGCATCCGGAGACACCCGGCATCGAGGGGCCGCCCTGGTACGCCGACGAGCACGAGCGGGACCGCTGGTGCAGGCTGCTGCGGTGGTACGGCGTCTGCGCCGACCCCACCGACCTGCGGCTGCCGCCGCCCACCGCCCACTCCCCGGCCCCCGGCGCGGTCGTGCTGCACCCCGGCGCCGGATCACCGGCCCGCCGCTGGCCCGTACGCCGGTTCGCCGCCGTCGCCGAGGCCCTGCGCGCCCGCGGCCACCGGGTCGTCGTCACCGGGGGAGCGGACGAGGGCGATCTCGTCGCCACCCTCGCCAAGAGGGCCCGCCTCGCCGACACCGACGTCTTCGGCGGCGGCCTGCCCCTCGCACGGTTCTCCGCGCTGGTCGCCCGCGCCCGCGCCGTCGTCAGCGGCGACACCGGCATCGCACACCTCGCCGTCGCCCACGCCACCCCGTCGCTCACCCTGTGCGGCCCCGTCCCGCCCAGCCGCTGGGGACCGCCCCGGGACGACCCCCGCCACCGCGCCCTGTGGCACGGCCCGGAGGGCGACCCGCACGGCCGCAGCCCCGACCCCGCACTGCTCAGGATCGGCACCGAAGAGGTCCTGGACGCCTTCGACGCGCTCCCCGAGCCGCCGGACTGACCGAGGTGGACCGGACCCATGGAACACACACCCGTCGGCGTGGTCATCGCCACCCGCAACCGGTCCGCAGGGCTCGCCGTCACCCTCCGCCACCTGCTCGCCCTCCCCGAACGCCCCGAGATCGTCGTCGCGGACAACGCCTCCACCGACGACACCCGCGCCCTGCTCGCCCGAGAGTTTCCGCAGGTGCGGGTCCTGTCGCTGCCGTTCAACCGCGGTGCCCTCGCCCGCACGCACGGCGTCCGCGCCCTGCACACCCCCTACGTGGCCTTCAGCGACGACGACTCCTGGTGGGCGCCCGGCGCACTGGCGCGGGCCACCCGCCACTTCGACGACCACCCCCGGCTCGGCCTGCTCGCCGCCCGCACCCTCGTCGGCCCCGAGCAGGAACCCGACCCGCTGAACAAGGTGCTCGCCGACTCCCCGCTCGGCGAGGCCACCGACCTGCCCGGCACCCAGGTCCTCGGCTTCCTCGCCTGCGCCTCGGTCGTCCGCCGCACCGCCTACCTCGACGCCGGCGGTTTCCACCCCGTGCTCTTCTTCGGCGCCGAGGAGACCCTGCTCGCCTACGACCTCGCCGCGCGCGGCTGGGGCGTCATCCACTGCCCCGACGTGGTCGCCCACCACCATCCGGCATCCGGCCCGCGCCCCGACCGCCCCGCGGTCATGCGCCGCAACGAACTCCTCACCGCCTGGCTGCGCCGGCCCCTGCCGTACGCCCTCGCCCGCACCCGCGCCCTGGCCGCCGACGCCCGCCGCGACCCGCAGGCCCGGCATGCCCTGAACGAGACGCTCACCCGCCTGCCCGCCGCCCTCCGGGCCCGCCGCGCCCTGCCCCCGCACATCGAGCGCGCCGCCCGTCTGCTGGACACGGACCGCGGAGGCACCCGATGACCGATCCCCGCACCACCGTCGTGGTCATCACCCACAACCGGCGTCCCGAACTCCTGCGCACCCTCGACCACCTCGCCCGGCTCCCCGAACAGCCCGAGGTGATCGTCACCGACAACGGCTCCACCGACGGCACCTCCGCCGCCGTGGCCCACCACCACCCGCAGGTACGGCTGCTGCGCCCCGGCCGCAACCTCGGCGCCGTCGGCCGCAACCTGGCCGTGCGCCAGGTCCGCACCCCGTATGTGGCCTTCTGCGACGACGACTCCTGGTGGGCGCCCGGCGCGCTCTCGGCCGCCGCCGACCTCCTGGACCGGCACGCCGCGCTCGGCTCGGTCACCGCGCGGATCCTCGTCGAACCCGGCGGCAGGGAGGACCCGATCGTCGAGGAGCTGCGCAACTCACCCGTCCCGGGGCCGCCTTGGCTGCCCGGCCCGGCGCTCGGCTCGTTCCTCGCCGCGGCGACCGTGCTGCGCACCGACGCGTTCCGGCGCGCGGGCGGCTTCCACCCACGGCTGTGGCTCGGCGGTGAGGAGGAACTGCTCGCCGCGGACCTGGCCGCCGACGGCTGGTGGCTGACGTACGCCGAGCAGTTGACGATCCATCACCGTCCCTCGCCCGTACGGGACTCCACCCGCCGCCGACGGGACGGCATCCGCAACACCCTGTGGTTCACCTGGCTGCGCCGGCCGGCCGGGTCCGCGCTGCGCCGCACCCTGCACCTGGCCCGTACGGTGCCCCGCGACACGGCGTCCCTGCGCGCCTTCGCCGCGGCGGCGGCCGCGCTGCCCTGGGTGCTGCGCGAGCGGCGTGTGCTGCCGCCCGATGTGGAGGGGCGGCTGCGGCTCCTGGAGGGCAGTCAGCGCCGGTCGAAGGCCCGCCGCTACACAGGCTGAAGCAGGGCGGACGGGGTGAGGAGGGGACGGTCCGCACCGGGACGGGACGGCGCCCCGCCCCGGTGCGGACCGAGGACTCGTGCAGCGGTGCGGACCGAAGACTCGGCGCCGCGGGACTCGGCGTCGCGGTGCGGACCGAGGACTCAGCCCGTCCTCCCGGACCGGCCGGTCCTCCCGGAGCGTTCGCTCTTCGGGCCCCGGCCGCGCTCCGTGCGCGGGCCGCTGCTGCGCAGCTTCGGGTCCTGCTGGAGTTCCTCGTTCGCGGCCTTGTTGGCGTCCTGGTCGGAGATCCCCGACCGCTCCGCCTCCTTGCGCATCCTCGCGCGCTTGACGTCGTACTTCTTGCTTCCGGGCTCGGGCACGACGATCACCTCCTGCCCACGCGGGTCCCCCCGGCCCCGGTGGACAAACGGGTCAAACGGCGCGAGCGAGCCCAGGCGGTCTCGCTCAGGACGTTCGCGATCGCCGGCACAGCAGCCGGAAGACGGCGTACAGCGCCACCGGCCACACCACGGCGAACGCCCAGATCACCCCGGGGTCCGAGGTGACGATGCCCGCCGTCATCAGGGCGACGGAGACGGCCAGCAGGGCCACCACCGTCCATGGCCGGGGCGCGTACCGCGCCACCCGGGAGACCACTCCGGCGAGGTCCGGGCCCCGGCGGCGCGAGACGCGCAGCCGCCGGACCAGCCGGCGGTCACGGCTCAGGGCGCGCTCTATCTCGTCCAGTATCCGCTGTTCGTGATCGGGGAGTCGGCTTGTCGACACTGTTGCTCCTACAGGGACCGAGCTAACTGCCGCGTCCTGCTCCGAGTGCCCGTACGCCCCCGTGCTAACCGGCGGGCGGCGGCCGCAGTACCGCCGGCAGGCCCTCGGCGCTGTCCCGCCCGGCATCCGCCGCGAACGCGTCGCCCCGCCGCCGCGCCGCCGCCCGGCCCGACGTCAGACACCAGTCCCACCAGCGGTCCAGCTCGGCCGTGGCCAGCCGCTCCGCGGGCACCAGCGCGGGCCAGCCGCAGGCACGCGCCTGAGCGGTCACCTTGGCGCCGCCCGCCACCGGGTCCACGGCCAGCGCTGGCGTCCCGGCCCGCAGCGCGAGCACCATCCCGTGCAGCCGGTCGGTGACCACCAGGTCCAGGCGGGCCAGTACCGACTGGAGTTGGGCGGGCGTGGCGCACAGCCGCCAGTCGCGGGTGTCGAGCCGGGTCTCCAGCTCCAGGCGCGCACAGTCCCTGCCGTGCAGCCAGGCGGTCACCTCCCGGGCGACCACGTCGTGGCGGCGGGCCGGCCCGTACTCGTGCTGCCCGTGCGTGAGGACCACGCCGACCACCGGCCGCGCCGGCAGGGCGGGAGCGCCCGCAGCCAGGTCCAGGGCGGGTTCGGCCGCCGGGGCGTCGCGGGCGAGGACGCGGTGGAAGCCGGTGACGGCCGGGCTGCCGGGGTCGATCACCGAGACGCCCACCGCGATCCGCACACAGTGCGCGAACCTGCGGTGCAGCCGCTCGATCTGCGGCCCGTGCAGCGGCCCGCACACGAACACCAGCCGCCCGTACCGCTCGGGGCGTACGTCCTCCAGATGCAGGCCGCCGGGCCGGAACCCGGGGCTCCAGGCGACGTCGTACGCCGGCCCGGACCGCCGCAGTACGTCCTCCACCCGGTGCAGCGCCAGCACGTCCCCGGCGGTCGCCTCCCCGTCCGGAAAGCTGAACCACCCCGTCAGCAGAGTCCGCGGCTCGTCCTGTCGCAGGTGCACAGTGCGCCCCGGGTGCCCTCCCGCGCCCGAGGCCATGCACCGTGTGCACCGCCTACGCCCGCTGGGGCGGAACCCGCCTCCTACGCGTCGTCTTCTTCGCCCAGACCGAGCTGCACGTCGATGACCCCCTCGTCGTGGAACAGTTCGGAGGCCAGTTGCCCGGCGTCGGTGGTCCCCTCCAGGCGCAGCAGCACCCGGGCGGCGGCGTCCGTGCGGCCGGGCAGCCGGTCGGCCCTGACCTCCAGGATGCGAAAGCCCCGCCGGGTGCAGGCCTCCAACAGCCGCGGCAGCAGCGACCGGCCGGTCAGATACGTCAGACGGACCTCGACCGTGCCGGGCACCCCACCGCCGGGGAACCGCCCCGCGATGTGGGGATAGCCGCGTACGACGAGGAAGTGCAGCGCGGTGGTGGCCAGGGCGAGGATCGGCAGCCCGCCCCCGCAGGCCATGCCGACCGCGCAGGTCAGCCAGATGGTGGCGGCGGTGGTCAGCCCGCGTACCGCGCTGCGCCGTACGAAGATCAGACCGCCGCCGATGAAGCCGATGCCGGAGACGATCTGGGCGGCCACCCGGGACGGGTCGAAGGACACGTTCGGCAGGCCGAGCACCTCGGTGAAGCCGTGCTGGGACACCTCCATCATCAGCGCGCTGGCGACCCCGACCAGGGTGTGGGTGCGCAGGCCCGCGCTCTTCTGCTGTGCCTCCCTCTCCCAGCCGATCAGGCTCGACAGCAGCAGCGCGAGCCCGAGCTCGGCCAGCTGGCGCAGACCCTGACCGTTGGCCACGTCCCACAGCGGAACCGCAAGCCACGGCATGCCTCTCCCTTCGTCGGGGGTCCCACCGGCCTTCTGCCGCCCATTGTGTGGCCGACCGGCTGCTGGGCGGGTACCCGGCGCGGCGGACGGACACGGTCACGGTTCGGTGACACCGACACGGTCACTGACGCCGACACGGCAGCGAGGACGGGAGTGAGGCCCGTGCCACGGATGGATCCCGACCAGGCGCGGCGGCGGTTCGCGGCCGCGCGAGTGGCCCGGCTGGCCACGGTGGACGAGGCGGGGCGCCCGCACCTGGTGCCGGTGGTGTTCGCCACCGACGGCGCCGACGGCATCGTGACGGCGGTCGACCGCAAGCCGAAGCGCACGACCCATCTCAAACGGCTGCGCAACATCGAGGCCCACCCGGCCGTCTGTCTGCTCGCCGACGACTTCGACGAGGACTGGGACCGCCTGTGGTGGGTCCGCGCCGACGGCGACGCCCGGATCCTGCCGCCGGACGCGCCGGACACGTCGGAAGCCGGGACCCGGGAGCGGTACGAGGCCGCCCTCGCCGAGTTGCGTCGCAAGTACCCGCAGTACCGGCAGGACCCGCCGGACGGCCCGGTGATCGCGGTCGCCGTCCACCGCTGGACCGGCTGGCGGGCGGGCCCCGCGCCGGAGCCGGACCCGGGAGGATGAGGCGCGCCGCCGAGGCGCCCGCGGAGGAGGCCCAGGGGGCCTGCTCGCATGGCTTCATGGCGCCCTCGGCCGGTTTGGGACCGTCCTTTCTGGCTACGCGGCGGGCAGCAGGCCGTCCGTGGACCCGTTGCGGGAGGTGCCCCCATGACCCACCGAGTACGCGATGTGATGTCCCCCGGCGCGGTGGCCGTCGAGCCGATGACCACGCTGGAGGACGCCGCCCGCGTGATGCGCGAGCAGAACGTGGGCGATGTCCTGGTGGCGTACGACTGCGACCTGTTCGGCGTCCTCACCGACCGCGACATCGTGATCCGTGCCGTGGCGTACGGCAGCGACCCGCACACCACCACCGCCGGATCGGTCTGCACCAGGCCGCCCGTCGTCACCCTGTCGCCCGAGGACACCACCGATCGCGCGGCCGAGCTGATGCGCCAGTACGCCGTGCGCCGGCTGCCCGTCGTCGAGCACGGCGGCTGCCCCGTCGGCATGGTGAGTCTCGGCGACCTCGCCGTCACGGAGGAGCCGGAGTCGACCCTGGCGGACATCCGGAAGGCGGACTGACGGCACGACGGACCGACAGTTCGACGGCACGGCGGACCGGCCGGAGTTCCGACGCCGTGCCGCGGTGACGCCCGAAAAGCGGGTGCAAGCGGACAGAACCTGTCCTCGATCGGCGCTACCGTGCCGGGCATGACCAAGAGGGCGACGACCACCGCGACGAGCCGTACGAAGACCTCCCCGACTGCCCCCGTGCTGGGGGTGCGCGCGCTCAACCGGGCCACCCTGGCCCGGCAGCTGCTGCTGCGCCGCTCCGCGCTGGACGCCAGGGCCGCCGTGCGGCACCTCGTGGGCCTCCAGGCGCAGAACGTCAGGCCGCCGTACTACGCCCTGGCCGCCCGGCTCGACGGCTTCGCACCCGAGGAGCTGTCCCGGCTGATGGCCGGCCGCGAGGTCGCCCGCATCGTCACCCTGCGCTCGACCATCCACACCCACACCGCCGACGACTGCCTCTCCCTGCGTTCCCTCGTCCAGCCCGCCCGCGAGCGCGAACTCACCCTGTTCCGCCGGGGGCTCGCGGGCGTCGACCTCGACCGGCTCGCCGCGATCGCCCGCGACCTCGTCGAGGCCGAGCCGCGCACCATGGGGCAACTACGCGAGGCGCTGTCGGCGACCTGGCCGGACGCCGACCCGCGGGCCCTCGGCGTCGCCGCCCGCTGTCTGCTGCCGCTCGTCCAGGTCACCCCGCGCGGACTGTGGGGCCGCAGCGGACAGGTGGCCCTGACCACCGCCGAACACTGGTTCGGCCGGCCCGCCGGGGACACGCCCACGATCGACGAGGCCGTCCTGCGCTACCTCGGCGCGTTCGGACCGGCCTCGGTGAAGGACATGCAGACCTGGGCGGGCCTGACCCGGCTGCGCGACGCCTTCGAACGCCTCCGCCCGAGGCTGGTCACCTTCCGCGACGAGAACGGCGCCGAGCTCTTCGACCTCCCCGACGCGCCCCGCCCCGATGCGGACACCCCGGCCCCGCCCCGCTTCCTGCCCGAGTTCGACAACCTGCTGCTCTCCCACGCCGACCGCACCCGCGTCGTCCCGCCCCGGTACAAGGGCCGCGCCGCGACGGGCAACCAGGCCCACCGCACCCTCCTCGTCGACGGCTTCCTGGCCGGGCTGTGGAAGCTGACGGACGACGCGCTGGTCGTCGAGGCCTTCGGCGAGCTGAGCGCGGCCCAGCGCCGGGACGTGACCGAGGAGGGGCAGCGGATGCTGTCCGTTCTGCACCCGGGTGCGTCGTACGGCATCCGGTTCGGCACCGTCGTGGGGGGAGCGGCGGCCCCCGCCGGGACCGGGAAGCCCGCCGCCGGCCACTGAGCGCGGAACGCCGCTGTGGAGAGGGGGCGTTGCGGGCCGCTCGTGGTGGCTCGCAACGCCCCCTGGCATTCACCCGAGGGGTCCTCGGGGGCCTTCAGGAGCCGATCTGTGCCGTGACCAGCGTGGAGAAGGTGGTCAGCCGGGTGTACACACCCGGATAACCCGCCTTGGCACAGCCGTTGCCCCAGGAAGTGATCCCTGCCAGGACGCCCCCGACTAGCAGGGGACCGCCGCTGTCGCCCTGGCAGGTGTCTGTGCCGCCGGAGGAGTATCCGGCGCAAACCATGTCGCTCGCGACGAAGTCGGAGCCGTAGGCGCTCGCGCAGTCGGCGTCGGACGCGACCGGCACGGTCGCGGTCCGCAGCTGGTCGGACGAGCTGCCGCTTTCCGAGGTGGTGCCCCAGCCGAGGACGCGGGCGGTGGTGCCGGCTGCGTACACGCCCGTGTCGGTGGGGGAGACGTACGGTGCCGTGGCGTACGGCATCTGCGTCGACAGCGTCAGGACGGCCACGTCGTCCCCGCTCGCGGCGTCCGTGTAGCCCGGGTTGATCCAGATGCCGCTGACCTCGCTCACCGTGCCGTCGGTGCCGTCGCGGTAGGTGCGCCCGCCGACCACCCGCACACCGGCGGCGGACTCACCGGCCACGCAGTGCGCCGCGGTGACCACCTTCCTGGCCGCCACCAGGGTGCCGCCGCAGAACTGCCTGCCGGACGCGTCCGTGACCTGCATGACGAAGGGGTACGCGGTCGTCGTGGTGGGCGTGCCGCCGACGATGGGCTGGGGGACGTCGTGCGGGGGGCGGGCGGCCGCGTCGGCGCCGGGGGCGGTGAGCAGCACGGTCGCGGCGCCGGCGGCGCAGGCCGCGAGCGGGGCGGCGGTCCGTCTGCCGCGTGCCCGTCTGGCGCGAGTGGGGCCGAACATGCGTCTCCTCGGGGGCCGCCGGTGGGGGTTCGCACGGGTGGGGTGGAGCACGGAAGTCCAAGGATCCGGTGCGCGGACTCCCGCGTGCCCGGGCGAGCGGCACGTCCCTCACGCTAGGGTCCGGCGCACCCGCCTCCAATGAGGGAACCCCCTAGGGGAGTTGGGCAGGGAAAACCCTCGGTCGCCCCGGCCCGGGGCCCTCACTGGATGCACGCGGTCAGTCAACCCGCGCCGCGCTCACTTCGCGCGCCGGCCCGCCGCCAATCGGACGATGTCGACCCGTGAACGGATCCCCAGTTTGCGGTAGACCCGGGTCAGGGTGGCCTCGACCGTCTTCACACTGACGAACAGCCGTCCGGCGATCTCCCGGTTGGTCGCGCCCTCCATGACGAGCGCGGCGACCTGACGCTCCATCGCCGCCAGACCGTCCAGCACGGCCGGCCCGTCCGGTCCCGCGGGGGCGGCGTCCGGCTGCGCCGGACGGGTGGCGGCGGCCTCCACCCGGCGCAGCCAGGGCAGCGCGCGGCAGCGCCGGAACAGCCGCGCCGCCTCCTCGTACGAGGTCGGTCCCGGCCGCCGGGTGCGCAGCCGGGCCAGCGCGAAGGCGGCCCGCGCCTCCTCCAGGCCGGTGCCCAGTTTCGCCAGCCGGTCCTGTGCGGACGTCAGCTGGGTGACGGCGGCCTCGGTCTCGCCCCGGGCCGCGCGCACCAGCGCCTCGGACCGGTCGAGTACGGCCAGCACGCTCTCCCGGCCCAGCCGCTGCGCGTGCTTGCGGGCGGCGTCGACGACCTGCTGCGCCTCGTCCGGACGGCCGAGCAGGACCAGTGCCTCGGCCAGGTCGCCGTGCCAGCGGCCGCGCGCGGGGTCGGTGACGCCGAGCCCCTGCTCCAGCTCCCGCACCCGGCTCAGCGACGCCACGGCGGCCTGGGCGTCACCGGCCACGAACTGGGCGTGGCCCAGGGCGGCCAGGGCCCGCGAGAGGTACATCTGGTCGCCGTCCTCCTCGGCGTGCCGGACCGCCTCCCCGGCCAGTGCCAGCGCCCGCCCGGTGTCGCCGCCGGAGGCCTCGGCGAAGCAGGCCAGCATCGCGGTGGGGCCCTCGCCGATGCCGGTGTCCCGGGCCAGCCGCAGGCTCTCCCGGGCCAGGTCCAGGGCCCGGCCGCAGTGCCCGGCGCGCAGTTCGGTCTCGGCGAGCATACGCAGGAAGTGCACCTCGCTCTCGACCATGCCGCGCCGCCGCACCTCGCGCAGCAGGGCGGTGATGGTCGCCCGCGCCTCGGTCAGCTGGTCGCTCATCAGCAGCCAGCGGAAGCGGGCGGAGCCGACACCGTTGTGGTGGCAGGCGACGTAGGGGTCCTGAGGCTCCTTCAGCGCGCGTCTGATGGTGGCGGGCGCGTCCGGGTGGCCCATCAGGGTCTCGGTGGAGGCCTGGAAGGCCAGCGCCATCAGTTCCGTGCGCCGGTCCCGGCCGCGCGCGGCCAGTTCGGCGGCGTGCGCGGCCTCCTGGCGGGCCTCGGCGAAGTCGCCCTGCACGACCAGGGCGCGCCAGGCCAGCTGGTAGCGGACCAGGGCCAGCAGCCCCGGGTCGTCGCCGGCGTCGGCCAGCGCCTGCGGGAAGGCGGCGTCCACGTCGCCGAGGGCCTGCCCGGCCGCCTCGATCACCACCATCCAGGCCCGCACCCGCTGCGCGGGCACGGTGGCCCGGGTCAGCACCTCACGGGCGATGTCCCGGGCGAGGTCCACCTCGCCGGCCGTGATGGCGTCCTCGGCCGCCCTGAGCCGGCGCTCGTCCGGGCCCGGCACGCCGTCGGCCGGGGTGTGCCGGGCGGCGAGCAGCCCCAGCGAGGCCGCCACCGACGGGGCGCCGCGGTCCCGGGCCAGCACGGCGGCCCCGGCGAGCCGCGCGGCCACGTCCGGGTCGGTGCCGGTGGTGGCCAGGGCCAGGTGGCGGGCGCGCTCGATGGGGTCGGAGGCGGCGGTGGACAGGGCGGCGTGCGCGGCGCGGCGGTCCTGTGCGGGCGCCTCCGCGTACAGCGCGGCCGAGATCAGCGGGTGCGCGAACCGTACGGCCGGACCCTCCGGTTCGGTGGCCAGCAGCCCGAGTTCGGCGGCCTGGGCGCACTCGGCCTCGGCGTTCTCCCGGCCGGCCGCGTGCAGCAGGGCCGGGGTGGGGCGGGCGCCGGCGCTGGCCACGAGGAGGGTGCGGCGGGCGTCGGCGGAGAGCATCTCCAGGCGGCTGAGCACCAGGGCGCGCAGCGAGGTGGGCACCGGCAGCGGTTCGCCCGGCCGGGGCGGAGTGGGGTTCTCGGCCAGGGCACGGCCCAGCTCCTGGGCGAACAGGGGGTTGCCGCCGCTGGTGCGGTGTATCTCACGGACCGTGGAACGCGGCAGGCCGGTGTAGCCGCGCTGGTCGAGCAGGGCGGAGACCTGGGCGCGCGAGAGCGGGCCGAGGCGCACCGAGAGGGTGTCCGGCGGGCAGGCGCGCAGGTGGCGGTCGTACTCCTCGTCCTCGGTGCGCACCGCGCACAGCATCTGCACGGGGGTGTCGCCCAGCCGGCGGGCGGCGAAGCCGAGCAGCTCCGCGCTGGCCGAGTCCAGCCACTGCAGGTCGTCGGCGACGATCAGGACGGGGCTCTTCGCGGCGAGCGCGCGCAGCAGGGACAGCACCGCCAGGCGCAGGGCGAGGCCGTCGCGCTGGAGGGTGGACTCGCCGCGGCCGGTGAGTGCCGACTCCAGCGCGGTGCGCTGCGCGGCGGGCAGGCTGCCGGCCACCTCGTCCAGGACCAGACCGAAGAGGTCGGCCAGCGCCAGGAAGGGCAGGTGCGATTCGGACTCGGTGGCGGAGCAGCGCAACACGGTGCGGCCCGGCGGGGCATATTCGGCGGCCAATGCCCGCAGCACGGTCGACTTTCCAATTCCGGCCGGCCCGTGCAGCAGCACACTGCCGCCGCGGCCGAGCTGCTCGCGTGCCGCCGCGGACGGCTCCTCCTGGCCGATGACCAGGTCTGAGCGGCAGCTCGCAGGGCCCTTGAAGTCCCGTCGCACAGTCACCGCTCCCCTCGTGGCGTGTTCTGGCCAAATTCTAGGCAACCCGCCCTTGAATTTCGGACTGTCGGCATAGTGAGGGAAATAACAGCACTCCCGGCAGAACCGAATTCAAACCACGCCGGATTGAATAGCCAACCCGCAAGCGCGCCCCCTCGAAGGTACCGCGCCCCACGGCACCCGGGCGGTCCCCCACCGGCCGATCACGGGAACTCCCTGCCGCGGTCGCACGGCCCCCCGGGCGCTGCACCAGGACGCCGTGCGGCCCCTGCTCTACGGCAGTACGCCCGTCCGGCGGGCCCTCGCCACCGCTTCGCCGCGGGTGTGGGCGCCGAGTTTGCGCATGGCCGAGCGGAGGTAGCTCTTCACCGTTTCCGGGGCGATGCCCAGGCGGGCGGCGGCCGTCGCGTTCGTGGCGCCCGCGGCCACGCACGTCAGGACGTCCAGCTCCCGAGGGGCCAGGGTCACGCCCTCCGCCGCGGCCGGAGCCCGGGCCGGGGTCGGCGCCGCGGCGGCGGTGAGCAGTCCGCAGGCGTCCAGGAGTTCCGCGCGCAGCGCGGGGTCCGTGATCCGCGGGGCCAGCGCGCGCAGCGCCGCGTGGGCCTCGCGCACCTGCTCCCAGGCGGCGCCGGTCGCCGCGTCCCCGTCCGCCGGCTCCGGGCGGGCCGCCGCCAGCAGGTCCCGCGCCTCCTCGCGCACCACCAGCGCCTGCTCCACGTCGCGCGCCACCGCCACCGCCGCGCCCAGCGTCCGGTCACCGAGCGGCTGGGCCGTGCGCAGAGCGCCGTACAGCACACCGCGCACCCGGCGCCGCACCACCACCGGCACCGCCAGCACCGAGCGCAGCCCCTCCGCCGCGACCGCCGCGTCGTACTCGTGGCTGATCTGCCGGGACAGCGAGTAGTCCGTCACCGCGCACGGCCGGGCCAGCGCGACCGCCTTGCCGCCGAGCCCGTTGCCGGAGGTCACCGCCAGCGCGCTCAGCGCGAGCGTCGCCGTACCCGTCAGCTCGCTGATCCGTACCCGCGGCCGGCCCGGCTCGACCAGGCCGCCGAAGGCGACCGGCAGGCCCGTCGCGCGCCGCAGCCGCACCAGCGCACCCCGAATCTCCGCCGCCCCGGACGCGTTCGCCGTCACCTGCTCGCCCTTTCGTCACGGACCTGTGCCCACCACACCCCCGTTCGGGGGTGGTGAGACCCGCATCACGGATTACACGATGTGACAGAGCCGCCCCGCAATGGTCCGGAGCCAACCCGGGACCACCCATGGAGGACAGATGACGACGGCGACGGAGACCTTCCGCCGGGCCCGGGACTTCCTGCTGGAACACCGTGAGGACTACGCCACCGCCTGCGCCGGCTTCGAGTGGCCCCGCCCGGAGCACTTCAACTGGGCGCTGGACTGGTTCGACGTCGTCGCCGACGGGAACGACCGCACCGCCCTGCACATCGTCGAGGAGGACGGCACCGAGACCCGGCTCTCCTTCGCCGAGATGTCCGAGCGCTCCGACCGGGCCGCCAACTGGCTGCGCGCGCGCGGCGTCGCCGCCGAGGACCGCATCCTCGTCATGCTCGGCAACCAGGCCGAGCTGTGGGAGACCGCGCTCGCCGCGATGAAGCTGCGCGCCGTCGTCATCCCCGCCACCCCGCTGCTCGGCCCCGCCGACCTGCGCGACCGCGTCGAGCGCGGCCGGGTCAGGCACGTGATCGTACGCGCCGAGGACACCGTCAAGTTCGCGGACGTGCCCGGCTCCTACACCCGGATCTCCGTCGGGGGCACGCCCGAGCAGGGCTGGGAGCCGTACGAGGACGCCTACGCCGCTCCGGCCGCGTTCGTCCCCGACGGCCCCACCCTCGCCGACGACCCGCTGATGCTCTACTTCACCTCGGGCACCACCGCCCGTCCCAAGCTGGTGGAGCACACCCACGTCTCGTACCCGGTCGGGCACCTGGCCACCATGTACTGGATCGGCCTCAAGCCCGGCGACGTGCACCTGAACATCTCCTCGCCCGGCTGGGCCAAGCACGCCTGGTCCAACCTGTTCGCCCCGTGGAACGCGGAGGCGACCGTCTTCATCCACAACTACACCCGCTTCGACGCGGCCCGGCTGATGGCCGAGATGGACCGCGCCGGCGTCACCACCTTCTGCGCCCCGCCGACGGTGTGGCGCATGCTCATCCAGTCCGACCTGAGCCGGCTCGCCACCCCGCCGCGCGAGGCCGTGGCCGCCGGCGAGCCGCTCAACCCGGAGGTCATCGAGCAGGTCCGCCGGGCCTGGGGCGTGACCATCCGGGACGGCTTCGGACAGACCGAGACGGCCGTCCAGGTCTCCAACAGCCCCGGCCAGCCGCTGAAGACGGGCTCCATGGGACGGCCCAGCCCCGGCTTCCGGGTGGAGCTGCTCGACCCGGTGACCGGCGCCCCGGGAGCGACGGAGGGCGAGATCGCGCTCGACCTGTCCGTACGGCCCGTCGGCCTGATGGCCGGCTACCACGGCGACGCCGACCGCACGGCGGAGGCGATGGCCGGCGGCTACTACCGCACCGGCGACGTTGCATCACGGGACGAAGAAGGATATCTGACGTATATCGGACGCTCCGACGACGTCTTCAAGGCCTCCGACTACAAGATCAGTCCGTTCGAGCTGGAGAGCGCGCTGCTGGAGCACGAGGCGGTCGCCGAGGCCGCGGTCGTGCCCGCGCCGGACGAGCTGCGTCTGGCCGTGCCGAAGGCGTACGTCGTGCTCGCGGAGGGCTGGGAGCCCGGTCCCGACACCGCGAAGGTGCTCTTCGAGCACTCCCGCCAGGTCCTCGCCCCCTACAAGCGCGTCCGCCGCCTGGAGTTCGGGGACCTGCCCAAGACCGTCTCCGGCAAGATCCGCCGCATCGAGCTGCGCGAGGCCACGGCCACGGGATCGGACAACGAGTACCGCGAGGAGGACTTCCGGTGACCGCTGAGCTGTCGTACACGCACGGAACGAGCGAGACCGTCCTGCTCGGGGACACCATCGGCGCCAACCTCGACCGGGCCGTCGCGACCTGGCCGGACCGCGAGGCGCTCGTCGACGTGCCGTCCGGAAGGCGCTGGACGTACGCCCGGTTCGGTGCGGACGTCGAGGAACTGGCGCGGGCGCTGGCCGCGAGCGGGGTCGGCAAGGGGGACCGGGTCGGCATCTGGGCGATCAACTGCCCGGAGTGGGTCCTGGTCCAGTACGCCACCGCGCGCATCGGCGCGATCATGGTCAACATCAACCCGGCCTACCGCACCCACGAGGTCGAGTACGTTCTCGACCAGTCCGGCATCTCGCTGCTCTTCGCCTCCCTCGGCCACAAGACGAGCGACTACCGGGCGATGGTCGACCGGGTCCGCGGGAAGTGCCCCGCGCTGCGCGAGGTCGTGTACATCGGCGACCCGAGCTGGGAGGCACTGCTCTCCCGCGCCACCCCGGACGTCTCGTACGAGGCCCTCTCCTGCGACGACCCCATCAACATCCAGTACACCTCGGGCACGACGGGCTTCCCGAAAGGGGCCACCCTCTCCCATCACAACATCCTCAACAACGGCTATTTCGTGGGTGAGTCGATCGCCTACACCGAGCAGGACCGGATCTGCATCCCGGTGCCCTTCTACCACTGCTTCGGCATGGTGATGGGCAATCTGGCGGCCACCTCGCACGGCGCCTGCATGGTCATCCCGGCACCGTCCTTCGACGCGAAGGCCACCCTGGACGCCGTCCAGCAGGAGCGGTGCACGTCGCTGTACGGCGTCCCGACGATGTTCATCGCCGAGCTGAACCTCCCCGACTTCGCGGCCTACGACCTGTCCAGCCTGCGCACCGGCATCATGGCGGGCTCGCCCTGCCCGGTGGAGGTGATGAAGCGGGTGGTCGCCGAGATGCACATGGAGCAGGTCTCCATCTGCTACGGCATGACCGAGACCTCCCCGGTCTCCCTGCAGACCCGGATGGACGACGACCTCGAACACCGCACCGGCACGGTCGGCCGGGTGCTGCCGCACATCGAGGTGAAGGTGATCGACCCGGCCACCGGGGTGACCCAGCCCCGCGGCACGGCGGGCGAGTTGTGCACCCGCGGGTACAGCGTGATGCTCGGCTACTGGGAGGAGCCCGAGAAGACCGCCGAGGCCATCGACCCCGGCCGCTGGATGCACACCGGGGACCTCGCGATGATGCGCGAGGACGGGTACGTCGAGATCGTCGGCCGCATCAAGGACATGATCATCCGCGGTGGGGAGAACGTCTACCCGCGCGAGATAGAGGAGTTCCTCTACGGCCACCCGAAGATCCGCGACGTCCAGGTCGTCGGCGTTCCGCACGAGACGTACGGCGAGGAGGTGCTCGCCTGCGTCATCCCGCTCGATGCGGAGGAACCGCTGACGCTGGAGGAGCTGCGGGCCTTCTGCGCGGGCCGGCTGGCGCACTACAAGATCCCGAGCCGGCTGCGGATCCTGGACTCCTTCCCGATGACGGTGTCCGGCAAGGTGCGCAAGGTGGAGCTGCGCGAGAAGTACGGTGCCTGACGGGATGTGAACCTCCGCGCCGGCGGCGGCCGCCCGGTCTCAAACGCCGGGGGCGCCGCCGAGCGCGTCGGCCGGGCCGTTCACCGGTCGCGGGACGCCGTCCGGCGCGAGGACGAACAACGCGATGCGAAGCTCGTCCGCGCGGGTACGGGCCTGCTCGCTGTAGCCGGTGAGCGAGAAGTACACGCCGCCGGCGGACTCCGTCATGGCCGTCAGCCACAGGCACTCCACGTCGCGCTGTGAGGCCGGCCGCGCCGCGGGGTCCACCTGCGCCACCAGCCCCCGGGCGGCCAGCCCGATACCGGACGGCGGCCGCTGGTCCGCCCGCCGGATGTCCTCGTACCCCAGCCACCGCAGATACAGGACGGCATCGGTCACCGCGTCCCGCGCCGTGCGGATCACCACGGGCCGGAACACCCCGCGCCTCCCGGTACGAGGGCGCCGCCCGGCCGTGTCCCGGCTCCCGGCGCCGGAGCGGTGCGCCGTCCCGGGCTCGCGCGTCGCGTTGTCGCCGTGCTCCGCCGCCTCTCCTTCCCGTCCTTCCCGTCGCCCGCGGTCGCCGCGTCCCGGGATGCCGTCCCCGGACCGCATCCCGCTCCCCTTTCCGGCGCGGTCCCCGGTCTCCTCCGTGTCGGCGTCGCTCGGCGGGACGCGCAGGGTCGTGCCGCAGGGGCAGGCCAGTTCCGGTCGGGGCCACTGGCCGTGGCCGCCGGGGACGTGTTCGCGCCGACAGGCCGGGCAGCGCACCGGCACGCTCTCGGGCATGACCCAACTCCAAGGCTCCGCATCGAGGTCGCGTTCGAGGCCGCCCCGGCGGCGGCCGTCGAGGAAGCCGTCCCATGGTGCTCCGGCGGGGCCCCGGCTGTCCGGTGCTTCGCCGCGTGGCGGGCACCTCCTTGCCCTCCCTTGACGCGTTTCTCGCGCCCCCCTACATTGATTCCAGATCGTAGAAACTACTTTCCGCTATACGGAAGTACGGAAGAGCTCACCGCAGGGCGCGACGGGAGTGCGAATCCGGCAGCCGAGACAGCAGAAGACAGCCGAAGCAGGAGTACTCGATGGCTCGTATGACCGCTGCCCGAGCGGCAGTTGAGATCCTCAAGCGCGAGGGCGTCACCGACGCGTTCGGTGTGCCGGGCGCGGCGATCAACCCCTTCTACGCGGCGCTCAAGGCCTCCGGAGGCATCACCCACACCCTCGCCCGCCACGTCGAGGGCGCCTCGCACATGGCCGAGGGCTACACCCGTACGCACCCCGGCAACATCGGCGTCTGCATCGGTACTTCCGGCCCGGCCGGCACCGACATGATCACCGGCCTGTACTCGGCCACCGGTGACTCCATCCCGATCCTGTGCATCACCGGCCAGGCCCCGACCGCCGTGATCCACAAGGAGGACTTCCAGGCGGTCGACATCGCCTCCATCGCCAAGCCGGTGACCAAGATGGCGGTCACCGTCCTGGAGGCCGCGCAGGTCCCCGGCGTCTTCCAGCAGGCCTTCCACCTGATGCGCTCCGGCCGCCCCGGCCCGGTCCTGATCGACCTGCCGATCGACGTCCAGATGACGGAGATCGAGTTCGACCCCGAGACCTACGAGCCGCTGCCGGTCTACAAGCCGGCCGCGACCCGCGCCCAGATCGAGAAGGCGATCGCCATGCTGACCGCCTCCGAGCGGCCGCTGATCGTCGCCGGCGGCGGTGTCATCAACGCCGACGCCGCCGATCTGCTCGTGGAGTTCGCCGAGCTCACCGGCACGCCGGTCGTGCCGACCCTGATGGGCTGGGGCGTCCTGCCCGACGACCACGAGCTGAACGCCGGCATGGTGGGCCTGCAGACCTCGCACCGCTACGGCAACGCGACCTTCCTGGAGTCCGACTTCGTCCTCGGCATCGGCAACCGCTGGGCCAACCGCCACACCGGCAAGCTCGACGTCTACACGGCCGGCCGCACGTTCGTCCACGTGGACATCGAGCCCACCCAGATCGGCAAGATCTTCGCCCCCGACTACGGCATCGCCTCCGACGCCAGAGCCGCCCTGGAGCTGTTCGTCGAGGTGGCGGGGGAGCTGAAGGCGGCCGGCAAGCTGCCCGACCGCTCCGCCTGGGCCGCCGCCGCGCAGGAGAAGAAGGCCACGCTCCAGCGCCGTACGCACTTCGACGACATCCCGATCAAGCCGCAGCGCGTCTACGAGGAGATGAACAAGGCCTTCGGCCCCGAGACCCGCTACGTCTCCACCATCGGCCTCTCCCAGATCGCCGGTGCCCAGATGCTGCACGTCTACCGGCCGCGGCACTGGATCAACTGCGGCCAGGCCGGCCCGCTCGGCTGGACCGTCCCGGCCGCCCTGGGCGTCGCCAAGGCCGACCCGGAGTCCCCGGTCGTCGCCCTCTCCGGCGACTACGACTTCCAGTTCATGCTGGAGGAGCTGGCCGTCGGCGCGCAGCACAAGATCCCCTACGTCCACGTCCTCGTCAACAACTCCTACCTGGGCCTCATCCGCCAGGCGCAGCGGGCGTTCGACATCGACTTCCAGGTCAAGCTGGAGTTCGAGAACATCAACTCGCCGGAGCTGGGCGTCTACGGCGTCGACCACGTCAAGGTCGCCGAGGGCCTGGGCTGCAAGGCGATCCGGGTGACCGACCCGAACGAGCTGTCCGCCGCCTTCGAGGAGGCCAAGAAGCTCGCCGCCGAGTTCCAGGTGCCGGTCGTCGTCGAGGCGATACTGGAGCGGGTCACCAACATCTCCATGTCGGGCACCAACGACATCGGCAACGTCGTCGAGTTCGAGGAACTGGCCACCGAGCCCGGCCACGCGCCGACGGCGATCAGGACGCTGAAGGTCTGACACACAAGGAACGCCGACAAGGGGTGGCCCGTCCGACGGACGGGCCACCCCTTGTCGTGTCGCCCCTTGTCGTGTCGCCCCTTGTCGTGTCGCCCCTTGTCGTGTCGCCTCTTGTGGCTCCGCTCCGCAGGTCCGCGGAGCGTCACACGGCGCCGCAGCTGAACCCGCCGCCGCTGCCCCAGGACTGCCCGTACTCCCGCTTCTGCTCGGTGGCCTTCCCGCGCCGCCCGGCGAGCCCGCCCTCCCGCGCGAAGCGGGGCATGAGCGTGGTCAGCGCCCGGTCGCCGTACAGGGCCACGGCGAGCAGCCGGTCCTCGGGCGACAGGCCCCTGCGGCTCCCGGGCAGCGGGTACTCGGCCCGCAGGGCCCTCAGGACGCGCCGTCCGGCCCGGGTGCGGCCGGGCAGGAAGACGGGCACCAGTCCGGCGACCGTGAGCTCGTACCGCAGATCGATGAGGGCGAGGGCGACGGCCTCCCGGACCAGCAACTGCCGCAGGTCCGCGGGATGGTGGAGGAGGGAGGCGTGCGCCGCCCGCGTCAGGGCGGGGAGATCCGCTCCCGCGTCGTCGAGCGGTCTCCTGGTGCGCAACATGCCCCCTCGCGCGGGGCCGACGCTGCCGCTCAGTTGAAGGGTGAGGACGGCGACGGTGAGGGCGGCGCGGCGACCACCGCGCAGGAACGCGATCTCGTGCGGCGCCGGCCCTTCCGTCGCGGCACTTTCGGCACTGTCCATGAGCGAGCCCCCGCCGTAGAACGGGGCCCGCCGCCCCCGTGCCGGCGGGCCCCGTGTGAGGGAATCTGCCCGCCGGCGGGGGCGCTCGATACCTCCCGAGCCGGTTTCAGAGCTTGATTTGAGCATGCCGTAGCGGCCCTACGCCCCTTGTCGTAGGCGTCGCTCAGAGGTCCTCGTGCTCCGACAGGCCAGGCCAGTCGTCCGGGCCGCCGCCCTGCCACTCGATGAGGTCGCTCTCCTCGACCTCGATACGGTCCAGGTCGGCCAGCCGGAGGATCTCGACGACGTCGTCCAGGTGGGACGCGAGCCCGAGGGTCACATCGCCCTCGGTGACCCGCCGGGAGCCGTCCAGTGCCGGCGAATGCACCACGATGTGCGGATGCTGCGTGAGGTGGTTCATGCCTTCAGCGTCCTGCGCGCGAAGCCGCTCCGCACCCCGGAGGAGGCGAGAACCGCGGCAGCGCAGCGAGGGGCGCCGGATGCGGGACCGTCCGCATCCGGCGCCCCTCGGCCCGGTGAGGTATGTGGTTGTTGAGACCGTCCGACGGCGCGAGGCTGGGCGCGACAGGACGTTCGCGCCGCCGGACGGAGCCGGGGGAGGGGGTGCCTCGCTGCGCGAGGCGGTTCGGCTGGGACCGCGGCGGGTGCGACGGGACCGGGAGGCCTTCCCTCTGGTCGAGAAGGCGGTTCCCGGGACCTTCACCACCGCACTGGCTCACACGCCGCCGCGGTCCTCGCCTGACCGCGCGTCGCCGGCCGGCCACCCCTCATCCGGGTCGGCCGGCGCCCGCGCGGGGCGTACGCGTCCGGTGCCCGACCTCCCCGTCGGGGCGCCGGACGCGGCTTGCCGGGTCAGTCCTCGCGCAGGGCGCGGACCGCCTCCGCCACGCGCTTGCCGTACTCGGGGTCGGCGGCGTGGAAGTGTGCGAGGTTCTTCTCGATCACGTCGTTGCGGGAGACCTGGGACAGGCCGCCGGCGATGTTCGCGACCAGGCGCTGCCTCTCCTCCTCGGACATCAGCCGGTACAGCTCACCGGCCTGGACGAAGTCGTCGTCCTTGGTGTGCAGCGGAGCCTCGTGGGTGCCCGTGTGGCCGGTGACGGCCAGCGGGGCGGACAGCGGGCGGCCGGTCTCGACCGGGCCGTCGTAGGAGTTCGGCTCGTAGTTCTTGGCGTGCCGGCCCTGGGAGTTGGTCGCCATGAGACCGTCGCGGCCGTAGTTGTCCGCGCCGCCGGGCACGGCCTTCGGAGCGTTCACCGCGAGCTGGGTGTGGTTGACGCCCAGGCGGTAGCGGTGGGCGTCCGCGTAGGCGAACAGCCGGCCCTGGAGCATCTTGTCCGGCGACGGGCCGATGCCCGGCACGAAGTTGTTCGGGGAGAACGCGGCCTGCTCGACCTCGGCGAACACGTTGTCCGGGTTGCGGTCCAGGACCAGGCGCCCGACCCGCTTGAGCGGGTAGTCCCTGTGCGACCAGACCTTGGTCAGGTCGAACGGGTTGAAGCGGTAGTCCGCCGCCTCGGCCGCCGGCATGATCTGGACGTACAGGGTCCAGGACGGGTGCACACCGCGCTCGATCGCCTGGAGCAGGTCGGTCTGGTGCGAGTTGGGGTCCTTGCCCGCGAGCTCCGCGGCCTGCTCGCTGGTCAGGCAGCGGATGCCCTGGTCCGTCTTGAAGTGGTACTTGACGAAGAAGGCCTCGCCCTCGGCGTTCGTCCACTGGTAGGTGTGCGAGCCGTAGCCGTTCATGTGGCGGTACGACGCCGGGATGCCGCGGTCGCCCATCAGCCAGGTCACCTGGTGGGTGGCCTCGGGGGAGTGCGCCCAGAAGTCCCAGACGTTGTCCGGCTCGGTGCGGCCGGTGAACGGGTCGCGCTTCTGCGAGTGGATGAAGTCGGGGAACTTGATCGGGTCCTTGATGAAGAACACCGGGGTGTTGTTGCCGACGAGGTCGTAGTTGCCCTCCTCGGTGTAGAACTTCACCGCGAAGCCCCGCGGGTCGCGCACCGCGTCCGCGCCGCCGAGGGAGTCGGCCACCGTGGAGAAGCGCACGAACACCTCGGTGCGCTTGCCGATCTCGCCGAGGAAGTCGGCGTGGGTGAAGCCCGTGACGTCGTCGGTCACCTCGAAGCGGCCGAAGGCGCCGGAACCGCGGGCGTGCACCACGCGCTCCGGGATGCGCTCGCGGTTGAAGCGCGCCAGCTTCTCCAGGAGGTGCTGGTCCTGGAGGAGGAGCGGGCCGCCGATGCCGGCGGAGGCGGAATTCTGGTTGTCGGCGATCGGGGCGCCGGACTCTGTCGTGAGCACGCGCTTCGACATCGGGGACCTTCCGTACGAGGGGCAGCGGAAACTTGTTTCCGCTTCGTGGAGCCTAGAAGTGGGCGATCGGGGCGTCAACAGTTTGTTGAAGTGGATTCCGGGCCGCGGCGCCGCCTGGGCGCGACAGAACAGGTGTCAGCGGCGCCGCGGCCCGGAAGTCTCTAGAGCTGAGCGCCCGAGAGGCGCTCGACCGCCCGCAGCAGGGCCGAGTGGTCCAGCCCGCCGTCGCCCTGGGCGCGCAGCGAGGCGACCAGCTGGGCGACCGCGGCGCCGACCGGCAGGGCCGCGCCGACGTTGCGGGCGGCGTCGGTGACGATGCCCATGTCCTTGTGGTGCAGGTCGATACGGAAGCCCGGCTTGAAGTCCCGGTTGAGGAAGTTGTCCTTCTTGCGGGTCAGCACGGTGGAGCCGGCGAGGCCGCCGTTGAGGACGTCCAGGGCCGCCCGGAGGTCCACGCCGGACTTCTCCAGGAAGACCACGGCCTCGGCGCACGCCTGGATGTTCACGGCCACGATCAGCTGGTTGGCCGCCTTCACGGTCTGGCCCGAGCCGTGCGGACCGCACAGCACGATGGTCTTGCCGAGGGCCTCGAAGATCGGCCTGGCCTCGTCGAAGTCGGCCTGCTCGCCACCGACCATGATCGACAGTACCGCCTCGACGGCGCCGGCCTCACCGCCGGAGACCGGGGCGTCCAGGACGCGGATGCCCTTGTCCTTCGCGGCCTTGGCCAGGTCGACCGACGTCTGCGGGGTGATCGAGGACATGTCGATCAGCAGCGCGCCGGACCTGGCGTTCTCCAGGATGCCGTCCGGGCCGTAGGCGATGGCCTCGACCTGCGGGGAGGCGGGCACCATCGTGATGACCACGTCGGCGTCCTTGACGGCCTCGGCGATCGAGCCGGCCGCGGTGCCGCCGGCGGCGGCCAGGCGGTCGAGCTTGTCCTGCTCGAGGGTGAAGCCGGTGACCTGGTAACCCGCCTTGATCAGGTTCTCGGACATGGGGGAGCCCATGATGCCGAGGCCGATCCATGCGATCGCCGGGCGGGTCGGGCGGGAGGAATCTGCCAGGTTGCTCATGTGAGGGTGCCTCTCTCAACTGCCGTGCAAGTCAAAGGTGTTCAGTGCGCCGCGCGCGCCTCGCGCGGCAGCCACTCGAAGGCCTCCGCGCTCGGACGGTCGCCCGGCTTGTACTCCAGGCCGACCCAGCCGTCGTAACCGGCCTTCCTCAGCCGGCCGAGGAGGTCCTCGAGCGGCAGCGAGCCGGTGCCGGGGGCGCCTCGGCCCGGGTTGTCGGCGATCTGCACGTGGCCGGTCTTCGCCGCGTACTGCTCGATGACCGAGGGCAGGTCCTCGCCGTTCATGGACAGGTGGTACAGGTCCATCAGGAACTTCGCGTTCCCGAGGCCGGTCGCCTGGTTGACCTGGTCCACGACGCCGATCGCGGCGGGCGCGCTCACCAGCGGGTACAGCGGCGACTCGGGCTGGTTCAGCGCCTCGATCAGCAGGATCGCGCCGATGCGGTCGGCGGCGCGGGCCGCGAGCACCAGGTTCTCCAGGGCGAGCGCGTCCTGCTCGGCCGGGTCGACGCCCTCCACGCGGTTGCCGTACAGCGCGTTGAGCGCCGTGCAGCCCAGCGACCGGGCGAAGTCGGCGGCCACGTCGATGTTGGCGCGGAACCTCTCCGACTCCTCGCCGGGGACGGACAGGGCGCCGCGGTCGGGGCCGGGCAGCCGGCCGGCGTAGAAGTTCAGGCCCGTGAGCCGGACGCCCGCGTCCTCGATCGCCTTCTTCAGGGCGTCGAGCTCCGACCGCTCGGGGGTGGGCGTGTCGATCCAGGGCCACCACAGCTCGACCGCGGTGAAGCCGGCCGCGGCGGCGGCCGCGGGACGCTCCAGCAGCGGGAGTTCCGTGAAGAGGATCGACAGGTTGACGTCGAAGCGCTGGTCTGCGGCTGTGCTCGATTCAAAAGCCGGCATCAGGGCCGCGCTCCCTTCCGTTCTCGTATTCCGTATTACGGAAGTTTGTTTCTGCTTAATGGAAGACTGCCGTCGGGTGTCGTGGCTTGTCAAGAGGGGGGACGGTGGCCGGCGGGCTCCGGGCCGGCCGAGGCTGCCCGGAAACCGGCCCCGCGCGTTAGGTTGAGCGCGTGCGATTGAGAGTGGAGTTCACGACCGAACCGTTCGACCTGGACGAGGCGCCCGCGCACGCGGTGGTGGCGCGCGAGGTCGTCGAGGCCGCCGAGCTGGACGCCGTGGACGTCGGCCCGTTCGGCAACACCGCGGAGGGGAGCGCCGACGCCGTGCTGACCGCCGTGGACGCTCTGCTGCGCAAGACCCTGAAGGCCGGCGCCACCCGGATCTCGCTCCAGGTCAACGTGATCGGGGAGGGCGGGCGGTGACCGGGGAGGAGCCCTTCATCGCGGCCGTGAAACCGCTGGTCGACGCGATCGGCGGCGAGCTGCTCCCGCCCGACGAGGCCGGCCCCGACGACGTCGTGCTCGCCTGGGAGGGCATGGACGCCGTCGCCGTGCGCCTGCCGCAGCTCGCCGACTCCCTCGACCACATCCTGGCCGCCATGGAGCGGCGCCGGGGCATGCCGCTCGCGGACCTGGACCGCAAGGCCAAGCAGGAGGTCGTACGGGTCCTCGAGGCGCGCGGCGCCTTCTCCGTGCGGCACGGGGTGGAGACCGTGGCGGGCGCGCTGGGCGTCAGCCGCTTCACCGTCTACAACTACCTCAACCGGGAGAAGGAGGCCTGAGCCGCCCTTGGCCGGGCCGCCCCGAGGGGGGCTCCTGGGTTTACCCAGAATTTTCAACAAAGTGTTGACGTGTTGTTTCGGAGGGCGTTAGCTATCCGCAGCCCGTTCAGCACACAGGCCGTTCGCGGCCACGGAGGCTCCCGTGACTACGAGTTCCACGCCGTCGGGCCTCGCCCGCTTCAACACCCTCCCGGAGGCCGCGGCCCGCGCCGCGCTCCTGGAGGCGTGCGCCTCCACGGCGTGGGCGGAGCGGCTGCTCGCCGCCCGCCCCTGCGCCGGGCCCGAGGACCTCTACGCCGCCAGTGACGCCGCCATGGCCGAGCTGACCACGGCCGACCTGGAGGAGGCGATGGCCGGCCACCCGCCGATCGGCCGCCCCAAGCCCGGGGACCCGACCTCAGCCCGCGAACAGAGCGGCATGGCCGGCGCCTCCGAGGACCTCAAGGCGGAGATGCTCGAACTGAACCTGGCCTACCAGGAGAAGTTCGGCCATGTCTTCCTCATCTGCGCCACCGGCAGGACCGGCGAGCAGATGCGGGACGCGGTCAAGGAGCGGATCGGCAACGCGCCGGAGCAGGAGCGGGAGATCGTCCGCGCCGAGCTGGGCAAGATCAACCGTATCCGGCTCGCCCGACTGCTCGACGACGCCTGAGCCCCACGGCTCGAAGACGCCCGAAGAGGAAACCATGAGCACCGAGACCACCGCCTCCGTGTCCACGCACATCCTGGACACCAGCGTGGGCCGCCCCGCCGAGGGCGTCGCCGTCCACCTCTCCGCCCGCAGCGGCAGAGACGCGGACTGGCAGGCGCTCGGCGGCTCCGCGACCGACGCGGACGGGCGGTGCAAGGACCTCCCGGCCCTGCCGGAGGGGACCACCCACGTACGGCTCCACTTCGAGGTCGAGCCGTACTTCGCCAAGAAACAAGCCGCGGCCCAGCAGGACGCCCCCGCGCTCCGGGACAGCGAGAACGGCCGGCCGGTGTTCTTCCCCGAGGTCACCATCGCCTTCGCGGTGGTGCCCGGTGAGCACTACCACGTTCCGCTGCTGCTCAACCCGTTCGGCTACTCCGTTTACCGAGGGAGCTGACCGACACCATGACCCGTTTCGTCCTGGGACAGAACCAGTACGGCAAGGCAGAGAACCGCGTCGTCAAGATCACGCGTGACGGCGACACGCACCACATCAAGGACCTGAACGTCTCCGTCGCCCTCTCCGGCGACATGGAGGAGGTCCACCGCAGCGGTTCCAACGCCAACGTCCTGCCGACCGACACCACCAAGAACACGGTGTTCGCCTTCGCCAAGGAGCATGGGATCCGGAGCGCCGAGGACTTCGGCGTCAAGCTGGCCCGCCACTTCGTGGACAACAACGAGCCCATCCACCGGGCCCGCATCCGCATCGAGGAGTACTCCTGGGAGCGGATCGAGACCTCGCAGTCCGGCGCCCGCTTCGTCGGCTCGGACGAGATCGCCCACTCCTTCGTCCGCAAGGGCCAGGAGACCCGCGTCGCGCAGATCACCTACGACGGCCACGGCATCCAGGTGCTCTCCGGGTTCAAGGACCTGACCGTCCTGAACTCGACCAACTCCGAGTTCTTCGGCTTCCTGAAGGACAAGTACACCACCCTGCCGGAGGACCACGACCGCATCCTCGCCACCACCGTCTCCACCTGGTGGCGGCACAACTGGGACGGCATCGACTCGCACGCCCCGGACTGGGACCGCTCGTACAACGGGGTGCGCAAGCACGCGCTGCAGGCGTTCGCCGAGACCTACTCGTACTCGCTCCAGCAGACCCTCTTCGAGATGGGCGTGCGGGTGCTGAACTCCCGCGACGAGGTCGACGAGATCCGCTTCTCGATGCCCAACAAGCACCACTTCCGCTCGGACCTGTCGCCCTTCGGGATCGACAACGAGGCCAAGGACGGCGCCGTCTACTACGCCGCCGACCGCCCCTACGGCCTGATCGAGGCCACCATCCTGCGGGACGGCGCCGAGCAGCTCATCCCGGTCGACATGACCAACCTCTGACGCGGGACGCGTGTCCCCGGACCCGCCCACCGGGCCGGGGGCACGCCACACCGGAGGGAACACCATGGCACAGCCTGCAAAGGGGCCGGCGAAAGCCCCCTGTTCCACCCCGCCGGTGCACACCGAGGACGCCGTCATGTCCGTGCACCCGGTGGACGAGAAGCTCCACCCCTCGCGGCTCGTCCCCGCCGCGCTCCAGCACATCGCCGCGATGTACGCGGGCGTCGTCACTCCTCCGCTGATCATCGGCCAGGCCTGCGGACTCGACATCGCGGCCCGCACCCGGCTGATCGCCGCGTCCCTGCTGATCGCGGGCGTCGCGACCGTCCTGCAGACCATCGGCGTCAAGGGCCTCGTCGGCAACCGGCTGCCCTTCGTCAACGCCGCCTCCTCGGCCGGCATCGCCCCGATCCTCGCCATCGCAGAGACCAACGACAAGGGCCACCAACTCCCCGCCATCTACGGCGCGGTGATGGTCGCCGGTGTCTTCTGCCTGGCCATCGGCCCGTTCTTCGGACGGCTGCTCAGATACTTCCCGCCGCTGGTCACCGGAGTGGTGATCACGCTCATCGGGGTCACGCTGATGCCCGTACCCGTCGGCTGGGCGCAGGGCGGCGACAACACCGCCGCCGACTTCGGGTCCATGAAGAACCTCGCGCTCGCCGCGTTCACCCTCGCCGTCATCCTGCTGATCCAGCGCTTCGGCAAGGGCTTCGTCAAGCAGGTCGCCCTGCTCTTCGGGCTGCTCATCGGCACGTTGGCCGCCGTCCCGTTCGGCCTGGCCGACTTCAGCGGCATCAAATCCGCCCCGCTCGCCGCGCTGCCCACGCCGTTCGCCTTCGGCACCCCTGTCTTCCAGCCCGCGGCCATCCTGTCGCTGTGCATCGTGATGCTGGTGCTGATGACCGAGTCGTCCGCCGGCATGCTCGCCCTCGGCGAGATCTGCGACCGCCGCGCCGACGCGAGGACCATCACCCGCGGTCTGCGCACCGACGGCATCGCCACCCTGCTCGGCCCCGTCTTCGGCGGCTTCCCCACCTCCGCCTTCGCCCAGAACGTCGGCGTCGTCTCGCTGACCCGGGTGCGCAGCCGCTACGTCGTCGCCGTCGCCGGGGGCGCCCTGCTGGTCCTCGGCGCCTTCCCGGTGCTGGGCGCGGTCGTCTCCCTGGTCCCCATGCCGGTCCTCGGCGGCGCGGGCATCGTGCTGTTCGGCTCGATCGCGGTCAGCGGCATCCGCACGCTCTCCGAGGCCGGGCTGGACGACAGCTCCAACATCATCCTGGTGGCCGTGGCGCTCGGTGCCGGCATCATCCCGCTGGCCGCGCCGACCTTCTACGCCGAGTTCCCGGCCTGGGCGCAGACCGTCCTCGGGTCCGGCATCAGCGCCGGCGCGCTCGTCGCGGTCCTGCTCAACCTGTTCTTCCACCATCTCGGCACCCGGAGCCGCACGGCTCCGGCACTCAAATCCTCCTAGGGTCCTGCCGTGCCCTCCCCGTGGACACCCCGTCCCCCTTGTTCACGGGTCCGCCACCGAAAGACAAGAGGAAGCGCCATGGCATCATCGGCAGCCCAGCGCATCGTCATCGAGAACTGCGCGATCGCGACCGTGGACGCGGACGACACCGAGTACGCCTCCGGGCACGTCGTCATCGCCGGCAACCGCATCGAGTCGGTCGGCGCCGGCCGGGCCCCCGCGGACCTGGAGAACGTCGTACGCCGTATCGACGCGAGCGGCCACCTGGCCACGCCCGGTCTGGTCAACACCCACCACCACTTCTACCAGTGGATCACCCGGGGCCTGGCCACCGACCACAACCTGTTCAACTGGCTGGTGGCGCTGTACCCGACGTGGGCGCGCATCGACGAGCAGATGTGCTACTCGGCGGCGCAGGGATCCCTCGGCATGATGGCCCGCGGCGGAGTCACCACCGCCATGGACCACCACTACGTCCACCCGCGCGGCTCCGGCGACCTGTCCGGCGCGATCATCAGGGCCGCCTCCGAGATGGGCGTCCGGTTCACGCTGGCCCGCGGCTCGATGGACCGCAGCGAGAAGGACGGCGGCCTGCCGCCGGACTTCGCCGTCGAGACACTGGAGGGCGCGCTGGCCGCCACCGAGGAGACCGTCAGGAAGCACCACGACGCCTCCTTCGACGCCATGACCCAGGTGGCGGTGGCCCCCTGCTCCCCGTTCTCCGTCTCCACCGAACTGCTCCGCCAGGGCGCCGACCTGGCCCGCAGGCTCGGCGTACGGCTGCACACCCACGGCTCGGAGACCGTGGAGGAGGAGAAGTTCTGCCACGAGCTGTTCGGGATGGGCCCGACCGACTACTTCGAGTCCACGGGCTGGCTGGGCGAGGACGTGTGGATGGCGCACTGCGTCCACATGACCGACTCCGACATCGCGGCCTTCGCCCGCACGAGGACGGGTGTGGCCCACTGCCCGTCCTCCAACGCCCGCCTCGCGGCGGGCATCGCCCGGGTCCCCGACATGCTGAAGGCGGGCGTGCCGGTCGGCCTCGGCGTCGACGGCACCGCCTCCAACGAGTCCGGCGAACTCCACACCGAGCTGCGCAACGCGCTGCTCATCAACCGCCTGGGCCCGCACCGCGAGGCCGCCCTCACCGCGCGCCAGGCGCTGCGCCTGGGCACCTACGGCGGCGCCCAGGTCCTCGGCCGCGCCGAGCAGATCGGCTCCCTGGAGCCCGGCAAGCTCGCCGACCTGGTGCTGTGGAAGCTGGACACCCTCGCCCACGCCTCGATCGCCGACCCGGTGACCGCGCTGGTCTTCGGCGCGGCCGCCCCGGTCACGGCCTCCTTCGTGAACGGCCGGCAGATCGTCGAGGACAACCGCCTGCTCACCGTGGACGAGGACGCGATCGCCCGCTCCACCCGCGAGGAGGCGCAGCGGCTCGCGCGGATCGCGGCGCAGGGCTGAGCAGTCGAAGAGCTCCGGCCGGGAGGGACGGCTCCCGGCCGGTAGCCGTGGACCCGAGCGGGGTCCACGGCAGCCGGATCCGGGGCGCGCGGGGACGCGCGCCCCGGAACGGTCTCCGTTCGCCACCCCCCGCGGGCCCTTCCCAGGACCCGTCCCCGGTCCCGCACGACCACACGCACCACCTCCCTGACACCCACGTCGGCCGACGTGTTAACCGACCGGAGGAGCAGCCGTGGCCGCTCACCCCACATCCCGCGACGAGGCACGACCCCCAGCCGTGCCCCCCCACCCCGTCGACGAGAAGCTTCCCGCCCTGAAAATGGCGACCAGCGGCCTGCAGCACGTGGCCGCCATGTACGCGGGAGTGGTCGCCCCGCCCCTGATCGTCGGTGCGGCCGTAGGGCTGTCCGGCACCGAACTGACCTTCCTCACCGGCGCCTGCCTGTTCACCGCGGGCCTCGCCACCTTCCTGCAGACCCTCGGCATCTGGAAGATCGGCGCCCGGCTGCCCTTCGTCAACGGCGTCACCTTCGCCGGTGTCGCCCCGATGACGGCGATCGTCGCCTCCACCAAGGACAAGTCCGACGCCCTGCCGGTCATCTTCGGCGCGGTCATCGTCGCCGGCCTCCTCGGCTTCCTCGCGGCGCCGGTCTTCTGCAAGGCGGTCCGCTTCTTCCCGCCGGTCGTCACCGGATCCGTGATCACCCTGATCGGCGTCTCGCTGCTGCCGGTCTCCTTCGGCTGGGCCCAGGGGCCCAACCCCGCCGGGCACGACTACGGCTCGGCGAAATACCTCACCCTGGCCGGCATCACCCTCCTCGTCGTGCTGCTGCTGCGCCGCTTCACCCAGGGCTTCGTCAAGCAGATCGCCGTCCTGATCGGCCTGGTCGCCGGCACGGTGATCGCGATACCGTTCGGCGTCACGGACTTCACCCCGGTCACGGACGCCGACGTGGTCGGCTTCCCCACCCCGTTCCACTTCGGCGCACCTCAGTTCCAGATCGCCGCGATCCTGTCGATGTGCGTGGTGATGGTGGTCTCGATGACCGAGTCCACAGCCGACATGCTCGCCCTCGGCGAGATCGTCGAGCGTCCCGCCGGCGAGGAGACGATCAAGGCGGGTCTGCGCGCCGACACCCTCGGCTCCGCCATCAGCCCGCTGTTCAACGGCTTCATGTGCAGTGCCTTCGCGCAGAACATCGGCCTGGTCGCCATGACCCGCATCCGCAGCCGCTTCGTGGTCGCCGTCGGCGGCGGCTTCCTGGTCCTGATGGGCCTGTGCCCGATGGCGGCCTCGCTGATCGCGGTCGTGCCGCGCCCGGTGCTCGGCGGCGCGGGCGTGGTCCTGTTCGGCTCGGTCGCCGCGAGCGGCATCCAGACCCTGGTCCGGGCCGGCCTCGACAAGGACAACAACGTCCTGATCGTGGCCGTCTCGCTCGCCGTCGGCATCATCCCGATCACGGTGCCGGACTTCTACCACGCCTTCCCCGAGACGGCGCGGATCGTCCTCGACTCCGGCATCTCCACCGGCTGCGTCGTGGCGGTCCTGCTGAACCTGCTCTTCAACCACATCGGCAAGGGCCGCGACGCGGAGGACGTCACCCACCCGATGGAGGCGGGCCAGGAGATCGCGGAGTCGGCGCAGACGGCACCGGCACACTGACCCACCCGACCGCCCCGGGGGTACGGCACCCGAGCCGCCGTACCCCCGGGGCGTGTTGCGAAGTGCCTGGGCGGGTCACAGGCCGAACAGCGCGGGATCCGTGGTGAGTTCCTTGAAGCGCTCCTGCGGGTCGGCGACCAGCCTGCGTGCCGTCAGGTCCATCAGCCCGCCGACCGCCGTGATCTCGGCCGCCACCGTGCCGTCGAGCTTGCGTATCGTCTGCTCGATCCGGAACGTCTTGCCCCCGCCCCACTCGAAGGCACAGGTCACGTCGACCTCGTCGCCCGCGAGCAGCTCCCGCCGGTAGCGGATGGTCGTCTCCAGCGCCACCGGGCCGATGCCCCTGGCGATGAGGCCCGCCTGGCTGATCCCGGCCGCCCGCAGCAGTGACCACCGGGCGTGCTCGGCGTAGTTGAGGTACACGGCCTGGTTGAGGTGGCCCTGCACATCCGTCTCGTATCCGCGGACGGTCACCCGCACGGAAAACGGCTCGCTCACTGCGTCCCTTTCTCGTCCCTCTCGCACAGCACACTCCGACCCGTCGATCCTGGCACGGGCCTCACACCCGGCGCGGGGACGCCAGCAGATACCGCGTCCTGGTCCGCGGCTCGGTGTACTCCCCGGCCTGCCACCCGGCCCGCTCCAGCGTGGCCGCGAGGTCCCGCAGCGCCCCGGGATCCGGCGGCCCGTACACCGCGACCGCCTCCGGCTGCGGCGTCGCCCGCACCCGGTAGCCGTCGCCGCCGGGGCCGGCCGGAGGGTGCCCGGCCGCCTCCAGGGCGAGCGCCGCGGACCGCACCAGATGCGTACGCTCCCAGCCGCACGGCCGGTCGGTGGCCCCGTCCGGGTTGGTCATCCGGCGCAGCTCCAGCAGTCCCTGCCAGGCGCTGTACACCTCCCGCAGTCGCGAGGGGCCCTCGTACCCCGCCGTGTCCTCCTCGCCGCCGACGCGGGCGGCGAACACACCGCCGGGGGAGGGCACCCGCTCCGGCCCGGAGGCGGGACGGCCGGCAGCGTCCGCCTCCGGCCGCGCCTCCCGTATCCGATGCCCCGCGGGCGTCAGGAAGTGGTCGTGCGGCGGACGCGGATGACGGAAGGCCAGGCCCCGCTCGACCAGGGCCGTCAGCTGGGCCTGGGTGCCCCTGACCCGCCCGGTCACGGGGTCGGCGGCGTCGATGACCCGGCGCTGCGCGGCGGTCGGCGGTCGTGTCACGGCGTCCTCCCTCCCCGTCCTCCGACGGTTCCTCCACCGTCCTCCGAAGGCTCCTCCACCCGCTCGAAGCCTACGACCCGGGTCTGACAACCACCCCCGCGCCCGCCGTCACACGGACGGCTCGGCCGCCCGGAGGTTCCAGCCCGCGATCACCGGCCGGTCGTGCTCCGTGCCCAGGCGGCACACCGTGCCCGTGGCCAGCTGGAACAGCGCCCCCGCCGACGGCGGCAGCCCCAGCCGCCGCGCGGTGAGCACCCGCAGGAAGTGGCCGTGCGCGACCAGCAGCACGATCCCCTCGGTGTTGGCGAGCGCCGCGTCGACCTTCGCCAGCATCCGGTCGGCCCGCTCCCCGACCTGCTCCACGCTCTCCCCGGGATGGTCCGGCGGTCCCGGCGCCACCCCGTCCCTGAACAGGAACCAGTCGGGCCGGGTCCGCTGGATCTCCGCGGTCGTGACGCCCTCGTACCCGCCGTAGTCCCACTCCCGCAGGTCCGCGTCCACCCGCGCGTCGTGCACCCCGATCAGCTCGGCCGTCTCCCGGGCCCGCTGCGACGGGCTGACGAACGCCGCGCCGATCCGATGCGAGCGGACGAGCGGCACCAGCCGCCGCGCCTCCTCACGGCCGTGCTCGGTCAGCGGCACGTCCGTCCACCCGGTGTGCCGCCCGGACCGCGACCACTCGGTCTCCCCGTGCCGGACGAGAAAGAGATCACCCACGTCCGCCCTCCCTTCCTGTCAACGTCAGCACGGTGTCACAGGGCCGCGGCGGCCCGCAGGACGGACTGGGCCAGACGGCCGTTCTCGGGGGAGGCGCCCTCACCCGACGGGAAGGCGAAGCGGCGCCGGATGTAGGCGTACGCCACCCCGCTCGCCGGATCGGCGAAGCCGAGGGAGCCGGTGGCGCCGCTGTGCCCGAAGGAGTCCTCGCCGAGGAACGGATAGCGCTCGGCGAGGTACTCGAAGCCGAAGCCGAGGCCGAAGTGGTTCACCTGTTCGGTCACCAGGTCGGGGCCGGGGGTGTGCAGCCGGGCGAACTCGGCCACGGTCACCGGGGTGAGCAGGGCGGCCCCGCCGTCCACGGTGCTGATCGCGGCCGCGTACATGCCCGCGACGCCTCGCGCGTTGCCCACGCCGCCCGAGGAGGTGGGACCGAGCGCGCGTACGGCGCGGCTGTTGGCGAAGGCGACCAGGTCGGTCGGCGGCCGGTGCCCGCCGGCGTTGAAGGCGATGCCCCGGAGGCTGTCCGGCGCCGCCGCCCGCGCCACGAGCTGCTCCGCCTGCTCCGGCGTGGGCACCAGCGGCAGCACCTCGAGGCACCGCGGCTCCAGCTCCTCGGGGAGACCGATGTAGAAGTCTAGGCCGTACGGCACCCGAACGCGCTCCTCGTACAGCTCCGCGATCGACCGCCCGGTCACCCGCCGCACCACCTCGCCGGTGAGCGCGCCGATCACGAACGCGTGGTAACCGTACGCCGTCCCCGGCTCCCACCACGGTTTCTGCCCGGCCAGCCGCGCCGCCATCGCCCGGTCGTCGGCGAGCTCCCCGGTGGTGAACCCGCCGTCCACGCCGACCAGCCCCGCCCGGTGCGAGAGCAGCTCGCGCAGCGTGAGCCGCTCCTTGCCCTGGGAGCCGAACTCGGGCCAGTAGTGGGCCACTTCACGGTCGAGTTCGAGCACCCCGTCCTGCACCAGCAGCGCCACGACCAGGTGCGCCGCCCCCTTGGTGATGGAGTACACGCCGGTCAGCGAGTCCCCGTCGAGCCCTTCACCGGCCCACAGGTCCACCACCCGGCGCCCGTGGTGGTACGCCACGAGCTGCGCGCCGGGCTCGTGCGCCTCCCCGGCGAGGAACGCGGCGAACTCCTCGCGCACGCCCTCGAACCCTTTGGCCACCGTTCCCTGGACGTCGACCGCCATGCGAGTTCCCCTGTTCGTTGATCATCCGCTGCGTCAGGCAACAGAGGCGCACGGCCGATCATTCCCACCGGCCGATCATTCCCGGCGGCCGCACGGACCGCTGTGCCTGAACACGGAGTTCCGGGAGCAGGCGGCCTCGCGTAACCTCACGGCCTGTGAAGATCGCACGCGTGATACGGCGCCGCCCACGGGACGTGGCCGCCTTGGAACGTCTCCTCGAGCTGTACAGGGACGGCGAGTACGAGGAGGCGGAGGCCGGGGCCAGGGCGATCGAGGCGCGAGCGGGGCGACTGCCCAAGCGGGCCTGGCGTCTGGCCGTCGGGTGGCACGCCAGGAGCCTGGCCACGGCAGCGGCCTGTGCGCAGGGACGCGGGACGCAGGTGCTGGCCGAACTCGAGTCCCTCACCGCGGAGCTGGAGGGGATGACCGGGGCCGGACGGGCGCTGCTGCTGATGGTCCGGAGCAACCGCATGCTGGTCCTCAACAGTCAGGGACGCTACGGCGAGGCGGAGACCGAGGGACTGGACATTCTGCGCGACCTGACGCGTATCAAGCATCTGACCTCCGTGTCGCACACCGAGTTGTGCGTGCTGGACAACCTGGTCGACGCCCTGTGCGGACAAGACCGTCACGAGGAGGCCGAGGCCGTCGCCCGGGGAAATCTGCCCCGGGCCGAGGGCGGTACGCTCGCCGCCCTGCACTGCGGCCTGGTGATCAGCCTGAACGGGCAGGGGCGGTACCAGGAGGCGCTCACGGAGGCGCGCCGGTTCGTCCCGCTCCGGGACCGGAGCCTGAGCGGGCGCCTGGGTATGGGCACCGCGGTCGCCCTGCATGGTCTGGGACGCCGGAGCGAGGCGGAGGCGGCAGCCCGTGAGGCCCTGGAGGACTGCGAGCGCAGTCTGTACCCGGACCACCCCCGGATCCGGGAAGCCCGCGCGCTGCTGGCCCGCGTCACGGGCGACGACCCGCCGGCGCCGCCGCCCGAGGAGGCCGCGCGAGGCTGATCGGTCCAGGGCCGGCCGGCGGCCGGCGTGCACCGCCTGCCGTCGGTACGCCTGCTGCCGGTACGCCTGCCGTCGGCCCGCCTGCCGCCGGTACGCCTGCCGTCGGCCCGTCTACTGCCGGTACCCGCTCAGGAACCGCCCGATCCGTCCGATCGCCGTCTCCAGCACGTCGGCGTGCGGGAGGGTGAGGATGCGGAAGTGGTCGGGGGTCGGCCAGTTGAAGCCGGTGCCCTGGACGACCTGGATCTTCTCGCGCAGGAGAAGGTCCAGGACGAATTTCTCGTCGTCGTGGATCTTGTGGACCTGGGGGTCCAGGCGGGCGAAGGCGTACAGGGCGCCCCTGGGCTTCACACAGGACACACCGGGGATCTCGTTCAGCTTCTCCCAGGCCACATCGCGCTGCTCGCGCAGGCGGCCGCCGGGTGCGGTCAGTTCACGGATGGACTGGCGGCCGCCGAGCGCGGCCTGGATGGCGTACTGGGCGGGGGCGTTGGCGCACAGGCGCATGGAGGCCAGCATGGTCAGGCCCTCCAGGTAGTCCTTCGCGTGCTGCTTGGGGCCCGTCACCACCAGCCAGCCCGAGCGGAAGCCCGCCACGCGGTAGGTCTTCGACAGGCCGCAGAAGGTGAGGACCACCAGGTCGGGGGCGAGCGCGGCGGTCGAATGGTGCACGGCGTCGTCGTAGAGGATCTGGTCGTAGATCTCGTCGGCGAAGACCATCAGGCCGTGCCGGCGGGCGAGATCGAGGATGCCCTCCAGGATCTCCTTGGGGTAGACGGCGCCCGTGGGGTTGTTCGGGTTGATGATCACCACCGCCTTCGTGCGGTCCGTGATCTTCGACGCCATGTCGTCCAGGTCCGGGTACCAGTCGGCCTGTTCGTCGCACAGGTAGTGGACCGCCTTGCCCCCGGCGAGGGTCGTCACCGCCGTCCACAGGGGGAAGTCCGGGGCGGGGATGAGGATTTCGTCGCCGTCCTCCACCAGCGCCTGCACCGCCATCGACACCAGCTCGGAGACGCCGTTGCCGAGGAACACGTCGTCGACCCCGACCTCCAGCCCCCGCTCCTGGTAGCGCTGGGCGACCGCCCGGCGGGCCGACAGGATGCCGCGCGAGTCCGTGTAGCCGTGCGCCCGCGGCAGCATCCGGATCATGTCCTGGAGGATCTCCTCCGGCGCCTCGAAGCCGAACAGCGCGGGGTTGCCCGTGTTCAGGCGCAGCACGCTGTGGCCCGCCTCCTCCAGCGCGTCGGCGTGCTCGATCACCGGACCGCGGATCTCGTAACACACCTCGCTGAGCTTGCTCGACTGCCGGAACTCCATGTGCCCCTCCGGAAACTGGTGTTGCTTGGTTTTACCAAGTTGGAGCTTGGAAAGTCCAACAACATGTCTAGACTGCGTCGCATGTCACCCCGCACTCGCCGTAGCTATGACCAGTACTGCTCCACCGCCCGGGCGCTCGACGCCGTCGGCGATCGCTGGACCCTGCTGATCGTCCGGGAGTTGCTGGCCGGACCGCGGCGCTACACCGACCTGCACGCGGATCTGCCGGGCGTCAGCACGGACATGCTGGCCTCACGGCTGAAGGACATGGAGCGGGACGGGCTGGCCGGCCGGCGCCGGCTGCCGCCGCCGGGCGCCGCCTACGTCTACGAACTCACCCCGCGGGGCCGGGACTTGCTGCCGGTCCTCCAGGCGCTGGGGGAGTGGGGGCAGGCCGAGCTGGGCGAGCCGCGGCCGACGGACGCCCTGCGCGCCCACTGGTTCGCGCTGCCGCTGCTGCGGGCCCTGCGGGCAGCGGGTGCGGGCGAGGGGACCGTGGAAGTGCGGCTGGAGGAAGGCGTCTTCCACCTGTACGCGGGCGAGGACGTCCGTCCGGGGTCCGGCCCCGTGTACGGCGACGGACCCGCCCCGGGAGAGCCCGACGCCGTGCTGGCACTGGACTCCGGGACCTGCACTGCCGTGGCCCGGGGCGAGCTGGGCCTGGCGGACGCGGTGCGGGACGGCCGGGTCGACGTCACCGGGGACGGCGCCCCGGCCAAAGCCCTGCGGCAGGCATGAGAGAAGGCCCGCCCCGAGGGGACGGGCCTTCCGGCGCATCAGCGCTGATAGGGCGTCAGACTCCCGGCGGAACCCGCGAGGGCCGTCCCGTCCCCCGCGTCAGCGCGTACCCGCCGATGCCCGCGAGCGCGGCCAGGATCGCACCGATCCCGGTCCACACCCACCGGTCGGACCACCAGCCGGAGGACCAGCCGTCGTCCGAGCCGAAGCTGGACAGCACCGGCTCGGAACCGTTCTTCTCGTCCTCCGCGGACTTGACGGCGATCCCGGGGACGAGCGGCTTGGCCAGCGAGCCGTCCACCGCCGCCGCGCCGCCGATGTCCTTGGAGTCGACGCGGACTTCGGCGTTCACCGGCAGACCGAGGTCGGCCGCGCCGAGGTTCACCACCGTCAGCCGGATGTAGTAGGTGCCCGGCAGCGGATCGTTGGCCCACGGCTCCGACCAGCCGCGCACCGTGCGCAGCACGCAGGCCAGCTCGACCGAGGAGGTGCCCTGCGCTGCGGTGCGGGTCTGGGCGCCGTACTGGCAGGCCTGGCGGCGCCGCAGCCCGTCGTACACGTCGAGCTGCCAGGTCTGCGAGCCGTGCGTCTCGGGGAGCTTCACCGTCGCCTTGACGGTGGGGCGCTGCCCGGTGTCCGCCGGGAACGACCAGTAGAGGTAGTCGCCGGTGGAGCCGCTCGCCGTGGCCTGCTGCCCCTGCTCGATCTCCGTGGCCGTACGGAAGGACGTGCCCGCCTGGGTGGGCGCCTTGCCGTCGTCGGAGGCGCTCGGGGAGGGCGAGGAGTCGGCCGCGGCCGGCCCGGCGGCCAGCCCGAGCGCCAGCAGCGCGGCGCCCAGCACACGAGTGATACGCATCAGTTCGTCCTCCACACCGCGACCCGCCAGCGCGACAGCCAGCCCCACAGCAGCCCGGCCAGGAAGCCGACCAGCACCAGCACGCCGAGCAGCCACCAGCCGCGTCCCAGACCGAAGGCCGCCACGTCACCGGCCTTGTCCGGACCGTCCACCACGTCGACGGTCAGTTCCAGCGGCAGACCCGGCGTGGTCTTCACACCGGGGGCCGGCGAGAAGGAGTTGGTGACCTGGAGGCACACCGTCTCGGCCGGGGCGTTCTCGTCGTCGCTCTCGGGCCTCGGGTAGCGAAGTCCCGTCGATATCACGTCCGTACGGCCGGTGCCGGCCGCCTCGCCGCGCACGATCTCCCGGCCGTGCACCGTCACGGCCCGCAGCAGCAGCCCGTAGTCCGGGTTCACGGCCCGGTCGTCGGCGACGCTCACCGAGGCCCGCAGCTCCTGGCCGGGGTCGACGTCCACCCGGTACCAGCGCTGCTGCCCGAACTCCTCGCGGTCGGTGTACAGGCCGGACTTGAGCGCCGGTGCCTTGGCGCAGTCCCCGGCGCCCTGGGTGGCGACCGGTGTCACCACCGGATCGGCCGCCCGGTCGACCAACTGGCCGACCCGGTCGGATAGTTCCTCCTTGTGCCGCACGGAGGTGTACGTGCCGCCGGTCGCGTCCGCGATGCAGCTGAGCTGGTCGCGGGTCTTGGCGTCCGGCACCAGGCCGAGGGTGTCGATGGTCAGCCCGATTCCCTTGGCCGCGATCTCGCGGGCCACCTCGCACGGGTCCAGCGGCTGACAGGTGTCCTCGCCGTCGCTGATCAGGACGATACGGCGGGTGCCGTCCCCGCCCTCCAGGTCGGTCGCCGCCTTCTGCAGGGCGGGACCGATCGGGGTCCAGCCGGTCGGCGCCAGCGTCGCCACCGCGGTCTTGGCCTCGGTGCGGTCGAGCGGGCCGACCGGGTACAGCTGAGCGGTGTCCTTGCAGCCCGTCTTCCGGTCGTTGCCACGGTAGTTGGCGCCGAGGGTGCGGATACCGAGCTGGACCTCCTCGGGCGTGGCGTCCAGCACCTCGTTGAACGCCTGCTTCGCCGCGGCCATCCGCGTTCCGCCGTCGATGTCCCGGGTGCGCATGGAACCGCTGACGTCCAGGACGAGTTCGACCTTCGGGGCGGCCCGGCCGTCCGGTTCGTCGGCGACCGCGCCGGCGGGGAAGGCGATCCCGGCCGTCAGGGCGGCGAGCAGAGCACAGACCCCTGCCGCCAGCCGTTGTCTTGTGATCATCGGCGGATCTTATTGATCGGAGGCGCCCTGATCCAAAACGAGCGGGTTGGGCAGGGTGGTCCACTGGTCGCCCGGTGTCCCGGGTGACAGCCGCATCAGCGTCAACGCCTTCGCGGGCAGCGGCTCCTCCCGCAGCGCCCGGACATCTGCCGTACACGGAAGGTCGCTCACGGCGGCGGCCAGGGCCGCCCGCAAGGCCTCTCGCGAACCCGCCACCCCCGCCAGCGCGCCGGCCACCAGGGAGCCGAACAGCTTCCGGCGCAGGGCCATCGGGTCGTCGGTGAGGTTGCGGGCGGGCAGCTCCGGGACCGCGATGCCGTGCCGGGCCAGCCGTGCGGGGCTGACGCGGATGTCGGCGAGGTCCCGGTAGACCAGCCGCAGCGGAGCGCCCGAACCGGACAGCACCACCAGCAGGTTCTGGCCGTGCGCCTCCAGGGCCACCCCCAGTTCCAGCAGGCGCAGCCCGGTCGTGAGAGCGAGCCGTGCGAAGGCGGCCAGCCAGGACGGGGAGTCCGCAAGGCCGGTGACGGGCAGGGCCGCCACCGGCAGCACCTGCTCGCCGGGTGCCGTGTACGTCCGCGGCGACTCGCGCCACACGGCGGCCAGATCGGGGGAGTGGGCGGTGGCCGCGCCGAGGGTGCGGGTGAAGTGCAGCAGGCCGTCCGTGCGGGGGGCCAGGTCCTCGGCGAAGTCCGACAGGACGGCCGAGGCGGCCACCGAACCGACCGAGATGTCCCGCACCGACGACGTCAGACGGGCCGAGAGCGCGGTCTTGACGTGCGGCCCGTCCGGCAGGGCCAGGGTGCGCAGCGACATCAGCGGGTGCGCGGCGAGACGGCCGCCCTCGCAGGGCCGCTTGAGCACGTGCTCCGCCTGCCAGGGATGCACGGGGACCAGCAGCCGCCCGCCGTCCCGCAGCTCCCGCGGCCACACCCCGGTCACCAGGCAGTCCTGCGCCGCGACCGGCAGCAGGCACAGCTCCACCAGCGGCCGGTGCTCCGGGCCGTACGCCAGCTGCTCGGCCACCGTGAAGCCGGGCCGGGAACGGCAGTTGGGGTGGAAGGGATGCCCGTCGACGACCCGCTGCTCCCACACCCAGTCCGGCGCGGTCCCAGCCGGCGGCGGGGTCTCGGGGACCGGCGGCTGATCGGCCCGCGACAGGGCCAACGAGGCCGCGCTGTGCCGGAGTTCGGCGGCGAAGGCCTCGCCGTGCGGCACGGCCAGGCCGGTCATCAGGCGCGCCGGATCCTCGTAGGACGTGCCGCCGAGCCGTACGGCGGTGACGTAGGCGGCCGTGGCGTACGGATCCGCCGGCGGCCCGTGCAGCGTGCGGCCGTCGGCGAGGCGCAGCACCAGCCCGTCCCGTACCCGCTCCCGGCCCGTCACCCACGGCAGCGGCTCGTGCGCCAGCGCCCGCCACAGCCGGGTCAGCACGGAGGCCCGCGCACCGCTCAGCTCGTCCGCGTACCGTGAGACCAGGCCTGGACGCACCACGGCCAGCTCCTCGCCGATTTCGGCCTCGGCGGTCGGGAGAGGGTGCACGGTCGGGCTCCTCGGGTACGGGTCGGACGCGGGCGCCACGCTAGCGCGCCGGGCGGACATACTGATCACCTTCGCACTGTGTGGACGTAGGGAACGAATGGAACCCGTGGAGACCGTGCCCCCCACCGACGACGTCGGCCGGCGCGCCGACGCCTACGCGTCCGCGCCCCTGCTGAACTGCCTGATCCGCGAGGTGGCACAGCCGTGCGCGGGCCAGGGGGGACGGCGGGTGTACCGGCTGCCGGGCGGGGGACGGCTGCTGCGGGTCCGCGAGGGGCGGCGCCCCGTGGAACCGGAGGTGTACGCGGCGGGCCGCTGGCGGCGCGTGGACCACACCGAACTGGTCAAACTGGTGGCCGAAGAGCTGCGCCGGCACACCGGCCTGTCCAACGACGAGCTGCCCGCCGAGATGATCGACAGCCGGGAGGCGGTGGCGGCGCTGCTCGCCGCCCGTGACCGGGTGACACCGCCCGGCGATCCGTACCTGCTCTCCGAGCAGTCCCTCGTCACCGGGCACCCCCACCACCCGGCGCCCAAGGCGCGCGGCGGCGCCCCGGTCGCCTCCTGGCTGCCGTACGCGCCCGAGGCGTACGCCCGCTTCCCGCTGGTGCTGCTCGGAGTGCGCGCGGACACGGTCGTGGAGGACGGAGACACCTCGGCGCTCGACGCGCTCGGCCAGGCCCCGCCCGGCTACCGGCTGCTGCCCGCCCACCCCTGGCAGCTGGAGCTGGTGGGCCGCGAGCTCGCCGAGGCCTTCGCGGACGGCCGGCTGATCCGGCTCGGCACCACCCCCTTCGACGTCCGGCCCACGGCGGCCATCCGCACCGTGTGCGCCCCGGACGCCGACCTCTTCCTCAAGTTCAGCCTCGATGTGCGCATCACCAACGACGTACGGCGGCTGTGGCGGCACGACCTGCTGAAGCTGCGCCGCACGGACGCGGCCGTCGCGGCGGCCTTCGCGGCCCTCGGCGGCCCGGCGGCCTGGCTGAGCGACCGCGGCTACCGCACCGCCGGCTTCGCCTTCGAGGAACTGGCCGTCGTCGTCCGCGACGGGCTGGGCGGGCATCTGCTGCCCGGCGCGACCCCGCTGCTCGCCGCCGCCCTGGCCGAGGGCTTCGACGGCAACCCGCTGGACGGCCCGGTGGATCCGGCGGTGTGGTGGGCAGCGTATCTACGGCAGGTCGTCCCGCCGGCCCTGACGGCCTTCGCCCGGCACGGCGTCGTCCTGGAGGCGCATCTGCAGAACTCGGTGATCGCGGTGGACGCCGACGGCCTTCCCGTGCAGGTGCTGTTCAGGGACGCCGAGGGCGTGAAGCTGCTGCCGGAGGTGTCCCGGGCGGCCGGCTGGGAGCGGCTGGTGTACTGCCTGTTGGTCAACAATCTCAGCGAGATCGCCGCCGCCCTGGTGGAACGCCACCCGGCCCTCGACCCATGGCCGGCCGTCCGCCGCGAACTGGCCTGCCACGACCTGCCCGAAGCCGCCGCGCTGCTCACTTCCCCGACCCTGCCCGGCAAGACGAACCTGCTCCTGCGCTGGACCGGCGCGGACGGAGCCGACGCCCGGTACCGTCCGCTGCCGAATCCCCTGCTCGGCGCGGAGGGGGAGGGCGGCCCGGCGCTGGAGGCGCTGTAGGGCCTGTCCGGCCGACCAGGGCGCGGGCGGGCAACCGGACTACCGTGCCGGCAGGCTGAATCCCGGCCTCAGTCCGTCCCGGCCGGCGGCCAGGACTCCAGCCGGCGGGCGAAGGCCGGCGGCGAGGCCACGACCACGAGAGAGGCCGGCTCCTCACCCGGGTTGGCCAGGCCGACGCGCTCGCCGACGGCGATGTGTGCGGCGGCCGCACCGGCGGTCAGCGTCCGGACCCGGCCGTCGTGGCGCAACTCGACGGAGCCGGCCACGGGGATGAGCACGATCTGCGAGGCGCCGTGGTCGTGTTCGGGCATGACGGCGCCCGCGGACAGCTCCACGTGGACGACGGCGACCTGCTCGGAGGTCTCCGCGGTGGTGAGCACGGCCGCGGTCGGGCCGCCGGGCATGGGCGCGCGGCGACGGGGGGAGGCGACGATATCGGCGACGTGCATGATGTCCCCTTCCTTCGGCAGAGGTCTCACGACCGGGTTTCTATGAATATACATGTGAGAAACGTGCAGTCACCCCTGTGGGAGGCAGGCCCCAAGCAGCAGCCCAAGTCGTGCGGACAGTCACCCCGCGCGGCAGAGTCGAAGGGCCGGTATCTCTCCAATTTTTACGAAGCCGAGTGTAATAATTGTGGTGCGCTTCGCGGACGTACCGCCCCCACCGGAACAGCCCGGACGGCCCGGACGGCCGAGGGGGCAGCCACAACAGCCAGAACAGAGGGATCACGCATGCCACCTGCCGCAGAGGTGTACATCCAGGCGACCGACACCGACCCCGATGTCCGTGCACGGGCCGTCGTCGAGGAGGCCCACAGGCGACTGCTGGACCGGCTGACCGCGCTCACCGAGTCCGGCGAGGAACCCACCGACGCGTTCACCGAGGGGCTGGGCCGTCTGCTGACGGCCACCGAGCAGAGTCTGTACGCCGCCGCGTCCGGTGCGGCCGAGACCCGGCTGCTGGTGCGGGCGCTGCGCGCCGCGTCGGACACGGTCGGCGGGCACGCCGCCGCCCTGGCCGCCGCGACCGACAGCGCGGAACGCGTCGGCGCCGCCCGCACGCTCGCGGGCATGCTCGCCGTCCATCTCGGCATGGAGCGTGCCGTGCTGCTGCCCGCCCTGGCGGCACTGCCGGGAGTCGACCTGTCCGCGCTCGTCGGCGACTTCACCACCGTCCTGGCAGGCGGCCGACCGGAGGATCCGGCGGTCCTCGACGTCCGCGAGATCCCGCACGGCCGACGCCACCCCCGCATCTTCACCCGCTTCGCCCGTCTCGCGGACGGCGAGTCCTTCGTCCTGGTCAACAACCACGACCCCAAGCCGCTGCGCCGTGAGTTCGAGGCCACCCACCCCGGCCGCTTCGCCTGGGAGTACGTCGAGTCGGGGCCCGAGCAGTGGCAGATCCGCATCACACGGATGGCCGACGATGCCTGAGGGACGGGCCGGCGACCTGCCGGAGGACGCGGCCATGGCGCGCGTGCTGTGCGACGTCCGGGCCCTCACCGGCGAACTCCCCGGACCCACCGGCGTCCTGTGGAAGCTGGCCGAGTCCGGCCGCCAGCTCGACGCCAACCTGATCCGGCTGCCCGCCGGCGAGCGCATCGGCACGCACACCGAGCCCGACCTGGACGTGCTGGTCCTCGTCGTCACCGGTGAGGGCGTGATGGACACCCCCGAGGGGGAACTGCCGCTGACCGAAGGGGGGCTCCTGTGGCTGCCGCACGGTTCCACGCGCGGCATCACCGCAGGACCCCGGGGCCTGGCCTACGTGACCGTCCACCGCCGCCGCCCCGGCATGCAGATCCGCCGCCGCCCCGGGACTCCGGGCTCGCCGGGGAGCGGGTGACAGGTTTTCCCTATTTTCTACGAGGCGTGCCAGGTAAAATTGGTGAAATGAGCGAGCAGACGTTGCGTGATCCGGCCGGCCCTTCCGCCGTGGGCGAGAGCCGGGCGCATGTACTCGACGTACTGCGTGCCACGTCCGAAGCGGTGGGCGTGCGGGAGGTCGCCGAGCAGACGGGCCTGCACCCCAACACCGCCCGGTTCCATCTCGACACGCTGGTCAAGGAAGGACTCGTCGAGCGCCGTACCGAGGGGCGCGGCCGGCCGGGCAGGCCCCGCACCGTCTACCACGCCGCCCCCTCGCCCGTACCGGCAGGCCGCCGCAGCTACCAGCTGCTCGCCCAGATGCTCACCGGCCTCATCACCCAGACGGTGCCGCAGCCCGCGCAGGCCGCGGTCGACGCCGGTGAGGCATGGGGCCGCTACCTCGTCGACACGCCCTCGCCCGCCCAGCGCATCGACTCCGAGGAGGCCGTCCGGCGGCTGACCCGGGTGCTCGCGGACGTCGGTTTCGCCCCCGGCCCCGTCCAGGACCGGCCGGACCGGGTCGTCCCGTTGCGCCACTGCCCGTTCCGGGAGGTCGCCGAGGAACATCGTGAGGTGGTGTGCTCCCTGCACCTGGGCCTCATGCGCGGCGCGCTGAAGGAAGTGCGCGCCCCCATGGGCGTCGAGCGGCTGGAACCGTTCGTCGAGCCCTCGCTGTGCCTGGCCCGCCTCACCCCCGTGGAGCAGGACCGGCCGGAACGCATCGCCTGACGGCACCGGCGGGCGTCGTACGACTCCACCACCACCTCCGTCACATGCACGAAGGAGCCGCAGCCGCACGCTCGAGGGAGCCGCGGCGAGCGATCCGGCGCTCTCCGCGCGACTGTCACGCTCGGTTACTATGCTCTTTTCATGTCGGAGGCCGGGAGCTGGGGGCGTGGGAACATGCTGAGAAAGGTCGCCGCGACCCGCTACGTGACACCGCTGCGCTCCGGCGGCTCCGTGCCCGGGGTCGTCGAGGCCGACGACCTCGGTACGTACGTCGTGAAGTTCACCGGCTCCGCGCAGGGCCGCAAGGCGCTGGTCGCCGAGGTGATCGTGGGCGAGCTGGCACGCGCCCTCGGGCTGCGCTTCCCCGAGCTGGTCCTGGTCCACTTCGACCCGGAGCTGGCCGCGCACGAACCGCACCAGGAGGTGCGCGACCTGCTCGACGCCAGCCACGGCGTCAACCTCGGCATGGACTATCTGCCGGGCGCGCGCGACTTCACCCCGGAGGTGGCGAAGACGTTCCCGGTGGATCCGCTGGAGGCCGGCCGGATCGTCTGGCTGGACGCGCTGACGGTGAACGTGGACCGGACCGTGCACAGCTCGAACCTCATGGTCTGGCCCACCCTCGGCGTCGCACCCCCGCGACTGTGGCTGATCGACCACGGCGCGGCCCTCGTCTTCCACCACCGCTGGGACACCTCGGCGCCGGAGAAGGCGTACGACTTCCGCCACCACGCCCTCGGCCACTACGCGCCGGACGTCCGCGCCGCCGACGCCGAACTGGCGCCCAGGGTGACGCGGGAGCTGCTGGAGGAGGTCCTTGCGGAGGTGCCGGACGCCTGGCTCACCGACGAACCGGGATTCGCCGGCCCGGGCGAGGCCAGGGCCGCCTACGTCGACTATCTCGCCGCACGGGTGGCGGCCTCGGCCGCCTGGCTGCCCACCGACTTCCCCAGCCGCGAGGAGCTGGCGGCCGAGGAGGCGCTGCGCGCGGCGAAGACACAGCAGGGCCGGCCGAAGTGGCTCAAGCGGGTCCCGGACCTGCACGGCAAACCGGCCGCCGAACAGGACTGGTCGGCCCACCTGGGGTGACGGCCGCGCAGCCTGGACGGCCGTGTGGCCCCGGACGTTCCCGAGGCCACACAGGTGCGGGTGTCAGCCCTTGAGCTGCTCGTACGCCGGCAGCGTCAGGAAGTCGGCGTAGTCCTCGTCGAGAGAGACCTTCAGCAGCAGGTCGTGGGCCTGCTGCCAGTGCCCGGCCGTGAAGGCCTCCTCGCCGATCTCCTCGCGGATGTTCGCCAGTTCCTCGGCGGCGACCTTGCGGGCCAGCTCGGGCGTGGCCTTCTCGCCGTTCTCGAACTCGACCCCGGCGTTGATCCACTGCCAGATCTGCGAGCGGGAGATCTCGGCGGTGGCCGCGTCCTCCATGAGGTTGAAGATGGCGACCGCGCCGAGGCCGCGCAGCCAGGCCTCGATGTAGCGGATGCCGACCTGGACGGCGTTGACCAGGCCGCCGTAGGTGGGCCTGGCCTCCAGCGAGTCGATCGCGATCAGGTCCTCGGCCTTGACGTCCACGTCCTCGCGCAGCCGGTCCTTCTGGTTCGGCCTGTCGCCGAGCACCTTGTCGAAGGACTCCATGGCGATCGGCACCAGGTCGGGGTGGGCGACCCAGGAGCCGTCGAAGCCGTCGTTCGCCTCGCGGTCCTTGTCGGCGCGGACCTTCTCGAAGGCCACCTTGTTGACCTCGGCGTCGCGGCGGGAGGGGATGAAGGCCGCCATGCCGCCGATCGCGTGCGCGCCGCGCTTGTGGCAGGTGCGGACCAGGAGCTCGGTGTACGCGCGCATGAACGGGGCCGTCATCGTGACCGCGTTGCGGTCCGGCAGGACGAACCTCTCCCCGCCGTCACGGAAGTTCTTGACGATGGAGAACAGGTAGTCCCAGCGGCCGGCGTTCAACCCGGAGGCGTGGTCGCGCAGTTCGTAGAGGATCTCCTCCATCTCGTACGCGGCCGTGATCGTCTCGATCAGGACGGTGGCGCGGATCGTGCCCTGCGGGATGCCGACGTGGTCCTGGGCGAAGACGAAGATCTCGTTCCAGAGGCGGGCCTCCAGGTGCGACTCCGTCTTCGGCAGGTAGAAGTACGGGCCCTTGCCGAGGTCCAGCAGGCGCTGGGCGTTGTGGAAGAAGTACAGGCCGAAGTCGACGAGGGCGCCGGGGACCTGCTTGCCGTCGGCGTCGACGAGGTGGCGCTCGTCGAGGTGCCAGCCGCGCGGGCGCATGACGACCGTGGCGAGCTCCTCGGCCGGGCGCAGGGCGTAGGACTTCCCCGACGCGGGGTCGGTGAAGTCGATGTTCCTGGTGTAGGCGTCGGTCAGGTTGAGCTGGCCGAGGACGACGTTCTCCCAGGTGGGGGCGGAGGCGTCCTCGAAGTCGGCGAGCCAGACCTTCGCGCCCGAGTTGAGCGCGTTGATGGTCATCTTGCGGTCGGTGGGGCCGGTGATCTCGACCCGGCGGTCGTTCAGGGCCGCCGGGGCCGGCGCGACCCTCCAGGAGTCGTCCGCGCGGATCGCGGCCGTCTCGGGGAGGAAGTCGAGGGTGGAGGTGCGGGCGATCTCGGCGCGGCGCTCGGCACGGCGGGCGAGGAGTTCGTCGCGGCGCGGCGTGAACCGCCGGTGCAGCTCCGCCACGAAGGCGAGCGCCGCGTCGGAGAGGACCTCTTCCTGCCGGGGCAGGGGCTCGGCGTCGACGATGGCCAGCGGGGACGGCGCTGGAGCGGACATGAGCTGTCACTTCCTTCGGGGGAGCTTCTTCAGCGAACCACGTGCATCGCCACCATGCCGTGGCACTGGATGCCAATGGGCATGAATGGGGCGTATGGCGCCTGCGATGGGGGTCCCCCCGCGCGAGCGGATTCGAGCGTGGGGGAGGGCCGGCGCTTCTGAACAGTGGATACTAGTTTCCTCATGGTGGAAGTTCAATGGTTTGTTGATGTCGAGATTCTTTGGGTCGAGGCAAGGTGGCGCTCCGTGCCACGGCGCTCACTCGAGGTGGCCCAGGTCCGCTTCGGTGTCGATGTCGTACGGCCGCGCCACGTCCCCGCACTCCACGAGGGTGATCGCGGCCGCGTGCTCCTTCAGATAGGCGCGTGCCCCCCGGTCCCCGGTCGCACTCGCCGCGATGCCCGCCCAGTGATCGGCGCCGAGCAGGACGGGGTGGCCGCGCACACCGTCGTACGCCCCGGAGGCCAGCGACGTCTCGTCCCGGTACGCGGCCAGGATCCGCGCCGCCGCCTCCGCCGTGATCCCCGGCTGGTCGACGAGCGAGACCAGCGCCGCCCGGGCCCCCGTACCGGAGAGCGACTCCAGTCCGGCCCGCAGCGAGGAGCCCATGCCCTGCTCCCAGTCCGGGTTGTCCACCAGGACACAGCCGTCGAGCCGGGCCTGCCGCCGTACGTCGTCCGCCCGCGCGCCGAGGACCACGTGGACGCGCGCGCACCCGGCCGAGCGCAGGACCGCGACCGCGTGCTCCACCAGGGGCCGGCCGCGGTGGACCAGCAGCGCCTTGGGCCGCCCGCCGAGCCGCCGCCCGCCGCCGGCGGCCAGCACCAGCCCGGCGACCTCGTCATCTCTACGTGTCATGGGTCCTGCATACCTGACGGTCCGTCGGCCGTGCCGTGGAACGGGGGCTGAATTTCGGTCCGCGCGCTGGCGCACCCCGCCCCGGGTGGCGTTTACTGACCCGGGTCCGGGGACTGCGCACAACGGAGTGCGAGGGGGAGGACTGTGTTGCGGAGCTTGGAACAGACGCCGGTGACCGGGAGCGGAGAGGACCCCAGGGTGGCGGAACTGCGCGCCGCCGTGTCCCGCTTGCGCCGCGAACTCGCCGCCCACCCCGTCGAGTTCCCCGACCGTGCCATAGCCGAGGACGAACTCGGCGCCCTCGCCGCGATGGCCGCCCACGGCATCCCCGAGCTCCCGCGGCTGCGCCGCTCCCTGCTGCTGATCGCCGGATCGATCGGCTCGGTCAGCGCCCTGGCCCGCGGGCTGTCGGAGGTCCGCGCCGCGGTGGACCTGTTCGGGCAGCAGCCGCCCGGCTGACGGTAAACGGGCACACGGCACACAGGCGCACGGCACGCAGACGCACGGGACGCAGGCGCACACGGCACAGGCGTGGGATGCGTCCGCGCGCTTCAGTGCCGGCGTGGGCGGCCGGCGCCCGAACGCTTCAGGCAGGCCCGCCCGGGGCGGATCACAGGCGCGCCCCAGGCGGATCGGGCCGCCGCCCGGCCGGCTCAGCTCGTCGGGCCCGAACTGGCCAGGGCCTGGGAGAGTTCCTTCGCCACCTGCTGGAGCACCGGGACGATCCGTTCCTTCGCGGCCTCGGTGACCCGGCCCGCCGGGCCGGAGATGGAGATCGCCGCGGACGTGGGGGAGTCCGGGATGGTGACCGCGATGCAGCGGACCCCTATCTCCTGCTCGTTGTCGTCCATGGCGTAACCGAGCCGGCGTACGTCCTCCAGGGCCGCCAGGAAACCGTCCGGAGTGGTGATCGTCTTCTCCGTGGCGGCGGGCATGCCGGTCCGGGAGAGCAGGGCGCGCACCTCGTCGGCCGGGGTGTGGGCGAGCAGCGCCTTGCCGACCCCCGTGGAATGCGGCAGCACACGCCGGCCGACCTCGGTGAACATGCGCATCGAGTGCTTGGACGGCACCTGCGCCACGTACACGATCTCGTCGCCGTCCAGCAGTGCCATGTTCGCCGTCTCACCCGTCTCGTCGACCAGGCGGGCGAGGTACGGACGGGCCCAGGTGCCCAGCAGCCGGGAGGCGGACTCGCCCAGGCGGATCAGCCGGGGACCGAGCGCATACCGCCGGTTCGGCTGCTGGCGGACGTATCCGCAGGCCACGAGGGTCCGCATCAGGCGGTGGATGGTGGGCAGCGGGAGTCCGCTGCTCGCGGAGAGCTCACTCAGACCGACCTCGCCGCCCGAGTCGGCCATCCGCTCCAGCAGATCGAAGGCGCGCTCGAGGGACTGGACGCCACCGCTGGCGGAGGACTTGGCGGAGTCGGTGGTGCTGGCGCTGGACGTCGGCACGGCGCGTTCCTTTCGAGGCTGGCAGGAAGGGCCAAAGCCTACCGGGGGCACGGTTGACTCCCTGCCTGTACGGAACTACGTTCTGTCTATCGGAATTCTAATTCCGCGTTGTGGAAACGTCCAGACTGTGCGCGGTGAGCTGCTGTTCGGCAGTGTGCCCCTTGACGGGGTGAGGGCGGGAGTGAAGACTCCTTCAACAGAACGTTGAAATCCGTTACGTGGGCGTCCATCCGCGTACATCCAGTTTCCGTTCCGCGGAAGCACAACAGTGGCAGAGAGGGGTCCGGGTGTCCGACGCTGAACTGGTGCTGCGCTCGACGCGCGTCATCACGCCCGAGGGGACGCGCGCCGCGTCGGTTGCGGTCGCCGACGGCACCATCACGGCCGTACTGCCCCACGACGCGGACGTACCCGCCGGGGCCCGCCTGGAGGACCTCGGCGACGACGCCCTGCTGCCCGGCCTGGTCGACACCCACGTGCACGTCAACGACCCCGGCCGCACCGAGTGGGAGGGCTTCTGGACCGCCACGCGGGCGGCGGCGGCCGGCGGCATCACCACCCTGATCGACATGCCGCTCAACTCCCTGCCGCCCACCACCACGGTGGACAACCTGCGCGTCAAGCAGGACGTGGCCCGCGACAAGGCGCACATCGACGTCGGCTTCTGGGGCGGCGCCCTGCCCGGCAACGTGAAGGACCTGCGCCCGCTGCACGACGCCGGCGTCTTCGGCTTCAAGGCGTTCCTGTCGCCCTCCGGCGTGGACGAGTTCCCGCACCTCGACCAGGACCGGTTGGCCGGCTCGCTCGCCGAGATAACCGGCTTCGGCGGCCTGCTGATCGTGCACGCCGAGGACCCGCACCACCTGGACGCCGCCCCGCAGCACGGCGGCCCCAGGTACGCCGACTTCCTCGCCTCCCGTCCGCGCGACGCCGAGGACACCGCCATCGCCGCCCTGATCGCGCAGGCCAGACGGCTGAACGCACGCGTCCACGTGCTGCACCTGTCCTCCAGCGACGCGCTGCCGCTGATCGCCGAGGCCAGGGCGGAGGGCGTGCGGATCACGGTCGAGACCTGCCCGCACTACCTGACCCTGACCGCCGAGGAGGTCCCGGACGGGGCCAGCGAGTTCAAGTGCTGCCCGCCCATCCGGGAGGCCGCCAACCAGGACCTGCTCTGGCAGGCCCTGGCCGACGGCACCATCGACTGCGTGGTCACCGACCACTCGCCCTCCACCGCCGACCTGAAGACCGACGACTTCGCCACCGCCTGGGGCGGCATCTCCTCGCTGCAGCTGAGCCTGTCCGCCGTGTGGACCGAGGCGCGCAGGCGCGGCCACGGCCTGGATGACGTGGTTCGCTGGATGTCGGAGCGGACCGCGCGGCTGGTCGGCCTCGACGCCCGCAAGGGCGCCATCGCACCCGGCCGTGACGCCGACTTCGCGGTGTTCGCGCCCGAGCAGACGTTCACCGTGGATCCGGCGGCCCTCCAGCACCGCAACCGCGTCACGGCGTACGCGGGCAGGACCCTCAGCGGCGTCGTGAAGTCCACCTGGCTGCGCGGCGAGCGGATCCTGGCGGACGGCGAGTTCACCGAGCCGAAGGGCCGCCTCCTCGACCGAACCTGACCGGACCTGGCCGGACCTCACGACCCACCCGCACCGGCCCACCACCGAACCGAAAGGAAGATCTGATCACCGTGACGGCGCTGCATCAATCCAGTTGGGCGAGCTTCACCGGCGACGCGAACCCCTACGGAGGCGGTGACCCGTACGCGGACTACCGCACCGCCGACTTCCCCTTCACCCAGCACGCCAACCTCGCCGACCGGCAGCTCGGCGCCGGTGTCATCGCCGCCAACGACGAGTTCTTCGCCCAGCGCGAGAACCTGCTGGTGCCCGAGCGCGCCGAGTTCGACCCCGAGCACTTCGGGCACAAGGGCAAGATCATGGACGGCTGGGAGACCCGGCGGCGGCGCGGTGCCTCCGCCGACCACCCCTGGCCCACCGAGGACGACCACGACTGGGCGCTGATCCGGCTCGGCGCGCCAGGCGTCGTGCGCGGGATCGTCGTCGACACGGCCCACTTCCGCGGCAACTACCCGCAGGCGGTGTCCGTCGAGGGCACCTCGGTGGCCGGCTCCCCGTCGCCGGAGGAGCTGCTGGCCGACGACGTCAAGTGGACGACGCTGGTCCCGCGCACCGCCGTCGGCGGCCACGCGGCCAACGGCTTCGCGGTCGACGTCGAGCAGCGCTTCACCCACCTGCGCGTCAACCAGCACCCCGACGGCGGCATCGCCCGGCTGCGCGTGTACGGCGAGGTGGTCCCGGACCCGAAGTGGCTGGCGGCGCTCGGCACCTTCGACGTGGTCGCCCTGGAGAACGGCGGCCGGGTCGAGGACGCCTCCAACCTGTTCTACTCACCGGCCACCAACACCATCCAGCCGGGCCGCTCCCGCAAGATGGACGACGGCTGGGAGACCCGGCGCCGCCGCGACCGGGGCAACGACTGGATCCGCTACCGGCTGGCCGCCCAGTCGGAGATCCGTGCCCTCGAGATCGACACCGCCTACCTCAAGGGCAACAGCGCGGGCTGGGCGTCGGTGTCGGTGAAGGACGGCGAGAACGGCGAGTGGACGGAGATCCTCCCGCGCACCCGCCTCCAGCCGGACACCAACCACCGCTTCGTGCTGCCCACGCCCGCCGTCGGCACGCACGCGCGCGTGGACATCTTCCCGGACGGAGGCATCTCCCGCCTGCGCCTGTTCGGCACCCTGACGCAGGAGGGCGCAACCCACCTCACCGCCCACCACCAGGAACTGGGCGGCTGACCCTCCCGGCTCACACGGACCACTGGTCCACGGCCACCGGCCCCGTGAACGGACCGCCGGCCCCATGGACCAATGGCCCCACCGAACTCGCGGGGCGCGCCGGCCCGACAGCACCGGCGTGCCCCGCGATGGCTGCCGTCACGTCAGGCGGCGTGGCCGCCGTCCACCGCGAACTCGGTTCCGGTGACGTAGGCCGCGTCGGCGCTCGCCAGGTACGCCACCGTGGACGCCACCTCGGCGGTCGTGCCGAAGCGGCCCAGTGCCGTCATCTGCGCCTGGCCGGACGCGTAGGGGCCGTCGGCGGGGTTCATGTCGGTGTCGATGGGACCGGGGTGGACGATGTTCGCCGTGATCCCGCGCGGCCCGAGTTCGCGGGCGAGCGCCTTGGTCAGGCCGATCAGGGCCGCCTTGCTCGTCGCGTAGAGGGTCCCGCCGGGCCCGGGGACGCGCTGGGTCATGCACGTGCCGATGGTGACGATCCGGCCGCCGTGCCCCATGCGGGAGGCAGCGGCCTGGCTGGCCAGGAACACCGCGCGCACGTTGACGGCGAGCACCCGGTCGACATCGGCGAGCGTCAGGGACTCCACCGGCCCGAGCAGGCCGACGCCCGCGTTGTTCACCAGCACGTCGAGCCCGCCCAGCTCGTCCACCGTACGGCCAACGGCCCCCGCCGCCTCCCGCGGATCTGCCGCGTCCGCCCGCAGGGCCACCGCCCGCCGCCCGAGCCCCTCGACGGCCCGTACGACCTCCGCCGCCGCCTCCTTCCCGTTCACATAGGTGACCGCCACGTCGTGGCCCTCGCGCGCGAGGCGTACCGCCGTCGCCGCGCCGATGCCACGGCTGCCGCCGGTCACAAGAGCCACCCTGCCGTTCGTCTGCACTGAAGAAGTCATGCCCCCATCCCAGCGGCCGGCCGGCGCGGGCGCTGGCGGCCAACGGACACCGACGTCGGCCGGCCGGACCCGATCCGGAACCACCGATGAGTTGCGGGGGCCGGTGGGGGCTGACTCCATGACAGGCACCCGGCGTTCACTCGTGGAGATGATGTGAGGGCGCCGGGTCGCAGGTGAACTGCCCGCCAATTCACCGCACTTGCCGGGAAACTGCACGGTGCTGTCATTGACATGCCACCTTCTACGCGCGTCATCATGAGTCCATGAGTCTCCCCCCACGCATGATCCGCATCGGCGCCGCCGGCGCCCTGCTGTCCGCCCTGCTCGTGGGCGGCACCGTCACCGCCGGCCCGGCGGACGCCACCACGGCCTCGGTCGGCAGCATCTGCTACGGCGACCTGCCCTCCCAGGCGTACGACACACTCGATCTGATCGACCAGGGCGGGCCCTTCCCCTACCCCCAGGACGGCACCGTCTTCCAGAACCGGGAGAGCGTCCTGCCCCGGCAGTCGAGCGGCTACTACCACGAGTACACGGTCGTCACCCCCGGCTCGCCCACCCGCGGAGCGCGGCGCATCGTCACCGGTGAGCGAAGCCAGGAGGACTACTACACCTCCGACCACTACGCGACGTTCGACCTGATCGACTTCGGCTGCTGACCCCACGCTGCCCGGCGACCGAGCGGCGGTCACCGCTCCCACAGGCACGCGATCACAGCTTCAGGCGCTCGGCGGCGGCGAACAGCGCGCAGGCGAGCACGATCAGCACGAAGCTCACGAACACCTCGTAGCCGTGGAGGAAGGCCAGGCGCTGCACCAGCCCCACATGCCAGTGGGTGAACCCCTGCACCAGGCCCAGCACGCCCTGCACCAGGGCGATGAATCCGAGTAGTTCCAGAACCTGCTTCATGGCCATGACTCTCGCCCCGCGGCCCCCCCACGCACATCGGCCGCGGGGCGAGCCTCGCCCGTCGCAGGTCTGCGGTCGCGGCGGCCTGCCGCGCCGAAAGTCCATTCCGCCGCGACTTCGGTCTCGGTCCCCGGCCGAGGACGGTGACCGCCACCGACGTCTGCGTACATGGGGTGAACGTGACCAATGACGGAACGACGCCGCGATCGCCGGTGGTGACGAGGCGACGGTGGTGGTTGCCGTCCGCCGTGCTCGACGAACTCGACCCCGACGCCGGACGACCCGGACGGCCCGGACGGTCGCGGAGCACCGCGCGCGACTGGTTCGTCGACTTCTTCTGTTTCCTCCTGGCGGCGGCCCTGGGACTGGCCGCCGCCGACTCCCTGCGCAACGAGACGCACCTGCCGCACGCCCTCGCCGTCGTCGACCAGGTGCTCGGCGCGCTGGCCTGCGGCGCGGTCTGGCTGCGCCGCAGGCACGGCAGGCGGGATCGGTCAGGGATGAAGCACGACGCGCCGGCCGTGCAGGTCGCCCCGCTCCAGGCGGCGGTGGACGTCCGCCGCCTCGCTCATGGGGCGGTGCTCGACCGACCGGGGGCGCAGGCCGCCCGCCGCCAGCAGCTCGTTGAGCGCGGTCGCCGCCTCGGCGAGTTCCGTGACCGTCGCGTGGGAGATGACGAAGCCGCGCAGCGACCCGTCCTTCATGTACAGCGGGCCGACCGGCAGGACCGGCTCGGCCCTGGGGCCGGCCATGAGGACGATGCGCCCGCGTCGCGCGAGCAGGCCGACGGCGGCCCCGAGGTCGTGACGGCCGGAGGTGTCGACATGGACGTCCACCCCGTCGGGCGCCAGCGCCGCCAGTCGTTCGGTGAGGCCGGCGGCACGGTAGTCCAGGACCTCCGCCGCCCCCAGCGACCGTACGTGGGCGTGGTCACGCGGCGCCGCCGTCGCGAGCACCCGCGCCCCCGCCCGCGCCGCGAGCTCCACCAGCGCGCTGCCCACGTTGCCCCCCGCACCGCCGACCAGCACCGTCTCGCCCGGGCGCAGCCCGCCGTGCGTGTGGAGGGCCAGATGGGCGGTGGCGGCGGGGTGGAACACGGCCACCGCCTCCTCCGGGCGTACACCGGCCGGCAGCCGGTACAGGCGGTCGGCGGGCACCACGGCCTGCTCGGCGGTCGCCCCCTGCCGCCCGTCGTGGCCGAGACTGTCGCACCACACCGTCTCGCCCTCGGCGAAGCCGCACCCGGGTGAGGCGACGGTGCCCACGAGATCGCGCCCGATGACGAAGGGCAGGGGGATCGGCGTGCGGAACACCCCGGAACGGACGAAGGTGTCCACCGGATCGACCGTGGTCACCAGCACGTCCACCAGCACCTCGCCGGGACCCGGCACGGGCGCGGGCAGCTCGCCCCAGCGGATGACGTCGGGTGAACCCAGTCGCTCGATGTACGCGGCACGCATGACCGATCATTCTCCCACCGGGCCGGCGGGCGCGCGTCCGGTGACGGCGGGGCGGTGTGGCCGGCACGTCGGCGGTTTGGTCGGGTGGGGCCCATGACCGCGATCCGACTGCTCCTCGTGGACGACGACCCGCTGGTGAGGGCGGGGCTGTCCCTCATGCTGGGGGGTGCCGAGGACATCGAGATCGTCGGCGAGGCGGCCGACGGCGGCGAGGTGGCGGCCCTGGTGGAGCGCACCAGGCCGGACGTCGTCCTCATGGACGTCCGGATGCCGGGCGTGGACGGCCTGACGGCCACCGAACGGCTGCGGGGACGCCCCGAGGCACCCCAGATCGTGGTCCTGACCACCTTCCACGCCGACGAGCAGGTGCTGCGGGCGCTGCGCGCGGGCGCGGCCGGGTTCGTCCTCAAGGACACCCCGCCGGCCGAGATCGTCGAGGCGGTGCGCCGGGTGGCCGCGGGCGACCCGGGGCTCTCGCCGACCGTCACCCGCCAGCTGATACGGCACGCGGCCGGCGGCGGCGCCGACGACCGGCGCACCCGCGCGCGGGAACGCGCCGCCGCCCTCAACGAGCGGGAGCGGGAGGTCGCCGTCCGTGTCGGCCGGGGTCTGGCCAACGCCCAGATCGCCGCGGAACTGTTCATGAGCGTCGCCACCGTCAAGACCCACGTCTCGCGCATCCTGGCCAAGCTCGACCTCGGCAACCGGGTCCAGATCGCGCTGCTCGCCCACGAGGCCGGGCTGCTCGACGAAGACGACACGGTCTAGGAACCCATGGGCAGCCCAGGAGCCCAGGGGTACAGGGGGCCGGCGGCATCCGGGTCCTGGGCACTTCGGGGAGACCTCATGCGTTGACGGGGCAGGGGGAGCCTTTCGCGCTCCGCAGGGAGTTCGTGCTCCGGAGGGAGCGGTGATGGCGGACGTGATCGACCTGACCGAGTACGGAGAGGCGTTCCGCGAGGACCCGCACCCGGTCTACGCGCGACTGCGCGAACTCGGCCCGGTCCACCGGGTGCGGCTGCCACCGCCCGAGGGCTACGACACCTGGCTCGTCGTCGGACACGAGGAGGCGCGCGCCGCCCTGGCCGACACGAGGCTGGTGAAGGACATCGGCGCGGTGGACGCGACGTTCCTGGAGGAGCAGGTGATCGGCAAGCACCTGCTGATCACCGACCCGCCGCAGCACACGCGGCTGCGCTCGCTCGTGACCCGCGCGTTCACCGCGCGCCGGATCGAGGCACTGCGGCCCCGGGTCCAGCAGATCACCGACGAGCTGCTGGACGCGATGCTGCCGCGCGGCCGCGCCGAACTCGTGGAGGCATTCGCGTACCCGCTGCCGATCACCGTCATCTGTGAGCTGCTCGGGGTGCCCGAGATCGACCGGGCCGCGTTCCGCGAGATGTCGAACGAGGTGGTCGCGCCGACCAGCGCGGAGGCGAACGCACAGGCCGTGGACCGGCTCGGCGCCTATCTCACCGAGCTGATCGAGGACAAGCGGTGCGCGGGCCCGGCCGGCGACCTGCTCAGCGAGCTGATCCGCACCACCGCCGAGGACGGTGACCGGCTCTCGGCCGGGGAGCTGCGCGGCATGGCCTTCCTGCTGCTGATCGCCGGTCACGAGACCACGGTCAACCTCATCACCAACAGCGTGTACGCGCTGCTCACCCACCCCGACCAGCTCGCCGCACTGCGCGACGACCTCGATCTCGTAGACGGCGCCGTCGAGGAGACGCTGCGCCACGAAGGCCCGGTGGAGAACGCCACGTTCCGCTACGCGGCGCGGCCGCTGCGGATCGCGGGCACCGCCATCGCGCCGGGCGATCCGGTGATGATCGGTCTCACCGCGGCCGACCGGGACGCCGGCCGCTTCCCCGCCCCGGACCGCTTCGACATCCACCGAGACACCCGCGGCCACCTCGCCTTCGGCCACGGCATGCACTACTGCCTCGGCGCCCCTTTGGCGCGCCTGGAGGCCCGCACCGCCCTGCGCACCCTGCTGCACCGCGCGCCCGGCCTCGCCCTCGACGGCCCGCCGGGCGAATGGCTGCCCGGCATGCTGATCCGCGGCCTACGAAGCCTCCCGGTCCGCTGGTGACCACAGCGACCCGGCCTCGACCGCGCGGCCCGGCTTCCATGGCGCGGCCCGGCTTCGACGGGCGCGGCCTGGCTTCCACTGGCGCGGACCGGCTTTGACCCGCACGGACCGGCTTCGACGGGTGCGGACCTGTCTCCACCGGCGTGGACCGGCTCGACGGGTGCGGACCGGCTTCGACCCGCGGCCTGGCTTCGACGAACACGGACTGGCCTCGACCCGCGCGGCCTGGCTTCGACGGGCGCGGACCGGCTTCGACCCGCACGGACCGGCTTCGACGGGCGCGGCCTGGCCTCCACTGGCACGGACTGGCCTCGACCCGCGCGGCCCGGCTTCGACCGGCGCGGCCTGGCCTCCACTGGCACGGACTGGCCTCGACCCGCGCGGCCCGGCTTCGACCGGCGCGGCCCGGCTTCGACCGGCACGGTCCGGCCTCGACCGGCACCGTCCGGCCTCCACCACCGTGGACCGGGTCCCGCACCGTGGCGCCGCGTGCTGGTCCGGTCCGGTCGTCACCCGGTTTCGGTCGCGGTCCGTGCGCGTCCCGGGATCTCCGCCAGGGCGACCGGGCGGTGTGCGCGGCGCGAGAGTTCGCAGGCCTCGGCGATACGCAGGGCCTGGAGGGCCTCGCGTCCGTCGCACGGGTTGGGCCGCTCGCCGAGCACCAGCTCGACGAAGGCGCACAGCTCGGCCTCGTAGGCCGGGCCGAAGCGTTCCAGGAACCCGGTCCACGGCTTGTCCGCGGCCGGCGGCCCGGTCGGCTCCGTGGACGCGATGGGCGTGCGGTCGTCGAGACCGACCACGATCTGGTCCAGCTCCCCGGCCAGCTCCATGCGGACGTCGTAGCCCGCGCCGTTCAGCCGGGTCGCCGTGGCCGTGGCGAGGGTGCCGTCGTCGAGCGTCAGCACCGCCGCGCCGGTGTCGACGTCGTCCGCCTCCCGGAACATCGTGGGCCCGGCGTCGGACCCGGTCGCGTACACGTCGACGACCTCACGCCCCGTCACCCAGCGCAGTACGTCGAAGTCGTGGATCAGCGTGTCCCGGAACAGCCCGCCGGACAGCGGCAGCCACGCCGCGGCCGGCGGTGCCTCGTCCGAGGTCAGCGCGCGGACGGTGTGCAGCCGGCCGAGCCGGCCCGAGCGCACCGCCTCGCGGGCACCGGCGTAGCCCGCGTCGAACCGCCGCTGGAAACCCATCTGGAGGATCGTCCCGGCCGCCTCCACCTCGGCGAGCGCCTGCAGCGTGCCCGGTAGGTCCAGGGCGATCGGCTTCTCGCAGAACACCGGCAGTCCCGAGCGTGCCGCCCGGCCGATCAGTTCGGCGTGTGCCGAGGTCGCCGTGGTGATCACCACGGCGTCCACGCCCCAGGTGAAGATCTCGTCCACCCCGGGCGCCGCCGTCTCGCCCAGCCGGTGGGCCAGCGCCTGCGCCCGCGCCGGATCGGCGTCCGTGAGGATCAGCGAGCCGACCTCGCGATGACGGCTGAGCGTGTTCGCACGGACGGTGCCGATGCGGCCCGTACCGATGACCCCGATGCGCATGGAAACAAAGTGGGGGCGGACCCGGGCACCTGTCAATCTCTATGTCCGGACAATCTGACTACACGACTTCCCGTCAACCGGCCACGGGGCTACGCTCGGGCCGTGCCGAAACCAGTTGTGGACCCCACCGCCTCGCTCGACCTCCGTGTGGACCGGAGCTCGCCGGTGCCGTTGTACTTCCAGCTGGCGCAGCAGCTGGAGGCGGCGATCGAGCACGGCGCCCTCACTCCCGGCAGCCTGCTGGGCAACGAGATCGAGCTCGCCGCGCGGCTCGGCCTGTCCCGGCCCACCGTCCGCCAGGCCATCCAGTCGCTCGTCGACAAGGGCCTGCTGGTGCGCCGCCGCGGTGTCGGCACCCAGGTCGTGCACAGCCAGGTCAAGCGGCCGCTGGAGCTGAGCAGCCTCTACGACGACCTGGAGGCGGCCGGTCAGCGGCCGGCGACCACGGTCCTGGTCAACACGGTCGTCCCGGCCTCCGCCGAGGTCGCCGCGGCCCTCGGCGTGGCCGAGGACGGCGACGTGCACCGCATCGAGCGGCTGCGGCTCGCGCACGGCGAGCCGATGGCGTATCTGGTCAACCACCTCCCCCTCGGCCTGCTCGACCTGGACACCGGGCAGCTGGAGGCCACCGGCCTGTACCGGCTGATGCGCTCCGCCGGGATCACCCTCCACAGCGCCCGCCAGTCCATCGGCGCCCGCGCCGCCACCCGCGACGAGGCCGAGCGGCTCGGCGAGGAGGAGGGCGCCGCCCTGCTCACCATGCAGCGCACCACGTTCGACGACACCGGCCGCGCCGTGGAGTTCGGCACCCACACCTACCGGCCCTCCCGCTACTCCTTCGAGTTCCAGCTGCTCGTACGGTCCTGAGCGGCCCCCGGTACCGCTCCCTCCCGTACGCGTGGTTTCCCCACCTCCCGCGTGCGTGGCCGCGCGTCGTAATGTCCGGACAATGTGACCGTTCCCCGCTCCCCGGCCGTCCGGCCCGTCGCACCCGTGTCCGATAATGGGATGTTCGGGGCTGATGGGATTGCCGTCAGCCCCGTGCGTACGTTCGAACACGGCAAGAAGGGCACGGCCTCGTGGCACGCTTTCCAACCTGGGTAGGCATCGCGCTGGCAGGGGCACTGTCGCTGTCCCTCGCGGGATGCAGCAGCACCGGCGGCAAACGGGCGGAGGACGCCCGCAAGGCCGCGGCGGCCCAGGGAAGGGCGGCGGTGAACACTCCCCGCTGGACCTTCGCGATGATCACCCACTCCGGTGACGGCGACACCTTCTGGGACATCGTGCAGAGCGGTGCCAAGCAGGCCGCCGTCAAGGACAACATCAACTTCCTGTACTCGCACGACGACGAGGCCCAGCAGCAGGCGCAGCTCGTCGACGCGGCGGTGGACAAGAAGGTCGACGGCATCATCGTCACGCTGGCCAAGCCCGACGCGCTGAAGGCGGCCGTGGCCCGCGCCGAGAAGGCGGGCATCCCGGTCGTCACGGTGAACTCCGGCTCGGCTCAGTCCAAGGCGTTCGGCGCGCTCACCCACGTCGGCCAGGACGAGACCGTGGCCGGCCAGGCCGTGGGCGAGGAGCTGACCAGGCGCGGGAAGAAGAGAGCCCTGTGCGTCCTGCACGAGCAGGGCAACGTCGGCCACGAGCAGCGCTGCGCCGGTGTGGCGAAGACGTTCGCCGGCAAGGTCGAGAACCTCTACGTCAACGGCACCAACATGCCGGACGTGCAGTCCGCGATCGAGGCCAAGCTCCAGGCCGACAAGTCCGTCGATGCGGTCGTCACCCTCGGCGCCCCGTACGCGGACACCGCCGTGAAGGCGAAGGCGGACGCGGGCAGCAAGGCGGAGATCGACACCTTCGACCTCAACGCCAAGGTCGCCGCCGAGCTCAGGGACGGCACGCTCGGCTTCGCCGTCGACCAGCAGCCGTACCTCCAGGGCTACCAGGCCGTCGACCTGCTGTGGCTGTACAAGTACAACGGCGACGTCCTCGGCGGCGGCCGGCCCGTGCTCACCGGCCCGCAGATCGTCACCAAGGACCAGGCGGCCGCGCTCGAGGAGTACGCGAAGCGGGGCACCCGATGAGCGCGACCATGGAACGAACGTCTGACGAAAGGATTCTGCAGAGCTCTCCGCTGCGGAAGCTGCTCTCCCGCCCCGAACTGGGCTCGGTCGTCGGCGCACTCGCCGTCTTCGTCTTCTTCGCCGTCGCCGCCGACGGCTTCCTGCGCGCCTCCAGCCTCAGCACCGTCCTGTACGCGTCGTCCACGATCGGCATCATGGCGGTCCCGGTCGCCCTGCTGATGATCGGCGGCGAGTTCGACCTGTCCGCGGGCGTGATGGTGACGTCCTCGGCGCTGATCTCGTCGATGTTCAGCTACCAGATGACGGCGAACACCTGGGTCGGCGTGGGCGTCTCGCTCCTGGTGACCCTCGCGGTCGGCGCCTTCAACGGCTTCATGCTCACCCGCACCAAGCTGCCCAGCTTCATCATCACGCTGGGCACCTTCCTGATGCTGACCGGCATGAACCTCGGCTTCACCAAGCTGATCGACGGCACGGTCTCCACCAAGACCATCGCCGACATGGAGGGCTTTCCGAGCGCCCACGCCGTCTTCGCCTCGACGCTGACGATCGGCGGAGTCCAGGTCAAGGTCACCATCCTGTGGTGGCTGGGCCTGGTCGCCCTCGCCTCCTGGATCCTGCTGCGCACCCGCGCCGGCAACTGGATCTTCGCGGTGGGCGGCAACCAGGACGCGGCCCGCGCGGTCGGGGTACCGGTCACAAGGACCAAGATCGCCCTCTACATGGGCGTGGCCTTCGGCGCCTGGATCTCCGGCCAGCACCTGCTGTTCTCCTTCGACGCCGTCCAGTCCGGCGAGGGCGTCGGCAACGAACTGATCTACATCATCGCCGCCGTCATCGGCGGCTGTCTGATCACCGGCGGCCACGGCAGCGCCGTCGGCTCGGCGGTCGGCGCGCTCCTGTTCGGCATGACCAGCAAGGGCATCGTCTTCGCCGAGTGGAACCCCGACTGGTTCAAGTTCTTCCTGGGAGCGATGCTGCTCCTCGCGACCCTGCTGAACGCCTGGGTCCGCAAGCGCGCGGAGGCGACGACATGACCGAGACCACCGGGCGCACGCCGGAGGCCGTCGAGCGCACGCCGAGGACCACCGGGCGCACACCAGGAACCCCCGAGCGCGCGCCGCTGATCGAGCTGACCGACGTCAGCAAGCACTACGGCACCGTCCGCGCCCTCCAGGGCGTCTCCTTGGAGGTCCACGCGGGCGAGATCACCTGCGTCCTCGGCGACAACGGCGCCGGCAAGTCGACGCTGATCAAGACGATCGCCGGCCTGCACCAGCACGACGGCGGCACCCTGCGCATCGAGGGCGAGGAGACCCGCCTCGCCTCCCCGCGCGACGCCCTGGACCGCGGTATCGCCACGGTCTACCAGGACCTGGCGGTCGTCCCCCTGATGCCGGTCTGGCGCAACTTCTTCCTCGGCTCCGAGCCCCGCAAGGGCTCGGGCCCGTTCAAGCGCCTCGACATCGGCCTCATGCGCCGCACCACCCGCGAGGCCCTGCTCCGCATGGGCATCGACCTCAGGGACGTCGACCAGCCCATCGGCACCCTGTCGGGCGGCGAACGCCAGTGCGTGGCGATCGCGCGGGCGGTCCACTTCGGGGCGAAGGTGCTGATCCTGGACGAGCCGACGGCGGCGCTCGGCGTGAAGCAGTCCGGCGTGGTCCTGAAGTACGTGGCCGCCGCCCGGGACCAGGGCCTCGGTGTTGTTCTCATCACGCACAACCCGCACCACGCGTACCTCGTGGGGGACCGCTTCGTGCTGCTGAAGCGGGGCACGATGGTGGGCCGTCACACCCGCGACGAGATCACCCTGGAGGAGCTGACCCGTCAGATGGCGGGCGGCAGCGAGCTCGACGACCTCCGTCACGAGCTGGAGAAAGACACCCCGTAGGGCGCGGCGGGGACCCGCCCGCACGGCCTCCACGCGCGCGCGTGCGGGCCGTACGGGGCACCCGCCCCCCGGTGCCCCCTACGACACCCTTACCGGCGGTGCGGCAGAATCGAGGCCGATGAGCACCTACCGCGACCTCACCGCCCCCATCGGCTCCCGCCGCGCCCCCGTGCTGCGCACGGTCGGCACCCGGGAGCGCCGCTCGCACCTGACCGCACCCCGGGTGCCCACGGTCGGGATCGACATCGGCGGCACCAAGGTGATGGCGGGCGTCGTCGACGCCGACGGCAACATCCTGGAGAGGCTCCGCACGGAGACCCCGGACAAGTCCAAGAGCCCGAAGGTCGTCGAGGACACCATCGTCGAGCTGGTCCTGGACCTCTCCGACCGGCACGACGTGCACGCCGTCGGCATCGGCGCGGCCGGCTGGGTCGACGCCGACCGCAACCGCGTGCTGTTCGCCCCCCACCTGTCCTGGCGCAACGAGCCGCTGCGCGACCGCCTCTCCGAGCGCCTGTCGGTGCCGGTCCTGGTCGACAACGACGCCAACGCTGCCGCCTGGGCCGAGTGGCGTTTCGGCGCCGGCCGCGGCGAGGACCACCTCGTCATGATCACGCTGGGCACCGGCATCGGCGGCGCGATCCTGGAGGACGGCCAGGTCAAGCGGGGCAAGTACGGCGTCGCCGGCGAGTTCGGGCACATGCAGGTCGTGCCCGGCGGCCACCGCTGCCCCTGCGGCAACCGCGGCTGCTGGGAGCAGTACAGCTCCGGCAACGCCCTGGTGCGCGAGGCGCGCGAACTGGCCGCGGCCGACTCTCCGGTGGCCTACGGGATCATCGAGCACGTCAAGGGCTCCATCTCCGACATCACCGGCCCGATGATCACCGAGCTGGCCCGCGAGGGCGACGCCATGTGCATCGAGCTGCTCGAGGACATCGGCCAGTGGCTCGGCGTCGGCATCGCCAACCTGGCCGCCGCCCTCGACCCGTCCTGCTTCGTCATCGGCGGCGGCGTCTCCGCGGCCGACGACCTGCTGATCGGCCCCGCCCGGGACGCCTTCAAACGCCACCTCACCGGCCGCGGCTACCGCCCCGAGGCCCGCATCGTGCGCGCCCAGCTCGGCCCCGAGGCCGGCATGGTCGGCGCCGCCGACCTCGCGCGGCTCGTCGCCCGCCGCTTCCGGCGCGCCAAGCGGCGCCGCGTGGAGCGCCACGAGCGCTACGAGCGGTACGCCGAGGCCCGGCGGGCGGCCCGGGAGGCGCTGTGACGATGTCGCTGCCACGCCAAGCGGCGCCCCCGGACGCACCACCGCCCCGGCCGGCCGAGGACCGCCGGCACCGCAACCGCCGCCGAGCCCTCACCCTGCTCATCATCGTGCTGCTGATCGGCGTGCCGGCCGGCTATCTGGTGATCTCCGCCAACCAGAGCCGCGACAGCGGCAAGGACAAGGAGGCCAAGTACGCGGTGACCGGCCTCACCCCGACCTACCCCGCCAAGGTGCAGCGCCGCCTCTACCAGGTGCCGATCCCGCACCCCGCCGACCGGGTCGCCTCCTACGAGACGAACAACTGGAAGACCAGCCGTCTCTACGTCCAGTTCCGCACCACCCAGGCCGGCCTCGACACGTACCTCGACGCCATGGGCGTGAACCGGAACGACCTGAAGAAGGGCGCCATCACCATCAGCGCCCGCGACCAGAAGATCAGCGGCTGGAAGTTCACCGGCCCCGGCCCCTGGTGGGGCCTGAGCCACCACCAGAAGAACCCCGCCCCCACCCAGGACGTCATCGTGAACCTCTCCAACCCGGTTCTGCCGATGGTCTACGTCGTCTCCCGCACCGTCCCCTGACGCCTGGGGGGTGTCTCGCCGATCATGCCGGGCTCGCGGTGGCCGGCACCGCACCTCGCCGCGTTGTCGTCGGTCGCCGATGCTCCGCATCGACTCCCTCCTCCGCCTCGCGATGCTCCCTCACTGCCCGAACGGCGTGGGGGGTGCCCCACCACCAGCCACCGCTCCCTGATCCGGCCTGGGCGACGAGACACCCCCCGGCGGCCTTGCGGGCCGTCGCCGGAGCCGATTGTCAGACCCCGCCCGTAGAGTCGAAGACGACCGACTCGACCGGTGAGGGGGAGGTGACAGGACGTATGAGCGACATGGCCGTGGCCGAGACGGCCGGCGCGGCGGACGCCGTGTCCGTGCGGCTGGCCGCCGTCTTCCTGCCCGCACCCCTCCCGCGCGAGGGCCGCGTCGCCTTCTGGGACCCGGCCGGCGAGGTGTGGCACGACGAGCGGCCGCCCGGCGCCCCTTCCGGGCACACGGAGCTGACGGTCGTGGGACCGCACGGGCGGGGCGTCCGCCGCAGGACGGCCTCCGCCCTCTCCCTGCCGGTCGACGCGGCCCTTCCCCACCTGGTGCGCGCCCGGCACGACCCGGCGGCCCACCCCGCCACCGCCTGCTGGGGAGCGGCCGCGCTGCACGCGCTGCGGCTCACCGCCCGCGGACGGATGCTGCCCGGCCTGACCGCCACCGGGCACGACGCATGGCGCGCGGGCCCCCTCGACCCGGACGACATCGCGCACCTGTGCGCGATCGCCGCCGCCCTGCCCTACGAGGGCCACGCGGTGCCGCTGCCCGGCGCAGGCCCGCTCCGGCTGCCCGAGCCCGAGGCACTGCTGCGCGCATTCCTCGACGCCGTCGCCGACACCCTGCCCCGGACCCCCGCCGCGCCCCACACCTCCGGCAGGCCGTTCGCCGACCGCCGGCCGCAGCACCTGCCGGCCGCCCGCGACTGGGCGGCCGAGGTCGCCGCCGGCATGGACGCCGGCGTGCGGATCTCACTGCGCCTGGACCTGTCGGCGTACGACCTGTTCGACGACGGCGACGCCGGTGACGGCGGGACGGCGCGCCGGGCGGGCGCGGCGATCGTCCAGGTGCACAGCCTCGCCGACCCCACCCTCGTCGCCGACGCGGCGGCCCTGTGGGCGGGGGAGGCCGACGCGGCCTTCGGCCCGCGCGCACGGGTGGACGCCGCCCTCGCCGTGCGCCGCGCGGCCCGTGTCTGGCCCCCGCTGGACCGGCTCGGCGAGCAGGAGATCCCCGACGTCCTCGCCCTGTCCGAGGACGAGGTGAGCGAGCTCCTCGGCGTGGCCGCGACCCGGCTCGCGGCGGCCGGCGTCGCCGTGCACTGGCCGCGCGACCTGGCCCAGGACCTCGCCGCCACCGCCGTGGTGCGACCCGCGCCGGGCTCCGCGACCGACGGCACCGGCTTCTTCGAGTCCGAGCAGCTGCTGAGCTTCCGCTGGCAGCTGGCACTCGGCGGCGACCCGCTCACCGAGTCCGAGATGGACGTGCTCGCCGAGGCCCACCGCCCGGTCGTACGGCTGCGGGACAGCTGGGTCCTCGTCGACCCGGCCCTCGTCCGCAAGGCCCGGAAGCGCGATCTGGGCCTGCTCGACCCGGTCGACGCGCTCTCCGTCGCCCTCACCGGCGCCGCGGAGGTCGACGGCGAGACGGTCGAGGCGGTGCCGGTGGGCGCGCTCGCGACCCTGCGGGACCGCATCACGGCCGGCGTACGGCCGGCCGAACCGCCGCCCGGACTCGACGCCACCCTGCGCGACTACCAGCTGCGCGGCCTGGCGTGGCTCGACCTCATGACCTCCCTCGGCCTCGGCGGCTGTCTCGCCGACGACATGGGCCTCGGCAAGACCGTCACCCTCATCGCCCTGCACCTGAAGCGGGCGCACCGCGCACCCACGCTCGTGGTCTGCCCGGCCTCCCTGCTGGGCAACTGGCAGCGGGAGATCACCCGGTTCGCGCCCGGCGTCCCCGTCCGCCGCTTCCACGGCCCCGACCGCACCCTGGACGACCTGTCCGGCGGCTTCGTGCTCACCACCTACGGCACCATGCGGTCCGCGGCGCCCCGGCTGGCCGAGCAGGAGTGGGGCATGGTCGTCGCGGACGAGGCCCAGCACGTCAAGAACCCGTACTCGGCGACCGCGAAGGCCCTGCGCACGATCCCGTCACCCGCGCGCGTGGCCCTGACCGGCACACCCGTGGAGAACAACCTCTCCGAACTGTGGGCCCTGCTCGACTGGACCACCCCCGGACTCCTGGGCCCCCTGAAGTCCTTCCGCGCCAGGCACGCGCGCGCGGTGGAGAACGGCGAGGACGAGCAGGCGGTGGAGCGGCTGGCCCGCCTGGTCCGGCCCTTCCTGCTGCGCCGCAGGAAGTCCGACCCCGGCATCGTCCCCGAACTGCCGCCCAAGACCGAGACCGACCACCCGGTCCCGCTCACCCGCGAACAGGCAGCGCTGTACGAGGCGGTGGTGCGCGAGTCGATGCTCGCCATCGAGACCGCCGAGGGCATCGCCCGCCGGGGCCTGGTGCTCAAGCTGCTGACCTCGCTCAAGCAGATCTGCGACCACCCGGCGCTCTACCTCAAGGAGGAGCACCCGCGCGGCGGCGACCGCCTGGCCGCCCGCTCGGGCAAACTCGCCCTGCTGGACGAGCTGCTCGACACCCTGCTGGCCGAGGACGGCTCGGCCCTGGTCTTCACCCAGTACGTCGGCATGGCCCGCCTGATCACGACCCACCTCGCCGCCCGCGCGGTCCCCGTCGACCTCCTCCACGGCGGTACGCCGGTCCCGGAGCGCGAGCGCATGGTCGACCGGTTCCAGGAGGGCTCGACCCCGGTCCTCGTCCTGTCCCTGAAGGCAGCCGGAACCGGCCTGAACCTCACCCGCGCGGGCCACGTCGTGCACTTCGACCGCTGGTGGAACCCGGCGGTCGAGGAGCAGGCCACCGACCGCGCCTACCGCATCGGCCAGACCCAGCCCGTCCAGGTGCACCGCCTGATCACCGAGGGCACCGTCGAGGACCGTATCGCCGAGATGCTCGCCGCCAAGCGCGCTCTTGCCGACGCGATCCTCGGCACCGGCGAGTCGGCCCTGACCGAACTGACCGACCGTGAGCTGTCCGATCTGGTGTCGCTGCGGAGGGAGGGCTGATGGACCCTCGACCCGCCGACGCGGCACGCCGAGCCCTCCGGGCGGCCAGGCAACAGCGGCCGACCCCGACACAGGGCCCGGAAGACCCCGGAAAGCCCGAGCCCCACGAGACCTTCCGTCCGGAACAGCCGGAACAGCCGGCCGCTGACGCCGACCGGCCGGAGCAGGAGGGCACCGACAGCGGTACCGAACGGCCGGGTGATGCGGCTCGTGAGGCTCTGCGTGCCGCGGTTTCCGCTCGGCGTGGGGCCGGCCCTGGATCCGGTGGGTCGGAGGGGGCGGCGGCGGAGTCCTCCGGGGACAGCAGTGCACCTCACGCCGAGCTTGGCGGGGTTCCCGGGTCGGACCGGCCGGGTGAGGTGGCTCGTGAGGCTCTGCGTGCCGCGGTTTCCGCTCGGCGTGGGGTCGGTTCCGGGCCTGGTGGGTCGGAGGGGGCGGCGGCGGAGTCCTCCGAGGACAGCAGTGCACCGCATTCCGAGCTTGGCGGAGTTCCCGGGTCGGACCGGCCGGGTGATGCGGCTCGTGAGGCTCTGCGTGCCGCGGTTTCCGCCCGGCGTGGGGCCGGCCCTGGATCTGGCGGGTCGGAGGGGGCGGCGCCGGAGTTCGCCGGGGACATCACCGCACCTCACCCATCCCACGCACCCCACCCCGTCCCCCGCACCATGGCCTCGCCCCGGCGGGACGGTGATGTGCGGCGGACCTTTCCGGCGTTGCCCGTCCGGACGGCGGGCGAGTCCGGCTTCGCCGAGACCTGGTGGGGCGAGGCGTGGCTGGACGCACTGGAGGAGGGCGCCCTCGACGCGGCCCGGCTGGCCCGAGGGCGGGGTTACGCGGAGCAGGGGCACGTGGACGCCATCACCGTGACCCCAGGCCTCGTCCTGGCGTACGTACGGGGGAGCCGTCCGCGGCCGTACCGGGTACAGGTGCGGGTGCGGACGCTGGACGACGCCGACTGGGACCGGTTCCTGGATGCCGCCGCCGAACGTCCGGGGCACATTGCGGCGCTCCTGGACAAGGAGATGCCCCACTCCCTGGCCGACTGCGGCGTCCCACTGCTCCCCGGCCCCGGCGACCTCTCCCCGCACTGCAGTTGCCCCGACCGCGGCCACCCCTGCAAGCACGCGGCGGCCCTGTGCTATCAGACCGCGCGACTGCTGGACGCCGACCCGTTCGTCCTGCTGCTGCTCCGCGGCCGGGGCGAGCGCGAGCTGCTGGACGCCCTGTCCCGGCTGAGCGCCGCCCGCTCCGCCCGTGCCGCGCGCGAGCGGGTTCCGGAGCCGTTGCCGGGAGTGCGCGCCAGTGACGCCCTCGCCCCCCGCCGACTGCCGCCCCTGCCCGCCCCGTTGCCGCCGCCTTCACACCCCGAGCAGCCCCCGGTGTATCCGGCGGCGCCGGGCGGCCCGGACCCGTTCGCCCTGGACCAGCTCGCGACCGACGCCGCCGCCCGCGCCCACGCGCTGCTCACCACCGGGCGGGACCCCGTCGGCGATCTGACACTGTGGCAGGACGCGGTACGGCTCGCCGCGGCCCGCCCCGGCTCCGGGCTGACCGCGGCCACCCGGGCCCTGTACTCCTCCCTCGCCTCCGTCACCGGCCGCAGCCCTGCCGATCTGGCACGCGCGGTGGCCGCCTGGCGTCAGGGCGGCCTCGAAGGACTCGCCGTCCTGGAGGAGCCCTGGGATCCGCCGGCCGGCCGCTTCGACCGGGCCCGTCCGCTGCTCCTCGCCGCCGACCTGCCCGTCTTTCGCCCCTCGCACAACCGGCTCACCCACCCCCACGGCCACCTCCAACTCCGCCTGGGCAGGGACGGCCTGTGGTACGCGTACGAGTCGGAGCCCGGCCGCGACGACTGGTGGCCTCGCGGCACCCCCGACCTGGACCCGGTCGGCGCACTGACGGGCCTCGCCGCTCCCGGCGACCTCTGACGGCGCGCGCCGTCCCGACCCGGGTTCGAAATTTTCGGTAGGCGTGCGATTCGATCGAGAGCGCCACCGAATCGCACCCTGACCCGTGAAGCCTGTGGGTGCACGCGCAGTGGCTGAAAGTAGCCCTAGAGGCCTTTACGGCCCATAGATTCGAAATCTTTCGGATTTCGACCCGGATATGGCCAGTGAACTTTCGAAGAGTTTTCGGAAACACGGTCATTGACCGCCGTTCCGAGCCGGGCCCATACTCTCCAGCGATCGAAGCCTCCCGCAGCGGAGGCCGCTCCACCGCGCCGCACTGCGCAGACATCCCCCATCCCCCCACCCACCCCCCATCTGGCCTCGGTCGCCCACGGAGTGACGATCCATCAGCCCCACCGGGGCGCGTGGCGCCGACCGCCGGGCTGCCGGGTCAGCCTTCACCAGGAGGAACCATGGACATGGACAACGCCCCCGCTCACCCGATGAGCCGCAGGGGCTTCATCGGCCGTGCCGGCGCCCTGGCGCTGGCAACCTCCGCGTCCGGGCTGCTGCTGCCCGGCACCGCCCAGGCCGCCACGACCATCACCACCAACCAGACCGGCACCAACAACGGCTTCTACTACTCGTTCTGGACGGACGGCGGCGGATCGGTCTCCATGACCCTGGGATCCGGCGGCAACTACAGCACCTCGTGGCGCAACTGCGGCAACTTCGTCGCGGGCAAGGGCTGGAGCAACGGCGGACGCAGGAACGTGAGCTACTCGGGCAGCTTCAGCCCGTCCGGCAACGGATACCTCTCGCTGTACGGGTGGACCTCGAACCCGCTCGTCGAGTACTACATCGTCGAAAACTGGGGCACCTACCGGCCCACCGGGACGTACAAGGGCACGGTCACCACCGACGGCGGCACGTACGACATCTACCAGACGACGCGGTACAACGCCCCCTCCGTGGAGGGCACCAAGACCTTCAACCAGTACTGGAGCGTGCGGCAGTCGAAGCGGACCGGCGGCACCATCACCACCGGCAACCACTTCGACGCCTGGGCCCGCTACGGGATGCAGCTGGGCAGCTTCAGCTACTACATGATCCTCGCCACCGAGGGCTACCAGAGCAGCGGCAGCTCCAACATCACGGTCAGCGGCTGACGGGCTGAACGGCCCGGCCTCCGAACTTGGATTGTCGTGCCCCTGACATTAGGGCGGGTCGGTGCGCAACGTCTCCTGGAACGGCACTCTGGGAGCCGGTGGCAGCACCACCTTCGGCTTCACCGTGAGCGGCGGCTCCGCCCCACCGGCCACCCTCACGTGCACCAGCCCCTGACGTGGGTGGCCCGACGATCCGACATCGCCGAAAGGACGGCCCGTCCCCTCCCGGGGGCGGGCCGTGTCCGTTCGGAGCGGGCCCCGCCACCTCGCTGACCTAGGCCTTCGACGGTCGAAGTATCGGACGTGCGCGGGCTGTTGACACCCTTCGGCGGCTTCCTATCATCAATCCCTGTCCGGATCTGCGACCGACGTTCGAAATGTCGAATAAATATGTCATGCACATGACTACACCAGGAGACGACCCATGCCCGTGACTTCGAGCCGCTTACGGCGGATCAGACCACTCGCCCTGCTCACGCTGGCACTTGCACTGGCGCTGGCCATGCTCGGCGGTCAGGCGTCCGCCGGCAGCAGCGCCGCGGCCGCCGGCTCGCTCCCCTGTGACCTGTACGCCTCCGGCGGCACCCCCTGCGTGGCCGCGCACAGCACGACCCGCGCGCTGTACTCCGCGTACAACGGCCGTCTCTACCAGGTCAAGCGCGCCTCGGACGGCGCGACCCGGGACATCGGCGTGCTCAGCACCGGCGGTTACGCCGACGCCGCCGCGCAGGACGCGTTCTGCGCGGGAACGAGCTGCCTCATCACCGTCGTCTACGACCAGTCCGGCCGCGGCAACCACCTCACCCAGGCACCGCCCGGAGGGTTCTCGGGCCCCGCCGCGGGCGGGTACGACAACCTCGCGGAAGCGTCCGCCGCGCCGGTCACCGTGGGCGGCCACAAGGCGTACGGCGTCTTCATCGCCCCCGGCACCGGTTACCGCAACAACAGCACCAACGGCATCGCGACCGGGGACCAGCCGGAAGGCATGTACGCGATCCTCGACGGCACCCACTACAACGGCGGTTGCTGCTTCGACTACGGCAACGCCGAGACCAACAGCCGCGACACCGGCAACGGCCACATGGAGACCATTTACTTCGGCAACAGCAAGACCTGGGGCTACGGCACCGGCAACGGCCCCTGGGTCATGGCCGACCTCGAGAACGGCCTGTTCTCCGGCGTCAACCGCGGTTACAACGCGGGCAACCCGAGCGTCAGTCACCGGTTCCTCACCGCTGCGGTCAAGGGCGGGCCGAACCAGTGGGCGATCCGGGCCGGCAACGCGCAGTCCGGCGGCCTGTCCACCTACTACAGCGGACCGCGCCCCAACGTCTCCGGCTACAACCCGATGCACAAGGAAGGGGCCATCATCCTCGGCATCGGCGGCGACAACAGCAACGGCTCCGCCGGAACCTTCTACGAGGGCGTCCTGACGTCCGGTTACCCCTCGGACGCGACCGAGAACGCCGTGCAGGCCAACATCAACGCGGCCGGCTACGCGCCGTCCTCCACGGCGAGCGGGCTCACCGTGGGCTCCCGGGTCTCGCTGCGGGCGACCACGCCCTGCTGCACCACCGAGTACCTCCGGCACGACAGCGCCGACAGCAACGCCGCCATCGCGACGGTCTCCTCGTCCAGTTCCTCCGCCGACAAGTCCGCCACCACCTGGATCGTACGCGCCGGCCTGGGCGACGCCTCCTGCGTCTCCTTCGAGTCCGCCGACAAACCCGGCCAGTACCTGCGGCACTACGACTTCCGGCTGCGCATCGACGTCAACGACGGCAGCGCGCTGTCCCGGCAGGACGCCACCTTCTGCCCACAGGCGAGTCACAACGGCCAGGGCATCTCGCTCCGCTCCGCCAACTACCCCAGCGACTTCGTGCGCCACTACAACCACGCCGCCTACGTCGCGAGCGACGGCGGCTCCCACGAGTGGGACGCCACCGCGTTCTGGGCCGACGACACCAGCTGGGTCGTCACCTCCCCCTGGGCCTGACGCCCGCCGGCTGACAGCCCCGCCACCTGACGCCCGCCGTCACCGGGCACCCGCCACCTGAAATCCGCATCACGGCCGTGCCACCCACCTGTGGCACGGCCACCGGCGTCCGGAGCACCGGCCGTGCTCCGGAGGATCTGTCCACCAGTCCGTCAAGACCGCCACGAGCGCCGCGGTGAACATGATGGAGGAGACGACCGCGCGGATCGTCTGCATCACCTGATTCTCGGCGGTGACCGCGGCCGCCCGGCGGTGCCGCGCTTCGACCACCGAGCCCAGCGCGGGGGCGAGTTCGGGCACCAGTGTGCTTCCTGGGTTCGACGTGCCGTCGGCCCGCCTGGGCCACGGCTTGGTCCTTGGGTGAGGACGGGGCCATGCGGATGTACCCGCGCCGAGGCTCACCGCCAGAGCGGCGACCCGTCCCACTCCGGCTGACCGGCCGCAGCGGCTCCGCTGCCGTCGTTCCCATGGCGGGCTTGCTGACCCGCGTACCCTCCTGGCAGCAATTGCGCTGCCTCGTGGTGCGTGTGTTCCGCGGCGCGTTGAGCTTCGGCGATGACGTCACCCCGTTCGCGTATCAGGTCCTCATAGATCGGCAGATGATCGTTTCCAGTGGAGCTGTGTTTCATGGTCGGCTCACTTTCATGGCGCTCGACGAAGAGCCGGTTCCGCTGTCAGGCTCGGTTGAGCCGGGCAGCGATCCCGTGGCCGATCAGCAAATAGATGATGGCCGGGAGGCCGTAGTTGAGGACAACACGTAGCCACTCGGTGTCCATAGTGAAAATGTCCTGTGCCCACCAGGAAAGCCAGCCGGCTGTGCCCCGCACGAATTCGACGAACACATTCGCGCGGTTCGCGTCGAGCAGGAACAGCAGGATCCACAGGCCCAGCAGTCCCGCCGCAATGTCGGCGATCGTGCAGATGGTGACGGCCGTACGCCGTGTGGTGGCCTGACGTTGCGGAGAGCGGTCCGGGGTCGGCGGCTCGTTGTATGCCTGGTATCCGGGAACCGGGTCGATGTTTCTCACGGAAAGTCCGATCTGACGTAGTGCCGTGTCTGCGCGCTCGCGCCGGGGCACCCGGATTCAGCCGGTCGGTGCCCCGCTTCTTCCTGCTTCTGCGTTCCGCATGCACTGCAGCGTTACACCGGAGCATGGGATGTCCCAAATATGGCTGCCTATACGGGCACTTACCTGCATGTTCGCATGCCATGGCAATTTTCCGGATGGAATGGAGGAGTGTGATTGCATGCCGCCACAGTCCCCGGTCGCCGGTCTTCGCGTTATGCGTGACCAAATTATGAAGGAGGTCGGAGTGTTCCTTCACGGAGTTGTCGGTCTCGGGACGGCACCCCGCATTCGGTCCCGGCGTTCACCGTCGTCGTCGACGGCCGGATCGGCGAACGTCCTGATCGCCGCCTCGGCGTGTTCCCGGTCCTCGGCGTTTCAGATGCTCTGGACTGCCTTTATCGCGCCGGGCTGGGCGCCGTCGCCGACCGCGAGCACGGGGGCGCGCATGTCCTGGCGGGAGCAGTCGCGCATCAGGTCGGCCCACAGGCCTTGAGCATGGCTCATGCGGGTCGGCTCTGGGTATCCGGCCCAGAACCCGTTCTCGTGAACATAGCCACCCCGACATGCACCACCGGCCCACTCCAGAACACGGCCATGCCGACCGACCTCGGTGATGAGTTGTCGCGCCCGCACCCGTCACACCTACGACGGGACACGACGAGACGGAAGGATGACGTGATGAGTGCGGACACACGGCTGGAGGAGCCGGGCGAGAGCGGACTGGGCGGCAGCGGTCTGGGCGAGGTCGACGAGCCCGCGTTCTCGGGACTTGCGGAGCGGCACCGGCGGGAGCTGCACGTGCACTGCTACCGGATGCTCGGGTCGTTCGAGGACGCCGAGGACACCGTCCAGGAGACGTTCCTGCGTGCCTGGCGGCGGCGGGAGACCTTCGAGGGGCGGTCGACGTTCCGGGCCTGGCTGTATCGGATCGCCACCAACGTCTGCCTGGACCTGCTCGCCAAACGCCGTCCCGAACCCGCGACCGGCGGCGAGGTGCTGTGGCTGCAGCCGTACCCGGACCGGCTGCTCGACGAGCTTCCCGCGGCAGACGCGGGTGAGCCGGAGACCCTCGCCGTCGCGCGGGAGACGATCGAGCTGGCGTACCTGGTCGCAGTCCAGCACCTCGCGCCGCGCCCGCGGGCCGTACTGATCCTGCGGGACGTGCTCGGCTGGCCGGCGAAGGACGTCGCGGAGTTCCTCGGCAACTCCGTCAACTCCGTGAACAGCGCGCTGCAGCGAGCCCGCGCCGGCATGCGGGAGCACCTGCCCGCCGAGCGGCAGGACTGGACCGGCGGCGAGGAGGACGCCGGGACGCGCGAGCTGGTGCGCCGCTATACCGACGCCAGCGTGGCCACGGACGTCGACGCCCTCGCCGCACTGCTGCGGGACGACGTGCGCTTCTCGATGCCGCCCACGCCGGGCCTGTACGTCGGTCGCGACACGGTGGTGAACGGCTGGGTCGAGGGCGGCTTCGAGGGCATGAAGCACCAGCGTGCCGTCTTCACTTGCGTGAATCGGCAGCCCGCCGTCGCCTTCTACCTCCGGCGGCAGCGGGAGGGCGCGTACCTGCCGCTGGCGATCGACGTCCTGCGCGTCACCGGCGGGGCGATCGCCGAGATCGTCACGTTCCACGGCGACCAGTTCCCGCGGCTCGGGCTGCCGGAGCGCCTGCCGGCGGACGGCACGGAGTAGTCCCGGTGTGGACGCTCACGCTGCTCGGTGGCGCGCGTGTCGCGGTGGTCGCGGCGCAATGGCGCGACGCGTTCGGCGTCGTCACCCGCGGACGGGTGCAACTGGAGCTGCGCGACGGCGAGCCGGGGCCGGTTCTCGGACGCGGCGCCGGGTTCTGGCTCCGCGGCACAGGCGTCCGCGCCCTGCGAAACCCAGGCCGTCGCACGGCGAGAGTGCGCATCGTCACCCCCAAGGCCAAGACCGTCACATGCCGGTCAGCACACCCCGTACGCCCGTTGCCGAATGACGGAGGACCGACATGAACGGCACGAACGACACCGGGATCGTCGCGGGCCCGGCATCGGGCCGGACCAGCCACACCCACCGATTCCGCAGGCTCGTCGGCACCGGCTTCATCGCCACGCTCGCAGCGACGGCGGCCACCACCCTCGCTGCTGCGCTTGCCCGGGCCATTGGAGTCGACTTCGAGGTCCCCGAGGGTGGCGAGACGACCCCGTTGTCCGGGTTCGCCGTGGTGACCGGCTTCTTCTCGGTCATGGGCATCGCCATTGCCGTCGCTCTTCTTCGCCGGAGCGCTCGCCCCGCCCGGCGATTCTTGGGGACGGCAGTGTCGCTGACCGCGATCTCGTTGGTCCCGCCCCTCCTCTCCGGGGCGAACATCACCACCACCAGCGCCCTCCTCGGGCTGCACCTCGTCCCTACGACGGTGATGATCCCCACCCTGGCGCGGAGCCTCCGCACCCGGACCGATTGACGACCCGCAACAGGACAACGCGATCCACGAGGATGTCGGAGTAGTGGGCGAGGAGGGGCGCGGTCTGGTTTCGGTACACCTGCTGCCGGTGGCGGACGACCTCTTCTACGAGGGACGCCGAGCCGCTCGCCGAGTGCGACGGCCCGGGTGCCCTTGCCTGCTCCAGGAGGCCCGAGGAGGATGATGCGCATCGGTGATGCGCACCTGTCAGTGATGGCTGTTCGCACATGGCCTGTTCGGCCACCAGTTTGATCGGAGGTGTCCGTTCTCTGACTCGCGGGCCGTGGACGGGGTCCGGCCGGTGGGCCAGCAGGTCGCACAACACCTCCGCAAGGCCCGCCCGGTACGCTCCGGCGCCCAGTGACGGGCCTGGGGATGAAGGTGTGGACGTCCACCACACGTCGGACGACGGTCAGCGGGGTCACCAGGTGCCGCTGCAGTACATCGCGCAGGTCCAGCGGATCCGGTTGCATCAGCGGACTCGTACGGGGGCGGGCCGCGACCAGGTTCACCAGGTGGTCCAGGCGGCCGAGCGCCAGGCGCGCGCTCCCGGATGCGACACCTGTCCGACCGGAAAGGGCCGAAGGCCCGGCCGGAGGGGGTGTGCCGACGCGGTCAGGGTGGGCAATAGTCGGTTGTTCCCGTTCTACGGCAGGGAAGAACACATGTCACAGCGCAGTGACCTGCGGCGGCGCAGGGTCAGGCTGGAGAGCGAGTGGTCCCGCTGGGTGCCGCGGATGAAAGCGGCGGGATCGAGTCCGGTCGGCGTGGAGGCGCTGCGCCGTGATGTGACCGAGTCCTGGATGCGGTCGCTGAGCAGTGTGGACCCGGCTCGGGACAGCGCCCCGGTCACGGCCTTGGGGAACATCGGTACAGCCGTTGGCGCTGAGATTGATCATGGTCAGCTGAGGGTGCGCGGCGGCAGCGGGATCACGCGTCTTCCCCTTCGTGTCGGGCCTGTGCCAGCAGCGCCGCCACGACGTCGTTCGCTTCTTCCTCGGTCTGTTCAACGAGCGTGTCCATCACTTTGTCGGTGGCGGGGCCGAGGGCCTGGCGGGTGAGCCGTTCCATCAGCTCGGAGTCGGTGCCGCTGCAGGGCCCGGTGAGGTCCACCCGGGTCGGCCGGCGTGGGGCGATGATCTCTGGCCCGGCCGGGGCCTGGTTCTCCTCGGCTTCGGCGAGCGCGCGGTAGACGGAGGCGACCGAGGGGTGCTGTCCGGTGTTCTTGCCGGTCTTGATGGTCAGCTTCTTCGCGATCTCCGGGACGGGGATGCCCTTGTCCTTCAGCGCGCAGGCGAAGGTGAGCATGTCGTCATCGATGACCTTCGGCCGTCCGCCGTGGTTGCCCTTCGCCGCGGCGGTCACCTGGCCCTCCAGGGTCTTTTCCCGGATGTAGTTGCGCTCGATCTGTGCGGCGGCGGCCAGGACGGCGAAGAACATCGCTCCCATGCCGTTGGGGTCATAGATTCCGCTGAGCGGGCCGGTGAGGAGTTCGAGCTGGACACCGGCGGCCTGGAGCTGGCCGGACAGGGTCATCAGTTCGGCGGCGTTGCGGGCGAGGCGCTTGAGCTCGTGGACGGTGAGGATGACCTCCTGGTCGGGGGCGGCCTCCTTGATGTCGTACGCCAGCTTCAGCGCCGCCTCCAGCTCCGGCCGGGTCTTGACCCGCGTGCTGATCTTCTCGGAGAAGATCCGCTTGCAGACCGGTTTGAGTGCGTCGAGCTGGCTCTGCAACTCCTGCTGGGCGGTCGAGCAACGCGCATACCCGATCCGGATCGGCTGGGCGGCCGGCGCCGCCGGGGCAGTCTCGACGGGCGGGCCGGGCTTCCACGGCCGCCCGGGGCCGCGGTCCTCGGGTACGAGGACGTCGAGTTCCTCCCGGAGCGCGGGCACGAGAATGAAGCGGGCGGTGTGGTACTTCGTCGCGGTCTTCCCGCCGCGGGTGCGGCAGGAACTGCCCGCCGGAGCTTCACACTTCGGGCATTCATTTCGTTCTACCGCGTTTGCGGCTTGATCGGGCGTCAGATGCACACCGGCAGTCTGTCAGAACTGTCTCGCACAACGCCCGGGTTTTGAGAGGACTTCTGCGAACGGCGACCTTGGGAAACGTGATCGCTGCAGGGACTCTCGCAGAACTCTCGCATCTGTTCATTTATGAGAACCGCCGTGCGTGACGGTTGTCACGCACGGCTACTTTTCGCTTGGCGGCTGCTTCGAGGGGCTGGGTCGGGGGCGCTTGCCCATGCGCTCGATGGTCTCAGGCTGCGATTGGAGTCAGACGGTTTCGGACGCCTTTTCATCGGCCTCGTCCGCGCCGGATTGAGCGGGTTCCGGGGTGTCCGTGCGGGTGGCGCGGATTGCGGCGAGTGCGCTCAGCGGGATTCCGGCGAGGGCGACCATGATTGTGCCGACGAGGGCGGGTCCGGTCAGTCCCAGTGAGGAGTCCAGCGCGCTGGCGGCGATGGACGAGCCCGCCGCGATCCCGGCGTTGAAGGCGGAGACGGTCACGGCGACGGCGAGGGTGGGGGCGTTGCCCGCGAAGCGCACCGACAGTGCGGTGACGACCGGCGGTACGGACATGGCGACCACGCCGAGCAGCACCACCAGGATGATCGTGGTGACGGGGTTGTGGGACAGCGGGGTCTGCAGCAGCAGGAGGACGACGGTGCCCGTGGTCGCTGCGGTGGCAATGGTGGTGAGCGGCTTGTGGCCGCCGAAGCGTCCGCCGGCGTTGGCGCCTACTAGGGCGCCGATGCCGTAACCGGCGAGGACCAGCGGCACGGCGCTCGCGGCGATGCCTGCCCGGTCGGTCAGCAGCGGGGTGATGTAGGTGAAGGCGGCCATGGCGCCGCCGGTGATCAGCGCGGTGACAGCCATTGACAGCCACAGCCGGCCCTGGCCGAGCGCGGCGATCTCGGAGCGCACCGACACGGTCGGGCGTTGTTCCTCGGCCGGGACGAAGCGGCCGATGGCCACGGCGGCGAGGGCGGCGAGGGCGGCCAGCGCCCAGAACGTGCCGCGCCAGCCGATCGACTGACCGGCCCAGGAGCCGAGCGGCACACCGACCACGGTGGCCAGGCTGGCGCCGCTCATCATCACGCCGAGGGCGCGGGAGCGGGCGGCGGGCGGGGCAGCGGCGGCGGCCACGACGGAGGCCACGGCCCAGAAGGTGCCGGTGGCCAGTGCGGTGAGCGCGCGGGCGACGAAGACGACGGTGTAGGAGGAGCTGAGCGCGGCGATCGCGTGTCCGGCGGCGAAGACGAGCAGGGCCAGGACGAGGGTGGAGCGCCTCGGCAGGCGCAGGGTGGCGATCGCCATGGTCGGGGAGCCGACGATCATGCCGATGGCGAATGAAGTGATCAGCAGACCGGCCTGGGAGACTCCGACGCCGAGGTCGGAGGCGATCTCGGGCAGGATGCCGGCGATGACGAGCTCGGTGGTGCCCATCAGGAACGTGCCGAGCGCCAGCAAGATGACGACGAATGGCAGCCTGGTGGACGTGTCGGGATGATCAGACATGCGAAGACGAGGCCCTTTTAGGTGAGGGGTTTCGGGGGTCGGCTGTTGTCGCCGAGGCATACCCCCGCAGCGTGGCCGGCCGGTACGGAGCCGGAGGGGCTCCACTGGCCGGGCCCCATGCTTCGGGGCACTCACCATGGAACGGGAAACGCCGCTGGCCAGGGAGTCTTTGCTGTAAGGGGTAACGGCAGGGACCCCCTTCAACAGCCGCCCCGCTCCACTCCAGTCGATGCTGCGAACGCGGTGATCAGGCTTGGGCGTCGGTGCCGGCGGTGTGTTCCTGCTGAGCGTCGGCGGCCCAGCTGGCGAGCAGCTTCAGGGCGTCTGCGGAGGGGCTGTCGGGCGGTGCGCTGTAGACGACGACGCTCAGTCCGCTTCCGTCCGGCACTTCCATGCTCTCGTAGTCGAGTTCCATGTCACCGACCACCGGATGGTGGAAGCGTTTGCTGCCTTCGCGGAACAGGTGCACATCGTGGCCGCCCCACAGGCGGCGGAAGGTGTCGCTGCGCGTGGACAGTTCCCCGATCAGGTTGGAGAGGTCCCGGTCGTAGGGGTTCTTGCCCGCCGCGATGCGCAGCGCGCCGACGGCCGAGTGGGTGACGCGCTCGTAATCGGCGTAGAAGGACTGCGCCGCGGGGCTGAAGAACGCGAACCGGGCCGAGTTCGCTTCCCAGGCCGGTTCGGCGTACATCGGCGCGTACAGGGCCCGCCCCATCGCATTGGCGGCCAGCTTGTCCATGCGGTTGTTCTGCACGAACGCTGGCAGCTCCGGCATTCCCTCCACGATCCGTGCCACGCTGGGCCGGATGGTCGGCTTGGGGTCCCGGCGCCGGGCCGTCGCCTTGGAACCGGCTCCCGCGGTGCGGGCCAGGTCGTACAGGTGCATCCGCTCGGTGTCATCCAGGCGCAGCGCCTGGGCGAGGGCGTCGAGGACCTGGTCGGAGACTCCGGTGAGGTTGCCGCGCTCCAGGCGCGTGTAGTACTCGACGCTGACGCCGGCGAGCATCGCGACCTCTCCACGGCGCAGACCCGGCACCCGCCGATGTCCGTACACCGGCAGTCCTGCCTGCTCAGGGGTGATCTTGTCCCGCCGGGATTTGAGGAACGCGCTGACTTCGTCCCGGTTGTCCATACAGCCAGCGTAGGCACGCTCCGCCGCAGGTGGGGGTCTCTGCCATTACCCCTCACAGCAGAGACTCCCACCGCGCGCCCGTGCCGGGTTTCCTGTCATGTGCCCCGGTCTGCCGCACTCCGGCAGCCCCGGCACACGAACTGGAAAGGAGCACCCTCACGATGAGCACGAAGCGGCGTTCCGCAGCCTCTGCCGACACCGCGTACGAGCGGCAGGGCACCGCGGTCGTCGTCGGCGCCTCACTGGCCGGCCTGATGAGCGCACTGGCCCTGTCCCGCGCCGGCATCGACGTCACGATGCTGGAGCGTGTGACCGCCTTCCCTCGTACTGGGGCCTCGCTCGGCGGCGTCACCGAGAACATGCTGGTGCGCCTCACCGGCCGCGCGCGCACGGACAGTGATGCCACGACGCACGATGACGTCCAGTCCTGGTCCGCCATCTACACCCGCCTGCGTTCCGCAGTCGAAGCCGACCCGCGCATCCGTCTGCGCCACGCGGCCACGGTCCAGCACGTCGGCCAGGACGCCGACGCCGCCTGGGTGAGCACCGCGGACGGCCGCACCTACCGGGCCGGTGTGGTGATCGGCGCCGACGGCCACCGCAGCGTGGTGCGGCGCAGTGTCGCCCCTCACCATCCGGACGCGACGTTCGCCGGGTACATGATCTGGATCGGCCTGGCCGACGAGTCCGCGATCGCCGGCCGTCACCGCTGGCCACGCGCGGTGGACATTCTCTACCGGGGCGACGGCTGCCTCATCGGCTACCCCATGGCCGGCCCCACGGGCTCCGTCGCGCCGGGCGCACGACAGCTCGGCTGGGCCTGGTACGACGCCGGCCGCAACGATCTGCTGCGCGAGAAGGGCTGCGTGAGCGGCGACGTCGTCCAGCACACCCTGCGGGCCGCCGACGTCCCCGAGGCGACCTTGCGCGAACTCGCCGACGAGGCCGACTTGTGGCCCTCCCCGTGGCGCGACGTCATCCGCGACTGCGTCGATCGCCGTGCCATCATCGGCACGCCGATCGCCGAGTACGTACCCGACCGGCTGGTCAACGGGCGCCTCGCCCTGGTCGGGGACGCCGCCCATGTGCCGACCCCGATGACTGCCTCCGGCTTCGGCATGTCCCTCGCGGACGCCGACGCCATCGCGGACGCCGTCGCCGTCGGCCTGGACGGGCAGCCCATGGCGCAGGCCCTGAAGGATTACGAGCGCGCCCGGCTCGACAGTGTCCGCGCCTCGGTCCGTTCCGGGCAGCAATTCAGCCGCTCTTTCGCAGGTCAGGCCGCCTGATGCCGCCCGACCGGCACCCGTACGCACCGCTGAGGACCCCACGGTCACCCCTCACAGCGCGGACTCGCTCGATCCCCGCCGGCGCGTTTGCGTGGTCTTCGTACCGGCACGCGTGCCGAGCGCGACACGTCAGGTCGGGCCCCGCCCCGTGCTGACGGGCTGAAACGGCCGCGCCGCTCAGCGTCGATCTCCACCCGCACCACCGAAAGGAAGCCTGGACGATGTCCTCGCAGATCCCCCAGATCACCCTCAACAACGATGTCGAGATGCCGGTCATCGGATTCGGTGTCTACCAGATCCCCGAAGACCAGACCCAGCAGGCGGTGGAGGCCGCGCTGGAGGCCGGCTACCGCTCCATCGACACCGCCGCGGCCTACATGAACGAACGAGCCGTGGGCCGGGCCATCGCCGCCAGCGGCATCCCGCGCCAGGAGGTCTTCGTCACCACCAAGCTGTGGATCCAGGACTACGGCGAGGACGGCGCCAAGCGCGCCTTCGACCGCTCCCTCGACCGGCTCGGCCTGGACTACCTCGACCTGTACCTCATGCACCAGCCCCTCGGCGACTACTACGGATCGTGGCGGGCCATGGAGAAGCTGAACCGCGACGGCCGCACACGGGCCATCGGCGTCAGCAACTTCTACCCCGACCGGCTCGTCGACCTCATCACGCACAACGAGATCGTCCCCGCGGTCAACCAGATCGAGACGCACGTGTTCTTCCAGCGCACCGACGACCAGCAGGTGATGCGCGAGACCGGCGTCCAGCACGAGTCCTGGGGTCCCCTCGCAGAAGGCGGCCGGGGATTCTTCGAAAACCCGGTGCTCTCCGACATCAGCGCCGCACACGGCAAGTCCGTCGCCCAGGTCGCGCTGCGCTGGCTCGTTCAGCGCGGCATCGTCGTCATCCCGAAGTCGGTGCGGCCCGAGCGGATGGCGGAAAACCTCGACGTGTTCGACTTCGAGCTCACCGACGAAGAAATGGCCCATATCGCCACTCTGGACACCGGCGAGAGCCACCTCATGAACCACCACGACCCGGAAAGCGTCAAGTGGCTCGGAGGAGTACGGTTCGACACCTGATCCCGCAGCGCGGGCTCGCGCCCGCGGCTCTGAGGGCACAAGCCCGTCGGTCAACAGGTCGGCTGAGCGCACTCGGTTAGCGAAGCGCTAGTCAGGGCCGACGATCCCCTCTCAGCCACCCTGCTCGCGCGCGGTCACCCCGTGTACGCCGGCCTCGTCCAAGCAGACGATCCGCGGCCGTCAGACCGAGCCACCAGCAGAAAGCCAAGGCGGACAAGGCCGCCCGATCACACACCCCTCATGCACAACAGGAGCCACACCATGGCAGCACAGCCGTCCCCCTCTCAGCAGCTCATCGGCGATGTGGCGCCGAAGCTCGCCGATTTGACCGACGACGTCCTCTTCGGGGACGTCTGGGAACGACCGGGACTGTCCAAGCGCGACCGCAGCCTGGTCACCGTGACCGCGCTCGCAGCGCTGTACCGCACCGACCAGCTGGGGTTCCACCTGCGCACGGCCCTGAAGAACGGGCTCAGCCAGGAGGAGCTGGTGGAGGCCATCACCCACCTCGCCTTCTACGCCGGCTGGCCCAACGCCATGAGCGCCGCCACGAACCTGAAGAAGATCCTCGCGGAGGACGGCGCCAACACCGCCGCGCCGTCCGGCAGCTGATCGGCCTGGGGGCCACCCCCATAAAGTCTGCCGCCCCCGCTCGCCAGGACGATGCCCGCGAGCGGGGGTTCGCCTCCCTCACTCCGAACCTCCTGGCTCGCGCCCGCACGGACGCGATGTCCCCCGCCCAGCTCCCTTGGAGCAGGTCGCCGAGGGCTACCGGGCCATGGACGAGCGCCGTGCCATCAAGACGCTGCTCACCCTCTGATCCCAGTCCCACGGGCTGCACGCACCTGCGTGACCGCATCTGCGTGCGCGACCCCGCACATCCCCCAGCAAAGGAACAGTCGTGGAACTCGTCACCGAGGCCCCCACAGTCAAGGCACCCGCCGAGCGATTCACCGGCGATGTCTACCTCACCCCGATCGATTTCTCCCTCGATCTCGGCCGCCTGGCCTCCGCGCTCGTACGCTTCACCCCCGGCGCCCGCACCAACTGGCACTCCCACGCCAACGGACAGGTCCTCTACGTCACCGACGGCATCGGCCTCGTCGGCACCCGCGACGGCAACGTCGTCCAGATCAGCGCCGGACAGACGCTGAAGTGCCCGCCCGGAGAAGAACACTGGCACGGCGCCACCAGCGACACGTTCATGGCCCACATCGCCATGGTCGTCGGCGACACCGACGGCGAGGGCAGCACCTGGCTGGAACCGGTCACCGACGAGCAGTACGACACCGCCCACCGCACCGCAGGACGCTGACCTCCTCATCTCCGCAATGGTCAGCCTTCCCCCTGTGACCGGACACGCTGGTCGGCTGCAGGCTCCGGGCGGTATTCCGAGGTGGCGGGCGGCGGAGCGGCGGGAGCGGCCGGTGGCCATCCAGCAGACGGATCGCGGCGTGCCTGGCAGCGCCCGGCCGGGGCATCAAGGTGGTCGAGCGGGGCCGTCCAGCGCTCGGGCAGGACGGCAGAGATTCAGTGGTGGCGAGCAGGCCCTGGTCAGTGGCGGGCTGTGGAAAGAGTTCGGGTGGTCCGCTGTTTCCTCGGCAGATGGCGGCCTCATTGGAGAGGACTTCGCGAAGCAAGGGTCAGCGGTGCACGCCGAGGCCGCCAGACGCAGCCTGTCCGGGGCGGCCCGGTTCAAGGGGCGGTCGGGACTCCCGCCCAGGGTCAGCCCTCCGCTGCGTCTTCGTTCTCGTCGTCGAGTTCGGGGGCGTCCGGGTCGCGCAGCGGGCGCAGGCTCCCCTCGGCGGGGACGGAGGCGGTGAAGCTGTAGCGGCCCAGCACGTTGAGGTTCTTGTGCTTCAGCGGGGACAGCCGCGCCACGTCCTCGTCCCGGATCTCGTGGCCCTCGGCCCGCAGCTGGGCGACGGCGGCGTCGATGTACTTCGTGGTCCACAGCACCACGGCGTTCAGGACCAGGCCGAGCGAGCCCAGCTGGTCCTCCATGCCGTCCCGGTATGCCTGGTGGATGGTGCCGCGCTTGCCGTGGCACACCTCCCGGGCGAGCTTGTGGCGGGACTCCTGCACCGTGAGCTGCCGGTTCATCTGGCGGCGGTAGGTGTCGTCCACCGGGTCGACCACGGCCAGCAAGTGCAGGGTCTTGGCGATCCGCCCGTACTCGGCGAACGCCTGCCCCAGCGGCGTGGGCCGCCCCTCGCGGCCGAACATCCGCAACAGGTCGTACGCCCGCACTTGGTTGGTGACCAGCGAGCCGGCCACCCGCAGCATGTCCGGCCAGTGCGTGATCACCTTGTTCAGGTTCACCCGGTTCCGTGCGATGCCCTCCAGCGGCCCGTACGAACCCGCTTCCACCCCCGGCATGGTGGCCCGCCAGAACCGCTGGTCGTCCAGGTCGCGGAAGCGCGGGCTGAAGTTGTACCCGAGGATCTTGAACAGGCCGAACACCATGTCGGAGTACGAGGCGTTGTCGGTCGCCACCATCTCCGGCTTCACCCCGCCGTCCAGGTTCAGCAGCGCGTCCAGGATGTGCAGCGAGTCGCGCGGCGTGCCCGGCACGATCATCTGCCCAATGCCCGCGACCTGGTCGTTCACGGCATTCAACCAGGTGATGCCGCGCTTGAAGCCGAAGTACTTCGGCGACGGCGCAGCGCTGATCGTGCGGACGGGCACGACGAACCGCAGCCCGTCCACCGACGCCAGCAGGCCATCACCCCAGTACCGGACGATCGGCACCTCGGCCTGGGCGGCGATCAGCTTCGCGTTCGCCGCGGCGATCGTGTCCGCGCGCAGGTAGAACTGGTCGACGTGGACCAGCCGGGAACGGGTCAGGGCCTCGATGGCGGGGTTGACCACCGGGGTCATGCCGATGTTGCACGCCTCCGACACCAGCAGCGCGACCACCGACGTCGTCAGGTCCTTCATGCGGGTCGTGCCGTCGCCCAGGTGCACGAAGGCGTCCAGGAACCCGGTCCAGCCATGCACCTCGAACAGCAGGTCGGGCAGGTCGACTTTGGGCAGCATCCGCTCCACCCGCCGGCGCAGCCACCGCAGGCTCTTGGGCTCGCCCAGCGCACCGAGCGCGTCCACATTCAGCTTCACCCGCCCGTTCGACTGGACCTCAATGGAAACCTTCGCATCCGCCCCGGCCTCCTCCAGGCGTTCAGCCATCAGCTTCCACGCCGCTTCCAGCGCCGTCACCAGACCGGCCAGGTGCTCCTCGACCGGCATGTCCAGGCTCAGGCCCGCCAGGACGTCCTCGCAGACAGCGTCCCACTCCTTGCCGCCCAGCAGCCGGGCGCGCGGGTCGGACCACCGGTGCGAGGGCGAGGCGAACACGTCCCGGCGCTGAAGGGCACGGTGCAGCTGCTCCAGCACACACACCACGTATGCATCGCGGTCGACCGCACCCTGTGGCAGGTCCGGGTTGGCATACACGGCCTTGCGCCACGCGGGCGGCACCAGCTTGTCGTCCACCTCGCGCGGCAGCAGCGGCTTGTCCTTCACCCGCCGCCGCGCGAGCGCCGGCAGCCGCTTTACCCCGGCCAGTACCCTGGCCCCGACCGGCGCTGCCCCCAGCGCCGACGTCTCGCCCAGCAGGGCCAGGAACGGGCGCACAGTGTTGTACCGGTTCGCCAGTGCGGCCCGCATGGCGACCTCGGCGGAGTCCTCGTCCTCCGGCACCAGCGAGACCACCAGCGCCGCCGCGCTCATCACCACCGACCGCGGGGCGACCTCCTCCACGGCCCGCCACAGCGCCACCGCGTCCAGGTCGGAGCCGTGCGTCTCAACCAGCTCCAGCTCCTCGAACAGCACCTTCGCCGCCCGCGCCAGCGTGCGCGACGCCTTCTCCAACTGCGGCAGCGTCGAGAGCCGTTCCTTGTCCGTGGCCCGCTTAGCCGTGCTGATCAGCCGGGTGGCCATCAGCACCTGGAACAGATCCAGGGCCTCATCGATCGCCTTGGCCTCCAGATGCCGCATCACCGCCGTCAGCATCGCCGTGCGCTTCGGCTCGCTGGCCCGCTCCAGCCCCGCGGCCTTGCTGCCCAGCCCGTACCGGGCCAGCGCCGCCAGCCGGTTCGGCGGGATCTTGTTCAGCCTCACCCGGCCCAGGCCGAACGCGCCGATCTCGTCCACCCGCTCCAGCGCACGCGCGAACGCCGTGCCCGTCGTCCGCGTCGGCGGCCGGCGCAACCGCTCCAGCTCCGAGAAGCGCTTCCCCTCCGGGGTGACCAGCGTCGCCACCAGCTGCGCGGGCAGCTCCCGGTCCGCGCGGGCCGCGGCCCTGGCGACGGTGGAGTGCAGCCGCTTCTCCGCGATCGTGCGGACCTCGGAGACCTGCCGGGCCAGCACCGAGACGCCCGGCAGCAGCACCCGGGTCCTGCGCAGCCAGCCCACCGCCTGGTTGAACAGCGCCACCGGCCCCTCGGCGTGCGTCCACGCCCGGCCGTGCATGAAGGCGCGGAACTTCCGGCCCCACTCCGCATCGTCGTACTCGTGGTACTCGTAGGCGTCCCGAATCTCCCACGCGTGCTCGTACGCCGTCTTCGGCCGTTCCGTGTACCGCTTCACGCAGGAGGGGTCCTCGATGCCGAGCTGGACGGCCAGGTGCTCGACCACCGGCCACGGCACCGCGAGCGGATCATCCGGCAGGAACCGGCCGATGTAGCGGACCGTGCACATCTGGACGGCGAACCCGAGTTGGTGGTGCTTCGTACGCCGCAGCGCAATCAGGTCGCGGTCGACGTCGTCCAGGAAGAAGAACCGCTCCAGCTCCGGAGGCGTGGGCTCCTCGGCGAACTTCCCGTACGCCTCAGCCTGATCATCAGTTAAGAATTCCACCGGCACCCGGCGGACGGTAATCGCCCCTCACCAGTGGCCAACGATCTTCCCCGGAACCTCTGCGCGGCACCCGATCACTGTGCTAGCCGACCATGATCAATCTCAGCGCCAACGGCTGTACCGATGTTCCCCAAGGCCGGGTCACCGATGGGGGAGGGGTGCAGCACCGCTGGAGCGGCTCGCCGCTGCGCCGGCCCGTCGACGGCCTCGCCGACGAACTGCTCGGCATCGCGGACGACGCGGGGTTCGTCACCGCCGTCACCGACGAGTCCGGCACCATCCTGTGGACCTGCGGCGGACCGACCATGCGCCGCCGTGCCGAGCGCGTCAACTTCGCACCGGGCGGTCGCTGGGACGAGCAGGCCATGGGCACCAACGCCCTGTCCCTCGCCCTGCGCACAGGCCGCCCCGCCTCCGTCTTCTCGGCCGAGCACCTGGTCACCGCCCTGCACGGCTGGGTCTGCTACTGCGCCCCCGTCCACGGCCCGGACGGACGCGTTCTGGGCGTGCTGGACATGTCCACCACCTGGGACCGGTCCAACCCCCTGGCCATGGCCACCGTGCGCTCGCTCGTCGCCACCATCGAGTCCCGACTGCGCACTGAAATGCCCCGCCGGCTCCCACGGAACACGAGCCCTGTGAGCCTCACCTGTCTCGGTAACGAACAGGCGCTCCGCGACGGCGTCCCGCTGCCCCTGCGCCCCCGCCAGGTGGAGATCCTCGCGCTGCTCGCCCTTGAGCCTGACGGCTTCTCACCCGACCGTCTCCGCTACGCCCTCTACGGCGACCGGGCCGTCACCGCCTCGACCTTCAAGGCGGAGATCTCCCATCTGCGCCGGGCCCTCGACGGCGGAGTCGCCACCCGCCGCTACGCCCTGACCGCCCCCGTCTCCTGCGACGCCGCCGAGTTGCTGCGCGCCCTGGAGCAGGGCGACACCGAGACCGCGCTGCGCCTGTACCGCGGCCCACTGCTGCCCCGGTCCGAGGCGCCGGGCATCGCGGAGTGGCGCACCCACCTGGAGGTGTCCGTCCGGTCGGCCGTGCTGGTGAGCACCAGCCCGGAGCACGCGCTGCGGTTCGGCGAACGGGTCCCGTACGACGTGGAGGTGCACGAGCACGCGCTGAACCTGCTCGGCCCGCGTGACCCCCGTCGTGCCATCGCGGCCGGACGCCTGGCCGCGGCCCTGCGCGACTGACGCCTCGCTCTCGGGGCGCCAACCTCTCGCCAACCTCGGGGGCTCATAGTGCACCGCGTCACGACGGCGTGGGCCGTCGTACCGCACTCGCCATCCACCGAGGAGAGCCGCCATGGTGTA
>NZ_BNBC01000012.1:0-31842 GCF_014654675.1 Streptomyces spiralis
GGACTCCGAGCACCTGCTGGAGACCACCGGCAAGGAGCTGCGCAAGCTCATGAGCTGGGTGAACGAGGAGGCGTAAGCCTCGTGGCGGAGGGGTCGGAGCGGATGCTCCGGCCCCTTTTGCCGAACCCGGAGTAACGTCGTGAGTCATTGGTGGACTCGCGGCGTTGTCCACCCCGTCCAGCCACGGACGGGTGATCCTTCCGCAGCGGCGTAATACGACGCACGCGGCGCCACTACACTGCTGCACAACAACGCGTCAGGCCCACAGCGTCGTGCGTCTTCCACGCGGCTAGCACCCCTCCTCCGCCTGCGGCCGTCGGGACGGCCGTCCGCATGCATTGGACTTGTGAGGACTCACGTGAGCTCGAAACCTGTCGTACTCATCGCTGAAGAGCTGTCGCCAGCCACCGTCGACGCGCTCGGCCCGGACTTCGAGATCCGGCACTGCAACGGCGCCGACCGGGCCGAACTGCTCCCCGCCATCGCCGACGTGGACGCGATCCTGATCCGCTCGGCCACCAAGGTCGACGCGGAGGCGATCGCCGCGGCGAACAAGCTCAAGGTCGTCGCCCGCGCCGGCGTCGGCCTGGACAACGTCGACGTCTCCGCCGCCACCAAGGCGGGCGTGATGGTCGTCAACGCCCCGACCTCCAACATCGTGACCGCCGCCGAGCTCGCGTGCGGCCTCATCCTCGCCACCGCCCGCAACATCCCGCAGGCCAACGCCGCGCTGAAGAACGCCGAGTGGAAGCGCAGCAAGTACACGGGTGTGGAGCTGGCCGAGAAGACCCTCGGTGTCGTCGGCCTCGGCCGCATCGGCGCCCTGGTCGCCCAGCGCATGTCCGCCTTCGGCATGAAGGTCGTCGCCTACGACCCCTACGTGCAGCCCGCGCGGGCCGCGCAGATGGGCGTCAAGGTGCTGACCCTGGACGAGCTGCTGGAGGTCTCCGACTTCATCACCGTCCACCTCCCGAAGACCCCCGAGACCCTCGGCCTGATCGGCGACGAGGCGCTGCGCAAGGTCAAGCCGAGCGTCCGCATCGTCAACGCCGCGCGCGGCGGGATCGTCGACGAGGAGGCGCTGTACTCGGCGCTCAAGGAGGGCCGGGTCGCCGGCGCGGGCCTGGACGTGTACGCCAAGGAGCCCTGCACGGACTCCCCGCTGTTCGAGTTCGACCAGGTGGTCTGCACCCCGCACCTCGGCGCCTCCACCGACGAGGCCCAGGAGAAGGCGGGCATCGCGGTCGCCAAGTCCGTGCGCCTCGCGCTGGCCGGTGAGCTGGTGCCGGACGCGGTCAACGTCCAGGGCGGTGTCATCGCCGAGGACGTCAAGCCGGGCCTGCCGCTCGCCGAGCGCCTCGGCCGCATCTTCACCGCCCTCGCGGGCGAGGTCGCGGTCCGCCTCGACGTCGAGGTCTACGGCGAGATCACCCAGCACGACGTGAAGGTGCTGGAGCTCTCCGCGCTCAAGGGCGTCTTCGAGGACGTCGTCGACGAGACGGTCTCCTACGTCAACGCGCCGCTGTTCGCACAGGAGCGCGGCGTCGAGGTCCGCCTGACCACCAGCTCGGAGTCCGCCGACCACCGCAACGTCGTCACGGTGCGCGGCACCCTCGCCGACGGCGAGGAGGTCTCGGTCTCCGGCACGCTGGCCGGCCCGAAGCACGTCCAGAAGATCGTCGCGGTCGGCGACTACGACGTGGACCTGGCGCTCGCCGACCACATGGTCGTCCTGCGCTACGAGGACCGTCCCGGTGTCGTCGGCACGGTCGGCCGCGTCATCGGCGAGGCCGGCATCAACATCGCCGGCATGCAGGTCGCCCGCTCGACCGCGGGCGGCGAGGCGCTGGCGGTGCTGACCGTGGACGACACGGTGCCGTCCAACGTTCTCGCGGAGGTCGCCGCGGAGATCGGGGCGACGTCGGCTCGTTCGGTGAACCTCGTCTAGGTCGCCGTACCTGAACCAGGTTGCCGTACCTGAACGCCGGGCGGGCTACGTGATGTAGCCCGCCCGGCGTTCTGCGTTCCGCCGGTGGCCGTCAGGCCACCGACTCCACCGCCTCCACGGTCTCGGCCGCCTCCGGCTCCGCCACCGGCGCGGTCTCGCGCACGTGGACCCGGCGCAAGGTCGTCGCCGCCGCGATCGCCGCGACGACCAGCACCGCCGCGGCCGCGACCGCCGCGCCCCGCATTCCGTCGGTGAACGCCGCCCGTGCCGCCGTCACCAGGGCCTCGCCCGCACGCCCCGGGAGCTGTCCGGCGACGGCGAGCGCACCGCCGAGGGTCTCGTGGGCCGGGGCCGGGGCGGCGGACGGGATCTCGTGGCGGTAGATCGCCGTACCGACGGAGCCGAGCACCGCCATGCCGAGCGCGCCGCCGAACTCCTGGCCGGTCTCCAGCAGGGACGAGGCCGCGCCCGCCCGCTCCACCGGGGCCGCGCCGAGCGCCAGGTCGGTCATCTGGGACATCACCATCACGATGCCGGAGGCCAGGACGCCGCACGCGACCAGCACCAGCACCAGCGAGTCCGTGCCGGCCAGGGCGAGCATCACGTAGCCGGTCGCGGCGATCCCGAAGCCCGCGGCGACGACGTACGCCCGGTTGACGCCCTTCTGCACCAGCTGCGTCGCCACCGGGGCCGCCATTCCGATCGGCACCGAGGGCAGCAGCGCCCACAGGGCCGCCTCCAGCGCGCTCTTGCCGAGCACCGACTGCAGGTACTGCGTGGTGAAGAAGGCCGAGCCCATCATGGCGAACGCGGAGACGAGGTTCAGGACGATCGCGGGGGCGAAGCCACGGCCGCGGAACAGGGCCGGGGAGATCATCGGGGCGGCCGCCGTGCGCTGGCGGTGGACGAAGAGGGCCGCGAAGAGCAGGCCGACGGCGATCGAGACGACGTAGAGCGGGTGCACTCCCTCGGACGGGATCTCCTTCAGGCCGTAGATCACCGGGAGCACCGCCGCCATCGACAGCGGCACGCTGAGCAGGTCGAAGCGGCCGGGCTCGGGGTTCTTCGACTCGGGCAGCAGGACCGGGCCCAGCACCAGCAGCAGCACCATCGCGGGCAGGTTGACCAGGAATACCGAGCCCCACCAGAAGTACTGCACCAGGACACCGCTCAGCACCGAGCCGAGCGCGATGCCGCCGGTCATCACACCGGACCAGATGCCGATGGCCTTCGCCCGCTGGGCGGGGTCGGTGAACATCGTGCGGACCAGCGCCATCGTCGAGGGCATCAGGGTGGCGCCGCCGATGCCGAGGACCGCGCGGGCGGCGATCAGGGTCTCGGCGCTGTTCGCGTACGCGGCCGTCAGCGAGGCGGCGCCGAAGGCGGCGGCCCCGATCAGCAGCAGCCGGCGGCGGCCGATGCGGTCGCCGAGCGAGCCCATCGTCATCAGCAGACCGGCCAGGACGAACGCGTAGATGTCGAAGATCCACAGCTGCTGGGTGCCGCTCGGCTCCAGGTCCGCGCTGATCGCGGGGATCGCGAAGTAGAGGACCGAGACGTCCATCGAGACCAGCAGCAGCGGCAGCATCAGCACGCCGAGGGCGGTCCATTCACGGCGGCCGGCGCGAGGGGCCGCGGTCGTGGTGGTGCTCGTCGAGTTCGTCATGCCAAGGAATGTACACACGTCTTATACGGCTGTCTAGAACGAATGTATAAGTCATTTGTATAGGACGGCCGTATGGATCGCGGGTAGGCTGATCGCATGGGACATCGTGAGGATCTGCTGGAAGGCGCGAAGCGCTGCCTGCTGGAGAAGGGCTTCCTGCGCACGACCGCGCGGGACGTCGTCAAGGCGTCGGGGACCAACCTCGCGTCCATCGGCTACCACTACGGCTCGAAGGACGCCCTGCTGGCACAGGCGTACGTGTCGTTGATCGAGGGCGTGGGGGAGACCATGGCCGCGGGCCCGGGCTGGGGCGCGGGCGGCGAGACGACGGCGCCCTCCGGGTCGCTGGAGCGCTTCCGGGACGTGTGGGCGAGCGTCATCCGCTCGGTCCCCGAGTCGCGGGCCATCTGGCTGCTGAGCTTCGAACTCATCTTCCAGGGCGAGCGGATGTCGGAGGTGCGCCGACTGCTGGGCGAGGCCCAGCAGGAGGGGCGTTCCGGGCTGGTCTCGATGTTCACCGGCATCCCGGAGAGGGAGCTCGACAAGGAGACCGTCGACACGGAGGGCCGCTTCTACCAGACCCTGCTCAACGGGCTCATGGTGCAGTGGCTCTTCGACCCGGAATCGGCGACCGACGCCGACGAACTCACCGAGGGGCTGCGCCGGGTGATCGCGGGAGCCGAGCAGGCCCGGAAGGAGGCGGCGGAGCCCGCCGGGAAGAGCTGACTGCAGCCGCGCCGCCTTGAGCGCCTGTGGGTGACTACAGCCGCGCCGCCTTGAGCGCCATGTGCAGCAGCAGCCGGTCCTCGCCGTCGTCCAGGTCCAGGCCGGTCAGCTGTTCCACCCGGGACAGCCGGTAGTAGAGGGTCTGGCGGTGGATGCCCAGCTCGGCGGCGGCCCGGCCGGCCTGGCCCGCGCAGTCCAGGAAGACCTCGGCGGTGCGGGCCAGCTCCTGGTGGGCGGGGGAGAGCAGAGCGCGTACGGCGGGGTCCTGCGCGGCCTCCGGCGGCAACGCGGTGAGCAGGCGGAACGGGCCGATCGACGCCCACTCGGCGACCGGGCCGAGGCGCGGCTCCGCCAGCGCGGCCCGTGCGGCGGCCGACGCCTCCGCCCAGGCGCTGCCCAGTTCGGCGAGCCCCGTCCGGCCGGCGGCGATCCCACCGGCCACCGCGCCCCCGCCCGCCCGTTCCAGCAGCCGCGTCGCCGCCGACACCGCCGGGGTCAGCGTGTCCGTGGAGCGCAGCCGCACCAGCAGCGCCAGGCACTGGGCCGTGGCACCCCAGGGCACCGCGCACAGCGCCGTCGCGCCCGGCAGGGTGCGCACCGAGGGGGCGTCGTCGGGGTCCGCCGAGGGCCAGGGCGCCACGCACACCACCGTGTGCGGCCCGTCCGCGCGCACACCCAGGGCCGTACGCAGCTCCGCAACCGCCGCATCGCGCGGCCAGCCCCGCTCCGCGGTCAGCACGGCCCGCAGCTCCCGGGTGAGGTCGGCGCCGTGCTGCGCCTCGTCCGCGAGCAGCGCGCCGATCCGCGCGGTCACCCGCATCGCCGCCGCCAGCTGCTGCTCGGTCGGCCCCGGATCGTCCTCCAGGAGCCAGACGTAGCCGAGGACGACACCCCGGTGGCGTACCGGAAGGCAGATCCGTCCCCGGTACACGCCCGCCTCGGGGGTCGGCGGGATCCTGACCGGGCCCGTGGCCCGGGTGATGCCGAAGCCCTCGAACCAGCGGCGGACCGCAGCCGTGGACCGGCGCGTGAGGATCGACCGGGTGCGCACGGGGTCCAGGGCCGAGGGATCCAGATCCTCCTCGCTGGCGTAGGCGCCGAAGGCGATCAGCACGAAGTCCCGGTTCTCCAGGGTGGCCGGCGCGCCGAGCAGCTCCGAGATCTCGTCGACCAGCTCCTGGTAGTCACCTTTGTAATCGGCCGTCACACGGGCATTCTCCCTCATTTCCGCAGGCCCTTCATACATCTGTCTGAGATCGGGTCCACGGATGCGTGACAGCTGTCGATGGCAGACGATCGGAGGGATCCTTAACTTTCACGGTGGTTCTCCGTGCCGTCCCCGAATGGTCGGGTTTCGGCCTTCTTTGACCTGTTGTGGAGGTGCCCCGTGCTGGGTCCCGTGATTCTTGCCGCGTCGCGCAGCGACCGGATGCGACGCCTGATCTCGGCGGCCCCGGTGACCAAGCAGGTCGTCGACCGCTTCATCCCCGGCGAGACCGTGGACCACGTCGTTCCCATCATCGAGGAGCTGACCGGCCGGGGCCTGGAGCTGACCATGGACGTGGTCGGCGAGGACATCACCACTCCCGAGCAGGCCACCGCCGCCCGCGACGCCTACCTGCTGCTGATCGACCGCCTCAAGGACCTGGAGCTCGGCCCGAAGGTCGAGATGTCCGTGAAGCTGTCCATGTTCGGCCAGTCCCTCCCCGGCGGCCACGAGCTGGCGCTCGCCAACGTCCGCCCGGTCGTCGAGGCCGCGGCCGCCATCGGCACCACGGTCACGCTGGACGCGGAGGACCACACCACCCTCGACTCGATGTTCGCCATCCACGAGGAGCTGCGGAAGGACTTCCCGCAGACCGGCTGCGTCATCCAGGCCTACCTCTTCCGCACCGAGGCCGACGCGCGCCGCCTCGCCGCTTGCGGCAGCCGCGTACGGTTGGTGAAGGGCGCCTACAAGGAGCCCGCCGAGGTCGCGTACCAGAACAAGCACGAGATCGACAAGGCGTACGTCCGGATCCTGCGCACCCTCATGGAGGGCGACGGCTACCCGATGGTCGGGTCCCACGACCCGCGTCTGATCTCCATCGCGCAGGAGCTGGCCCGCGGTGCCGGCCGCAAGCTCGACGAGTACGAGTTCCAGATGCTGTACGGCATCCGCAGCGACGAGCACCTGCGGCTGGCCGCCGAGGGTCACCGGATGCGCGTCTACACCGCCTACGGCACCGACTGGTACGGCTACTTCATGCGGCGCCTGGCGGAGAAGCCGGCGAACCTGCGCTTCTTCGTCCGCTCGATGGTCAGCAAGGGCTGAGCCCGCACCCCAAGCCCGCACCCCACGCCCGACCCACCGCTCACGTCAAGGAGTTACGGAACCCATGGACGCTGTGACCCAGGTCCCCACGCCCGTCAACGAGCCGGTGCACGGCTACGCCCCCGGCTCGCCCGAACGCGCCCGGCTGGAGGCCAAGCTCAAGGAGCTGGCCGAGAACCCGGTCGACCTGCCCTGCACCATCGGTGGCGAGAAGCGCATGGGCGGCGGTGAGGCCTTCGAGGTCGTCCAGCCGCACAACCACAAGGCCGTCCTCGGCACCTACCGCAACGCGAGCAAGCAGGACGCCCAGGACGCCGTCGACGCGGCCCTGGCCGCGGCCCCGGCCTGGCGCGCGATGTCCTTCGACGACCGTGCCGCGATCATCCTGCGCGCCGCCGAGCTGCTGGCCGGCCCGTGGCGCGAGACGATCGCCGCCTCCACCATGCTCGGCCAGTCCAAGACCGCCCAGCAGGCCGAGATCGACAGCCCCTGCGAGCTGGTCGACTTCTGGCGCTTCAACGTCCACTACGCCCGCCAGATCCTGGCGGAGCAGCCCCCGGCCAACTCCCCGGGCGTGTGGAACCGCATGGACCACCGCCCGCTGGAGGGCTTCGTCTACGCGATCACGCCGTTCAACTTCAGCGCCATCGCCGCCAACCTGCCGACCGCGCCCGCGCTGATGGGCAACGTGGTGATCTGGAAGCCGTCCCCGACCCAGACCCACGCGGCCGTGCTGCTCATGCAGCTGCTGGAGGAGGCGGGCCTGCCCAAGGGCGTCATCAACCTCCTCACCGGTGACGGCATCGAGGTCTCCGAGGTCGCCCTGAACCACCGTGACCTGGCCGGCATCCACTTCACCGGCTCGACCAGGACCTTCCAGTACCTGTGGAAGACGGTCGGCAACAACATCGAGAAGTACCGCTCCTACCCGCGTCTGGTCGGCGAGACCGGCGGCAAGGACTTCCTGGTGGCCCACCCGAGCGCCGACCGCGCGGTGCTGAAGACGGCCCTGACCCGCGGTGCCTTCGAGTACCAGGGCCAGAAGTGCTCGGCCACCTCCCGGGCGTACATCCCGGCCTCCATCTGGAACTCCGGCTTCAAGGAGGAGTTCGCCGCCGAGGTCGACTACCTGACCATGGGTGACGTCACCGACCTGTCCAACTTCATGGGCGCGGTCATCGACGAGCGCTCCTTCGCGAAGAACAAGGCCGCCATCGACCGGGCCAAGGCGGACCCGTCCTGCACGATCGTCGCGGGCGGCACCTACGACGACTCGGTCGGCTACTTCGTCCGCCCGACCGTCATCGAGTGCACCGACCCGGAGAACGAGGTCTTCACGACCGAGTACTTCGGCCCGATCCTCGCGGTGCACGTCTACGAGGACGACCGTTACGACGAGATGCTGACCCAGATGGAGTCGGTGTCGGACTACGCCCTCACCGGTTCGGTCATCGCGAACGACCGCGCCGCGGCGGCGTACACGATGGAGAAGCTGCGCTACGCGGCCGGCAACTTCTACATCAACGACAAGTCGACCGGCGCCGTGGTCGGCCAGCAGCCCTTCGGCGGCGGCCGCGCCTCCGGCACCAACGACAAGGCCGGCGCCCCGCAGAACCTGATGCGCTGGACCCTGACCCGTGCCATCAAGGAGACCCTGGTCCCGCCGACCGACTACACCTACCCGCACATGGGCTGACCCCCGCGCGGAACCCGCGAACCCCGCCCCCGGCCCGGAAGCACCCCTCCGGCCGGGGGCGGTGCCATGTCCAAAGCCCCAGGTCACAGTCGTGGGGCCGGAGTGGCCGTCTCAGATAGTAGGAAGTCCGAGTAATTGTGGAGACAGCCGGGCCGTCCTCGCATAACTTTGTAGAAGCCGAACGTCACCGCTCGATCCAGCGAATGGCGGTCGTGAGCCGGGCCCTGTGCAGGACACCCCTGCGGCGCCGCTCCCCGCCCACTCCGGCGTCTCGTAAATCCCTCCGCCTGCGCGCTCCGCGCTTTCCCGAAGGAGTCGATTCACCATGGCCGAGACGACCGTCCGCCGCCGCGTCCGCCACGTCACCCGCATGAGCGAGTCCGACCGCAAGAACGCCGCCGCAGCCCTCCAGCGCGCCCTCGACCGCCGCGACAACGGGGGCGAGACCGGCCACTGAGCCGGTTCACCCCCGTCCGCCGGTCCATATGGCGGACGTCGTGTGTCATGTCTCGGGACGAGGAGTAGGGTGCCCGCATGTCTCGCAGCATCGATCTCGCAGTGATCCCCGGTGACGGCATCGGCCAGGAAGTCGTGGCCGAGGGTCTGAAGGTCCTGACCGCCGTCCTCCCGCAGGATGTGAAGCTGGAGACCAAGGAGTACGACTTCGGCGCCCGGCGCTACCACGCCACCGGTGAGACCCTCACCGACGCCGACCTCGAGGCCTTGAAGGCGCACGACGCCATCCTGCTCGGCGCGATCGGCGACCCGTCGGTGCCGTCCGGCGTCCTGGAGCGCGGCTTCCTGCTCAAGCTCCGCTTCGCCTTCGACCACCACGTCAACCTGCGCCCGAGCAAGCTCCTGCCGGGTGTCGCCACCCCGCTCGCCGGCGACCCGAAGATCGACTTCGTGGTCGTCCGCGAGGGCACCGAGGGCCCGTACACGGGCAACGGCGGCACCATCCGCAAGGGCACCGAGCACGAGGTCGCCACCGAGGTCTCCGTGAACACGGCCTTCGGTGTCGAGCGCGTGGTCCGCGACGCCTTCGCCCGCGCCCAGGCCCGCCCCCGCAAGAAGCTCACGCTGGTCCACAAGAACAACGTCCTGACCTTCGCGGGACACCTGTGGACCAACATCTTCAACAAGGTGGCCGAGGAGTACCCCGAGGTCACCACCGAGTACATCCACGTCGACGCGGCCACCATCTACCTGGTCACCCAGCCCGAGCGCTTCGACGTCATCGTCACCGACAACCTCTTCGGCGACATCATCACCGACCTCGCCGCGGCCGTCTCCGGCGGCATCGGCGTCGCGGCCTCCGGCAACATCAACCCGAGCCGCGAGTTCCCGTCCATGTTCGAGCCGGTCCACGGCTCGGCCCCGGACATCGCAGGCCAGGGCAAGGCCGACCCGACCGCCACGGTCCTCTCCGTCGCCCTGCTGCTGCGCCACCTCGGCTACGACGCCGAGGCGACCCGGATCGAGGACGCCGTCTCCGCCGACCTCGCGGAGCGCGGTGGGCTGCCCGCGCGCAGCACCTCCGAGATCGGTGACGCGCTCGCCGTACGAGTAGCCGGCTGACCTGCCGCGCCACTCGAAGAACCTTCGAAGCCGTCGGGTCGCATCCGGGCCCGGCGGCTTCCCCATGTCCGCCGCCGGGTGCCACCATCGAATCCTGGGCCGTATTCACCCCGTTTCCTTCCATCGCAGCCCCCGCGCGATAATCGAACGCGGAGCCGCGACATGAGGGAATGCTCGGACGTCCTAGCACCGGCCACTGGCCGTGCGGGCGTGAGCGCGGCCCGTCACTACAACCCGGTGAAGGACACTCACTCATGACGACGCCCACGATCGAGCTCAAGCCCTCGGCCAACCCGCTCTCCGACGCGGAGCGCGAGGCGATCCTGACCAACCCCGGGTTCGGCCGCCACTTCACCGACCACATGGTGACGATCAGGTGGACCGAGGGCCGGGGCTGGCACGACGGCCAGCTCGTTCCGTACGCGCCGATCCCCCTCGACCCCGCCACCCACGTCCTGCACTACGCCCAGGAGATCTTCGAGGGCCTCAAGGCCTACCGCCAGCCCGACGGCTCGGTCGCCACCTTCCGCCCGGAGAAGAACGCCCTGCGCTTCCAGGCGTCCTCCCGCCGCCTGGCCATGCCCGAGCTGCCCGTCGAGACGTTCATCGAGGCCTGTGACGCCCTGGTCCAGCAGGACAAGGCGTGGGTGCCGGCGCACGGCGGTGAGGAGTCCCTGTACCTGCGCCCGTTCATGATCGCCACCGAGGTCGGCCTCGGCGTCAAGCCCGCCAACGAGTACCTGTTCATCGTGATCGCCTCCCCGGCCGGCGCCTACTTCCCCGGCGGCGTGAAGCCCGTCTCCATCTGGGCCTCCGAGGACCGCGTCCGCGCCGTCCCGGGCGGCATGGGCGACGCCAAGACCGGCGGCAACTACGCGGCCTCCCTGCTCGCCCAGGCCGAGGCCGCCGCCAAGGGCTGCGACCAGGTCTGCTACCTCGACGCCGTGGAGCACAAGTGGGTCGAGGAACTCGGCGGCATGAACCTGTACTTCGTGTACGGCGACAAGATCGTCACCCCGTCCCTCAGCGGCTCGATCCTGGAGGGCGTCACCCGCGACTCGCTGCTGACCGTCGCCCGTGACCTCGGCTACGAGTCGGAGGAGGCCCGCGTCTCCGTCGACCAGTGGCAGCGCGACTCCGAGAACGGCACGCTGACCGAGGTCTTCGCCTGCGGCACGGCGGCCGTGATCACCCCGGTCGGCACGGTCAAGCGCGCGGGCGCCGAGTGGAAGCAGTCGGGCGGAGAGCCCGGCGAGGTCACGATGCGCCTGCGCCAGGCCCTCCTGGACATCCAGCGCGGCATCACCGAGGACAAGCACGGCTGGATGCACGAGCTGGGCTGAGCCTCACCGCCGGCTCAGGCCTCCTGGCGGACAGTCGGGGCCGCCGTGGACTTCCCGTCCGCGGCGGCCCCCTCGTGTTCCCGGCCGTACGTCAGCAGCAGGTAGACCGCGCCGCCGACCGCGCCCGAGAGCAGGAAGCTGCAGTCCACACCGCCGGTCAGACGCAGCAGCGGACCCTGATACGACGGCAGGGACACCGCCAGCAGACCGACCACGGCGCCCACCGCCCAGGAGACGGTCGCCCGCACGTTCCAGCCGGCCCGGTACCAGTAGATGCCGCCCCGCGAGCGCCGGTTGAAGACCTGAAGGGCGTCGGCGTCGTAGACACCGCGGCAGCGGGCGAAGCCGATGAGCGTGATGATGGCCCACGGGGTGCCGATCGCGGTCAGCAGCAGCACGAAGGACGTCATCGCCGACTGGGCGTTCCAGGCGTAGTGGCCGACGAAGACGCAGACCGTGGCGACGACGGCGACCGTGTAGGTGGCCCGCGCGCGCGAGGCGCGCGGCAGGATCGCGTCCAGGTCCAGGCCCATCGAGTACAGCATCAGACCCGCGTTGCCGACCGAGCCGGCGGAGGCGGACAGCAGCAGCGGCAGCAGGTACCAGGTGGGGGAGGCGTCGACCAGCGGGCCTGCGTAGTCCAGGGCGGCGCGGGCGCCGTAGGCCGTGAAGGTGCCGAACAGCTGCGGGACGAGCAGGCCCAGGACGAGGCCGAGCCAGGTGGCGTGCAGCACCCGGCGGGAGGAGTTGCGGCGCGGGGAGATGTAGCGGGTGTAGTCGCCCAGCAGGGTGATGAAGGCGATCGGGCCGGACAGACCCGCGGCCACCGTCGCCAGGAACCACGTCGGCCAGAACCCGCCCAGCAGGTAGCCGCCCGTCTCCGGCAGCGCGGCGGTGCTGAAGTGCGGCGCGTAGGCGATCACACCGAGGGCCAGCAGCGCCGTCATGCCGATCGCGAGGACACGGGACATGGCGAGCAGCACCCGGTAGCCGTAGACGGCGCCCGTGACGGTCGCCGCGGCGAGCAGCGTGTAGACGACGGCGTACGACAGCCCGCTCGGCGTCAGCCCGAACAGCCGGTGCAGGACGCTCACCATCACGTCGCCGCCGATCCACACCGTCAGCGCGGTGTAGCCGAGGGCGAGGAGCAGCCCGACCACCGAGCCGACCAGCCGGCCCCGCACCCCGAACTGGGCGCCGGAGGACGTGGACAGGTTGGTGGCGGTGCGCAGGGAGACCAGGGCCAGCGGGGCCGTGAACAGCGTGCCGACCACGGTGCCCACCACGATCGAGCTGAGCGAGCCCCACCAGTCCAGCCCGAAGGACGGCGGCAGCCAGCCGAAGATGATCACACCGAGGCACAGATTGGACCCGAGCAGGATCGACACCAGATCGCGCGGACCACTGGTCCGTTCCTCTTCGGGGATGGTGTCGACTCCGCGCTGTTCTATCGGCATGGCCTGCGTCTCCTTCGACTGCCGCCTGAGGGTTTGAGCGACGTTCAATGTGACGTGGACGTCGCTGTGCCGTCAATCTTTCGCACCACTGAATCTCACGTTTAGAGTGTTGTTCTAATCCATGAAAGGCAAGGAGGTGCCGCCGCGTGAGACTGACCCCCACGGAGCGTGACCGGCTGCTGCTCTTCGGAGCCGCCGAGCTGGCCCGCGCCCGCAAGGCCCGTGGCCTGCGGCTCAACGTGCCGGAGGCCACCGCCCTGATCGCCGACACCGTCTGCGAGGCCGCCCGCGACGGCGCCCGGCTCGCCGAGGCGATCGAGCGCGCCCGTGCGGTGCTCGGCCCGGACGATGTCCTTCCGGGCGTCGCGGACGTGGTGACCGAGGTCCACGTCGAGGCCGTCTTCGACGACGGCTCACGGCTCGCCGTGGTCTCCGACCCCATCGCGGGCGGCTCGCTGGGGGACCAGGGCCCCGGGGCGCTGCTGCCCGGACCGCAGCACGCCGATCCCGAGCCGGCCGTGTACGTCACGGTCACCAACACCGCCTCCGTTCCGGTGTCGGTCACCTCCCACTTCCACTTCTTCGAGGCCAACCCGCGCCTGGACTTCGACCGCGCGGCCGCCTACGGGACCCGGCTGGCCGTCCCCGCCGGTTCTTCGGTCCGGTTCGGGCCGGGGGAGAGCGCCGAGGTCGGTCTCGTGCCGATCGGCGGAGAGCGGATCGCCATCGGCTTCGCGGGACTCGTCGACGGCCCGCTGGACGCGCCGGGCGCGAAGCAGGAGGCCCTGCGCCGGGCCGCGGCCTGCGGATACCTCGGCGTACCCGAGAACACCGGGCCCGAGAACACCAGGCAGGCGAACACCGAGCAGGCGAACACCGAGCAGGAGGCCGAGCGATGAGCCGCCCCGGAGGTCACCCGGCCGAAGCCCGCCGGCTCACGGCGTACGAGTACGCCGCCACCCACGGCCCGCGCGCCGGCGACCGCATCCGCCTCGGCGACTCCGGGCTGGTCGTGCGCGTGGAGTCCGACTCCCAGAAGTACGGTGACGAGTTCCTCGCCGGGTTCGGCAAGACCGCCCGCGACGGCCTGCACCTGAAGGCGGCGGCCGTCCGCGAGACCTGCGACGTCGTCATCAGCAACGTCGTCGTGATCGACGCGGTGCAGGGCATCCGCAAGGTGTCCATAGGCATCCGCGAGGGGCGCGTCTGCGCCATCGGGCGGGCCGGCAACCCCGACACGCTCGACGGCGTGGACGTGGTCGTCGGCACGGGCACGTCCATCGTCTCCGGCGAGGGGCTCATCGCCACCGCCGGTGCCGTTGACACCCATGTCCACCTGCTCTCGCCGCGCATCATGGAGGCCTCGCTCGCCTCCGGCGTGACCACGATCATCGGCCAGGAGTTCGGGCCGGTGTGGGGCGTGGGCGTCAACTCGCCGTGGGCCCTCAAGCACGCGTTCGGCGCCTTCGACGCCTGGCCGGTCAACATCGGCTTCCTGGGCCGGGGTTCGTCCTCCCACGAGGCGCCGCTCATCGAGGCCCTGGCCGAGGGCGGCGCGAGCGGCTTCAAGGTGCACGAGGACATGGGCGCCCACACCCGTGCCCTGGACACCGCCCTGCGCGTCGCCGAGGAGCACGACGTCCAGGTGGCCCTGCACAGCGACGGCCTGAACGAGTGCCTGTCGGTGGAGGACACGCTGCGTGTCCTCGAGGGCCGTACGATCCACGCCTTCCACATCGAGGGCTGCGGCGGCGGACACGTCCCCAACGTGCTGAAGATGGCCGGAGTGCCGAACGTCATCGGCTCCTCCACCAACCCCACCCTGCCCTTCGGCCGGGACGCGGTCGCCGAGCACTACGGCATGATCGTCTCCGTCCACGACCTCAAGCCCGACCTGCCCGGCGACGCCGCCATGGCCCGCGACCGCATACGGGCCGGCACCATGGGCGCCGAGGACGTGCTGCACGACCTGGGCGCCATCGGCATCACCTCCTCCGACGCCCAGGGCATGGGCCGGGCCGGCGAGACCGTGCGCCGTACCTTCGCGATGGCCGGGAAGATGAAGGCCGAGCTGGGCCCGGTGGACGGGGACGGCCCGGACGACGACAACGCGCGCGTGCTGCGCTACATGGCCAAGCTGACCATCAACCCGGCCATCGCGCACGGCCTGGCCCACGAGGTCGGCTCCATCGAGGTCGGCAAGCTCGCCGACATCGTGCTGTGGCGCCCGGAGTACTTCGGCGCCAAGCCGCAGCTCGTCCTCAAGGCGGGCTTCCCGGCGTACGGCGTGGTCGGCGACCCGGGCGCGGCCACCGACACCTGCGAACCCCTGGTGCTCGGCCCGCAGTTCGGCGCGCACGGCGCCACCCCCGCCGAGATCTCGGTGGCGTTCGTCGCGCAGGCCGCCGTGGACCAGGGCCACGACACGATGCCCACCCGGCGCCGCCGGGTGGCCGTGCGCGGCACCCGCGGCATCGGCCCGGCCGACCTGCGCCTGAACTCCCGCACCGGAGCGGTCGACGTCGACGGGCGCACCGGCCTGGTCACCCTCGACGGTGATCCGCTGCGCTCCGAGCCCGCCGACTCCGTCTCCCTCAACCGCCTCTACTTCCTCTGAGGATCCCTGATGAACACCCCCGCCGCCGACGGCTTCCGCATGCCCGCCGAGTGGACGCCGCACGAGCGCACCTGGATGGCGTGGCCGGGCCCCAACCCGACCTTCGACACCCCCGAGGACCTGGCCGCCTCCCGTGCGGCCTGGGCGTCGGTCGCCCGTGCCGTACGCCGCTTCGAACCGGTCACGGTGGTGTGCGGCCCCGGCCAGTCGGCCGAGGCACGTGCCCTGCTCGGCGAGGACGTCGAGACCGTGGAACGCGACCTCGACGACGCCTGGATGCGCGACATCGGCCCCACCTTCCTCACCGATGGGCAGGGCGAACTGGCCGCCGTCGACTGGACGTTCAACGGCTGGGGCGCGCAGGACTGGGCCCGCTGGGAGCACGACGCGAAGATCGGCGCGTACGTCTCGGACCTCGCGGGCGCCAGGACGTACGCTTCGCAGCTCGTCAACGAGGGCGGCGCGATCCATGTCGACGGCGAGGGCACGGTCCTGCTCACCGAGACCGTGCAGCTCGGCCCCGAGCGCAATCCGCACTGGACGAAGGAGCAGGTCGAGGCGGAGATCCACGCCCACCTCGGCACCCGCAAGGCCATCTGGCTCCCGCGCGGCCTGACCGGCGACTACCCTCCCTACGGCTACGGCACCCTCGGCCACGTCGACATCGTCGCCGCCTTCGCCCGCCCCGGCGTCGTCGTCGCCCACCACCAGCCGGATTCGGCCCACCCCGACCACGAGGTGACCCGGGAGGTCATCGGCATCCTTAAGTCGGCCACCGACGCCCGCGGCCGCCGCCTGGAGGTCGTCGAGGTGCCCGCCCCGACCGTCCTGGAGGCCGACGGCCACTGGGCCGACTACTCCTACATCAACCACTACCTGTGCAACGGCGGAGTCGTCCTGTGCGGCTTCGACGACCCGCGCGACGAGATCGCGGCCGGCATCTTCCGCCGCCTCTTCCCCGAGCGGACGGTGACCCTGGTGGACGCGCGGACGATCTTCGCGGGCGGGGGCGGCATTCACTGCATCACCCAGCAGCAGCCGAAGGTCCGGTGAGGCGGGCGCTCCGGTAGAACATACGGGTGGATGTACTGCTCTGCGCCGCGTGTGGCCGCCCGCTGACCCGGCCCGTCCGGCTTCTGCCCGGCCTTCCCGACTCCCCGTCCTGGGACGGGCTGCCCGGCCCCGACGGGCTGCGGCGGGCCCCGGCGCGCATGCCGCGCGGGACCTACGCCGCCGACCCGCTGCCGTACGGGGCGCCCTTCGTTCCCGCCCCGGACGACGAGGAGTACGACGGAGTGGTGCCCGGAGGGAAGTCGATGTCCGACGAGCGCGGACTCCTCGTCTCCGCCGGGCCCCGCGGCACCTGGGTGCTGCACCCGCTCGACGCCGCCGGACTCGACGCCCATCCCGACCTGCACCGGCACATCGGCTGCTGCGGCCCCTGCGGCGAGTACGGTGCCAACCGGCTGTGCCCGTGCGGCGCCGAGGTGGCGATCATGGCCGGCGACTGCACGACCGACCACGAGATCCGCTTCGTCCCGGAGAGCGTCCGTGTGACGACTGCGCCCGCCGCGGAGGGCGCCGCATGACCCGCCGCCGCACCCCGGCCCCGCCCCGCGAGGACGTCCTCGCCGCGGCCATGGACATGATCGCGGAGCGCGGTCTGGAGAAGCTCACCATGGCGGGGCTCGGCCGGGAGGTCGGTATGAGCAGCGGCCATCTGCTGTACTACTTCCACTCCAAGGACGAGCTGCTGCTGCAGACCCTGGAGTGGAGCGAGGGCAGACTGGGCGCCGAGCGCGGGCGGCTCCTGGCCCGCCCCGGGACCGCGCGGGAACGTCTGTCCGCGTACGTCGACCTGTACGTCCCCGACGGCCACCGCGATCCGCACTGGACCCTGTGGCTGGAGGTGTGGAACCGCTCGCAGAACGCGGACGACGAGGCGCGCGCCCGGCAGGCGGCCATCGAGGGGGCCTGGCACCGCGACCTGGTCGCGCTGATCGCCGAGGGCGTGTCGCGCGGTGAGTTCCGCCCGGTCGACGCGGACCGCTTCGCGGCGCGGTTGCGTGCGCTGCTGGACGGGTTCTCCATCCACGTCGCCATCGGGTTGCGCGGGACCGACCGCGACCAAGTGCTGGCGCATGTGCGCGAGTTCGTCGAGCAAGGGCTCGCCGCGACCTCCTAGGGGTGTCTCGCCGGTCATGCCGGGCTCGCGGCGCCGGGAAAAGGAATCGTTTCCTCCGCCGCCGGGCATGTACCGCCGCATGGGACGAGAGCACTGGAAGAAGATCTGGATCGGTTCGGCCGGGAACATGGTGGAGTGGTACGACTGGTTCGTCTACGCCAGTTTCGCCACCTACTTCGCCGGGGCGTTCTTCCCGCACGGCAACCCCACCGCCCAGATGATGAACACCGCGGGCATCTTCGCCGTCGGCTTCTTCATGCGGCCGGTGGGCGGCTGGCTGCTCGGCCGGGTGGGTGACCGCAGGGGCCGCAAGGCGGCGCTGACGCTGACCGTCACCCTCATGTCGGCGTCCGCCGTCCTCATCGCCGTCGCGCCGACGTACGCGGTCGCCGGATACGGGGGCGCGCTGGTGCTGCTCCTCGCCCGGCTGCTCCAAGGGCTGTCGGTGGGCGGCGAGTACGCGGCCAGCGCGACCTACCTCACCGAGGCCTCCGACCCGCGCCGGCGCGGCTTCGCCTCCAGCTTCCAGTACGTGTCCATGACCGCCGGCCAGATCGTCGGCCTCGGCCTGCAGATCGTGCTCCAGCGCACCATGTCCGACACCGCACTGCACAGCTACGGCTGGCGCATCCCGTTCGTCGTCGGCGCGCTCGGTGCGGCCGTCATCTTCTACCTGCGGCGCAGCATGCTGGAGAGCGAGGTGTACGAGGCCGACGCCACCGGAGGCGAGGAGCGCGGCACCCTGCGGGCGCTGTGGGCGCACAAGCGGGAGGCGCTGCTGGTGATGGCCCTGACCATGGGCGGCACGGTGGCCTACTACACGTACACCACCTATCTGACGAAGTACCTGTCCAACTCCGCGGGCCTGCCCAAGCGGACCGCGACCCTGGTCTCCTTCACCGCGCTGATCGTCTTCGCCTGCCTCCAGCCGCTGGCCGGCCGGCTGTCCGACCGGATCGGCCGCCGCCCGCTGCTGATCACCTTCGCGCTCGGCTCGACCTTCCTGACCGTGCCGATCATGACGCTGCTGGGGCACGCGGGCGGCTTCTGGCCGGCGCTCGGGCTGTCCCTGCTGGCGCTGGTCGTGGTCACCGGCTACACCTCGATCAACGCCTGCGTGAAGGCCGAACTGTTCCCGACCGGCGTGCGAGCCCTCGGCGTGGCCCTCCCGTACGCCCTCGCCAACGCCCTGTTCGGCGGTACGGCGGAGTACGTCGCCCTGTGGTTCAAGAACGCCGGCGCCGAGTCCGGATTCTTCTGGTACGTGGCGGGCTGCGCGGCCGTCTCCCTCGTGGTGTACGTCACCATGCGGGAGACGAAGGACCTGGATCTGACCCGGGTGAAGACCGCACCGAAGTCCAGGCTCACGCCCGCATCCTGAGACGGCGGTGAGCACGGGGGCGCAACTGTGCCAAACTGCCCCCGTGCTCTCGTTCGCCATGATTATTGGCAGCAGGCGCGCCGGTCCGCAGTGACCGCCACGTACGACCAGGTACGGGCGGCCACCGTCGTCCTCGACCCGCGCGCAGACCTCTCGCACCCGCGAGGGGTTTTTCGTTTTCTGGCCCACCTTCAGCCGGGAGCGAAGCGCGAGGGAGTATTGGGGGGATGGTGGAGCCGGTCATTCCGGTACGACCGAGATCCCACACAGGAGCCTTGAGACATGTCCGAAACCAGCCGGCTGGACGATTCGTTCCACGTCTTCGACACCACCCTGCGCGACGGCGCCCAGCGCGAGGGCATCAACCTGACCGTCGCGGACAAGCTGGCCATCGCCCGGCACCTGGACGACTTCGGCGTGGGGTTCATCGAGGGCGGCTGGCCCGGCGCGAACCCGCGGGACACCGAGTTCTTCGCCCGCGCCCGGCAGGAGATCGAGTTCCGGCACGCCCAGCTGGTCGCCTTCGGCGCCACCCGGCGGGCGGGCGCCAAGGCGGCGGACGACCCCCAGGTCAAGGCGCTCCTGGACTCGGGCGCCGAGGTGATCACCCTCGTGGCGAAGTCGCACGACCGGCATGTGGAGCTGGCGCTGCGCACCACCCTGGAGGAGAACCTGGAGATGGTCCGCGACACCGTCTCCCACCTGCGTGCCCAGGGCCGCCGTGTCTTCGTCGACTGCGAGCACTTCTTCGACGGCTACCGCGCCAACCCCGAGTACGCCAAGTCGGTGGTCCGGGCCGCCTCCGAGGCGGGCGCCGACGTGGTGATCCTGTGCGACACCAACGGCGGCATGCTGCCCGCCCAGATCCACGCCGTCGTCTCCACCGTCCTCGCCGACACCGGCGCCCGGCTCGGCATCCACGCCCAGGACGACACCGGCTGCGCCGTCGCCAACACCCTGGCCGCCGTCGACGCCGGCGCCACCCATGTGCAGTGCACGGCCAACGGCTACGGCGAGCGGGTCGGCAACGCCAACCTGTTCCCGGTCGTCGCCGCCCTGGAACTGAAGTACGGCAAGAAGGTGCTGCCCGAGGGGCACCTGCGCGAGATGACCCGGATCTCGCACGCGATCGCCGAGGTCGTCAACCTCACCCCCTCCACCCACCAGCCCTACGTCGGCCTGTCCGCCTTCGCCCACAAGGCCGGCCTGCACGCCTCCGCGATCAAGGTCGACCCGGACCTGTACCAGCACATCGACCCCGAGCAGGTCGGCAACACCATGCGCATGCTGGTCTCCGACATGGCCGGCCGCGCCTCGATCGAGCTCAAGGGCAAGGAGCTCGGCATCGACCTCGGCGGTGATCGCGAACTGGTCGGCCGCGTGGTCGAACGCGTGAAGGAGCGCGAACTCAAGGGCTACACCTACGAGGCGGCCGACGCGAGCTTCGAACTGCTGCTCCGCGCGGAGGCCGAGGGCAGGCCCCTGAAGTACTTCGACGTGGAGTCCTGGCGGGCCATCGTCGAGGACCGCCCCGACGGCACCCACGCCAACGAGGCCACCGTCAAGCTGTGGGCCAAGAGCGAGCGCATCGTCGCCACCGCCGAGGGCAACGGCCCGGTCAACGCCCTCGACCGCGCCCTGCGCGTGGCCCTGGAGAGGATCTACCCCCAGCTGGCCGCCATCGAGCTGGTCGACTACAAGGTCCGCATCCTGGAGGGCAGGCACGGCACCTCCTCCACCACCCGTGTCCTCATCTCCACCTCCGACGGCAAGGGCGAGTGGTCCACCGTGGGCGTCGCCGAGAACGTCATCGCCGCCTCCTGGCAGGCCCTGGAGGACGCGTACACCTACGGGCTGCTCCGGGCGGGCGTCGAGCCGGCGCAGTAGCCACGGTGGAGGCATGACCACCGACACCACCGGCCCGCTGTCCCGGGCCCGCGTCGCGACCCGGCTGCCCGCACGGGACCTCGACCGGGCCCGCCGATTCCACGCCGAGAAGCTGGGCCTGGGGCCTGCCCGGCGGCTCACGGCGCAGACGCGGGGGCTGGCCCGAGTTGGCCGGCGCCGTTGCCTTTCTGCACCTTGATCCGCCGGACAGGCCCCGAACCCGTGGACGAGCGCCCCGGTGGACTGCTGTACCGGTGCTCGGGCGTGGACTTCGTCGTGTTCGGCTCGACGGGCTCCGCGCCCGGCACCTTCACCCAGATGGCCTTCGAGGTCGACGACATCGAGGGCAACTACCCCAGCAAGGGCGCCCGCGGCGAGCGGGGTGCCTGGTTCCGCGACAGCGAGGGCAACCTGCTGGGCGTCGGCGAGCCGGTCCGGTAGCCGCTCCAGGCGGTCAGGGCGCGCGCCAGATGTTGTCGAAGGCCGCGTCCTCGATGCGACGCCGCTGCCGTACGGCCTCCAGCTCCTGTACCGCGTCGTGGACGGCGGCCAGCACGGTCAGCGCGGCCTCGTCGTCGGGCTCGGCGGCCTCTTCGGCCTCGTCGTCCGCCTCGGCCGGGATGCCCAGCGCGGCGGCCAGCCCGGCGAGGACGGGCTCGCGGTCGGCCCAGCGGTCGGCCGCCGCGCGCCGCGCCGGCGAGTCGACCGGCACCGGCCGGTCGGACCCCCGGGGCATCCACCGGTGGCGCCGCCCGGCCACCTGCCCCGTCGCCTCCAGCACGTCGACATACGTCGAGGCCAGCCCGCGCCCCCGGCGCCACAGCCAGTCCTCGACGGTCTCGTACGGCGCCTCGCGGACCAGCGCCGCCCCTGCCTGGTCCAGCAGGCGGTCATCCGTGGTCGGCACCAGTCCGGGCAGGATGCGCTCCCCGTCCAGGGAGACGGACCCGGCCGACAGCAGGTCGACCAGTTCGGCCCCGGCGAGGGCCAGCGACAGGTCTCCCTGCTCCACGGGGTGCGTGCCCGGAACGTCCAGGGTGACGAAGAACAGGTCACGCGGTGTGCTCATGCCGGACTCCAGGTCGGGGCGGTGACGTCGGCGGGGCGTCCCCGACCGGTCGGCCGGCCCGGCCGACCGGTCGGGCCATGCCCTGCCTGACGATACGTCACCTCAGCTGCCACTTCTGGTTCGCCGCCCCCGTGCACGACCAGATCTGCGCCCGTGCGCCGTTGGCCGAGGAGTTGTCGGTGACGTCCAGGCACTTGTCCGCGGCCAGGTTCACCACGTCACCGGTCGACGCGTTGTACGACCACTGCTGCGCCCCGGTGCCATTGCAGTCGTACAGCTGTACCTTCGCGCCGTCGGCCGTCGAGCCGGACGTCACGTCCAGGCACTTGCCGAGCGCCTGGATCGAGCCGTCCGCCCGCACCGTCCACTGCTGGGCGGCCGAGCCGTTGCAGTCGTAGAGCTGCACGGGCGTGCCGTTCGCCGACGAGGCACCGGCCACGTCCAGGCACTTGCCCGCCAGTCCCACGAACGCCCCCGACCGGCTGCCGCCGCCCGACTGCGTCCCCGACCAGGTGAAGGTCGCCGAGGTCTTGCCCGGCAGCGAGTAAGTGGCGTGCTGCGAGCCCCAGTCGATGGTGACCGTCTTCGCGCTCGACGCGTCGTTGTAGGCGATCAGAGCCTTGCTGCCGTCCGGGTTGCGCCAGGCCACGTTCGGCACGGACGACGAGGCGGTCGACGCGATCCGCTGCGCGCCCGGCCGGACGAACTTCGTCAGATGCCCCATGTCGTAGTACTCGACGGTGTAGTCCACCTGCCCGGACTGCGCGTCGCCGTTGTGCACCGTGATGAGCCCGCTGCACGTCCCGCATCCGCCGTTGTTCGGCCCGCGGTCCTGGTCCACCGCCAGCGACCACTTCGTCACCGACTTCGCCCAGTTGCGCGTGTAGTCGACGATGTTGAGCATGTCCTCGCGCTGCTGGTTCGCGATCCAGGTGCCGCCCGAGTGTTCGGTGCCGAAGGCGTCCAGCTGCGGGTACCGGTCGTGGACCGTGGTCTGCTTCGTGACGTCACCGCCGTAGCCGTGCCAGGCGATCCCGCCGAAGTTCGGGTGCGAGCGGACCGCCGCGTCGTCCACCGTCTGGGCGGCGTAGGAGTCGTAGGTGTCCCAGTTCCAGTCGTGCGCGAGGACCTTCGTGGTCAGCCCGGCCGCCTGGAGCTTGGGCAGCAGCTCGCTCTTGGTGAAGTAGGCCAGACCGGAGGCGTTCCAGCTCATGGACGGATAGCCCGAGCAGCACGTCGGCTCGTTCTGCGCGGTCACGTAGGAGACGGGTATGCCCTGGTCGCGGTACGCCTGGAGGTACTTCACGAAGTACGCGGCGTAGGCTCCGTAGTCCTCCGCCTTCAGCCAGCCCCCGTTGAGCGAGCCGCTGTCCTTCATCCAGGCCGGCGCGGTCCACGGCGAGGCCATCACGGTCAGGGACGGGTTGAGCTGGAGCGCCTGCCTGGTGAGCGGGACGACGTCCGCGAGGTCGTGCGCGATCGAGAACTTCGCCAGGGACGGGTCGCTCTGCCCGGCCGGCACGTCGTCGTAGGTGTACCCGTAGCGCGCCAGGTCCGAGGCGCCCATCGGATTGCGCAGGAACGACAGTCCGATGCCGTCCGTCGGCGAGAACAGCTTGCGCATGGTCGCGTCCCGGGTCGCCGGGGACAGCGCGCCGCTGCTGTTCATCAGCCAGGCCGCGGTGTCCGTGAAGGACGCGCCGCCGCCGGTGAAGGTCTGGTAGCGGGTGTTCTCGTCGACCGTGATGTTCTCGCCGTCGCCTCCGGTGCCGGACTGGAAGGCGAACGGTGCCTGCTGCTGGAGCCCGCGGACCACATGCCGCCCGCCGGAGTCGTCGGTCGTGGTCAGCCAGGCGGTGACCTGCTCACCGGCCGCGTGCGCGGACGGAGCGGTCACGGTGGTCAGCCCGGCGGTGGCCAGCAGGCCCGCGAGGAGCAGCCGAGCCGTGCGCAGAGGTCTTCTCGGTCTTCTCATGGATGCGCCGCCCTTCTGGGTGGGGGATGGGAGGCGTGACGAGCCGTGAGTAAATGACGACATCTCAGGGCCGTCAAGGGGTCGCGCGTTCACAAGCCGAAGGAACAACGCGTCTACTTCGGCCGTGAGTTGCTGCCGTACCAGTCGTTGTGTGAAGCCTTGACGGTTCGAGCGCCGCCCTTGTTAACTCACGCCGTGATCTAAGTCATGAGCGAGTCCCCGAGTCGCGGGAAGGTCCGTCCATGCGAAGAACCGCCCTGCTCGCCTCCGCCACCCTGCTCACCGCGCTGATCCCGCTGGCGTCCGCGCACGCCGCCCCGGATCCCGCGCCCGACCCCGCCCCGGTGCCCGTCGACCGTTTCGAGGGCGAGGTGCCCTTCGCGAACCAGCCGGCCGAGGGCATCTTCACCTGGGGTGGCGACAGCGACGATCCGCCCACCCTCCAGCTCGCCGCCCGTCCCGACGCCCCCGAGGGCGCCAAGGTGCTCTCCGGCACCTACGACATCAGCGGCTACGGCGGCTTCACCCACGACTTCGCCGCCGACCGGCCCGCCCACGACTGGTCCGCCCACCAGGGCATCCGCTTCTGGTGGGACGGCCAGGACAACGGCAGGAAGATCGCCTTCGAGATCAAGGACGGCGGCGCGAACGGCGAGGCGTCCGAACTGTGGACGACCTCCTTCACCGACGACTTCAGCGGCTGGAAACAGGTGGTGCTGCCCTTCACCGACTTCACCTATCGCACGGACTACCAGCCCGTCGGCGGCATCGACCACGTCCTCGGCCTGACGCAGATGTGGGGGTACGCGCTCACGCTCCCGGCCGGCACCAAGGGCGACTTCGCCATGGACGACGTGGAGTTGTACGGCAAGGCCGACCAGTCGCTGCGCGCCTCCGTCACCACCGACGCGCCTGTCTATCCGGTCCACGAGGGCGGCACGGCCGCCGTCAGGATCACCCTGGCCACCACCGGCTCCGCCCCGGTCGACGAACCCGTCACCGTCGAGTACCGCACCGCGGCCACCGGCTCCGCCCAGCCCGGCAAGGACTACACCCCCGTCTCCGGCACCCTCACCTTCCCCGCGGGCACCGCCTCCGGGACCTCCCGGACCGTCGAGGTCCCCACCCTGAAGGACAGGTCGGCCGAACCGGCCGAGACCGTCCCGCTCCAGCTCACCGTCACCGGCGCCAAGGCCCCGGCCGAGACCCCGCAGGTCGTCGTCGACGCCCATGGACTGCCCTACCTGGACAGCCGGCTGCCGGTGCAGAAGCGGGTCGCGGACCTGGTCTCCCGGATGTCCCTGGAGGAGAAGGCCGGGCAGATGACCCAGGCCGAGCGCGGCGCGATGTCCGCACCGGGCGACATCGCCGCCTACGGCCTCGGTTCACTGCTCTCCGGCGGCGGCTCGACCCCCACGCCCAACACCCCCGAGGCCTGGGCGAAGATGATCGACGCCTTCCAGCTCCGCGCGCAGGCCACCCGCTTCCAGATCCCGCTGATCTACGGCGTGGACGCGGTGCACGGCCACAACAACCTGGCCGGCGCCACGATCATGCCGCACAACATCGGGATCGGCGCCACCCGCGACCCGCAGCTCGCGGAGAAGACGGGCGCGGTGACGGCGAGCGAGGTGCGAGCCACCGGCGTCCCCTGGGACTTCGCGCCCTGCCTGTGCGTCTCCCGCGACGAACGCTGGGGCCGCTCCTACGAGTCCTTCGGCGAGGACCCGGCGCTGGTGACCTCCATGGAGACCGTCATCCAGGGCCTCCAGGGGCGGGCCGACGGTCGTGACCTGAGCCGCGGCGACAAGGTGCTGGCCACCGCCAAGCACTTCGTCGGCGACGGCGGCACCGAGTACGGCTCCTCGACCACCGGCACGTACACCATCGACCAGGGCGTCACCAAGGTCACCCGGCAGCAACTGGAGGCCGTCCACCTGGCGCCGTACCAGACCGCCGTCGACCGGGGCATCGGCACGGTCATGCCGTCCTACTCCTCGCTCGACATCGCCGGGGACGGGCAGGGCCCGGTGAAGATGCACGCCCGCGGCGACATGATCAACGGCGTGCTCAAGGACCGGATGGGCTTCGACGGCTTCGTCATCAGCGACTGGAACGCCATCGACCAGCTCCCCGGCGACTACGCCTCCCACGTCCGCACCTCGGTCGACGCGGGCGTCGACATGATGATGGTCCCGTACACGTACAAGGACTTCAGCACGACGCTGATCGACGAGGTGAAGGCGGGCCGGATCAGCGTCAAGCGCATCGACGACGCGGTGTCGCGGATCCTGACCGAGAAGTTCCGGCTGGGCCTCTTCGAACACCCCTACGCCGACACCAGCGGCGCCGCGCAGATCGGCTCCGCCGCGCACCGGGCCGTCGCCCGTCAGGCGGCCGCCGAGTCCCAGGTGCTGCTGAAGAACACCGGCGGCGTGCTCCCGCTGAAGAAGAACCAGAAGGTCTACGTCGCCGGATCCAACGCCGACGACCTCGGCAACCAGACCGGCGGCTGGACCATCACCTGGCAGGGCGAGTCCGGCAGCCACACCCAGGGCACGACCATCCTTCAGGGCATGAGGAACGCCGGGGGAGACGTCACCTACTCCAAGGACGCCTCCGCGTCCACGGACGGCTACGACGTCGGCGTGGTCGTCGTCGGCGAGACCCCGTACGCCGAGGGTGTCGGCGACGTCGGCAACGGCCACGGCCTCCAGTTGTCGGCCGCCGACCAGGCCGCCGTGGACAAGGTGTGCGCGGCGATGAAGTGCGCGGTGCTGATCGTCTCCGGGCGGCCGCAGCTGATCGGGGACCGGCTCGGGAAGATCGACGCCCTGGTCGCCTCCTGGCTGCCGGGCACCGAGGGCGACGGCGTCGCCGACGTGCTCTACGGCAGGCGTCCCTTCACCGGGCAGCTCCCCGTGACCTGGCCGAAGTCGGAACAGCAACTGCCGATCAACGTGGGCGACGCCTCCTACGACCCGCAGTTCCCCTACGGCTGGGGCCTGACCACCCTCACCAAGGCGCCCTCGGGCGGCACGGCGACGTTGAGGGCGCTGGGCCTGGCGGCGACGGCGGCCGAGAGGGCGCACGCGGCCCAGGCCGGCCGCGCTCTGGTCACCCAGGCCCGGCTGATCGTCCAGCAGAAGGTGACCGGGGCGGGCGGCAGCGGCATGAGCGCGGCGGTGGCCAAACCCTTCGCCGACGCCGACCACCTGCTGCTGACCGGCAGGTACGGGGCGGCGGTGGAACGGCTGACGGCCGCGTACCGGGCGGCGTGAGCGGGACCACCTGACCGGAACGACCGAGCAGGAGGTGAGGTGCCTCGCCGGGAACACCCGGCGAGGCACCTCCCGTATGCGCCCACATGATGCTCAGGCGAAGCCGTACGAAGCCCGGCCGAAGTCCCTATGAAATGACCGAATTATTGCCTTTCGGGTAGCTTCGAACCATGAAGGCCGTCGCTCTGACCCGAGCCCCCGCCCATCTGCTGGTCGCGCTCGTGGTGGCCGTCATGGCCGTCCTGTCGACCGGTGCCCCGCCCTCGGCCGCGGCCACCAGCGTCTCGGCGGTCGCGCAGGCGCTGCGCAAGAATCCCGTCTACGTCGATCCGGCGGCCTCCGCGCAACTGCCGAAGGCCGACGCCGACACGCTGGCCCGGCAGATCAAGGACGCGGACAAGCCGCTCTTCATCGCCGTGCTGCCGGCCGACTTCCCGACGCAGAACCTCTTCATCGATCTGCGCACCGCCACCGGTGTCACCGGCGCCTACGCCATCCGCCTGGGCGACCGCTTCGACGCCCGCGCCGATGCCTCGGTGCTGTCGGGCACCGCCGTGCGGAACCTCGTCACCAGCGTCCAGGGCGAGAACGCCAGGGCCCAGCTCACCGACTTCACCGACCGGGCCCTTGCGAACATGGGCGGCTCCGCCCCGTCCACCTGGGGCACCTCCGGCCACGGCGGCGGGGTGTCGAGCACGGCGCTGATCGTCGCCGCCGCCGTCCTGGTGGCGGGCGGCGTGGGCGCGTACGCCCTGGTCCGGCGCAACAGCCGGCGCCGGGCGGAGGAGCGGCGGGCCGCCCTGGACAGGCTGCGGGTCGTCGTGGACGAGGACATCACCGCCTTCGGCGAGGAGCTGGACCGCCTCGACTTCCATCCGGCGGAGCCCGGCGCGGACGACGCCATGCGTGCCGACTACGAACGGGCCCTGGACGCCTACGAACAGGCGAAGCAGCGCATGACCGAGGCCCGCGCACCCGAGGACGTGCGGGCCGTCACCGAGGCCCTGGAGGACGGCCGCTTCTCGCTCGCGCAGCTCGCCGCCCGCCGCGAGGGCCGCCCCCTTCCCGAACGCCGCCCGCCCTGCTTCTTCGACCCGCGCCACGGACCCTCGGTCGCCGACGCCACCTGGTCTCCCGCCGGCGGCACGGCCCGCGAGGTCCCGGTCTGCGCCGCCGACCAGGTCCGCCTGGCCGAGGGCCGCGACCCGCGGATCCGCGAGGTCGACACCGACTGGGGCCGCCGCCCCTACTGGGACGCGGGCCCGGCCTACGGCCCCTGGGCGGGTGGCTACTTCGGCGGCGGCATCCTCCCCGGGCTCCTGGTCGGCACCCTCCTCGGCAGCATGATGGCCGGCCCGGCCTACGGCGCCGACTACGGCACGGGCTACGGCGACTTCGGCGCGCACGACGGCTTCGGCGACCACGACGGCGGCGATGTGTCCGGAGCCGACTTCGACCCCGGGGACTTCGGCGGCGGCTTCGGCGACGGGGGCTTCGGCGGTGGTGACTTCGACGGGGGCGGCGGAGGCGGAGGGGACTTCGGGGGCGGGTTCTGAGCGTGTGGTGCCCGTCCGTGCGGCAGCGCACGTGACGGACCGGGCGTCCATGTGACGCGAAGGCGCCCGCCCTCCCTTACGGGGGAGTGGAGGGCGGGCGCGTTCAGGGGGCGCTCAGGCTCCGCGGCGCGGGCCGCGGGCCGAGCCGCTCAGGCTCAGGCCTGCCGGATCGCCGAGATGTCGAAGTTCAGCTTGATCTTGTCGGAGACCAGGACGCCACCCGTCTCCAGCGCGGCGTTCCAGGTCAGGCCCCACTCGGAGCGCAGGATCTCGGCCTTGCCCTCGAAGCCCACGCGCTCGTTGCCGAAGGGGTCCTTGGCGGCGCCGTTGAACTCCAGGTGGATGGTGAGCGGCCTGGTCACGCCGAGGATGGTGAGGTCGCCGGTGATGCGGTAGTCGTCGCCGCCCAGGGCTTCCGCCTTGGTGGAGCGGAAGGTCATCGTCGGGAACTCGTCGGTCTTGAAGAAGTCCGAGCTCTTCAGGTGGCCGTCGCGGTCCGGCGAACCCGTGTCGATGCTGTCCATCGTGACGTCGATCGAGGCCGTGGACGCGCCGGGGTCGGTGCCGTCCAGGTGCAGGGCGCCGCTGAAGTCGGTGAACTTGCCCTTGACGTTCGTGACCATGGCGTGCCGTGCGACGAAGCCCAGCGTGGAGTGCGCCGGGTCGATCGTGTACTCGCCGGTCAGTGCGGCGAGGTCCGGGTTCACGGCGGCGGCGGTGACGGTGGCGGTGCTCTCGGGGCTGTTGTTCTTGCGGCCGAAGATGCCCATGGGGTGCTCCTTGGGGACGGGATCACTCGACGCGGAGGTGGAGCGCCGATGATGTTGAATGTTCAACCAGGTCAACAGTGACGACCGTAGACCTATTCCGTTCGAGTTTCAACATCATCGTGCGGGTGTCCCGAAAACGCCTGGGATCACCGCCTGCGGCCCTCTGGCGGACGCGCGTAGAACTCGGGCACCATCTCCCTGCACCCCTTGCGCAATCCGCACCGCCTGCACAGCCGTCCCACACGCAGCTCGGCCAACCGCAGGAAGGGTCCCATGAAGATCAAGAAGGTCATGAAGGCGCGGGCCACTCTCACCGCGCTCGCCCTCGTCGTCGCCCCCGGTGTCGCGGTCGTCGGCACCGCGACCGACGCCTTCGCCGTCACCAAGATCAGCCACGCCACCGCGACCCAGATGTTCCGTGAGGTCGGCATCACCTGGTCCTCCTCCGGCAACTGCTCCGACCGGAACAACCCCACCTGTACGTCCTTCGAGCAGCTCAACCTCGCCACCGCGCAGGGCGCCCAGACCCTCAAGCGCGCCAGTGGCTGCGCCCTCAACATCACCGGCGGGACCGAGACGGGTCACGCCTCCGGCACCTACTCCCACTGGAACGGCTACAAGCTCGACTACGGCAAGAACACGTGCATCACCGGCTACATCAAGAACAACTTCAGCTACATCGGACTGCGCGGCGACGGAGCCCCGCAGTACAAGTCCGGCTCCGGCAACATCTACGCCGACGAGGGCAACCACTGGGACGTCCTGTACTACAACTGCGGCGGCTGCTGAGCGGCTGCCGCGCCCGGCCGGTCCGCCCGGAGGCGCAGGCGGTGTGCGCCGTCGACCTCCGGACGGACCGTGCGGCACCATGGAGGGGGCCCACGCCCGCGGCCGGCCAGATCTCATGACGCGGCATCACCGTGACCCTCGGCTCCCCCCGTCTGGGCCTGTGTGTCACTCCAGGGATGGCATGCGCCACACACGAATGTGAGGTGGCTCTCGCGCCCTGACTTTGTGTGACCTCTACAACGCCGGAGCCCTCTGAGCAGTCGGAAAGGCTGCAAGCCCCTTGGGTTCTGTTCAGGGGTACCAGGAAAACGGGCCCGAGACTGTACGGAGTCGACGGCTCGCTTTCCTAGGTGTCCTTCGTAAGGTCACTACATGACCGTTTTGGAAGAGACGACGGGTGAGCCGACCGGCGAGCCGACGGACGCGCGCGGGCGGGTCGCCGAACTGCACGGGATTCGTGCGCAGGCGGTGGCGGGTCCCAGCGAGAAGGCGACCGCGGCGCAGCACGCCAAGGGCAAGCTGACCGCACGGGAGCGGATCGAACTGCTCCTGGACGCCGGGTCCTTCCAGGAGGTCGAGCAGTTGCGCCGGCACCGGGCGACCGGTTTCGGCCTGGAGGCGAAGAAGCCGTACACCGACGGTGTGATCACCGGCTGGGGCACGGTGGAGGGCCGCACGGTCTTCGTCTACGCCCACGACTTCCGGATCTTCGGCGGCGCGCTGGGCGAGGCCCACGCCACGAAGATCCACAAGATCATGGACATGGCCATCGCGGCCGGCGCCCCGCTGGTGTCGCTGAACGACGGAGCGGGCGCCCGCATCCAGGAGGGCGTCTCGGCGCTCGCCGGTTACGGCGGCATCTTCCAGCGCAACACCAAGGCCTCCGGCGTCATCCCGCAGATCAGCGTGATGCTCGGCCCGTGCGCCGGCGGTGCGGCCTACAGCCCGGCGCTGACCGACTTCGTGTTCATGGTCCGCGAAACCTCGCAGATGTTCATCACCGGCCCGGACGTGGTCAAGGCCGTCACCGGTGAGGAGATCACCCAGAACGGCCTCGGCGGCGCGGACGTGCACGCCGAGACCTCCGGCGTGTGTCACTTCGCCTACGACGACGAGGAGACCTGCATCGCCGAGGTGCGCTACCTCCTCTCGCTGCTGCCGCAGAACAACCGCGAGACCCCGCCGCGCGTGGACACCGGCGACCCGGTCGACCGCCGCAGCGACGTTCTCCTGGACCTGGTTCCGGCGGACGGCAACCGTCCGTACGACATGGCCAAGGTCATCGAGGAGATCGTCGACGACGGCGAGTACCTGGAGGTCCACGAGCGCTGGGCGCGCAACATCATCTGCGCGCTGGCCCGCCTGGACGGCCAGGTCGTCGGCATCATCGCCAACCAGCCGCAGGTGCTGGCGGGCGTGCTGGACATCGAGGCGAGCGAAAAAGCTGCGCGGTTTGTCCAGATGTGTGACGCTTTCAATATCCCGATCGTCACCTTCCTGGACGTCCCGGGGTTCCTCCCCGGTGTCGACCAGGAGCACGGCGGGATCATCCGGCACGGCGCGAAGCTGCTGTACGCCTACTGCAACGCGACCGTGCCGCGGAT
>NZ_BNBC01000012.1:31876-197426 GCF_014654675.1 Streptomyces spiralis
ATCCTGCGCAAGGCGTACGGAGGTGCCTACATCGTGATGGACTCCCAGTCGATCGGCGCCGACCTCACCTACGCCTGGCCGACCAACGAGATCGCCGTGATGGGCGCCGAGGGCGCGGCCAACGTCATCTTCCGCCGCCAGATCGCCCAGGCCGAGGACCCCGAGGCCATGCGGCAGAAGATGGTCAAGGAGTACAAGGCCGAGCTGATGCACCCGTACTACGCGGCCGAACGCGGCCTCGTGGACGACGTCATCGACCCCGCCGACACCCGCCAGACCCTCATCCGGTCCCTGGCCATGCTCCACACCAAGCACGCCGACCTGCCCTCCCGCAAGCACGGCAACCCCCCGCAGTGAGCGCAGCGACCCCCGTAACCCAGTGGACGCGCCGCGGCAACCCCGCGGAACCCTCAGCCACGGAGACTGATCCCATGGACACGCCTGACATCCGCGTCGAGAAGGGCCACGCCGAGCCCGAGGAGGTGGCCGCCATCACGGCCGTCCTCCTCGCCCGTGCCGCGGCCCGCCCCGCCGACACGACCCCGTCCCACCGCGGCCGCGCCAAGGCCGGCTGGCGCCGTCTGGAGCGCGAGAAGGGCTTCCGCGCCCCGCACAGCTGGCACTGAGCCGTACGACTCCGAAAGGGGCTCACCCGTCACGGGTGAGCCCCTTTCGCATGCGCCCGGGGGAACGAAAAACGGCAAGGGAACGGCAAGGGGCCCTCTCCCGGGTCGGGAGAGGGCCCCTTGCGCGGGCCGTGCGCGGAGCGCTACCGCAGTCGCGCCATCAGCGCGTGCTCCACGAGAGTGATCAGCGTGGACTTGGCGTCCGCGCGGTGCCGGGCGTCGGTGGTGATGATCGGGGTGTCCGGCCCGATCTGGAGCGCCTCGCGGACCTCGTCCGGGTTGTACGGCTGCTGGCCGTCGAAGCCGTTGAGGGCGATCACGAACGGCAGGCCGCTGTTCTCGAAGTAGTCGACGGCGGGGAAGCAGTCGGCGAGCCTCCGCGTGTCGACGAGGACCACGGCGCCGATGGCGCCGCGGACCAGGTCGTCCCACATGAACCAGAAGCGGTCCTGGCCGGGCGTGCCGAACAGGTACAGGATCAGGTCCTGGTCCAGGGTGATACGGCCGAAGTCCATGGCCACCGTGGTGGTGGTCTTGTCGCCCGTGTGGGTGAGGTCGTCGATGCCCGCGGACGCGGATGTCATGACGGCCTCTGTGCGCAGCGGGTTGATCTCCGAAACGGCGCCGACGAACGTGGTCTTGCCCACGCCGAAGCCGCCCGCCACCACGATCTTCGCGGAGGTGGTGGAACGACTGGGAGAAACCGGCCCTCCGCTAGAGCTTGCGAAGTCCACTGAGCACCCTTTCGAGCAGTGTCACGTCTGGCTGGCCGCCGGCGTTCTCGTCGCCGCCGGGCTGATGGATGGCGACCAGGCCCGCCTCCGCCAAGTCGGCGACGAGGATCCTGGCCACGCCGAGAGGAATCGTCAGCAGGGCCGAGATCTCGGCCACCGACTTGATCTCGCGGCACAGATGGCAGATCCGCTGATGTTCGGGCAGCTGGCCCTGCATCTGGTGCGGCTGCGCCGTGGTGTGCACCAGCGCCTCGATGGCGAGCTGGTACCGCGGCCTGGTGCGGCCGCCCGTCATGGCGTACGGGCGGACCAGGGGGTTGTTCGTCGCGCCCGCGGGCGCGGGCTCAGGGGTGCGTCGCTGCGGCTGCACCGGCTGGATGCGCGGCGCCGGCGGCTGGTCGTACGGCGACGGGCCGGGGCCCTGTGGCGCGTACGGCTGCCGGTGGTGGGGGACGGAGGGGAAGGCGTAAGGGTTCGACGAGCCGTCGCCGTGGCCCTGCGCAGGGCCGTACGACCAGTTGCCCGAAGACGAACCGCCTGGGGGTGTTGCCACTCTTACTCCTCCTCCGACTGCGCCGGGCACCCAACGGTGTGGAAGCCGCGTCCCGAAACCTTACGGCCCCGGGACACCAAAACGCACGGTCTGTCTGTTAGTTGAGAAGGCTCCCCTGGAGTTCCGCACGGAGGTCCGGGGTCAGAACCGTGCCCGCGCGGTCCACCAGAAGGGCCATCTCGTACCCAATGAGACCGATGTCCGCCTCAGGGTGTGCGAGAACCGCGAGCGAGGACCCGTCGGAGATGGACATGATGAAGAGGAATCCCCGCTCCATCTCCACAACCGTCTGGTTCACACTGCCGCCCTCGAAGATGCGCGAGGCACCGGCGGTCAGTGAGGTCAGACCGGAGGCGACGGCCGCGAGCTGGTCGGCGCGGTCGCGGGGGAAGCCTTCGGACATCGCCAGAAGGAGTCCGTCGGCGGAGACCACCACGGTGTGGGACACCCCGGGGGTGTTGTCCACGAAGTTGGTGATCAACCAGTTCAGGTTCTGCGCCGCCTGGCTCATCGGGCTCACACTAACGCTCCTGGTTGTAGGTGCTGTCAGGACCACTGTGTTCAATCCTCGTGGCCTGGCCGTTCTTTTCACTTCCTGCGCTGCGTCCCCGCTGGACGCCCCGGCGCAGGTTGCTCAACCTGCCCCTGACGTCCTCGGGGGCGCGGGAGACCTGTGGGCCGCCCTGCGGGGTCGATTCCGCCGTGCCCTCGACCAGGTTGGCCTTGGGTACTCGCCGCGGCAGGCCGGAGGAGGTCACTCCGCCCGCCTTGGGCTTCCGGAGTTGCGCGGCCTGCGACCACCGCTCGTCGTTGGCCGAACGCCAGCCGCTGTCGCCGTTGCTCTCCGCAGCGGGGGCCGGCGCCTGCTGCTGCACGGGCCGCGCACCGTTCGAACCGCTCGTGGTCGAACCACGGCGGGGCAACCCGGCGTCGGTCAGCTCGTGGGCGGCGGAGGAGGCCGGTCCCGGTCGGTCGAAGCCTACGCGGTCACCGTCGTTCCCGTCAGCGGCCTGCACCGATTCCGTTTCCGGAGCGTACTGGTCCGCGTAGCCGCCGAGGAAGCCGTCCGCCTGCTGCCAGTCGTCCTGGTAGGGCTGCTCCTGGTAGCCGGCGTACGGCTCCGCCGGGCCGGCCTGGGTGGAGGCGTGCTCGCCCTGCACCGGCTCGGGGTAGGAGGCGGTGTCCGGGTAACCACCGTTCGCCGCGTAGGCGCCGTTCTGCGGCAGGCCCGCGTCCGGCGCGTAGTACGCCTGCTCGTACGACTGCTGTCCCTGCTGGTCGTACCCCGTCTGCTGCCGCTCGTCGTACGCCTGCTGGTCGTAGCCGCCGCTCTGTTCGGGGTACGCCACCTGGCCGGTGTCGTAGGCGGGCTGCCGACCGGAGGGCTCTTCGGTGTACGCGGGCCTCTCGGGCGCCTGCGGCGCCACCGCCTCGCCGTGCGACTGCGCCTCCAGGGCGGCCCGGCGCTCCTCGCGCTTGAGGGAGCGGCCGACGGGGTCCAGCTCGCGGATGTCGTCGGGGACGTCGGCGTAGCGGCTGTCGTCGAAGCCGAGCTCGGCGGCCGTGCGCATGGGCGGCAGCGGGGCGAAGTCCTCGCCCTGGAACTGCTGCTCCGGGATGATCTGCGAGACGGTGAACTCGTCGCGCTCCAGCGTCTGCTCGCCGCCACCGCCGTGGGTGATCGCGTCCGGCAGCATGACCAGGGAGGTGGTGCCGGCCTGCTCTCCGGAGGGGCGCAGCTGGACGCGGATGCCGTGCCGGTCGGCGAGGCGGCCGACCACGAACAGGCCCATGCGCTGGGAGATCGCCACGTCCACGGTGGGTGGGTTGGCCAGCTTGTGGTTGATGTCCGCGAAGTCCTCGGCGGTCAGGCCGATGCCCTTGTCGTGGATCTCGATCATGACCCGGCCGTCGGGCAGTCGGGTCGCGGTGACGCGGACCTTGGTCTGCGGGGAGGAGAACGTGGTGGCGTTCTCCAGCAGCTCGGCCAGCAGGTGCACGAGGTCGGTGACCGCGCGGCCGTGGATCTCGGCCTCCGGGACGCCGGACAGCTCGATGCGCTCGTACTGCTCCACCTCGGAGGAGGCGGCGCGCAGCACGTCGACCAGCGGGACCGGCTGGTCCCAGCGGCGGCCGGGCTCCTCGCCGGCGAGGACCAGGAGGTTCTCGCCGTTGCGGCGCATACGGGTCGCCAGGTGGTCCAGGCGGAAGAGGTTCTCCAGCTGGTCCGGGTCGGCCTCGTTGTTCTCCAGGTCGGTGATCAGGGTCAGCTGGCCCTCGATCAGCGACTGGTTGCGGCGCGAGAGGTTGGTGAAGATCGCGTTGATGTTGCCCCGCAGCAGGGCCTGTTCGGCGGCGAGCCGGACGGCCTCGCGGTGGACCTGGTCGAAGGCGCGGGCGACCTCGCCGATCTCGTCGGTGGAGGTGATCGGGATCGGCGTGACCCGGGTGTCGACCCGGCCGGGGTCGGTGCGCGAGAGCTGGTCGACCAGCATCGGCAGGCGCTGCTCGGCGATGCCGAACGCGGCGTTGCGCAGCTGGCGCATGGAGCGGCTCATCTGGCGGGCCACCAGACCGGCCAGGATGAACGCGGCGAGCAGGGCGATCAGGACGACCGCGCCGGTGATGAACGTCGACTGCTTGGCGTCGTCTGCGATGCCGGCCGCCTCGTTCACCGCGACGTCGGCCATGTCCGACTCGATCTTGCGGTAGGCGTCGAACTTGAGGGTGTTGACCGCCCACCAGTTCTGCGCGGTGACGCCCTTCGCGGCGAGCCCGGCGCGCTCGGCGGGATCGGTGGACTTCAGCGAGGCGAGGGTCGCGACCATGTCGGTCGGGTTGGACGGCGGAGCGACGTAGTTCGGGTCCTTGGCCTTGGCCTGCCGGACCATCTCGGCGGCCTTGGACTGGATCTCCTGCTGCTGCGCCTGGAGCTTGTCCGCGTCGCCCTGCGTGCCGCCGCCGAGGTACTCCTCGGAGGCGATGCCCTCCAGATAGGCGTAGGAGGACAGGGCCACCCGCTGGCTGGCCAGGCTGCCCGTGCCCGGACCCGGCTTGACCAGCATGTGCATGCCGATCGAGCGCTCCAGGGACAGGGCCGCCTTGGTGAGGGAGATGGCGTAGACGGTACGGCCGTAGGAGGTGATGTTGCCGGTGCCCAGGCCGAGCTCGTTGGCGAACTCCATCAGCGGGTGGGCGATCTTGACGTAGCCCTCCTCGGTCTGCACGCCGGTCAGCTTGGAGCTGTACGCGGCGGCGCGCAGCGTCTGGAGTTCGGGTTCGGTCTCGCGGAACAGCTTCAGCCGGCGCTCCAGACCGGCCTTGTGCGGCATGTCCTTGGCGGCCTGGTCGAAGCCCTGGGCGGCCTGGTCGGTCAGCTGCCGGGCCTGGGCGACCGTCGAGTCGCTCGGGCCCTTGCCCTGGAGCAGGGGAGCGGTGGAGATGTCACGCTCGTTGTACAGGGCGTCGGCGTAGGTCAGGGAGGCGCGCACCAGGCGCGCGGTCTTCTCGGCGTCCTGGGCGTCCTGCCAGGTGTTGATCGAGCTCTTGACCTGGAAGCCGCCCATGACGAGGCCGACCAGCACGGGTATGAGCAGGATCGCGTTCAGCCGGGTGGGCACCCGCCAGTTGCGGGGGGAGAGACGGCCCCCGCTGGGGGAGGGAGCGGCCGCCGACTCCGAACCGGGCACGTGTGCGGGCGCCGCACCGCGCGGCGGCGGGGTGAAGTTGCCCCGGGCCGACGGCTCGGAGCCGTTCTTGCTTCGCCTCACTCGACCAACAACCTCTCGGCGGTCGGCACCTACGTCGTGCCGCACTTTCTCAGAGCCCTGTCCGCCGCGGACGACTCTCTACTGGTGAGTACGTCCTTGACTATGGGGCAGTTCAGGCATTCCAGCACGCCGACATGCGCTCTTCCAAACAGTTGGAACCGCAGGTCCCGCGTGATGTAAGCCCCAGATAAAACGGTCATAAAGAGCGAGCCGCGCCAAAAGGCGGGGTGATTGTGCGCGCAGTGAGACCGGATGTGCGCGACGCGTGGCCGTACCACCCGATTCCTCTGCCGAAACGTTATGAACACCGGGGCCGACCGTGTCAAAGGACACAGCCGGCCCCGGTGCATCTACGCCGGTCGCTACGGCAACTGCCGTACGCACCTGCGCACTTGCGCAGGCGCTCGGCTTCGAGTGCCGTGCGGAACGAGGAGCGGAGCTACCGCAGGCGGGCCATCAGCGCGTGTTCCACCAGCGTGATCAGGGCGGACTTGGCGTCCGCGCGGTGCCGGGCGTCGGTGGTGATGATCGGCGCGTCGGGCCCGATCTGGAGGGCCTCGCGGACCTCGTCCGGGGTGTACGGCTGCTGGCCGTCGAACCCGTTGAGGGCGATGACGAAGGGCAGACCGCTGTTCTCGAAGTAGTCCACCGCCGGGAAGCAGTCGGCCAGACGCCGGGTGTCCACGAGGACCACCGCGCCGATGGCGCCGCGGACCAGGTCGTCCCACATGAACCAGAAGCGGTCCTGGCCGGGCGTGCCGAACAGGTACAGGATCAGGTCCTGGTCCAGGGTGATACGGCCGAAGTCCATGGCCACCGTGGTGGTGGTCTTGTCCCCGGTGTGGGTCAGGTCGTCGATGCCCGCCGAAGCGGACGTCATGACGGCCTCCGTGCGCAGCGGGTTGATCTCCGAGACGGCGCCGACGAACGTGGTCTTGCCCACGCCGAAGCCGCCCGCCACCACGATCTTCGCCGAGGTGGTCGCCCGGCCCGCGTCAGAGCTTGCGAAGTCCACTGAGCACCCTTTCGAGCAGCGTCACATCCGGAGCGCCACCGTTGTTCTCGTCACCGCCCGGCTGGTGGATCGCCACCAGACCGGCCTCGGCCAGGTCCGCGACCAGGATCCGCGCCACACCCAGCGGCATGGTGAGCAGCGCCGACACCTCGGCGACCGACTTCACCTCGCGGCACAGGTGGCAGATCCGCTGGTGCTCCGGGAGCAGTCCCATCAGCGCTGCCGGGTCGGCCGTGGTGCTGATCAGCGCCTCGATGGCGAGCTGGTAGCGCGGCCGGGTCCGGCCGCCGGTCATCGCGTACGGACGGACCAGCGGCTGGTCGCCCTCGTCCCCGTACGGCTCGGCGTACGGATCATGATGGGCGGTGGGCGGGGTCATGAATCCTCCGGGCGGGACAGCAAGTCGGTCGGGCAAGCCGTCTGACGGGGCCGGTGGGGGGATTGTGGCGGCCGGACGGTGATTTGGTGAGACGGGTGGTACCGGGGCCGGTCAGTGGAGCAGACTGCCCTGTAGTTCGGCGCGCAGGTCGGGTGTGAGCACCGCGCCCGCACGGTCGACCAGGAGCGCCATCTCGTAGCCGACGAGGCCGATGTCGCACTCCGGGTGGGCCAGCACCGCCAGGGACGACCCGTCCGAGACGGACATGAGGAACAGAAAGCCGCGCTCCATCTCCACGACCGTCTGCGCCACGTTGCCGCCCTCGAAGATCCGGGAGGCCCCGGCGGTCAGCGAGGTCAGGCCGGACGCGACCGCCGCGAGCTGGTCCGCGCGGTCACGCGGGAAGCCTTCGGACATCGCCAGAAGGAGTCCGTCCGCGGACACCACGACGGTGTGGGACACCCCCGGGGTGTTGTCCACGAAGTTGGTGATCAACCAGTTGAGGTTCTGTGCCGCCTGGCTCATCTGGCTCAACTAACGCTCCTGCTGGTGAGTGGGGCTCGGGAAGCTGCCCGTCTGACCGGTACCGGCCTGACGTCCCTGCGCGATGCCCCGACGGAGATTGGTCAGCCGGCCGCGTACCTCGTCGGGTGCACGCGAGACCTGCGGACCGCTCTGGTGCTGTTGCTGCTGAGCCGTGCCCGGGACGAGGTTCGCCCGGGGCACCCGGCGCGGCAGGCCGGAGGTGGTGACGCCGCCCGCGGCCGGCTGCCGTACGCGCTCCGCCTGACGGACGAGTTCGTCGTTGGGCGAGGTGCGCCAGGCAGAGGCGGCGGGACGCTGGGGGCCCGTGGGGGCCTGCTGCTGCGGGGCGGCCGGAGCCGGCCGGTCCGCAGGCCGCCGTTCACCGCGGAACCAGTTGGTCTCCAGGGTGTCGTACAGCGGGGTACGGCCGTCGCCCGGGCCCGTGGCCGGCGGCAGGGCCTCCGGCTCGTGACGGACCGGACGCTGTTGCTGCGGGGCCTGCTGCTGCGGGGCCGGCCGGCGCGGGACGCCGAAGTCGGCCGGCCCGCCCTGCGGCCGCTCGAACTGGCCGGTGGACGAGGGGTCCTGACGGCCGGGCAGGGCGTACTGACCGGTGTTGCCGCCGTCGTAGCCGGGCTGCGGGTACTGGCCGGTGGAGCCGTTGTCGTAGGCCTGCGGCGCGGCGTACTGGCCGGTGGAGCCGTTGTCGTACGCCTGCGGGGCCGCGTACTGGCCGGTGGAGCCGTTGTCGTACGCCTGCGGCGCCGTGAACTGGCCCGTGTCCGAGGGGTTGTTCTGCGGGGTGTTCGGCGCGGACGGACCGAAGATGTCCGAGCGCACGAACTGGCCCGTGTTCTGCCCGGCGCCCACGCCGGGAGCGGGGAACTGGCCGGTGTTCTGGCCGCCGTTCGCACCCGCCCGCGGGGCGTCGAAGTCGGGGCGGGGGAACGACGAGGTGTCCGCCGGACCGGCCGCCCCCTGCCGGTTGTCGAACGCGGGAACCACGGGTATCTCGGCCGTCGAGCCCGGACCCTGGTGGTCCTCGATGCGCGGCATGCGGGACGTCTGCGCCTGCTCCGCCTCGTCGTGGCCGCGCGGTGCGTCCAGGGCGGTCGGCCCCGTCGCGTTGTCGTTGCCCCAACTCGGCGTCCGCGGCTGCGGGTTGCCACCGGGCAGCTCCGCGCGCGGACCACCGCGGGCGGGAAGCTGCGGCTGCCCGCCCTGCTCGCCGCCGGCCGCACGCTGCGGGGCCGCGCCACCGGGCGCGTTCCCGCCGAAGACGTCCTGCCGGCCACCACCGAAGGTGTCCTGCCGGGCGCCCCCGCCGAAGGTGTCCTGGCGGCCTCCGTCGGCGTAGCCCGGACGGCCGTCCGCGGGCCGGCCGTCGCCGAAGCCCTGCGGGGCGCCCGCGGCCTGCAGGCCCTGCGGCGCACCCGGCGCACGGCCGCCGAAGCCGCCGCCCGCGCCCGCCGGAGCGGGACGGCCCTGCTGCGGCTGCGCCGGACCCTGCGGTCCGCGTGGCGCGCCCGGGCCACCCGGTGCACCGGGTCCGCCCTGCCGGCCGCCCGTGCCGGGCAGCGCGGCCCGGGGTCCCTGACCGGCACCGACCTGGCCCCGCGGAGCGGACCCGGCACCGAGCCGGCCGGCACCTCCGGCACCTCCGGCGCCCAGCGCACCGCCGCCCGCCTGGCCGTTCTGGCGTCGCGCCGCGGCCGCGCCGGCGGCGGCAGCGGCGGCCGCCGGGCCACCCGCAGCCGGACCACCGGGCTTGCCGGGACCGGGCTTCTTGCCGCCCTGGGCGACGTCCACCGGCAGCATGACGAGGGCCGTCGTACCGCCGGAGTCCGACGGACGCAGCTGGATGCGGATGCCGTGCCGCTGCGACAGACGACCGACCACGAACAGACCCATGCGGCGGGAGACGGAGACGTCCACGGTGGGCGGCGAGGCGAGCCGCTCGTTGATCGCCGCCAGGTCCTCGGGGGAGAGACCGATACCGGTGTCGTGGATCTCGATGAGCACCCGGCCGTCGGGCAGCGCGTGACCGGTGACCTTGACCTTCGTCTGCGGCGAGGAGAACGAGGTCGCGTTCTCCAGCAGCTCGGCCAGCAGGTGCACGAGGTCGTTGACGACGCGGCCGGCGACCTCGGTGGTCGGCACGGACGCCAGCTCGATGCGCTCGTACTGCTCCACCTCGGACGCGGCGGCGCGGAGCACGTCGACCAGCGGGACCGGGCGGGTCCAGCGCCGGCCGGGCTCCTCACCCGCGAGGACGAGGAGGTTCTCACCGTTACGGCGCATACGCGTGGCGAGGTGGTCCAGCTTGAACAGCGAGGACAGCTGGTCCGGGTCGGCCTCGCGGGACTCCAGTTCGGAGATCAGCGACAGCTGGCGCTGGATCAGACCCTGGGAGCGGCGCGAGAGGTTGGTGAACATCGCGTTGACGTTGCCCCGCAGCAGGGCCTGCTCGGCGGCGAGGCGGACCGCCTCGCGGTGCACCTCGTCGAAGGCCGCGGCCACCTGGCCGATCTCGTCCCGGGAGTGCACACCGACCGACTCCACGGACGTGTCCACGTCCTGCGGGTCGGACTCCGACAGCTGCTTGACCAGCTCGGGCAGGCGGTCCTGGGCGACCTTGGTGGCGGTCTCCTGCAGGCGGCGCAGCGAACGGATCATGGAGCGGGCCACGACGAAGGCGCCGACCAGCGACACACCGAGGACCAGGAGGATCAGCGCACCGGAGATGATGGCGTCCTGCTCGGTGGAGCTGCGCAGCTCGCGGGCCTTCTGCTCCATGTTCTCGAGCAGCGTGTGCTCGATGTTCTTCATCTGCTGGATCTTGGTCGAGCTGTCGTCGACCCAGTCGCGGTAGGAGCGCTTGTCCTGCTGCTCCAGGCCGTTGTCGCTGTCCAGGGCTCGCTTGGCGTAGACGTCCGCGGCCTTGATCGTCGGGTTGCCCTCTTCGATGGGCCGCAGGAGGTCCTCGACACCGCTGCCGTAGATGTTGCGGAAGCTGTTGAGCTCCGAGGTCTGGCCCTCCAGTGCCGACTGCGCGTACAGACGGTCGTTCTCGGAGAGGTGGCCCTCGCTGGTGTTGTTGGCGGGCAGCGCGGCCGCGATGACGGCGCGCTGGACGGAGGCGTACTCCTTGGCGGACGAGAAGGCGGACAGCGCGCGGGTGCGCTGGATCATCTCCGGGTTGCTGGTCGCCTCGGCCATGTCCTGCGACAGGCCGAGCAGCTCGGTGATGAGCCGGTGGTACGCCTCGACCGTCCGGGCCGAGTTGCCCTCGTTCTCGTAGGCGGTCTTGCGGATCTTGCCGAGGCCGTTGAGCTCGCTGGCGAGACCGACGATGGTGTCGCGGACACCCTGGAGGTTGCCGTCCTTGCTGGCGGTGTCGATCTCCTCGGAGGAGTCGAGGAAGTTGGCCTTGGCCCGGTCGGTCTTGTCCCGGAAGCCCTTGACGGCGATGGCGGTCGCGCTGGACGGGTGGGACAGCGGGCCGGCCGACTGGTCGCGCTCGTCCTGGAGCGCCATCGCCAGCTCGGTGGCCTGCTTGGTCATGTCCGTCAGCAGCTTCATGTTGTCCAGCTGCTGGATGTCGTCCATGTTCTGGCTGATGCGCAGCGCACCCAGCGAGGTCGCCGCGACCACGGGCAGCGCCAGCAGCGAGACCAGGCGGGTGGAGATGCGCCAGTTGCGCATCGCGATCCGCGAGCCGGTGCTGACGGGGCCCGGGCTCTTGGCCGGCTTCACCGTCGGCGCGGGGCTCGCCGACGCCGCCGGGCCGGCCGCGGCGGCACGCCCGGGGCGCTCGCCGCTGTCACCGGACGGGGCCGGGCCCGGGTTCTGGGCGTGCTGGGGCGAGGAGCTGCCCTTCATGGGGCCAGTCCCGTCGTGCGACTCCGGCTCCGCCGAAGCGCTGCCATCCCTCTTGAAACGTCCCTGCACTAGCGTCGCAACCTCTGGACCAGGCGCCCCTCCGCGCGAGCGGAAGGACGGTGTCGGCGTCGTGGGGAACGCCCTGAAAACGTTCCCCGGGTGGTCGTGAGTGACCGGCGCTGGTTCCCCCTTCTCGCCGCCACTCGGCGCTGCGTTGCGCCCCCTGCGCGCCGGCTCGATCCTGCGGCGGTCCGTGGCATTCCAGCACAGTGCAGGATCTCCAACAAGGCATGTGGGTCAGGCTGTGACCTCCGTGACACCGCGTGAGGGCTGCGTTACGGGAAGTGGAAATTGATCTCCTGTATTCCGGACATATCTCTACGAGCCGACGAGCTGCCTCAGGTGTCCCAGTCGCCATGATCGGGAGCGGAATGGTGGCTTCAGGGGGCCAATGTCCGTTTCGCTGGGTTACGGTGCGGCTGGAAATTGTCCGGATTGTCAATGCGGCAGTGAGCAAACTCACATGGGGATCACGGGCTCTTCACGTCTGCGGTGGGAATTGCATGTTTAGCCTGACGCTTTACAGAGATGGCAAAACCGACAACGCGCCCTGGCGGGGGGCTCGCACGGCCCTCCAGGCGCCCGCAGACGACAAGGTCTCTTACAACCGTGAAGACGACGATGATGTTCCGCAACATAGCCAACCCCCGGCGCACGACCCTGGCGCACCTCGAGGACGCCGAGGTCCTGCACACGCCGGACGTGCCGGAGCATTCCGTCTCCCTCCCCACCCAGACCGCCAACCCCCGGCGCACCGTCCTCATGGAGGCCCCGGTCGCGGCCTCCGTCACGGAGTAGTACGCGCACCCCGCGCGGGTTGCTCACCGCGGCCGGCCAGGCCGTACGGAGAGTTGTACGGAGATCAGGGGCGCCCCACGAAGCGGGGCGCCCCTCCTTCGTGTCCGGGCCCGCGCCCACGGCAATGCGCGAGGTGTGGGGGAGCCCTCCCGCGTTAGCCTGGAGCGTCAGACTCCTCCCAGCTCAGTCAAGGGGCCAAGCAACCCGTGCGCATCGCCAGGTTCTCCATCGACGGGAACGTCGCCTTCGGCGCGGTCGAGGGCGACCAGCCGGACGAGCTCGTCCTCGACATCATCAAGGGCATCCCGTTCGCGGACTTCGAGCTCTCCGGGACCAAGGTGCCGCTGAGCAAGGTACGGCTGCTGCCGCCGGTGCTCCCCAACAAGGTCGTGGCCTTCGGCCGCAACTACGCCGAGCACGCCCGCGAACTCGGCAACGAGGTGCCGGACGCGCCGTTCGCCTTCTTCAAGCCGTCCACCTCGGTGATCGGCCCCGGCGACCCGATCCAGTACCCCTCCTTCTCCGAGGAACTGCACCACGAGGCCGAGCTGGCCGTGGTGATCGGGCGCATGTGCCGCGAGGTCCCGCGCGACCGGGTCCAGGACGTGATCTTCGGTTACACCTGCGCCAACGACGTCACCGCCCGCGACGTCCAGCGGCGCGAGAAACAGTGGGCGAGGGCCAAGGGCTTCGACACCTCCTGCCCGCTGGGCCCCTGGGTGGAGACGGACATCGGCCTGGCCGCCGCGTCCGACCTGACCATCCAGCTCACCGTCAACGGCGAGCAGCGGCAGCTGGGCCGCACCAGCGAGATGATCCACCCCATCGAGGATCTGATCGTCAACATCTCCGAGGCCATGACGCTGCTCCCCGGCGACGTGATCCTCACGGGCACCCCGGCAGGGGTCGGCCCCCTGAACGTCGGCGACGAGGTCGCCGTCACCATCGAAGGCATCGGCACTCTCACCAACAAGGTTGTCAAGCGTGGCTAGCGCACCCGGCACTCCCGTACGCGTCCGTTTCTGCCCCTCGCCCACCGGTAACCCCCACGTGGGCCTGGTCCGCACCGCCCTGTTCAACTGGGCGTTCGCCCGGCACCACCAGGGCACCCTGGTCTTCCGCATCGAGGACACCGACGCGGCCCGCGACTCCGAGGAGTCGTACAACCAGCTGCTCGACGCGATGCGCTGGCTGGGCTTCGACTGGGACGAGGGCCCCGAGGTCGGCGGCCCGCACGCGCCGTACCGCCAGTCGCAGCGCATGGACATCTACAAGGACGTCGCCCAGAAGCTGCTCGACGCCGGCCACGCCTACCACTGCTACTGCTCGCAGGAGGAGCTGGACAGCCGCCGCGAGGCCGCCCGCGCCGCCGGCAAGCCGTCCGGCTACGACGGCCACTGCCGCGACCTGAGTGCCGAGCAGGTCGAGGAGTACCGGGCGCAGGGCCGTACGCCCATCGTCCGCTTCCGGATGCCCGACGAGACCATCACCTTCACCGACCTGGTCCGCGGCGAGCTGACGTTCACCCCGGAGAACGTGCCGGACTACGGCATCGTCCGCGCCAACGGCGCCCCGCTGTACACGCTGGTCAACCCGGTCGACGACGCGCTGATGGAGATCACCCACGTCCTGCGCGGCGAGGACCTGCTCTCCTCCACCCCGCGCCAGATCGGCCTGTACAAGGCGCTGATCGAGCTGGGCATCGCGAAGCGCATCCCCGAGTTCGGCCACCTGCCGTACGTGATGGGCGAGGGCAACAAGAAGCTCTCCAAGCGCGACCCGCAGTCCTCGCTGAACCTCTACCGCGAGCGCGGCTTCCTGCCCGAGGGCCTGCTCAACTACCTCTCCCTGCTCGGCTGGTCGCTCTCGGCCGACCAGGACATCTTCTCCGTCGAGGAGATGGTCGCGGCCTTCGAGATCTCGGACGTGAACCCCAACCCGGCGCGCTTCGACCTGAAGAAGTGCGAGGCGATCAACGCCGACCACATCCGCATGCTCGATGTGAAGGACTTCACGGAGCGCTGCCGTCCCTGGCTGCAGGGCCCGTTCGCCCCGTGGGCCCCGGAGGACTTCGACGAGGCCAAGTGGCAGGCCGTCGCCTCGCACGCGCAGACCCGTCTGAAGGTGCTGTCGGAGATCACGGACAACGTCGACTTCCTGTTCCTGCCCGAGCCGGTCGAGGACGAGGCGAGCTGGACGAAGGCGATGAAGGAGGGCAGCGACGCTCTTCTGCGGACGGCCCGCGAGAAGCTGGAGTCGGCGGACTGGACCTCCCCCGAGTCCCTGAAGGAGGCCGTCCTGGCCGCCGGCGAGGCCCACGGCCTCAAGCTCGGCAAGGCCCAGGCCCCGGTCCGCGTCGCCGTCACCGGCCGCACGGTGGGCCTGCCCCTCTTCGAGTCCCTGGAGGTCCTGGGCAAGGACAGGACCCTGGCCCGCATCGACGCGGCCCTGGCGAAGCTGACGGCGTGACCGAGCCATGCGCGAGGGGCGGCACCCGGTCTCCGGGCGCCGCCCCTTCTTGCTGCCCGGGCGAGTGCGGGACGCCGTCACCCGGTCGGCGGTACGGTCGGTGGCATGGCGATCAGAGCTGTCCTGTGGGACGTCGACGACACCCTCTTCGACTACACCACGGCCGATCGGAGCGGCATGCGGGCGCATCTGGTGGCCGAGCGGCTGCTGGACGGGTACGGCTCCGTGGAGGAGGCCCTGGCGCACTGGCGGCGGATCACCGATGCCCAGTGGGCGCGGTTCTCCGCCGGTGAGGTGTCCTTCGAGGACCAGCGGCGGGACCGGGTGCGGGTCTTCCTGGGCCGGCCGGAGCTGACCGACGCCGAGGCCGACGCGTGGTTCGAGCGCTATCTGGGGCACTACGAGACCGCCTGGGCACTCTTCCCGGACGTGCTGCCCGCCCTGGACGTCCTCGCCGCCGGCTACCGGCACGCCGTGCTGTCCAACTCCAGCCTGCACGTCCAGGAGCGCAAGCTGCGCGTCCTCGGCGTGCGCGACCGCTTCGAGGCCGTGCTGTGCGCCGCGGAGCTGGGGGTGTCCAAGCCGGAGGCCGGGGCGTTCCACGCGGCCTGCGAGGCCCTCGCACTCGCCCCGCACCAGGTCGCGTACGTCGGCGACCATCCGGAGATCGACGCGCGGGGCGCGGCCGAGGCCGGTCTGCTGTCGGTCTGGATCGACCGAGGGGGCGTGCACACCGGTGGTCCCGGGGACACGGGGGGTGCCGCCGTGCGCCGGATCGCCTCCCTCGCCGAACTCCCGGCGGCGCTCCGCGTCGATACCCGTTTTGGAGCCCCGTCCACCTTCAGGTAATGTTCTTCCTGCGCCGCGGGGAGCGGGCCGAAAGGCCGGAAGCCCCACCGGCGCAGAACTAGAACAAGAACCCCTCCGGGGCTTGCGTTCCAGTGGCCTATGGTGTAATTGGCAGCACGACTGATTCTGGTTCAGTTAGTCTTGGTTCGAGTCCAGGTAGGCCAGCTCGCAGAGCTCATCTGCACCGCGGATCTCATCCGCAAGCCCCCGTTGTGTAGCGGCCTAGCACGCTGCCCTCTCAAGGCAGTAGCGCCGGTTCGAATCCGGTCGGGGGTACAGATCCTTCCCGCGAGGACAGCCGGGTCGCTCCCGTTGTCCCCGATGCAGGATCGCCAGGGCCCCCGTTGTGTAGCGGCCTAGCACGCCGCCCTCTCAAGGCGGTAGCGCCGGTTCGAATCCGGTCGGGGGTACTGAAGGTGACGGCCTCAATGGTCTAAACCACCTTGGTCTATGGTGTAATTGGCAGCACGACTGATTCTGGTTCAGTTAGTCTTGGTTCGAGTCCAGGTAGACCAGCTGATCTGCGGAAACGCAAGATCGCGCCCCCGTTGTGTAGCGGCCTAGCACGCCGCCCTCTCAAGGCGGTAGCGCCGGTTCGAATCCGGTCGGGGGTACGCAATCGGAAGGGCCCTCCCTCGGGGGCCCTTCGGCGTGTCCGGGGCACCCTGTCCAGGTGCGGCCGCCGGCGCCACCCTTCCAGCGGAAGCCCTCCGGCTCACTTTCCGCCGAACCGCCGCCGCGACTCCTCGGCCTCGGCCAGCCGGCGCAAGCTGAGCAGCACCGGCTCGTACAGCACGGTCAGCGCCACCGCGGCCTCCACCTGCTCGTCCGGCGTCCCGTACCGCTCGACCAGGTCCAGGTCCGTCGCCGCGATCCGCTCCATCGCGCGGGCGTAGGGCTCCAAGTCGGCGGTGGCGCATGGATAGCCGAGCCGGGCGAGCGCGGCGATCGCGGTGACCAGCATTCCGTACGCCGGTGCGGTCGGCGTCTCGCCGGACGGTCCGCCGTAGCACCAGCCGAGCCGGTCCATGAGTTCGGTGGCCGTACGCCGGGCGGAGTCGGTCGCCGGGTCGCTCTCGTCGGGCGCCGGGCCGTGCGGCAGGGCCCATACCGCCGTGCCCAGTCGTCTGTTCCGGTCCAGCTCCTCGTCCTGCAGGGCGGCGAGCACCTCGCGCGCCGAGTTCACCGGGATCCGCCCCACCTGGATCATCGCCCGCACCAGCCGCAGCCGCCGCAGATGCCCCTCGTCGTAGTCGGCCTGGGTGGCCGTGATCCGGCGGCCGGGGTGCAGCAGTCCCTCGCGCAGGTAGTACTTGATCGTCGCCGTGGAGACCCCGCTGCGTGTGCTCAGCTCCGCCAGTCGCATCCCGGTGCCGTGTCCTTTCCTCTCGTGCCCTCTTGCGTCCATGCTTGGGTAGTGTCACTATCCAAGCATGGATAGTGAAGCTATCCAATAAGGGGCCGAAGCTGCCGACGGAATCGGCGTGAGGGATGGGGGACGTCGTGGGTGCGAAGCTGATCGAAGGGCGCATGACCGCCGCGGGTGAGGGCGAGGTGGTGGTCTTCCTGATCGGAATGCGGATCAACAGCTTTGTCGCGGTGCGGAGTTGGTGGCCGGTGGCCAGGGCGATGGGACCGATGATCGCGGAGCTGGCCCGCGACAAGGACAGCGGGCTGCTGGGCTACAAGGCCCTGCTCGGCGGGCCGCGCGAGGCGTACCTGGTCCAGTACTGGGAGTCGAAGGAGAAGCTCCTCGCCTACGCCGTCGCCCCGGACCACCGTCATCACCCGGCCTGGGCCGCCTTCAACCGGCGGCTGCGGGAGGGCAAGGGCAAGGTCGGCTTCTGGCACGAGACGTACGTCGTCCCGGCGGGCTCCCATGAGTCGATCTACATGAACATGCCCGAGTACGGCCTGGGCAGGGCCACCGGAGTCGTCCCGGTGGGTCACCGCGGAAACCGGGCGGCGGACCGCCTCCGAGCCTCTTGAACGACATGCGGCCGGACTGGGACTGAACGGATACGGCCGGGGGATCGCCCGTGGAGGCGGACGGACGCCGGTCGCGCGGTGCCGGATCCGGTCGTGGGCCGTCGCCCTGAAGCGGGCCGTAGGGGAGGCCTGCCCGAGCCCGGGTGGCGGTGCCTGTCGTCACGCGGGGCAGGAGTGTCGGCTTCCCGGGCCCGGCGCCCGTGACGGGGCACCGCTCCCTTCCGTTCGCATGGGCCATGGAGCGTCAGGCCCGCGGTCGTCCGCGTACCGCCCGGCAGGGCCCGCCGCGGCGTTGAGGCCGGCCCTGTCCTGGCGGGGGTGGTCGGTGCGGTCAGCCGGAGCGGCGGAGGGCCTCGGAGAGGCGGCCGGCGGCGTCGATGACCGCCTGGGCGTGCATGCGGCCCGGGTGGCGCGTGAGGCGCTCGATGGGGCCGGAGACGGACACCGCGGCCACCACCCGGTTCGAGGGGCCGCGCACCGGCGCGGAGACGGACGCGACGCCCGGCTCGCGCTCGCCGATGGACTGGGCCCAGCCCCGGCGCCGTACGCCCGACAGGGCCGTCGCCGTGAAGCGGGCGCCCTGGAGGCCCCGGTGCAGCCGCTCCGGCTCCTCCCATGCCATCAGGACCTGTGCCGAGGAGCCCGCCTTCATCGTCAGCGTCGAACCGACCGGGACCGTGTCCCGAAGGCCGGACAGGCGCTCCGCCGCGGCGACGCAGATGCGCATGTCGCCCTGGCGGCGGTAGAGCTGCGCGCTCTCGCCCGTGACGTCCCGGAGGTGGGTGAGCACCGGGCCCGCGGTGGCGAGGAGACGATCCTCACCCGCGGCCGCGGCCAGTTCCGCCAGGCGGGGGCCGAGAATGAATCGACCCTGCATGTCGCGCGCCACCATGCGGTGGTGTTCCAGGGCCACGGCCAGCCGGTGGGCCGTGGGTCGTGCCAGTCCGGTCGCCGCGACCAGACCCGCGAGGGTGGCCGGACCGGACTCCAGGGCGCTCAGGACAAGGGCTGCCTTGTCCAGAACGCCGACGCCGCTACTGTTGTCCATGCAACGATACTTGCGTCTCACTCTGTGAAACGCAAGTTCAATTTTCCGTGGAACACGCCACCCTGGATGTCACGAAGGCACAGCGGCCCGCGGATCAACGGGCCTGGTGGCGGTCGCCCGGACGCAGGGGCGCGGGCGACGCCTCCTCAAGATCTCTAGTTGGGTCGGCGGACACCTGCCGGCCGGAGGGAACAGCGATGGGTAGGACACTCGCGGAGAAGGTCTGGGACGACCACGTCGTCCGGCGCGCCGAGGGCGAGCCCGACCTCCTCTTCATCGATCTGCACCTGCTGCACGAGGTGACCAGCCCCCAGGCCTTCGACGGCCTCCGCAAGAGCGGGCGCGGCGTGCGCCGCCTCGACCTGACCATCGCCACCGAGGACCACAACACCCCCACCCTGGACATCGACAAGCCGATCGCGGACCCGGTCTCCCGCGCCCAGCTGGAGACGCTGCGCAAGAACTGCGCCGACTTCGGCGTCCGGCTGCACCCGCTGGGCGACGTCGAGCAGGGCGTCGTCCACGTGGTGGGACCGCAGCTCGGTCTCACCCAGCCCGGCACGACCGTGGTCTGCGGCGACTCGCACACCTCCACGCACGGCGCCTTCGGCGCGCTGGCGTTCGGCATCGGCACCTCCCAGGTCGAGCACGTGCTGGCCACCCAGACGCTGCCGATGGCCCGCCCGAAGACCATGGCGATCACCGTCGACGGCGAACTGCCCGAGGGCGTCACGGCCAAGGACCTGATCCTGGCGATCATCGCCAGGATCGGCACGGGCGGCGGCCAGGGCTACGTCCTGGAGTACCGCGGCTCCGCCATCGAGAAGCTCTCGATGGAGGCCCGCATGACCATCTGCAACATGTCGATCGAGGCCGGCGCCCGCGCGGGCATGATCGCCCCCGACGAGACCACGTTCGAGTACCTCAAGGGCCGCCCGCACGCCCCCGAGGGCGCCGACTGGGACGCCGCGGTCGCGTACTGGAAGACGCTGAAGACCGACGACGACGCCGAGTTCGACGCCGAGGTCGTCATCGACGCCGCCGAACTGTCCCCGTTCGTCACCTGGGGCACCAACCCCGGCCAGGGCGCGCCGCTTTCGGCGTCCGTCCCCGACCCGGCTTCGTACGAAGACGCTTCGGAGCGCCTGGCCGCCGAAAAGGCCCTGGAGTACATGGGGTTGGAGGCCGGACAGCCGCTGCGCTCCGTCAAGGTGGACACCGTCTTCGTAGGCTCCTGCACCAACGGGCGCATCGAGGACCTGCGCGCCGCCGCCGGGATCCTGAAGGACCGCAAAGTCGCCGACGGCGTACGGATGCTGGTCGTCCCGGGCTCCGCGCGCGTGGGCCTGCAGGCCGTCTCCGAGGGCCTGGACGTGGTCTTCAAGGAGGCCGGCGCCGAATGGCGGCACGCGGGCTGCTCGATGTGCCTGGGCATGAACCCCGACCAGCTGGCCCCGGGCGAGCGCTCCGCCTCCACCTCCAACCGCAACTTCGAGGGCCGGCAGGGCAAGGGCGGCCGTACGCACCTGGTGTCGCCGCAGGTCGCGGCCGCCACCGCCGTCCTGGGCCACCTGGCCTCCCCGGCCGACCTGTCCGACGCCGCAACCCGTACGCCCGCTGGAGTCTGATCAATCATGGAAGCCTTCACCACCCACACCGGCCGGGCCGTCCCGCTGCGCCGCTCCAACGTCGACACCGACCAGATCATCCCCGCCCACTGGCTCAAGAAGGTCACCCGCGACGGGTTCGAGGACGGGCTGTTCGAGGCCTGGCGCAAGGACCCCGAGTTCGTGCTCAACCGCCCGGAGCGGCAGGGCGCCACGGTCCTGGTCGCCGGCCCCGACTTCGGCACCGGCTCCTCCCGTGAGCACGCCGTCTGGGCGCTGCAGAACTACGGCTTCAAGACCGTGATCTCCTCCCGCTTCGCCGACATCTTCCGCGGCAACTCGCTGAAGAACGGCCTGCTCACGGTGGTCCTGGAGCAGAAGATCGTGGACGCGCTGTGGGAGCTCACGGAGCGGGACCCGCAGGCCGAGATCACCGTCGACCTCGTCGCGCGCGAGGTGCGCGCCGAGGGCGTCACCGCCCCCTTCGAGCTGGACGAGAACTCCCGCTGGCGGCTGCTGAACGGCCTGGACGACATCTCGATCACCCTGCAGAACGAGGACGACATCGCCGCCTACGAGGCGAAGCGCCCGTCCTTCAAGCCGCGCACGCTGCCGGTCTGATCAACGGCGGGTTTCGGCCACCACGAAACGCCCCTGTACCCCCGATCGCCACGATCGGGGGTACAGCCGTTTTTCGGGCCCGCGCCCCCGGCGCGCCGCCGTGCGGCAGGCCAACTTCCCACGTTAGGACGGTTTTTGCCGGGGTACGCGAGAGCCGAGGCCCCGGCCGGAGGAAGCGCCCGGAAGGCCGTCCGGGGCGGCAGTTGTCCCCTGCGCAGGCGACAACTCGCCCCAGATGGCACAATCTGTGCATGGACAACGACGGCCAACTCGAGCTCTATACGGCGGTCGCGGCCCAACTCAAGGAAGCGCACGCAAGAGTGCGCGCACTGCAAGTCCCGGAGGGCGTACGGATGGCGCTGACCCGGAAGCTGCTGGTCATTACGGCCGCGGCCAAGCACGATCTCGCCGCTGCGACAAGGCGACTGGAGCGGTTCACGGCGGACCTCGACGAGGGTCGAATCCCCGAAGAGGAAGCCTGATCAACTTCGAGGCCGACCGAGTCCGCTGCGGCACAAGGGTGATTAGCCCGTTTCGTGTTTGATTTGCGGTATATATCTGCCTAACGTGCGAAAAAGCTTGAACACTTTCGTTCTGGCAAGGTCTCCGAAGGGGAAGACGTGAACAAGGCGCAGCTCGTAGAAGCGATTGCCGACAAGATGGGCGGCCGGCAGCAGGCCGCCGACGCCGTCGACGCGGTACTGGACGCCATCGTCCGCGCGGTCGTCGGGGGAGACCGGGTCTCGGTCACCGGCTTCGGGTCCTTCGAGAAGGTGGACCGTCCGGCGCGCTACGCCCGCAACCCGCAGACGGGGGAGCGGGTGCGGGTCAAGAAGACCTCCGTTCCCCGCTTCCGGGCCGGCCAGGGCTTCAAGGACCTGGTGAGCGGCTCGAAGAAGCTCCCGAAGCACGACATCGCGGTGAAGAAGGCGCCCAAGGGCAGCCTGACCGGGCCGACCGCCACCATCGCCAAGGCGGCCGGCAAGAAGGCCGCCGCGAAGAAGACGACGGGTGCGGTCAAGAAGGCCGCCGCGAAGAAGGCGGCGGCCAAGAAGGCCCCGGCGAAGAAGACGACCGCGGCGGCCAAGAAGACCACGGCGGCCAAGAAGACCACGGCCGCGGCCGCGGCGAAGAAGACCACGGCCAAGAAGGCCCCGGCGAAGAAGGCGACGGCGAAGAAGGCCCCGGCCAAGAAGTCGACCGCTCGCAAGACCACCGCCAAGAAGACCACCGCCCGCAGCAAGTAGGCGCAAGCAGGTACCCACGCGCCGGGCCGGACTCCCGAGGGAGCCCGGCCCGCGGCGTTTTAGGTCTCGGAAGGTTCCGGTCTCAGAAGGTCTGCAGCGTCACCAGCGTGATCCGCAGGGCGGTCCCGTCGCCCTCCGTCTCGATCCGCACCCGCTGCCCTGGGCGCAACAGCCGCAGGCCGCCCGCGTCGAACGCCGCCGCGTCGAAGGGCACCGGGGTGCCGTCGTCCAGAAGTACCTGCCCGCTGCGGCTGTCGGGGTCGTACGTGTATGCGGTCGCCTGCATGACGGCCAGCGTAGTGCCCCCGGCGGCCGTCCGTTGTCGCCGTGGTGCCGTCGGACGCCGGCGGGTTGCGGGCGCGTCGTGGCCGGTCGCGCAGTTCCCCGCGCCCCACCGCTCACCCACTCACCCCCCGCCCCTTCCGCACCCCCTAGGACCCGGGAATCAGCAACCCCGCCGACACCGCCGCCGTGTGCGGGCCCACCCCGAGGGCCAGGGCCGCCCGCAGGTCCGCGCCGGTGTCCACGTCCTGGCGTACGGAACCGACCCCGTCGAGCCTCAGTTCCACCGCGCCGGAGGCCCGGTGACGGGCACGGGAATCCCTCCCGAAACGCGGAAGCAATTCATGCTCCGGGCCCGCACCGAGAAGTGTCGTTCCGACCCTCGCGGCGTCCGCGAGAAATGCGCGCGGGAATTCCGCGGCCGCGTTCAGAACCCGTGCCAATTCCAGGGGCCGGAGTGCGGGAAGATCGGCGTTCAGGGCCGCCACGGGACTTTCGGGACGCGATGCCCGTACGGCCGCCGCCCCGTGCGCGAGGGCGGCGTTCAGGCCGGCGCCCGGCGCGTCCGGGACGATCCGCGCGCCCAGTGCCGCCAGCTCCCGCCCCGCCAGGGCGTCGTTCGTGACGACCGCCACATCCGCGACCGCCGGGCAGCCCAGGGCCGCCGCCACGGTGTCCTGCGCGAAGGCGAGGGCGAGGCCCGGCCGGACCCCGTCGTGAGCGGTGTCCGAGAGCCTGCTCTTGGCCCGCGTCAGGGGCTTCAGGGGGATGACCAAGGTCCACTGCACGGGCGTTCGCCCCCCTCTCTCGTCCAAGACATTCTCCCCGGCCCGTCCGGCGCTCCCGGACTCGGCCCGGGGGCGCCGAACCCCCTGCAAGAGCGGGTGCGGGTGACGGTCGGGCGTACGGTGTTCTCGACAGACCGGCGGCATGGGGCGACACTTGTGCGGCCCCCGGCCCCGGGGGCAGTCCTAGAGGAAGGTGTCCGCGTGCCCCGCCGCAGAATCGGCTTCTGGTACCGCTTCGCAGCGGTGATCTGCAAACCACCGCTGCTGGTTCTGATCAAGCGGGACTGGCGCGGAATCGAGAACATTCCGGCCGACGGCGGATTCATCACCGTGGTGAACCACAATTCCCACATCGACCCCTTCGCCTACGCCCACTTCCAGTACAACACCGGGCGGGTGCCGCGATTCCTGGCGAAGAGCGGGCTTTTCAAGAAGGGACTCGTGGGCGCCGCGATGCGCGGCACCGGCCAGATCCCCGTCTACCGCGAGAGCACGGACGCGCTGAGCGCCTTCCGCGCCGCCATCGACGCCGTGGAGCGCGGCGAGTGCGTCGCCTTCTACCCCGAGGGCACGCTGACCCGCGACCCGAACGGCTGGCCGATGACCGGCAAGACGGGGGCCGCGCGGGTCGCCCTGCAGACCAAGTGCCCGGTGATTCCTGTCGCCCAGTGGGGCGCCAACGAACTCCTGCCGCCCTACGCCAAGAAGCCGAACCTCCTGCCGCGCAAGACCCACCACGTGCTCGCCGGCCCGCCCGTGGACCTGTCGCGCTTCTACGACAAGGAGATGACCCCGGAGCTGCTGAAGGAGGCCACCGAGGTCATCATGGCGGCCATCACGCGCCAGCTGGAGCACATCCGCGGCGAGAAGGCCCCCTCCGTGGCCTACGACCCGCGCCGGGAGCGGATCGAGCAGCGCCGCAGGACCCAGGAGCAGAACCAGACCCAGGCCCAGGCCCGGACAAGGACGCAGGGCAGGCCCGCGACGTCCGGCCGGCCCGGGCCCGCGGATGGGGAAGCGGCACCGGAGGCGGCGCGGGAGACGGCACCGGAGGCGGCGCGGGAAGCCGTCCAGGAAGAGGGGCAGGGCACGTGAGCGAGCCGGTCAAGCCGGTCAAGGCGGCCGTCTTCGGCACCGGATCGTGGGGCACCGCCTTCGGGATGGTCCTGGCCGACGCCGGCTGCGACGTCACCCTGTGGGCCCGCCGCGCCGAACTCGCCGAGGCCGTCAACTCCACCCGGACCAACCCGGACTACCTGCCCGGCATGGAACTCCCGGAGAACCTGCGGGCCACCGCGGACGCCGCCGAGGCCGCCCGCGACGCCGACTTCACCGTGCTGGCCGTCCCCTCGCAGACCCTGCGCGACAACCTGGCCCAGTGGCGGCCGCTGCTCGCGCCGGACACGGTCCTGGTCTCGCTGATGAAGGGCGTCGAACTCGGTTCGGCGATGCGCATGAGCGAGGTGATCGAGGACGTCGCCAAGGTCCACGCCGACCGCATCGCGGTGGTCACCGGACCCAACCTGGCCCGCGAGATCGCCGCCCGCATGCCGGCCGCCGCCGTGGTGGCCTGCACCGACGAGGCCGTCGCCCAGCGGCTCCAGGCCGCCTGCCACACCCCGTACTTCCGCCCGTACACCAACACCGACGTCGTCGGCTGCGAACTGGGCGGGGCCGTCAAGAACGTGATCGGGCTGGCCGTCGGCATCGCGGACGGCATGGGTCTCGGCGACAACGCCAAGGGCTCGCTCATCACCCGCGGGCTGGCCGAGACCACCCGGCTGGGGATGGCCCTGGGCGCCGACCCGCTGACCTTCTCCGGACTCGCCGGCCTCGGCGACCTGGTGGCCACCTGCTCCTCGCCGCTGTCGCGCAACCACACCTTCGGCACCAACCTGGGCAAGGGCATGACCCTGCAGGAGACCATCGCGGTCACCAAGCAGACCGCCGAGGGCGTCAAGTCGTGCGAGTCCGTGCTGGATCTGGCCCGTCGGCACGGCGTCGACATGCCCATCACCGAGACGGTCGTCGGCATCGTGCACGAGGGCAAGCCCCCGGTGGTGGCCCTCAAGGAGCTGATGTCGCGCAGTGCGAAGCCCGAGCGACGCTGAGCGACCCCGGGCCGCCAACGCTGCCCTGGGGCCCTACCAACGGGTACTCTCATCGCGATATGAGCACCGAGAACCTCCCCCAGAGCCCTGAGCAGCCGTCCCGCAAGCCGCGCGTGGCCGTCGTGTTCGGCGGGCGCAGCTCCGAACACGGGATCTCCGTGGTCACCGCCGGCGCGGTGCTGAGCGCCATCGACCGCTCCAAGTACGAGGTCCTGCCGATCGGTATCACGACGGACGGCCGCTGGGCCCTGACCGCCGACGAGCCGGAACGCATGGCGATCACCGACCGCCGTACGCCCAGCGTCGACGAGCTCGCCGAGTCCGACGAGGGCGGCGTGGTGCTCCCCGTCGACCCGGCCAACCGCGAAGTCGTCTACAGCGAGCCCGGTTCGGTGCCCAAGGCGCTCGGCGAGGTCGACGTGATCTTCCCGGTGCTGCACGGCCCCTATGGCGAGGACGGCACCCTCCAGGGCCTGCTGGAGCTGTCCGGGGTGCCCTACGTGGGCTCGGGCGTGCTCGCCTCGGCCGTCGGCCAGGACAAGGAGTACATGAAGCGGGTGTTCACCTCCTTCGGGCTCAAGGTCGGCCCGTACGTGGTGATCCGGCCGCGCGAGTGGGAGCGGGACGCCTCCGCCGCCCGCAAGAAGATCGTCGACTTCGCCGGCGAGCACGGCTGGCCGCTGTTCGTGAAGCCCGCGCGCGCGGGCTCCTCCATCGGCATCACCAAGGTCGAGGACCTCGCGGGCCTGGACGAGGCGATCGAGGAGGCCCAGCGGCACGACCCGAAGGTGCTCGTGGAGGCCGCCGTGCGCGGCCGGGAGATCGAGTGCGGGGTGTTGGAGTTCGAGGACGGCCCGCGCGCCTCCGTACCGGCCGAGATCCCGCCGCCCGAGGCACACGCGTACTACGACTTCGAGGCGAAGTACATCGACTCCACGCCCGGCATCGTGCCCGCCCCGCTGACCGAGGAGGAGACCGCCGAGGTGCGGCGGCTGGCGGTGGAGGCGTTCGAGGCGGCCTCCTGCGAGGGCCTGGTCCGCGCGGACTTCTTCCTCACCGAGGACGGCGAGTTCGTGATCAACGAGATCAACACCATGCCCGGCTTCACGCCCATCTCGATGTACCCGCAGATGTGGCAGGCCACCGGTGTCTCCTACCCGGAGCTGGTGGACCGCCTGGTCCAGGCGGCGCTGCGCCGCCCGACCGGGCTTCGTTGAGCGCCGTACGTCCTCTCGTACGCGTCAGTCGGCGATCCCTTCGGGGATCGCCTTCTTGACTGCGGGCGCCAGGTCGACCAACGGCGCGACTCCGTTTCCGGTGCGGCTGTGCGGAATGGTGACCTCCACGTACGCCCTGCGCAGCGTGGTCGTGAAACGGAACGATCCGTCGCCCTGCTTCTCCAGCAGCCAGCCGACGCCGTTCACCTCGGCGCCGTCGGCCTCCGGGTCGATCATCTCGGGCGGCCGCGGGACACCGCAGCGCAGTATGATCGCCGGGCTTCCCCAGCCCGCGGTCAGCGCGGAGGCGGGCCGCGGGTCCTCGCGGCTCAGTCCGTCCACCTTCCGCGGCAGGGCCTTGTCCAGGTTCCGGCACAGCTCGGTGACCGGTGTGTCCGGGCTGGGAACCGCCGCGGTGGCGGCGTCGTCTGCTGAGGAGCAGCCCGCGGCGGTGATCAGCACGGCGAGGACGGGCAGGCCGAGAAGCCGGTGACGGAAAGAGCTCACCGGCCCAAGGGTAGACGGGGGCTACAGATGGACGACCGGGCAGGTCAGTGTGCGCGTGATGCCCTCCACCTGCTGGACCTTGGCGACCACCATCCGACCGAGGTCGTCCACGGTGTCGGCCTGGGCGCGCACGATGACGTCGTACGGTCCGGTCACGTCCTCGGCCTGGATCACACCAGGCAGTTTGCTGATCGTCTCGGCGACGGTCGACGCCTTGCCGACCTCCGTCTGGATCAGGATGTACGCCTGTACCACGGAACCTCCAGGGCGGCCACGAGGATCATGTGGGGAAAAGGAACGCCACGGTATCGCGTCGCCGTGCGCCACGGGGAGACCCACGGAGCACGTGGCCCGCGCGCCGGGGTGCAGGTAGGACAGAAGTTGACGGTCATCTCGACCGTAACGAGGACCGCGTGAACGCGCGACCGGGAACGGACAGGGACAGAAGGGGCGAAAGGGCTATGAAGGGCACTGTTGGTGAGCTCGGGGAGTTCGGGCTCATCAGGGAGCTCACCTCCCGTCTCACCACCACCCCGGCGGTCCGGGTCGGCCCCGGCGACGACGCCGCGGTGGTCGCCGCCCCGGACCGCCGGGTCGTGGCGAGCACCGACATACTCGTGGAGGGGCGGCACTTCCGCCGGGACTGGTCCACGGCGTACGACGTGGGCCGCAAGGCGGCCGCCCAGAACCTCGCGGACATCGCCGCCATGGGCGCCGTACCGACCGCGCTGCTGCTCGGCCTGGTCGTCCCCGCCGAACTCCCGGTCACCTGGCCGACCGAGCTCATGGACGGGCTGCGCGACGAGTGCCAGGTCGCGGGCGCCTCCGTGGTCGGCGGCGACGTGGTCCGCGGCGACACGATCATGGTGTCGATCACCGCCCTCGGCGATCTGCGCAACCACGAACCGGTGACCCGTGCGGGCGCCCAGCCCGGCGACCTCGTCGCCGTCACCGGCTGGCTGGGCTGGTCGGCGGCCGGGTACGCGGTGCTCTCCCGCGGCTTCCGCTCCCCGCGCGCCTTCGTCGAGGCGCACCGCCGCCCCGAACCGCCTTACCACGCGGGCCCGGCCGCCGCCGGGCTCGGCGCCACCGCGATGTGCGACGTCAGCGACGGACTGATCGCCGACCTCGGGCACATCGCGGAGGCCAGCAAGGTGCGCATCGACATCCGCTCCGGCGCCATCGACATCCCCTCTCAGATGAACGACATCGGGCAGGCCGTCGGTGTCGACCCGCTTCAGTGGGTGCTCACCGGCGGTGAGGACCACGCGATCGTGGCGACGTTCCCGCCGGACGTGAAGCTGCCGGCCCGCTGGAAGGTGATCGGCGAAGTGCTCAACCCCTCGGCCCTGCCCCAGGTCACGGTCGACGGCGCGCCATGGACCCGGAAGGGCGGCTGGGACCACTTCGGGGACATCGAGTCATGAGCGCCGCGCCCCCTCGTGTCCTCACCGTCGCCGGCTCCGACTCCGGCGGTGGCGCCGGCATCCAGGCCGACCTGAAGACGATGCTCGCCCTCGGCACGCACGGCATGAGCGTGATCGCCGCGGTGACCGCGCAGAACTCCCTCGGCGTCCAGGGCGCCTGGGAACTGCCCGCGGAGGCGGTCCGGGCCCAGTACCGCAGCGTCGTCGACGACATCGGCGTCCAGGCCGTCAAGACCGGGATGCTGGCCTCGGCGGAACTGGTCGAGACGGTCGCCGAATTGCTCGCCGGGACCGGCGTGCCCACGGTCGTCGACCCGGTCGGCGTCTCCAAGCACGGCGACCCCCTGCTGGCCGCCTCCGCCCTGGAGTCCGTACGGACGAAGCTGCTGCCGGTGGCGACCGTCGCCACGCCCAACCTCGACGAGGTCGCCCAACTGACCGGCGTGCGGGTCACGTCCGAGGAGGGGCTGCGCGAGGCCGCGACCGCCGTACTGGAGTACGGGCCGGCCTGGGTGCTGATCAAGGGCGGGCACCTGGCCGGGGACGCCCTGGACCTGCTCACGGACGGCACCGAGGAGCACTGGCTGCGCGCCCCGAGGTACGACAACCGGCACACGCACGGCACGGGCTGCACCCTCGCCTCCGCGATCGCCGCGCAACTGGCGAAGGGACAGCCCGTGCCCGAGGCGGTCAGGGCCGCCAAGGAGTACGTCACCGGGGCGATCGCCGCCGGCTTCGCCCTCGGCGCGGGCATCGGCCCCGTGGACCACGGCTGGACCTTCCGGGAGTCTCACGCGGCCGGGTAGTCGCGCAGTTCGATCGCGGTGGCCGCCTTCTCCGTGAGTCGCTTGAAGAAGCCGGACAGCATCCGCGAGCCGAGCAGCCGGTACATCCGGTCGCGGCTGCGGATGCGCCGCTCGGTCGGCGGGGCGAAGAAGGGGCCCGCGTTGCCGGAGATCTTCTGGCAGCCCTTGGCGAAGTCCCGGACCCGGCTCTCGTACGCGGCGAACGCGGTGCGGTGGTCGCCGCCCGCGAGGGCGAGTTCACCGGCCAGGACGTACGCGCCGACGATCGCCACGCCCGTGCCCATGCCGCCCATCGTGGCGCCGTACCCGGCGTCCCCGAGCAGCGCCACCCGCCCCTTGGTGAGCCGGTCGACGTGGATCTGTGCGATCGCGTCGAAGTACAGGTCGTCGGTCTTCTCCAGGGCCTCGAGGACACGCGGTGTCTCCCAGCCCATGCCCGCGAACCGCCCGGCCAGGATCCGCTTCTGCGCGGCGACGTCCCGGCGGTCGTACGTCAGCTCCTCGGAGCGGAAGACCAGCAGGGCGCCCGCACGGTCCGGGTCGCCGTCGTAGTTGCCGATGACGACGGCCCGGCCCGGCTCGCTGTAGAGGCGCCCGGTGCGGTCGAGGCCCAGATGGTTGGGGACCGCGAAACCGGCCACGTAGTGGTCGAAGAAGCGCAGGTGGCGTGACTCGTCGCCGAAGACCAGACGGCGGGTGTTGGAGTGCAGTCCGTCCGCGCCGACGACGAGGTCGAAGCGGCGTGGCGCGCCCCGCTCGAAGGTGACCTCGACACCGTCGTCGGTGTCGGTGAGCGTGGCGACGGAGTCCCCGAAGACGTACTCGACGCGGTCCGCGGTGCGCTCGTACATGATCCGCGCGAGCTCCCCGCGGAAGATCTCCACGTCGCCGCTCATCATCTCGGCGGGCAGGTCCACGCGCGCGGTGCCGTCGGCGTCGACGACGGTCTGCCGGCCCATGTGCGTCTGACGGGCGTGGATCTCGTCCCAGATGCCCATGTCCTTCAGCACCTTGCGGTGGACGTGGCCGCGGAAGTCGACGGCGAAGCCGCCGCCGCGCAGGGCGGGCGCCTTCTCCACGACGGTGACGCGGGCGCCGTAGCGGGCGAGGTTCAGGGCGAGGGCGGGGCCGGCGACGCTCGCGCCGGAGACCAGGACGTGGAGGTGCGCGAGGCTGTGGGTGTTCTTCCGGTTCGTCATGTGCGGCAGCCTCCCGCCGGGCGCCCACCGTCCTCCTACCGTTCGCTGACCGCCGCTGACCGTCGCCGTCTGCCCTGGTCGAAGGCGTCCGCGTAGGCCCGCGGCGTCAGCCGCGCGCGCACCTCCTCCTCGGTCCGTGCCACATCGGGGTCCCCGTGCGGCGGGGCGCCCCGCAGACCCGTGCCGGCGCCGAGCAGGGCGGCGGCCCGCTCCGGCGGTTCGGCGACGGACGCCAGCGCCTCGGCGGCCTCCGCGAGTTCCAGGACGCCCGGGCTCTCCTCGGCCACGGCGGCGGCCTGCCGGAAGCAGTCGCACGCGTCCTCCGGGCGTCCTTCGGCGACGGCCGTGCGGCCCAGGCCGATGAGGATCCGGACGGTCTCGCCCACGCTGAACCAGTTCGCGGCGCACTCCCTCAGGGCCTCCTCGTAGTAGGCACGCGCGCGTGCCGTGTCGCCGGACAGCCGGGCCGTGTCGCCGAGGCCACGCAGCGCGCCCGCCGCCTTGTCGGCTGCCCCGGCCGTGCGGGCCAGCGTCAGCGACTGCTCGAAGTGCGCCGCCGCCCGGTCCCCGTCGCCCCGGCGCAGCAGCACCGTGGCCCGGCTGCGCAGCAGGTCGGCCGTCTCCTCCGGGGCCGCCAGCTCCCGCACGTACGCGAGACCCTCGTCCAGCAGTTCCAGTGCCCGCCCGTGCTCCCCGCGCGCGAGGGCGTGAAGGGCCAGCGGTTCCAGGCAGTTGGCCATGCCCCAGCGGTCCCCGGCGGCGCGGAACCCCTTCAGCCCGCGGGCGAAGCAATCCTCGGACTCCCGGGGCCGGCCGGCGAACTGCGCCTGGAAGCCCCGCCCCATGTCCAGCAGGGCCCGCGCCCACGGGTCGTCGCCGGCATGGGCGAGGGCCCGCTCGTTGGTGGCGGGGCTGGGGCCCGCCGCCAGGGACCACAGCACCAGGATGTACGGCAGCCGCAGCGGGCCCTGGTACGACTCCAGAGCGGCGTCCACGCGCGCGCGGAGCTCCTCCCCGGCGAGGGAGTCCCCGTCGTCCCCGGACAGCGAGTCGATGGCGCACAGGACGTACTCCTCCACCAGACCGGGCGGAGGCGCCTCGCCCACGGCGGCCAGCAGGGAGCGGGCGAGCGGCACCTGCTCACCGTGCAGTCCGCGCAGCCGCCAGAACCAGGACAGCAGGGCCATCAGGCGCAGGGCGCCCGCGTGGTCGGTGCCTGCGAGGTGACGCAGCGCCGCGTCCAGGTTGGCGTGTTCGGCGGCCAGCCGGGCCAGCCAGGGCAACTGCCCGTCCCCGCGCAGGTGCGGCTCGGCATGCTCGGCCAGCCGCAGGAAGTACGCGGCGTGCGCGTCCCGCAGCCCGCCCGGGTCCACGGCGTGTTCGGCGGCGAACACGCGGACGGTCTCCAGCATCCGGTAGCGCCCCCCGGACACCTCCAGGAAGGACTTCTCCACCAGCGACGCCAGCAGGTCCTCCGGATACGGCACCCCGCACACGGCCTGGACGGCGTCCGCCGTGGCACCCCCGGGGAACACGGTCAGCCGCCCGGCCAGCTCCTGCTCCTCGGCGTCCAGCAGGTCCCAGCTCCACTCCACGACGGCCCGCAGGGTGCGGTGGCGGGGCGCCTTGGTGCGGTCACCGCGGGAGAGCAGGCGGAACCGGTCGTCCAGGCGGTCGGCGAGCTCCTCCGGCTCCAGGGTCCGCAGCCGTGCCGCCGCCAGCTCGATCGCCAGCGGCAGCCCGTCCAGGGCCCGGCAGATGTCGGCCACGCGCGCGTGGCCCTCGAAGCCGGGGCGCACGGCCCGCGCCCGGTCCAGGAAGAGCCGCTCCGCCGGTTCCGGTGGCAGCGTCGGCACCGGGACCAGGACCTCGCCGGTGATGCCGAGGGCCTCGCGGCTGGTCGCGAGGATCCGCACGCCGGGGCAGGAGCCGAGCAGCAGCCCGGCGAGCCGGGCCGCGTCCTCGACCAGGTGCTCGCAGTTGTCCAGCACCAGCAGCAGCTCGCGGTCCTCCAGGGCGGCCAGCAGCCGGCCGGTGATGTCGGTCGTGGCGTGACGGAAGCCCTCCCGTATCCCGAGGGCCGTGAGGATGGCGTACGGGACCTTGGTGCCGTCGGCCAGGGGGGCCAGCTCGACCAGGCACGCGTCGGCGCCGGTCCGGGCGGCCTCGATCGCGAGCCGGGTCTTGCCCGCGCCGCCGGGGCCGGTGAGCGTGACCAGGCGCGAGCCGGGGTCGGCGAGGAGCGCGGCGATGCGGGCGAGTTCGGCGTCCCGGCCGACGAAACGGGTCAGCTGGGCCGGGAGCGGGGGCCGTGCCGGGGCGAAGCCGCCGCCCTGGAGCAGTTCGAGGTGCAGGGCGGACAGCTCGCCGGACGGGTCGGTGCCCAGCTCGTCCGCGAGCGTGCGCCGGGCCTGCTCGTACACGGTCAGGGCCTCGGCGGGCCGCCCGGCCGTGTGCAGGGCCCGCATCAGCTGCCCGTACAGCCGTTCGTCGAGCGGGTGCGCGGCGAGCAGCGCGCGCAGCTCGGGGACCAGCCCGGGACCGCCGCCGAGCGCGAGGTCCGCCTCGACGCGGTCCTGGACTGCGGCCAGCCGCAGCTCCTCCAGGCGGGCGACGGCGGCGTGCGCGTCCGCGTCGGGCAGGTCGGGCAGCGCGGGGCCGCGCCACAGCGCGAGCGCCTCGCGCAGCCGGGCGGCCGCCCGCGCGGGATCTCCGGCGGCGAGGGCGGCGCGGCCCTCCTCCGTCATGAGTTCGAATCGGTGGGCGTCGACGGAGTCGGGCGCGGCGGCCAGGCGGTAGCCGACCGGGTCGGCCTCGATGGCCGTCCGCGGGCCGAGGCGCCTGCGCAGGCGGGAGATCTGCGACTGGAGCGCGCCCAGGGCCCCCGCGGGCGGCTCGGCGCCGTACAGGCCGTCGATCAGTCGCTCCGTGGGGACCGTCCGGCCGACGTCGAGGAGCAGGAGGGTGAGCAGGGCGCGGGGACGCGGGCCGCCGGGGTCGACAGGGGTGCCGTCGTCGGTACGGATGTCCAGCGGTCCCAGGATGCCGAAGCGCATTCCTGGGATTCTGGCAGCTGGGGATGGGGGCCGGTCCTGGGATACGGCGAAAGCCTCCCCGCCGCGACCGGGTCGGCGGAGAACGGCCCTCCGAGACGGACACGGAGGGCAGCCCTCCGGCAGGCACGGCAAAAAGCCGGCCCACCGAGATGGACCGGCTTAGTGCAGCGAACCAGCAGTGGCCGCGCGCTTAGCTGTTGCTGTGCGTCAGCGCGAGACCTTGCCGGCCTTGATGCACGAGGTGCAGGCGTTCACGCGCTTCGGCGTCCCGCCGACCACGGTACGCACACGCTGGATGTTCGGGTTCCAGCGACGGGACGTACGGCGGTGCGAGTGCGAGATGTTGTTGCCGAAGCCCGGCCCCTTGCCGCAGACGTCGCAGTTGGCAGCCACGGGTCACTCCAAAGACTTCAGATGCACTTACGGTTGATCCCGGCATGCCGGGTTGCAGATCGCAGGCTCAGGGAGCACTCCGAAATCCGAGTGGCGTTGCCAGGGGAAGAGCCCGATCAGGATCGGGCAACCGGAGCAGCATACAACGTCTGCTCCCGTGGCACGAAACTACCATGGCCACCCCGGGGGCCGCCCGGGCCCTCTTCCGGCGCGCACCGCCCCTGGGTCTACGCTGCCGTCCAGACCAGCAGCTCAGGGAGGCGCAGGTGGCGCAGGTGCCGCAGACGTTCGACGCGCCGGCGGTGCGCACCTGGTGCGGACTGGCCCTGCGGGCGCTGGGACGGGCGCGCGAGGAGATCGACGCGATCAACGTCTTTCCCGTGGCCGACGGGGACACCGGCACGAACCTGTACCTGACCGTGGAGTCCGCCGTGGCGACGGTCGAGGCCGTGTTCGCGGCCCACGAGGCCGACGGCCCCGGCGGCGAGGCCCTTCCGCCCCCCGGCCCTTCTCTCGGCGGCCCGTCCCTGGCGGAGGCCGCGCGGGCGATGGCGCACGGGGCGCTGATCGGCGCGCGCGGCAACTCCGGCACGATCCTCGCCCAGCTGCTGCGCGGCATGGCCCAGGTGCTGGCCGCCGACGACGAGAGCGCCCACACCGACGGCCGTGGTCTGCGGCTCGCCCTGCGGCACGCCGCCGACTCCGCCCGGCAGGCGGTGGCGCACCCGGTCGAGGGCACGGTCCTGTCGGTCGCCTCCGCGGCCGCCGACGCGGCCACCGGTGCGGAGGGCGACTGCGGCACGGTCGCGCGCGCCGCCTACGAGGGCGCGCGCCGTGCCCTGGCCGCCACCCCCGGCCAGCTGGCCGCCCTGGAGCGGGCCGGAGTGGTCGACGCCGGCGGCCGGGGGCTGGTCGCCGTGCTCGCCGCCCTGGTCGAGACGTTCACCGGCGAGACACCGGCGACGGAGAGCACACCACCGGGCAGGACGGCGGACGCCACAGGGACCGGCCGGCCGGGCGAGGACCAGCCGACCGTGCCGCACGCGCGCGTGCATTGCGCCGAGCCGGACGAGCCGAGGGCCTGCGCCTCGCCGTCCGCTCCCGGACCGTCCACGGGCGGCCCCGCCTTCGAGGTGATCTACCTCCTGGAGGCCGAGGACGCGGCCGTCGACCGGCTGCGGCAGCGGCTCGACGGGCTCGGGGACTCCCTGGTCGTCGTCGGCGGCGACGGGCTGTGGAACGTGCACGTCCACGTCGACGACGCCGGCGCCGCCGTGGAGGCGGGTGTGGAGGCCGGGCGCCCGTACCGCATCCGGATCACCCACTTCGGCGCGGGCGACGCGCACACCACCCGCGCCGAGCGGCCGCCCCGGGAGCGCGCCCAGCGCGCCGTCGTGGCCGTCGTCCCCGGCGACGGCCTGGCCGGGCTGTACGGCGAGGCCGGGGCGACCACGGTGCCGGCCCGCCCCGGGGAGTTGCCGGCGAGCGGCGAACTCCTGGAGGCGGTACGGCGGGCCCACGCGCGCGAGGTGGTGCTGCTGCCCAACGACGCCGAACTGCACGACCCCGCCGCGGCGGCGGCCGAACAGGCACGCGGGGAGGGCGTCCGCGTGGCCCTGATCCCGACCCGCTCGGCGGTCCAGGGCATCGCCGCCCTCGCGGTGCACGAGCCGGGGCGCCGCTTCGACGAGGACGTGGTCGCGATGACGTCGGCGGCGGGCGCCACCCGCCACGCCGAGGTCACCGTCGCCGAACGCCAGTCGTGGACCACGGCGGGCATCTGCCAGGCCGGTGACGTCCTCGGCCTCATCGAGGGCGACGTGGCCGTGATCGGCGCGGACGTCACCGCCACGGCCAAGACCGTCCTGGACCGCATGCTCTCGGCTGGCGGCGAACTGGTCACCCTCGTCCTCGGCGACGACGCCCCGGACACCGTCTCCGACCACCTTCAGACCCACGTCCGCGACTCCTACCTCGCCGTGGACACGGTGGTCTACCGGGGCGGCCGACAGCGCGCCCTGCTGCTCATCGGCGTGGAGTAGCGGCGGGGCGCGGGAGCCTCCGGGGCTCCTCCTCCGTCCTTCTCAGTCCTCCGAGCGCTTCTCCACGAGGTGCAGCAGGCGTTCGGCCTCCGCGCGGCGGGGTGGTGCCGCGGCGGGATCGTCGCCGGCGGCCTCGTAGGCCGCCAGGACGGCACGCGCGCGTGCCGCCGCCTCGGCGGGCCGGCCGAGGTCGGCCTCCAGCCGACCGGCGGCGAGTTCCGCGCCGGTCCGGTCGTGCAGGGCGTCCGCTCCGAGCCCGGCGAACACGGAGATCGCCTGTTCGGTCCGGGACAGCGCCTCCTCCCACACCGACCTGGTGATGTCGTCCGGCTCGTCCTCCACGTCGGCGACCGAACGGGCGAGCAGGTCGCCGAACTGCCGGTGGGTACCGCCGAGTTCGTCGGTGAGCCGCAGCCGCGCCTCCCCGTCGTCCGCCCCGGCCAGCGCGGCCTCGCACTCCTCGACCGCGCGCGCCATCAGCTCGCGCGCCGTCTCAAGGCCGGCCTCCGTGCGCAACGCCAGCCACGCACGGGCGCGCAGCGAGCGGACGAGGCCGTGCGCGTTGCCCAGCGAGCGCCACAGGTCGCCCGCGCGCGCGTAGGCGCGGTCCGCCTCGGCGGGCAGCCCCGCGTGGCTCAGCGACTCGGCGGCGAGATGGGCGAGCGTGGCGTGGTCCTGCTGCTCGGGCCAGTGCCGGGCGATCTCGGCGGCCTGGAGCCGCCGTTCGGCCGCCGCGCGGTGCTCCCCGAGCTCGCTCAGGCAGTCGCCCAGCCACCACTGGGTCTGCACCACCGCCCCGTCGCCGTGCGTCTCGGCGGACAGGTCCGCCAGCGCCGACTCCAGCACCTCGGCGGCCTCGGCCCACCGGCCCTGCCGCAGCAGCAGGCCGCCGAGCTGCTGCCGCGCCCAGGCACCGAGCGTCGGTCCCTCACCGGCCTCGTCGGCCCAGTGCGCCGCCTCCAGGGCGTGCTCCGCCGCCTCCGCGACCCGGCCGAGGCCGTCGAGCACCTCGGCGAGCCGGAGGTGCAGCTGCGCCCGTCCCGCGGCCTCCAGGTGTGCCCCGCCGTGCTCCAGGGCCGCGCGCAGCGCCCGTTCGGCCCGGGCCGCATCGCCCAGGTGGTGGACGAGGGAGGCCAGCCGGGCCTCGTACTCCACCGCGAACCAGGGCAGCCCGGCGCCGACGTACCGCGCCACGGCCTCCTCGAACAGCTCGGCGGCCGCCCGGAGATCCCCGGTGCGTGCGGCGGTCTCCGCGAGCATCGCCCGCGCCTCGGCCGCCCGGGAGGCGAGTCGTACGTCCGCCCCGTCCTGCCCACCGTCCCCGGCCGTACCGTCCTCCCGCGCGGGTGCCTCGACGAGCGCCAGCACCTCCCGCGCGGCCTCCCGCGCGGCGGACAGCGCCTCCGAAGGCACCGGCCCGTCGGCCTCGTGCACCGGCCGCATCAGGATCCGGGCCCGTCCGATCACCACGGAGGCCGTCTGCCGTACGCCGGTGCCGCCTTCGGCGTACAGCGCGAGAACACGCTCGTACGGCTCGGCGACCGCGGCGAGCGCCCCCTCCATGTCGCCCGTCAGCGCCCGTACGTACGCCGCACGCGCGCGTGCCGCCAGCGCCTCCCCGGGATCGCCCGCCTCCGCGTACAGTTCGGCAGCCCGTTCGAACAGCCCGACGCCCTCCGGACCCCGGCCCATCGCCTCGTGGTCGGCGATCTCGGCGCGGTCCCGGGCATCGAGTTCCACGCCCTCCAGGTCCTCCGCGGCCCGTGCGACCGCCGCCCACGCCTCCATGGCGTCCGGCTGGAGGGTGTCCGACAGCCGCCGCGCCTCGGCGATCAGCGCCGGCAGGTCGCGGTCCTGCGGCTCCGCCACGGCCGCGGGCCGCACCCCGGCGGCGGACCGGGCGGAGACCGGCCGCTGCGTCCGCACTCCCAGCGGCAGCCGCTCCACCAGCGGACGCCGCGCCATCCGCGCGCGTGCCCACGAGCCGACATGGGACGTGCCGTTGCGCTCGTCGAAGCGGGCCGCGAGCGCCTCGGCCTCCGCGCGCGCGTGGACGGCAAGTTCGGCGGCCGTCCAGGAACGCCCCGCCGGTCCCGGCACCGTCTGCCCGCCCAGCCCCAGCTCCACCAGGCGGTCCGTCAGCAGCGCCACCACGGCCAGGAAGTCCAGCTTGCTGCGCGGATTCCCGGAGTCGGTGAAGTACGCCGGCCGCTCGGCCAGCAGCTCCAGGGCGCGCGCCTCGTTGCCGGTCAGCGCGCAGAACTCCACATGCTTGGCGTAGGCGGTGCGCATGCTCTCCATCGGCCGCACCAGCCGGAAACCCCGCAGATGGTGGGCGCGCGCCTCGTCCAGCCGGCCCAGCCGCAGCAGCGGCAGCAGCGAGGAGGCCAGCGCGGCGTGCGGCTCGTGGGCGCAGGTGAACTCGCCCTCCAGCACCGGCCGCCACAGCTCGACCGCCTCCGCGTCCCGGCCGCGCTCAGCCTGCCACCAGCCCTGCTCGTGCAGCTCGCACGCGTGGCAGTCGGCCATCCGGTCGCGGTCGGCCGCCAGCCACGCCGCGTACGCCCGTTCGGCCCGCCCCACGTCCCCGACGTGCGCGGCGACACTGAACTCGGCGCTGCGCACCGCCCGTTCCGAGTGCCCGGCGAGCCGGTAGCGGTGCTCCATCTCACCGAGCCACTTCTCGATGGACGCCAGCGGGATGTGCGGCTGGCCCAGCATCCCGGCCGACATCCATTTGAAGACCCAGTGCAGCGAATGGGTCTCGTACTCGTCGAAGTCCTCGGGGCTCTCGTCCCACATGCGCAGCAGCCGCGCGAAGGGGACGAACATCTTGTCCTTCTCGGAGCTGTAGTTGTAGACCTTCAGCTGGTGCCCGAGCGCCTCGATGACGGCGAGCGGGATGCCCAGCTTCTCCGCCTCCGCCAGCAGCTGCTCCGCGCGCGCGTTGCGGGCCGGCCCCTCCGGCTGCTCGCCGTTCTCCCTCATCGCCCGGCGCAGCGAGGCGAAATCGGTGATCGAGCTCATCGGTGACCGTCCTCCCCGTGGGTCGCCCACTCCAGCAGTCCGATGAAGGCGCGGTTGAGCAGCGCCGAGTCCGCCGGGCGCAGCGGGCGCTGCGCCATCAGCAGCGCCTGCCCGTACAGCGACTCCGTCGCCGTGCCGACCAGCTCCGCTTCGCCCAGGGAACTGATCCTGCGGATCAGCGGGTTGAGGTGGTTGAGCACCAGACGCGCGCGGGGGGCGCTGCCGCGCAGCGAGCCGAGGATGCCCGCCCACAGGTCGTCGGCCTGCGTCTCGGCCTCCGCGCGGGCCCGCTCGTGCCGGGCCGCCCGGTCGTCCAGGTGCAGCGCCGGCACGGACAGCGGGTGGAAGGCGCGCAGCACCACATCACAGCCCAGCGGGTCCAGTTTCGCCCGCGCGGTCGCCAGGAACCCCGCCAGGGCCAGTTCCTCGGCCGGGTCGACGGCGTCCAGGTGCGCGGTCACGGTGTCCGCGTCCAGCTCGGCGACCGCCGTCCCCGGCCGTACCGACGGCAGCGCCTCGACCAGCTCGCTGTCGTAGGTGTAGCCGCCGTTGACGACGCCGATGCCCTGCGCGGAGGCGATCGGCGCCACCTGCCGGTACTCCTCCACCGACCGCGTGAAGTGCACCACCGGGTGCCGCTGCGCGAACTCCTCCAGGGACAGCCGCCCGTCGGTCGTCTCGAACGGCAGCCACGGCAGCATCGTGCGCAGCATCTCGGTGTCGTGCCGGGCCAGCGACTTCACGCCCAGATGGTGCACCGACAGGAAGGCGGCCAGCCGCTCCGGGTCACCGGCGGCCAGCCCGGTCAGCCAGGACCGGATCCGTTCCCCGAGCGCCTCGCGTACCGCGGCCAGCGTCTCGTCCTCGTACAGCGACTCGCGCGAGGCGGTGGGCCGCAGGCTGTCCGTGTCGAGCACGCAGCGCACGAAGAACGCCCAGTCGGGCAGCAGCTGTTCGGCCCGCTCGGTCAGCAGCATGCCCTTCAGGTGCACGCGGTGACCCGCGCGCTGCGCCGGGCTGACGGCCGACGGCAGCACGTACGCCACCCCGCGGATCCCGGCCACCGGCACGTCCAGGTCGATGGAGTCCAGCGGGGAGAAGCCGAACAGGTCGTGGCAGTGGCGGGCCAGGGCGACCCGGCGCGCGGCGGGGGAGGGGTACGCCCGGTCCCAGGGCGCGGGCAGGTCGGTGACCGCCTCCTCGCCCACCCGGACGTCGTACGGCAGCAACGACCCGAAGTCCCGCGCCAGCGCGAGCACCCGCTCCTCGGTCAGCCACTCGCCGGCACCGGCCCGCGCCTGGAGGTGCACGGTCGTGCCGGGCTCCGGGCGGGCGGAGTCCGGCAGGGTCCGCACGGTGTACGAGCCGTCGTCACGCGCCGTCCACTCCACGGGCGGCGCGTCAGGCGTGCGGGCGCTGCGGCTGACCACCCGGATCCGCTCGGCCACGACGAAACAGGCCAGCAGGCCGATGCCGAACTGGCCGAGGAAGTCCGAGCGGGCCTCCTGGAGCCCCTCGGCCCGCTTGGAGCTGCGGCCGATGGTCGCCAGCAGCTCGTGCACGTCGGACTCGGTGAGCCCGACGCCGGTGTCCTCCACCCGGAGCGTGCCGCCGTCGGCGTGCAGCCGCACCCGGGCGGGGGCGTCCTGCTCCTCGGCACGCCGGGCGGTGATCGCGTCCACCGCGTTCTGCAGCAGCTCGCGGAGGTAGACCCTCGGACTGGAGTACAGATGGTGCGAGAGCAGGTCCACCAGACCGCGCAGGTCGACCTGGAAGGTGTGCGCGGAAGGCGCGGGCCGGGATGCCTGTGAAGCCTGTGCTTCTTCCTGTGGCTCCTGTGAGCCTTGAGTCTTCTGTGATTCCTGTGCGGATGCCTGGGAGCTCTGGGAGGTCTGGGAGTCCATCGTCACTGCGCCGGTGGGGGGAGCTTCGGGGCGGCGCGGGGTCGGGCGGTCCCGGCGTGGGGCGGTGACCGCGTAGGGAGGCCGGAGCGCGTCATCCTAGGGCCGGTGCGACCCGCCCGACCAGGGGTTTCCGGCACGTCTACGGCAATGTCAGTGCCGTGGTGTGCAATGGATCTCGTGCCCGCACTGCAAGAACCACTGCGACAACCGCTGAAGTCGGTGCTCGGCCCCGCCACCGCGAAGGTGATGGCCGAGCACCTCGGCCTGCTCACCGTCGGCGACCTCCTCCACCACTACCCGCGCAGATACGAGGAGCGGGGCCAGCTCACCCACCTCGCCGACCTCCCCATGGACGAGCACGTCACCGTGGTCGCCCAGGTCGCCGACGCCCGCCTGCACACCTTCGCCTCCCCCCGTGCGCCCCGCGGCAAGGGCCAGCGCCTGGAGGTGACGATCACCGACGGCAGCGGCCGACTCCAGCTGGTCTTCTTCGGCAACGGCGTGCACAAGCCCCACAAGGAGCTCCTGCCGGGCACCCGCGCGATGTTCGCCGGCAAGGTCTCCGTCTTCAACCGGCGGCTCCAACTGGCCCACCCGGCCTACGAACTGCTGAAGGGGGACGCCGAGGAGACCGTCGAGTCCTGGGCCGGCGCCCTCATCCCGCTCTACCCCGCCACCGCCAAACTGGAGTCCTGGAAGATCGCCAAGGCGGTCCAGACCGTCCTGCCCAGCGCCCAGGAGGCCGTCGACCCGCTGCCCGGATCGCTCCGCGAGGGCCGCGGCCTGGTCACGCTGCCCGAGGCGCTGCTCAAGATCCACCGCCCGCACACCAAGGCGGACATCGCCGACGCCCGCGCCCGCCTGAAGTGGGACGAGGCCTTCGTCCTCCAGGTCGCCCTCGCCCGCCGCCGCCATGCCGACGCCCAACTCCCCGCCGTCCCGAGGAAGCCGCGGCCCGACGGGCTGCTCGCCGCCTTCGACGACCGCCTCCCCTTCACCCTCACCGAGGGCCAGCAGAAGGTCTCCCGCGAGATCTTCGACGAACTGGCGACCGAACACCCCATGCACCGGCTGCTCCAGGGCGAGGTGGGCAGCGGAAAGACGCTGGTGGCCCTGCGTGCCATGCTCGCCGTGGTCGACGCGGGCGGGCAGGCCGCGATGCTCGCGCCCACCGAGGTGCTGGCCCAGCAGCACCACCGTTCGGTGACGGAGATGCTGGGCGAGCTGGCCGAGGGCGGGATGCTGGGCGGGACCGAGCACGCCACCAAGGTGGTGCTGCTCACCGGGTCCATGGGCGCGGCGGCCCGCCGCCAGGCGCTGCTCGACCTGGCCACCGGCGAGGCCGGCATCGTGATCGGCACCCACGCCCTGATCGAGGACAAGGTCCAGTTCCACGACCTCGGGCTGGTCGTGGTCGACGAGCAGCACCGCTTCGGCGTCGAGCAGCGCGACGCGCTGCGCGGCAAGGGCAAGCAACCCCCGCACCTGCTGGTGATGACCGCCACCCCGATTCCGCGCACGGTGGCGATGACGGTCTTCGGCGACCTGGAGACCTCCGTCCTCGACCAGCTCCCCGCCGGGCGCTCGCCCATCGCCAGCCATGTCGTCCCGGCCGCCGACAAGCCCCACTTCCTGGCCCGGGCCTGGGAGCGGGTGCGCGAGGAGGCCGCGAAGGGCCACCAGGCGTACGTCGTCTGCCCGCGCATCGGGGACGAGGAGGACGACCCGAAGAAGGCCGCCAGGAAGCAGTCCGCGGAGGACGAGGCGGAGAAGCGCCCGCCCCTCGCCGTGCTCGACGTGGCCGAGCAACTTGCCAAGGGACCCCTCGACGGGCTCCGGGTCGAGGTGCTGCACGGCAGGATGCAGCCCGACGACAAGGAAGCGGTCATGCGCCGCTTCGCCGCCGGCGAGACCGACGTCCTGGTCGCCACCACGGTCATCGAGGTCGGCGTCAACGTCCCGAACGCCACCGTGATGGTGATCATGGACGCCGACCGCTTCGGCGTCTCCCAGCTCCACCAGCTGCGCGGCCGGGTCGGCCGGGGCTCGGCGCCCGGCCTCTGCCTGCTGGTCACCGAGATGCCCGAGGCGAGCGCCGCCCGCCAGCGGCTGAACGCGGTGGCCGCCACCCTGGACGGCTTCGAACTCTCCCGCATCGACCTCGAACAGCGCCGCGAGGGCGACGTGCTCGGCCAGGCCCAGTCCGGCGCCCGCTCCTCCCTGCGGGTCCTCGCGGTCATCGAGGACGAGGAGATCATCGCCGAGGCCAGACAGGAGGCGTCGGCGGTCGTGGCCGCCGATCCGGAGCTGGAGCACCTGCCCGGCCTGCGCACGGCCCTGGAGGCCCTGCTGGACGAGGAAAGGGAGCAGTACTTGGAGAAGGGCTGAGAAGGGCTGACAGACTGGAAGCAGTCACACCCCGCGTGCAGGGCACGCCCGCGTGTAGGGACGCCTGCCTGCAGTGCACCCTGCGTGCAGTGCCCTGCGTACAGAGCGACAAGGACCCAAGGACATGACCCGCGTGATCGCCGGCCGGGCCGGCGGACGCCGTCTCGCCGTACCCCCCGGCCACGGGACCCGCCCCACCTCCGACCGGGCCCGCGAGGGCCTGTTCTCCACCTGGCAGTCCCTCCTCGGCGGCCCGCTCGACGGCGAACGCGTCCTCGACCTGTACGCCGGCTCGGGCGCCGTGGGCCTGGAGGCGCTCTCCCGCGGCGCCGGGCACACCCTGCTCGTCGATGCCGACGCCCGCGCGGTGCGCACCCTCCGGGAGAACGTGAGGTCCCTCGGCCTGCCCGGCGCGGAGGTACGGGCGGGCAAGGCACGGCAGATCGTCCAGGCGCCGCCGCCGGCCGAGCCGTACGACATCGTCTTCCTCGATCCGCCGTACGCCGTCTCCGACGACGATCTCCGGGAGATTCTGCTCACACTCCGCTCGGAGGGGTGGCTGGCGGCGGAAGCCCTCGTCACCGTGGAGCGCAGCACCAGAGGCGGCGAATTCCGGTGGCCGCCGGGGTTCGACGCGATCCGGGCCCGCCGCTACGGCGAGGGAACGTTTTGGTACGGTCGCGCCGCCTCTACGTGCGAAGACGCACGATGACCGGACCGGAGAGCGAGGGATCTCAAGTGCGCCGCGCCGTCTGTCCCGGGTCGTTCGACCCGATCACCAACGGACACCTCGACATCATTGCCCGGGCCTCCCGGCTGTACGACGAGGTCTACGTGGCGGTGATGATCAACCAGTCCAAGAAGGGCCTGTTCGAGATCGAGGAGCGCATCGACCTCATCCGGCAGGTCACCGCCGAGTACGGCAACGTCCGGGTCGAGTCCTTCCACGGCCTCCTGGTCGACTTCTGCAAGCAGCGCGACATCCCCGCCATCGTCAAGGGCCTGCGCGCGGTCAGCGACTTCGACTACGAGCTGCAGATGGCCCAGATGAACAACGGCCTCACCGGCGTGGAAACGCTCTTCGTGCCCACCAATCCCACCTACAGCTTCCTGTCGTCCTCCCTGGTCAAGGAGGTCGCGGCCTGGGGCGGAGACGTCTCCCACCTGGTGCCGCCGCAGGTCCTCGACGCCCTCACCCGGCGGCTGCGGAAGGACTGACCTCCTGACTGGCCGTCACCCGGTGTCCGGCGGCCGTCCCGTGGTCGTACAGTCGTCCCGTCCGTCTCCAACACATCGGCAGAGAGTGGCGAGCACACCGTGGACGTGCAGAAGAAGCTCGACGAGATCGTGGCCACGGTCTCCGGCGCCCGGTCCATGCCCATGTCGGCGTCCTGCGTGGTCAACCGGGCCGAACTGCTCGCGATGCTCGAAGAGGTGCGCCAGGCTCTGCCCGGCTCGCTCGCGCAGGCGCAGGAGCTGATCGGCGACCGGGAGCAGATGGTCGACGAGGCCCGGCGCGAGGCCGAGCGGATCATCGAGTCCGCGCACGCCGAGCGCGGCTCGCTCATCTCCGACACCGAGGTGGCCCGCCGCTCCCAGGCCGAGGCCGACCGGATCCTCTCCGAGGCCCGCAAGGAGGCCGAGGAGGTCCGCGCCGAGGCCGACGACTACGTCGACTCCAAGCTCGCCAACTTCGAGGTGGTCCTCACCAAGACCCTCGGCTCGGTCGGCCGCGGCCGCGAGAAGCTGCTGGGCACCGGCCCCGGTCTCGACGAGGAGGGCTACGAGGACGAGGACGCCCCCGAGCGCAGCCACGACCCGGAGACCCTGCGCCGCGACGCCGACGCCTACGTCGACGCCAAGCTGGGCGCCTTCGAGGCGGTCCTGGCCAAGACGCTGGAGGCCGTCGGCCGCGGCCGGCAGAAGCTGCACGGCCGGATCGCCACCGACGACCTCGGCGCCCTCGCCGACGACACCACCACCGTCCAGCACTCCAGCGACGCCGACTACCTCGCCGACCTCGCGGCCCTCGCCGACACCCCGGCGACCCCGGCCGCCGCGCCCGCCGAACGGCCCGCCCAGCCCCAGCAGCCACCGCAGCCGGCGTACGAGCCGCAGCCGGCCTACGGCTACCAGCAGCCCGCGCAGACCGACCCGTACGGCGAGGGCGATCCGTACGGCGGCTACCAGCAGGGCTACGGCGGTCAGCAGGACCCGTACGGCTACCAGCAGGCCGACCCCTATGCCTACCAGGGCTACGACGCCCAGACGGGCGCCTACGACCCGAACCAGGCCCAGCACCAGCAGATGCACCAGTCCCAGCAGCAGCCGCAGCAGCCCCAGCAGGGCTACGCCCTGGACGAGACCAGCCTCTTCGACACCAGCATGATCAGCGCCGAGCAGCTGAGGGCCTACGAGCAGGGGCGGGGCCTCTAGGGGGTGTCTCGCCGATCATGCCGGACTCGCGGCGCCTGGCACCGCTCCCCGATCCGGCCTGATCGACGACGAGACACCCCCCAGGACGCCCGCCCGGCCGCCGGACGGCGTGGGCACAGGGCACCGGATTGGGCCGAGAGCGAAAGGTCCAGTATCCTGGCTCTTCGGTCGCGCGTGCGCTTGCGCTGCCCACGTAGACGTCCGCGATCAGCGCTGCCCGGGAACACCCTCCAGGCGGCGTCCCTCCGAGTTCGGAAACCGAAAGCAGGAATGGCTCACAACGCCCACCTCGACCACCGCAACCCTCTCGTGTTCGACACGCATGAGCTGGGCCGGCGTCCGGGTGCGCTGCAGCGCCTGACCCGTACGGTCCCTGCTCCCACGGACCTCGGTCTCAAGGGAGTGATCGGCGTGCCGGAAGGCGCCCCGGTCGAGCTCGAACTCCGGCTCGAGTCGGTCATGGAAGGTGTGCTCGTCACAGGCACCGCCCGTGCACAGGCCGAGGGGGAGTGCGTAAGGTGTCTGGAGCCGGTCGAGCTGGAGCTCGAAGCGGACTTCCAGGAGATGTTCTCGTACCCTGACGCCGACGACCGGGGCCGCGTGATCGCGGAACCGGGCGACGACGCCGAGGACGACGAGGACAGGCTCTTCCTCGAGGACGGACTCTTCGACCTCGAACCTCTGCTGCGCGATGCGGTGGTGCTCGCACTGCCGATGCAGCCGGTGTGCCGGGAGGACTGCGCGGGTCTGTGCTCCGAGTGCGGAGCGCGGCTCGCGGACGACCCGGACCACCACCACGACGCCGTCGACATCCGTTGGGCGGCATTGCAGGGACTCGCCGGCACCATGTCGGACGGCGAGAAGGACGAGATGAGCGGCGCCGAACCTGGCGTCGACGAGAAGCAGGAGAAGTAGCCGTGGCTGTTCCGAAGCGGAAGATGTCGCGCAGCAACACGCGCCACCGCCGGTCGCAGTGGAAGGCTGCGGTCCCCACCCTGGTTGCGTGCGAGCGCTGCCACGAGCCCAAGCAGCAGCACATCGCGTGCCCGTCTTGCGGCACCTACAACAAGCGCCAGGTCCTCGAGGTCTGAGCGGCTGGTGAGAGGCACCGTGTCCACTGCCAAGAAGGCGGAAGGCGCCGAAGCCAACACTGCCCGCCGACGCGGGAGTGCTCCGTCGGACAACACGGCCTCGTCCCACACGCTTCTGGAAGGGCGGCTCGGGTACAAGCTCGAGTCCGCCCTTCTGGTGCGCGCGCTCACCCACCGTTCCTACGCGTACGAGAACGGCGGCCTGCCGACGAACGAGCGGCTGGAGTTCCTCGGTGACTCCGTCCTCGGTCTCGTCGTCACGGACACGCTGTACCGCACCCACCCCGACCTGCCCGAGGGCCAGCTGGCCAAGCTGCGGGCCGCGGTGGTCAACTCGCGTGCGCTGGCGGAAGTGGGCCGCGGACTCGACCTGGGTGCCTTCATCCGGCTCGGCCGCGGTGAAGAGGGCACGGGCGGCCGGGACAAGGCGTCCATCCTCGCCGACACCCTGGAAGCGGTGATCGGCGCGGTCTATCTCGACCAGGGCCTCGACGCGGCGTCCGAGCTGGTGCACCGGCTCTTCGACCCGCTGATCGAGAAGTCCTCCAACCTCGGAGCCGGCCTGGACTGGAAGACGTCCCTCCAGGAGCTCACCGCGACCGAAGGGCTCGGCGTCCCCGAGTACCTGGTCACGGAGACCGGCCCCGACCACGAGAAGACCTTCACTGCTGCCGCCCGCGTCGGAGGCGTCTCGTACGGCACCGGCACCGGCCGCAGCAAGAAGGAGGCGGAGCAGCAGGCCGCCGAGTCCGCGTGGCGGTCCATCCGGGCCGCGGCGGACGAGCGCGCCAAGGCGGCCCGGGCCGCCGAGAGCGCACAGAACGCGGAGAACGGGCAGCCCGCCCGGAGCGCGGAGAACAGCAACGAGGCGTCGAGCCCCGCCTGATCCATCCGCCCGATCCGCCGACCGCCTGCCCGACCCGCCGTGCCGGCGGCCACCCGGCCGCCGGCACCGCCCACAGCGCGACCCGAGCGCCCGTCCCCGCCCGGGACGGGCGCTCGCCGCGCACGCGACAACGGAGTACGGGGGAGTCATGCCCGAGTTGCCCGAGGTCGAGGTCGTACGGCGCGGCCTGGAACGGTGGGTCGCGCATCGCGCCGTCGCCGACGTCGAGGTGCTGCACCCGCGTGCCGTACGGCGCCACGTGGCCGGCGCGGACGACTTCGCCCACGGCCTGAAGGGCCACCACCTCGGCACCCCCAGCCGCCGCGGCAAGTACCTGTGGCTGCCCCTGGAGGACACCCCACGGGCGATCCTGGCCCACCTCGGCATGAGCGGCCAGCTCCTGGTCCAGCCGCAGGAGGCGCCCGACGAGAAGCACCTGCGCATCCGGGTCCGCTTCGCCGACGGCCTGGGCAGCGAACTCCGCTTCGTCGACCAGCGCACCTTCGGCGGGCTGTCGCTGCACGACCTCACCCCCGACGGGCTGCCCGACGTCATCGCGCACATCGCCCGCGACCCCCTCGACCCCCTGTTCGACGACGAGGCCTTCCACCAGGCGCTGCGCCGCAAGCGCACCACCGTCAAGCGCGCCCTGCTCGACCAGTCGCTGATCAGCGGCGTCGGCAACATCTACGCCGACGAGGCGCTGTGGCGGGCGCGCCTGCACTACGAACGCCCCACCGCCGGCCTCACCCGCCCGCGCACGGCCGAACTCCTCACCCACATCAGGGACGTGATGAACGCGGCCCTCGCCGTCGGCGGCACCAGCTTCGACAGCCTCTACGTCAACGTCAACGGCGAGTCCGGATACTTCGACCGCTCCCTCGACGCCTACGGCCGCGAGGGCCTGCCCTGCCGCCGCTGCGCCACCCCGATGCGCCGCCGCCCCTGGATGAACCGTTCCAGCTACTTCTGCCCGAAGTGTCAGCGGGCGCCGCGTGTCGCGTCGTAGCGCTCGCGTGCGGCCAGCACCTCGTCCATCCGGCCCTCCACGCAGTGGATGAGGGCCAGGAGGCGCTCGGCGACCTCATGGCCGAGGGGCGTCAGCTCGTAGTCCACGCGGGGCGGGTTCGTCGGCTGGGCCTCGCGGTGCACCAAGCCGTCCCGCTCCAGTGCCTGGAGGGTCTGGGACAGCATCTTCTCGCTCACACCGTCCACACGGCGGCGCAGCTCGTTGAAGCGGAGGGAGCCCTGGTGCAGGGCGCCGACGGTGAGCGCGCCCCAGCGCCCCGTGACATGCTCCAGCGTGCCGCGCGAGGGGCAGGCCTTGGCGAACACGTCGTACGGGAGGTCCTGCTCTGCGGTGCGCTCCTGCGTGTCCTCGGTGCGCTCCTGCGTGCTGCTCATGGCCGAAGCGTACGCGACCACAGCGCTCACCGCGCGGTTGCGCTGACCGGTGGTTAGCTTCCTGCTCCGGAAGTCATGGGCCGTGCGACGGCGGCAGGGTCTGCTCGGTCCAGATGATCTTGCCGGTGGGGGTGTAGCGCGTGCCCCAGCGGTGGGTCATCTGGGCGATGATGAACAGGCCCCGGCCTCCCTCGTCGTCGCTGGCCGCGTGGCGCAGGTTGGGACTGGTGTGGCCCCTGTCGCAGACCTCGCAGATCAGGGTCCGGTCGCGGATCAGCCGCACCTCGATCGGTCCGCCGACATAGCGGATGGCGTTGGTGACGAGTTCGCTGACGATGAGTTCGGTGGTGAACGCCAGGTCGTCCAGGCCCCAGTCGTCCAGTTGCTTGCCGGTGCCGGTGCGGACGGAGGCGACCGCCGCGGGGTCCGCGGGCAGTTCCCACTGGGCGAACTGGGCGCGGTCGAGCATCCGGGTGCGGGCCAGGAGCAGCGTCGCGTCCTCGTCGACCGGCCCGGGCAGCAGTGCGGCCACCGCCTGGTCGCACAGTTCCTTCAGGGGCCGCCGCCGATCGGCGAGGAGCCGGCCGAGCAGGGCCGTCCCGGCGTCGTGGCTCGCGGCCGCCTGGAGGAGGCCGTCGGTGAAGAGGGCGATGAGACTGCCCGGCGTGAGCCGCAGATCGGCGCTCTGGTAAGGCAGGCCGCCGACTCCCAGGGGCGGGCCGGGCGGCAGCTGGGGACAGTCGGCGGCCCCCGTGGCCGGATCCACCACGACCGGCAGGATGTCGCCGGCCCGCGCCAGGCTGCAGTGTCCGGAGACGGGGTCGTACACCGCGTACAGGCAGGTCACCTCCATGGCCCGCTCGGCGCGCGGTCGCACGGGACCCCGGCCGTGGGCGGCCTCGCGCTCGTGCGCGGTCTGTTCGGCCAGGTCGTCCAGGCGGGTGAGGACCTCGTCCGGGGCCAGGTCCAGCCGGGCCAGGACCCGCAGGCCCGTGCGCAGGCGCCCCATGGTCGCCGCGGCGCGCAAGCCGTGCCCGAGCACGTCCCCGACGACCAGACCGACCCGGGTGCCCGAGAGCGGGATGACGTCGAACCAGTCGCCGCCCACCCCGGACCCGTTGTCGGCGGGCAGGTAGCGGCTCGTCACCTCGCACGCGGACTGCGGCGGGAGGTTCCTCGGCAGCAGGCTCCGCTGGAGCTTGAGGGCCGTGGCGTGCCCGCGGGTGACCACGGGCAGCAGCACGACGCCGATCAGCAGGGCGCCCAGGCCGACGACGGTGACCCCGCCCGTCGGTCCGATCAGCGGAAGGTCGACGGCGGTCGTGCCGTATCCGGGGTTGGCGTAGACGACGAAGGTGGCGTAGAGGAACAGCGACAGCATGATCAGCCCGCCGAGTCCCGGCAGTACACCCTTGAAGACCAGGTCCTTGACGCTGCGGGTGAGGACCCTGCGGTGGTACCAGACGCAGGCGAAGCCGGTCAGTCCGTACTGGAACGCGATCGCCAGACCGACGGAGTCGATGGAGTCGGCCAGGACGTTCCGGCTGAACGACGTCATCAGCACCAGCAGGGCGATCGAGGCGGCGCCCATGCCGACGGTGCCCCAGGTGGGGGTGAGGAACCTCCGGTGGATCCGGGCGAACCGGGCGGGGACGGCCTTGTGGACCGCCATGGAGAGCACGGTCCTGGCCAGGGGCAGGATGGTGGTCTCCGCCGAGGCCAGCGCGGAGATCATCACCATCAGGATCAGCAGTCTCGACAGCAGCAGCCCCGTGTCACTGCTCCCGAACACGGCCTCGCCCAGTCCGGAGAGCACGTCGTCGGAGTTGCCCGGGTTGCCGAGCCCGATGCCCGAGGTGCCGACCCCCGCGAACGCCTGCGCCGAGGTGGACACCAGCCCGTACATGACCAGGAGCAGCACCGTGGACATGACCGCCGCGCGCCCGGGCACGCGCCGGCTGTCGACGGTCTCCTCGTTGACCGAGAACGCGGTGTCCCAGCCCCAGTAGATGAAGACCCCCGCGAGAACACCCGAGGTCAGGGCCGTGAGCGAGGGCACCTCGAAAGGATTGAACCAGGAGGCGGAGACGTGGATAGCCGTCGGGGGCGGGCTGACGTAGACCTTGACCAGCGCGGCCACGGCGAACAGGAACAGCATCAGCACTTCCAGGCACAGCAGCCAGCGCTGGACGGCCGCCGAGAACTCGATGCCGACGTAGCAGATCGCGGTCAGCAGGGCGATCCAGACGATGGCCGCCACGGTGACCCACAGCCGGCTCTCCGCCAGGTCGTCCCGGCCCACCAGCCGGAAGGCGTAGGCGGCGGCGATCTCCCCCAGGTTCACCATGACGACGACGTTGGCGACGATCAGGCCCCAGCCGCCCATCCAGCCGGTACGCGGTCCGAAGGCCCGGGTGGCCCAGGTGAAGGTGGTCCCGCAGTCGGCGTTGCTCGCGTTGAGTTCCCGGTAGGCGTACGCGATCAGCAGCATCGGGACGAACGCCAGCATGGTGACGATCGGGGCCTGCAGACCGACCCCGACCACGAGGATGCCCAGTGTGGCGGCGAGGCTGTACGCCGGACCCGTGGAGGCCAGGCCCATGACGACCGAGGAGAACAGGCCCAAGGCGTCGCTCTTGAGTCCCTTCCGGCCGGCCCCTGTCTCAGGAGCGGGGCGGCCGGAGGACACGGCGCTGCCGAAAAGCCTCACATTCGATTCCAACGCCGGGCCCGGCCCGCCGCAATACAGGCGGCAGACGAGCGGTAGCCCGGACGCCGGACCGTCGCGGAATGATCGCGTCGATCGCGGGTAGGCGCGGCCTGTCGAGTCCCGATTCGTGCGGGTTTCCGCGGCAAGGGGACGGCTCCATGACCGAGATCCCGGCAGAGGTTTTCGAAAAGAAGTGAAGGGCCGGGTCTCTGACCTGCGGCCGTTTAATCGATCAACGCTGCGACCTGCGACTTAGCTGTCGATGGTTGTCAGCGTGGGTCGTCGTTGAGCACCCCCGCACGGCCCAGGGACGGCCCGGGCGGGGGCATCGTGATGTGCCCTTCGAAGCGACGACTGCTCCGCGCTCGCCGGTTGGCTCCGTGCCGTTGGGCCGAGCCGAGTCTGGCGATTAGTCCGAGCACCGTGGCCGTGCCCACGCCCGTGCGATGACCAATGCCCGAACCGCAAGGCCGAGGCCGCTCGGAAAGCTCTCGGTGACGTCCGACCGTGCGGTGATCGAGAAGCAGAGTGTTTGCACGGCGGCAGGGAAGGAGTCAGAACGGGAGGGAGGACAGGAGGTAACCGTGACTGTCCTTGCGATCTTTCTCCTCATCATCGGGATGCTCTTGGTGCTCATTGGTGCGCTTCTGATCCTGATTGGGACGTTCCTGATCGCGGTTGGAGCGACCTTGATCCTCATGGGGATGGCCGTGATCGCAGTGGGCGCGTTCCTGCTGATCCGGAGACTTCTCGATCATGATCGGGCGCGATCTCACTCCTGGTGAGGGCGACCCCTCAGTACAGCCACAACTGATCACCGGCGGCCGTGACCTGCGGCCGCCTAACCGATCAACGTCCTGACCTGCTGCTGAGCTGTTGGCAGTTGTCGACGTTGGTCATCGTTGAGCGCCCTTCCACGGCCCGAGGACGGCCTGGGAGGGCGCTCGTGGGTGACCACCGCATTACAAGATCGCTGTCTGTGCGCTGTTACAACACGCGGCCGCTCTGTCGCAACCGTGCACCACGCCGCCGCGTCTATCACGGGCATGGGCGAGAGAACCGCGGAACGGGCCACGGGTATGAACCCGAAGACTGAGGGCGGCGCCGGATGCCTACTCGCCGGCCTCGGTGCGACAGCCGCGCCGCTTGTCTGGGCACCGCGCGCCGCGGTCAGTATCGATGGAGGATTCGAGGGCCATGCCCGCGATCTGAGCGTACTCTTCATCGATCTGCCGCTCATCGTGCTCGGCGGCGCACTGGTTCCGCTCTTCGCCTGGGCGTTGGCCACCAGATGGGTGCACCGCCCCTGGGTCGCGGCACTCGTAGCCTTGGCCACGCTCGCGCTCGCGGTGTGGGGGCTCACCGAGTGGTGGACCCCCCGCCGGCAGCCAGACCCCGGTTACGGACCTGGGATCTGACCACGGCGTCCGCACATCGCAGCGCGACCAGCAGCCCCAGGATCACAACATCCCCGCGCCGTCGACTAAGGGGCAAATGTTGCCTGATGCGGCACTAGCTCGTGCGGCTCAGTGCGGTCAGGTGATCGAGGTACTCACGGCCAGTCTGCTCGGCAGCGAAGTCGCGATTGACGATGGCTGCAAGCTCGCGGCTGACCATGAGCAGGGACGGCAGAGACTGCCGGTCGCCCTTCAGGGCCCACTCGCCGTAATTGACGGCCTGGTCCAAGTCGCCCTGCCGTGCTGCGACCACACCAAGCGTGATCCTCGCCTCTGCCATCCGCATCGGCGATCGCTCAGACCCGTCGAAGTCGGTACCCGCCCGGATCACCTCGTGGGCGAGGTTCTCGGCGAACCGGTCTTCTCCGAGCAGCCGGTAGCAGTCCATGGCGTAGAAGTCGAACTTTGCCGGGTCCACCACGAAGTGGTGATCGAGGTTCTCGGGGTACGGCATCCCTTCGAGAAGCTTCCGGCCTCGGTCCAGTGCTACCTCAGTCTGTCGGCGGTCACCCAGCCGGGCCCATCCCTTGGCCTCCTGGCCGGCGAGTTGTACGGCTACGCCATGCGTGGGAGCGGCCTCCGTACCGGCCTGCGAGGCAGCAAGGATTCCGCGGTAGTCGCCCGTGGTCAGTGCGAACCAAGCTCGCATCTCGTGGGCCCAACCGGCGATCTCTGCGTTACCAGACTCCTGCGCTAAAGACAGCGCCGCCTTCCGCGTGCTCTCGGCTGCGGCCCGGTCGCCCATGTCGTACTCGACCAGCCGATCAGGAGCGCAAGCCAGCCGGAAAGGGTGAGGATCTCGCGGTGCTGTGCGAGCGTGAGCCGCTGGGACTGGAGTCCCGCGACCCGCTTGAGCCACTGCCTGCCCTCGGCGGCGAGCTGCGCGCCTGGTAGATACGGGTACTCGGAGCACAGTCGATCAGTCGTGATGCGGAGCGCGTCCAACGTGGCGTTGTCGACGTCGGATGCCTGCAACCTGCTGATGATGTCCAGCGTCTCCATGCCGCTGACGGCGGCGATCTCCGCGTTTCCGTCCCGCTGTCCGGCGACGGGGAAGATCGCGTGAGTGACGGTGCCGAAGGTGGCCGCGATGATTGGCTTGTAGAAGTCGCTCGGCATGACTTCGCCGGACTCCCCAGCGCTTCCATTGCCGCACCATGCTGGGGCCTTCCGGCAGAGGCTTCGGCGCGTGCGCTCGGAGCGCGGCGACCACTTCCGCCTGTGACCACTGCCTGGCTTCGCGCTCAGCGGCAAGCCGTCGCGCCCATGCGGGCCGTTCGTCACTCATCTGCTGCCCTCCCATCGCGTGTTTGCCTTCGAGTCTGGCATTCAGAGAGCTGGTGACACGGGGGGTGACAGGGGGCTCGCAAGGTCAAGCCGTGGCCTGCCGAACGGATCATGGCCGTGCGCTCGGCGCTGCCGGATCGCTATCAGGCTCTCGTCAACGTCGCGGCTGGGTGCGGTCTGCGTCAGGGTGAGGCCTTCGGCCTGGCCGTGGAAGACGTCGACTTCCTCGGGGGAGTGGTGCACGTCGTACGCCAGGTGAAGCTACTGCGGCTGTCCCGGCCGGTGTTCGCTCCACCGAAGGGCGGCAAGGAGCGTGAGGTTCCTCTGCCTGAGTCCGTCGCCTTCGCGCCGGCCGGTCACCTCAAGCGCCGTCCGGCCGCGAGAATCACGCTTCCGTGGAAGACCCTCGACGGTCCGCCCGTCACGGCGTCGCTGATTTTCACCGGCACCATGGGGCTGCCGCTGGACCGCAACCGCTTCAACCACCGCGTCTGGCGGCCGGCACTTCGAGCTGCGGGCGTCGACACCGGGCGGGACAACGGCATGCACGCACTGCGGCACTTCTACGCCTCGGTGCTGCTGGACGCGGGGGAGAGCATCAAGGCTCTCAGCGAGTACCTGGGCCACCATGACCCCGGCTTCACGCTGCGGACGTACACGCACCTGATGCCGTCGAGCGGGACCCGGACCCGGGCCGCCGTGGATCGCGTCTTCGGGGAGGAGGAACCCACGGCTGACGGCCCGGACACGGCCCAGGAGAGTGCGTAGGTCTCTGACCTGCGGTTATCTCAGTAGCCGAAGTCCTGCGTCCACCACGGGCCGCCCGGACCGAAGTGCACGCCCACGCCCAGGGTCTTGAAGTCGCAGTTCAGGATGTTGGCCCGGTGGCCGGGGCTGTTCATCCAGGCGTCCATGACGGCCGCCGCGTCGGACTGGCCCCGGGCTATGTTCTCGCCGCCGAGGGTGGTGATGCCGAGCCGGGCCGCCCGGTCCCACGGCGAGGCGCCGCTGGGATCGGTGTGGTCGAAGAAGTTCTGGTCGGCCATGGCCTTGCTGAAGTCCTCGGCCAGGGAGGTCAGGGAACTGTTCGCGGTGACCGGGCTGCAGCCCACTTTCGCCCGCTCCTGGTTCACCAGGCTCAGCACCTCCGCCTCGGCGGCGGCCTGATCGGAGGCCGCGGGCGGCTGGCCCTTCGGCGGCGCGGGCGTGGTCTTGCGGCCCGGATCGCCCTGGTGGCCCGGGGGAGTCTTCGGGTTCTTCGGTTCGGCCGTCCTGGACGGCGCGGTCGTCGGCTTCGTCGCAGGGGACTTCGTGGCCGAGTCCGAAGGACGCGCCGACGGCGAGGCGGAGGCAGAGGCCGACGCGGACTGCGCCGGTGAGGCCGAGCGGTCCGCGCCGCGGCTCGTGCCCGAGCCGCCCGATCTGTCACCCGGCAGCACGCTGCCGGAGGTGCCGCCCTGCTCCGACGCACTGTTCGTCGGCGTGCCGGCGGCCTGCACCTTGTCGGCGCCGCCGCCCCCGCCGCCCAGCTTGTAGTTCTGCAGTCCGGGGACCGCCCCGGTGGCGACCGCGACCGTGCCGATGGCGACCGCGGCGGACACCCCGAGCAGGCCGGTGCGGACCGGCGTCGCGGCCTTCTTGCGCCGGCGGTGGCCGGACTCGCGGGGCTCGGCGACCGGTGCTGTGAAGCCCTCGGGCGGGAAGGCCACGGTGTCGGCGGCGCGGGCGAAGTCGTACTCCCCGCCGAAGCCGTACGCCGTCCCGGGGGCGTACTCCCTGCCGAAGCCGTACGCGGTCCGGGAGCCGTAGTCCCCGCCGGAGCCGCAGTCCCCGCCGGAGAGGTACTCCGGGCCGAAGTCCGTCCGGATGTCCGGCTCGACGTCCGTCTCGAACCGGTACGGCGGGGTCTGTGCGTAGGAGTCCGCGTACCGCTCCGGGTTCAGGTAGGGCGCGATGCCCATGCGGTCGTCCGCGTGCGAGTGCCGGGTGCCCTGACCCCTCCCGTACGAGCCGTGCGTGTCAGCGACCCCCGTGGCACGGTCCGTGGCGGCGCGGCCGGCGTCCGAACGTCGGTGGCGTCCCATGTCCTGGCCTTCCTCGTCCCCTGCGGTCGACGCGCGCCCTGAGCCGTCGCGGTCAACCAGACTCACTCGATCGAGTGAGTTTCATATGAGATTCATTGGGTCGGGACGGTACCGCATGACGGGCGGGGCGGAAGTGCCTGGAGAGACATTGCCCGGTTAGGTTGCAGCCATGAGCGAGGATGTCCGGCTGGTCGCCTGGGTGCGCGGGCGTGTCCAGGGTGTTGGTTTCCGCTGGTTCACCCGGGCACGGGCCCTGGAGATCGGCGGCCTGAGTGGCTTTGCTCTCAATTTGGACGACGGCCGTGTGCAGGTCGTCGCGGAGGGCACCCGGGAGGCGTGTCAGAAGCTCCTCGACTGGCTCCAGGGTGGCGACACGCCCGGGCGCGTGGAGGGTGTGACCGAGATCTGGGACACACCACGGGGAGGCTACGACGGCTTCGCGGTCCGCTGATCCGGCGACGTCCCGGCGCCGGACGAAGACGGCGAAATCTGCCGCGGGCACCTGCCCCAGGGGAAAAGAAGCAGGTGATTGCCGAGAACGGCTTGTCCTCCCCGGTCCGGCAGGGCAGGATGATCGCCACGCCCCCCGGGGCCCGTAGGAGACGCAGCGCCACCGATTTCCGGTCGCGCGCCCCCGGGACGCCCATCGATACGGGGCGTGATCGTGTTGACCGTCAAACTTTTTGGTGAGACGCTGAAAGCCCGCGCACCTTAGCTGTTTGGCATGGATGAACGGCAGCACAACTCAACAGTGCCAAGCACCGCGGGTGCGAATCCCTCACGACCCACACCGCTTCGGTCGGTCACTCAGTGTGGAGGACCATCCATCATGGCAAAGGCGCTTCTCGGTTACGTCGGTGGCTCCGACCCTCGACTCCTCGCCGAGATGCGACGGCTCCAGCAGCGCGTCCAGGACCTGGAATCTGAGCTCGTACGGATCCAGGCGGAGAACGACGCGCTGGCGGCTGCCGCTTCTCACGACAGGATCATGGAGCGCGTCGACGCACACCAGGCGGAGCCTGCGCTCACCTGATCACTGCATCGCACAACGACACAGTGGTTGGGCTGCCCGTATCAACCGCTCAGTTGTCAGAGTTGCAAGGGACGCTTCGGCGTCCCTTCTTTCTTGCGTCGATCTTTCCGCGCCGGCCCTTCCCGGCCTTCGTGCCCCCGCGCACCCTTTCAGGTTCTTCAACATCTGGTGTGCCCTGCATATTCACCAGTGAAACCGCAGCTGTTGCGGGGGTTCGTGGAGTGAGGTAACGGCGCCCGGTAGAGTCCGACGGCGTGCACCTCAAGGCCCTGACCCTCCGCGGGTTCAAGTCGTTCGCCTCGGCGACCACGCTCCGGTTCGAACCGGGGATCACGTGCGTCGTCGGCCCGAACGGCTCGGGCAAGTCCAACGTGGTGGACGCGCTCAGCTGGGTCATGGGCGAACAGGGCGCCAAGTCGCTGCGCGGCGGCAAGATGGAGGACGTCATCTTCGCCGGCACCACCGGCCGTCCACCCCTCGGCCGCGCCGAGGTGTCCCTGACCATCGACAACTCCGACGGCGCGCTGCCCATCGAGTACTCCGAGGTCACCATCACGCGGATCATGTTCCGCAACGGCGGCAGCGAGTACCAGATCAACGGCGACACCTGCCGGCTGCTCGACATCCAGGATCTGCTGTCGGACTCCGGCATCGGCCGCGAGATGCACGTCATCGTCGGCCAGGGCCAGCTCGACTCCGTCCTGCACGCCGACCCCATGGGCCGCCGCGCGTTCATCGAGGAGGCCGCCGGCGTCCTCAAGCACCGCAAGCGCAAGGAGAAGGCGCTCAGGAAACTGGACGCGATGCAGGCCAACCTCGCCCGCGTCCAGGACCTCACCGACGAGTTGCGCCGCCAGCTCAAGCCGCTCGGCCGGCAGGCGGCCGTAGCCCGGCGAGCCGCCGTCATCCAGGCGGACCTCCGCGACGCCCGCCTGCGCCTGCTCGCCGACGATCTCGTACGCCTGCGCGGGGCCCTGAAGGCGGAGGTCGCCGACGAGGCCGCCCTGAAGGAGCGCAAGGAGGCCGCCGAGCAGGAACTGAAGAAGGCCCTCCAGCGCGAGGCACTCCTGGAGGACGAGGTACGCCGGCTCACCCCGCGCCTCCAGCACACCCAGCAGACCTGGTACGAGCTCTCCCAGCTCGCCGAACGCGTCCGCGGCACCGTCTCGCTCGCCGACGCCCGGGTGAAGAGCGCGACCTCCGCACCCCCCGAGGAGCGACGCGGACGCGACCCCGAGGACCTGGAACGCGAGGCGGCCCGCGTCCGTGAGCAGGAGGCCGAACTGGAAGCGGCCCTGGAAGCCGCCCAGCGGGCCCTCGACGACACCGTGGCCCACCGCGCCGACCTGGAGCGCGAACTCGCGGTCGAGGAACGCCGCCTGAAGGACGCCGCCCGCGCCATCGCCGACCGCCGCGAGGGCCTGGCCCGGCTGCGGGGCCAGGTGAACGCGGCCCGCTCCCGTGCCGCCTCCGCACAGGCCGAGATCGACCGCCTGGCCACCGCCAGGGACGAGGCGCGAGAGCGTGCCGCGGCCGCCCAGGAGGAGTACGAGGCCCTGAAGGCCGAGGTCGACGGCCTGGACGCGGACGACCACGAACTGGCCGAACGGCACGAGGCGGCCAAGGCGGAACTGGCCGAGGCGGAGGCCGCCCTCACCGCCGCCCGCGAGGCCGCCACCGCCACCGAACGCAAACGGGCGGCGACCCAGGCCCGGCACGACGCCCTGGCCCTCGGCCTGCGCCGCAAGGACGGAACCGGCGCACTGCTCGACGCCAGGGACCGCCTCACCGGCCTGCTGGGCCCGGCGGCCGAACTCCTGACCGTCGCCCCCGGTCACGAGACCGCCCTGGCCACCGCCTTCGGCACCGCCGCGGACGCCCTCGTGGTCACCTCGCCGTCGGCCGCGGCCGACGCCATCCGCCTGCTGCGCAAACAGGACGCGGGCCGCGCGGCCCTGCTGCTCAGCGGCGCGGCCGAGGACGCCGTGGCGCCGCAGCCGCTCCCCGACGGGCCGCCCCTCGCGGCCGACCTCGTCAGCGGTCCCGCCGAGCTGATGCCCGCCGTACGGCGGCTGCTGCGCGGCATCGTCGTGGTCGGCACCCTGGAGGACGCCGAGGACCTCGTCGCCGCCCACCCCTACCTGACCGCCGTCACCGCCGAGGGCGACCTGCTCGGAGCCCACTTCGCGCAGGGCGGGTCCGCCGGCGCGCCCAGCCTGCTGGAGGTGCAGGCCTCCGTGGACGAGGCCGCCGCCGAGCTGGCGGAACTCGCCGTGCGCTGCGAGGAGCTGACCGTGGCCCAGCAGCGGGCCGGCGAGCGGCGCCGGGAGTGCGCCGCGCTCGTCGAGGAGCTGGGGGAGCGGCGCCGGGCCGCCGACCGGGAGAAGTCGGCGGTCGCACAGCAGCTCGGGCGGCTCGCCGGGCAGGCGCGCGGCGCCGCAGGAGAGGCCGAGCGGTCCACGGCCGCCGCGGCCCGCGCCCAGGACTCCCTCGACGCGGCCCTCGCGGAGGTCGAGGAACTCGCCGAACGGCTCGCCGTCGCCGAGGAGATGCCGATCGAGGAGGAGCCCGACACCTCCGTACGGGACCGGCTCGCCGCCGACGGCGCCAACGCCCGCCAGACCGAGATGGAGGCCCGTCTCCAGGCCCGTACGCACGAGGAACGGGTCAAGGGGCTGGCCGGCAGGGCCGACTCCCTGGACCGGGCCGCCCGCGCCGAACGCGAGGCACGCGCGCGTGCCGAGCAGCGGCGGGCCCGGCTGCGCCACGAGGCGTCCGTCGCCGAGGCCGTCGCCTCCGGAGCGCGGCAGCTGCTGGCGCACATCGAGGTCTCCCTGGGCCGCGCCGAACGGGAACGGGCCGCGGCCGAGGCCACCAAGGGCCGCCGGGAGCAGGAGCTGGCCGCCGCCCGCACCGAGGGGCGCGAGCTGAAGAGCGAGCTCGACAAGCTGACCGACTCCGTCCACCGGGGCGAGGTCCTCGGAGCCGAGAAACGGCTGCGGATCGAGCAGCTGGAGACCAGGGCGCTGGAGGAACTCGGTGTCGAGCCGGCGGCGCTGGTGTCGGAGTACGGGCCGCACCAGCTGGTCCCGCCGTCCCCTCCGGCGGAGGGGGAGGAGCTGCCGGACGACCCCGAGCACCCCCGCAACCAGCCCCGGCCGTATCACCGCGCCGAGCAGGAGAAGCGGCTCAAGGCCGCCGAGCGTGCCTACCAGCAGCTCGGCAAGGTCAACCCGCTGGCCCTGGAGGAGTTCGCGGCGCTGGAGGAGCGCCACCAGTTCCTCAGCGAGCAGCTGGCGGACCTGAAGAAGACCCGCGCCGACCTGCTCCAGGTCGTCAAGGAGGTCGACGAGCGGGTCGAGCAGGTCTTCACCGAGGCGTACCGGGACACCGCGCGCGAGTTCGAGGGCGTCTTCAGTCGGCTGTTCCCGGGCGGTGAGGGACGTCTCCTCCTGACCGACCCGGAGAACATGCTCACCACGGGCGTCGACGTCGAGGCGCGCCCGCCGGGCAAAAAGGTCAAGCGCCTGTCCCTGCTCTCCGGCGGCGAGCGGTCGCTGACCGCCGTGGCGCTGCTGGTGTCGATCTTCAAGGCCCGCCCCAGCCCCTTCTACGTCATGGACGAGGTCGAGGCGGCCCTGGACGACACCAACCTCCAGCGGCTGATCCGGATCATGCAGGAGCTGCAGGAGGCCTCGCAGCTCATCGTGATCACGCACCAGAAGCGCACCATGGAGGTCGCCGACGCGCTGTACGGCGTCTCCATGCAGGGCGACGGTGTGTCGAAGGTCATCTCGCAGCGCCTGCGGTAGGCGGACTCCCAAGATCAGCCCTCATGTTCAAGAAGTGAACATGAGGTGAGCGTCGCGTGTCCCGAATCTCATAGTGACTGAAACTATTGACTTCGAAACTTGAAGGCATAGTCTCAGCAACGTCACTTTTACCTTCAGGTCTCACCTGTAAGGGCTCGCCCCCCACGCGGCAGCGTTGCCGCGGCCCGAGGAGATACACGTGACCAGCACTACGCAGGCACCTCAGACAGGAGCCAGGACGGCTCACCCCGAACATCTCGGGCACGTCATCTTCATCGCGGCGGCTGCCGCCATGGGCGGCTTCCTCTTCGGCTACGACAGCTCCGTCATCAACGGCGCCGTCGAGGCCATCCGGGACCGCTACGACATCGGCTCCGCGGCCCTCGCCCAGGTCATCGCCGTCGCCCTGATCGGCTGTGCCATCGGCGCCGCGACCGCCGGCCGCATAGCCGACCGGATCGGCCGCATCCGCTGCATGCAGATCTCCGCCGTCCTGTTCACGATCAGCGCCGTCGGCTCGGCGCTGCCCTTCGCGCTGTGGGACCTGGCCTTCTGGCGCATCGTCGGCGGCTTCGCCATCGGCATGGCCTCCGTGATCGGCCCGGCCTACATCGCCGAGGTCGCCCCGCCCGCCTACCGCGGTCGCCTCGGCTCCTTCCAGCAGGCCGCGATCGTCGTCGGCATCGCCCTCTCCCAGCTGGTCAACTGGGGACTGCTCAACGCGGCGGGCGGTGACCAGCGCGGCACGCTGATGGGCCTGGAAGCCTGGCAGGTCATGCTCGGCGTCATGGTCGTCCCGGCCGTCCTGTACGGCATGCTCTCCTTCGCGATCCCCGAGTCCCCGCGCTTCCTGCTCTCCGTCGGCAAGCGCGACCGCGCCCGGGAGATCCTCGCCGAGGTCGAGGGCAAGGACGTCGACCTCGACGCCCGCGTCGCCGAGATCGAGCACGCGATGACCAGCGAGCACAAGTCCTCGTTCAAGGACCTGCTCGGCGGTGGCTTCTTCTTCAAGCCGATCGTCTGGGTCGGCATCGGCCTGTCGGTCTTCCAGCAGTTCGTCGGCATCAACGTCGCGTTCTACTACTCCTCGACGCTGTGGCAGTCGGTCGGTGTCGACCCGACGGACTCGTTCTTCTACTCGTTCACGACGTCGATCATCAACATCGTCGGCACCGTGATCGCGATGATCTTCGTGGACCGCGTCGGCCGCAAGCCGCTCGCGCTGATCGGCTCGATCGGCATGGCCGTCGGCCTCGCGCTGGAGGCCTGGGCGTTCTCCGCCCACCTGGTGGACGGCAGGCTGCCCGCCACCCAGGGCTGGGTCGCGCTGATCGCCGCCCATGTGTTCGTACTCTTCTTCGCCCTGTCCTGGGGCGTGGTCGTCTGGGTCATGCTCGGCGAGATGTTCCCGAACAAGATCCGCGCCGCCGCGCTCGGCGTGGCCGCCGCCGCGCAGTGGATCGCCAACTGGGCCATCACCGCGAGCTTCCCGTCGCTGGCCGACTGGAACCTCTCCGGTACGTACGTGATCTACACGGTCTTCGCGGCGCTCTCCATCCCGTTCGTCCTGAAGTTCGTCAAGGAGACGAAGGGCAAGTCGCTGGAGGAGATGGGGTAACTCCTGCCTGGCAGCCCCCACAGTCCCGAGGAGACGGGCCAAATCCCCGCTGCCCCTCTCCTCGCACCGTCCGCCGCCCCCCGGTCCGGCCACTGCCCGGACCGGGGGGCGGCGGCTTTTGCGTGCGTGCCCGCGTGTCTGCGGTCCGGTGGGTCGTCCGCGGTGGGTTGTGGAGGGCGCGTGTGGTGCGTTGTGGGGGGTGCCCTGCCGTGCGTTGTGGGGGAGGTGCCTGCCGTGCGTTGTGGAAGGCGCCCGGGGCGCGTTGTGGGGCGCGGGCCGTGGGGGTGCGTCCAGCCCGCCGCACACGGACATACGGCCCGGAGGGGTCGGGCTGGTCGGAGGAGGGACCGCAGTACGCGGCGGGCTTGTGGACGCACCCCCACGGTCCGCTTCCGTCCGCTTGCGGCTTTCCCGTCGTCGGGGTGTGGTGCGCCGTCCGGTGGGCGGCTGGTCGGGGTGCGCCTCCTGCGGGGCGCCGGGTGCCACGCGTACGGCCCCTGCGCATGCGAAAGTCCCCCTCCACCGAGATGCCGTGGAGGGGGACTGTGGCCGAGCGTCAGACGGTGACGGTCTCCGGCTGCTCGACGGGGGCCGTGGTGGCCGCCGTGGGGGGCGCCGGCGCCGTCGGCTTCGGCAGCAGCAGGTACAGCGCGCCGGAGATCACGATGGTGGCGACCCAGCCGAGGCCGTACTCGCCGATGATGTTGTTGTGGGCGAGGGGGCCGGTGAACCAGTCGGACGTGGTGAACAGCAGGCCCGCGCCGAGGCCGATGGCCCAGGCGGCCACCGCGGCCGGGGAGAAGCCGCCCCGGTACCAGTAGGCGCTGGTGCGGGTGGTGTCGGCCATGGCCGCGCCGTCGTACTCCTTACGCCGCAGCATGTCCGCGCCGAAGACGCCGACCCAGGCGGAGAAGGCGACCGCGAGCAGAGACAGGAAGGCGATGAAGGAGCCCATGAAGCTGGTCGCCACCAGCATCAGCACCCCGCCGAAGGCCAGCGAGATCACGGCGTTGACCGAGACCGCCCAGTGGCGCGGCACCTTGAAGCCGAGGGTCTGCGCGGTGAAGCCGGCCGAGTACATGGACATCGAGTTGATCAGCAGCATGCCGATCAGCGCGATCAGCAGGTACGGCACCGCGATCCAGGTCGGCAGGATCTCGCCGAGGAAGGAGACCGGGTCGGAGGCCGACGCCAGGTCCGGGGTGGAGACCGCCATCACCGCGCCCATGAGCACCATGGGCAGGACGACGATGCCGGCGCCGCCGACGGACGTGCCCACGATCGCCCTGGACGAGGCCGTGCGCGGCAGGTAGCGGGTGAAGTCCGGAGCGCTCGGGATCCAGCTCACGCCACCCGCCGCGATCATGCCGATACCGGTGATCACCGCGGCCGTCGAACCGGCGGAGTGGGCGAACACCTTCGACCAGTCGGTGTCCACGACCAGATAGCCCAGGACCAGCACCGAGAAGAGGCCGAAGAGGTACGTCGCGTACTTGTTGCACTTCTGCACGGCGTTGATGCCGAGCCCGGAGATCGCGAAGGTCGCGACCACGAACGCCAGCAGCATCACCATGTCCAGCACGCTGTTCGCCTTCAGACCGAACACGATGTCCAGGATGGAGAGCATGGCGTAGGCGCCGGTCACCGCGTTGATCGTCTCCCAGCCCCAGCGGGCGACCCAGATCAGCGAACCGGGCAGCAGGTTGCCGCGCTGTCCGAAGACCGCGCGGGACAGCGCCATGCCGGGCGCCCCGCCGCGCTTGCCCGCGATGCCGATCAGCCCGACCAGGCCGTACGACACGACGGGCGCGGCCACGGCGACGACGAGCGCCTGCCAGAGGTTGAGGTGGTAGGCCACGACGAGGCTCGCGCCCATCGTGAGCAGCAGCACGCTGATGTTGGCGCCGACCCAGGTGGGGAACAGCTCGCGGGTCCGTGCGGTGCGTTCATGGTCGGGCACCTGTTCGATGCCACGGGTTTCCAGCGCGCCTTCGGTCTCGGCGGTCTTGCTCATGAAGAAGTGGTCCGTGCCTCGTTCGTGGGGGGCGCGAGATGCCGTCGTGGGGGAGTCGAGCGGGCCCTCGCGGGGGACGGTGACGTCGGGACTCTACGCGTACGGACGCGACCGGGACCATCGTACTTTGATCCGACTCATTGCTTTAAGTGGCGTTTGTCTCTCGGCGGAACACACAAACCGGTTCCCGCCGGTACCCATGGCCGATACTGGACGCGTTATGGAAACCATCATCCTTGCTGTAGTCATCGCCGTGGTGGTGCTCGGCGCGCTCGGCGGGCTCGTCGTCGGCAGCCGGCGGAGGAAGCCGCTGCCGCCGCCACCGCCCAGCCCGCCCGACATCACCGCCCCTCCGGCCGAGCCGCATGTCGGCGAGGAGGCCGAGACGCCGCGCGAGGAGCCGCGGCGGACGATCGAGGAGGTGGATCTTCCGGACGGCGCGCCTCCCGTCGCCGTGGAGGAGCCGCCCGTCGTCGAAGAGCTCCCGGTACCCGAGATCGAGGTTCCGGAGCCCACCGCCGGCCGTCTGGTCCGGCTGCGCGCCCGTCTCTCCCGGTCGCAGAACGCCCTGGGCAAGGGCCTGCTCACTCTGCTGTCCCGCGAGCACCTCGACGAGGACACCTGGGAGGAGATCGAGGACACCCTGCTGACCGCCGACGTCGGCGTGCAGCCCACCCAGGAGCTGGTCGAGCGGCTGCGCGAGCGGGTCCGCGTGCTCGGCACCCGCACCCCCGAGGAGCTGCGCGGGCTGCTGCGCGAGGAGCTGCTCACCCTGGTCGGCACCGACATGGACCGCGTCGTGAAGACCGAGCCCGCCACCAGCAAGCCGGGCATCGTGATGGTCGTCGGCGTCAACGGCACCGGCAAGACCACCACCACCGGCAAGCTCGCCCGGGTCCTGGTCGCCGACGGCCGCAGCGTCGTGCTCGGCGCCGCCGACACCTTCCGCGCCGCCGCCGCCGACCAGCTGCAGACCTGGGGCGAGCGGGTCGGCGCCTACACCGTGCGCGGCCCGGAGGGCGGCGACCCCGCCTCCGTGGCCTTCGACGCGGTGAAGGAGGGCAAGGAGATGGGCTCCGACGTGGTGCTCATCGACACCGCCGGCCGCCTGCACACCAAGACCGGCCTCATGGACGAGCTCGGCAAGGTCAAGCGCGTCGTCGAGAAGCACGCCCCGCTGGACGAGGTGCTGCTCGTGCTCGACGCCACCACGGGACAGAACGGCCTGGTGCAGGCCCGGGTCTTCGCCGAGGTCGTCGACATCACCGGCATCGTGCTCACCAAGCTCGACGGCACCGCCAAGGGCGGCATCGTGGTCGCGGTCCAGCGCGAGCTGGGTGTCCCGGTCAAGCTGGTCGGGCTCGGCGAGGGCGCGGACGACCTGGCCCCGTTCGAGCCGGAGGCGTTCGTCGACGCCCTCATCGGCGACTGACCGCCCTCCTCCGCACGGCAGCGCCCGTCCCCTGATCCAGTGGGGACGGGCGCTGCCGTCGTATGGGACGCGGTGCCGATGTGGACGTGAGCCGCTGGTTCAGTTCTCCCGCGCCCTCGAGCGATGGGCCACGTACGCCAGGGTGCCCAGCAGCAGGCGGGCCTCCGGGGGGCCCGCGGTGTCGAGGGCAGGTGGGCGCAGCCAGCGGACCGGGCCCCGGCCGCCGACATCCGAGGGCGGGGCCGTGAGGTACGTACCCGGGCCCAGGCCGCGCAGGTCGAGGGAGGCCGGGTCGTCCCAGCCCATGCGGTAGAGCAGACGGGGCAGCTGGGACGCCGTCCCCGGGGCGACGAAGAAGTGGGCGCGGCCGTCCGGGGTCGCGGTCACCGGGCCGAGGGGGAGGCCCATGCGCTCCATGCGGGTCAGGGCGCGCCGCGCGGTGGGCTCGGCGACCTCGATCGCGTCGAACGCCCGCCCGGCCACCAGCATCACCGCGGCGCCCGGCAGCTCGGCCCACGCCCTGGTCACCTCGTCGAGCGTGGCCCCGGCCGGGATCTCGGGGGCGAAGTCCAGCGGGTGGGCGCCCGGCGCCGGGCAGTCTGCGCGGCCGCAGGAGCAGGCGCCGCCGACGGCCCGCGCGCCCCGCACCACGTCCCAGCCCCACAGCCCCGTGTACTCGGCCACCGCCGTGCACTCCGAGGAGCGGTACGACCGGCCGCGCCGCCGCGCGCCGGAGCGGATCTCGCGAATGCCGCCGATCGTGAAGCCCATGCCCCCTCCAACGGGTCCGCCGCCTCGATGGTTACGACTCGGATGCGGATCGTGACTCTCTGTTCTCGGCCCTCCCCGGCCGCGCCGGCTCCAGGCGGCGTCCGGATGCGCCCCAGGTGGTGCGCTCGTCAACACGCGCCCCGGTGTGCACCGCTTCACCGGCCCGCGGTTGTCCTATGTCAAGTGAATCGCGCCAAGGCCACCGAGAGTTCATTCGAAGGGGTGGCGAATGGTGGCGTTTCAAGGATCCCCATGGCTGGAACGGTGATCGTAGGATTACTCTGAGTGTGCGAGTCCTGGGGGCACATGCACTCGTGGGTATGCCGGAGGCAAGTCGGCCCTCCGTTCGACGGGTGAGAACCGGCGGACGGGCGGCGGCGGTCACCGGCATTCTGATAGGGCTTGGCGCACTCGGCGACAAGTGGTCTCAGGAATGGGGGCGTTCCAGTGAGCGGCAAAGGCGGTAGCGGGACGAACGCTGCGAGCGACAAGCGCCCGAACGAGCTGCTCGCCTCGTGGTTCGTGCGCAGCGGCTGGTCCAAGGGCGAGCTCGCCCGTCAGGTCAACCGACGGGCCCGCCAGCTGGGCGCCAACCACATCTCCACCGACACCTCGCGCGTACGGCGCTGGCTGGACGGCGAGAACCCGCGCGAACCGATCCCCAGGATTCTCTCGGAGCTGTTCTCCGAGCGCTTCGGGTGCGTCGTCTCGGTGGAGGACCTGGGACTGCGCACCGTCCGCCAGTCGCCGTCGGCGACCGGCGTGGACCTGCCCTGGACGGGCCCGCAGACGGTGGCCCTGCTCAGCGAGTTCTCGCGCAGCGACCTGATGCTGGCGCGGCGCGGCTTCCTCGGGACCTCGCTGGTGCTGTCTGCGGGCCCGTCCCTCATCGAGCCGCTGCAGCGCTGGCTCGTGCCCTCGCCCCCGGCCCCCTTGGGCGAGCCCGAGCCGTCCGCCGCGAACCGCCGCCCCGGCCGCCTCTCCCGCCCCGAGCTGGAGCTGCTGGAGACCACCACCAGGATGTTCCGGCAGTGGGACGCGCAGTGCGGCGGCGGCCTGCGCCGCAAGGCCGTCGTCGGCCAGCTGCACGAGGTGACGGACCTCCTCCAGGAGCCCCAGCCCGAGGCCACCACCAGGCGCCTGTTCAAGGTCGCCGCCGAGCTGTCCGAACTGGCCGGCTGGATGAGCTACGACGTCGGTCTGCAGCCCACCGCGCAGAAGTACTTCGTGCTCGCCCTGCACGCCGCCAAGGAAGCCGGTGACAAGCCGCTCGGCTCCTACGTCCTGTCCAGCATGAGCCGCCAGATGATCCACCTCGGCCGCCCCGACGACGCCCTGGAGCTCGTCCATCTCGCCCAGTACGGCAGCCGTGACTGCGCCAGTCCGCGCACCCAGTCGATGCTGTATGCGATGGAGGCCCGCGCCTACGCCAACATGGGCCAGCCCGGCAAGTGCAAGCGCGCGGTGCGGATGGCCGAGGACGCCTTCGCCGACGCCGAGGACTGGGACGAGCCGGACCCCGACTGGATCCGCTTCTTCTCCGAGGCCGAGCTGTACGGCGAGAACTCCCACTCCTTCCGCGACCTCGCCTACGTCGCCGGCCGCAGCCCCACGTACGCCTCGCTGGCCGAGCCCCTGATGGAGAAGGCCGTACGGCTCTTCGCCGAGGACCACGAACACCAGCGGTCGTACGCGCTGAACCTCATCGGCATGGCCACGGTCCATCTGCTCCAGCGCGAGCCCGAGCAGAGCACCCGCTATGCCGCGCACGCCATGCAGGTGGCCAAGAAGGTCCGCTCCGAGCGTGTGAACACCCGTATCCGCAAGACCGTCGACAACGCCGTACGCGACTACGGCGACCTGGGCGAGGTCATCGACCTCACCGAGCAGCTCGCCGCCGAGCTGCCCGAAACCGCCGAGGCCGTCTGATCCCGCCCCCGAACCCCGTCACGACACCTTCGACCTCGTCACGACACCCTGAACCCCGGCCGCGGCCGGCCCTCCCGAACTGCCCGACTCGGCTCCCCCATGCCAGGTCATCGGAAGGCCGCCGCGGCCGGACTCGTGCCCGCGCGTAGTTCATCCATGCGTAACACGCACGGCGCCTTCGTCACCCCGGCGAAACAACGAGGGGCTTCCACTGAAACCGCGCTGCGCCAGTCTCATGGCGCATAACCGGCCCACCCCTCATGGCCCGGACACTGCCCGGACCCGATGCCCGGACCGCTCAAGGCTTCGCCCGCACGGGGCCGTACAACCGACGAGGAGACGCCGATGGCACCAGCCATCATGCTTGCGGCGGACGCACCCAAGCTGTCGTCCGCCAACACAGGCTTCATGCTGATCTGTTCCGCCCTGGTGATGCTGATGACCCCGGGCCTGGCCTTCTTCTACGGAGGCATGGTCCGCGTCAAGAGCACGCTGAACATGCTGATGATGAGCTTCATCAGCCTCGGGATCGTCACCATTCTCTGGGTGCTCTACGGCTTCTCGATGGCCTTCGGCACCGACCACGGCTCGCTCGTCGGCTGGACCTCCGACTTCGTCGGCTTCGGCGGGATCGGCAAGGCGGACCTGTGGCCCGGCTACACCATCCCGGTCTTCGTCTTCGCCGTCTTCCAGCTGATGTTCGCGATCATCACTCCGGCCCTGATCAGCGGCGCCCTGGCCGACCGGGTGAAGTTCACCGCCTGGTCGCTGTTCGTGGTGCTGTGGGCGACGATCGTGTACTTCCCGGTCGCCCACTGGGTCTGGGGCACCGGCGGCTGGGCCTTCGACCTCGGCGTCATCGACTTCGCCGGCGGCACCGCGGTGCACATCAACGCCGGTGCGGCGGCGCTCGGCGTGATCCTCGTCATCGGCAAGCGGGTCGGCTTCAAGAAGGACCCCATGCGCCCGCACAGCCTTCCGCTGGTCATGCTCGGCGCGGGCCTGCTGTGGTTCGGCTGGTTCGGCTTCAACGCCGGCTCCTGGCTCGGCAACGACGACGGCGTCGGCCCGCTGATGTTCGTCAACACCCAGATCGCCACCGCCGCCGCCATGCTCGCCTGGCTCGGCTACGAGAAGGTCCGCCACGGCGCCTGCACCACGCTCGGTGCCGCCTCCGGCGCCGTCGCCGGCCTGGTCGCGATCACGCCGTCCGGCGGCGCCGTCTCCCCGCTCGGCGCGATCGCCGTCGGCGTCATCGCCGGTGTCCTGTGCGCCATGGCGGTCGGCCTGAAGTACAGGTTCGGCTACGACGACTCCCTCGACGTGGTCGGCGTCCACATGGTCGGCGGTGTCCTCGGCTCCCTGCTGATCGGCTTCTTCGCCAGCGGCAAGGGGCAGTCCGACGTCAAGGGCCTGTTCTACGGTGGGGGTCTGGACCAGTTCTGGAAGCAGTGCGCCGGAGTCTTCGCCGTCCTCGCCTACTCCCTGGTCGCCTCGGCCGTCCTCGCCTTCCTGATCGACAAGACCATCGGGATGCGGGTCACCGAGGACGAGGAGATCTCCGGCATCGACCAGGCCCAGCACGCCGAGACCGCATACGACTTCAGCGGCGCGGGCGGCGGGGTCGCCGGCGCCCTGACCGCCGGCGCCGCCTCGCAGAGCATCCAGAGCGCGCAGAGCAAGAAGGTGGACGCATGAAGCTCATCACCGCCGTCGTGAAGCCCCACCGGCTCGACGAGATCAAGGAGGCCCTGCAGGCCTTCGGCGTCCACGGCCTCACGGTCACCGAGGCCAGCGGCTACGGCCGGCAGCGCGGGCACACCGAGGTCTACCGCGGCGCGGAGTACACGGTGGACCTGGTGCCCAAGATCCGTATCGAGGTACTGGCCGAGGACGATGACGCCGAACAGCTCATCGAGGTCGTGGTCAAGGCGGCCCGCACGGGCAAGATCGGTGACGGCAAGGTCTGGTGCCTGCCGGTCGACACGGCCGTCCGGGTGCGGACCGGCGAGCGCGGCCCGGACGCGCTCTGAACGGCATGACAGACGCGCTCTGAGCACGAGAACAGGAGTCGCCGGGTGACGGGTACGGATGTGCGGGACGAAGCGGAGAACTCGGGACCCGGCGGCTATGCGGCGGCCCGGCTGCGCCTCCTCGATGAGGGGGCGCGGTCCGGGCCGCCGCGCCGTGCCGCCCTCGCCGGACTGACCGACGACTGGCTCGCCGGCCTGTTCGACGCGGTCGCGGCCGAGACGGGCGCCGGACGGCCGCCGCGGGGCGTCTCCCTGGTCGCCGTCGGCGGCTACGGACGCGGCGAGCTCTCCCCGCGCAGCGACCTCGACCTGCTCCTGCTGCACGACGGCGGCGACCCCGGCGCGATCGCCGCCCTCGCCGACCGCCTCTGGTACCCGGTGTGGGACCTCGGTCTCGCCCTCGACCACTCGGTCCGCACCCCGGCCGAGGCCCGCAGGACCGCGGGGGACGACCTCAAGGTGCAGCTCGGCCTGCTGGACGCCCGCCACCTCGCGGGCGACGTGACCCTGACCGCCCAGCTGCGCACGACCGTCCTCGCCGACTGGCGCAACCAGGCGGCCAGGCGCCTGCCCGAGCTGAGGGAGCTGTGCGCCGAACGTGCCGCCCGTCAGGGTGAGCTGCGCTACCTGCTGGAGCCGGACCTGAAGGAGGCCCGCGGCGGACTCAGGGACGCCACCGCCCTGCGCGCCGTGGCCGCCTCCTGGCTGGCCGACGCCCCGCGAGAGGGCCTCGCCGACGCCCGCCGCCGGCTGCTCGACGTACGGGACGCCCTGCATCTGACCACCGGCCGCGCCACCGACCGGCTCGCCCTCCAGGAGCAGGACCAGGTCGCCACGGCGCTGGACCTGCTCGACGCCGACGCCCTGCTGCGCCAGGTGTACGAGGCGGCGCGGGTCATCTCCTACGCCAGCGACGTCACCTGGCGCGAAGTGGGGCGCGTGCTCAGGTCACGGGCCGTGCGGCCGAGGCTGCGCGCCATGCTGGGCGGCGGCAAACAGGCGGCGGACAGGTCCCCGCTCGCCGAAGGGGTGGTGGAGCAGGACGGCGAGGTGGTGCTCGCCCGTACCGCGCGCCCCGAACGCGACCCCGTGCTGCCCTTGCGCGCCGCGGCCGCCGCCGCGCAGGCCGGCCTCCCGCTCTCCCTGCACGCCGTACGCCGCCTGGCCGCCGCCGCGGGCCCCCTGCCCACGCCCTGGCCCGCCGAGGCCCGCGAACAGCTGGTCACCCTGCTCGGCTCCGGCCGCCCCACGGTCGACGTCTGGGAGGCGCTGGAGGCCGAGGGCCTGATCAGCCGGCTGCTGCCCGACTGGGAGCGGGTGCGCTGCCGCCCGCAGCGCAACGCCGTCCACGTCTGGACCGTCGACCGCCATCTGATCGAGACGGCCGTGCGCGCCTCCGCGCTCACCCGCCGGGTCGGCCGCCCCGACCTGCTCCTGGTGGCCGCGCTGCTGCACGACATCGGCAAGGGCTGGCCCGGCGACCACTCCCTGACCGGCGAGACCATCGCCCGGGACGTGGCCGGGCGGATCGGCTTCGACCGCGCCGACGCGGCCGTCCTCGCCGGTCTCGTCCGCCACCACCTGCTGCTCGTCGAGACCGCCACCCGGCGCGACCTGGACGACCCCGCCACCGTCCGCGCGGTCGCCGACGCGGTCGGCACCCAGAGCACGCTGGAACTGCTGCACGCCCTGACCGAGGCGGACGCGCTGGCCACCGGCCCGGCCGCCTGGTCGTCCTGGCGCGGATCCCTCGTCGCCGAGCTGGTCCGGCGGGTCTCCGCGGTCCTCGCCGGGGACGTACCCGACGACTCCGAGACCGCCGCCGCGCCCACCGCCGAGCACGAGCGGCTCGCCGTCGAGGCCTGGCGCACCGGCGGCCCGGTCCTGGCGCTGCGCCCGCAGCCCGAGGCGCCCCTCGGGGAGCCCTCCGGGGAACCCGAACGCCTCGGCGTCGAACTGCTGATCGCCGTCCCCGACCAGCCGGGCGTGCTGCCGTCGGTCGCCGGGCTGCTGGCCGTGCACCGGCTGACGGTCCGCACGGCCGAGCTGCGCGCCCTGGAGCTGCCCGACGGCGTCGACGACGGCACCGTGCTGCTGCTGAACTGGCGGGTCGCTGCCGAATACGGCTCGCTGCCCCAGGCCGCCCGGCTCCGCGCCGACCTCGTGCGGGCCCTGGACGGCTCCCTGGACATCGCGGGCCGGCTCGCCGAACGGGACGCCGCCTACCCGCGCCGCCGGGGCGTGGTGGCGCCCCCGCCGCGTGTGACGGTCGCCCCGGCCGCCTCCCGGCACGCCACCGTGATCGAGGTCCGCGCCCAGGACGCGCCGGGACTGCTGTTCCGCATCGGGCGGGCGCTGGAGGACGCGAAGGTACGGGTGCGCAGCGCGCACGTGAGCACGCTGGGCGCGAACGCCGTCGACGCGTTCTACGTCACCGGCCCCGCGGGCGACCCGCTGCCCGAGGAGGAGGCCGCGTCCGTGGCACGGCGGCTGGAGGAGGCGCTGCGGGCCTGACCTCGCGGTCCGCGCCGGGCGGGGTGTGTCCCTGCTCGCTGTCTTCAGCGGGTGGGGACGAATCGCTTGCAGGGCCGGATACCCTGGAGGGCAGCCCAAGACGACTCCTACTCCGAGGACCGACGCCGCTGTGTTCGATACTCTCTCCGACCGCCTCTCAGCGACTTTCAAGAACCTGCGTGGCAAGGGGCGGCTCTCCGAGGCGGACATCGACGCCACGGCGCGCGAAATCCGCATCGCCCTCCTGGAAGCCGACGTGGCGCTGCCCGTCGTCCGTACGTTCATCAAGAACGTCAAGGAGCGCGCCCTCGGGGCCGAGGTCTCCAGGGCGCTGAACCCGGCCCAGCAGGTCCTCAAGATCGTCAACGACGAGCTGGTCACCATCCTCGGCGGCGAGACCCGCCGCCTGCGCTTCGCCAAGCAGCCGCCGACCGTGATCATGCTGGCCGGTCTGCAGGGTGCCGGTAAGACCACCCTCGCGGGCAAGCTCGGCAGGTGGCTCAAGGAGCAGGGCCACTCCCCGCTGCTGGTCGCCTGTGACCTTCAGCGTCCCAACGCCGTGAACCAGCTCAGCGTCGTCGCCGAGCGCGCCGGCGTCGCCGTCTACGCGCCCGAGCCGGGCAACGGCGTCGGTGACCCGGTCAAGGTCGCCAAGGACTCCATCGACTTCGCGCGCACCAAGGTCCACGACATCGTGATCGTGGACACCGCCGGCCGCCTCGGCATCGACACCGAGATGATGCAGCAGGCCGCGGACATCCGGGACGCGGTCGGCCCCGACGAGATCCTCTTCGTCGTCGACGCGATGATCGGTCAGGACGCCGTGAACACCGCGGAGGCCTTCCGCGACGGCGTCGGCTTCGACGGTGTGGTGCTCTCCAAGCTCGACGGTGACGCCCGCGGTGGTGCGGCCCTGTCGATCCGGCAGATCACCGGCAAGCCGATCATGTTCGCGTCCAACGGTGAGAAGCTCGACGACTTCGACGCCTTCCACCCGGACCGGATGGCCTCCCGCATCCTCGACATGGGTGACCTGCTCACCCTGATCGAGCAGGCGGAGAAGACGTTCAGCCAGGAAGAGGCCGAGAAGATGGCCTCCAAGCTGGCGTCGAAGAAGGGCCAGGACTTCACCCTGGACGACTTCCTGTCCCAGATGGAGCAGGTCAGGAAGATGGGGTCCATCTCCAAGCTCCTCGGCATGCTGCCGGGCATGGGGCAGATCAAGGACCAGATCAACAACATCGACGAGCGCGACGTCGACCGCACCGCCGCGATCATCAAGTCGATGACCCCGGGTGAGCGCCAGGACCCGACGATCATCAACGGCTCCCGTCGCGCCCGTATCGCCAGGGGTTCCGGCGTCGAGGTCAGCGCGGTGAAGAACCTCGTCGAGCGGTTCTTCGAGGCCCGCAAGATGATGTCCCGCATGGCCCAGGGCGGCGGCATGCCCGGCATGCCGGGGATCCCGGGCATGGGCGGCGGCCCCGGCCGGCAGAAGAAGCAGCAGAAGAAGACCAAGGGCAAGCAGCGCTCGGGCAACCCGATGAAGCGCAAGCAGCAGGAGCAGGAGGAGGCCGCGCGCCGCGCCGCCGCGGCCCAGAGCGGCAACGCGCTCGGGCTGCCGCAGCAGGAGGGCCAGAACTTCGAGCTGCCGGACGAGTTCAAGAAGTTCATGGGCTGACACGCCCGGCGGGAGGCGCGCCCGGCCGTACCACGCGCGCCCGGCCGTACGACGTCGAGGGCGTCCCCCACATGGGGGGCGCCCTCAGCGCGTGCCAGGGCCGGGCATCTGCCGTAACGTCCAGATATGAGCAATGCCGCGCCACCACGCAAGGCACCTGATCAGCCGTGGCGCACCGAAGGCACCCCGGAGGAGCCGCCGAGGCGGCCCGGCGGGCGAAAGCTGCGCGGCAGATGGTGGGGGCTGCTCATCACTGCGGTGATCGTCTTCCTGGTGGCCTACGGCGGGCTGAGCTACTACAACACGGGCAACGAGCCGACGATCTCGTACACGGAGTTCAGCAGGCAGGTCGACGCCGGCAACGTCAGAACGATCTACTCCAAGGGCGACGCCATCCAGGGGCAGCTGAAGAGCGCCCGTCCCAAGCCCAGCGGCGGCGGCACCTACACCAAGTTCAAGACGCAGCGGCCGGCGTTCGCCGGCGACAACCTCTGGCAGAGCCTGAGCAGCCACAAGGTCACCGTGACCGCGCAGCCGGTGGTGCAGGAGCGCGGTTTCGTGTCCAACCTGCTGCTGTCGCTGGCGCCGATCGCGGTCCTGGCGGTGCTGTGGATCTTCTTCGCACGGCGGATCGGAGCGGGACTGGGCGGAGCCGGCGGCCTCTTCGGCCGCAGGACACCGCCCCGGCCGGTGGAGCTGCGGCCGGGCACCCAGCGCACGACCTTCGCCGACGTGGCCGGAATCGACGAGGTCAAGGGTGAGCTGGACGATGTCGTCGACTTCCTGAAGTATCCGGACGACTACCGCCGCATGGGCGCCAAGATGCCCCGCGGTGTGCTGCTCACGGGCCCGCCCGGCACCGGCAAGACGCTGCTCGCGCGCGCGGTGGCCGGTGAGGCGGGGGTGCCGTTCTTCTCGGCGTCCGCGTCCGAGTTCATCGAGATGATCGTCGGCGTCGGCGCCTCCCGGGTGCGCGAGCTGTTCGCGGAGGCCCGCAAGGTGGCCCCGTCGATCATCTTCATCGACGAGATCGACACCATCGGCCGGGTGCGGGGCGGCGGCGCGTCGATGGGCGGCCACGACGAGCGCGAGCAGACGCTGAACCAGATCCTGACCGAGATGGACGGCTTCTCCGGCTCCGAGGGCGTGATCGTGCTGGCCGCGACCAACCGCGCCGACGTCCTGGACCCGGCCCTGACCCGCCCGGGACGCTTCGACAGGCTGGTCTCGGTCGCGCAGCCGGACCGGGGCGGCCGCGAGGCGATCCTGCGGATCCACACCCGGGACATCCCGCTCGCGCCGAACGTCGACCTCGCCCGGGTGGCCCGTACGACCCCGGGCATGACCGGTGCCGAACTGGCCAACCTGGCCAACGAGGCCGCCCTGCTCGCGGTCAAGCGGCGGCAGCGGTCGGTCACCCAGGCCGACTTCTCCGAGGCCCTGGAGAAGGTGCAGCTCGGCGCGGAACGCGCCCTGGTGATGCCAGAGGAGGAGCGGCGGCGCACCGCCTACCACGAGAGCGGGCACGCCCTGCTGGGCATGCTCCAGCCCGGCGCCGACCCGGTCCGCAAGATCACCATCGTGCCGCGCGGCAGGGCCCTCGGGGTGACCCTGTCGACGCCGGAGTCCGACAAGTACGCGTACACCGAGGAGTACCTGCGCGGACGGATCATCGGCGCCCTCGGCGGCATGGCCGCGGAGCACGTGGTCTACGGAGTGATCACGACCGGCTCGGAGAACGACCTGGAACAGGTCACCAACATCGCGCGCGGGATGGTGGCCCGCTGGGGCATGAGCGAGCACCTGGGCCGTCTGTCGGCCCTGCCCAGCGACGCCCAGCAGGCATACGGGCTGGCCGCCGCGCCGCAGACCCTCGACACCATCGACACCGAGATGCGGCGCATCGTCGACGAGTGCTACGAGGAGGCGTGCCGCAAGCTGGGCGACCACCGCGACCAGCTGGACGCGCTGGCCGCGGCCCTGCTGGAGAACGAGACGCTGGAGGAGGCCGACGCCTACCGGGTCGCCGGCATACCGCGCCTGAAGAAGGACCCGGAGGCGGCCGCGGCAGACCCGGGACAGCCCCCTGGGCAGACCTCCTGACGGGACACCTAGGCGGTCCGCGCGATCAGATAGCGGAACACATTCGGCATCCACACGGTGCCGTCGGGCCGCTGGTGGGCGTGCAGGGCCTCCGTCAGTTCCTTGCCGACCTGGTTCTCGTCGCTCGCCGCGATCGCCGCGTCGAACAGCCCCGTGGAGAGCATGCCGCGGACCGCGCTGTCCAGGCCGGCGTAACCGAAGGGGCAGGCCACCCGGCCGGAGCCGTCCGGGCGCAGACCGGCGCTGAGGGCCACCTCCTCCAGGCCGTCGCGCAGCGCGGCCGGAGGATCGGCCGGGCGGACGACTGCGCGCACCACCGAGGACGTGGCGCACCGTTCGGGCGGTCCCCAGCCCGCCAGCACCACCGGCGCCCCGCGTTCGGCGAGCGGTGCGGCCGCGCTGAGCTGCCCGGCCAGGGCGGCCGAGTCGCCCGCGAGGCACCCGATGGGCTCGAAGGCGGTCACCAGGGTGTACGCGGGCGTCCCCGTGCCGGAGGTGTCCGTGAGGTCGTCGACCGGTCCGTCGAGCACGCGGGCGTCCGCACGCGCGCGCGTGCCCCATGCCTCGGGCTGCAGCCGCCGGCGTGCGAGAGCGAGCCGTTCGGGTGAACAGGGGTCGACACCGGTGACGGCCGCTCCTCTGGAGGCGGCCATGAGCAGGGCGAGCCCGGAGCCGCAGCCGAGGGCGAGCACCCTGGTGCCGCGGCCCACCTCCAGTCGCTCGTGGACGGCCTCGTAGAGCGGCACCAGCATCCGCTCCTGGATCTCGGCCCAGTCACGCGCGCGGGCCCGCAGATCCACCTGGGGCGGCGGCCCGGCGAGTTCCGCATGCTGCCGCACGAGCGTAGGTGTCATGGATAAGCGCCCCAATCCGCCGAGAGGTTGCCGCTGCCCGATTCCGTGGCCCCCGTGCGCCGCACTTCCCGTATGCCAGGTAACTCCCCGCTCCGCAACGCGTCCAGGGGTCGTGAGGCCATGGTTGGTGTCTTCCGGGCACCTGGCGCGAGATTTCACAATCCGGTAACCCGGGCCTCGCCGCGCCGTACGGTCGCCCACCGGAGCGGGCCGGTGCGGGACGCCGGGGACGCGCCCGGTAACGTCACGGCCGTCGCGCACGCTGACCCAGGTACAGGCTTCCGCTCGGGAAGCGGCCGAAACGCCTCTTGCACATCGTCCGAGGACATGCGCACCGGTGTGCGAGCCGGTCCTACGCGCGGGTGCGTACGCGGGCCTACGCACCACCTTGATACGAGCTGTGAGGCTTCTCCGCAGTTCAGCGCACCCGCCCTCGTCAGGACGCATCAGCGGCAACTGACGGGTACGTGAAAATTATTTGGGATGCCCCGGAATAGGAACACAGTGGGCCCCACGCTCGTTCTCATTACGTGAGCACGACACAGACACCACCTGTTCTCGCCGCGGAACTGGCGCAGGCGTGGGCCGACATTCAGCGGTACCACCCCGAGCTGCCGGATCTCGCCGCGCCGGAGTCCCTGATCGGGGAGTCGTCGTCCGCGTGCGGACACGAACTCTCCTTCGAGCGACTGCTCCATGAGGCAGTCCACGGCATCGCCGCCGCGCGCGGAGTGCGCGACACCTCGCGTGCCGGCCGCTACCACAACCGTCGGTTCCTCGCCATCGCCGAGGAGCTGGGCCTGGACCATCCGGAGGAGCCGCACCCGAGCAGCGGTTTCTCGCTGGTCACGCTCAGCCCCGAGGCGAAGCGGCGCTACCGTCCGACCATCGAGCGCCTCCAGCGCGCGCTGAAGGCGCACACGGCCGCCACGTCCGCCGACACCAGCCGCACCTTCCGCGGCCCGGCGGCCCGGCACGGCTCCTCCGGCGGCGGGGTACGGGTCAAGGCGGTCTGTGACTGCGGCCGCAACGTCCGGGTCGTCCCCTCGGTACTTGCCCAGGCCCCGATCATGTGCGGTGGCTGCGGGAAGCCGTTCAGGATCCCGGAGATCGTGGGCGCCGCGGCGAGCTGAGGTACGGCTGCTCGTGGCAGCCGTACCCCGGGGCCACGCCTCGAGCACCCGGAACGCCGGGTGCGGGTCAGGCGTGCCCGCGCGCGGCGGGTTCCGCCCCGCGCCAGAGGCGACCCGCGGCGTATGGCACAATGACTAGCTGTACTCGACAGCCGCACAGGACCCCTCTCTCCTCCGGCTGACGCGTCCGTCGGGCACTCGGGTACCGCAACCCCACGCGGCGTCTCCGCCGTGCCCAACCACGTCAAATCCAGGAGAACCCACTCCCGTGGCAGTCAAGATCAAGCTGAAGCGTCTGGGCAAGATCCGTTCGCCTCACTACCGCATCGTCGTCGCCGACTCCCGTACCCGCCGTGACGGCCGGGCCATCGAGGAGATCGGTCTGTACCACCCGGTGCAGAACCCCTCGCGCATCGAGGTCAACGCCGAGCGTGTGGCGTACTGGCTCTCCGTCGGCGCCCAGCCCACCGAGCCCGTGCTCGCCATCCTGAAGAAGACCGGCGACTGGCAGAAGTTCAAGGGCGAGCCCGCCCCTGCGCCGCTGCTGCAGCCGCAGGAGAAGGCCGCGCGTCCGTCGTTCGAGGCCCTTGGCGGCGAGGACGAGGGCAAGGGTGAGGCGATCACCCAGAAGAAGAAGGCTGAGAAGAAGGACGAGGCGGCCGCCGAGTCCGAGTCGACCGAGGCCTGAGCAGCATGCTCGAAGAGGCGCTTGAGCACCTCGTGAAGGGCATCGTCGACAACCCTGACGATGTGCAGGTCGCCTCGCGCAACCTGCGCCGCGGACGCGTGCTGGAGGTCCGGGTCCACCCGGACGACCTCGGCAAGGTGATCGGCCGCAACGGCCGCACCGCACGCGCCCTGCGCACCGTCGTGGGTGCCATCGGCGGTCGTGGTGTCCGTGTCGACCTCGTCGACGTGGACAACATCCGCTGACGCATCGCAACCGGCTCGGGCCGGGGAGGGCCACTGGGCCGTCCCCGGCCCGCAGTCGTATGACAGGAGATTTGGACACGTGCAGCTGGTAGTCGCACGGATCGGCCGTGCCCATGGCATCAAGGGCGAGGTCACCGTGGAGGTCCGTACCGACGAGCCGGAACTCCGGCTCGCGCCCGGCGCCGTACTCGCCACCGATCCCGCCTCCGCGGGACCGCTCACCATCGAGACCGGACGCGTCCACAGTGGCCGTCTGCTGCTGCGCTTCGAGGGCGTCGGCGACCGCAACGCCGCCGAAGCCCTCCGCAACACCCTGCTCATCGCCGAGGTGGACCCGGACGAGCTGCCCGAGGAGGAGGACGAGTACTACGACCATCAGCTGATCGACCTCGACGTGGTCACCGAGGACGGTGAGACGGTCGGCCGGATCAGCGAGATCTCGCACCTGCCCTCCCAGGACCTGTTCATCGTCGAGCGTCCGGACGGCACCGAGGTGATGATCCCCTTCGTCGCGGAGATCGTCACCGAGATCGACCTGGAGGAGCAGAGGGCCGTCATCGCGCCGCCGCCGGGTCTGATCGACGACCGTGCCGAGATCGCCTCCTCGCGGGACGCCGCCTCCTGGCAGGCGCCCGAGGCCGCCGAGGACTCCGAGGCCCCCCAGGCAGCCGAGGACTCCGGAGACGAGTCCTGATGCGCCTCGACGTCGTCACGATCTTCCCCGAGTACCTGGAGCCGCTGAACGTCTCCCTCGTCGGCAAGGCACGCGCGCGCGGGCAGCTGAACGTGCACGTGCACGATCTGCGCTCCTGGACGCACGACCGCCACAACACGGTCGACGACACCCCGTACGGCGGCGGTCCCGGCATGGTGATGATGACCGGGCCCTGGGGCGACGCCCTGGACTCCGTCCTCGCCGACGGCTACGAGACCGGCTCCCGGGCGCCCGCGCTGATCGTCCCGACCCCCAGCGGGCGCCCCTTCACCCAGGAACTCGCCGTCGAGCTCTCCGAACGCCCCTGGCTGATCTTCACCCCGGCCCGCTACGAGGGCATCGACCGCCGGGTCGTGGACGAGTACGCGACCCGCATGCCCGTCTACGAGGTGTCCATCGGCGACTACGTGCTCGCCGGCGGAGAGGCGGCCGTCCTGGTCGTCACGGAGGCCGTGGCCCGGCTGCTGCCCGGTGTCCTCGGCAACGCCGAGTCCCACCGGGACGACTCCTTCGCGCCCGGCGCCATGGCGAGCCTGCTGGAGGGCCCCGTCTACACCAAGCCGCCCCGGTGGCGCGAGCGCGGAATCCCCGAGGTGCTGCTGAGCGGCCACCACGGGAAGATCGCCCGCTGGCGCCGCGACGAGGCCCTGCGGCGCACCACGGCCAACCGGCCCGACCTGATCGAACGCTGCGACCCCAAGGCCTTCGACAAGAAGGACCGCGAGATGCTGTCCATCCTGGGCTGGGCGCCTGACCCCGACGGCGAGTCGTACGGCCGATTTTGGCGCAGGACCGACGACGTGGAAGAATAGGCCGCTGCTGTGCGCCGTCCGGCGTGCGCCCCTGCCACAGGGGGACACGACGCCCGCCCCGACCGCACGGCGGTCCCTTTCGGAAAACCCCCTAGTTTCCGCTGATGACCTGTGGCATCGGCGAAGAAAGCAGACGAAATGTCTCACCTGCTCGACTCCGTCGACGCCGCGTCGCTGCGCAGCGACGTCCCGGCCTTCCGCCCGGGCGACACCGTCAACGTCCACGTCCGCGTCATCGAGGGCAACCGCTCCCGTGTGCAGCAGTTCAAGGGCGTGGTGATCCGCCGCCAGGGTTCCGGCGTGCGCGAGACCTTCACGGTCCGCAAGGTCTCCTTCTCCGTCGGCGTCGAGCGCACCTTCCCGGTGCACACCCCGATCGTGGAGAAGATCGAGCTCGTCACCCGGGGTGACGTGCGCCGCGCCAAGCTGTACTACCTCCGTGAGCTGCGCGGCAAGGCCGCGAAGATCAAGGAGAAGCGCGAGAGCTGAGCGCTTTACGCGCGCCGGACAGCACCACGGGTCCGGCGCGGGTTCTCAGCGGGGCGGGATAGCATTCCGCCCCGATGGACACCGAAGCACAGTCGACGGAGCGCGACCGCTCCTCCCGCCCCTCCGACGCCGGAGCCGAACAGGCTCCCGGTGCGCGGGGGCCGGAGGACCGGTCGCGTTCGTCGTTGGTGGCAGGGATCACCGAATGGCTGCCCGGTGGGCGGATCACCCTGACCGTGCTGATCTGCCTGGTCTTCGTCCTGCTCCTCAACACGTTCGTGCTGCAACCGTTCCAGATCCCGAGCGGATCCATGGAACAGGGATTGAGGATCGGGGACCGCGTTCTCGTAAACAAGTTGGCGTACCGTTTCGGAGCCGCGCCGCGGCGCGGCGATGTCGTCGTGTTCGACGGCACCGGCTACTTCGGGCACGCCGACTACATCAAACGCGTTGTGGGTGTGGGGGGTGACCATGTGGTCTGCTGCGACAAGGAGGGCAGGATCGAGGTGAACGGCCGGCCGGTCGACGAGTCGACCTTCCTGTACCCCGGCGACCGCCCCTCCACGGTGCCCTTCGACGTCGCCGTGCCCGACGGGACCCTGTTCGTCCTCGGTGACCACCGCAGCGACTCCAGCGACTCCCGCGACCATCTGGGCTCCCCGGGCGGCGGCATGATCCCCGTCGGCGACGTCGTCGGCCGGGCCGACTGGATCGTCTGGCCCTACGGCCACTGGACCCACCTCACCCGCCCCGGTGCCTACGCGCGCGTGCCGGCCGCCGACCACGCGGACGGCGCCCATGGGTAACCGCGGCAAACCACGTGGCGCGCCGGTCAGCGCCGCCGACGAGCTGCTGCCCACCGGGGCCCGGCGCGCCGGCGGTCCGGCCGGCGGCCGCACCCGCGCGGAGCGGCGCAAGCTGCAGCGCAAGGTCAAGCGCAAGCGCAGGCGCTCCGCCGTCCGGGAGATCCCTCTCCTGGTCGGCGTCGCCGTGCTCATAGCCCTGGTCCTGAAGACCTTCCTCGTGCAGGCCTTCGTGATCCCGTCGGGCTCGATGGAGCAGACGATCCGCATCGGCGACCGGGTGCTGGTCGACAAGCTCACCCCGTGGTTCGGCTCCGAGCCGCAGCGCGGGGACGTGGTCGTCTTCCACGACCCGGGCGGCTGGCTGGCGGGCGAGCAGACCACGAAGAAGAACGACCCGGTCGGGGTCAAGCAGGTCAAGGAGGGCCTGACCTTCATCGGCCTGCTGCCCTCCGACAACGAGAAGGACCTCATCAAGCGGGTCATCGGCGTCGGCGGCGACCACGTCAAGTGCTGCGACGCGCAGGGGCGGGTCACCGTGAACGGCGTTCCCCTGAACGAGGGGGACTACATCTATCCGGGTGACACGCCCTCGGAGCAGCCGTTCGACATCACGGTTCCGCCGGGACGGCTGTGGGTGATGGGCGACCACCGGGGCAACTCCGCCGACTCGCGCGCGCACCGCAACACGCCGTACGGCGGCACGGTCTCGGAGAAATCCGTCGTGGGCCGGGCCATGGTCATCGGCTGGCCGCTCGGCCACTGGAGCACACTGAAGGAGCCGAAAACCTTCGCCGCCGTGTCCGACGCGGCGGCCGGGTCGACCGCCGCCGCCCGCCTGTCGCATAGGGTTGCCCCGGACGATCCCAACAGATCGGTTCAGCTCCCGACCCCTGCGGAACTCCCGCTCGTTATGGGAGTGGTGGGCCTGCGCCGGGCGTGGCGCGGGCAGCGGCACGGAGTAAGGAGTTGGCGTGGGGGATGTGGCGGTTGGCGCACGGTCCGGCAGCGACGGCGAGGAGCACCGCGGACACCCCGTGGATGCGGCGGCCCGCCCCGCGCACCCCGCCGTGGCCTCCGGGAGTGAGAGCGAAGCGGCCGAGGACGACAGGGTGACCGAGCACAACCAGACCGATGAACACGGGACCGGCGAGACCACCTCGGAGGCGAGGAAACCCCGCTCCTTCTGGAAGGAACTGCCGATCCTGATCGGCATCGCGCTGGTGCTCGCGCTGCTGATCAAGACGTTCCTCGTCCAGGCGTTCTCCATCCCGTCCGACTCGATGCAGGACACCCTGCAGCGCGGTGACCGGGTCCTGGTCGACAAGCTGACCCCCTGGTTCGGCTCCGAGCCCGACCGCGGCGAGGTCGTCGTCTTCCACGACCCGGACGACTGGCTGGCCGGTGAGCCGACGGCCAAGCCCAACGCCCTGCAGACGGTGCTCAGCTGGATCGGCCTGATGCCGTCCGCTGAGGAGAAGGACCTGATCAAGCGAGTCGTCGGCGTCGGCGGCGACACCGTCGAGTGTCACGGCACCGGGCCCCTGATCGTCAACGGCAAGGCGCTGGAGGAGTCGTCGTACGTCTACCCCGGCAACACGCCGTGCAGCCAGGACGACCAGGGCGGCCAGTTCAAGGTGACCGTGCCCGCCGGCTACATCTGGGTCATGGGCGACCACCGGCAGAACTCCCGGGACTCGCGCTACAACCAGGCCGACAAGAACCACGGCATGGTCCCGGTCAAGGACGTCGTCGGACGCGCCATCGTGCGGGCCTGGCCGATCAACCGCTGGGGCACCCTGCCCGTGCCCGACACCTTCGACCAGCCGGGTCTCGGCCAGCAGCAGCCCTCGGCCGCGGGCGCCCTGACGGTGGCCCCGGGCGGCGTGGCGCTCAGCGCGGCCGTACCGCTGGTGGTGTGGCGCCGCAGGCGGACCGCGAAGGCCGAGAGCGGCACGGGCGACAGGACGACGGCCGCCGGGAGCCGCTGAGGGCCCTTCGGCGGGGGCGTTCCGCGTGTACGGGCCGCGTCCCCTGGGCGGGGCCTGGCGGTGAAGCCGCTCGTGGCGCCCCGCCCTGTGTGAAGCCGCCGTGGAGCTCTTCCCCGCAGGCACGGCAGGGGCTGCCCCGCCTGGGTACCGCCCGGTAGGGTGCGGGTCCATGGGTGGCGAGAGCACGACGCGTACGGCCCCGCGCAGCGGCGGCACAGGCACGGGCCCGGCGGGCGGCAGGACGGGACAGAGACTGTCCGGACTGGCCGTGGCGCTGGGTCTGGTGCTGTTCCTCGGCGGATTCGCGTGGGCGGCGGTGGTCTACCGGCCGTACACCGTCCCCACCAGTTCCATGACGCCGACGATCGCCATGGGCGACCGGGTGCTCGCCCAGCGCGTCGACGGCGACGAGATCCGCCGCGGTGACGTCGTCGTCTTCTACGACAAGAGCTGGGTGTCGAACGCGCCCGTGGTCAAGCGCGTGGTGGCCGTCGGCGGTGACACGGTCGCCTGCTGCACGCAGGGCAAGCTGACCGTCAACGGCAAGCCGATCGACGAGCCGTACCTGAAGGGCGGCGTCGCCGAGGACAAGAACATCCCGACCGTGAAGGTCCCCGAGGGCCGCCTGTTCCTGCTCGGCGACGAACGCCAGGGCTCCCTTGACTCCAGCGCCCACCTCGACGACGCGGCCAAGGGCACCGTGGCCCGCGCCGACGTGACCGCCCGGGTCGACGCCGTCGTCTGGCCCATGAAGGGCATGCTGGAGCGCCCCACCGGCTTCGAGCAGCTGGGCGCCCTCTCCCGGCCGGGACCGCTGCGCACGATCGTCCTGCTGGTCGTCGTCGGCGCCGTCCTGGTCCTCGCCGGTGGCGCCTACGGTCCGATCGCCAAGCGGCTGGGCCGCTCCCGTGCCCGCGCCCGGACGGAGCCGGCCGGTGCTTGCTGAGACCCAGGACGTGGCCGGCGACGGGCTGCGCAAGGTGGCCCGGGTGGTCCTGCTCGACCCCGCGGACCGCATCCTGCTCCTCCACGGCCATGAGCCGGACGATCCGGCCGACGACTGGTGGTTCACGCCGGGCGGTGGCCTGGAGGGCGAGGAGAGCCGCCAGGAGGCCGCTCTGAGGGAGCTCGCGGAGGAGACCGGCATCACCGAGGTCGAGCTCGGGCCGGTGCTGTGGCGGCGCCGGTGCTCCTTCCCGTTCGCGGGCCGCCGCTGGGACCAGGACGAGTGGTACTACCTGGCCCGTACGACCCAGACGGCGACCGCCGCGACGGCCCTGACGGAACTGGAGCGGCGCAGCGTCGCCGGAGCGCGCTGGTGGACGTGTCAGGAACTGGCCCGGGCACGTGAGACGGTGTATCCGACCAGACTCGCCGAGCTGCTGCGCACACTGCTCGACGAAGGTCCTCCGGCCGGGCCCGTGACTCTGGACACCGAAATCGTCTAGGGGCTCGCGGGACTGGCGCACAATGGGGGGACCGTACGGCTGAAGGGGAACATGCCATGAGCGCCGAGGACCTCGAGAAGTACGAGACCGAGATGGAGCTCAAGCTCTACCGGGAGTACCGCGATGTCGTCGGTCTGTTCAAATTCGTGATCGAGACCGAGCGGCGCTTCTACCTCACCAACGACTACGAGATGCAGGTGCACTCGGTCCAGGGTGAGGTGTTTTTCGAGGTGACGATGGCTGACGCCTGGGTGTGGGACATGTACCGGCCGGCCCGGTTCGTGAAGCAGGTGCGTGTCCTCACGTTCAAGGACGTGAACATTGAGGAGTTGAACAAGAGCGACCTGGAGCTGCCCAGCGGGTGACGGCCGTGGGGCGGCGGCGGACCGTGGTGGGGAAGACCACTCGTGTGAGTGACGGAGTTGTCCACAACCGGTGAGTAGCCCACCAAGATCCACTCCGCCGGGCCGGTTGCGTGACCGTTGGCGCCGGAGGTGGTGCCGACATGAGCAAAGCACGCAACGGACTCGGCAGGTACGGCGAGGACCTCGCCGCCCGCCGGCTGGCCGGAACCGGCATGACGGTCCTGGAGCGCAACTGGCGCTGCGGCAGGACCGGTGAGATCGACATCGTGGCCCGGGACGGGGACGTCCTGGTCGTCTGCGAGGTGAAGACCCGCAGGGCGGGCACCTTCCAGCATCCGATGGCCGCGATCACACCGGAGAAGACCCTGCGGCTGCGCGCGCTGGCGGAACGCTGGATCGCCGCCCACGGAGGAGCACCCCCGGGCGGCGTCCGCATCGACCTCGTCGGCGTCCTGCTGCCCCGGCGCGGCGCGCCCCGCGTCGAGCACGTACGGGGGGCGGCCTGATGGGATTCGCGCGTACGTGCTCCGTGGCCCTCGTCGGCGTCGAGGGCGTGGTCGTCGAGGTCCAGGCCGACCTCGAACCGGGTGTCGCCGCCTTCACCCTGGTGGGGCTGCCGGACAAGAGCCTGACCGAGAGCCGGGACCGGGTGCGGGCGGCGGTGGTCAACTCCGGTGCCGAGTGGCCGCAGAAGAAGCTCACCGTCGGACTCAGCCCGGCCTCCGTGCCCAAGGCCGGCAGCGGCTTCGACCTGGCCGTGGCCTGCGCGGTGCTCGGTGCCGCCGAGCGGATCGACCCCCGGGTACTGGCCGACGTCGTGATGATCGGGGAACTCGGCCTGGACGGCCGGGTGCGGCCCGTGCGGGGCATCCTCCCGGCGGTGCTGGCCGCCGCGGACGCCGGCTATGAACAGGTGGTCGTGCCGGAGTGCGCGGCCGCCGAGGCCTCACTGGTGCCCGGAATCTCCGTGCTCGGCGTCCGCAGCCTGCGCCAGCTGATCGCCGTACTGACCGACGAACCCGTGCCCGAGGAGGACCCGGACGAGCAGGGACGGCCCGATCCGTTCCTCGCCGGGCTGCGCGTGCCCGGCACCGGTGCGGCCACCGGCATGCACAGCGTGGGCGCCGGCCAGCACGACCATGGGCACGACCTCGCCGACGTCGTCGGCCAGATCTCCGCGCGCACGGCGGTGGAGGTCGCCGCGGTCGGGGGACACCACCTGTTCCTGGAGGGACCGCCCGGCGCGGGCAAGACCATGCTCGCCGAGCGACTGCCCGGGATCCTGCCCCCGCTCGGCCGGCAGGAGTCCCTGGAGGTCACGGCGGTCCATTCGGTGGCCGGGCTGCTGCCACCGGGCAAACCGCTCATCGACCTCGCCCCCTACTGCGCGCCGCACCACTCCGCGACGATGCAGGCACTCGTCGGCGGCGGACCCGGCGTCGCCCGCCCCGGCGCCGTCTCCCTCGCCCACCGCGGCGTGCTCTTCCTGGACGAGGCCCCGGAGTTCAGCAGCCACGCCCTCGACGCCCTGCGCCAGCCCCTGGAGGCCGGGCACGTGGTGATCGCCCGCAGCGCCGGGGTCGTGCGTTTTCCCGCGACGTTCCTGATGGTGCTCGCGGCCAACCCGTGCCCCTGCGGCCGGTTCTCGCAGCGCGACAGCCTGTGCGAGTGCCCGCCCTCGGCCGTCCGGCGCTACCAGGCCCGGCTCTCCGGACCGCTGCTCGACCGGGTGGACCTGCGGGTCGAGGTCGACCCGGTCACCCGGTCGGAGCTCACCCGCGACGCCCGGGGGGAGTCCACGGCGGCGGTGGCCGACCGGGTGCGGGCCGCCCGGGAGCGCGCGACGGCACGGCTGGCCGACACGCCCTGGCGGACCAACAGCGAGGTGCCGGGGCGTGAGCTGCGCAGCCGCTGGCACGCGGCGGCCGGCGCGCTGGACGAGGCGGAGCGCAATCTGGAACGCGGTGTGCTCACGGCCCGCGGACTCGACCGGGTCCTCCGGGTCGCCTGGACGGTGGCGGACCTCGCCGGCCACGACCGCCCGGACGCCTCCGACGTCGCCCTGGCACTGCAACTGCGCACCGGGGTCCCCCGCGGCGTACCCATGACCATCGGGACACCCGCATGACCCCGCAGCGGAGCGCCGGGGGCGGGCGGAACGCCGAGCGTGACGCGGACGGCGGGCGTGGCCCGGACGGCCGGCGTGGTGCTCATGGCGTGCCCGGCCCTGCCGGCGGGCGTGGCCCTGACGGCGGCCGTGGCGCCGATGGCGGGCGTGAGCTGCTTGCCCGGGTCTTTCTCAGCCGGGTCGTCGAGCCGGGGGACGAGACAGCAGGGCGGTGGGTGAGGGAACTGGGGGCCGTGGCCCTGGTGCGGCGGTTGCGGGAGGGCGCGCCGCGGCTCGCCGGGGTGTCCGACAAGCGATGGGCCGGACTGTGCGCACGGGCCGCGCGGGCCGATCCCGAACGGGACCTCGCCGTCGCCCGGGACGCCGGGGTGCGGTTCGTGCGCCCCGGCGACACCGAGTGGCCCGCCCAGCTCGACGACCTGGGCGACGCCCGCCCCACCGGACTGTGGGTGCGCGGCCGGGCCAGCCTGCGGATGTGGGCGCTGCGGTCGGTCGCCCTGGTCGGCGCCCGGGCCTGCACCGAGTACGGCGCCCACATGGCCGCCTGCCTCGCCGCCGGGCTCGCCGAACGCGGCTGGGTGGTGGTGTCCGGGGGCGCCTACGGAGTCGACGGCGCCGCGCACCGCGGCGCGCTCGGCAGCGGCGGTGCCACCGTCGCCGTCCTGGCCTGCGGCGTCGACCGGCCCTATCCACGCGGGCACACCGAGCTGATCAACAGGATCGCCGAGCAGGGACTCGTGGTCGGGGAACTGCCTCCCGGCGACCACCCGACGCCGAACAGGTTCATCGTCCGCAACAGAGTCATCGCGGCCCTCACCCGCGGCACGGTGGTCGTGGAGGCCGCCTACCGCAGCGGTTCGCTGGTCACCGCCCGGGCCGCACAGCGGCTGGGCCGTCACACCATGGGGGTGCCCGGCCCGGCCACCAGCGCGCTCTCCGCCGGTGTCCACGAATTGCTGCGCGGCGGGGCGGCGCTGGTCACCGACGCCGCGGAAGTCGTCGAGCTGGTCGGCGACATGGGCGAGCTGGCCCCGGACCGGCGCGGCCCCGTTCTCCCGCGCGACCTGCTGGAACCGGAGGCCCGGCAGGTCCTGGCCGCGCTCCCCGGGCGCGGCGCGGCGGACGCGGCCGAGATCGCCCGCGGCGCCCGGACGACGCCGGACGACGCGGTCGCGAGACTGTACGAGCTCCGATCGCTTGGTTACGTCGAACGACATGGCGACGGATGGAAGTTGACACGCCAGGCGATGATCTCCGTCCGGGCCGGCCGGGAGGGGTGCTGACCGAGCGTGTTCGACCGTCCGGGGGAACGCCGACGCCTGCGTAAATTCCCGCAGTTGGGCGTTTCGCCGGTCACCCAGGGTGACGCGGCTGACCCGGTGGAGCGCCCTGCGGAACGAATCTGCGCACGCCCCGCGCCCCGCCGTTCGCGCACCGCGACACTCCAGTCACGCTACGCTCACGTGGTTCCGATACAGAAACCCGATCCCCGACCCATACGACAACTCACCCAGGAAGCCGCACCCACGGCAGAACGGCACAAGGCGACGAATGCCCCAGCACACCTCCGGCTCCGACCGGGCGGAGATCCCCCCAGCCGCCCGCGACGGTGGCAGCGTGCGGCCGCCCGCTCCCTCGACGCTCGACGAGCTGTGGCGGTCGTACAAGGCGACGGGGGACGACCGGCTGCGTGAGCAGCTGATCCTGCACTACTCACCCTTGGTGAAGTATGTGGCGGGGCGGGTGAGCGTGGGCCTGCCGCCCAACGTGGAGCAGGCCGACTTCGTGTCCTCGGGGGTCTTCGGGCTGATCGACGCGATCGAGAAGTTCGACATCGACCGGGAGATCAAGTTCGAGACCTATGCGATCACCCGGATCCGGGGCGCCATGATCGACGAACTGCGCGCACTGGACTGGATCCCCCGCTCGGTGCGGCAGAAGGCGCGGAACGTCGAGCGGGCGTACGCCACGCTGGAGGCCCGGCTGCGGCGCACCCCGTCGGAGAGCGAGGTGGCCGCCGAGATGGGCATCGCGGTCGACGAACTCCACGCCGTCTTCAGCCAGTTGTCACTGGCCAACGTGGTGGCGCTGGAGGAGCTGCTGCACGTGGGCGGTGAGGGCGGCGACCGGCTGAGCCTCATGGACACGCTGGAGGACACCGCCGCCGACAACCCGGTGGAGGTGGCCGAGGACCGGGAGCTGCGCCGGTTCCTGGCCCGGGCGATCAACACCCTGCCCGAGCGGGAGAAGACCGTCGTCACGCTGTACTACTACGAGGGCCTCACACTCGCCGAGATCGGCAACGTGCTGGGAGTGACCGAGAGCCGGGTCAGCCAGATCCACACCAAGTCGGTGCTGCAACTGCGCGCCAAGCTGGCGAGCTTCGGCCGCTGACCCCGCCGGGCCTGATCCGTGGGCCTGATCCGCGGGCCCGACCCGCGGGCATGACCCGCCGGGACCCGGGCCGCCCCGACCCGGGTGGCGCCTCCGTACAGTGGTCGACGTGCCAAGGATTCGAGCGGCCTCCGTGGCCGAGCACCGGTCGATGCAGCGAGCCGCCCTGCTGGACGCGGCGCGGACCCTGCTGTCCGAAGGCGGGACGGAGGCGCTGACCTTCCCCGCCTTGGCCGAGCGGACGGGGCTGGCGCGGTCGTCGGTGTACGAGTACTTCCGGTCGCGGGCCGCCGTGGTCGAGGTGCTGTGCGAGGTCGACTTCCCGGTGTGGGCCGCGGAGGTCTCGGCGGCGATGGCCGCGGCCGACGGCCCGGCGGCCAAGGTCGAGGCGTACGTCCGCAAGCAGCTGGAACTCGTCGGGGACCGGCGGCACCGGGCCGTGGTGGCGATCTCGGCGAGCGAGCTGGACGCGGGGGCGCGCGAGAAGATCCGCGCCGCGCACGGCGAGCTCGTCGCGATGATCGTCGAAGCGCTGGGGGAGCTGGGCCACGGGCAGCCCCGGCTGGCGGCGATGCTGCTGCAGGGCGTGGTGGACGCGGCCGTGCGGAGGATCGAGCTGGGAGCCGCGGAGGAGCCCTCGGTCGTGGCGGAGGCGGCGGTGGGGATGGCGCTGCGGGGGGTACGCGGCTGAGGTTGTGCGTGCTAGGGGGTGTCTCGTCGATCAGGGCGGATCAGGGAGCGGTGCCAGGCGCCGCGAGCCCGGCATGATCGACGAGACACCTCCTAGGTCGGCAACGGCACGCCCAGTACCGGCAGCAGCCTCGGCGGAGCCGGGTTCAGCAGCCACGGGGGGAGGAGCAGGAGGGGGTTCAGGTACGCCCCTCCTCTCAGCAGGCCCCAGTGCAGGCAGCCCGTCGCGCAGTGCGAGGCGCCGCCCGGTGCCGTCTGCTCCACCGTGCCGAGCGCCTCGCCCGCGTCCACCTCATCGCCCTCCCTCACCGCGGGGCGCACCGGCTCGTAGGTCGTCCGCAGGGGAGGGGCGCCCGTACCCGCCAGCTCCACGGACACCACGCCCCGTCCCGCCACCGGGCCCGCGAAGGACACCCGGCCGGCCGCCACTGCCCGTACCGGAGCACCCGGTGGCGCCGCCAGGTCCACACCCCGGTGCCCGGGGCCGTACTCCGTCGCCGGCGGCTCCCAGCCGCGCAGCACCGGCGGACGTACCCCCACCGGCCAGAAGCGGCCCACCGCCGCCGGCACCGCCCCGTCCGCTGCCGCCGCCGGCCTGGGCGTCTCCACTGCCACCCGCCCGGCAGCCCCCTGCGGAGCCGGAGCACCGCCCCCGCCCGCCCATGCCACCGACGCGAGCAGGGCCACCACCGTCCCCAGCAGCAGTCCGAGCCGCACGCCCACCCGTCGTTTCCCGCCCATTGCGCACATGGCCCCACGGTCCCGCACCCCCGCCGCACCCCGCCGGAGCCTGTGGACAACCCGGCGGTTGTGGACAACTCACCGGTTGTCGGTAGCGGCGTCACCCGGCGCCTCCCGGGTCCCGTACACTTCTGATGGCGATCCGGGTCACCGGGTCGACTTCGCACGCCCCGACACTCTGGCCGGCAACGGCCGGTGTCAGCGCCCCTCGGTCCTTCGTGGCACGGCGCGCCGCGGGCGTCAGGCGCGGAAGCCGTCCGGCATCCGCGGCACAACCGAGAAACTCAAGGAGAACGGCCATGGCCGTCGTCACGATGCGGGAGCTGCTGGAGAGCGGCGTCCACTTCGGTCACCAGACCCGTCGTTGGAACCCGAAGATGAAGCGCTTCATCTTCACCGAGCGCAACGGCATCTACATCATCGACCTGCTCCAGTCGCTGTCGTACATCGACCGCGCCTACGAGTTCGTCAAGGAGACCGTCGCCCACGGCGGCACGGTCATGTTCGTCGGCACGAAGAAGCAGGCGCAGGAGGCCATCGCCGAGCAGGCCACCCGCGTCGGCATGCCCTACGTCAACCAGCGCTGGCTGGGCGGCATGCTCACCAACTTCTCGACCGTCTACAAGCGCCTGCAGCGCCTGAAGGAACTCGAGCAGATCGACTTCGAGGACGTGGCCGCCTCCGGCCTCACGAAGAAGGAGCTGCTGGTCCTCTCCCGCGAGAAGGCCAAGCTGGAGAAGACCCTCGGCGGTATCCGCGAGATGCAGAAGGTGCCCAGCGCCGTCTGGATCGTGGACACCAAGAAGGAGCACATCGCGGTCGGCGAGGCCCGGAAGCTCAACATCCCGGTCGTGGCCATCCTCGACACCAACTGCGACCCCGACGAGGTCGACTACAAGATCCCGGGCAACGACGACGCGATCCGCTCCGTCACCCTGCTCACCCGTGTGATCGCCGACGCCGTCGCCGAGGGCCTCATCGCCCGCTCCGGCGTGGCCGCCGGTGAGAAGGGCGAGAAGGCCGCGGGCGAGCCGCTCGCCGAGTGGGAGCGCGATCTGCTCGAGGGTGAGAAGAAGGCCGAAGAGGCTCCGGCCGCCGAGGCCGAGAAGCCGGCCGAGGCCGCCGCTGCCGAGGCCCCGGCTGCCGCTGCTGCCGAGGCTCCGGCCGAAGAGGCCCCGGCCGCCGAGGGCGAGCAGCAGGCCTGACCCGTCAGCGTCAGTGTTGACGGCGGGAGCGGTGCATGAAGTCCGCTCCCGCCGTTCACCCGTAGGTCAGCGGCGCGTCAGCGGGCCCTGCTCGACGAGCGAGAGGCTCCCTGAGGGGGCACGGGCCCCGCGGACCCCCTGATCTTCGATCTTCCAGACTTCGAGAAAGATTCACAGACTCATGGCGAACTACACCGCCGCCGACGTCAAGAAGCTCCGTGAGCTCACGGGCGCCGGCATGATGGACTGCAAGAAGGCGCTGGACGAGGCCGAGGGCAACGTCGAGAAGGCTGTCGAGGCGCTGCGCATCAAGGGCCAGAAGGGCGTCGCCAAGCGCGAGGGCCGCTCCGCCGAGAACGGCGCCGTGGTCTCGATCATCGCCGACGACAACTCCTCCGGTGTCCTCGTCGAGCTGAAGTGCGAGACGGACTTCGTCGCCAAGGGTGACAAGTTCCAGGCCGTCGCCAAGGCCATCGCCGAGCACGTCGCCAAGACCTCCCCGGCCGACCTCGAGGCCCTGCTCGCCTCCGAGATCGAGGCCGGCAAGACCGTCCAGGCGTTCGTGGACGAGGCCAACGCCAACCTGGGCGAGAAGATCGTCCTGGACCGCTTCGCGCAGTTCTCGGACGGCTTCGTCACCGCCTACATGCACCGCACGATGCCCGACCTGCCCCCGCAGATCGGTGTCCTCGTCGAGCTCGACAAGCCGAACGCCGAGGTCGCCAAGGGCGTCGCCCAGCACATCGCCGCCTTCGCGCCGAAGTTCCTCTCCAAGGACGAGATCCCGGCCGACGTCGTCGAGTCCGAGCGTCGCATCGCCGAGGAGACCACCCGCGCCGAGGGCAAGCCCGAGGCCGCGATCGCCAAGATCGTCGAGGGTCGTCTGAACGGCTTCTTCAAGGACGCCACCCTGCTCGGCCAGCCCTACGCGCTGGACAACAAGAAGTCGGTCCAGAAGGTTCTGGACGAGGCCGGTGTCACCCTGAAGCGCTTCACGCGCATCAAGGTCGGCATCTGAGGCCGAAGTCCGTATCGCGACGGACGCCCGGCCCGATAGGGTCGACAGCAGTCGTCCACGTCGCCCGCGAGTGCCACCACGCACGCGCGCGTGACACACGACAGCAGATCTGACGAGGAGGCCATTGCCGCTGCATGGGATGCGAAACACGCCCCACCGGCAATGGCCTTCTTCGCATGTGCACCACGTAACAGAGGCGGGATCTCCATGACCACCAAGGCCCAGAAGAGCGACGACGGCAAAGTGACCGGCCGGTTTCTGCTGAAGCTGTCCGGAGAGGCATTCTCCGGCGGTGGGGGCCTGGGCGTCGACCCGGACGTGGTGCACGCCATCGCCCGCGAGATCGCGGCCGTCGTACGGGACGGCGCCCAGATCGCGGTCGTGATCGGCGGCGGCAACTTCTTCCGCGGCGCCGAACTCCAGCAGCGCGGCATGGACCGCGCCCGCTCTGACTACATGGGCATGCTCGGCACCGTGATGAACTGCCTCGCGCTGCAGGACTTCCTGGAGAAGGAAGGCATCCAGTCCCGGGTCCAGACCGCCATCACCATGGGCCAGGTCGCCGAGCCTTACATCCCGCTGCGCGCCGTGCGCCACCTGGAGAAGGGCCGTGTGGTCATCTTCGGCGCCGGTATGGGCATGCCGTACTTCTCCACCGACACCACCGCCGCCCAGCGCGCCCTGGAGATCGACGCCGAGGCGCTGCTCATGGGCAAGAACGGCGTGGACGGGGTGTACGACGCCGACCCGAAGACCAACCCGGACGCCGTGAAGTTCGACTCCCTCGGTTACGGCGAGGTCATCACGCGCGACCTGAAGGTCGCCGACGCCACGGCGATCACGTTGTGCCGTGACAACAAGCTCCCGATCCTCGTCTTCGAGCTTCTTGCGGAGGGCAATATCGCCCGCGCCGTCAAGGGTGAGAAGATCGGCACACTTGTGGGTGATCACGGCAGCCGGGACTGACCGGCAACACCGACGGACCCTGACCGGGGGATGGACAATGTCCTGCCGGTCGGGAACCGTGCAGGAAGAAGACGCGACGCAGCCGGCCGCCGGCCCCGACAAGGAACCGCAGCCGGTTCCACTCAAGACACGCAGGAGCAAGTGGTGATCGAAGAGACCCTCCTCGAGGCCGAGGAGAAGATGGAGAAGGCCGTCGTGGTCGCCAAGGAGGACTTCGCCGCGATCCGCACCGGCCGTGCGCACCCGGCGATGTTCAACAAGATCGTGGCCGACTACTACGGTGCGCCGACGCCGATCAACCAGCTGGCTTCGTTCTCCGTGCCGGAGCCGCGGATGGCGGTCGTGACCCCGTTCGACAAGAGCGCGCTGCGCAACATCGAGCAGGCGATCCGGGACTCCGACCTGGGCGTCAACCCGAGCAACGACGGCAACATCATCCGGGTGGTCTTCCCCGAGCTCACCGAGGAGCGCCGCCGCGAGTACATCAAGGTCGCCAAGGGCAAGGGCGAGGACGCCAAGGTGTCCATCCGCTCCGTGCGCCGCAAGGCCAAGGACGCCATCGACAAGCTGATCAAGGACGGCGAGGTCGGCGAGGACGAGGGCCGCCGTGCGGAGAAGGAGCTCGACGACACCACCGCGAAGTACGTCGCGCAGGTGGACGAGCTCCTGAAGCACAAGGAGTCGGAGCTGCTCGAGGTCTGATGAACGACTCTTCCTGGGGAGCGCCGCCGCAAGCCGGGTACTGGGGGCCCACGGACCGGTCACCCGCCCAGGGACCCGTCCCGGGGGCCGCCCCGGCGGACCCCGCGTACGGTGCGCAGGGCGCCCAGCAGACTCGCCCCATGCCCATCGTGCCCGAGGTGCCCGCAGACGGCGGAAACCAGGAGACCGACCGGGGGGCCGCTCGGACGGGCGGCCCCTTGTTCCGAGACGAGACGTCGCGGCCGCATCCGCAGCAGCAGCCACAGCAGTACGGCAGGCCGCAGCACGCACAGCCGTACCCGCAGTCCTACGACGCACAGCCGCACCCGCGGCAGCCTCATGACCCGCAGCCGGGGGCCTACGACCCGCAGCCGTACCAGGCGGCCCAGCCCCGGCCCTACGACACGCCGCAGACGCCGCCCGCCCACGGGACGGCACAGCAGAATCCGGAGCCCATGCCCGACGCCCCGCAGCCGGCGCCCGCGCCGCAGAAGAAGAGCGCGGGCCGTGACCTGGGCGCTGCCATAGGAGTCGGCCTCGGGCTCGGCGTGGTGATCATCGCCTCGCTGTTCATCGTCAAGGCCGTGTTCGTCGGCGTGATCGCGGTCGCGGTCGTGGTCGGCCTGTGGGAGCTGACGAAGCGGCTGGAGGAGCGCAAGGGCATCAGGGCTCCGCTGGTGCCGCTGGCGGTCGGCGGCGCCGCGATGGTGGTCGCCGGATACGTCCGCGACGCCGAGGGCGCCTGGGTGGCGATGGCGCTGACCGCGCTCGCGGTCCTGGTCTGGCGGATGACACAGCCGCCGGAGGGCTACCTCAGGGACGTCACCGCGGGCGTCTTCGCGGCGTTCTACGTTCCGTTCCTGGCCACGTTCGTGGCGATGATGCTCACCGCGGACGACGGCCCGTTCCGCGTCCTGACCTTCCTGATCCTCACAGTGGTCAGCGACACGGGCGCGTACGCCGTCGGCTGGCGCTTCGGCAAGCACAAGCTCGCCCCGCGCATCAGCCCCGGCAAGACCCGCGAGGGCCTGTTCGGCGCGGTCGCCTTCGCGATGGTGGCGGGGGCGCTGTGCCTGCAGTTCCTGATCGACGACGGCGCCTGGTGGCAGGGCCTCGTCCTCGGCCTCGCCGTCGCCGCCAGCGCCACCCTCGGCGACCTCGGCGAGTCCATGATCAAACGCGATCTGGGCATCAAGGACATGGGCACCCTGCTCCCGGGCCACGGCGGCATCATGGACCGCCTGGACTCCCTCCTGCCGACGGCCCCGGTGGTGTGGCTGCTCCTGGTGCTGTTCGTCGGAGGCGGCTGACGACCGCACCTCCCCCTGGGCGGGACCCGCGGCTAGGGTTCGGCCCATGGGGCGGGCACGGTTGGAGAAGGACGGCACCTACCACGGCGACCTGCCGTGCCGCTGGTGCGAGGCGCTCATCGCACAGGGCGGACGGCGCAGGCCGCGGCGGTACTGCAACGGCTGGCACCGGACGAAGACGTACGTCTCCTGGGTCGTCACCGCCGTCGTCGGCATCCTGTCCTGACCACCCCCGCCGCGCCTGGAGCGGCTACGTCACCGGATTCTCGATCGGCGTGACCCGGTTGCCGTCCGGGTCGAGCACCGCCGCGAACCGCACCTGCTGGGCGCCCGGCTGGATCTCCCCGGCCCTGATCCCCCGGCCGGCGAGATCCGACAGCGCGCTCTCCAAACTCACACTGAAGAAGCCCCCTACCTGCGGTTCCCGCCGCAAAGAGGGGGGCTTTTCGGTGGGCCGGGGCCGGCCCTGGGCCGGCAGCTGATTGACCGGGCCGTCCGCCGATAAGGCCCGGGGCCCCATTCCGGCGGCTGCCTGGCCCCTGCCCGCTTCTCCCGCAACGTGGAGAGCGGCGACTGCTGCCTCGACCTGGTCTTCGGATGAGTGGGGGAACAGTCGTGCCAGAACCGTGCAAGATCGTGCGGGGAACCACGGGGAATGGCGGGAACCAGGTCGCCGGCAGTCAGGCCCCGTAGCGCTCCGGCACAGGTCAGCCCAGCAAGCATCGGGATGCTGAAGCGTTCCAGGCGACGCTTGCGCATTCGATCGAGAACAGCGACGGTCCGCTGTTCAAGTTGCGCCACGACCCGCGGATCACCCGGTTCGGCGCCTTCCTGCGCCGCAGGTCACTCGACGATCTGCCACAGCTCCTCAACGTCGTCATGGGCCACATGTCCCTCGTCGGTCCACGGCCGCCGCTGCCCGAAGAGGTGGCGGCCTACCCGCCGGACATCAGGCGCCGGCTGCTCGTCAAGCCCGGCCTCACCGGACTGTGGCAGGTCAGCGGACGCTCCGACCTGCCCTGGGACGAGGCGGTCCGGCTCGATCTCTACTACGTAGACAACTGGTCGATGGGCCTGGACCTGTCGATCCTGTTGCGGACCGGGGCGGCAGTTCTCCGTGGGGGCTACTGACCCTGCGCCACTTTCCTGGTTGACCAGCATCAGTCCTCTTCTGCACGGCGGTCATCAGGCATCGGGATGCACACCGGAATGCCTTTCTCCGGTGAATACGCGGTTAAGTTGGCCGAGGGATGCAGCCCTGCACCAGTAAACGCGCACGTCAGAGCCCTGAGTAAGCGTGAGCGCCCGCCTCTCTTCTAAGCGCCGGGCCGCACTGCGGGTGAGTGTCTGACCACCTACTGATCATCGCTATCCGGCGGGTAACCAAGGGGCCCGTGCCCCCTCCGTGCCCGATAGCGCGGGGAACCAGGGTGACGAGCGGGCACGGCACAACGCACCGGCCCCCGACCGATTCGCCTGGTCAGGGGCCGTTCACGTGCGCGGTGGGTTTGGGATTTGAACCCACGGTGGCTCGCGTCACGGCGGTTTTCAAGATCTCTCGGGGTTGACTCACCCATTGAGACTCCCTAGACCTCTCTTGAAGCGGGGCGAGACTACCGATGAGTAGCTGACACGCGGTCTGTCGGACCGGGAGCAGTGACGAGGCGGCCGGGTGGTCGCTGAACAAGGAGGCGAACACGATGTCGCGGTACCTGATCTCGTTCGACGACGGATCGATGACCTTCCCCGAGGAGGACTTCCCGGCGGTCGCCGAGGCATCCCACCGGGTGGTCCAGGAGGCCAAGGACGCAGGTGTCTGGATCTTCGGCGCCGGAGTGGAACGTCAGCAGGCGAGCATCGTGGCCACCGACGGCACGGTCACGGACGGACCGTTCCCCGAGACCAAGGCGGTCGTCGGCGGTTTCTCGATCATCGAGGTCCCGTCGCGCGAGGACGCGCTGATGTGGGCCGCGAAGATCGCCGGGGCGTGCCGGTGCGCACAGGAGGTGCGCGAGATCATGTACGACCCGGAAAGCTGAGCCACCGATCCGAGGAGCCCTCAACCGAGGAGCCGGACCCGCTCGGTGATGAACCGTCAGGTCGAATGACCTCGATGACCTGCTCGCCCGTAGTTCGCATCGAGAGGTCCGGGGCAGGTTCCCTGGCTCGTGCCACTCCCGTGCCGGAACGGACGGGGACTCACGGGGAACCAGGGTCCGCAGGGGTGAGTTCCACCGGACTGTGTCCAAGGCAGGGAAACCGGACGTCAGGTCCAGGATCGGCCAACCTCGCTCCCAAGGCGGGTGTCACAGGGTCGAATCCTGCCGGGGGCACCGGACGAAGGGGCGGCTCAGGAGGGGCTTCCTCCGGGGCTGACCCCTTGTCGTCGGTCACACTCGCAGTCCGGGCGGGAGCGTGTACGAGCTACTCGGCGCAGCTTTCCTAGGTTCTGCGGCGCAGGCTTCGCACGAAGAGCGGCACTGACAGCAGGAGCAGGGCTCCCTCGACGGCCAGGCTGACCAGCCCGAGCGGTTCCGTCCAATTGCCGATGTCGTCGCTGTAGTCGGGAAGTCCCGTCCCCCTGGAGAAGATGTAGCCCAGCAGGGGGCCGATGGCGACCCCCGCTGCCAGCAGCCATCCCAGTCTGACGAGACCGATGAGGAGCAGCACGGCGGCGACCACGGCCGCGATCTCCAGGACGTGGTAGGCGACGCCGACATAGTAGGGGTCTCTCGTCGCCGTGATGCCGCCTTGGTCCACGACATGGATGGCGGCCACCACGAGACACAGCAGAGCTCCCGCCCACCTGGCCACCCAGGTGGCCTCCGGCGCCATCGCCGTGTGGTGTGACATGCGGAGACACCTTCTCTCACCTTCGGCAGTGCGTTCCGCCGTGCCGCGATCCCATTTGCCCGGTCGGCTCCCGGAAGAGGCAGCGCGCCGCACCTGTGTCAGGTCCCAGCCTCAGCGGACGGCTGTCCGCCGTCGCCTTCGACAGTGCAGACGAGTGACACGGAAGAGGCGCCGTCTCCATGCCCGGCCCAGGCGTCCATGGCGTTCAGACGTCGCGGGCCTGGTCGGCAGAGCACCGTTGTCGCGTAAGGGCTCCGGCTCCGACACCACCCGCTGAGCCGCCGGTGACGGAGGCCCCGGGCGCCCTGCGGCAGCGCGGCGGCGCTCCGTTCCTGGGCCGTCTCCGGGCCGTCCGAGGCCGCTCAGCGGCGACCGGTGACGACTGCTGACGACAGTCGTAGGAAGCGACAGCCCCAGGTCACCCAAGTGGATCTGCGACACTGGTACCACCATGCCCAAGCCCGGAGAACTCACTTTCGTCGCCCCGCGCGGAGCCAAGAAGCCGCCGCGGCACCTTGCCGATCTCTCGCCTGCCGAGCGCAAGGAGGCCGTGGCCGCGATCGGTGAGAAGCCGTTTCGTGCCAAGCAGCTCTCGCAGCACTACTTCGCGCGGTACGCGCACGACCCGGAGCAGTGGACCGACATCCCGGCCGGATCCCGCGTCAAGCTGCAGGAGGCGCTGCTTCCCGAGCTGATGACGGTCGTGCGGCATCTGTCGACCGACCAGGGGACCACTCGCAAGACGCTGTGGCGGCTGTTCGACGGCACGCTCGTGGAGTCGGTGCTGATGCGCTACCCGGACCGGGTGACCATGTGCATCAGCTCGCAGGCCGGGTGCGGGATGAACTGCCCGTTCTGTGCCACCGGGCAGGCCGGGCTCGACCGGAACCTGTCGACCGCCGAGATCGTGCACCAGATCATCGACGGGATGCGGGCTCTGCGGGACGGCGAGGTGCCCGGGGGGCCGGCGCGGCTGTCCAACATCGTCTTCATGGGCATGGGCGAGCCGCTCGCCAACTACAACCGGGTGATCCGTGCCATCCGTGCGCTGACCGACCCCGAGCCGGACGGGCTGGGGCTCTCCCAGCGCGGGATCACCGTCTCCACGGTGGGCCTGGTCCCGGCGATCCACCGGTTCGCCGACGAGGGCCTCAAGTGCCGGCTCGCCATCTCCCTGCACGCTCCCGACGACGAGCTGCGCGACACCCTCGTCCCCGTGAACACGCGGTGGAAGGTGCGTGAGGTGCTGGACGCCGGCTTCGAGTACAGCGCGAAGTCCGGGCGCCGGCTGTCCATCGAGTACGCGCTGATCCGGGACATCAACGACCAGGCCTGGCGCGGCGACCGGCTCGGCCGCCTCCTCAAGGGCAAGCCGGTGCACGTCAACCTGATCCCGCTCAACCCGACCCCCGGATCCAAGTGGACCGCTTCACGCCCCGAGGACGAGAAGGCGTTCGTCGAGGCGATCGCGGCGCACGGGGTGCCGGTGACCGTCCGGGACACCCGCGGTCAGGAGATCGACGGGGCGTGTGGACAGCTGGCGGCCACCGAGAGGTAGCCGGACGGTGGCCGGTCGACGGCCGCGTGGAGGCCGGGCGGTAGTCTGTGACCGTCCATATCTTCATATTCCGACAGGGGAGCGCCACAGCGCTGAGAGTGCGGCACCGGCCGCAGACCCTCTGAACCTTGCCCAGGTCATTCTGGGTAGGAAGTTCGGTCATCACTCGAGCTGTTGCGCCCTGCCCGGGCATCCTCGCGGATCCCGGGCAGGGCCGCGTCTCTTCCTGGCCAACCCCCAGGAGGAAAACCAGTGCACAACAAGACGTTCGTCGCCGTGGCGGTCGGACTCGGCCTCGTCACGCTGTCCGCGTGCGGGTCGACCGACGGCAAGGGGACGTCCGAGGCCGCGGACTCCAAGACCGTGACCCTCGTCAGCCACGACTCGTGGGCCGTCTCCAAGAACGTGCTCCAGGACTTCGAGAAGAGCTCCGGCTACACCGTCAAGGTCCTCAAGGACGGCGACGCCGGCCAGGCCGTCAACAAGGCCATCCTCACCAAGGACAACCCGCAGGGCGACGTCTTCTTCGGCGTCGACAACACGCTGCTCTCCCGCGCCCTGGACAACGGCCTGTTCCAGCCGTACCAGCCGAAGGGCTCGGACCTGGTGCTGCCCGAGTACCGGGTCGACGAGGCCAAGCACCGGGTCACGCCGATCGACTCCGGCGACATCTGCGTCAACTACGACAAGAAGTACTTCGCCGATCACAAGCTGACCCCGCCGGCCTCCTTCGACGACCTCGTCAAGCCGCAGTACAAGAACCTGCTCGTCACCGAGAACGCCGCCACCTCCTCGCCCGGCCTCGGCTTCCTGCTCGGCAGCGCCGCCAAGTACGGTGACGACGGCTGGCAGGACTACTGGAAGAAGCTCAAGGCCAACGGCGTCAAGGTCGTCGACGGCTGGGAGCAGGCCTACAACCAGGAGTTCTCCGGATCCGCCGGCGGAAAGAAGGCCAAGGGCGACCGGCCGCTCGTCGTCTCCTACGCCTCCTCGCCGCCCGCCGAGGTCGTCTACGCCGACCCGAAGCCGAAGACCGCGCCGACCGGGGTGGCGTACGGCACCTGCTTCCGGCAGATCGAGTACGCGGGACTGCTCGACAACGCCCGGAACACCAAGGGCGGCAAGGCGTTCCTCGACTTCCTGCTCACCAAGCAGTTCCAGGACGACATGCCGCTGAACATGTTCGTCTACCCGGTCCGCGAGGCCGCCCAGGTGCCGCCGGAGTTCACGGAGTACGGCCCCCAGGCCAAGCACCCCGAGACCATGGCCCCCGACAGGATCGCCGCCAACCGTGACCAGTGGGTCAAGTCGTGGACCTCGCTCGTCCTGAAGTAGCCGGCGGCGAGGACCGTACGGGCAGCCGTAAGGGGAACGCGGCGCGGCTCGGCCTGATGGCCGTGCCCGTCGCGTTCTTCGCGGTGTTCTTCGCCTACCCCGTCGCCGCGATCGTCCGGCGCGGTCTGAAGGACGACGGGGCCTGGCACGTCGGGCGGATCGCGGACGTGCTCGGGCAGTCCGACATCCGGCACGTGCTGTGGTTCACCACCTGGCAGGCGCTCGCCTCCACCGCGCTCACCCTGCTGGTCGCGCTGCCCGGCGCGTATGTCCTCGCCCGCTTCGACTTCCCCGGCCGCCAGGTCCTGCGGGCCGTGGTCACCGTGCCGTTCGTGCTGCCCACCGTCGTCGTCGGCACCGCCTTCCTCGCCCTGGTCGGGCGCGGGGGACTGCTCGACGAGCTGTGGGGCCTGCGGCTGGACACCACGGTGTGGGCGATCCTGCTGGCCCACGTCTTCTTCAACTACGCGGTCGTCGTACGGACGGTGGGCGGGCTGTGGTCCCAGCTCGACCCCCGGCAGGAGGAGGCCGCCCGGATGCTGGGCGCCTCGCCGCTGACGGCCTGGCGCAAGGTCACCCTGCCCGCCCTGGCCCCGGCCCTCGCCGCCGCCGCGCTCATGGTCTTCCTGTTCACCTTCACCTCCTTCGGCGTGGTGCAGATCCTCGGCGGCCCCACCTTCTCCACCCTCGAGGTGGAGATCTACCGGCAGACCTCCGAGATCTTCGACCTGTCCACCGCGGCCGTGCTGACGATCGTCCAGTTCCTGGCGGTGGGCGCGATCCTGGCCGTGCACGCGTGGACCGTACGGCGCCGGGAGACCGCGCTGAAGCTGGTGGACGCCTCCCTCACGGCCCGCCGCCCGCGCGGCGCGGGCCAGTGGGCGCTGCTGGCCGCCGTCCTCGCCACGATCGCCCTGCTCCTGCTGCTGCCGCTCGCCGTGCTGGTGCAGCGCTCGCTCACCGCGCCCGGCTTCGGCTACTACCGGGCGCTGACCGACGCCGACGGCGGCACCTTCCTGGTCGCGCCGATCCACGCCATCGGCGCCTCCCTGTCCTACGCCGCCGCCGCGACCGCCGTCGCCGTGGTCGTGGGCGGCCTCGCCGCGGCCGCGCTCGCCCGCCGTGACTCCGGCCGGATCGTGCGCGGCTTCGACGCGCTGCTGATGCTGCCGCTCGGGGTGTCCGCCGTGACGGTCGGCTTCGGCTTCCTGATCGCGCTGGACGAGCCGCCGCTCGACCTCAGGCAGTCCTGGATGCTGGTCCCGCTCGCCCAGGCCCTGGTCGGCGTGCCCTTCGTGGTGCGGACCATGCTGCCGGTGCTGCGCGCGGTGGACGTACGGCTGCGGGAGGCGGCGGCCGTGCTCGGGGCGTCGCCGTGGCGGGTGTGGCGGGAGGTCGATCTGCCGATGGTGCGGCGGGCGCTGCTGGTCGCCGCCGGGTTCGCCTTCGCGGTGTCGCTGGGGGAGTTCGGGGCGACCGTGTTCATCGCCCGGCCCGACAACCCGACCCTGCCGGTCGCCGTGGCTCGGCTGCTGTCACGTCCGGGCGACCTCAACTACGGGCAGGCCATGGCCCTGTCGACGATTCTCATGGTGGTGTGCGCGGTGGCGCTGCTCGTCCTCGAACGGCTGCGCACCGACCGGAGCGGGGAGTTCTAGATGCTGCTGGGCCTTCAGGCCGCGACCGTCCGCTTCGGCGGGCGGGCCGCGCTCGATGCCGTCGATCTCGCGGTCGCCGAGCACGAGATCGTGTGTGTGCTCGGACCCAGCGGCAGCGGCAAGTCGACGCTGCTGCGGGCGGTGGCCGGACTCCAGCCGCTGGACTCCGGGCGGGTGCTGCTCGACGGGCGGGACCAGTCGGGGGTGCCGGCGCACCGGCGCGAGGTCGGCCTGATGTTCCAGGACCACCAGCTCTTCCCGCAGCGGGACGTGGCCGGGAACGTCGGCTTCGGACTGCGGATGCGCGGCGCGTCGAAGGGTGAACGGGCCGCCAGGGTGGGGGAGTTGCTGGACCTGGTCGGGCTGCCGGGGGCCGGTGCCCGGGCCGTGGCCGCGCTCTCCGGCGGTGAGCAGCAGCGGGTGGCCCTCGCCCGCGCCCTCGCGCCCCGGCCCCGGCTGCTGATGCTCGACGAACCCCTCGGCCAGCTCGACCGCTCGCTGCGCGAACGCCTTGTCGTCGAACTGCGGGAGCTGTTCGGGAGGTTGGGCACCACCGTGCTGGCCGTCACCCACGACCAGGGCGAGGCGTTCGCGCTCGCCGACCGGGTGGTGGTGATGCGGGAGGGCCGGATCGCCCAGTCCGGTACGCCCCTTGAGGTGTGGCAGCGGCCGGCGGACGCCTTCGTGGCCCGCTTCCTCGGCTTCGAGAACGTCGTCGAGGCGAGGGTCGAGGGAGAGGCGGCGGTCACCCCGTGGGGCAAGGTGCCGGTGCCCGAGGACGCCCCGCAGGGCGCCCGCAGCCTCGTCGTACGGCCCGCCGGTGTCCGTCTGGTCCCCACCGACGAGGGCCTGCGCTGCCGGGTCGCCGCCCGTACCTTCCAGGGCACCCACGTCGCCGTCCACCTCCAGCCGCAGGACGCGCCCCGCCTGGAGGCGGCCTGCCCGCTGCGATCGGCACCGGAGGTCGGGGACGAGGTCGGGGTGGAGTTCGACCCGGCGGACGTCGTGGTGCTCGGCTGATCACGCGGCCGGCGTGAAAGCCGTGTGGCCCGCCCCCGGTTTCGGGGACGGGCCACACGGGCGGCGTACGGAGGCGTACGGCGTACGGAGGCGCGTCGTCAGCGACCGTTGCTCGCGCCACGGCGGCGCAGGCCGAAGAAGACCGCGCCTCCGCCGACGACGACCAGGGCGGCCGCGATGCCGGCGATCAGGCCGGTGTTGGAGTTCGCACCGGTCTCGGCGAGGTTGGAGTCACCGGCGGCGGGCGAGGGAGCGTTGCTCACGGTGCCCGCGGGAGCGGTGCTGCTCTGCGACTCGGACGGAGCCGGAGTCGCAGAGCCGGGGGTCGACGGCGTCGCCGACGACGCCGATGCGGACGGGGTCGGGGTGGCCGGCTTCGACGGGGTGGCCGGTGCGCTCGGCGTGGCCGGCGCACAGGCCGTGGACGGGGTGGTCAGGTTGGGGCTGATGTCGTTGTCGACCTTGGTGCCTCGGGCCTGGACGTGGATGCGGTAGACGGCGTTCGGCTGCCAGTCCTCGGCGAAGGTGACGGTGGTGCCCTGGGCGGAGCCCTTGACCTCCTGGGTGCCGACCTTCCTCGCGTCGGCGCCGTTGTTCTCCAGGAACACGGAGACAACGGCCGGGGTACCGGACCCGTCCTTGTCGGTGACGACGATGACGCCCTTGCCGCCGGCGCACGTGGCTTCGGCGGAGAACTCGCTGATGTTGCACGCGAGCGCGTTGCCTGCGACGCCGAGCGCGAGTGCGGCGGCTGAGGCGGCGACGCCCAGGATGCGCACGGAACGTGCGGTGCGGCGGGACAGTGATATGGACAAGATGGCCTTGGCCCTTCACGGGATGCGCAATTGCGGGGGGTGAAGGGGGCGTTGGGGCGACCACGGAGGACGCGGCTGCCCCGGCACCCCCAGGAGGCTCAGGTCTATAAGCGCTCCGTCAGAACTGTCAACGCATATGCCCCGCAAGGGCGTTGGCTTTGCCGTTTTATTAACCGCGCAGACGTTTGAACGTCCTGGGCGGCCCCGTGTCCCGCCGTCTCGCTCAGCCCTGCACCGCCGCCGGGTCCATCCACATGACCTCCCAGGTGTGCCCGTCGAGGTCGTCGAATGCGCGGCCGTACATGTAGCCGTGGTCCTGGGTCTCGCCGCTCACGGTGCCACCGGCGGCGAGGGCCTTCTCGACCAGCTCGTCGACCTTCTCGCGGCTCTCGGCACTCAGACAGATCAGCACCTCGCTGGTCTTCCTGGCGTCCGCGATCTCCTTCTTGGTGAAGTCGGCGTAGCGCTGCTTGCTGAGCAGCATCGCGATGATCGTGTCGCTGATGACGACGCACGAGCAGTCGTCGGTGGAGAACTGCGGGTTGATCGTGTAGCCGAGCTCGGTGAAGAACTTCCGGGACGCGGCCACGTCGTCGGTCGCCAGGTTCACGAAGATCATCTGCTGGTACATGGTGGGTCTCTCCCGTCGGTGTGCACGTGCACGTCGTTCGTGCCGCTCGGTGGGGTAGACCGGGCCTCGGCGCGGAACTCATCGTCGGCGCGGAACTTTTTTTCGTCCGCGTTCCCGCGTTCCTCGCGTTCCCGCGTTCGTCAGCGGGTCAGCGGCAGCGCGGCGAGGTCGGCGATCAGGAAGGTCAGCGGGACGAAGACGGCCAGGAGCACGCCGGCGCGCAGGGCCGCGGCGGAGCGCAGCGTCGTGGCGGGCGCGCCGAGCCGCAGCAGGGCGGCGGTGACGTCGGCGCGGGCCTGCCGCGCCTCCACGGCCGCGGTGAGCAGGGTGGCCACGGTGCAGCCTGCCACGAGCAGGGTGCCCAGGGCGGTCAGCGGACCCAGGACGGGCGTGCTGCCCTCGTAGAGGACGCCCATGGCGTACGCCCCCGACGCCACCGCGCACACCACGCCCAGCGGGCGGCCGATGCGGCCCGCCTCCTCCATCAGGATCCGGCCGGCCAGGAGGCGCACGGCCCCGGGCCCGGCCGCCTGGAGCAGCCGCCCGCACAGGTGGGTGAGGCCGGGGCCGGCGAGGGCGAGGCCGAGAGCGGTCAGCAGCCAGCCGACGAGCACCGGCGTGGAGTCGGCGGCGAGGCCGCCGGGGAGCGCGGTGGTGGAGGCGCCGGAGGAGGCCGGGGTGCGGCCGGCGTAGGCCTCGACGGCGAGGCCGGCGGCCAGCACGGCGATGCCCCAGGGCAGGCCGGTGGGCGGTCGGCGGGGCGGGAGGGGACGCTGGGGGTCGGCCTCGCCGGGTTCGGGGTCGTCCTCGGGTCCGGGGGCGTCCTCGAGGAGGACCCCGGACGGTGCACCGGTCCCTTCGGCCGGAGAACCACCCGCGTCCGCCTGCACCTTGGCGCTCCGGGCAGGCTCCGTGGCGCCCCCCTTCGCCTCGCGGGCCCGGGCCGGGGGCTTGGTCTCCCGGGGCCGCAGGGCCAGCGCCACCGCCGCGGAGGCGAGCGCCGGGACGATCGCGAGCAGGATCAGGGTCCCCGGCACGGGCAGGGGCTTGTCCGCGGCGAGGAAGTGCGAGGCGGCGCCGTCGAAGGGCAGGTCCGCGAGGCCGCCCCCGCGCAGCTGGAGGAAGACCAGCAGCGCGAGCAGGGCGCCGAACGAGCAGGCCAGTGCGGTCGTGGCCGCCGAGACGGCCATCAGGCGGCCGGGTCCGAGGCCGAGGGCCGACAGGGCGCTGCGGGGCCGGGTGCCGGGGTCGGTGCGGGCCACCGCGACCGCCAGGTACGCCGTGGCGGCCAGGGGCACCGCGCACCAGGACAGGCGCAGCAGCGCGGCGGACGGGTCGTCGGGGTGGCGGAGGGCGTAGGCGAGGCTGCTCAGCAGCAGGAAGCCGGTGCCCGCCGAGGCCGCCGCGACGGTCAGGCGGCGCAGCTGGACGGCCGGGTGGGCGACGCGGGTCAGACGGAGAGCGAGCACGCGGCCCGGCCTTCCGTCGTGTCGCCGGCGGGGGGCAGGTGCACGGTCTTCACGCACCGTCCGTCCAGCAGTGCCACCGTGCGGTCGGCGAGGGCCGCGGTCTCCGGGTCGTGCGTGGCCAGGACGACCGTGATGCCGTGCGAGCGGGACGCCGTGGTGAGCGTGCGCAGCACATGGGCGCGGTCGGCCCGGTGCAGCGGGGCCGTGGGTTCGTCGGCGAAGAGCACCGTCGGCGCGGGGGCGAGGGCGCGGGCGAGGCAGACCCGCTGCCGCTCGGCCTGGCGTAGCTGGTGCGGCCGTCTGCGGGCCAGCTCGCCGACGTCCAGGCGCTCCAGCCACTCCAGGGCGGCCACCTTGGCCCGGCGCCGGCTGGTGCCGCGCAGCATCAGCGGCAGGGCGGTGTTCTCCCAGACGTTGAGCTCGGGTACGAGCACGGGGGCCGGGTCGATCCAGCCGAACCGGTCCCGGCGCAGCCGTTCGCGGGCCAGCGGGCCGAGCGTGTGCACGGGGGCGCTGTTGAACCACACCTCGCCCTTGCGGACGCGCACCATGCCGGACAGGCAGCGCAGCAGGGTCGTCTTGCCGCTGCCGCTCGGTCCGGCGACGGCGAGGATCTCGCCCTGCCGGACACCGAGCGAGACGCCGCCGAGCGCGGGTGAGCCGTCGCTGTGGGTGTAGTGCAGGGCGCGTGCCCAGAGAACGTCGTTGTCCGGCGGGGCCACCATGGCGTACACCTCGGTTCGGAGCTCGAATGCCGCACGGGTTGCCGTGCGGGTCCGTGTTGCCGTGCGGGTCCGTGGGATCCTTCGTACGAATTCCCCATATGGGGGAACGAAGGCGGAGCCGATCGGTCACGACGCTAGGCAGCAGGTGCCGGGTGCCCGGACAGCACACGGCCCCGGGCCGCCGTTTCCCACTCGAACGGACGGCTCCGGGGCCGGTGATGATCATCTGATCGGAGGTGTGCGCCTCACCGCGCTCGTGCGCGGCGCGGCGGTCACAGCTTGGTCCACGCCTCCGTCAGCGTCGCGCGCAGGATCTGCTCGATCTCGTCGAAGGTCTCCTGGTTGGAGATCAGCGGCGGGGCGAGCTGGACGACCGGGTCGCCGCGGTCGTCGGCACGGCAGTAGAGGCCGTTGTCGTACAGCGCCTTGGAGAGGAAGCCGTACAGGACGCGCTCGGTCTCCTCCTCGTTGAACGACTCCTTGGTGTTCTTGTCCTTGACCAGCTCGATGCCGTAGAAGAAGCCGTTGCCGCGGACGTCGCCGACGATCGGCAGGTCGTGCAGCTTCTGGAGGGTGGACAGGAACGCGCCCTCGTTGTCCAGCACGTGCTGGTTCAGGCCCTCGCGCTCGAACAGGTCGAGGTTGGCCAGACCCACGGCCGCGGAGACCGGGTGGCCGCCGAAGGTGTAGCCGTGCAGGAAGGTGTTGTCGCCCTTGTAGAACGGCTCGGCCAGGCGGTCGGAGATGATGCAGGCGCCGATCGGGGAGTAGCCCGAGGTCATGCCCTTGGCGCAGGTGATCATGTCCGGGACGTAGCCGAACTTGTCGCAGGCGAACATCGTGCCGAGCCGGCCGAAGGCGCAGATGACCTCGTCCGACACGAGCAGCACGTCGTACTGGTCGCAGATCTCGCGCACCCGCTGGAAGTACCCGGGCGGCGGCGGGAAGCAGCCGCCGGCGTTCTGCACCGGCTCCAGGAAGACGGCCGCGACCGTGTCCGGGCCCTCGAAAAGGATCTGCTGCTCGATCTGGTCGGCGGCCCAGCGGCCGAAGGCCTCGGGGTCGTCGCCGAAGATCGGGGCGCGGTAGATGTTGGTGTTCGGGACCTTGTGCGCGCCCGGGACGAGCGGCTCGAAGGGGGCCTTCAGGCCCGGCAGGCCGGTGATGGACAGGGCGCCCTGCGGGGTGCCGTGGTAGGCGACCGCACGGGAGATGACCTTGTGCTTGGTGGGCTTGCCGACCAGCTTGAAGTACTGCTTGGCGAGCTTCCAGGCGGTCTCGACCGCCTCGCCGCCGCCGGTGGTGAAGAAGACCTTGTTGAGGTCGCCCGGCGCGTAGTCGGCGAGGCGCTCGGCCAGCTCCACGGCCTTGGGGTGGGCGTAGGACCACACCGGGAAGAACGCCAGCTCCTGAGCCTGCTTGAAGGCCGTCTCGGCGAGTTCGGTGCGGCCGTGGCCGGCCTGGACCACGAACAGGCCCGCCAGACCGTCCAGGTAGCGCTTGCCCTTGTCGTCGTAGATGTAGGTGCCCTCACCGCGCACGATGGTCGGCACGGGGGAGTTCTCGTACGAGGACATGCGGGTGAAGTGCATCCACAGGTGGTCGTACGCGGTGCGGCTGAGGTCCTTGGTGCTCACGGTTATCGGGTCCTCACGGTTATCGGGTTCCCCACATGTAGGTCTGCTTCTTGAGCTTGAGGTAGACGAAGCTCTCGGTGGAGCGCACCGAGGGCAGGGCCCGGATGCGCTTGTTGATGACGTCCAGCAGGTGGTCGTCGTCCTCGCAGACGATCTCGGCGAGGATGTCGAACGAGCCCGCGGTCATCACCACGTACTCGACCTCCGACATGGCGGTCAGCGCGTCCGCGATCGACTCGACATCGCCCTCGACGTTGATGCCGACCATCGCCTGCCGGCGGAAGCCCACGGTGAGCGGGTCCGTGACGGCGACGATCTGCATGACGCCCTGGTCCAGCAGCTTCTGCACACGCTGGCGCACGGCCGCCTCGGACAGGCCGACGGCCTTGCCGATCGCGGCGTACGGCCGGCGGCCGTCCTCCTGGAGCTGCTCGATGATGGCGAGGGAGACGGCGTCCAGCTGGGGGGTGCCGTTCCCGTTGCGGGACTCGCGGGACGAGTCCTTCTGGTCTGCGCTTCGACTGGCCACGTGCTCACTGTGCACGACGTCTCGACAGTTCCGCAAGCCTGGAGCGATGAAATTCGTTGTTTGAAGGACCGGGAGGTGCGGATTTCGCAGAAGTGATGGCGATGGGGGTGTTGAAAACGTCGGAGTCCGGACTAGGGTGGGTGTCTCAGAGATCGGACACCATGAACCAACCCAGGAGGGCCGGCAGTGAGCACCGAGCTGCGTCGTCTGCGCAACTTCATCGACGGTGAGTTCCGGGACGCCGCCGACGGACGGACCACCGAGGTGGTCAACCCCGCGACCGGAGAGGCGTACGCGACCGCGCCGCTGTCCGGCCGGACGGACGTCGACGCCGCGATGGCGGCCGCCGCCGCGGCCTTCCCGGGCTGGCGCGACACCACCCCCGCCGAGCGGCAGAAGGCCCTGCTGAAGGTCGCGGACGCCTTCGAGGAGCGGGCCGAGGAACTGATCGCGGCCGAGGTGGAGAACACGGGCAAGCCGATCGGGCTGACCCGCTCCGAGGAGATCCCGCCGATGGTCGACCAGATCCGCTTCTTCGCGGGCGCGGCGCGGATGCTGGAGGGCCGCTCGGCCGGCGAGTACATGGAGGGGATGACGTCGATCATCCGCCGTGAGCCGGTCGGCGTCTGCGCGCAGGTCGCGCCGTGGAACTACCCGATGATGATGGCCGTGTGGAAGTTCGCCCCGGCGATCGCGGCCGGCAACACGGTCGTCCTGAAGCCGTCGGACACCACCCCGGCTTCCACGGTCCTGATCGCGGAGATCCTCGGCTCGGTCCTGCCCAAGGGCGTCTTCAACGTCATCTGCGGCGACCGCGAGACCGGCCGCATGATGGTCGAGCACGACACCCCGGCGATGGCCTCCATCACCGGCTCGGTACGCGCCGGCATCCAGGTCGCCGAGTCCGCCTCCAAGGACGTCAAGCGCGTCCACCTGGAGCTCGGTGGCAAGGCCCCGGTCGTGGTCTTCGAGGACACCGACATCGCCAAGGCCGTCGAGGACATCTCCGTCGCCGGCTTCTTCAACGCCGGCCAGGACTGTACGGCCGCCTGCCGCGTCCTGGTCCACGAGTCGATCCACGACGAGTTCGTGACCGCGCTGGCGAAGGCGGCGGAGGACACGAAGACCGGCCTGCCGGACGACGAGGACGTCCTCTTCGGCCCGCTCAACAACCCCAACCAGCTCCAGCAGGTCGAGGGCTTCATCGAGCGGCTGCCCGCCCACGCGCGCGTGGAGGCCGGCGGCAAGCGCGTCGGCGACACGGGCTACTTCTTCGCGCCGACCGTCGTCTCCGGCGTCAAGCAGGACGACGAGATCATCCAGAAGGAGGTCTTCGGCCCGGTCATCACCGTCCAGTCCTTCTCGGACGAGGACCAGGCCGTCGAGTGGGCCAACGGCGTCGAGTACGCGCTGGCCTCCTCCGTGTGGACCAAGGACCACGCCCGCGCCATGCGCATGTCCAAGAAGCTCGACTTCGGCTGCGTGTGGATCAACACCCACATCCCGCTGGTCGCCGAGATGCCCCACGGCGGCTTCAAGAAGTCCGGCTACGGCAAGGACCTGTCGGCCTACGGCTTCGAGGACTACACGCGCATCAAGCACGTGATGACGTCCCTGGACGGCTGAGCACCGCGACGGCTCCGACGTGACCCAACTCGCGGCCCCGGGTGGAAGGACGGACCACCCGGGGCCGCGGCGTGCGCCGTCCCGACGCGTCCTCGGCGGCGGGCAGGGGAGGGGTGAGCCGGGGTGGCCCGGGAATGCCCGACCCTCTTTTTGAACATGTTCAAGACGGGCGTACGCTCTTGCCATGAGCGACAGAGCCGCCCTGCTCAAGGGCATTCGTGTCTGGCTGGTTGTCTTCGTCGTCTGTCTGGTGCTCAGCGGGGCCACCGCCTTCCCGCTGGTGCACGAACTGCGGTGGACCGAGAGCGCGTTGCGGTTCCTGGGGGTGCCCGATCATCTGCCCGGGCTCATGGACTGGATCGAGCGGGTGCGGCACGGGCTCGACACCGCCGACGCCGACTACCCGTTCCTGCTGTACGGCACGGACTGGCTGGCGTTCGCGCATCTCGTCATCGCGGTCGCGTTCTACGGCCCCTACCGTGACCCGGTCCGCAACATCTGGGTCGTGGAGTTCGGGATGATCGCCTGCGTGGGCATCGTCCCGCTCGCGCTGATCTGCGGGCCGATCCGGGGCATCCCCTTCTGGTGGTCGCTGATCGACATGTCCTTCGGGGTGTTCGGGATCGTCCCGCTGCATGTCGTACGCAGGAAGATCAAGCGGTTGGAGGCGTCGGTCGCGGTCGCCGCGCCGAACGGCGCTTCCGTCACCGCCGCTTGAGGGCGGCGAGGGCGATCCGCTCGGCCACCGGGTTCATCGACTCGCCCTTGGCATCGGTGGACCCGACCGAGTAGACGAGGGTGCGGCTGAGGTCACGGGTCGCCGCGACGACGGTGCTGTAGCCGTAGCGGGCACCGGACTTGAGCCAGTACACCTGCCCGTCGTACTCGAACCGCTCCAGGCCGGCGCTGTAGGTGGCGCCCTCGATGCCCTTGGGGACCGTGAACATCTCGCGCAGCTGCGGCCGGGGCACGATGCGGCCGCGGAACAGGGCCTGCACCAGCCGTTCCAGGTCGGCGGTGGTGGAGATCATGTCGCCGGCCGCCCACCGGTCGGCCTGGTTCCAGTCCGTGACGTCGACGAACTCCGTCGTGCCGTCGGCCCTGCGCACCGCCTGGTACCCGTGGTTGTGCGGGCCGCGGATGCGGGGGTCGGTGCCGGGGAAGTAGGTGTCCCGCATGCCGGCGGGGCGCAGCACCAGCCGGGTCGCCTCGGCGGTGTAGGACCGGCCGGTCACCTTCTCGATCAGCAGGCCGAGGATCGTGTAGTTGATGTTCAGGTAGTCCTGGCGGGTGCCCGGTGCGAACTCCGGTCCCTTGGCCACCGCCGAGGCCACCACCTGCCGGGGCGTGAGCGTGTCGAAGCGGTGTGCGTACTGCTCCTCGAAGGAGTCCCCGAAGCCGTCCCCGGACCGGATGCCGCTGGTGTGGTCGAGGAGCTGCCGTACGGTGATGGGCCGGAACTTCCCGGTGAGCAGGCCCGGAAGATAGTGCTGGACCGGTGTGCCGAGGTCGATCCTGCCCTGCGCGGCGAGCCGCAGCACGGTCGCCGCCGTCACCACCTTGGTCGTCGAGCCCGCCCGGAAGCGGGCGTCGGGGTCGGCCGGGCGCGGGCCGGCCAGGTCGTGCACGCCCGCGCTGCCGCGCCAGGTGCCGTCCGTGCCGCCGACGCGGACCAGAGCCGCCGTGGCGTCCTGGTCCGGCAGCCCGGCGATCGCGGCGGAGAGGGCCTCGGCGTCCGGTCCGGTCGCCTCACGGGCCTCCGTGGCCGCTCCCGGCTTGGGGGCCGAACCCGCGGCGGAGGCGGTCGCGGGTGCGGCGGACGCCCCCGCGGCGGCCAACGGCCCGGCGGCCAGGGCGAGGGCGAGACAGGCGGCGGTCAGGGCGGTGGTACGGGCACGCATCGGCTGCTCCTGCGAAGTCCGAGGGGATTCGAGACGGGCTCACGACCGATGTGTGCGGCCGTTGTCGATCATCCTCGGGGCCCCGGCGGGCCGGCGGATCGTCGCCGAGGAGGGCACGCGCCCCCGACGCTGCCCGGAGCAAGGGCCGAACCGGGCAAGGGGGTTACCGGGGAGACCCCCTAAGGGGAGCGCACGGAGTGCCCCGCTCACCGCCCGCGCAGCGCGCACAGGACGTCGATGCGGTTGGTGGTGATCGAGTCCACGCCGAGGGCGACCAGGCGGCGCAGCGAGCGGCGGGTGTCCGGGGTCCAGACGGACAGCAGGAGCCCGTCGCGGTGGACACGCGCGGCGAGCTCCCGGTCCACCAGGCCGAAACGGTAGTTCAGCCACCTGGGCCGCACCGCGTCCAGCAGGCCGGACCGCGGTGGTGCGAGCGTCGTCCAGGTCAGGGCGATCTCGGCGGACGGATCCGCCGCGCGCACCGCCAGCATCGCCCCCGCGCCCGCGCAGTAGTACACACGGTCCTGCGCGCCGCACTCGTGGACCACCCCGACGATCTCCCGCACCGTCCGAGGATCGGCCGCGCCCGGCAGGTCGAGCATAACCCGGCCACCCTCCGTCGCGGCCAGCGCGTCCACGAGCGTGGGCACCCGGCCCGCCGTCAGGGCGCGCACCTCCTCGGCGGACAGCGAGCGCAACGGCCGGTCGTGGCCCCACAGCCGCTTCAGCGACTCGTCGTGCAGCAGCACGGGCACGCCGTCCCGGGTCAGGCGCACGTCGATCTCCACCGCGTCCGCGCCCCGGCCGAGCGCGGAGCGCAGCGAGTCGATCGTGTTCTCGGGGAAGCGGTAGGGGTCGCCGCGGTGCGCGACGGCGGTCACGGTCTGCATGCGACCCATTGTGTCCCGCGCCCGACGGCTCAGGGCGCGAGCCACCGCGCGGTGTAGGCGTCGATCTCGCCGGCGATGCGCGCCTTGCCCGCCTCGTCGAGGAAGGAGGCGTGCACCGCGTTCTTGGCCAGCTCGGCGATGCCCCGCTCGTCGAGGTCGAGGAGGCGGGCGGCCACGGCGTACTCGGTGTTGAGGTCGGTGCCGAACATGGGCGGGTCGTCAGAGTTGATCGTGACGACGACTCCGGCCTTGACGAACTCCCTTATGGGGTGCTCCTCCAGGGCGCGGACCGCGCGGGTGGCGATGTTGGAGGTGGGGCAGACCTCCAGCGGGATGCGGTGCTCGGCCAGGTGCGCGAGGAGCTTCTCGTCCTGGGCGGAACTGGTGCCGTGGCCGATGCGCTCGGCGCGCAGCTCGGTCAGCGCGTCCCACACCGTCTGCGGGCCGGTGGTCTCACCGGCGTGCGGGACGGAGTGCAGCCCGGCGGCGATGGCACGGTCGAAGTACGGCTTGAACTGGGGCCGCGGCACGCCGATCTCGGGCCCGCCCAGCCCGAACGACACCAGTCCTTCGGGGCGCAGCCGGTCGTCGGTGGCCAGCCGCAGCGTCTCCTCGGCCGATTCCAGACCGGCCTCGCCGGGGATGTCGAAGCACCAGCGCAGCACGGTCCCGAACTCGGCCTCGGCCGCCTTGCGGGCGTCCTCGATCGCGTCCATGAACGCACGCTCGTCGATGCCGCGGCGGGTGGAGGAGAACGGGGTGATGGTCAGCTCGGCGTAGCGCACCTGCTGGCGGGCCATGTCGCGGGCCACCTCGTACGTCAGCAGGCGGACGTCCTCCGGGGTGCGGATCAGGTCGACGACGGACAGGTACACCTCGATGAAGTGGGCGAAGTCCGTGAAGGTGAAGTAGTCGACCAGGGCCTCGGGGTCGGTGGGCACCTTGGAGTCGGGGTGCCGGGCGGCCAGTTCGGAGACGATCCGGGGTGAGGCGGAGCCGACGTGGTGCACGTGCAGTTCGGCCTTGGGCAGTCCGGCGATGAAGGCGTGCGGATCGCGAGGAGCGCGCTGGTCGGTCAAGGGGTTCCTCCCCGGGAACGGCACCGTGCGTCCCGAGCGGGCGGGCGCGGTGCGGGTGATCGGCTGATCGATGAGCACGGCCATGGTAGGCGCACGCGCGGCACGCGGCCGGGGGCGGTGGCCCGCAGGGCGGCAGCTCGCGGCCGGGCCCGCCCGTCTGGCATGACCCCGGCGACCAGGCCGTAGCATGGCGGGACGATCGACCGAGGGGGACTCGAGGACATGACGGACGGAACGCGGGCGGGCTCAGGCGCCGGAGCCGAGGACAACCCGTGGGCGCCGCCCGAGAGCCGGCCTTCTCTGGAGAAGAACCCGCCGCAGGTGCCACACCAGCGCCCGGTGCAGGACCTGCCGCCCGTGCCGCCGCAGGCGCCGGGCTCCTCGCCGTCCGTGCACGACCAGGCCACCGTCGCCTCGATGCCGTCCGGCGGCTTCCCGCCGCCGCCCGCGTTCGCCGCCCCCGCCGACGCACCGCCCGTCGCCCCGGCGGGCGAGTCCGCCGTGCCCCCGCCGCCGATCGCCCCCACGGGCCCCGGCGGTCCCGCCGGCCCGGGCGGATACGGCTATCCCGGCCACCCCGGCTATCCGGGCTACCCGGGTCAGCCGGGCTACGGGGCCTACGGCTGGCCCGGCATGCCGCAGCCCAGGGAGAACGGCCTGGGCATCGCTGCCATGGTGCTCGGCATCCTGTCCTGCTGTCTGTTCTGCCTGTACGGCGTGGTCTCGGTCGTCCTCGGCATCCTCGCCGTGGTCTTCGGCATCAAGGGCCGCCGCAAGGCCGAGCGGGGCGAGGCCGACAACCACGGCCAGGCCCAGGCCGGCTTCATCACGGGCATCATCGGCATCGTCCTCGGACTCGTGGTGATCGTCCTGGTCGCCATCGGGATCACGGCCGCCATCAACGCGGACGACGACGGGTACGGCGACGGGTACGGCGACGTCCTCCGCGTGTCCGCCACGCTCCTCGCCGACCGCTGAACCCCCGCCGCCGAACCGGGCCGTGGAGTCTCTCGACCCGGCCGTGCGGTCCGAGGGGGTCTCTCGTCGCCTCCCGCCCGTGTCCGTTCCGCAACAGCCTGCGCACGGGCCGTACACCGCGTGGATCACGGGCATTACGATGCCTTGACTGTCAACGGAGGGGAGCTCCAGCCATGTCCGACACCAATCCCGCACCCGGCGGCTTCGGGCCGCCGTCCCAGCCCCCGCAGCAGCCGGCGCCGGGATACGGATACCCGCAGTCCGGCCCGGGCTACGGCTACCCGCAGTCGGGCCCCGGCTACCCGGCCGCGCCGCCCGTGGGCTACCCCCAGGCCCCCGGCTACGCCATGCCCATGCAGCCGAGCAACGGCATGGGCACCACGGGCATGGTGCTGGGCATCATCGGCGTCGTGTGCAGCCTGACCTTCTTCCTGTGGTTCTTCGGGGTCATCCTGGGCATCCTCGGGATCATCTTCGGCGCCATCGGACGGGGGAAGGCCAACAGGGGCGAGGCCACGAACAAGGGCGCGGCGACCGCCGGTCTCGTCTGCGGCATCATCGCCACGGTGGTGCTGCCGCTGCTCGGCATTCTGGTGTTCGCGAGCCTCATGAGCTCGGCAAGCACGTTCTGACGTCTTTCCGTCGCGCCCCAGGGGCCGGCCCTCCAGCCGGCCCCTGTGCCATGCGACGCGTCCGGCCTCAGGGGGTGTCTGGCGCCCGTACATCACCCGCGGCCCCTGCGGCCGACCTCAAGAGGTGAGCTCTTGTACGGGCGTTGAGCCCGCGACCGGGCGCACGCGCCGCGCCCCGCCGAGGTCGCCGTCCCGCACTTGCGCCTCCGCCGCCGCTACACCGCCCCCGCGCGCAGCCGCTCCCGGGCCTCCATCAGGGCGAAGCCCAGCAGGTTCGGTCCCCGCCAGCGCTCCGGGTCCGCCGCCGCCTCGTCGTCCGCGGCCAGCCCGATGCCCCACACGCGGTCCACCGGACTCGCCTCCACCAGCACACGGTCGCCCGTTCCCAGCAGAAACTCCCTCAGTTCGGGATCGACGGCGAACTTGTGGACGCTGCCCTCCACCACGATCCGGAACCGCTCCCGCGCCCATATGTCCTCGTCGAAGCCGCGCACCAGCCGCCCCGCCTTCTTCGCCTGGGAGGGATGCCCCGCGGCCAGCGCCCGCCGCTCCGCCTCCGCGTCCCCGAACAGCCGCGCCTTGCCGGCCATCATCCAGTGTTCGGCGGTCGCGTACGTCACCCCGTCCACCGTGAACGGCGACGGCCACCACTGGCTCAGGCAGCTCGCGCCCACCCGGCCGTCCGGCCGCGGCCGATGCCCCCAGAAACGCAGGTACTTGATCCTCGCCCCCGCGTGGACCTCCCTGATCAGGGCTTCCCAAGAATCGATCTTCCCCATGCATGCGAGTGTGGCACGCACCACTGACACTCCGTCCCGGCTTTTCCGTGCCGACTCGACACCCGGTCGACAGATTCCGTCGCGTAACCAAATGGCAACAACGGAATCACTTGTTGGACCCCCTGTCCTCTGTCAGGATCGGCACTCAAATCGAGCTGGAGCTACGCCAGCCGACCCCGTGCGAAGCGGGGCGACGGCGGAGGAGAGCGACATGCACAAGCCGGGCACCGCCACCCCGGAACGATTCCCCGCGCAGGACCGCCTCGCGGCCGGCGCGCAGTACATCGCCGGACGCCCGGCGAAGGGCACGTCCGGCCGCACCCACGCCGTCGTCGACCCGGCCACGGGCGAGGACGTGTACACCTATGAACTGGCCGGCGCCGAGGACGTGGACGCCGCGGTCGCCGCCGCCACGGAGGCGTTCCCCGGCTGGGCGGGCGCCACGCCCGGCGAGCGCTCCGACGCGCTGCACCGCTTCGCCGCCGTACTCGCCGAGCGCGCCGAGGACTTCGCCCGCGCCGAGTCCCTGCAGTGCGGCAAGCCGCTGAAGCTGACCCGTGAGTTCGACGTGCCGGGCACCGTCGACAACACCGCCTTCTTCGCGGGCGCCGCCCGTCATCTGCAGGGCCAGTCCGCCGGTGAGTACTCCGGCGACCACACCTCCTACGTCCGCCGCGAGCCCATCGGCGTCATCGGCTCCATCGCCCCCTGGAACTACCCGCTCCAGATGGCCGCCTGGAAGATCCTCCCGGCGATCGCGGCGGGCAACACCGTCGTGCTGAAACCGGCCGAGCTGACCCCGTTGACCTCGCTGCTGTTCGCCCGGGCCGCCACGGACGCGGGCATCCCGGACGGCGTGGTCAACATCGTCACCGGCACCGGCCGGGAGGCCGGCGAGCACCTGGTCGGCCACCCCGGCGTGGCCATGACCTCCTTCACCGGCTCCACCGCCGTCGGCCGGCGCGTCGCCGAGATCGCCACCGCCACCGTCAAGCGGCTGCACCTGGAGCTCGGCGGCAAGGCGCCCTTCGTCGTCTTCGACGACGCCGACCTGGAGGCGGCGGTCAACGGCGCGGTCGCGGGCGCTCTGATCAACACCGGCCAGGACTGCACGGCCGCCACCCGCGCGTACGTCCAGCGCCCCCTGTACGAGGAGTTCGTGCGGCGGACCGCCGCGCTGATGGAGACCGTCCGGCTCGGCGACCCCTTCGCCCCCGGCACCGACCTGGGCCCGCTGATCTCGCACGCGCAGCGGGACCGCGTCGCCGGGTTCGTGGACCGGGCGCGTGCCTACGCGCGCGTGGTCACCGGCGGCGAGGCCCCGCAGGGGGAGCTGAAGAACGGCGCGTACTACCTCCCCACGCTGGTCGCGGACGCCGCGCAGGACAGCGAGATCGTCCAGTCGGAGATCTTCGGCCCGGTGCTGGTCGTCCTGCCGTTCGACACCGACGACGAGGGGATCCGGCTGGCCAACGACACCCCGTACGGTCTGGCCGCCTCCGCCTGGAGCCGGGACGTCTACCGGGCGAACCGCGCCACCCGGGAGATCAGGGCGGGCTGTGTGTGGATCAACGACCACATCCCGATCATCAGCGAGATGCCGCACGGCGGCTACAAGTCCTCCGGCTTCGGCAAGGACATGTCCGCGTACTCGTTCGAGGAGTACACGCAGATCAAGCACGTCATGTTCGACAACACGGCGGTGGCCCGCAAGGACTGGCACCGCACGATCTTCGGGGACCGATAGTCACTCTCAGGCCGTTATCAGGCCGAACCCTCCGAAAGGGCACCACGCGCATGGAGCAGTACGAGCCCGACCGCCCGTCCCCGGCCCACGTGGCCGCCGTACGGCGCAGCTTCCGGGGCGGACGGGCCGCCCTCACCCGGCGATCCCTGCTGCGCGCCTCGGCGGGCGGGGCGCTCGCCGTCGGCGGACTCGGCGCGCTGAGCGCCTGCGGCATCCCGGCGGCGACCAAGACGCAGGGTGGCGTCTCCGCCGACGACCATTCGGCCAAGGAGAAGGTCCTCAACTTCTCCAACTGGCCCGAGTACATCGACGTGGACGACAAGACCAAGCGCCACCCCACGCTGGACGCGTTCGCCAAACGCACCGGCATCCAGGTCAAGTACACCGAGGACATCAACGACAACGACGAGTTCTTCGGCAAGATCCAGCCGGAGCTCGCCGCCGGCCACGACACCGGCCGCGACCTGATCATCCTCACCGACTGGCTGGCCGCCCGCATGATCCGCCTCGGATACGTGCAGAAACTGGACCCGTCCAACCTGCCGCACGCCTTCGCCAACCTGTCGGACCAGTTCCGCGCCCCCGACTGGGACCCGGGCCGGGCGTACTCGTACCCGTGGCAGGGCATCTCGACCGTGATCGCCTACAACAAGAAGGCGCTGGACGGCATCGAGGTGAAGTCGGTCTCCGACCTGCTGGACAACCCCAAGCTCAAGGGCCGTGTCGGCTTCCTGACCGAGATGCGCGACAGCATCGGCATGACGATGCTCGACATGGGCAAGGACCCGGCGAAGTTCACCGACGACGACTTCGACGCGGTGGTCGCGCGCATCCAGAAGGCCGTCGACAAGGGCCAGATACGCCGCTTCACCGGCAACGACTACACGTCCGACCTCACCAAGGGCGACTTCGCCGCGTGCATCGCCTGGGGCGGTGACATCGTCCAGCTCCAGGCGGACAACCCGGACGTCGGCTACCTCATCCCCGACAGCGGCTACATGACGTCGACCGACAACATGCTCGTCCCCAACAAGGCGCGTCACAAGACGAACGCCGAACGGCTCATCGACTACTTCTACGAGCCCGAGCCGGCCGCCCAACTCGCCGCCTACGTCAACTACGTGAGCCCGGTCGCGGACGTGAAGCCGTATCTCGCCAAGATCGACAAGGACGCGGCGAACAACCCGCTGATCCTCCCCGACAAGGCCATGGCGGCCAGGTCCCACGGCTTCCGCGCGCTGACGCAAGCGGAAGAGACGGCCTACCAGCAGAAGTTCTCCAAGCTCACAGGGGCGTGACGACGATGACGACGACAGACAACAGCGGCGACGTCCGCCTCTCGGGCATCGGCAAGACCTACGGCTCCTTCACCGCCGTGCACCCGCTCGACCTGACCGTGCCCCAGGGCTCGTTCTTCGCCCTGCTCGGCGCCTCCGGCTGCGGCAAGACCACCACCCTGCGCATGATCGCCGGCCTGGAGGAGCCCACGCAGGGCACCGTCCACCTCGGCGACCAGGACGTGACCCACCTGCCGCCGTACAAACGCCCGGTGAACACGGTCTTCCAGTCCTACGCCCTCTTCCCGCACCTCGACATCTTCGAGAACGTCGCCTTCGGCCTGCGCCGGCGCGGCATCAAGAGCGTGAAGAAGCAGGTCGAGGAGATGCTGGAGCTCGTCCAGCTGGGCGAGCAGGCGCGCAAGAAGCCGCACCAGCTCTCCGGCGGCCAGCAGCAGCGCGTCGCCGTGGCCCGCGCGCTGATCAACCACCCCAAGGTGCTCCTCCTCGACGAGCCGCTGGGCGCCCTGGACCTGAAGCTGCGCCGCCAGATGCAGCTGGAGCTCAAGCGCATCCAGACCGAGGTCGGCATCACCTTCGTCCACGTCACGCACGACCAGGAGGAGGCCATGACCATGGCCGACACGGTCGCCGTGATGAACGCGGGCCGCGTCGAGCAGCTCGGCTCGCCGGCCGACCTGTACGAGAACCCGGGGACGACCTTCGTCGCGAACTTCCTCGGCACCTCCAACCTCATCGAGGCCGAGGTCGACAGCACCAGTGGCGACGACCTCGTGCTGAAGGCGGGCGGCGGCAAGCTGGTGCTGCCCCGGGCGCGCTGCTCCGCGCCGGCGACGGCCGGCGGCAAGGTGCTGGTGGGCGTCCGTCCGGAGAAGATCTCCCTCACCCACGCCGACGACGCGGGGGAGATACCGGAGGGCCGCAACCGCCTCACCGGCAAGATCGCCGACGCGAGTTTCATCGGCGTCTCCACGCAGTACGTCGTCGAGAGCCCCGTCTGCGACGAACTCGCGGTGTACGTCCAGAACGTCGAGCGCGACGGCCGGCTCGTCCCCGGTGCCGACGTGGTGCTGCACTGGAGTCCTGCCCACACCTTCGGTCTGGACGCGGCCCAGGACATCGATGCCGGCGTGGAGACCCTCGAGGAAGAGGCCGCGTAGACATGTCGACCCTCACCGAGGCGCCCCCGCCTCTCGCCTCCGCCGCACCCGCGAAGAAGCCCCCGCGCAGGCGCGGCCGGCTCACCCCGTACTGGCTGCTGCTGCCCGGCATCCTCTGGCTGGTCGTCTTCTTCGCGCTGCCGATGGTCTACCAGGCCTCCACGTCCGTGCAGACGGGCTCCCTGGAGGAGGGCTACAAGGTCACCTGGCACCTCGCGACCTACTGGGACGCGCTCGCCGAGTACTGGCCGCAGTTCCTGCGCTCGGTGCTCTACGCCGCCGCCGCGACCGTGCTCTGTCTGCTGCTCGGCTACCCGCTGGCCTATCTGATCGCCTTCCGCGCGGGCCGCTGGCGGAACCTCATCATGATCCTTGTGATCGCGCCGTTCTTCACCAGCTTCCTGATCCGCACCCTGGCCTGGAAGACGATCCTGGCGGACAACAGCCCGGTCGTGCACACCCTGAACACGCTGCACGTCCTGGACCTCACCAGTGCGCTCGGCTGGACCGCCGGCGACCGGGTGCTGGCCACCCCGCTCGCGGTGGTGTGCGGACTGACGTACAACTTCCTGCCGTTCATGATCCTGCCGCTGTACACCTCGCTGGAGCGGATCGACGGGCGGCTGCACGAGGCGGCCGGCGACCTGTACGCCAGGCCGTGGACCACCTTCCGCAAGGTGACCTTCCCGCTGTCCATGCCGGGCGTGGTCTCCGGCACGCTGCTGACCTTCATCCCGGCGGCCGGCGACTACGTCAACGCCGAACTCCTCGGCTCCACCGACACCCGGATGATCGGAAACGTGATCCAGACGCAGTTCCTGCGGATCCTGGACTATCCGACGGCCGCGGCCCTGTCCTTCATCCTCATGGCCGCGATCCTGGCCATGGTCACGCTCTACATCCGCCGCTCCGGGACGGAGGACCTGGTCTAAATGCCCTTCGTCACCTGGCTCAAGCGCCATCTCGTCGTCATCGCGGGACTGCTGACACTCTCCTATCTGCTGCTGCCGAACGTCATCGTCACGGTGTTCTCCTTCAACAGGCCGAAGGGGCGCTTCAACTACGAGTGGCAGCAGTTCTCGCTGGACGCCTGGAGGCAGCCGTGCGGCGTCGCCGACATGTGCGGCTCGCTGTCCATCAGCCTCCAGATCGCCGTCTGGGCGACCGTCGGCGCCACCCTGCTCGGCACGATGATCGCCTTCGCGCTGGTCCGCTACCGCTTCCGCGCACGCGGCGCCGTCAACTCGCTGATCTTCCTGCCGATGGCGATGCCCGAGGTCGTCATGGCCGCCTCGCTGCTCACCCTGTTCCTCAACATGGGGGCGCAGCTGGGCTTCTGGACGATCCTGATCGCGCACATCATGTTCTGCCTCAGCTTTGTCGTCACCGCGGTCAAGGCGCGCGTGATGTCGATGGACCCGCGGCTGGAGGAGGCCGCCCGGGACCTGTACGCGGGCCCCGCGCAGACCTTCCTGCGGGTCACCCTGCCGATCGCGGCGCCCGGGATCGCCGCGGGCGCGCTGCTGTCCTTCGCGCTCTCGTTCGACGATTTCATCATCACCAACTTCAACGCCGGCTCGACGGTCACCTTCCCCATGTTCGTGTGGGGTTCGGCGCAGCGCGGAACGCCCGTTCAGATCAATGTCATCGGCACGGCCATGTTCCTCGTCGCCGTACTGTTCGTCCTGGCCTCCATGCTGATCGGCAATCGCCGCAACAGGCAGAAGGCATAACCGAAAAGAACCCTGTGGGGAGTTGAAATCATGGCCCCGAGCGCCATGAGCCGTCACGACGACTGGACGAAATCCCTGTCCGAGGCACAGCCGGTCCCGTACTGGCTGGAGGACCCCGGCAAGCCCCACCCCGAGCCCGCCCTCACCGGCACCGAGACCTGCGATCTGCTGGTGGTCGGCGGCGGCTACAGCGGACTGTGGACCGCGCTGAACGCCAAGGAGCGCGATCCGCAGCGGGACGTGGTGCTGCTGGAGGGCCGCGAGGTGGGCTGGGCCGCCTCGGGCCGCAACGGCGGGTTCTGCGCCGCCTCCCTCACCCACGGACTGCCCAACGGCCTCTCCCGCTGGCCCGACGAGATCCACAAGCTGGAGGAGCTGGGCGCCCGCAACCTCGACGAGATCGAGAAGGCGGTCGCCCGCTACTCCCTCGACTGCGACTTCGAGCGCACCGGTGAGATCGATGTCGCCACCGAGACCTACCAGGCCCGGGAGCTGCGCGACTGGCACAAGGAGCTGGAGGACAAGGGCCTCGCGGAGGGCGTCGAGTACCTGGACGCCGAAGCGGTCAGGGAACAAGTCGACTCACCGACTTTCGAGGCGGGCCTGTGGGACCGCAGGGGGGTGGCCATGGTCCACCCGGCCAAGCTCGCCTGGGGCCTCAAGCGCGCCTGCCTCCGGCTCGGCGTCCGGATCCACGAGCACACCCCGGCCCTGACCCTGAAGCCGTACGGCGCCGGCATGGCCGTACGCACGCCGTACGGCGCGGTCCGGGCCCGTCAGGTCGCGCTCGGCACGAACATCTTCCCGAACCTGCTCCGACGGGTTCGTGCCTACACCGTCCCGGTCTACGACTACGCCCTGATGACCGAGCCGCTCACCGCCGACCAGATGGCGTCCATCGGCTGGAAGAACCGCCAGGGCCTCGGCGACTCGGCCAACCAGTTCCACTACTTCCGGCTCTCCGCCGACAACCGGATCCTGTGGGGCGGCTACGACGCCATCTACCCCTACGGCGGGCGGGTGCGCGCCGAGTACGACGACCGCCCGGAGACGTACGCCAAGCTCGCCGGGCACTTCTTCACCTGCTTCCCGCAGTTGGAGGGCGTCCGCTTCACGCACGCGTGGGGCGGGGCGATCGACACCTGCTCGCGGTTCTCGGCGTTCTTCGGCACCGCCCACCGGGGCAGGGTGGCGTACGCGGCCGGATACACCGGCCTGGGTGTGGGCGCGACCCGCTTCGGTGCCGAGGTGATGCTGGACCTGCTGGCCGGTGAGCCCACCGAGCGGACCGGGCTGGAGATGGTACGCACCAAGCCGCTGCCCTTCCCGCCGGAGCCGTTCGCCTGGACCGGCATCGCGCTCACCAAGTGGTCGCTGGCGCGGGCGGACGCGCACGGCGGCCGGCGCAACCTGTGGCTGCGCACGATGGACCGGCTGGGCCTGGGCTTCGACAGCTGACGCGCACGCCGGCTGTGCGCCGGTTCACGCCCCTTCACCCCAACGAGAGCCCGAAACCCGCGTAATGCCTGCTGGGAGACCTCCCTCTCTCCCGTGGACGCGACCGGCGTCCACGACGAGACAGGGAGGTCTCCCCATGACTGGCGCGAAGACGGCGGTCGAGTGGCTGGCATCCGTCGCACCGGATCCCCGGGCCTGCCGCCGCGCGTGGCAGCGCGACCCCCGAGGGGTCGCCCTGCTGCCCGCGGGCAGGGCCTGGGACGTACTCGTCCTGCCGGCCGAACTCGGCTGTCCCACGCTCGACGTCCTCACCCGCGTCCTGGACCAGGTCGGCCCGGTCATGGCCGGCTTCGGCGACGGGCGGCTCGGCTTCCTGGTCCCGCCGGGCACGGCGGCGCGCTGGCTCGGCACCGGGGTCCTCGCCGCCGGGGCCGGCGCCTGGATCGTCGTGCCGTACCCGCGGCGCGGGGCCGGCCCCGTGCGCTGGCTGATCCCGCCGGACGGCTCGGGCACCCTCACCGACCCGGCACTGCTGGAACTGGCGATGCACGAGGCGGCGGCCCTGGCGGCGGAGGAGGGCGGCTGACTCCACGGCCCGTACGGCGCCCTAGGGAGTGTCTCGCCGATCATGCCGGGCTCGCGGCGCCTGGTGCCGCACCTCGCGGCGTTGTCGTCGGTCGCCGATGCTCCGCATCGACTCCCTCCTCCGCCTTGCGATGCTCCCCCACTGCCTGAACGGCGTGGGAGGTGCCCCCACCACCAGCCACCGCTCCCTGATCCGGCCTGATCGACGAGACACCCCCCAGGTCTTGACAACCCAATTGGTCTGGACCAAATTGGGCGCGCTCCTCCCTCCACTCCCGCTTGCAGTCCCCCTTGCGGTTCCTCTCGCAATTCCCCCTTGTCCGGAGGCACTTGTGGATCGCGACAGACACAGACCAACGACACGCCGGCTGCTCGCCGTGCTCACGGCTGGCCTGCTGGCAGTGCCCGGCATCACCGCGCTGTCGTCGGCCGCCCGTGCGGCCGACGCGGACCTCGCACGCAACGGCGGCTTCGAATCCGGCCTGGACGGCTGGACCTGCACGGCCGGCTCCGGCAAGACGGTCACCAGCCCCGTCCACAGCGGCACGTCCGCCTTGCAGGCGACTCCGGCCGGCAGCGACAACGCCCAGTGCGCGCAGACGGTGTCCGTCCAGCCGAACTCCCAGTACACGCTGTCGGGTTACCTCCGCGGCTCCTACGTCTACCTGGGCGCGAGCGGCACGGGCACCACCGACGTCTACAACTGGAGCCAGTCCGCGGCCGACTGGCAGCAGCTGACCACCACCTTCCGCACCGGCGCGCAGACCACCAAGGTCACCATCTACACGCACGGCTGGTACGGCACCGGCGCCTACTACGCCGACGACATCTCGCTCGTCGGCCCCGGTGGCGGCACCACCCAGCAGCCGCCCGCGGCGCCCACCGGCCTGAAGACCGGCACGGTCACCTCCACCAGCGTGGCCCTGTCCTGGTCACCGGTGGCGGACGCGACGAGCTACGCGGTCTACCGCAACGGAACGAAGGTCCAGACGACCACCGGCGCGTCGGCGACGGTCACGGGCCTGTCCCCGTCCACCGCGTACAGCTTCCAGGTCACGGCGGTGAACGACGCCGGCGAGTCCGCGAAGTCGTCGACGGTGACGGCGACCACGGCCGCGGACCCGGGCGGCCCGGGCGGCCCCGGAGGCACCTCGGACCTTCCGCCGCACGCCCTGGTCGGCTATCTGCATGCCAGCTTCGCCAACGGCTCCGGCTACACCCGCATGGCCGACGTCCCCGACAGCTGGGACGTGATCGACCTGGCCTTCGGCGAGCCGACCTCGGTCACCTCCGGCGACATCCGCTTCAACCGCTGCCCGGTCACCGAGTGCCCGAACGTGGAGAGCGACGCCGACTTCAAGGCGGCCATCAAGGCCAAGCAGGCGGCGGGCAAGAAGGTCCTGATCTCGATCGGCGGCCAGAACGGCCAGGTCCAGCTGACCACGACGGCGGCCAGGGACACCTTCGTCTCGTCGGTCTCGAAGATCATCGACGAGTACGGCCTGGACGGCCTGGACATCGACTTCGAGGGCCACTCGCTCTCTCTGAACACCGACGACACGGACTTCAGGAACCCGACCACCCCGGTGATCGTCAACCTGATCTCGGCCCTGAAGACCCTGAAGGCCAAGTACGGCGACAAGTTCGTGCTGACGATGGCCCCGGAGACCTTCTTCGTGCAGATGGGCTACCAGTACTACGGCACGGGCAAGTGGGGCGGGCAGGACCCGCGCTGCGGCGCCTACCTCCCCGTGATCTACGCCCTCCGCAACGACCTGACCCTGCTCCACGTCCAGGACTACAACTCAGGCCCGATCATGGGCCTGGACAACCAGTACCACTCCATGGGCAGCGCCGACTTCCACATCGCGATGACCGACATGCTCCTGACGGGCTTCCCGGTGGCGGGCGACGCCAACAACATGTTCCCGCCCCTGCGCCCCGACCAGGTCGCGATCGGCATGCCGGCCTCCACCCAGGCGGGCAACGGCTACGTGGCCCCGGCGGAGGTCACCAAGACCCTGGACTGCCTGACGAAGAAGACCAACTGCGGCTCGTACACCACCCACGGCACCTGGTCGGCCCTGCGCGGCCTGATGACCTGGTCGATCAACTGGGACCGGTTCGGGAGCTGGCAGTTCCAGAACACCTTCGACGGCTACTTCGGCTGAACCCGCCGATCACCAGCCACAGCACGGAGAGCAGCACGGCGCACAGACACCAACTGGCCACCACATCCAGTGGCCAGTGGTAGCCGCGCCGCACCAGCCCGTACGAGACACCGAGCACGAGCACGGCACACACCACCACGACCGCCGCACGGGCGAGGGCCGCACGCAGCCACGGAAGGAGCACCAGGGCAGCGGCCCCGTAGCCCGTCGCGGCGGTCGCGGTGTGCCCGGACGGGTAGTACCCCACCCCGGGCGGCATGACATCGGTCCCGTGCCGAGCGGTCCACTCCTTCAGCGGCACCAGAAGCACGGGAAGCAGCGCCATCAGCAGCCCTGCGGCAAGGGGCGGCAGCCACCAGCGTGCCGCGCCGGCACTCCGCCCCCGCCAGGCGACGTGGACCAGCACCGCCACCAGCACCGGCACGGCAACCTGCACATCCCCGAGATCGGAGAGCACCTCGGAGGCCCGGTCCGGACGCACCAGCGCGTCACTGACCCGCTGGTCCACGCGCAGCAGCGGCCCGTGGGCGACGACCTGCCAGGTGATCACGGAGAAGAGCGCCGCCGGCACCACCACGAACAGGACCAGGAAGGAAAGCAGGGCACCCCGCCCAACCACAGGGTGCCCCTGCCTTCCGCGCTCCCCGCCGGGCGCGCGCTCGAGGTCCGTTTCTCGCGAGGTCGACACAGTGCCCAGCTTCGCAGGTCCCCCGACGGTGACGCTCGTCGGCTGTAGGCCACAGCGGGTGCGGCCCTGCCCGGGCATGCCGAAGGGCCGGCGCAAGGGGGGGATTCGCGTCGGCCCTTCGGGTGGAACGGCCGTTCCGTATGTCTGCGACCGTCCTGATCGGAACGTCGCGCGCCCCGGGGGGTTTGGGGCGGGCGACCGTCCGATCGGTGAGGAGACCCGGAGCCCGAAGGCCCCGGTTGTGTGCGCGAGGCACGAACCAGGTCGAAGCTGGGGAGGCGACGGCCTGATGTCGCCCGCAGTCGCCCGCGGGCGGGTGTATCTCTCATCTGGAAGTAGACGCTACGGCAGGTGGGGGGCGGAGGACAGCGTCAACGGCGTCCTGTCATCCACCCCGCACACGTTCTTCACACGGTCTGCCGTCCGCGCCACGCCACCTGTGCGAATCCGCCGCTCAGATGCGCGCGAACGCCTGCTCGATGATGTCCAGGCCCTCGTTCAGCAGGTCCTCGCCGATCACCAGCGGCGGCAGGAAGCGGAGGACGTTGCCGTAGGTGCCACAGGTCAGGACCAGCAGACCCTCGGCGTGGCAGGCCTTGGCGAGGGCTGCCGTGGCCTCCGGGTTCGGCTCCTTGGTGCCGCGGTCCTTGACCAGCTCGATGGCGATCATCGCACCGCGACCACGGACGTCGCCGATGATGTCGAACTTGTCCTGCATCGCGGACAGGCGGCCCTTCATGACCTCCTCGATCCGCTGCGCCTTCGCGTTGAGGTCGAGCTCCTTCATCGTCTCGATCGCGCCGAGCGCACCCGCGCAGGCCACCGGGTTTCCGCCGTAGGTGCCGCCCAGGCCGCCCGCGTGCGCGGCGTCCATGATCTCGGCGCGGCCGGTGACGGCGGCCAGCGGAAGGCCGCCGGCGATGCCCTTCGCCGTGGTGATCAGGTCGGGGATGATGCCCTCGTCCTCGCAGGCGAACCACTGGCCCGTGCGGCAGAAGCCGGACTGGATCTCGTCGGCCACGAAGACGATGCCGTTGTCGGCGGCGAACTGGCGGATCGCCGGGAGGAAGCCCTTGGCCGGCTCGATGAAGCCGCCCTCGCCCAGCACCGGCTCGATGATGATCGCGGCCACGTTGTCCGCGCCGACCTGCTTGGTGATCTGGTCGATGGCCTGCTTGGCGGCCTCGGGGCCGCAGTTGTCCGGGCCGGTCGCCCAGCGGTAGGCGTAGGCGACCGGGACCCGGTACACCTCGGGGGCGAACGGGCCGAAGCCGTGCTTGTACGGCATGTTCTTCGCCGTCAGCGCCATGGTGAGGTTCGTCCGGCCGTGGTAGCCGTGGTCGAAGACCACGACCGCCGGGCGCTTGGTGTACGCGCGGGCGATCTTCACCGCGTTCTCGACGGCCTCGGCGCCGCTGTTGAACAGCGCGGACTTCTTCGCGTGGTCACCCGGCGTGAGCTCGGCCAGCGCCTCGGCGACGGCCACGTAGCCCTCGTACGGCGTGACCATGAAACAGGTGTGGGTGAAGTCGGCGAGCTGCGCGGAGGCACGGCGTACGACGGCCTCGGCGGAGGCGCCGACCGAGGTCACCGCGATGCCGGAGCCGAAGTCGATGAGGCGGTTGCCGTCGACGTCCTCGATGATGCCGCCGCCGGCGCGGGTGACGAAGACCGGGAGCGTGGAGCCCACACCCTGCGCGACCGCGGCGGTACGGCGGGCCTGCAGCTCCTGCGACTTCGGGCCGGGAATGGCGGTGACGACGCGGCGCTCCTGCTCAAGTGCGGTCATGGGGGCTCCCTGGTGAGATCTTGCGGGTCCGGCGTACGGCTGCGTACGGCGGTGGCGTACGGGGGGCGTTTTTCGGACGCTTTTCCTTCTTTTCTCGCAGGCTAGGGCTGCGGGGGGAGGGTGGGCATGCTCCATGTGGGCGTTGTCGGCGGTCGCGGTTGTCCGCCGTGGATATAGAAGGGGAGAGAGAAGGGACGCCGGTGACGGCGCCGGGGTGTGTACGGATTGCCGCGCGCCGTGCCACGCAATCGGTGAACTCCCCTTGTCCGGGCATTAGATTGACTCGCTGATGGTGGACGGAGCGGCTGGTCAGGGGGCAAGGCAGATGGACGACGGCGGGACGCAGGACGCCCGGGGTACGCATCCGCGGCATGCGCATCCCGTGCCGCGCCCGGCGGTGCCGCGGGACGCACCGCCCGCGATGCCGCCCCGGCCGGCCCGGCCTCCGGGCGCGCCGGGGGCGCAGCCGGGCATGGAGCAGAGGTCACCGGGGCGGGCCGCCGTCGCCGAGTGGCTCGACACGCCCCGGCCGGAGGCCGCGCCCGGCATCTGGCGCTTCGGCCACCGCCCGCCCAAGGGCGGCGAGCCCCGGGACCGGCTGCCCTCCATCACCGTCGTCGGGCTGCTGATCCCCCTGGTCGTGGCCCTGCTCGTGTGGTCCCTGTGGCGGCAGGGCGCCCTGCCCTACCAGTGGGCGCCGCTGAAACTGTTCACGCCGGGCGACTGGTGGTGGGGCGGCACCGTCTCCCCCAAGGGGATGCAGGGCGGCGAGGCCCGGGTCGTCTACGACGGCGTGTTCTTCGCCGTGCTCGTCTACGCCGTCGCGCACCTGGGCAGCTGGCCCGAGGTCGTACGGCACTTCGTGGGCCGCCGCCCGCAGCCCGCCCGCGCCCTGTACGCCGCCCTCGGCGCCCTCGGCGCCCTCAGCCTCGTCTTCCCCGGCGCCTTCCCGGGCGTCGGCTGGGACCCGCTGCCGGTCGTCGACCCGGTGTTCTCCCTGATCGTCCTGGTCTCGGGCGGCTACGACCTGTTCGCCTCCCAGCTGTTCACCGACACGCTGTACGCGCTCATCACCGCACTGGTCGTGTGGCCGTTCGCCCGGCTCGGCGGATGGTGGTCGTACGCCCGGCAGGTCGCCGCGCGCCGCCGGGCGAACGCCGATCCCGCTGCCCCGCCGGCCGTCGAGCTGCCCCGCTCGCAGTGGCCCGAGCTGCGGGACGCCGGTCAGTACCAGGCGGCCGACCTGCTCACCGCCGAGGTGGCCGGCGGCCGGATGAACGACGTGGACTGCGCCCGGGTCGAGCGGGCCTGGACCGAGGCCCGGCGCGAGGCGCGGCTCGCCGCCTTCACCGACACCGTGCTGCGCCAGGGCGCCGCCGCCTGGACCCACCCCTCCGGTGCCCGCGACCTGCCCGGCCGCACCGCCCGGCACGACCTGCTCCAGGGACAGGTGCGCATCGGGCGCTGGGTGCCGGGGGAGCGGGCCCCGCGCGCCTACCACGGCGCCGGGGCGGCCGTCGGCCCCGAGACCCTCGGCACCTCGCTGCTGGTGGTGGGACCGCCCGGCTCCGGCAAGACCCGGCACGTCGTCGAGCCGGTCACCGAGACGCTCGCCCTGCAGGCGCTCACCGGCCGGTGCGCGGTCGTCGCCGTCTGCGCCGCCGGTGCGCCGCTCGGCGCGGACACGGCGTACGACGTGGTGGTGCGGATCGGAGACTCCGCCTCCGTGCACGACCTCGATCCCTACGCCGGGTCCGACGACCCCGACGAGGCCGCCGCGCTGCTCGCCGAGGCGCTGGCCGGCGACCTCGACGCGGTGAGCGGCCAGAGCGCCGCCACCGCGCTCGCCCAGCTGCTCGGCCCCTACCGGGCGGTGCACGGCCACTTCCCGACGCTGCCCGTGCTGCGTGAACTCCTGGAGGGCGATCCCGGCGCGCTGGCGGCCCTGCGGGCGGGACTCGCCGCCGACGAGCACGCCGTGATGCGCCGCGAACTCGACGCCCGGATGCGCCAGGCCGGCGGCGCCGCCGACGCCGGCCCGGCCCTCGCCGACCGGCTCGCGCTCCTGGACCGGCCGGCCTTCTCAGAGTTCTTCGGCGCCGGCCCCGGCAGCCGGCCGTTCTCGCTGCGGGCCGTCGCCCACCACCCGCTGAGGGTCCGCATCGACCTGCCCGAACGCGGGCACGAGGAGGCGTCCCGGGTGATCGCCCGGCTCGTCCTCGCCCAGTTCCACACCGTCGTACGGGACACCCGGCGCCCCCACTTCGCCTGCCTGGTCCTGGACGACGCCACCGGGACCGTCACCGCCGAGTCGGTGCGCCGCGTCCAGCGGCTGCGCGCGCAGAACGCCGGGGTCGTCCTCGCGCTGCGCACCGTCGCCGACGTCCCCGAGGCGCTGCACGGGCCGCTGCTCGGCGCCGTCGGCTGCCGTATGGCGCTGTCCGGAGTCACCACCTGGGACGGCAGCCGGTTCGCGCACGCCTGGGGCACCGAGTGGGTGGAGACGACCGAGGTCGCCAAGCACACCGTCTTCGCCGACCAGCCGATGACCCGGGCCCTGCACGCCCTGCGCAAGCTGGTCACCGGGAAGGCCGTGACCACCGACGCCGTGACCACCAAGCAGGTCGAGCGCGAGCGCTGGTCCGCCTCCCAGCTGGCCCACGAGGTCCCGCCGGGGCACGCGGTGCTGTCGCTGACCAGCGTGGCGGGCGAGCACGCGCCGCCGCTGCTGGTGGACCTGCGCGGCTGAACCCACCGCGCGACCGGAGGACAGGGCTCGCGGTCACCGTACAGTGAGGCAGAATCGACACAGGCCGTTCATACGTGGCGGCCAAAAGATCACAAGGATCACCTCACCTCCGCAGACCTGAAGGCCTCATGCCCCCCACGCTCGCCTCGCTCGTCCACCACTCCGCGCTCAAACTGACCGTGCGCGCGGGCGAGGACCGCCTGGACGTGCCCGTCCGCTGGGCGCACGTCAGCGAGCTCGCCGATCCCGTGCCGTACATGGAGGGCGGGGAGCTGCTGCTGATCACCGCGCTCAAGCTGGACGCGGAGGACCCCGAGGCCATGCGCCGCTATGTGAAGCGGCTGGTCGGCGCCGGGGTGGTCGGGCTCGGCTTCGCCATCGGCGTCAACTACGACGAGGTCCCCAAGGCGCTGGTCGACGCGGCCGAGGAGGAGGGCCTGCCGCTGCTGGAGGTGCCCCGGCGCACCCCCTTCCTCGCGATCAGCAAGGCCGTCTCGGCCGCCATAGCCGCCGAGCAGTACCGCGCGGTCACGGCGGGCTTCGCCGCCCAGCGGGAGCTGACCAAGCAGGCGCTGAACGCCGGCCCCGAGGGGCTGCTGGCCGCCCTCGCGGCCCAGGTCGACGGCTGGGCGGCCCTCTACGACGCCTCGGGCGCCGTCGTCGCCACCGCACCCGAGTGGGCAGGCCGCAGGGCCGCACGGCTCACGGCGGACGTGGAACGGCTGCGGGACCGGCCCGCGCCCGCGAGCGCGGTCGTCGGCGGACCGGAGACCGAGGACCGGGTCGAGCTGCACTCCATCGGCACCTCACGCCGCCCGCGTGCCGCGCTCGCCGTCGGCACCGCCGCACCCCTGGGCACCGCCGAACGCTACGCCGTGCATTCCGCGATCGCCCTGCTGACCCTCACCACCGAACGCTCCCGCTCCCTGCACGCCGCCGAGCAGCGGATCGGCGCGGCCGTGCTGCGCATGCTGCTCGCCGGCCAGCCCGACCACGCCCGGGCCGTCGCCGGCGACCTGTACGGCGGCCTGCTGGACGCGCCGTTCCGCATGATCGTCGCCGAGTCGGCCTCGGCGTCCGCCGCGCGGGCGCACGCCGACGGGCACGCGCGCGTGCAGCCGGCCAAGCCCGCCTCCGCCGCCGCGACGGCCGCCGCCGGCGGCAGCGGCGGCGGCGACCCGCTCTCCGTCCTCGCCGAGACCGTGGAGGCGGCTGCCGCACGCTCCGGGGAGGCGGTCCTCGTCGTGCCCGAGGGGGAGCGGCTGGTGGTGCTGGCCGGGGACGGCAGCGCGGCCGTCGCCGCGTGCGGCGAGTACGCCGCCGGCCTGGAGGCCGGGCGGGCGGCGGCGGTGCCGGAGCAGCCGGCCGGTGACCAGGACGAGCTGGTCGTGGGGCTGTCCGCGCCGGTCGGACCGATCGCGGCGGCCGCCGCCTACAAGCAGGCCGAGCAGGCGCTGTCGGTGGCGCGGCGGCGCGGCCGGGTGCTCGTCGAACACGAGCAGCTGGCCTCCGGTTCCGTGCTGCCGCTGCTGGCCGACGACGCCGTACGGGCGTTCGCGGACGGGCTGCTGCGCGCGCTGTACGAGCACGACGCGACCGGGCGCGGCGACCTGGTGGCCTCGCTGCGGGCCTGGCTGTCGCGCCACGGCCAGTGGGACGCCGCCGCCGCCGACCTCGGCGTGCACCGGCACACCCTGCGCTACCGGATGCGGCGGGTGGAGGAGATCCTCGGGCGCTCGCTGGACGATCCGGACGTGCGGATGGAGCTGTGGCTGGCGCTGAAGGCGACCTCGACGGAGTAGTCCGGAGCAGCAGTCCTGTGCCAAACCGTAGCGTCCGCGCCGCGTACTGCTCCACCTCGGACAAGCGTCCAGCCGCCGCCCCCGCCCTACCGTTGTCGGCGCAAGCACACACTCCGACGCGGAAGGGCCGGGACTCCTCTATGACTTCCACCCACGCCTTCTGGCTCGCCGGCCGCCAGGCCACCGGCGAGGACACCTACGACGTCACCTCCCCGTGGGACGGCCGGCTGGTCGGCAAGGTCAGCGTGCCGACCGACGCCCAGGTCGAGGAGGCCGTGGCCGCCGCGCACGCCGTGCTGGACGAGTTCGCCGCCACCCCGGCCCATGTGCGCGCCGCCGCCCTGGACCACGTCAGCAAGCGGCTGGCCGAGCGCACCGAGGAGATCGCGCAGCTGATCTCCGCCGAGAACGGCAAGCCGATCAAGTGGGCGCGCGGTGAGGTCGGGCGTGCGGTGTCCGTGTTCCGCCTCGCGGCGGAGGAGGCCCGCCGCTTCAACGGCGGCGAGGCCCAGCGCCTGGACACCGACGCGGGGGGCCAGGGCCGCCTCGCCGTCACCCGCCGCTTCCCGAAGGGTGTCGTCCTCGGCATCGCGCCGTTCAACTTCCCGCTGAACCTGTGCGCGCACAAGGTGGCCCCGGCCATCGCCGCCGGCGCTCCGATCATCCTCAAGCCGGCCCCGGCCACCCCGCTGTCCGGCCTGATCCTCGGTGAGCTGCTGGCCGAGACCGACCTGCCGGCCGGATCCTGGTCCGTGCTCACCGTCACCAACGACAAGATGCCCCCCCTGGTGCAGGACGAGCGGCTGCCCGTCATCTCCTTCACCGGCTCCGACAAGGTCGGCTACGCCATCGAGGCGTCGGTGCCGCACAAGCACTGCACCCTGGAGCTGGGCGGCAACGCTGCCGCGGTCGTCCTCGCCGACTACTCCTCCGACGCCGACCTCGACTGGGCCGCGAGCCGCATCGCGACCTTCTCGAACTACCAGGCCGGCCAGTCCTGCATCTCCGTGCAGCGTGTGATCGCCGACGCCTCCGTCTACGACCGCCTGCTGCCGCGCATCGTCGCCGCGGTCGAGGCGCAGGGCACCGGCGACCCGTCCGACGACGCCACCGACGTCGGCCCACTGGTGAGCGAGGACGCCGCCAAGCGCGTCGAGTCCTGGGTCGACGAGGCCGTGAACGCGGGCGCGAAGCTGCTCACCGGCGGCAAGCGCGACGGCGCCTCCTACGCCCCGACCGTCCTCGCCGACGTCCCGGCCGGTGTCACCCTCGCCACGGAGGAGGTCTTCGGCCCGGTCCTCACCGTGCAGAAGGTCGACGGCGAGACCGAGGCGTTCGCCGCGGTCAACGACTCCAAGTTCGGCCTGCAGGCGGGTGTGTTCACCCGCGACCTGCAGACGGCGTTCCGCGCCCACCGCGCACTGGAGGTCGGCGGCGTCGTCATCGGCGACGCCCCGTCCTACCGCGCCGACCAGATGCCGTACGGCGGTGTCAAGCAGTCCGGCGTGGGCCGCGAGGGTGTGCGCTCGGCCATGGACGACTACACCTACGAGCGTGTCCTGGTCCTGACCGGCCTCGCTCTGTAAGGCCCGGCGACGGATCACCGACGACGGCCGCAGCCCGCTGTGCGGGGGCTGCGGCCGTTCCGCTTTTGCCCGCCTTGAACTGCAGAGACGGACGGAGAGGTCGTCAGCTATCAGGTGAAGTGGCGGGCCGACGGCAAGCGCACGGGTGAGTGGCAGCACGAGCGGTTCGACGGAGACGAGGCCGGCAAGACGGCGGCCGAACTGTTCAAGAACGCCGTCGACGAGGCTGGGCAGAACTGGCCGCCGGGCTGGGTCAAGGGCCGACCTGCCGGCGTCCTGACCCGCTCACCACGCCCCGGCCGCGCCCCGGCCGGGACCCCTGACCCCTTTCAACCGTGCAATGCGTTCTGCAAGCACTGCTTCGTCTCGGCGACCAAGCGCGGCGAGTACATGCCGCTCCAACTGGTCCGGCGGCGGCTATCCCGGCCGGCCGTGGGTGCCCGCCTCGAGGGTTGCGCGAAGGACGGCCAGGGTCGAGGCGATACGGGCCAGGTCGTCGGAGGGAACCGCCGCGGTCAGGGAGATGAGCTCGCTTTCGACAATGGGGCGGGAAGCGGACAACTGCTTCTCGCCCGCGGAGGTGAGGCGGAGGACGGACGAGCGGCGGTCCTGGGGATGCGCGACCCGCAGGCACCAGCCCGCAGCCACCAGCCGGTCGACCGCCTTGCTGACGGCCCCCACGGTGATCGCCAGTTCGCTGACGATGTCGAGCACGCGGCACCCCGGCACGCGGTCGATGATCTCCAGAACTTCGAACTGTCCCAGCCCCAGCCCTAGTTCGGCGCGCAACCGGGTGTTCACCGCGTTGTAGAGCCGGGTCTCGACGCGGACCAGATCGGTGAAGGTCTGGGTGATGCGGTTCACATTGGCTCCAATAGATTCCCAGGAATCATCTTCCTTGGAATCCGGTTGGGTCCGAACAGATGGATTCCAAGGAATTCATTTTCGCACCCCGACCCATGGAGACCCCGCATGTCCCGAGAGCAGCGCGACGCCCTGGACGCCATACTCCGTTCCGCCCCCCGCAGCGAGACGCGGCCCACTCCCGAGGAGCAGCGCAGCGGATTCGCCGCGGCTGTCACCCGCCCCACGCCGGAAGGCATGGTCACCCGTAGGACCGTCCTGGGCGGGCGACCGGCACTGGAGCTGGAGCCGGCCGAAGCCTCCGGCCGCGGCCGACTGCTCTACCTGCACGGTGGCGGCTACGTCATCGGCTCACCGGACACCCACGCAGGCCTGGTCGGTGAACTGGCCCGCCGCGCGGGGCTGCGCGCGACGTCGGTGGATTACCGGCGGGCGCCCGAGCACCCTTTCCCCGCAGCTGTCGACGACGGGCTCGCGGCCTACCGCGAGCTGCTGGCGTCGGGCACCGACCCACGGGACCTCGTCATGGCCGGTGACTCCGCCGGTGGCGGCTTGAGCATCGCCACGCTGCTCGCCGCCCGGGAGGCCGGGCTGCCGCAACCAGCCGCCGTGGTCGTCTTCTCCCCCTGGGTCGACCTCACCCTCGCCGGCGGAAGTATCCGTTCCAAGGAGAGCGCCGACCCCATTTTCACAGAGGCCGACCTACGTGCCTACGCCGATCTCTACGTCGGCGCAGGCGACAGGGCGCATCCCCTGGCCAGTCCGGTGTTCGCCGGCCTCACCCGACTGGCCCCACTTCTCGTGCAGGTCGGGGCGAACGAGGTGCTCCTCGACGACGCGGTCCGGCTGGCCGGCCGTGCGGGTGCCGACGGCGTCGAGGTCACGCTCGAAGTCGGCCCCGGCCTCCCGCATGTCTTCCAGCACCACTACGGTCGCCTCGACGAGGCGGACGCCGCACTCGACCGCGCCGCCCGCTTCCTCACCGCCCACCTGAGCGCAGGGCGCCCGGACGCCGACCTTCTCGAACCGGTCCACTGACACCGGTCCGGACGGCCTCCACGTGATGTCGGCGACGGCCGCAGGAGCACCATCGCCGACATCACGGGTTCAGTCCTCTCGCTGATCAAGTGGATGGTGGGCCCGGCGGCCCGGCGGCCCGGAGGGCGCCGGGCCCACTGTGCCGGCTCCTTCCGGACCCTCAACCGGAGAAGCCGACGCGCGCGAGCCGCAGCGTGCCGCGCAGCACGAGGCGGACGTCGTGCACGCCGTCGGCGGTGAACCCGGCGCGGACGATGGCGTACTCGTACGGGTCCGACGTGGACGTGGCCGGAGCCGGGGTGAGGACGGCGAGGGCCGGGCCGCCGTCCAGGGAGATCTCGGCGGCGCCCTCACCGGACAGCTCGGCGGTCACCCCCCGTGCGCCCTCCCCGAAGTCGCAGCTCCGGTAGACCAGTTCGCCCGTCCTGCCGGTCGCCGCCGTCACCGCGTCGCCCGACGTCCTGGACCGGTCGACGATCTCGATGCCGGACTGCTCGTCGAAGTCGGCGGCCTCCAGGCCGCGTTCGCGCACCGGGCGGGGCGCGGCGGGTTCGCCGTCGAGGGTGAGGGTGGTGCGCAGACGGATGTCCTCGCTGGAGGCGCCGACGAGCAGTTCGTAGGGGCCCGGCTCCAGGCGCCGGCGCCCCTGGGCGACGTCCCAGAACGCGAAGGCGGACAGCGGGAGTCCGAAGACCGCCTCCAGTGAGCCGCCCGGGGCGAGCGTCACGCGGCGGTGAGCGGCCAGTTCGCGGCGCGGACGGGGGACCGAAGGGTTCATTGCCCGCAGGTAGAGCTGGACCACCTCGTCCGCGGTGACGTCCCCGGTGTTGGTGACGGTGCAGGAGACGCGGACCGTCTCGCCGTCGGCGCGGGCGCTCAGGCCGTCGTAGGCGAACGACGCGTAGGACAGCCCGTGCCCGAACGGGAACAGCGCGGTGCCCTCGAAGTAGAGGTAGGTCTGGCGGCTGCCGATGACGTCGTAGTCGAGCAGGCCGGGCAGGTCGGAGTCGTCCGCGTACCAGGTCTGCGGGAGCCGGCCGGCGGGAGAGACGTCGCCGGCGAGCACCCGGGCCAGCGCGGTGCCGGCCGCCTGCCCGCCGTGCGCGGTCCACAGCATCGCGCGCAGCGGTGCGGGGTCGACGGCGTACGGGTACGCCGAGACCAGCACCAGCGCCGTGTTCGGGGTGGCGGCGCGGGCGGCGCTCAGCAGCCGTTCCTGGTGGCCGGGCAGGAGCGCGCCGGGCAGGCCGTCGAGGACCGGGCCGCCGAGCCGGGCGCGCACCCGGACCGCGTCCGGACCCCACGGCTCGACGCGCACGGTCTCCTGACGGCCGCTCCACTCCAGCGCGCCGTCCCGCTCACGGAACGTGCCGACGGTGGGGGAGGACTGGGCGAGGCCGACCTTGGGCCGGAGCGCGGCGGGCGCCTCGGCGGGCGTTTCGGCGGATGCCTCGGGAGCGTTTCGGGCGGTGCTGCGGCGGGCTGGTTCACGGGCGTGCTCCTGAAGGGTGCGGGCAGGGCGATGCCCCCGGTGGAGAGAGCTCCGCGTACGGAGGGAGGATCAGGGCGCGTACGGCGTGGGGTGCGGCGTGGAGGATGTGCGGGCGGTGCGCAGGGATCCGGACGAGGAGGGCGTGCGGGCGGTGCGCGTGGGTCAGGGTGCGGACGGGGCCGGTCCCGAGCTGGCCCGGACGGTGAGTTCGGGGGCGAGGAGCACCACCTCGTCCCGGCCGCGCCCGTCGAGCTTGGCCACCAGGTGCTCGACCGCGCGGCGGCCCATCTCCTGGGCGGGGACCGCGACGGAGGTCAGCCGCACCGAGGCCTGGACGGCGACCTGCTCGGGGCAGATCGCGACCACCGAGACGTCCTCGGGCACGGCCCGGCCCTGCTGGCGCAGCAGGGCGAGCAGCGGTTCCACAGCGGACTCGTTCTGCACGACGAAGCCGGTGGTGCCCGGACGCTCGTCGAAGATGCGGGCGAGGGTCGCGGCCATCGCGTCGTACCCGCCCTCGCAGGGGCGGTGCAGCACCTTCAGGCCCAGCTCCCGGGCGCGGGAGCGCAGCCCGTCCAGGGTGCGCTCGGCGAAACCGGTGTGCCGCTCGTAGACGGCGGGCGCCTCGCCTATGACAGCGATGTCGCGGTGGCCCAGCACCGCCAGGTGTTCCAGGCACAGCGCGCCCGTCGCGCCCCAGTCCAGGTCGACGCAGGTCAGGCCGGTGGTGTCGGCGGGCAGGCCGATCAGGACCGAGGGCTGGCCGGTCCCGCGCAGCAGCGGCAGCCGCTCGTCCTGGAGTTCGACGTCCATGACGATCATCGCGTCGGCCAGTCCGCTGCCGGTCACCCGGCGCACGGCGTCGGGGCCCTCCTCGCCGGTGAGCAGCAGGACGTCGTAGCCGTGGGTGCGGGCGGTGGTGGCGACCGCGATGGCGATCTCCATCATCACCGGCACGTACATGTCCGTGCGCAGTGGGATCATCAGGGCGATGATGTTCGACCTGCTGCTGGCCAGGGCGCGGGCGCCGGCGTTCGGGTGGTAGCCGAGCTCCCGGATGCTCTGCTCGACCCGCTGCCGGGTGCTCGCGGAGATGGACCGCTTGCCGCTGAGGACATAGCTCACCGTGCTCGCCGAGACTCCGGCGTGCTGGGCGACCTCGGCGAGGGTGACCATCCAGCTCTCCAAGCTTTGTGAAGCGCTTCGACTGGCGCGCGTTTCCGACAGGAACTGTATAGGGGTGGTTCGACAGTAGCTTCAGTGAGAGTGGGTGTCCATAGTGTGTCGAAGTGTGTCGAAGCGCTTCGACTGCTTCGATCGTCTTCCCCGCGAGCCGAGCGCCGACACGGGCGGTGATCCGCGACGGGACTCCTCGGCCGATCCTCGGCGCAACTCCTCTGACCGGAACGTCCACCATGTCATCATGGCGCTTGCCGTGGCACCGGGGGTGGTGCCGTTACGGGGACGCGAGGGGGGCTCGTGGGGACGATGGTGCTGGGGGAGCTGCGCGGGGCGCAGAAGTCGGCGAAGGGCGTGTCGCTGTACTCGCGGTACGTGAACCGGCCGGCGGGCCGCTATCTCGCGGCGGGCGCGTACCGGGCGGGGCTCACCCCGAACCAGGTCACGCTGGTCAGCGCGGCGTTCACCCTGGCGGGGATCGCCGCCGTGGCCCTGATACGCCCCTCCTGGCCGCTGGCTCTGACGGTGTACGCCGCCCTGGTCCTCGGCTTCGCCTTCGACTCCGCCGACGGGCAGCTCGCCCGGCTCACCGGGAAGGGCGGACCGGCGGGGGAGTGGCTGGACCACGTGGTGGACTGCGTGAAGATGGTCGCCCTGCACACGGCGGTGCTGATCTCCTTCTACCGCTTCTTCGACCTCCCGGGCGACGGCTGGCTGCTGCTCCCGCTCGGCTTCCAGCTGGCGGCCGTGGTCACCTTCTGCGGGGGGCTGCTCACCGAGCAGCTCAAGCGCGCCGCCGCCGAGGCCGCCACCCGGGCGGCCTCGGCGACGGCCGGGAACCCGGGCGGCGGCGCGCCGGCCGCGGCCCCGCCCTCCCGGCTGCGGGCGGTCGCCCTGCTGCCGGTGGACTACGGGGTGTTCTGCCTGGTGTTCCTCACGCTGGGCGCGCCCGGGCTGTTCCGCGCGGTCTACGCCGTCCTCGCCGCGGTGCACGCCCTCTTCCTCGTGGCGTTCCTCGCCAAGTGGTTCAGGGAGCTGTCCGCGCTTCCCCGGAACCCGGCGTGACCAGCGCGTTCAGCGCCCTGGTGAGCAGGGTGCTGGAGGTGTGGACGGTGTACGGGAAGTACACGACCTCCACGCCGACGGCCGCGAAGTCACGCTCGAGCTTCTCCCCCTTCTCGGTACCCCGCCAGTCGTCGCCCTTGAAGATCACGTCGAAGCGGACCTGCTTCCAGGTCTCGAGCTTGTCGGGCACGGTCTCCACGAACGCCGCGTCCACGTGCCGGACGCTGCGCACGATCTCCAGCCGCTCCGGCAGCGGGACCACGGGCCTGCGCCCCTTGGCGAGCTCGGCCATCTCGTCCGACACCACGCCGGCGACGAGGTAGTCGCACTGGCTGCGGGCATGGCGCAGGATGTTCAGGTGGCCGATGTGGAACAGGTCGTAGACCCCGGGTGCATAACCGACACGATGGACCATGCGTTCTCCCCCCACGGTGAACGTCACGAGTGCGCGTCACGAGTGACCGCCACGGCGGACGCCGTGCGCATGCCGCGGCGAACGCCCACCCGTCTAAACCACTCGTCAAAGACGATTGACGGTCCAACGACCTTACTGTGAAGCCACCCTGGAGATCCGGTGAACGGTTAAGGTGGACCAGGATCACTTCTGGGGGGAAGGGGACCAGTGTTGACCGGATTCGAGTCCGGCCGGGCCGGCGAAGAGCAGGACCAGCGGGGCGCGCTCACCGGCCGCTGCCTGCTGCTGGTCTCCACCAACTACGCGCCCGAGCACACCGGCATCGGCCCCTACGCCACCCAGCTGGCCGAACACTGGGCGGCCCGCGGCGCCGACACGCATGTCCTGGCGGGCATGCCGCACTACCCCTCGTGGCGGCTCGACCCCGAGTACTCGGGCTTCTGGCGGACCACGGAGTCGCGTGGCGGGGTCACCGTGCACCGGCGCCGGCACACCGTGCCCGCCCGTCAGACCGCCCTGCGCCGGGCCCTGTTCGAGGCCTCGCTGCTCGCCCACCAGCTCGCCGCCCCGCCCCGCATGCCCCGCCCGCACGCCGTCGTCGCCCAGATGCCGTCCCTGGCGGGCGCGGTGGCCGCGGCCCGCATCGCCCGCCGCCACCGGGTGCCGTTCGTGCCCGTCGTACAGGATCTGATGGGCGCGGCGGCCGCACAGAGCGGGATCAGCGGCGGCGACAAGGCGGCCGCCGTGGCCGCCCGCGCGGAGCGGTACGCGCTCGGCCGGGCCGCCCTCGTCGGCGTCATCCACGACAGCTTCCGGCCCCGCGTGGAGGCCATGGGCGTCGACCCGGGCCGCATCCGGCTGGTGCCCAACTGGTCCCATGTCGCCCGCCCCTCGCGCCCGCGCGCCGAGACGCGGGCCCGCCTCGGCTGGCCCGAGGACCGCCAGGTCGTCCTGCACTCGGGGAACATGGGGCTGAAGCAGGGCCTGGAGGTGCTCGTGGAGGCGGCCCGGCTCGATCCGGGCCTCGACGTCGTCCTCATGGGCGACGGCAACCAGCGCGCCGCCCTCCAAGAGCGCGCCCGCGACCTGCCCAACCTGCGCTTCCTCCCGCCCGCCGCCGAGGCGGACTTCCCCGACGTCCTCGCCGCCGCGGACGTCCTCGCGGTCACCCAGCGGGCCTCCGTGCTCGACATGAGCGTGCCGTCGAAGCTGACCTCCTACTTCGCCGCCGGACGGCCCGTGATCGCCTCGGTGGCGGACGAGGGCGGCACGGCCGACGAGGTGCGCCGTTCGGGCGCCGGGGTGCTGGTCCCGCCGGAGGACCCGGCGGCCCTGCTGAAGGCGCTGAAGGACCTGGCGGCCGACCCGGAGGCCGCCGACCGGCTGGGGGCCCGCGGCCCCGCGTACGTGGACGAGCGGCTCAGCCGCGCGGCCGGACTCGGCCGCCTGGACGACCTGCTCGCCGAGGCACTGGAACAGGGCACCACCGCCCACGAAGGAGCGGCACGCGCATGAACGAAGAGGCACGGGGGCAGCAGGACGAACCGGAGCTCCTGCGCGACCAGGTGCAGCAGGTACTGCGGCACCGCGTCCTGGTGGGCTCGGGCCTGCTCGCCGGGCTGCTCGCCGGCTCCTGGTTCGCCTTCGGCTCGGCGCCGACGTACGAGTCCTCCAGCGAGGTCCTCGTCCGCGCGGCCACCGTCAACCCGTACGTGTCGAACGGGGTCGCCGCCGACAAGCAGATCAACATCGGCAGCGAACGCCAGACCGCCGCGGGCAACACCGTGGCCGCCCGCGCCGCGCAGAAGCTCGGCCGCGGCACCTCCGAGGTCGGCGCACTGCAAAGCCACCTCCAGGTCACCAACCCGCCCAACACGCTGGTGCTGAAGTTCTCCTACGTCGCCGGCACGCCCAAGGCCGCCGCCGAGGGCGCCAACGCGTTCGCCCAGGCCTATCTCGACTACCGGGAGAAGCAGACCGCCGGCACCGTCGCCAAGATGGTCCAGGGCTACAAGGCGCAGCTCGACCCGCTCGCCAAGCAGCGCGACGACCTGATCAAGGAGATCAACCGGCTCCAGGGCGACACCGAGAAGAGCACCGTACTGGCCGCGCAGGCCAACCTGCTCGGCCAGATCACCCAGCTCACCAACAACATCACCGAGCTGAAGTCCCTGGACACCACGGCGGGCTACGTCACGGTGACCGCCGAGCCGCCGAAGAAGGCCGAAGGCCTCGGCACCCCGCTGCTGATCGCCCTCGGCGGTGTGCTCGGCCTGGCGGTCGGCCTGCTCGGCGCCTGGCTGCGGATGATCTTCGACCCGTCGGCCCGCTCGGCCGAGACCGTGGCCCGCGCCCTGCGCGCCCCCGTCCTCGGCGTCCTGCCCAAGGCCCCCGACGGGCCGCTGCTCGCCGCCGACGGCGCCCTCGCCGAGCAGTACCGCTCGGTGGCGTTCCGGCTCGCCTACGACCGCCACTTCGCCGACCGCCGCAGGCTGCTCGTCGTCGAACCGAACGGCGAGGGCACCACCGCGGGGGCCGTCGCCGTGAACCTCACCGCCTGCTTCGCCGAGACCGGCATGTCCGCGCTGCTCGTCGAGGCCGACCTGCGCCGCCCGGGCCTGGCCGGCCGGCTGCCGGAGGCGTCCCGCGGACGCGCCGCCTGGGCCACCGGCCGCTCGGGGGACGGCACGCCGTGGCCCGCCGGCCGGATCGTCACGGTCGACGCGGGCGAGTCCGGCACCTTCGAACTCGTCCCCGGCACCCGTGTGCCGCACGTGGCCCGCACCCTCACCTCCCCGGCGACCACCCGCCTGCTGGACCAGGCGGACGCGCCGGGCACCACGGTCGTCGTCCTCGCCCCGCCCGTGCTGTCCTACGCCGACGCGCTCGCGCTCGTCGACCGCGTGGACGGAGTGGTCGTGGTCTGCGACCCGCGCACCACAGCCCGCACCGCGCTCGAACGGGTCCGCGAACTCATCGACGGGGCCGGCGGCCAGGTCCTCGGCGCCGTCCTGCACCCCGGCGCGCGCCGCCGGGGGAAGAAGCGCCGCCGGGCCACGAAGGCCGCCACCGTCCCGGTGCCCTCCACCCCGCTGCACGACGAGACCGTCCCCCTGAACACCCTGTCCTCGGGCAGCCGGTGAGAGCCCGCACCGCCGTCGTCTGCTCCGTCCTGGACCAGGCGGTCAGCGCGCTCACCAACATCGCCGTCCTGGTCCTGGTCGCCCGGCACAGCCAGGCCGCCACCTTCGCCGTGTTCGCCACCGCCTACGTCGTCTTCAGCGTGCTGCTGGGCGCGTTCGGGGCCTACGTCGGCCAGGAACTGGTGCTGCACCGGGGCGAGCCGGAGACCCTCGGGCGCGCCTGCCGCGGCGCCGCCGCGTTCACGGCGACCGCCTCCACCGTGCTGGGTGCCCTGCTCGCGGGCGGCGCCACGCTGGCCTCCTCGGACGCGGCCGTGTACGGGGCGCTCGGCCTGGTCCTGCCGATCACCCTCACCCAGGACACCCTGCGGTACTGCTTCTCCGTGCTGCGCACCCCCCATCTGGCGCTGCTCACCGACCTGGTGCGGCTCGGCGCGGCACTGCCCCTGCTGGCCGTGCAGCCGAACGGCGCCTCCGCCGCCCGGACGACGCTGGTGTGGGGGCTGTCCGCGCTGCCCGCCCTGCTGCTCGCCCTGGCCCTGCTGCGTCCGCACGTCCGCGGCGCGCGCACCGACCTGAAGCGCTATGTCGCCCGCGGCCACCTGGGCCGCCGCTTCCTGGTGGAGTTCGGCGTCGGCAACGCCACCAGCCAGCTCGCCGTCCTCGCCCTCGGACTGTTCGCGACCCCGCTCGCGGTGGGCGCGCTGCGCGGCGCGACCACCCTCTTCGGCCCGCTGAACGTGGCCTTCAACGCGGCCACCGGTTTCGGCCCGCCCCTGCTCACCCGGCATCCCGCACCCCGCCGCGCGGCCCTGGCCGCGGGCTGCGCGCTCGCCGCGGTCGCGGCCGGCTGGGCGGCCGTCCTGTACGCGCTGCCCACCCACTACGGCCGTCAGCTCCTCGGCGACACCTGGGAGTCGGCGGCCACGGTGCTGCCCGCGACCGGCGCCCAGTACGCGGCCATGGCGTTCGGCGTGTGCGGGCTGCTCGCGCTGCGCGTGCTCGCGCCGCGCACCACGCTGCCGGTGCAGCTGGTGTTCTCGCCGGTCTCGGCCGGGCTGCTGCTCGCCGGGTACGCCTGGGCGGGCGTCGCCGGCGCGGCCTGGGGGCTGTGCGTCGGCTCGGTGCTCAAGGGCGCGGCGGCCTGGTGGAAGGCCGCCCGCCGGCCCGAGAGCAGGGCGGCCGTCAGCGCAGCTGCCGCCACCGCTCCGGGCGCAGTGTCGTGATCAGCGCCAGGCACATCACCCCGATCGCGATCCGCCCGGACGCCTGGAGCAGCGGCCCCCGCAGCAGGATGAAGGAGTAGCCGGCGACGAGCGGGACGGCCAGGGTGAGGATGCTCGCCGGGCCGGCCCGCACCACCTTGTGCGCGTAGCGCCGGTCGACGCGCGCCGCCACCCAGCCGATCAGCCCGAATCCGGCGACCATCCCCACCGAGCCGAAGTCCAGCCACAGTTCGGTCCACAGCGGGGAGGAGCGGTTGGTGTTGGCCGCCGCCATCCACTCGCTCACCATCACCCCGGTGTCCTTGGGCTTGGACGTCCACACCGAGCGCGGCACGAAGAACAGCACCGAACCGGTCAGCTGGCGGCCGTAGGTGTGACCGTTGCCCGCGTCGACGTAGGTGATGGTGTTGGCGAACATCGCCATCTGGTCGTAGTCCTTCTCCACCAGCGGGTCGAGGACCGAGGAGCTCTGCCGGGCGGCGGGCGTGTTCGCGCTGTCGTAGCGGAACTTGTCCGCGAACGGGAAGATCAGCACGGCCGCGGCGACGCCCAGCGTCAGCGCCGTGCGGTACATGGTGGGGCTCTGCGGGAACACCGTGAACAGCAGGGCGAGCAGCACGGTCAGGAACCAGTAACGCGGGTTGGAGATCGGGTTGTTGACGACCAGGTTCACGCCCGCCAGCGCGGCCAGCGTCAGCCACGGCAGCGGGCGCCTGCGCGCCCTGGGCGAGGTGATCAGCCAGCGGGTCACCACCATCAGCGCCAGCAGCGCCGGGACCGTGCCGAAGCCGCGCAGTATCGCCGTACCGGCCTGCGAGCCGCCGTCGCCCAGCCCGCTGTCGTCGATCGACTGGGTGATCTCCATCCGGCTGGAGAAGAACACCCCGAGCCCGCCGAGCTTGAGGACGAACAGCCCGCTGCCCGCGAAGGCCAGCGCCACCAGCAGCGCCAGGCGCCTCCGGGCGACCATCGCGGGCCGGAACACGGTACGGGCCGTCGGCCGCACCCCGGGCCGCACCAGCAGGGCACCGGCGTCGAAGGCCGCGCACGCCGCCAGCACCAGCCCGACCGCCAGCGCCAGATCGCTGCGGGAGCCCGCCACCGGCACCGGGTAGGTGCCCAGGACGGTCTGCGCGAGCGGCGCGATGCCCATCGCCATGTAGACGAACAGCCAGAACGTGCCCTGGAGCAGCTTGCGGTGCCGGCCCAGGATCATCGTGGACAGCCGGGCGCCCGCGTACACCGTGAGGACCAGCTGCAGCCAGTACGCCTGGTCGCGCAGCCCCGCGCCCTGCCGCAGCGTGACGAACGCGGGCAGCAGTACGGTCAGGCCCAGCACCAGCGGCAGCGCCAGCACCCGTCGCAGGGCGCCGGGCAGTACCCGCGCGGCGGCGGGCGTCTCGACCGCGTGCGGCGCACGAGCCGCACGCGTCGCGTGAATTCCCGCCGTCATGAACCCCCCTGTCGCTTTTCGTTCACAGAGTCTACGGATTTGTGTGCGAGTGACGGTGGAAATCCCTAGGGTGGATCCGGAGGGGGAACACGTGCGCGATCTAAGAACGTTCACACTGTCCGGATACGACAAGGGGCGCGGGATCGTCACCCAGGCGCTCTGGTTCTGCGTGATGAACACGCTCTTCATGGCGTGGTTCTGCCCGGCCCGGCTGCGCGTTGCGCTGCTGCGGGCCTTCGGCGCGCGGATCGGTGAAGGGGTGCTGATCCGGCACCGGGTCCGGGTGCTGTGGCCGTGGAAGCTGGCCGTCGGGGACCACACGTGGATCGGCGAGGGCGCCTGGCTGCTGAACCTGGAGCCGGTCACCATCGGCTCCCATGTGTGCGTCTCCCAGGAGGCGCTGCTGTGCACCGGCAGCCACGACCACCGCACCACCGACTTCCGCTACCGCAACGCGCCGATCCGGGTGGAGGACGGCGCCTGGATCGCCGCACGGGCCACCGTGCTCGCCGGGGTGACCGTCGGACGGCACGCGGTGGTCTCCGCGGGCACGGTCCTGAACCGCGACCTGCCGGAGCTGACCCTGTACACGGCCGACGGCACCCGCGCGCTGAAGGAGCCCGCACCGCACCCGGCCCTGAAGGCGACGAAGGCCGTGAAGGAGCGCGCCCGGTGAGAGCTCTGCACGCCGTCACCCTGCACACCCCCACCCAGTCCTTCGGCGGCCCCGTCCGGGTCGCCGTGAACCTCACCACGGGGCTCGCCGCCCGCGGCGTCGACAGCAGGATCGTCGCCCTCGGCTCCGGCTTCGACGGGCCGCTGCCCACCGACGTCGACGGCCGCCCCGCCCGTCTCTACCCGGCCCGCCGGGTCCTGCCCGGCGCCGGCTTCAGCGGGATCACCTCACCCGCGCTGCTGGCCGGCGCCCGCCGCCTGGTGCGCGACGCCGACGTGGTCCATGTCCACCTCGCCCGCGACCTGGTGACCCTGCCCCTCGCGCTGGCCGCGCTCGGCGCCCGGCGCCCGCTGGTGGTGCAGACCCACGGCATGGTCGACCCCAGCGACAAGGCGCTCGCCAAGCTGCTCGACCTGCTTGCCGTACGCCGGGTGCTGCGCCGCGCCTCGGCCGTGCTGCACCTGACCTCCTACGAGCGCAAGGGGCTGGACTCCGTGCTCGGCGGCCCCGACCCCGGCAACGGCGTACGGCTGGTCAACGGCGTCCCCGCGCAGGACCGCCGCCCGCACCCGCCCGGACCGCCCCGGCTGCTCTATCTGGCCCGTATGCACGCCCGCAAGCGCCCCGCCGACTTCGTCGCCGCCGCCCCCGAGGTGCTGCGCCGCCACCCCGACGCCCGCTTCGTGCTCGCCGGGGCCGACGAGGGCGAGCTGGGCACGGCGCTGAAACTGGCCGGGGAACTGGGCGTGGCCGCCTCCGTCGACTACCTGGGCACCCTCGCTCCTGGCGCCGTCCTGGACGAGCTGCGCCGCACCCATGTGCACGTACTGCCGTCGGTGGACGAGCCGTTCCCGATGTCGGTGCTGGAGGCGCTGTCGGTGGGGGTGCCGTCGGTGGTGACCCCGACCAACGGGCTCGCCGACGACCTCGCCCGCACCGGCGCCGGCCGCGTCTGCCCGGACCCGCGGCACCTGGCCGGGCAGATCCTGGACCTGCTGGACGCCGACACCGGCGAGCGCGCCTCGAAGGCCGCCTGGGAACTGTCGCGCACGTCCTTCTCCCTGGACGCGGTCACCGACCGGCTCCACACCCTGTACCAGTCCCTGCGCTGAGCCCGCCGGCCGTGGGGGCCGCGTTCCGGCGGCCCCCACGCACGGTGCCGTCAGGTACGGGCCCAGGCGTAGCACCCGGTGGACGTGAACGTCTTCGTCCCCTTCCGCACGGTGATCGTGTGCTGCCGGCCCGAGGCGCCGTCCAGCGACCAGGAGCAGTCCTTCGACTTGGTCAGCGCACGGTAGGTGCCGGGCGCCGGAGCGGCGTGCGTGCCGTCCGCGTAGCCGCCCTTCGCCGCCTCGATCAGCGGCTTCTGATCCGGGCACAGGCCGTTGACGGCGGCGTCGGCCCCCTTGATGTCACCCGCGATGACCGCGCCCACGGCCGCGTCCCGGTCGACCTTCGCCGTGTACGCGAGCCGGTCGCAGACGTCCTGCCCGGCCTGGAGGATCGCCGCCGGGTCCATGCCCTTGGGCACCCGGCCCGACAGGTACTTCTTCTCCTTCTTGGTGAACGACCCGGTGGCCGGGGTGAGTTCGGCATCGGGGACGGTGTTCCGCGGGCCCTGGGCGGCGCCGCCCGCGGCGGTCCGGCCCGGCGAGGGCGCACCGGACGACGGCGTGGCGGACGTACCGTCCCCGGACGGTGCGGCGGCGGCCGGGGCGGCCGGGCGCGGCGTCGCGCTCCCGTCCGCCCCGGTGTGCCGCCCGCCCTTGTCCGAGCTGCCGCAGCCGGCCAGCAGCAGCGGCGCCAGCAGGGCGAGCGCGACCAGCGAGACCTTCTTCATCAGCCGCCCGTCCCCGCCTTGTAGTGGGCCAGGACCTGGCTCGCCGTCAGCGCCTTGCCGTAGACGGCCACCTCGTCGATCCGCCCCGTGTAGAACCGGCTCGACGGCTTGTTCGGCCAGGAGTCCAGGTTGTCCCCGCCGACGCGCCAGTAGCCCGTGAACGACTGGTTGCCCGAGACGAGCGGGTTGGCGCCGCGCAGGCTGCCGTCGACGTACAGGCTGATGCCGCCGGAGCCCTCGGTGGCGACCACGTGGTGCCACTTCCCGTCGTTGTACGTCTGGGAGGTGGTGACCGCCCTCACCGAGCCGGTGTACACGCCGAAGACGAGCCGTCCGTCGTTGGTCATGTAGATGTTCTTGTCCTGCCGGCTGGACACCAGCTGGACCTTGTTGCCGTAGCCGATGAGCTTGCCGCCGGTGGTGCTGGTGGTCTTGAACCACAGCTCCAGCGAGAAGGTGGACGGCGCGCTGTGCGGCTTGTCGGTGTACGTCCACTCGCTCTGCGAGCCGGTGTACTCGACCGAGCGGCCCGAACCGGCCGCCCCGTCCGCGACGGCCTGCGTCGGCGCGTTCCAGTGCACCCCGTTGTCGTCGCCGCTGGAGCTGTCGGCCGCGTAGGCGCCGGAGGTCTCGTTGAAGCGCCAGTACAGGGAGGCGCCGTCACCGCGGACCTTCGCGGCGTAGGCGTCCGCCGCCGAGGCCACCCGCACCGACTGGGCGGCCGACTTGCCGGAGGTGTTGGTGCCGTCCGAGGCGGTGATCCGGTACGAGTGCGTCTCGCCCGCCGCCACGCTCGTGTCCGTCCACGTGAGCTGGGGCCGGGACCAGGGCAGCGAGCCGGCGGTCACCTGGTACACCGGGGTGGTGCCGTCGTCCTTGTAGACGCGATAGGTCAGGCTGCTGTCGTCGGTGTCGTAGCTGGAGCGCCAGTGCACCGCGACCTTGCCCGCCTCGGTGCTCTCCACCTGCACCTGCGGCACGGTCGGCGCCCCGGTGTCCGGGCCGGAGGAGACCCGGGTCAGGGACTGCTGGGCGGTGCCGTTGACGGTGGTGAACTCGCCGCCCACCCACAGGTAGTCGGTGCCGTCCTTGGGGGCGAGGGCGAACACCCGCGGGCCGATTCCCTCACCGATGCCGTCGTTGGTGTCGGGGGCCCAGCCGACCATGTGCGGGTCGTTGATGCCCTCGGCCAGCAGATGGTGCCGCTGGCCGTCCGGGAACCCGCCCATCGAGGAGCAGTCGTGGGCGTGCGAGGCGCTGTAGACCAGCCCCTTGTACAGCTGGAGCGCCTGGGTGGCACCGAGGCAGGTGTCGCGCCAGCGCTGCGCGAAGGTGTCCGGGTCGAAGGCGGTCCGCCCGTCGAACCCGCCGGTGCCCTCGTTGGCGGTGTAGACACCCGTCGCGTCGGCGGTGATGTCCTTGACGACGGAGGTGTCCTGGAAGAAGCCGCGCGGGTAGGCGTGGGTCACCGCACCGGTGCCGGCGTCGGTGACGGCCAGGGCGTGCGAGTCGCTGCCGTTGACGGTGAAGAAGTCGCCGCCGACCGCCACGTGCCTGCCGTCCGCGGTCACCTCCACGGCTCGTCCGGGCTCGTCCGCGTTCACGGTCCAGGGGGTCAGGTCCCCGGCGGTGTCCACGGCGGCGAACCGCTGCCGGGTGGTGCCGTTGACACTGGTGAAGTCGCCGCCGAAGTAGACGGTGTCGGCGGTCACGGCCAGCGCGCGCACGGTGGCCGGGACCGACGGACGGAAGTCGGTGCGGGGCGTGCACGTGGCGATGTCGATGGCGGCCAGGCTGCTCACGCCGACCCCGTTGACCGCGCCGAAGTACCCGCCGGCGTACAGGGTTCTGCCGTCCGGCGACACGGCGAGCGCGCGCACGGTCGCGGTCCCGCTGCCCACCGTGAACGACAACTGGCAGTCGGTGGGTGCACCGGTCGCCGCGTCGAACGCCGCGAAGTTCACCGCCGACCGCTCAGCGGGGTCTCCCGCCGCGGTCCCGGCGGGCCGGATCGCCGAGAAGGTGCCGCCGGCGAACACCACGCCCTGGGCCTGGGCGAGGGCCCACACGATGCCGTTGGCCTGCCAGGTGGGCAGCTTGTCGGCGGTCAGGGCGACCGGCGGGGTGAGCGCCCCGGCCTGGCCTGTGGCGAGCGGCAGGCAGAGCAGGGGAGTGGCGCAGGCCAGGGCGAGCGCGGTGAGGGTCCTGCGGCGTCCTGGTCCGCGCTGCCCCGGCCGTCCGGGGCGTATGGATCTGCCGTGCATGGTTTCTCCTAGCTGTGCGAGCGGGTGCGTCCGTGCTGTGGGGGCGTCCCTGTGGAGGGGGTGCCGGGCGGGTACGAAGGGCCGGGCGGCCCGGGGGAGGGGGGAGGCCGGGCCGCCCGGCGGTGGGAGAGGGCTCAAGGGGTGGCGTGCGGGCCGTTCACCGGTCCACGCGTACGGCGGTGCCGGTCAGCTCGGCCTCCAGGCGGGCCACATCGGCGTCCACCATGATCCGGGCGAGCTCCTGCACCCTCACCGAGGGCTTCCAGTCCAGCAGTTCCTCGGCCTTGGAGGCGTCCCCGATGAGGGCGTCGACCTCGCTGGGGCGCTCGTACTTGGGGTCGTAGCGGACGAACTCGGTCCAGTCCAGGCCGGCGTGCGAGAACGCGACCTCCAGGAACTGCCGTACCGTCGCGGGCTCGCCGGTGGCCACCACGTAGTCGTCGGGCACGTCCCGCTGGAGCATCCGCCACATCGCCTCGACGTACTCGGGCGCGTACCCCCAGTCGCGCACCGCGTCGAGGTTGCCGAGGTAGAGGCGGTCCTGCAGGCCCGCCTTGATCCGGGCGACCGCACGCGTGATCTTCCGGGTCACGAAGGTCTCGCCCCGGCGCGGCGACTCGTGGTTGAAGAGGATGCCGTTGACCGCGAACATGTCGTACGCCTCGCGGTAGTTGACGGTCGCCCAGTACCCGAAGACCTTGGCGCAGCCGTAGGGGCTGCGGGGGTGGAACGGCGTCTTCTCGTTCTGCGGGGGCGGGGTCGCGCCGAACATCTCCGAGGACGACGCCTGGTACAGCCGGGTCTCGATGCCGCTGGCCCGCACCGCCTCCAGGAGCCGGATGGTGCTCAGCCCGGTCACGTCGCCCGTGTACAGCGGCGCGTCGAAGGAGACCCGCACATGGGACTGGGCACCCAGGTTGTACACCTCGTCGGGCCTGAGGTCCCGCAGCAGGTTCACCAGCGCCACCCCGTCCGACAGATCGGCGTAGTGCAGCACGAACGTCCGCTCCGGCTGGTCCGGGCCCTGGTAGATGTGGTCGATTCGCTCGGTGTTGAACGTCGACGACCGGCGGATCAGGCCGTGCACGGTGTAGCCCTTGGCCAGCAGCAGCTCCGCCAGATAGGAGCCGTCCTGGCCGGTCACCCCGGTGATGAGAGCCGACTTGCCCATTCAAAACCCCCTCCGACGTGACCGATCGGTCACGTTTTCATGTGAATTGCTCTGATCTGTCGAGGAACGTCCCCCGAGGCCGTCCGGCGCTGGCAGAATCCGTGCATGACAGCTGACGCTTCGCACCAGCCCACGGCGCCCTCGCCGGCGTCCTCGTCCTCGCTCACGGCCCCGGGCGCGTCCTCGCCCTCGCTGCTCCCGCGCGCGGCCCGCGTGTTCGTCGCGGGCCACCGGGGCCTGGTCGGGTCCGCGGTGGCCCGCCGGCTGGCGGCCGACGGACACGAGGTGCTCACCCGCTCCCGGGACCAGCTCGACCTGCGCGACGCCGCGCGGACCGAGGCCTTCCTGCGCGACGCCCGCCCGGACGCCGTCGTGCTGGCCGCCGCCAAGGTCGGCGGGATCATGGCCAACAGCACCTCTCCGGTGCAGTTCCTGGAGGACAACCTGCGGATCCAGCTGAGCGTCATCGCCGGCGCGCACGCCGCCCGCGTCCCGCGCCTGCTGTTCCTCGGCTCGTCCTGCATCTATCCCAAGCACGCCGAGCAGCCCATCCGCGAGGAGTCGCTGCTCACCGGCCCGCTGGAGCCGACCAACGAGGCGTACGCCATCGCCAAGATCGCCGGCATCACCCAGGTGCAGTCCTACCGCCGCCAGTACGGCGCCTCGTACATCAGCGCCATGCCGACCAACCTCTACGGTCCCGGCGACAACTTCGACCTGGCCACCTCGCACGTGCTGCCCGCGCTCGTACGCCGCTTCCACGAGGCCCGCGTCAGCGGCGCGCCGGAGGTCGTGCTGTGGGGTACCGGCACCCCGCGCCGGGAGTTCCTGCACGTCGACGACGTGGCGGCGGCCTGCGCCCTGCTCCTGGAGCGCTACGACGGCGACGGCCCGGTCAACATCGGCTGCGGCGAGGACCTGCCGATCAGCGAACTCGCCGAAGTAGTGCGTCAGGTGACGGGCTATGAGGGGTCCGTCGTCTGGGACACCAGCAAGCCCGACGGCACCCCGCGCAAGCTCCTGGACGTCTCCCGGCTCACCTCGCTCGGCTTCAAGCCCGCCGTGGCCCTGCGGGACGGCATCGCGGCGACGTACGAGTGGTGGCTGGCCCAGCAGCGGACCGGCTGAGCGGATCCTCGGCTCCGGGGCCCGGCCCACGGGCGGGCCCCCGGAGCGGGTGGCACCCATGGCGGCCCCTCAGTACGCACCGCGGCCGTCGACGACCGCGCGCAGGGTCCGGGTCATGATCTCCACATCGGTGGCGACCGACCAGTTGTCCACGTACCACAGGTCCAGCGACACCGTCTCGTCCCAGGACAGGTCCGAGCGCCCGCTGACCTGCCACAGCCCGGTCATGCCCGGCTTTACGGCGAGCCGCCGCAGCTCGGTGCGGGTGTAGCGGGCCACCTCGTCGGGCAGCGGCGGTCGCGGCCCTATCAGGGACATGTCACCGCGGAGGACGTTGAGCAGCTGCGGCAGCTCGTCCAGGGACAGCCGGCGCAGCACGGAGCCGAGCGGGGTGACACGCGGGTCGCGCCGCATCTTGAACATGTGGCCGTCGTGCTGGTTGGCGCCCGAGCGGGTGAGTTCGGCCCGGCGGGCCTCGGCGTCGACGACCATGGTGCGGAACTTCCACATGGTGAACGGCCGGCCGTCCAGCCCGCAGCGGATCTGCCGGTGGAAGACCGGTCCCGGCGAGGTGCAGCGCACGGCCACCGCCAGCGCCGCGAACAGCGGTGCCAGCACCACGAGCCCGAGGGCCGCGCCCAGCCGGTCCAGCAGCGACTTCAGCACCGGCTGCCCGAACTGCTGAGCGGGCGGTGCCACCTGCAGAACGGTCAGCCCGGCCGCCGTGGTGGGCCGTACCCGGGACTCGGTGACCTCGGCGAGTCCGGGCACCACGGCGAGCTGGAGCCCGGCGCCGTGCAGCGCCCAGGCCACGTGCCGCAGCCGCTCGCCGGTCATCCGCAGCCCCGGCACGACCAGGGCGGCGTCCGCCCCGTGGTCGGCCACCGCCCGCAGGACGGCGTCCGCGTCCCCCGCGCGGTCGGTGCCGATGTCCGGCAGCCGCTGGGCGACGGGCATGCCGCACTGCACGGCCCGGGAGCCGACCGGGACCACCCCGACGACCACGTAGGCGTGGTCCGTGCGGGAGGCGAGGCGGGAGACGACCTGGTCCACGGCGGCCGGCTCACCCACCACCAGCGCCCGGCGCACCGCGCGCGCCTGGCGCCGCTGCCGGTTCAGGTGCAGTTTCGTCGTCAGTGCGACCGCCGCGGCCAGGGCGAGGCCGGGGGTGAGGGCGGCGAGCGCCAGGGTCGGCCGGGGACCGTCGTCCAGGCCGGCGAGGGTCAGCGCCAGCGCCAGGAACCCGGCCAGCAGCACCCAGTCCCGTACGGCGGCCAGCACGCCCCAGGACTCGCCGAGGCGCTGGGCGGCGTACCGGCGCCGGGTCGCCCGAATGGCGGTCCAGGCGCCCGCTCCGATCAGCCCGCCGAGCGCGGGCACGTCCTGGCCGTCCGCGGCCAGGGCCGCGGTCAGCGGGACACCGATGCCGCAGGTGTCGGCGAGCACCGCGAGCGGCCGGTACCAGCGGGCCTTCCCGTCACCCGTTCGGACCTGCGGTCTGAGCCGGCCCGGAGCGGGTCTGGCGAGGCGGCCGAAACCGGGCCTGGCCGGCCGGGACGCGTCCGGCGCCGTGGCCTCCGGTGCCGGCGTCGTGCGATGCGCGGCCCGGGGAATCGTTTTGGCTGGTGCCGGTGGCCCCGGCACGCCGGAGCCGGGCGCCGCCGCGTCCGCCGCCCCCACGGCGCCCACGGTGCCTGTGGCCTCTCCTGTGCCCACTGAACCCGCTGAGCCCGCTGTGGTCGCTCCCCCCACCGTGCCCGTCGTCCCGGCCGTCGCCGTCGCGTCCGTGGATCTCTCCGTCACCGGCTCCCCGGTGGACTCCGAGGTGGTCTCCGACACGCCGACTTCTCGCATGCGCCCCCCAGCCATACGCCGTCGTCACGGGTCCATCCGTCTCTCTCGGTCCCCACCGAACGGATGTACCCAAGTGATCGTGGACCCTATGACACAACTGTGGTCGTCCGTTGAGGTTTTCGAGAAATTCATAGGAATCCGGTGAAGAAGTTCACAACTGGCGTTCACACCACCCTCATCCGATGCTGGCGGAAACCCCGACGAAACAGACTGTGTATGGCCGGTGGACCGTGAGTGTCCCTCCCCAGGGGTGGTGGGTCCGCCCGGTATCGGGTACATACGTTCCAGTAGCACCGGTCAGTAACGTACCGTCCCCAAGATCCCTATACGCGGCGAGGTGAGCCTCATGTCCGCACCAATGACCAACAAGCCCACCGTCACCGAGCGCGAGGCGCGTCAGGTGGCGGAGGCGGCCCGGGAGCAGGACTGGCGCAAGCCCAGCTTCGCCAAGGAGCTGTTCCTCGGCCGCTTCCGGCTCGACCTCATCCATCCCCACCCGCTCCCGGCCGACGACGACGTCCAGCGCGGCGAGGAGTTCCTGGCGAAGCTGCGCGACTTCTGCGAGACGAAGATCGACCCGGCCCGCATCGAACGCGACGCTCGGATACCCGACGAGGTGGTCACCGGGCTCAAGGAGCTCGGCGCCCTCGGCATGAAGATCGACACCAAGTACGGCGGCCTCGGCCTGACCCAGGTGTACTACAACAAAGCCCTCGCTCTGGCCGGCTCCGCCAGCCCCGCGATAGGCGCCCTGCTCTCCGCGCATCAGTCGATCGGCGTACCGCAGCCGCTGAAACTCTTCGGCACCCCCGAGCAGAAGGAAACCTTCCTGCCGCGCTGCGCGCGCACCGACATCTCGGCCTTCCTGCTGACCGAGCCGGACGTCGGCTCCGACCCGGCCCGCCTGGCCACCACCGCCGTCCCCGACGGGGACGACTACGTCCTGGACGGGGTCAAGCTCTGGACCACCAACGGCGTGGTCGCCGACCTGCTCGTGGTCATGGCCCGTGTGCCGAAGTCCGAAGGGCACAGGGGCGGCATCACCGCCTTCGTCGTGGAGGCGGCCTCCGAGGGCGTCACCGTCGAGAACCGCAACGCCTTCATGGGTCTGCGCGGCATCGAGAACGGCGTCACCCGCTTCCACCGCGTCCGCGTCCCGGCGGCCAACCGCATCGGCCAGGAGGGGCAGGGCCTGAAGATCGCCCTGACCACGCTCAACACCGGCCGGCTCTCCCTGCCCGCGATGTGCGCCGGCGCCGGCAAGTGGTGCCTGAAGATCGCCCGCGAGTGGTCGGCGGCCCGCGAGCAGTGGGGCAAGCCGGTCGCGCTGCACGAGGCGGTCGGCTCGAAGATCTCCTTCATCGCGGCCACCACCTTCGCCCTGGAGGCCGTCCTCGAACTGGCCTCCCAGATGGCCGACGAGAACCGCAACGACATCCGCATCGAGGCCGCCCTCGCCAAGCTCTACGGCTCCGAGATGGCGTGGCGGATGGCCGACGAGCTGGTCCAGATCCGCGGCGGCCGCGGCTTCGAGACCGCCGCCTCCCTGGCCGCCCGCGGCGAACGCGCCGTACCCGCCGAGCAGATGCTGCGCGACCTGCGCATCAACCGCATCTTCGAGGGCTCCACCGAGATCATGCACCTGCTGATCGCGCGCGAGGCCGTCGACGCACACCTCTCCGTCGCCGGCGACCTCATCGACCCCGACAAGTCCCTCCAGGACAAGGCGAAGGCGGGCGCGAACGCGGGCGTCTTCTACGCCAAGTGGCTGCCCAAACTGGTCGCCGGACCCGGCCAACTCCCGCGTTCGTACGCCGAGTTCCACCCGGCGGGCCACATCGACCTCTCCCCGCACCTGCGCTACGTCGAACGACACGCCCGCAAGCTCGCCCGCTCCACCTTCTACGCCATGTCCCGCTGGCAGGGCCGGATGGAGACCAAGCAGGGCTTCCTCGGCCGCGTCGTCGACATCGGCGCCGAACTGTTCGCGATGAGCGCGGCCTGTGTGCGCGCCGAGCTCCTGCGCACCCGCGGCGAGCACGGCCGCGAGGCCTACCAGCTCGCCGACGCCTTCTGCCGCCAGTCCCGCATCCGCGTCGACGAACTCTTCGACCGCCTGTGGACCAACACCGACGACCTCGACCGCAAGGTCGTCAAGGGCGTCCTCGGCGGCGCCTACGAGTGGCTGGAACAGGGTGTCGTCGACCCCTCGGACGACGGCCCATGGATCGCGGAGGCGGAACCGGGCCCGTCCGAACGGGAGAACGTACACCGGCCGATCCGCTGACGGCGCCGCTCGGCCACCTACCACCGGCGACGGGCTGCGGAGCGACATCGGTCCGGCGTCCGGGGCGACCGGCAGGCGAACGGCGTCCGCAAAGCGCGGGCACCGACGCGGCCGCGCGCGAACCGGCAGGAACGGTCTGACGCCGCCGGGCAGCCCGGCGGCGTCCTCGCCGGTAGGTGGGCCGTGTCCACCGGGCGGTGTGCGTCGTCGCGGCCGGTCGCGGGATCGGCCGGGGACGGCCGGTGCCGTGCGGCGGGCCTCCGCGGTAGGCCGCCCGGCCCGGCCGGGCGGCCTCGGCCTTCGGCGACGCGCCCCCGCCCGACGGAGGCGCTGTCCTCCCGGGCGGGTCTTGCCGCCACAATGGGGGGATGAGCGACAGTCCAGCCCCTCTCGCCGATCCGCATCTCGTGTTCGATCCCGTCGCCGGGGACGGGCCCAAGGACGTGGTGGTCCTCGGGTCCACCGGGTCCATCGGCACCCAGGCCATCGACCTGGTGCTGCGCAACCCGGACCGCTTCAGGGTCACCGGGCTCTCCGCCAACGGCGGACGGGTCGGCCTCCTCGCCGAGCAGGCGCACCGGCTCCGGGTCCGGACCGTCGCCGTCGCCCGCGAGGACGTCGTACCGGCGCTGCGCGAGGCGCTCGCCGCCGAGTACGGGAGCGGGGAACCGCTTCCGGAGATCCTCGCCGGGCCCGACGCGGCCACCCAGGTCGCGGCCTCCGACTGCCACACCGTCCTCAACGGCATCACCGGCTCCATCGGCCTCGCCCCGACCCTCGCCGCGCTGGAGGCGGGCCGCACCCTCGCGCTCGCCAACAAGGAGTCGCTCATCGTCGGCGGCCCGCTGGTCAAGGCCCTCGCCAAGCCCGGGCAGATCATCCCGGTGGACTCCGAGCACGCCGCCCTCTTCCAGGCACTCGCCGCCGGCACCAGGGCCGATGTGCGCAAGCTGGTGGTCACCGCCTCCGGCGGCCCCTTCCGCGGCCGTACCAAGGAGGAGCTCGCGGACGTCACCGTCGAGGACGCCCTCGCCCATCCCACCTGGGCCATGGGACCGGTGATCACGATCAACTCCGCCACCCTCGTCAACAAGGGCCTGGAGGTGATCGAGGCACACCTGCTGTACGACATTCCCTTCGACCGCATTGAGGTCGTCGTGCACCCGCAGTCGTATGTCCACTCGATGGTCGAGTTCACCGACGGATCCACCCTCGCCCAGGCGACGCCCCCGGACATGCGCGGGCCCATCGCCATCGGCCTCGGCTGGCCCGAACGCGTTCCCGACGCCGCTCCCGCCTTCGACTGGAGCACGGCGTCGACCTGGGAGTTCTTCCCCCTCGACGACGACGCGTTCCCCTCCGTCGGCCTCGCCCGGCACGTGGGGCGGCTCGCGGGCACGGCCCCGGCCGTGTTCAATGCGGCCAACGAGGAGTGCGTCGACGCGTTCCTGCGCGGCGCGCTGCCCTTCAACGGGATCATGGAGACCGTGACACAAGTGGTCGAGGAGCACGGCACGCCCGGCACGGGAACTACCCTGACCGTGTCGGACGTCCTCGAAGCGGAGGCCTGGGCGCGTGCCCGGGCCCGGGAACTGACAGCGCAGACGGCGACCGCGGAGGCGCGTGCATGACGTCCCTGATGATGATCCTCGGCATAGTCGTCTTCGTGATCGGCCTGCTGGTCTCCATCGCGTGGCACGAGCTTGGGCATCTGTCCACCGCCAAGCTCTTCGGCATCCGCGTGCCGCAGTACATGGTCGGCTTCGGGCCGACCATCTGGTCGCGGAAGAAGGGCGAGACGGAGTACGGGATCAAGGCCATCCCGTTCGGCGGCTACATCCGCATGATCGGCATGTTCCCGCCGGGCGACGACGGCCGGATCACCGCGCGCTCCACCTCGCCCTGGCGCGGCATGATCGAGGACGCCCGCTCGGCCGCCTTCGAGGAGCTCGGGCCGGGCGACGAGAAGCGCCTGTTCTACACGCGGGCCCCGTGGAAGCGGGTCATCGTGATGTTCGCGGGCCCCTTCATGAACCTGATCATGGCGGTCGCGCTGTTCCTCACCGTCCTGATGGGCTTCGGCATCTCCCAGCAGACGACCACCGTCAGCTCGGTCTCCCAGTGCGTCATCGCCCAGAGCGAGAACCGCGACAACTGCACGAAGTCCGACCCGCTCTCCCCGGCCGCCGCCGCGGGCCTGAAGGCCGGCGACAAGATCGTCTCCTTCGACGGTGTGAAGACCGACGACTGGAACCGGCTCTCCGACCTCATCCGCGCCCACCCCGGCGAGCAGGTGCCGGTCGTGGTGGAGCGGGGCGGCCAGGACGTCACCCTGCACGCGAAGATCGCCACCAACCAGGTCGCCAAGAAGGACTCCCACGGCCAGATCGTCCAGGGCCAGTACGTCACCGCCGGCTTCCTCGGCTTCAGCGCCGCCACCGGCGTCGTCCGCCAGGACCTCGGCCAGTCCGTGACATGGATGGGCGACCGCGTCGGCGAGGCCGTCGACTCCATCGCGAGCCTGCCCGGCAAGATCCCCGCCCTGTGGGACGCGGCCTTCGACGGCGCGCCCCGCCAGCCCGACTCCCCGATGGGCGTGGTCGGCGCGGCCCGCGTCGGCGGCGAGATCTTCACCCTGCATATCCCGCCCACCCAGCAGCTGGCCATGGCCCTGATGCTGGTCGCCGGCTTCAACCTCTCCCTGTTCCTGTTCAACATGCTCCCGCTGCTCCCGCTGGACGGCGGGCACATCGCGGGCGCCCTGTGGGAGTCGCTGCGCCGCCACCTCGCCCGGGTGCTGCGCCGCCCGGACCCCGGCCCGTTCGACGTGGCGAAGCTGATGCCGGTCGCCTACGTGGTGGCGAGCGTCTTCATCTGCTTCACGATCCTCGTCCTGATCGCCGACGTGGTTAACCCGGTGAAAATCTCCTAGCCACCGGCCGTTGGAAGGCGGCCGGGCGGGCGCCGCCCGGTCGCCTTCCAACGAGTGGTTTGACGGGTGGGGGATGTGCTGGGCCAAGGTCGCGTGCCGTAATCTCGAAGCCTGGAGCCCGCTGCTGAACGGGGCCGGACCTTGATCCACGACTTGGGGTTGCACAGCAGATGACTGCGATTTCTCTCGGCATGCCGTCCGTTCCGACCAAGCTCGCCGAGCGCCGCAAGAGCCGGCAGATCCAGGTCGGATCCGTGGCGGTGGGCGGGGACGCTCCGGTGTCGGTGCAGTCGATGACGACGACGCGTACGTCGGATGTCGGTGCCACGTT
>NZ_BNBC01000013.1:0-79458 GCF_014654675.1 Streptomyces spiralis
TCCACGAAGCCTTCCTCGGACTCGCCGTCTGCCTGATCACCCACCGCCACGTCCAGAGGCTTTGTTAGGGCCTCTAAAGGGTGCCGCCGTCCATGACCCCACCTTCATGTCTCCCTCCGCGGGAGAGTCAAGTCCCCGCTTCCAGTGGGGTTTCTCCCGCCGCATGCGGTGCCGTGCGGAGGCGAGCTGAGTACGGGTGCTCATGTGCGTCACCACCGGCGGCGGCACCCTGCATCCATGACCGACACGCTTTCCGCCCCGGAGCGCCGGTGGCCCTGGTCGCGCAGGACACCCCCGGGGGTGGACCTCGCCCTCGCGATCCCGCTGTTCATGCTGGAGACGGCGTGGCTCGTGCTGGACTGGACATACGGCTACGGCCTGGAGGTATGGGCAGCGCAGGGCGACCGGGCACGGATCGACGCGGCCGGTCTCGCGCACATCGAGCGGGTGCGGACGCTGCTGATCGCCGTGCTCGTGCCGGCAGCCCTCGCGGGAGTCTTCCGTGCCCGCTGGACGGTGATCGCACATCTGCTGGTGGCCCTCCTGGCAGGCGGAGCGCTGGCGGCCGCGCAGCAGGAGTGGGACCACAGCCACTCTCCCGCACCCGGCTGTGTCCGCTACAGCGCGAACTGCTGAGACAGCGACGCGGGTCGTGTCAGTCTTCGGTGCCCGTCAACCGCAGCACCAGGTGGCTCCAGTGGACGCCGGAGCGCCCGTGAAGGTCGCTGCGCTCGCTGAGGTGGGCCGTCCGGAGCCCGTAGGCGCTGCCCAACTCGACCGTCTCGGCGGCGGAGACGTCGAACATGTGACGGCCTTCCGGTACGGGGCCGTGGCGGAGGGTCACGAAGAAGAGGCCGCCGGGTATCAGGAGAGCCGCGATCCGGGCCATCGCTCGGCGGCGTTCCTCGGCGTCCAGGTGCATCCACACCGCGGTGGCGAAGACCGCGTCGAACCGGCCCTGGGTCAGAACCAGATCCGGAAGGTTGTCGTCGACCCAGTGGATGGTGCTGTCCGGATGAATCCGCTGTCCGTGCTCCCGCAGTTCCGGAGTCGGCTCGACGGCGACGACGTGGTGTCCGCGGGCCGCCAACGCGGCGGCATCGCGCCCCGTTCCCGCGCCCACGTCCAGGATGCGGCCGGGCTCGGCGGGGACCAGTTGCAGCACGGCGCCGTGCACCGCCTCGAAGGTGACTTCCTCGTACTGAACGGCCAGCGCGTCCGCCGACTCGGCATAACCAGCGGTTCCCCTGGCCGGACGGCCATTCTCCGAGTGCGGAGTCACATGATCATTCATGGCCGAAGATTACCGGCGCAGTGCTCTCGGGCCGCCCGTGTGCACCGTTCCGCCGGCCGCGACCCCCTGGAGCGCGGCCACGAACTCGCCTACGTCGACGACGCGTTCCTTCAGCAGGGATCCGAACGGTGGTCGCACGCAGGCCCAGGGTTCGGTTCGCCCCACGGTGTGGGTGGCAGCCCCCGGAATGCGGACGTAGCGTTGATGGTGGACGTGAAGTTCTTCCGCCAGGGGATGGACGGTCATGAAGAGCAAGGCCGCCATACAGGTAGAGCACGGCGGGCCGTTGGTGGTCGAGGAAATCGACATCCCGGATCCTGGTCCCGACCAGGTCACGGTCCGCAATTTCGCGAGCGGTGTCTGTTATTCCCAGGTGCACCAGCTACGCGACCCGGGGCTCCCCAGGCCGATGGGCCTCGGCCACGAGGGCAGCGGTGTCGTCACACGTGTGGGAAAGGACGTCACCCACGTGAAGGAAGGCGATCACGTCATCTCCACGTGGGTTCCCCGAACTCCCATCAGTGGACTGCCTGTTTCGAGGCCCACCGGCGCAGCCTTCGACGGACGGCCCGTCATCGCCGACGGTGATGTGTACACCTGGAGCGAGCACATGGTGACGTTCGCGGACAAGGTCGTCCCCATGTCGCCGTCGGATCCCACGGACATCACCTGCCTGGTCGGCTGCGCCGTGCTGACGGGAGCCGGTGCGGTGCTGCACACGGCGAACGTCGGACGCGGCCAGTCGGTGGCCGTGTTCGGCGTCGGAGGCGTCGGTCTGTCTGCGATCGGCGCCGCTGCCGTTGCCGGCGCCGATCCCGTCATCGCCGTGGACCTGGCCGACCGCAAGCTGCAGTTCGCCAGGGAGTTCGGTGCCACCCACGGCATCAACGCCTTGAACACCGATCCTGTGGAGGCGATTTCGGAGATCCGGCCGGGCGGAGTCGACGTCGCCATGGACGCGGTCGGCGCGCCCGTGACCGCTCTCCAGATTCTGCGGGCGGTGAGGCAAGGGGGGCCGAGAGCGGACAACCAGGGTGGTACTGCAGTGCTTCTGGGGATTCCCGTCTCCGATGTCTCGGTCGACCTGAACGAACTTCTTCTGTATCAACGCCACTACTGCGGAAGCCTTGGTGCCACGGACCCCGAGGCCGATTTCCCGCTTTTCCTCGGGTGGGTGCGCGAGGGCAGGTTCCCGTTGGCGAAGCTGGTGACCGACCGGTTCCCGCTGGACCGGATCGACGAGGCCTGCGTCGCGCTGGAGGAGGGGCGGATACTCGGCCGTGCCATCGTCGAGATGTGAGGGTGAGGGCACGGGTTCGGCCGAGGAGCGAGGGGAGGAGCGAGGGGGCGAGGGGGTCCGGCGACACAGCGTCCGGCGCCACAGCGTACGACGTCACGGCTGTCGCGCCAGCAGGTCCGCGGCCAGGCCGGCGAGGGTGTCGGGAGCCGGTGTCGCGTCGAGTTCGGTCCCCAGCTCGTCCGGTTCCAGGGGTTCGAGGGCGGCGAGCTGTGATTCGAGGAGCGATGGTGGCATGAAGTGGCCGGTGCGCCGGCCGAGGCGGTCCGCCAGTAGCTCGTGGGTGGCCGTCAGGTGGAGGAAGAAGGCGCTCGGGCAGGCCGCTCGCAGGGTGTCCCGGTAGCGTCGCTTGAGTGCGGAGCACGCGACCACCGCGCCGGTGCCCGCCGCGTCACGCTCGTGCAGCCAGCGGCCGATGGACTCCAGCCAGGTCCGGCGGTCGGCGTCGTCGAGCGGTGTGCCGGCGGACATCTTGGCGATGCCCGCCGGGGAGTGGAAGTCGTCGCCGTCCGCGAAGGGGACGTTCAGCCTCTTGGCGAGCAGGCGGGCCACCGTTGTCTTGCCGACGCCGGCGACGCCCGTGACCACGACGTACGGGGCCCGACGAGGCTCGGCGCCGAGGGTCGTTTTCCTGCTGCCAGGGCTGCCAGGGCTGCCAGGGCCGTCCGGGCTGTGAGGCCTGCCGACGCCGTGATGCCTGTCAGACCGCATCGTCCGGCGTCGCTTCGGGGTGCAACAAGGCGCTGCGCGGCCGTTGCTCGCCTTCGTGCGGCCGGGGAGGCGGCCCGTCGGAGCCGGCCGGATACTCCTGCAGCGGGACGAGGTCCCTTTCCCATGCGTCCAGGACCGGCGTCAGGACCCGCCATGCCTGCTCGGCTTCGTCACCGCGGATGGACAGGGCCGGATCGCCTCTCATGACGTCCAGGAGCAGGCGGCCGTAGGCGGGCAGGGCGGGCGGTTCCATCCGCGCGGTCAGCGAGAGGGGGGTGAGGGCCTGGGCGCGCGAGCCGATGCCCGTCATGTCGAGGGTCATGCCTTCCGGCTCCAGCCCGAAGCGCAGCACGTTGGGCAGGGCCGCTCCTTCGTGGCCGAAGGGGAGGTGGGGGACGGAGCGGAAGCGCACCGCGACCTCTTTGCGGTCCTGTCCGAGCGCCTTGCCGCTGCGCAGCCGGAACGTCGTCCCGGACCAGCGCCAGCTGTCGAGTTCCAGTTCGACCTCGGCGAAGGTCTCGGTGTGCCGCCGGGGGTTCACGCCCTCTTCGTCGACGTACGCGGGGACGGTGTGGCCGCCGGACCGGCCGGACAGGTAGCGCGCCCGGCGGGTGCGGTGCGCGATGTCGTAGTCGGTGAGGAGCCGTACGGATCGCAGTACGTCGACCTTCCGGTCGCGCAGGTCCCGCTCGCCGAGGGTGATCGGGGGTTCCATGGCCACGAGGCACAGCAGTTGCAGCAGGTGGTTCTGCACCATGTCCTTCAGCGCGCCGACGCCGTCGTAGTAGCCGGCCCGGCCTTCCAGGGCGAGGGTCTCGTCCCAGACGATCTCCACTTCCGCGATGTGGGTGCTGTTCCACAGGGGTTCCAGGACGCGGTTGGCGAGCCGGCTTCCGAGCACGTTCTGGACGGTGGTCATGGCGAGGAAGTGGTCGACCCGGAACACGGCCTGCTCGGGGACGAGTCCGGCGAGCAGCAGGTTGAGTTCCCGCGCGCTCGCCAGGTCTTCGCCGAACGGTTTCTCCAGGACGATCCTGCTGCCCATAGGCAGGCCCGCGTCGTGCAGGGCGGTGACCATGTGGGGGAAGAGCGCCGGGGGCAGCGCGAGGTAGACGGCGACCGGGTCTTCGCCGGCGACGACCGCGGCGACGTCCGCGGGGTCGGTGACGTCGGCCTGCCGGTAGTGGGCCGAGGCGGCGACGGCCCTTCTGGCGTCGGCGGGGCAGAAGGCGCCGTGACGGTCGAGTTGCTCGGTGACCCACGCGCGGTACCGGTCGCCGTCCCAGTCCTCCCTGCTCGCGCCGGTGAGCCGGAAGCCGCCGTGGAGGTGTCCCGCGGCCCGCAGTGCGGCCAGGGCCGGCAGGAGGTAGCGAGCGGTGAGGTCTCCTGTCGCGCCGAAGACGGCGAGCCGGTCGATCATGTCAGGGCACCTGCCGTTGCCAGGGCTCCTGCCCTCGCCCGGGCGAGGTTCACGCCGCTGGCGATGATGCCGATGTGGCTGAATGCCTGGGGGAAGTTGCCCATGAACTCTCCGGAGGCGGGGTCGATCTGTTCCGGCAGCAGCCCGAGCGGGTTGGCACGGGCGCACAGCGAGGTGTAGAGCTCCTCGGCCTCGTCGATCCGGCCCTGGGCGGTGAGGTTGTCGGCCAGCCAGAAGCTGCACAGGAGGAAGGCGCCCTCGTCGCCCGGGATGCCGTCGGGCGACTCCTGGTGCAGGTAGCGGTAGAGCAGGCCGTCACCGGCCGACAGGCGCTCGGCGACGGCGGTGGTGGTCGCCGCCATCCGCGGGTGGTCGGCGGGCACCACCTGACGCATAGGGAGTGCGAGCAGGCTGGCGTCCAGGACGCCGCCGCCGTCCAGGTGCGCGCTGAGCGTCCGCGCGTCCTCGTCCCAGGACTCCTCGAGGATGACCCGGCGCAGCCGGTCGGCCGAGGCCCGCCAGACCGTGGTCCGACCGGGCAGGCCGAGCCGTTCACCGATGGTGGCGGCCCGGTCCAGGGCCACCTGGCACATTCCGGCCGAGTACGTGAACGCCCGGCCTTCGTTGCGCACCTCCCAGATGCCCTGGTCCGGTTGGCGCCAGGCCTGCTCCGCGGTGTCGGCCAGCCCCGCCAGGCCCGCCCACAGCGCGGGCTGTACCTGCCTGCCCTTGCTCAGCCACTGGTCGGTGCGCAGCCACTGGTCGGCGCAGTCGAGGATCTCGCCGTAGACGTCGTGCTGGCGCTGGTCGGCGGCGCCGTTGCCCCAGCGCACCGGGGCGGAGCCCCGGTATCCCTCCAACTCGCTGTCCTCGATCTCGTCGGGTACGAGGCCGCCGTCGAGGGTGTACATGATGCGGGGGCTGCGACTCTGCTCGACGGCGTCGAGGACCCAGCCCAGGAAGGCGTCCGCCTCGCCGGTGAAGCCGATGCGCCGCAGGGCGAACACGGCGTAGGCGGCGTCCCGGATCCAGGCGTAGCGGTAGTCCCAGTTGCGGGTTCCGCCGATCGGCGCGGGCAGGGAGGAGGTGGGCGCGGCGACCAGGGCGCCGTTGGCCCAGTCGTCGCAGAGCTTCAGGGTGATGGCGGCGCGTCGGACCAGTGCCTCCTGCGGCCCCGAGTACGCGAAGTGCTTCATCCATCGCCGCCATGCGTCGGCGGTGTCCGCCAGCATCGCGTCGGCTTCGTATCGGTGGTGGCGGTGGAAGCGGCCCCAGGACAGAAGCAGGTCGAGGTGTTCGCCCTGGCTCAGGTCGTGGGTGGTGTGGAGGCCGGTCAGGGGCCGGTTGGAGCGCAGGTGCAGGCGCAGGTCGGGCCGCCGTGAGGGTCTGAGTTCGAGGCCGCTGAACAAGGCCTGCGCCGTGCCGCCGCCGCGGGGTTCCACGGCCACGTGCAGGCGGACGTGTCCGGACAGGACCACGGCCGACCGGACGAGTTGGCACCGGCCGGCCGGCAGGTCGTCGGTGAGGTCGGCGCCGGGTCGCAGGGGCAGCGCGTCGGTGATGCGGACCAGGCCGGTGGTACTGCGCAGCTCGGTCGTCAGTACGCCGGTGTCGGGCTCGTAGCGCTGCCGGGCCTCCACCAGGTCCTCCGGCACGACGGTGAAGTGGCCGCCTCGCGCGTGGTCGAGCAGGCCGCAGAACAAGGGTTCGGAGTCGAACCGGGGGAGGCACATCCACGGGATCGATCCGTCCAGGCCGACGAGCGCGGCCGTCGTACCGTCTCCGACGAGGCCGAGGTCCTCCAGCGGCAGATAGCCATCCCGCCTGCGGACGGGCCGGAAGGGGGGGTCGGGATCGTGCATGGCTCCTCGCTTCCGCAGAGCCGGGAGTACCGTCCGGCACGCCGCGCGGGTCCGGACGGCTTCGGCTGTCGGCTCCGGCGTCCGGCGTAGCCCTCACTTCTGCCACTGTCTCAAGGCCCGAGCCCGCTCGCGACCCGACCGCTCCTGAGAGGGCGCGTCACCCCGCCGGCTCGTGGTCACGCCTTGCCGCGGACGACGGTGACCGGGCAGTGCGCGTGGTGCAGCAGCGCCTGGCTCACCGAACCCAGGAGCAGCCCGGAAAAACCGCCGCGGCCCCTGGCTCCGACGACGATCAGCTGGGCGGTCCTGCTCGCCTCGATCAGGACTTCGCGGGTCTCGCCGCTCACCACGTCCTGCCTGACCGTGACGTCCGGATACCTCTCCCCGCGGCCGGCGAGTGCCAGAGCGGGCAGACGCTCCGCGCTCTCCATGCCCGTACCGGCCGGCGCGTGGTCCGGCAGCCACGCGTGCAGGGCGACGATCTCGGTCTTTCGCAGTGCCGCCTCGGCGAAGGCGAACTCGATCGCCTCCTCACCGTGCGGGGAGCCGTCGACACCCAGCACGACCGGCCCGGTGTGATCCGTTTCCTCGCGGACCACCATCACCGGGCACTCGCCATGGGCGGCCAGGGACACCGCCGTCGAACCCAGCAGCATGCCGATGAAGCCCCCCATGCCCCGGCTGCCGACGACCACGAGGTCCGCGGCTCGCGACTCGGCCGTCAGCACCGACACCGCACCGCCGATCATCACGGTGCCGGCGACCTCCACTCCGGGCGCCACACTCCGGGCGAGCTGCGCGGCGTCGTGGGCCAGGTGATTGAGCGGCGACGGGTCCAGCGGCGCGTACATGGGCCCCACCGGCCAGCTGAAGGCGTGCACCACCCGGAGCTTCGCGGAACGCCGCTGGGCTTCCCGGGCGGCTTGTACCACCGCGGCATTGCTCGACGACGAGCCGTCCACTCCTACGACGACCAGGCTGCCCACGGCTCCTCCACTCCTCGCGAATGTCTGTGTCGGCGGCCGCCCGCACCCCGGGGCGCGGGCGGCCTTCGGTGTCCTGGGAGGTCAGGCGGTTCTCAGCAGCGTCGCCAGGACCTCTCGCAGCACCCCCTCCGGGTCGGGTACGGCGCCCGCCGTGCGCCAGGCCACGAAGCCGTCCGGGCGGACCAGGACCGCGCCGTCGGCCGTGGTGCCATGGGTGCGCGCCCAGTCCGGTGCCTCCTCGCTCTCGGCGCCCCGGGCGTCGTACACCAGATCGGCGCCGGCATCCCCCCCGATGCGGTACGAGGCCAGGCGTACGCCCGTGTCCTCCGCGATCCGCTGGGCCGCCGCGTGCCATCCCGCTGCCGAGCGGGCGTCGCTGAGGAGGACCAGGGATCGTTCGTACAGGTCGAGGGTCGAGACGCGCTCGCCGTCGCGGCGCAGCCACATGTGGGGTGCGCGGCTGCCCGGTTCGCCGGTCAGGCGCATGCCCTCGGGGACGACCTCCTGACCGGGGGCGGCGCCGATGACCGCGCCGTGCGGGTAGCGGTAGCCGAGGACGACGTTGAGGATGCCGCCGCGCTTGCCGCCGCCCACGCCGGGGGCGGGGGCGAAGCCGGGGTGGCTGTGCTCGACGGAGCGGGCGGAGGCGCGGGCGCTGGTCGCCAGGGCCACCGGGCGGCGTTCGGTGTCGTAGGTGTCCAGCAGGCCGGGGCCCGCCCAGCCGTCGAGGACGGCGGCGAGCTTCCAGGCGAGGTTGTGGGCGTCCTGGATGCCGGTGTTGGAGCCGAAGGCGCCGGTGGGGGACATCTCGTGCGCGGAGTCCCCGGCGAGGAGGACACGGCCGGAGCAGTAGCGGTCGGCGACGCGTTCGGCGGCGCGCCAGGAGGCCTTGCCGGTGATCTCGACGTCGAGGTCGGGGACGCCGATGGCGCGGCGGATGTGGCGCTGGAGGCGTTCCTCGGTGAACTCGTCGAGGGTTTCGCCCTGCTCGGGGTGCCAGGGGGCGTGGAAGACCCAGTGCTCCTTGTTGTCGACGGGGAGCAGGGCGCCGTCGGCGTCCGGATGGGTGAGGTAGCAGCAGATGAAGCGGCGCTCGCCCACGACGTCGGCGAGGAGTTTGGAGCGGAAGGTGACGCTGACGTTGGCGAACAGGTCGCCGGGGCCGGTCTGGCCGATGCCGAGGGCGCGGCGGACCGGGCTGCGCGGACCGTCGGCGGCGACGAGGTAGTCGGCGCGGACGGTGTAGCGCTCGTCGGTGGCGCGGTCGCGTACGACCGCGGTGACCGCCTCGCCGTCCTGTTCGAAACTCTCCAGCTCGTGGGAGTAGCGCAGGTCGCCGCCGAGGGTGCGGGCGCTCTCCAGCAGGACGGGTTCCAGGTCGTTCTGGCTGCACAGGCACCAGCCGGTGGGGCTGAAGCGGGCGAGGCCGCCGCCGGGGTCGATGTGCTTGAACAGCCATTCGCCGGCGTCCCCGACGAGTGTCGGGGTCTGCAGGATGCCGTGGTTGTCGGCGAGGAGCGATGCCGCGGTCTTGATGGCCCCTTCGATGCCGGCGACCCGGTACAGCTCCATCGTCCGTACGTTGTTGCCGCGTCCGCGTGGGTGGATGGAGGTGCCGGAGTGCCGCTCGACCAACATGTGCGGCACGCGGAGGCGGCCGAGGAACAGCGAGGTGGACAGGCCCACCAGGGAGCCGCCGACGATGAGGACGGGTACCCGGTGGTCGGCTTCTTGGCGCATCGATGCCTCCAGGGCGGGGGTGCGGGATGTGGGCGGGCGGGATGCGGGGGTCCGCGTCCGCGGGCGCGTCGGAAGTTCCATGCCCGGCGGGGGACCGGTCCGCGTGCGTTCGCGGGCTCAATCACCCGTGTGATCACCCACGTGGTGCACACGAGTCGCGCGCGGATCGCACCCGGCACAGGATCGAGATCACGCTGACGTCGCGTCATTCGTGGCCCGGCGTTCACCTTCCCTCCGACTCTCCGTCCGTCCGTCGCAGTTCGCCGAGCCCCCCGTCAAGGAGACGTACGCAGATGACCGCCATCTCTGAACGAGTTTCAGACCCGACCGAGCAGCAGGCCTCGAAACGTGTGTCCCAGTCCGTCTTCGACGGCTCCCGGCTCCGGGTCGTGCTGCTGGTGGACGTCTACGACGGCGCCCAGCAGCAGTTCCTGGAGGCGTACGAGGAGATGGGCAAGCAGGTCGCGTCCGTACCCGGGCATGTCAGCGACCAGCTGTGCCAGTCGATCGAGAACCCCTCGCAGTGGCTCATCACCAGCGAGTGGGAGAGCGCGCCGCCGTTCCTCGCCTGGGTGAACAGCGAGGAGCACGTGCGGATGGTGGAGCCGATGCACAGCTGCATCCGGGACACCCGGTCGCTGCGCTTCCACATCGTGCGGGAGACCGGCGGCGAGGAGGCGCGGTCCGCGTCCGGCGAGCGGCGGCTGCAGTCCTCCCCGCGGATCGGTGACGGGGTGATCCGGCACGCGCTCACCTTCACCGTGAAGCCGGGCAGCGAGCGGAAGGTCGCCGAGCTGCTCGCGAACTACAAGTCGCCCGAGGCTCGGGTCGACGACACCACCCGGCTGTGCCGCACCTCGCTGTTCATGCACGGCAACCGGGTCGTGCGCGCCATCGAGGTGCGCGGCGACCTGCTGGCGGCGCTGCGGCACGTGGCCCGGCAGCCGGAGATCCGGGCGGTCGAGGAGGCCATCAACCCGTATCTGGAGCAGCAACGGGACTTCCACGACCAGGAGTCCGTACGGGTGTTCTTCACCCGGGCGGCGCTGCCGGCCGTGCATCACGTGACGGGCGGTCAGGACATCGAGCAGGCCCAGCGGCACGCCCTGTACTACCCGGCCCGGACGGGCATGGGCATGCGGCTGGCCGAGCTGCTGGCGCGGCAGGACGAGCGGGCCGCGGACGACCCGCGCAGCCCGGTGCTGCAGAGCACGGTCTACGAGCGGGACGACGTGGTCGTACGGCTCATCGACGTCCGGGGCGGTCTGGACGCCGACCCGGCGGCCGCGCTGGGACTGCCGGACGCCGCGCAGGTGGCCGAGCTGACGACGCTGCTCGACGAGGGCGCCGCGAAGAAGGACGGCAACCTGTCCCGGCTGCTCACCCTCGCCCGCATGGACCTCATCACCGACCGCCGGTCCGCGCCGGAGGCCTGAGTCCGTGCGGGCCGGCGCGAGCCGGCACCGACGCCGACGCAGGCCGACGCCGACGCAAGCCGACGTACCACACCACCGGAGGATGACGTGATCAAACCCCGACCCAGAATCGTGGATCTCAGCGAGGTCGAGCCCAACGTCAGGCGCGGAGGCGATCTGCGCGCCATGCTCACCCCGGCCACGGTCGGCTCCACCAGCGGCTTCATGGGCGTGGCCATCGTGCAGCCCGGCGACCGCATCGGTGAGCACTACCACCCCTACTCCGAGGAGTTCGTGTACGTCGTCTGCGGCGAGCTGGAGGTGGACCTGGACGGCGACCCGCATGCCCTGCGGCCGGAACAGGGTCTGATGATCCCGGCGTACATGCGGCACCGGTTCCGCAACGTGGGCAAGGTGGAGGCGCGGATCGTGTTCCACCTCGGGCCGCTGGCGCCGCGCCCACAGCTGGGCCATGTGGACACCGAGGGCACGGAGACGGTTCCGGTCGCGGCCGGGGCCGTGCAGGCCGAGGCGGCCGGTCAGGAGCCCGATACGGCAGAGGTCCGGTCATGACCAGGCGGGTCGCGGTCACGGGCATAGGCATCGTGGCGCCGGGCGGGATCGGCGCCCGCGCGTTCTGGGACCTGCTGGCGAACGGGCGCACCGCGACGCGGGGCATCACCTTCTTCGACCCGGCCGGTCTGCGGTCCCGGATAGCCGCCGAGTGCGACTTCGATCCGGTGGCCCTGGGGCTGGACGGGGAGCAGGTGGCGCGCTGCGACCGCTACATACAGTTCGCGCTGGTCGCCGGGGCGGAGGCGGTACGGGACTCCGGGCTGGACCTCGCCGGGGAGAATCCCTGGCGGATCGGGGTCTCCCTGGGCACCGCGGTGGGCGGCACGACCCGGCTGGAGAACGACTACGTGCTGGTCAGCCACGGCGGTGAGCGCTGGGACGTGGACCATGAGCGGGCTCGGCCCCATCTGGAGCGGGCGTTCACGCCGAGCACGCTGGCCTCGACGGTGGCCGAGCGGTTCGGGGTGCGCGGGCCGGTGCAGACGGTCTCCACGGGCTGCACCTCCGGCCTGGACGCCGTCGGGTACGCCCTGCACACGGTGGAGGAGGGCCGGGCCGACATCTGCATAGCCGGGGCCTCGGACTCGCCGATATCCCCGATCACGATGGCGTGCTTCGACGCGATCAAGGCCACGTCCCCGAACAACGACGACCCGGCGCACGCCTCCCGGCCCTTCGACAACGACCGTGACGGGTTCGTCATGGGCGAGGGCGGCGCGGTGCTGGTGCTGGAGGAGCTGGAGCACGCCAGGGCCCGGGGCGCCCACGTCTACTGCGAGTTGAGCGGCTACGCCACCTTCGGCAACGCCTACCACATGACCGGTCTGACCAGTGAGGGCCTGGAGATGGCGCGGGCGATCGAGGCCGCCCTCGACCATGCCCGGCTGGACGGCACCGCGATCGACTACGTCAACGCGCACGGCTCCGGCACCCGTCAGAACGACCGGCACGAGACGGCCGCGGTGAAGCGGGCACTGGGCCGGCACGCCTACGACACGCCCATGAGCTCCATCAAGTCGATGGTGGGGCACTCACTGGGGGCGATCGGGGCGATCGAGGTGGTGGCGTGCGTGCTGGCGCTGGCCCACCAGGCGGTCCCGCCGACCGCGAACTACGAGACACCCGACCCCGAGTGCGACCTGGACTACGTCCCGCAGGTGGCGCGTGAGCGGAAGCTCGACGCGGTGCTCTCCGTGGGCAGTGGGTTCGGCGGTTTCCAGTCCGCGGTGATCCTGACCCGGCCGAGGGAGAAGGCACGATGAGCGCACCCCGTCAACGGCGGGCGGCCGTCACCGGTATCGGTGTCGTGGCGCCCAACGGAACGAGTACCGAGACCTTCTGGAAGGCCACTCAGGAGGGCGTCAGCGTCCTGGACCGGGTGACCCGGGAGGGCTGTGAGCACCTGCCGCTGAAGGTGGCCGGCGAGGTGCGGTCCTTCGATCCGGCAGCGGCGGTCGAGGAGCGCCTGCTCGTCCAGACCGACCGGTTCACGCACTTCGCGATGGCCGCGGCCGACGCCGCCCTGGAGGACGCCCGGCTGGGCCGGTCGGACACCGAGGGGGCGCCGTACGAGGCGGGCGTGGTGACGGCGGCCGGCTCCGGTGGCGGCGAGTTCGGCCAGCGGGAGCTGCAGAAGCTGTGGGGCCAGGGCCGCCGCTACGTGGGTCCGTGGCAGTCGATCGCCTGGTTCTACGCGGCCAGCACGGGCCAGATCTCCATCCGGCGGGGCTTCAAGGGGCCTTGCTCGGTGGTGGCCGCCGACGAGGCGGGCGGCGTGGACGCCCTGGCACACGCGGCCCGGGCGGTGCGGCGCGGCACGGACGTGATCGTGGCCGGCGCGACCGAGGCGCCGCTGGCCCCGTACTCGATGGTGTGCCAGCTCGGTTATCCGGAGCTGAGCGCGGTGACGGACCCGGGGCGCGCGTACCGGCCGTTCACCGAGGGGGCGTGCGGGTTCGTGCCCGCCGAGGGCGGCGCGATGCTCGTGGTGGAGGAGGCGGGCGCGGCCCGGGAGCGGGGTGTGCCCGTGCGGGCCACCGTCGCCGGGCACGCGGCGACCTTCACCGGCGCATCCCGCTGGGAGCTGTCCCGGCAGGGGCTGGCGGAGGCGATCCGCGGGGCCCTGGCGGAGGCCGGCTGCGCACCGGAGGAGGTCGACGTGGTCTTCGCCGACGCCCTCGGTGTACCCGAGGCGGACCGGGCGGAGGCCCAGGCCATCGCCGACGCGCTCGGCGCCCACGGCCGGCGGGTGCCGGTGACGGCGCCCAAGACGGGCACGGGCCGGGCGTACTGCGCGGCACCCGTGCTGGACACGGCGGCGGCCGTGCTCGCGATGGAGCACGGGCTGATCCCGCCCACCCCGAATGTCGCCGACATCTGCCATGACCTCGACCTGGTGACCGGTGGTGCCCGCGCCGCGCGGGTGCGTACGGCGCTGGTTCTCAGCCGGGGACTCATGGGCTCGAACTCGGCGCTGGTGCTGCGGCACGGCGGCGTGGACGAGTGAGCCTGACTACCGCCGCCCCGTAGCGGGGCGGCGGGGGAGACCGGACGCCGCCGAACCGATCGGGGGCGGCCGGGGAGCAACAAGGAGAGGAACCGCATGAGTGACCGAATCACCGTGGAAGAACTGTCCGAACTCATGAAGAAGGCGGCCGGTATCACCGTCAGCCCGCAGGAGCTGGCGGACCGGCCCGACACCGGCTTCGAGGAGCTCGGCATCGACTCGCTCGGGCTGCTCGGCATCGTGGGCGAACTGGAGAACCGGCACGGCCTGCCGATGCCGCCCGACGCGGAGCGCTGCAAGACGCCCCGGAAGTTCCTCGACCTCGTCAACAGCACTCTTCTGGCGGGAGCGTAGAGATGGCCGGACACACCGAGAACGAGATCACCATCGCGGCGCCGGTGGACCTGGTCTGGGACATGACCAACGACGTGGAGAGGTGGCCGCAGCTGTTCAGCGAGTACGCCTCCGCCGAGATCCTGTCCCGGGAAGGGAACAAGTGCACCTTCCGGCTGACCATGCATCCCGACGAGAACGGCACGGTCTGGAGCTGGGTCTCCGAGCGTGAGCCGGACCGGGACACGCTGACCGTCACCGCCCGGCGGGTGGAGACGGGTCCCTTCGAGTACATGAACATCCGGTGGCGGTACGAGGAGGTGCCCGCCGGCACCCGGATGGTCTGGACCCAGGACTTCGCGATGAAGCCGGAGGCGCCGGTCGACGACGACTGGATGACCGACAACATCAACAAGAACTCCAAGGTCCAGATGGCCCTCATCCGCGACAAGATCGAGAAGGCCGCCGCGGGACGCCGGCCCGAGCCGGCCCTGACCACCGACTGAGCCGCACCGGACGACGACCGAGCCGCACCGGACGACAGGAGAAACGTTCATGCACCAGGCCCTGATCGTGGCCCGGATGGCACCGGGGTCGGCCCCGGACATCGCGAAGATCTTCGAGGAGTCCGACCGGGGGGAGCTGCCGCACCTGGTCGGCGTCACCCGGCGCAGCCTCTTCCAGTTCGGCGATGTGTACATGCACCTCGTCGAGGCCGATCGGGACCCGGGCCCGGCCATCGCCAAGGTGGCGGGCCACCCCGAGTTCCGGGGCATCAGCGAACGGCTGTCGGCGTACGTCAGCGCGTACGACCCCGAGACATGGCGCTCGCCGAAGGACGCCATGGCGCACCGCTTCTACGTCTGGGAGCGCGACGGCCACGGCTGACGCCGTCGTACGACGGACGGACAACGGCCGCCGGACCCGCGATGCCGCGGGCCCGGCGGCCGTCGCCGGGAGTGCCGCCGCCGGTCAGGCGGGGACGGTGCAGTCGAAGGCGTGCAGGTAGGGGTTGACGGGACTGATGTCGTCGATGACCAGGCCCGCCGCCTCCAGCCGGCTCACCATGGATTCGGTGGTGTGCTTGGCGCCGCCGACGTTGAGCAGCAGCAGCAGGTCCATGGCGGTGCTGAACCGCATCGACGGGGTGTCGTCGACGAGGTTCTCGATGACCACGACCCGCGCCTTGGGGCCGCCCGCCTCCATGACGTTGCGCAGACAGCGGGCGGTGGAGGCGTCGTCCCACTCCAGGATGTTCTTGATGATGTAGGCGTCGGCCCGGACCGGGACGGCCTCGCGGCAGTCGCCGGCCACGATGCTCACCCGGTCGGCGAGGGCGCCGCCCGGCATCAGCCGCGGGTCGGCGTGGTCCACCACACGCGGCAGGTCCATCAGGGTGCCGCGCATGTGCGGGTACTTCTCCAGCAGACAGGCCACCACGTGCCCCTGGCCGCCGCCGATGTCGGCGACCGAGGCGGCCCCGGACAGGTCCAGGAGTTCGGCCACGTCCCGGGCGGACTGCTTGCTGGAGGTGGTCATGGCCCGGTTGAAGACGTCCGCCGACTCGGGGGCGTCCTCGTTGAGGTAGACGAAGAACTCCTTGCCGTACAGGTCCTCGACGACGTTGCGGCCGGTGCGGACCGCCTCGTCCAGCTTGGGCCAGGCGTCCCAGGTCCACGGCTCGGTGCACCACAGGCAGATGTTCCGCAGGCTGTGGGGGTCGTCCTCGCGCAGCAGCCGGGACATGTCGGTGTGCGCGAAGGTGCCGTCCGGGCGCTCGGTGAAGACGCCGTAGCAGGTCAGCGCCCGCAGCAGCCGGCGCAGCGGCTTGGGTTCGGTCTTCACCGCGGCGGCGAGGTCCTCCACGGCGGTGGGGGTGTCCCCGAGGGCGTCGGCGACGCCCAGCCGGGCGGCGGCGCGGAGGGCGGCGGCACAGGCCGCCCCGAACGCGAGCTCCCTGAGCCGCATGGACGGCGGTGGGGCGGTGTGAGCGGTCGTCATGCCGCCTTCCTTCCTACTGGCTTCTCGGTCCCGCGAAGGGTGTGCGGGGGCTACGGGTGAGGGCGCGGGGCCTGCGGGTTGCGGCGCGGGCCTACGGCTTGGGGCTCGGTGCCTGCGGGTTGCGGCTCAGCACAGCCCGGTCGGCTTGGACGCCCGGCAGAAGTTGTGGGCGAAGGCGTTGCCGCGCTTGGCGGTCTCCTGGTTGATCAGGTCGGCGGGGGAGTTGTCGCGCAGCGAGTTGTCCCGGATCCGGTTGTTGTCGTTGGTGGCCCCGACGAAGCTCTTGAAGAGCACGATGCCGCCCGACAGCGGGGAGGTGCCGGAGTTACCGGTCACCTCGTTGCCGGTGACGTCGGTCTTCTCCGCACCGGTCAGGACGATGCCCGAGCCCTGGAGGAAGGGCAGCCGCTCGGTCTTGGCGCAGTACTTGTTGTTCTTCACGACCCGGTTGCCGCGCACGGTCAGCGCGCCCGCCTTCGGCTTGTTCTCGTCGCCGACGACGAAGACGCCCGCGCAGTTGCCGGTGATGTCGTTGGAGGTGACGGTCAGGTTCCGCAGCCGGCGGACGGTGACGCCGATCCGGTTGTTCTCCATGCGGTTGCTGGTGATCAGCGTGCCTTTGGTGTCGGTGGCGCCCTGTTCGGCGGTGATCGTGTTGGCCAGGAAGATGCCCGCGTCCCCGCTGTTCCGGACGGCGTTCTCCCGGTACGCGCTGTGCTGGGAGCGCTCCTCGGCGAGGCCCCACACGGCGTTCTTCTCGGCGGTGACGCGCCGTACGGTCAGCCCGTCGGTGCCCACGGCGAGCACCCCGGCGCGGGAGAAGCCCGTCACCTTCAGATCGGAGACGGTGACACCCTTGAGCAGCTTGGTCTTGGTGCCGGAGACGCAGATGCCGTTGCCGCGCTTGCCGCAGTCGTCCGTGGCCTTCGGCGCCGGCTTGAGGACGGTGGCGTTGCCCATGCCGCGCAGGATCAGGCCGGGCGTCGTCACCTTGACGCTCTGGTGGTAGGTGCCGGGCAGCACGAGCACGGTGTCGCCCGACTTGGCGGCGTCCACCGCCTTCTGAATCGATTCTCCGGGGTGCACCATGTGCGTCCGCTGCCCCCCCGACTCCGGAGACGCGGCGGCGACGCAGGAAGCGACGAGCGCTGCCGAACTCACGAGCAAGACGATATGGCGTTTCTTCATATTCTGTACGCTATGACCCGATAAGCCGCCAGGCTGGGGCATGGGCCGTCCGAGGGCGTGTCGCGGGCGCGTGCGGGTGCGCGCAGGCGCGTGAGGGAGCGTACGAGCGCGCAGGGGGGCGTACGCGAGCAACGGGCGCGCAGGTGCGGTGAGGTGCGCAGGGCGCGGGTGAGGTGCGCAGGACGCCGTCAGGTGCGCAGGGCGCGGCCGATCTCCAGGTCCGTGGCGCGCAGTGGCCGGCCGTCCTCGAGCTCCCACAGGCAGTTCTGGAGCACCCGGCCCAGCGTCCAGGCGCGGGCCCGCTCCCGGTCCAGCCCCAGCGAGCCGGTCAGCGCGTCGAAGCGCCGGACGGTCTCGGCGGGGTCGTAGCGGTTCCACAGTGCCGGGAACAGTTCGAAGCCGGGGTCGCCGGCCAGCGGCTTGGGGTCGATGGCCAGCCAGGGCTCGCGCCGGCCGCCCCCGGCCTCGCGCCCGGCGGCGAGGACGTTGTCGTAGTGCAGGTCCCAGTGCAGCAGCCGGTCGCCCGGTTCCGCGGCGAGCTCCCGTACCGCCGCCGCGCAGTCCGCGAGCAGCCGGCGGTCCGCGGGGTCCGGGACGCGTTCCAGGGCCCGTGGCGTCTGCTCCAGCATGCCCCGCGCGATGTCGCCCAGCCGCCGTATCCCCGCCGGGGCGGCCACGGAGGTCAGCCGGGCCAGCAGAGCGCCGATGACCGCGACGGCCTCACGGGTGTCCGGCACATGCGTCAGCGTGCGGGAGGAGTCCAGCCGCTCCAGCAGCAGCGTGCCGGTGGGCTCGTCGTGCTCCAGCAGCCGTACGGCCCCGTCGCCGTTCCACACCCGCAGCGCGACCGGCTCACCCGCGCTCTCCTCGTCCAGGAGCTGGAGCTTGAGCGCGGCCGGTGTGCTGTCTGCGCGGACCACCGGAAGGACCAGCGCGCACACCCCGTACATCGGCGGGCCGTCGACGCGCAGCTCCCACCGCCGCAGGAAACCGGCCGCTCGCCGCGGCAGGCCGGCGACGAACGCCCGGCCCGCCGCCCCGTTGAATTTCTCCTGAGAAGCGGCCAGCTCGGCGGGCACCTCGATCACGTTCCCGACCATACTGGCGCCTGTGAACGGGGTCATCCGGTTTCGGCGCGGGTTCCGGGCGGTGACGGACTACGTCCGCAGCGCCCCGGGGACGTACGTCTGGCTGCTGATCCTGTTCCTCACCACCGTCGCCCTGCACCACATGTCGCCGGAGTTCGAGGAGGACTTCCTGCGGCAGCGTTCGACGAACCTCCATGAGCTGTCGGACAACCCGGTGCGGGTGCTGTTCGCCAGCGCGATGTGGATCCCGAGCGGCCGGTGGGCGCCGTACGTGGCCCTGTACACGGTCTTCCACGCGCAGGCCGAGCGCTGGCTGGGCACGCTGCGCTGGCTGCTGGTGTGCGCGGCCGCGCATGTGCTGGCCACACTGATCAGCGAGGGCGCGCTGCTGTGGGCGATCCGGCTTGGCGTGGCCCCCGAGTCGGCCGTCAACACGCTCGACGTCGGCGTGAGTTACGCGTTCGCGGGGGTGGTGGGGGTGCTGACCTACCGGTTCCCGCGTCCCTGGCGGTACCTGTACGCCGTCACCGCGCTCGTCTACTTCGGGGTGCCGCTGCTGACCGGGCGCACCTTCACCGATCTCGGGCACTTCACCGCCGTACTGATCGGACTGGCCTGCTTCCCGCTGGTCCCGGGCCGCGGACGAGCGCGGAAAAGCACGGAATCCGAAGGAGACACCGGCGGCTCCCAGAGGTTAACGTCCCGCTCATGAGCAGCTCGGCAGGCGCCGCGGGCGGCGGCATCGTGAACAGCGGCACGGTGAACGGCGGTATTTCCTTCTGGTTCACGGACGACGGCCTCCCGGCGGTGCGGGAGCCGCTGACCGGGGACGCGAGCGCCGACGTGGTGATCGTCGGCGGCGGGTACACAGGGCTGTGGACGGCGTACTACCTGAAGAAGGCGGCGCCCTTCCTGCGGATCACCGTCCTGGAGCAGAAGTTCTGCGGCTACGGCGCCTCCGGCCGCAACGGCGGCTGGCTCTACAACGGCGTCGCCGGCCGCGACCGGTACGCGAGGCTGCACGGCCACGAGGCCGCCGTACGCCTCCAGCGGGCGATGAACGACACCGTCGACGAGGTGATCCGGGTCGCCGCCGAGGAGGGCGTCGAGGCGGACGTCCACAAGGGCGGCGTGCTGGAAGTGGCCCGCACCCCCGCCCAGCTGGCCCGTCTGAAGGCCTTCCACGAGCACGAGCTGGGATACGGCGAGAAGGACCGCGAGCTGTACGGCGCCCGGGAGACCGCCGAGCGGATCCGGGTCGCCGACGCGGTGGGCTCCAGCTGGACCCCGCACGGCGCCCGGCTGAACCCGGCGAAGCTGGTCAAGGGCCTCGCGGCGGCCGTGGAGGCGCTCGGGGTGACAGTCCACGAGGCGACACCGGTCACGGAGATCCGCCCCAAGCACGCGGTCACCCCCTACGGCACCGTCCGTGCCCCCTATGTGCTGCGCTGCACCGAGGGCTTCACGGCCTCCCTCAAGGGCCAGCGGCGCACCTGGCTGCCCATGAACTCCTCGATGATCGCGACCGAGCCGCTGAGCGACGAGCAGTGGGAGGCGATCGGCTGGTCGGGCCGCGAGACGCTCGGCGACATGGCGCACGCCTACATGTACGCCCAGCGCACCGCCGACGGCCGGATCGCGCTCGGCGGACGCGGAGTGCCGTACCGTTTCGGCTCGCGCACCGACAACGACGGCCGCACCCAGCGGGAGACGGTGGAGGCGCTGCGGGACATCCTCGTCGGCTTCTTCCCCGCCCTGGCCGGGGTGCGGATCGCGCACGCCTGGTCCGGGGTCCTCGGGGTGCCGCGCGACTGGTGCGCGACCGTCACCCTGGACCGTACGACGGGCCTGGGGTGGGCGGGCGGCTACGTCGGCTCGGGCGTGGCCACCACCAATCTCGCCGCCCGCACCCTGCGCGACCTGGTCCAGCAGGACTCCGGGCAGGGGGGCCGCACCGAGCTGACCGACCTGCCCTGGGTGAACCACAAGGTGCGCAGGTGGGAGCCGGAGCCGCTGCGCTGGCTGGGCGTGCAGGGCATGTACGCCACCTACCGAACGGCCGACCGCCGCGAGACGCTCACCCACAGCGCCCGCTCCTCCCGGCTGGCACGGATCGCCGACCGCGTGGCGGGACGTGGCTGACGCTCCCTCAATTCCATGTTCCCGACGGCTCGGACGGTGCGGTCCGGTCGAATCTTTACGCCTTGATTGCCATCACGAGCACCTCCTGTCGCTGCCGTCCCCAAGAAGCTGTGTGCCGTATGTGTGTTCACCTACGCCACGGCTCCCAGGGGAGGGCACTTCATGGCGGCCACAAGCCGGCACAGAAGACGCACGGCGGCGGTACTCATCACCACCGCTGCACTAGGACTGACCATCACTCAGGCCCAGGCGGCGGGACGCGGCACCGATCCCTTCGGTGTCCGCGCCCTGCGCCACCAGGCCCAGCTGCACGAGCGGCACCAGGGGGTGTCGCCCTTCGCCGAGGACGGCGACGACGACGGCGGCGAGGGCGAGGAGATCGCCGAGCAGGCCGACCAGTACGCCGAGGCCCGAACCTCGCCCGGCATCGTCGCGCCGGGCGCCTACGGAGCGGCCTACGAGTCGCTGCGGAACCTGCCGCGCATCGGCGGCAGCTGGCGGGACGTCACCCGGCTGCCCTACGACTCCGACGACCCCCGCTACCGGGACGTCAACTCCAACTCCAGCGGCGGCGCGGGCCGGGTCACCGGACGGGTCACCGGGCTGGCCGCCGACGACCACGGCTATGTGTACGCCGGTTCGGCCAACGGCGGCGTCTTCCGCTCCCGTACCGGCGGCGGCCACTGGACCGAGATCTCCGACCGGCTCCCGGCGCTGTCCACCGGCGACCTGGAGCTCGACGGCCGCGGCCGGCTCTGGTACGCCACCGGTGAGGCGAACACCAGCTCCACCGCGTTCCTCGGCACCGGCGTCTACGTCCTGGACGACCCGCGGCACGGCAGCTTCAGCCGGCGCGACCGGGTCGGCGGCGACGAGCTGGAGTCGACGTCGGTCCACGCGCTGCGGTTCGCCGGCGACAAGGTGTGGGCGGCGACCACGCGGGGCGTGTGGAGCCACTCGACGCGGACGCTGAAGGGCCCGTGGAAGCTGGAGTTCGCCCCCAACCCGGACTATCTGCCCGGCGGTCCGAAGGCGGCCGACCCGGGCGCCGCGTACAAGAACATCGCCAACGACATCGCCGTCGACCCCAGGAACCCGGACAAGGTCGTCCTCGCGGTCGGCTGGCGCGGGGGCGACGACTACAACGGCTTCTACGCCAAGGGCGGCAACGGCGGCTGGCAGCGGCTGACCGGCCTCGGTGACCTGCCGAGCGACAGCGGGGACGTCGGCAACGTCACCTTCGCGCGCAGCGCGGACGGCTCCCGCTACTACGCGATCGACCAGTCGCCCGAGCAGACGAACGAGAACCCCGACAGCGGCCTGGAGGGCGTCTTCGTCTCGAAGTCCGGCTCCCCGACCGGCCCGTGGACGAGGATCGCCGACTACAAGCAGCTGCGCGACTCCGGCTCGGCGCTGACCGGCGACGGATACCAGCCGGGCATCCAGGCCTGGTACAACCAGTTCCTCGCCGTCGACCCGAAGAACCCCGACCACGTCTACGCGGGCCTGGAGGAGGTCTTCGAGACGAAGGACGGCGGCACGTCCTGGACCGTCCCCGGACCGTACTGGAACTTCGGCTTCAAGTGCTGGTCCATCGACCCGTCCAGGCAGTCCGGCTCCTGCCCGCCCACCGTCCACGCCGACCAGCACGCCGTGGCGATCGGCAGCGACCACGGCCGCTCCTACGTCGTCGTCGGCGACGACGGCGGCGCCTACCGCCGCCCGCTGAACGGCAGCGCCGACGCCGCGGGCCACGCCACCGACTGGACCTCGCTCAACGACGGCACGATGGACGCCCTGCAGTACTACTCGGTCGGCGTCGGCACCGACCCGGCCGGCCGGGGCGTCGACGTCACCGGCGGCCTGCAGGACAACGGCCAGTCGATCCTGCGCCCGCACGACCGCGTGATGGGCTCGAACTTCGGCGGCGACGGCGGCGACACGATCACCGACCCGGCCAACGGCTGCAACACCGCGCAGGAGTACGTCTACCTGGCGGTGTCGGTCACGCAGAACTGCGCGGTGAACGACGGCTCCTGGTCCACCGACCCGGCCAAGGCGACCACCTGGTCCGTGGCCCCGCCCGACAACGCGACCGGCGAGGCCCGCTTCATCGCCCCGCTGAACGCCGACATCAAGGACAAGAACACCTGGGTCGCGGGCGGCCGGCACGTGTGGGTCAACATCAAGGGGTGGGCGATCCGCAGCGGCAGCCAGTGGTTCGGGGCGTACGACCTCGGTGCGGGCCGCACCGCCACGGCCGTCGCCTCCTCCGGGGGCAAGGTGTACGCGGCCTGGTGCGGTCCCTGCAACAACCAGGGCTTCACCCGGGGCATCGCGGTCGGCAACGCCGACGGCACCGGCTGGCACGAGCTGACCCTGCCGGTGGACGGGACCGTCCCGAACCGGTACCTGTCGGGGCTGGCGATAGACCCGGCCGACGCGAACCACGTGCTCCTCGCCGTCAACGGCTTCTCCCGCAAGTGGACCGAGGGCCCCGGCGCGGGTGTCGGTCACCTGTTTGAGACCCGGGACGGCGGAGTGACCTGGAAGGACGTCTCCGGGAACCTGCCGGACGTCCCGGCTAACTCGGTGGCGCTGCTGCCGGGCGGGACGGTCGTGCTGGGCACCGACCTCGGTGTCCTGGTCCGTACGCCGAGGTCGCACGGCTGGCAGGTGGCGGGCGGCAACCTGCCGACCACCGCGGTCATGCAGCTGCGCACCGGCCCGGACGGCCTGCTGTACGCGGCCACGCACGGGCGGGGCATCTGGGCGATCGATTCGCGGCGCCTGCGCTGACCGCGGCGCCCGCCGGTCGCGCGGTGCCGGTCGTGCGGCAGGAGGGTCCCGAGTGCGACTCGGGGCCCTCTCTGGGGGCGTTCGGCGCGGGTCAGGCCACCGACTCCCGTACGGCCTCCCGCGCCGGACGCGTGTTCCTGGGCGCCCGCGCCGTCACCATCAGGCCCGCGACCAGTCCGGCCAGGAGCATCACGGCGGCGGCCCACCAGATGGCGACCGTGTAGCCGTGCACGACGCCCTCCGGGACCACCCGGGCCCGGTCCGCCGGGCTGTGCAGATGGGCGGTGATGTACGCGGCGCTGCTGGTCGTGGCGATGGTGTTGAGCAGGGCGGTCCCGATCGAACCGCCCACCTGCTGCGAGGTGTTCACCGTCGCCGAGGTCACGCCCGAGTCCCGCTCGGCGACGCCCGCGGTCGCGGTGGCGAACACCGGCATGAAGGTCAGGCCCATGCCCAGGCCCATGAGCAGCAGCGCGGGCAGCACCTCGGAGGTGTAGTGCGAGGCGACCGTCAGCCGGGTCAGCAGCAGCATGCCGCCCGCCGCCAGGACCATGCCGGGGACCATGAGGGCGCGCGGTGCCACCCGGTGCATCAGCCGGGCCGAGATCTGCGTGGAGCCGATGACGATCGCCGCGGTGAGCGGCAGGAAGGCCAGGCCCGTCCGCAGCGGCGAGTAGCCGAGGATGCCCTGCAGGTAGTAGGTCATGAACAGGAACAGCCCGAACATGCCGATCACGGCCAGCAGCATGGTCAGGAAGCAGCCGGCCCGGTTGCGTTCCCGGATGATGTGCAGCGGCAGCAGCGGCTTGGGCGCCCGGGTCTGCCAGGTCACGAACGCCGCGAGCAGGGCCACCCCCGCCGCGAACAGGGCCAGCACCAGCGGATCGGTCCAGCCGCGCGGCTGGGCCTCGCTGAACCCGTAGACGACGGCCACCAGTCCGCCGCAGCCCAGCACTGCGCCCGGCACGTCCAGGCGGGCGCCCGCGTCGCCCGGCCGGTCGCGCAGCAGGGCGAACGCGCCGAGCACCGCGACGACGGCGATGGGCACGTTGACGTACAGGCACCAGCGCCAGTTCAGATACTCGGTCAGCAGGCCGCCGACGATGAAGCCGATCGCCGAGCCGCTGCCCGCGAGGGCGCCATAGATGCCGAACGCCTTCCCGCGCTCTCTGGGGTCGGTGAACGTCGTGGTCAGCAGGGAGAGCGCGGACGGGGCGAGCACGGCGGCGAAGGCGCCCTGCAGCGCGCGGGCCCCGAAGAGCATGCCCGAGGACGTGGCGCCGCCGCCGAGCGCGGAGGCGGCGGCGAAGCCGACGAGCCCGATGACGAACGTGCGCTTGCGACCCACCAGGTCGGCGATCCGCCCGCCCAGCAGGAGCAGCCCGCCGAAGGCGAGGGTGTAGGCGGTGACCACCCACTGGCGGTTGCCGTCGGAGATGCCCAGGGCGTGCTGCGCGGAGGGGAGCGCGATGTTCACGATGGTCGCGTCCAGGACGACCATCAACTGCGCGAGCGCGATCACGACAAGGGCCCACCAGCGGTGGGTGTCGGCGGCCCGGGCGTGCCGGGGAGGGTGCCCCGCGTGACTGTGGAGCAGTGGGCCGGCACGACTTCCCTGGTGCCGGTGTGGGGGACGTTTAGGGGAGGACTCACCTTTTCGGGTGATACTCATGCCGCCAGAAGACCACGAAGCCGGGCGAATTGCACATCTCAAGCCTGCTTGAGGTCGAGAGGGTCCCGGTGGCCCCGGCGGCGGCCGAGGCCGGGCTGTGCGAGGGCGAGGGTGACCGCGGTGAGGGCGCTGGTGAAGGAGACCTCCGAGAGGACGCCGGGGGCCGCGACCTGGTCACCGGCCAGGTAGACGCCGTTGCCGCGGTCGATGGCGGGGCGGTCGCGCCAGCTGGTGCCGGGCGGGTCCACGGCACCGGTACGGCCGCTCGCGACCGCTTCCCGCCGCCAGGTCACCCGCTCCCGCCAGCCGGGAAAGCCCAGGTCGAGCAGTTCCTCGGCGCGGGCGACGCCGTCGGCGCGGGACTCGTGGGGCGCGAGCGGGATCTGTCCCTGGATCAACTGCTCACCGGCCGGGGCGAGGGTGCGGTCCTGCGCGGTGAAGCGTTCGATCCAGCCGGGCGCGTCCAGGTCGGAGACGGCGAACGCGTCGCCGCGACGCGTGCGCACCGCCAGGTCGATCAGGGCCGTACGGCCGCTGGGCCAGGTCAGCGAGTCGTCGCCGAGGAGCCGGCGGGCGGCGTCCAGGGAGGTGGCGACGACGACGGGGGTGTCGGTGGGCAGCGTGTCGACGCGGGACAGGGTCTCCACCCGCACGCCCAGGTTCCAGGCGTGGGCGGCCATCCGGTCGACCACGCTCGCCCAGCCGCCGCGCGGGTAGTGCGCCTCGGGCGGCAGCTTGGTGGCGCGGCGCAGCCGCTCCTGCACGAAGGCGGCCGACAGCGCGCCCGGGTCGTGGTGGAACAGGGCGACGGCACTGTAGTGGGCGGCTGCGCGGGCACCTTCTTCGCCCGCGATGCCGGTCGCCCAGGTCAGGAAGTCGACGTCCACGGGCGCCTGCGGCAGTCCGCGCCGCAGCAGCTTGAGCATCGCGAAGGGCGGCGTGCGGCGCAGTGCGCCCTGGTACCGCAGCCGGAGCCGGGTGGCCTCCAGCGGCGGCAGCGGGCCGAGCGGCCCGATGAGGTCGCGCCTGCGGAGCCAGGCCCAGTGCGGGCCGCCGTTGTAGAGGGCGTGCGGGCCGTCGTTCGTCCGGTACGGGCCCTCCGCCGTCCGCGCCCGTCCGCCGAGCGTGTGGTGGGCCTCGTACACGGTGACCTTGGCGCCCGCTTCGGCGGCGGAGATGGCCGCGGTCAGTCCGGCGAGGCCGCCGCCGATGACGGTGATGCGGTGCATGGGTGGGGTCCCCCTCTGGTCGGGTTCCGGTCGCTTGCGCCTTCGCCGGTTACGACTCCCCGAGAGCCCGGTTTGTGACATCGCGGGTGTTCGCGCAGGTCAGCCGCGTTGTCAGTGGTGGGGTGCAGCATGGGGGCATGGCGAGGAGAGCGAGCGGCGGGGCGGGCGGGCGCGGTGCGGTGAAGGCCGCACGGCGGCCGGAGGTGCGGCTGCCCGCGCTGGAGGAGTACGGCGGCGGGGCGCTGTCACCGGACGGGGACTACGACGGGCTGGAGTTCCGGGACGCGGACTTCGCCGGGCAGGACGGCGCGGGCGCCCGCTTCATGGACTGCGCACTGCGGGGCTGCGCGCTGGACGACACGTCACTGCGTCACGCGCGCCTGCTCGACTCGGTCCTCACCGGCGTACGGGGCGTGGGCACCGACCTCGCGGAGTCCACGCTGCGCGACGTGGAGCTGGCCGACGCCCGCCTCGGCGGGACGCAGCTGCACGGCGCGGTGCTGGAGCGGGTGTGGATCCGGGGCGGCAAGATCGACTATCTGAATCTGCGCAAGGCGAAGCTGCGGGACGTCGTCTTCGAGGGCTGCGTCCTCGTCGAGCCGGACTTCGCGGGAGCCCGGCTGGAGCGGGTCGAGTTCCTGGACTGCGCTCTGAAAGGCGTGGACCTCAGCGCGGTGACGCTCACGGACGTGGACCTGCGCGGGGCCGCGCCGCTGGAGATCGCGGCCGGCGTGGACCGGCTGGCGGGAGCGGTGATCAGCACCGGCCAGCTGCTCGACCTGGCGCCGGTCCTGGCGGCGGAGCTGGGGCTCCGGGTGGAGGGGTGACGTAAATGGGTTCGTTCTACGGGAACGTGCTGGTGGCGCGGGCGTGCGAGGCGGTCGTGCCGCTTCTGGACGGCCAGGGCCTCAGGGGATTCGCGCTGCCGGCGGGACCGGAGCACACGGTGATCTACCCGGACCCGGAGACTTCGGGGCCCGACCTCGCCGGGCCGCTGAGCAAGCTGCTCGCGGCGCCCGCGCTGGGCATGTACCTCTTCGACTCCGACGTCCTCGTGATGACGCTGTACGAGAACGGCGACCTGAGCCACTTCTACGACTCGTTCCCCGGCTACTTCGACGAGCCGGAGGACGACGGAGAGGATCCGCCGAGCGCCGAGGAGCCGTTCGAGTGGCCCGAGCCGACGGGCGCCGACCCCGACGCCTTCCTGCCGCTCGCCGCCGGCCCCGTGGACCGGGCGGCGCTGGAGTCGGTCCTGCGGTGCATACCCATCGACCCGGAGGACGGGGAGGACGGACGATACGTCTTCGCCGAGGCGCAGCACTTCGACGCGATGGACTGCCTGCGCCTGAACGCTCCGCGCCTGACCACCGGCTACCGCTACCTCACGCAGGGCGATCTGCCGTACGGGACGACGGCCGACGACCTGGTCCTCCTCGGCGGGACCCAGCGGCCCACCGCGCGAACCTGACGGCCGACGGGCCGGCCGCCGGGCCGGCGTCCCGGCTCACGGCAGGCGGGGGAAGCGGGCCTGGAGGGTCCAGATCGCCGGGTTCTCGGCCAGGTCGTCGTGCATGTCCGTCAGGTCGGCGATCAGGTCGTGCAGGAAGTCCCGGGCCTCGCGGCGCAGTTCGGAGTGGGAGAAGGAGAGCGGGGCCTCCTCGGCCGGCATCCAGTCGGCCTCGATGTCCACCCAGCCGAAGCGGCGCTCGAAGAGCATCCGGTCGGTGGACTCGGTGAAGTCCAGCTCCGCCCGCTGCGGCCGCGCCGCCCGCGAGCCGGCCGGGTCCCGGTCCAGCCGCTCCACGATGTCGCACAGCGCCCAGGCGAAGTCGAGCACCGGCACCCAGCCCCAGGCCGTGGCGACCTCCCGGTCCGCCTCGGTGTCGGCCAGGTACACATCGCCGCAGAACAGGTCGTGGCGCAGGGCGTGGACGTCCACGCGGCGGTAGTCCGTCTGCGGAGGGTCGGGGAAGCGGTTGGAGAGGGCGTAGCCGATGTCGAGCACGTAGCAGATGGTGTCACGCCCGCCGCATAAGATCGCACATGTGTACCGATCCGTACCGGTTGCCCGAGCCGCCGTGGCCACCACGGCCGTCCTGGCCCTCGCCCTGACCGCCTGCGACGGCGGTGTCCACGGCACCCCGGGCGGTTCCGGCCTGCGCGACGCCTACTTCCCCAAGGCGGGCAACGGCGGGTACGACGTCACGCACTACGGCCTCACCCTCGCCTACGACCCGCACCACCGCCGGCTCACCGGCACGGCCCGGATCACGGCCCGGGCCACCAAGGACCTCTCCGCCTTCGACCTCGACCTCAAGGGGCTCACGGTGCAGGGCGTGACCGTCGAGGGACAGCGCGCCCGCTTCCAGCGGGCGGGCCAGGAGCTGACCGTCCGCCCGCACGACGAGCTGGACAAGGGCGAGACGTTCGACGTGACGGTCACCTACTCCGGCACCCCGCAGACCCTCACCGACCCCGACGGCTCCAAGGAGGGCTGGCTGTACACCGCCGACGGCGCGCTGGCCCTCGGCGAGCCGGTCGGATCGATGGCATGGTTCCCCGGCAACGACCACCCCTCGGACAAGGCCGCGTACGACATCGCCGTCACCGTGCCCAAGGGGCTCCAGGCCGTCTCCAACGGCGAGTTGAAGTCCACGACGACCAGCGGCGACCGGACGACGTACCGCTGGCACACCGCCGAGCCGATGGCGAGCTACCTCGCCATGGTCGCGATCGGCAACTTCAAGATCACTCGCTCGGTGCTGAAGAACCATCTGCCGGTGTACGCCGCCGTGGACCCCACCCAGGAGGCCGCGAGCCGCGCGGTGCTCGCGAAGCTCCCCGGGATCATCGAGTGGGAGGAGTACAACTTCGGTCCGTACCCCTTCTCCTCCACCGGCGTGGTCGTCGAGCGCGGCGAGGACGCCGGCTACGCCCTGGAGACCCAGAACCGGCCCGTCTTCCCCGGCGCCCCCGGCACCCGCACCCTCGTGCACGAACTCGCCCACCAGTGGTTCGGCGACTCCGTCACCCCGGCGTCGTGGCGGGACATGTGGCTCAACGAGGGCTTCGCGACGTACGCGGAGTGGCTGTGGGAGGAGGACCACGGCGGCCCGAGCGCGCAGGAGACCTTCGACGCGCTCTACCGGGGCGAGGACGAGAACGTCGACCCCGAGGAGCTCTGGGCCTTCCCGCCGGCCAGACCGAGCGACGCCGCGCACATCTCCGCCCACCCCGTCTACGAACGCGGCGCGATGGTCCTGCACAAGATCCGTCAGAAGGTCGGCGACGACGCCTTCTACGACATCGTCCAGGGCTGGGCCGCCGCGCACCGCCACGGCAACGCCACCACCGCCGAGTTCACCGCCTACGTCGAGAGGAAGGCGCCGGGCAAGGACTTCGGCGAGATCTGGAAGGACTGGCTGTACGGCGACGGCAAGCCGGCGCATCCCTGAGCCGGGCCCACGGCGGTCACACCGGCCGCCGCAGATCCCGCCGCATCGCCGCGCGGGCGGCCCACACGGCCCGGGCGTGCTTCAGCCGCTGCTCCTGGAACTCGGCGGAGTCCAACGGCGGGCTGCCGGCGGCGAACGCCTCCAGCAGGTCCCGCAGGGTCGTGTAGACGGCCTCGATGACATCCGCCATGGTTTCCGGCGCGCAGATCAGCGCCGACTCGCGCACCTCGTCGCACCCGGAGGCCCGGAACGCCTCCCGCACGGCCGATTCCAGAGCCGGCCCCGGCTGCCCGCGGTGCGTGACGGCGGCCGTGTGCATGGCCTCGTAGGCCTGCCGGTACTTCGTCAGGCAGGTCACGTATATCGCCTTGCGCTCCTGCCGGGTGCGCTCGGCCAGGTCGCGCCGCCACCGCACGCGGTCGGCGAGCAGGGTCGAGGTGACGCCGACGAGCGCGCCGAGTCCCGTACCGGCCAGGGTCGTCCAGTCCATCAGCAAATGGTGCCTGGCCGCAGCGCGGTCACGCCGACTCGGGTCGGCCCAGTTCCTTGCGCAACACCGCGCAGGGCCGGTGGAGTTCCCGGTCCGGGCGGTGGTCGATGACCTCGTAGCCGAGGGCGGTCCAGAAGGCGAGGCCGCGCGGGTTGTTCTCCAGCACGGCGAGGCGTACGGCGGTGCGGCCCGCGGCGCGGAAGCGGTCCTCGACCAGGCCCGCCAACCGCCTTCCGTGGCCCCGCCGCTGAGCCGCCGCTTCGACCATCAGCAGGCCGATCCACGGGTCCGGGTCGGCCGGGTCGGGGTGGTGGGCGAGGGTGATCGCGATGCCCACCAGGCGGCCTTCGCTGCGGGCGAGCAGCACCTCCACGTCCGGGCGGGCCAGATCGTCGGCAAGAGCGGCCGCCACCTGTTCCGGACGGATGTCGTCCGGGTCGGGGAACTCGCCGCTGAGGGCGTGGAAGTCGCGGTTGGAGGCGTAGAGCGCGGTGAGTTCGGTCAGCAGCTCGCCGGGCAGGTCGTGGTCCGGGGAGAGGGACAGAGGCTCGATGATCATCCCGGCAACGTATCGCGGACGGCGCGGGCGGGGCGAGGCACTCGCACCGGCTTCATGGGACGAGACGGGCGCGGGCACGGGAGCGGGGCCCCCGCCCGCTCGAAGGCCGGGGCCCCGCCGCCGCACATGGCTGCCGTCAGACGTTGACGCCGAAGTCCTGGGCGATGCCCACCAGACCCGAGGCGTAGCCCTGGCCGACCGCGCGGAACTTCCACTCCGCGCCGTTGCGGTACAGCTCGCCGAAGACCATGGCCGTCTCGGTGGCCGCGTCCTCCGAGAGGTCGTAGCGGGCGATCTCCGCGCCGCCGGCCTGGTTGACGATGCGGATGTAGGCGTTGCGGACCTGGCCGAAGTTCTGGCTGCGGTTCTCGGCGTCGTAGATCGAGACCGGGAAGACGACCTTGTCGATGTCGGCGGGGAGCGCGGCGAGGTTGACGTTGATCGCCTCGTCGTCGCCGGAGCCCTCGCCAGTGCGGTTGTCACCGGTGTGGACGATGGTGTTGTCCGGGGTCTGCTTGTTGTTGAAGAACACGAAGTGGGCGTCGGAGTACACCTTGCCCTGCGCGTTCACCGCGATCGCGGAGGCGTCCAGGTCGAAGTCCGTGCCGGTGGTCGTGCGGACGTCCCAGCCGAGGCCCACGGTGACGGCGGTCAGGCCCGGGGCCTCCTTGGTGAGCGAAACATTGCCGCCCTTGGACAGGCTTACAGCCATGGTGGGGGAGTCCCTTCCCTCGTTGCGTGTGCGGACGAAGCTACCGCCACCCCTATGAACGCCGAGAGGGGTCCCCATGGTTCCGGATGTCTTTACCTTTTTTACCAACCCGGGTTCGAACGCCCCTGGTGCCGCCCCCCGGGAAAATGCGGTGACGTGACCCGGACAGGCGCGGGAACATGGACGGCATGTCCGGTCCCTATGTCATCCGCGGCTCCGTCGCGCTCCCCGAGGCCGAACTGGCCTGGCGCTTCTCGCGGTCCTCGGGGCCCGGCGGACAGCACGTCAACACCAGCGACACCCAGGTCGAACTGCGCTTCGACCTGGCGAACACCGAGTCCCTGCCCGAGGTGTGGAAGCAGCGCGCCCTGAAGCGGCTGGAGGGCCGGCTCGTCGACGGGGTGGTCACCGTCCGTGCCTCCGAGCACCGCTCCCAGTGGCGCAACCGCGAGGCCGCCGCGGTGCGGCTCGCCGCCCTGCTCGCCGAGGCGACCGCGCCCCCGCCCAAGACGCGCAGACCGACCCGTATCCCGCGCGGCATCAACGAGCGCCGTCTGCGGGAGAAGAAGCAGCGCTCGGAGACGAAGCGCGGCCGCTCCGGACGGGACTGGACGTAACCGCCCGCCGCGGCCCCGTTCACCCGGCGGTGTCGCCCACGAGCTCCCGCACGCCCACCGTCTGCCCACCGCTCGTCTCGCCGTTCGTACGAAAGCCCAGCCCCAGGTAGAAGCCCTCCGGGCCGTCCGGACCGGGATGCCAGGTCACGTACATCCGCGTGCCGCCCCGGCGGCGGATCTCGGCGGCGACCGCCTCGACGGCGAACCGGCCGTAGCCGCGGCCCTGTGTCCCGGCGTCGATGTTCAGCCGCCACAGTCCCGAGCGGATCGTGCTGCCGTCCAGGTGCCAGTCGATGTCGAAGAACGCCATCAGGAAGCCCACCGGGCGGTCCCCGTCGACGATCAGACGCGGCCAGGCGACGCCCGGATGGACGTAGGCCTCCGCCAGGGACTTCACGACCGGAGCCACCGCGTGCTCCTGGTCGGGACGGACCCGGATGCCGAGCGCGGCATCGAGATTGCCCGCGGTGATCTCTTCCAGGCGGGGCACGGACACGGCGGAGCCGGCATCCACGGCGGCGTCAGAGCTCGTCACCCGCGCACCGTAGGCCGGACCCCCCACCCACGGCCACCGAAATACCGGCCCACATGCTCCGGGCCATCCGGCCCACCGGGGTCTCCGGCGTACCGGCTTTCCGGGCCACTGGCCCATCCTGGCCACCGCGTCACCCGAGGCGCCGGCCCACCGAGGCATCGCCGGTCCGGGGCGCCGGATCCTCCCCTGCGGGTCACTCGGGACGCCGGGTCATCTCCCGCAGGCTCGCGCTGGGGCGCCGGATCCTCCCCCGCGCGCTCACCCGGGACGCCGGGTCATCTCCCGCGGGCTCACCCGCGGCGCCGGACCCCCGCCGCCTCACCCGCGGCGCCGGACCCCCGCCGCCTCGCCCGAGGCGTCGGATCCCCCCCCCGCAGGCTCGCCCGGCGTGTCGGCACAGCCCCCGCGGGATCCCCGTGTGCGTCGCCGGCTCAGCCCAGATGCCGGTACCTTCCCCGGAAGTACAGGAGGGGGCCGCCGTCCGCGCTGGGGAGGTGGGCCGTCAGGACGCGGCCGACGACCAGGGTGTGGTCACCGGCCGGGACGCGCTGCTCGGTGCGGAGTTCCAGGGTGGCCAGGGCGCCGCCGACCAGCGGGGCGCCGGAGACCTCGCCGCGGACGTAGGGGATGTCCTCGAACAGCAGCCGGTCGCTGATGCGGCCCTTCATGGCGAAGCGGCCGGCGATGTGGCGCTGGCTCTCCGTCAGCACCGACACGGCCCACAGGGGCTGCTCGGCGAGCAGATCGTCCATGCGGGAGCCCTCGCGCAGGCTGACCAGGACCAGCGGCGGGTCCAGCGACACCGAGACGAACGCCGTGGCGGTCATGCCCACGTCCTCGCCCCCCGGCGCCAGCGGGTCGTCCGGGTCCAGCGGCGGCTCCTGCGCGGTCACCAGGACCACGCCCGCGGCCAGCCGGGTCATCGCGGCCCGGAACTCGTCGTTGCTCACCCCCTCAGCATGCCCAACGGCGGCGGTGGCCGTGGGTGAGGCGGACGGGGAGAGGGACGGCGAGGGTGAAGTGTTCAGCACACACTCCACGCTAATCACCGGCTCACGGCCCCCGCATCGGGCCTTGGCCCGAGCCCGGACCTAGGACCCGAGGACCAGTGGAACCCAAGATTCCGGCCCGCGCCGCAGAGCGGAACCCTGGATTCCAGCCCGCTCGGCGGGGTGCTGGTGCATCATGTCCACACACCCACAAAGTTTGCGTTCGGTAAACGTGCAGGGAAAACGCGGAAACCCCACTCAATTGTTCACGTTCAGCTGTGACTTGAGTCACAAGAGGCTCTAATTGTTGACCCTGTGTACCGAGTGGGCTTCGCGCTGTGATTCAGTGGCGGAGACCGCACGGAACGATACGCCGAAGAGAACCCTTTGACGCACTGCGAGGTCTCGGGGGGAGGGCGAGCATGGAGACCGAGTCGGAGCCCTACGTCCGCCTTGCGACCCTGCGACAACTGCACCAGGTCATGGCGGACATGAACACCGCGCGGAGCCTGGCGGACACGCTGCAGACCGTCGCCGACGGCGTCGTGACCGGACTCGGCTACGAGCTGGCCTGCGTCAACCTTGTACGCGCCGACGGCGACCTCGTGGTGGCCGCGTTCTCCGGCAACCCCGCCGCCGAGGCCCTGATCACCGGCCGGGTCGGCTCCCGTGATTCCTGGGAGCGCCGGCTCGGCATGGGCGAGCACTGGGGCGATCTGGTCTTCATACCTCACACCGAGGGCTGGGTCCTCGACGACGACGACGTCCCGCAGTGGTACACCGACGGGCCCGCTCCCCGTTTCGAGGACGAGTGGCACCCCTCCGACCGGCTCTTCGCGCCCATGTACTCGGCAGGCGGACACGGCGGCGCCGGCGAGTTGCTCGGCGTGCTGTCCGTGGACCGCCCGCGCAACGGCCGCAGGCCCGGCGCCTGGGGCCGCGAGGCTTTGCAGGTGTACGCGTTCCAGGCGGCCATCGCGATCAGCAACGCCCGGCTGCGCGCCAACATGCAGCGTGCCCTGGTCCGCCTGGAGCGCGAGCAGCAGGCCCTGCGCGCCAGCGAGGAGAGCTTCCGGCAGGCCTTCGAGTACGCCCCCTCCGGCATGGCCATCGCCGAGATGGGCGGCGACCAGCACGGCCGGATCCTGCGCACCAACGACGCCCTGTGCCGGCTGCTCGGCCGTCCCGCCTCCGCGATGCGCCGCTACTCCTTCTCCGACCTGGTCCACCCCGAGGACATCGGCACGCTGCTGCGGACCTCCGCGGAGGGCGGCCGCGCGGAGCTGCGCCTCGGCCGCCGCGACGGCACCTATGTCTGGGTCTCCCTGCGCAACTCCGTGGTCGCCGACGCCGCCGACGGCCCCCGCTTCCTGCTCACCCACGTCGAGGACATCGAGGAGCGCAAGCGCCGCGAGCTGCATCTCGCGCACCGCGCCTCCCACGACTCCCTGACCGGCCTGCCGAACTCCGCCGAGCTGCGCTCCCGTCTCTCCGCCCGTCTGTGCCGCCGCCCCCAGTCGGCCGGCGAGCTGGAGTCGCTGGACGCCGCCTACGGCCACCCGGCCTATGCCGCCGACGGCAGCCACGGCTTCGACTTCGCGCCCGGCTCCGCGGCGTACGACGCCTACGACCACCATGTGCACACCGTCGCCCCCGAGAGCGACCGGGACGACGGCACCAAGGGCCTCGCGGTGCTCTTCTGCGACCTCGACGGCTTCAAGTCGATCAACGACCGGTTCGGGCACAACGCGGGCGACGCGGTCCTCATCGAGGTGGCCCGGCGGCTGTCGAACGGCGTGCGCGACGGCGACACGGTCGCCCGGCTCGGCGGCGACGAGTTCGTGATCCTCGCCGACGGGCTCGGCCGGGCCGACGCCCAGGACCTCGCCGTACGGCTGCGCAACGAGATCATCCAGCCGATCCGCGCCGAGGGCCGCGCCGTCCGGGTCGGCGCCAGCTTCGGCATCGGCTGGGCACATTGCGGCATGACAGCGGACGAAGTGCTGAAGTCCGCTGACGAGCGTATGTACGTCGAGAAACGATCTCGTCCCAAACAGCATCGCCGGGCCGGATGATCCGCAGGTCAGCGACCTGATGCCGGTTGAGTCACCTGTTTGGGGCCACGGGAGCGGGTAGGCTCGCCATCCTGACGACGTACTGCATCCGACCCGCACCTGTTGAGGAGTACCTAGGGATGACGCCCGGCAACAACGGCGCGAGCACGCCCGAGGACGACGACCCGTTCGGCTACCTGTACGCCGACGGTCAGGCCAACGGAGCCCAGCCGCCGTCCGGCGGTTACGGCTACCCGAACTCGGTCAACCGGGTCCGCGCCGTCGGCCAGCGTCAGTACGGCCAGCAGGTCGGCCAGCAGACCCCCACGGCGCCCTACGGCCAGGTCCCGCAGCAGCAGGGCCAGCAGCAGGGCGCGTACGGCCAGCCGAGCGCTCACTACGCCGCTCCCGAGACCCTTCCCGGCGGTGCGCCGCCCAGCGGCCGCCGGGCCGCTCAGGGCGGCGGCACCGGCCGCCGGGGCCCGAACACCAAGGGCCTGCTGATCGGTGCCGTCGCGGTGGTCGCCGCGGTGGTCATCGGCATCAGCGTGGCCATGATCGGTGACAAGGGCGACGACAAGGGCGGGGACAACGCCGGCGGCACCACCCCCGCGGCCACCCAGAGCTCCCAGCCGTCCGCGTCCGCCAGCAGCAGCGTCGCGCCGGACGGCGAGCTGCCGAAGATCGACGCCAAGGCCCTGCTGCTCGGCGGCGGCGCCACCACCGCCTCCACCGTCAAGGGCGCCCAGGCCGACGGCGGCGTCTACGTGACGAACTTCAACACCGTCGGGGCCTCGGTCACCTGGACCGTCAACGGCATTCCCGACGACGGCAAGTACACCGTCTTCGTCGGCTACGGCGTCCCGGGCAAGGACGGCACCGCGACCCTCACTGTCAACGGAACGCCGTCCACCACGGCCGTCAACCTGAAGAACTGGGCGAACGCCCCGGCGGGCGACTACGAGAAGGGCTGGACGAAGACGTACAACTACGTCCAGCTCAACAAGGGCACGAACACCATCAAGATCTCGTGCGAGCAGGGCAACCAGTGCGACGCCAACCTCGACCAGCTGTGGCTGGCCAAAGGCTGGGTGAAGTCCGGCGGCTGACGGCGGCTGACCCTCAGGCCGCGCTGGCCTCCCCGGTCACCGCCACCCGCTCCAGCAGCTCCGCGTAGGCCGTGCGGTCGAACTCGCCGGCCGTCGGTGACAGCACCGTCGCCGTGGACAGGGCCACCGCGCGGGCCAGGCGGTCCGGCCAGGGCAGGTGCTCCACCAGTCCGGAGAGCAGGCCCGCGACCGCCGAGTCGCCGGCGCCGGTCGGGTTGCCGTGGACGCGGGCGGGCGGGACGGCCCGCCACAGGCCCTCCGCGGTGTGCGCCAGGAGGCCGTCGACGCCCAGGGAGGCGACGACCGTGCGGGCGCCGCGCCGGCGGGCGTCCTGGGTGGCGCGCAGCGGCTCGTGGGCGCCGGTGAGCTCGGCCAGCTCGTCGGCGTTCGGCTTGATGATGTCGGGGCGTGCGGCCACCCCGCGCCGCAGCGCCTCGCCGCTGGTGTCCAGCAGCACCGGCACGTTCGCGGCGCGCGCGGTGCGCACCAGGCCGGCGTAGGCGCCCACGGGCAGTCCGGGCGGCAGGCTGCCGCACAGCGCGACCGCCGAGACCGAGCCGAGCAGATCCTCGTAGACGTCCTGGAAGGCGGACCACTCGGCCGGGGTGATGACCGGGCCCGGCTCGTTGAGCTGGGTGGTGTCGCCGGTGCGCTCGTCCACGACCGCCACCGTGCGCCGGGTCGCGCCGGACACCGGGACCAGCGCGTCCACCACACCGGGCGTCGCCGCGAGCCGTTCGTGCACCTCGCGCCCGGTGGTGCCGCCCGCGAAGCCGGTGACGGTCACCGGATGACCGAGGGCGGCCAGCACCCGGGCCACGTTGACGCCCTTGCCGCCGGGCCGCTCGGTCACCTCCGTCACCCGGTGGGAGACGTGGGGCCGCAGGGACGGCACCCGGTAGGTGATGTCGAGAGCGGTGTTCAGCGTGACCGTGAGGATCACGTGGGCCGACCTCCCCCGAGTAGGTGCGCCTGTCACGGCGTACGTACGCCTGGCATGACGTCCCGGACGTCCGCCGGGACTTCGATCATGCCAAACGGAGGGCGCACCGCCCAGACCTCGGACCGGCCATCCGGCCGACGGCCGGCCGGACGGCGTCCGAAGGCCAGGGCGTACGACCGGACGGATCAGCCCAGTTGGGGATCGACCACCCATTCGCCGCGCCGCATCACGCCCTTGAGCGCGAAGTCCTCGTCCAGCAGCACCAGGTCGGCGTCCTTGCCGGGCTCGAGGGAGCCCACCCGGTCGTCCATCCCGAGCAGCCGGGCGGGGTTGGCGGACAGGGCCCGTACGACGTCCTCGACCGGCAGCCGGTCGACCGTCACCGCGCGCCGGAAGGCCCGGTCCAGGGTGAGCGTCGAACCCGCGATCGAGCCGCCCTCCACCAGCCGCGCCACGCCGTCGGCGACCTCGACCTCCAGCGGGCCGAGCATGTAGCGGCCGTCACCGCTGCCGGCGGCGTCCATGGCGTCGGTGATGAAGGCGACCCGGGCCGCGCCCGCGTGGTGGAACGCCAGCTCCAGGGCGGCCCGGTGCAGGTGCACCCCGTCGTTGATCAGCTCGACCGTGATCCGCTCGTCCTCCAGCAGCGCCGCGATGGGGCCGGGCGTGCGGTGACCGAGCGTGGGCATCGCGTTGAACAGGTGGGTGGCGACGGTGGCCCCGGCGTCGATCGCCTCCCGCGTCTGCTCGTAGGTGGCGTCCGTGTGCCCGATCGCCGCGATCACCCCGTGCTCGGCGAGCAGCCGTACGGAGTCGATGCCGCCGGGCAGTTCGGTGGCGAGCGTGACCATCTTCGCGTGCCCGCGGGCCGCGTCGATCAGCTTGCGCACCTCGGCGGGGTCCGGGTGGCGCAGCAGCGCCTCGGAGTGGGCGCCCTTGCGGCACGGCGAGATGAACGGCCCCTCGAAGTGGATGCCCGCGATCTCGCCCTGCTCGGCCAGCTCCGACAGCAGTCCGGCCTGCTTGGCGAGGACGCCCATGTCGTCGGTGACGGTGGAGGCCACGACGGTGGTGGTGCCGTGGCGCCGGTGGGCGTGCACGGCGGTCAGCGCGTCCTCGGCCGAGCCGGAGAAGGAGGCCCCGCCGCCGCCGTGGTTGTGGATGTCGACGAAGCCGGGGACCAGCCAGTGTCCGGTGACGTCGAGGGTCTCGGCGTCCGCGGGGGCCCTGTCGGCGATCCGCGTGCCGTCGACGATCACACGGCCGCCGTCCGCGATCCCGGTGGGCAGTACCACCCGGGCTCCGGTGAGAACCTTGCTAGGGGCCATCAGCTGGCTACCTCCGGGAAGTCGTAGAAGCGTTGAGGAGATCCCAGGCGAGGAGCCCCGCGCCCAGGCATCCGGCGGTGTCCCCCAGGGCCGCGGGGACGATCGACGGCAGTTTCTGGAAGGTGACCCGCCGCCGGACGGCCTCCCGCAGCGGTGCGAACAGGGTTTCGCCCGCCTCGGCGAGCCCGCCGCCGATGATCAGCGTGCCCGGGTCCAGCAGGGTGAGCGCGGTGACCAGCCCGTCGGCGAGCGCGTCCACCGCCTCCTGCCAGACCGCCTGGGCGCGCGCGTCCCCGGACTGGACGGCCTTGGCGCAGTCCGCCGCGTCCGCGTCCGGGTCCCCGCACGCCTCGGCCCAGGCCTGGCTGACCGCGGAGGCGGACGCGAACCGCTCCAGGCAGCCGTGCTGACCGCACGGACACGGGGTGCCCCCGGGCCGTACGACGATGTGGCCGATCTCGCCGGCGAAGCCGTGCGCGCCCGCCTCCACCCGGCCGTCGATGCCGATGGCGCCCGCGATCCCGGTGCCCAGCGGGACGAAGAAGAACCGGTCGGCGCCCTTGCCCGCGCCGATCCGGCCCTCGGCGAGCCCGCCGGTGCGCACGTCGTGGCCGAGCGCGACCGGGGCGCCGAGCCGCTCGGCGAGCAGGTCGCGCAGCGGTACGTCGCGCCAGCCGAGGTTGGCGGCGAAGGCGGCGATGCCGCGCTCCTCGTCGACGATGCCGGGCACGGCGACGCCGGCGGCGGCCGCGGGCTCGCCGAAGCGCTCGGCGCCGTACGCGCGCAGCTCGGCGGCGAAGCCGAGGATGCCCTCGACGACGGCGTCGGGCCCGCGCTCCCGGCCGGTCGGGCGGCGTGCCTGGTGGAGGAGGTCGCCGTCCGTGCCGACCAGCGCGGCCTTCATCCCGGTGCCGCCCACATCGAGAGCGATGACGTGTCTCACAGGGGACAGTGTGGCCCGTCGACCCGCAAGAGGTCTAGTCCACTCACCTGGTGTAGACCTATCGTGTCCGCATGGTGAACAAGACAAACGGTTGGGGCTGAACACAGCAGTGCAGCGGCGTAGGACAGGAATGATCGCGGTGGTGTCCGCACTGGGCATGACGACGGTCCTCGGCGGCTGCGGGAGCACCGGCTCCTCCGACGTGACTCTCAAGCTGGTCGCGGCCGACTACGGCGACTCGCCTGCCAACACCTCCCAGAAGTACTGGGAGCGGCTGGCCAAGGACTACGAGTCCCTGCACCCCGGTGTGAAGGTCGAGGTCAGCGTGTACTCCTGGACGGACGTCGACCGCAAGGTCAAGGAGATGGTCGACGCCGGCGACCCGCCGGACATGGCGCAGATCGGCGCCTACGCCGACTACGCCGACCGGGGGCTGCTCTACAAGGCCGACGACCTGCTCTCCATACCCGTCCAGGCCGACTTCCTCGGTCAGCTCTCCGAGTCCGGACAGGTGCGGCACGTGCAGTACGGCATCCCGTTCGCGGCCTCCACCCGGGTGCTCTTCTACAACAAGACCCTCTTCGACCGGGCCCACCTCACCCCGCCCAAGAACTGGGACCAGCTCGCCGCCGATGCCGAGGCGCTGAAGGCCGAGGGCGTGGAGTACCCCTACGCGCTGCCGCTGGGCCCCGAGGAGGCGCAGGCGGAGACCATGATGTGGCTGCTGAGCGGCGGCTCCGGCTACACCGACGACCTCGGCACCTACACCCTCAACTCCCCGCAGAACACCGAGACCTTCACCTGGCTCAAGGACGAGCTGGTCGGCAAGGGCCTGACCGGCCCCGTCGCCCCCGGCAAGCTCAACCGCGCCGACGCCTTCGCCGCCTTCGCCAAGGGCGACGTCGGCATGCTCAACGGCCACCCCACGCTGATGCAGCAGGCCGCCAAGAACGGCGTGAAGTTCGGCATGGTGCCGATGCCCGGCCGCAGCGGCACGCCCAAGTCCACCATGGGCGTCACCGACTGGATGATGGCCTTCAAGGAGAACGGCCACAAGGACCAGATCGGCGACTTCCTCGACTTCGTCTACAGCGAGAAGAACGTCCTCGACTTCTCCCGCGAGTACGACCTGCTGCCCGTCACCACCTCCGCCTCCGACGCGATGGCCGCCGCGCAGCAGGACAAGGACCTCTGGCCGTTCCTGGACGAGCTGCCGCTCGCCCAGCTCTACCCGGTCGGCAAGACGTCCTGGGCCGGGATCAGCGCGGACATCAAGCAGCAGATCGGCCAGACGGTGAGCCCCGGGGGCGACCCCACCGCGGTCCTGAACCGGCTCCAGGAAAAGGCGTCGGAGGCGGACAGCGCGGAGAGCGCCGGCTAGGCCCTGTCGTCAAACTCCCGTCTGCCCTGCGGGCGGACGACGGGAGTTTGACGACAGGACCCAGAGGGACCGCCGGGCGGGCGTCGTTGTCGGTCGCGGGGGCTACGGTGCACGTATGGACGACGTGGGCGACGAGCGGGAGGCGCGGGCGAGGAGCCTGGACCCCAGGGAACGGGACATCCTCGCCCTGGAGCGCCGCGGCTTCGCCGGCCCCGGCGCGAAGGAGCGCGCCATACGCGAGGAGCTGGGCCTGTCACCCGTTCGCTACTACCAGCTCCTCAACGCCCTCCTCGACGACACCCGCGCCCTGGCGCACGACCCGGTGACGGTGAACCGGCTGCGCCGGGTGCGGGAGGCGCGCCGGTCCGAACGCTGAGGAGTGGTCGCGGCCCGCGGTGGATAGGTTCGGCATATGGGCAGCCAGGAAAGTCACGAGACGAACCCGAACAACGCCGGCCCCTCCCTGCCGACGCCCGCCACACCCGCCGGGCGCGACGGACTCGCCGCGCTGCTCGCGCACCCGGAGAAGGCGGTGATCGCCCTCGACTTCGACGGCACCCTCGCCCCGATCGTGGCCGACCCGGAGCAGGCCCGCGCGCACCCGGAGGCGGTGCCCGCGCTCGCCACGCTCGCACCGAAGGTGGCCGCCGTCGCGGTCGTCACCGGCCGCCCGGCCGGCGTCGCGGTCCGCCACGGCGGCTTCGCGGGTGTACCCGGCCTGGAGCACCTCGTCGTCCTCGGCCACTACGGCGCCGAACGGTGGGAGGCCGCCACGGGCACCCTCACCGCACCGGCCCCGCACCCCGGCGTGGCCGCCGTCCGCGCCGAGCTGCCGGGCTTCCTCGACCGGATCGGCGCCTGGCGCGGCACCTGGATCGAGGAGAAGGGCCGCTCCCTCGCGGTCCACACCCGCCGCGCGGACGACCCCCAGGCCGCGTACGACCTGCTTCGCGAGCCCCTGACCGGGCTGGCCGCCCGCCACGGCCTGATCGTCGAACCGGGCCGCATGGTCCTCGAACTGCGCCCGCCGGGCATGGACAAGGGCGTGGCCCTGTCGGACTACGTCCGCGGCCTGGGCGCCACCTCGGTCCTCTACGCCGGCGACGACCTCGGCGACCTCCCCGCCTTCGCCGCGATCGAGAAGCTCCGCTCCAACGGCGTACCCGGCGTGCTGGTGTGCAGCGGCAGCACAGAGGTCACAGAACTCTCGGACCGAGCGGACCTGGTGGTGGAGGGCCCAGCAGGCGTGGTGCACCTACTGGGAACACTGGCAGCACACCTGTGACCGCACAGCCTGCGGGCAGTCGTGCCTCCCCCAGTGCTTGACGCCCGGGAGGTACCCCCTGGGCGGCACGGGTGGGCGCAGGCGCCCCCCCGAGCGGGGCAAGCGCACCCACCCCCAGCACCCCCACCTACCTCAGCCGATCCAACTCCCGCAGCTGATCCAGGAACCACTGAGCCGGAGGGAGCGCCGTAGCCGCGGCAGTAAGCCGCTTCGTCCGCTCCGCGCGCTCCGCCCCCGCCATGCTCAACGCCTCGTGCAGCGCCCCCGCCGTCCCCACAACATCGAACGGGTTCACCCCCACCGCGTCCTCCCCCAGCTCCTCGTACGCCCCCGCCTCCCGCGACAGCACCAGCGCACACCCGGAGTCGGAGACGACCGGCACCTCCTTGGCGACCAGGTTCATCCCGTCCCGGATCGGATTGACCAGCGCCACGTCCGCGATCCGGTACGCCGCCAGCGACCGCGCGAAGTCGTCCTCGACGTGCAGCACGACCGGCCGCCACCCGGCGGTCCCGTACCGCCCGTTGATCTCGTCCGCGAGCCGCCGCACCTCCGCCGTGTAGTGCCGGTACACGGCGAGGTCCTGCCGCGAGGGGTAGGCGAACGCGAGATGCACCACCCGTTCGCGCCACTCGGGGCGGTCCTCCAGCAGCTGCCGGTACGCCAGCAGGCCCCGCACGATGTTCTTCGACAGCTCCGTACGGTCCACCCGGACGATCGTCCGGCGCGGGCCGCCGTCCGGGGCCGCGCCGATCTCCTCGCGCAGCGCCGCCATCCACTCGAAGACGTCCGCCCGGTGCGAGCGCTCCCGCAGGAACTCGGCGTCCGCGCCCAGCCCGTGCACCCCGACCCCGGTGCCCCCGAGGCCGCCCACGAGCGCCTCGCAGCACCCGGTGAACGCGTCCGCCCACCGCCGGGTGAGGAAACCCAGCCGGTCGGCGCCCAGCATCCCGCGCAGCACCTGCTCCGCGACGTCGTCGGGCAGCATCCGGAAGTAGTCCACCGGCGCCCACGGCGTGTGCGAGAAGTGCCCGATGCGCACATCCGGCCGGAAGTCGCGCAGCATCCCCGGCACCAGGGTCAGGTGGTAGTCCTGCACCACCACGGCCGCGCCCTCGGCCGCCTCCTCCGCAAGCGCCTCGGCGAAGGCCCGGTTGTAGGCCTCGTAGGACGCCCACTGGCGCCGGAACTCCTGGTCGAAGACGGGCTCCAGCGGGGTCTGGTACAGCATGTGGTGGACGAACCACAGCACCGAGTTGGCGATGCCGTTGTACGCGTCGGAGAACACCTTCGGGTCGATGTCCAGCATCCGCACCTGCTGTCCGCCGGTCGCCTCCGACGGCAGCCGGCGTTCGCCCTCGTAGCGGCGTACGGCCTCCCGGTCGGCGTCGCTCAGCGCGGCGCACACCCACACCGCGCCCGCGTCCGGCCCGATCGCGGACAGCCCGGAGACCAGCCCTCCGCCTCCGCGTCGGGCATGGAGCGAGCCGTCCTCGCGGATCCCGTACGAAACCGGCCCGCGATTGGACGCGACCAGCACCTCGGCACCGTGCGTTGCAGCCATGGTCTGGAACCTAGCCCGGGCCCCAAACGCTCAAACGTACGGTTCCGCTTCGTAGCCGGTGGTACCAGGGCGCGAGCGGGTTTCACGCCACCTTCCGGGTGGCGTACTCCGCGATCTCGTTCATGGGCGGGCGTTCCTCGGTGTCCACCGAGTACGTGCGCGGCTCGAAGCCGTCCTCGCCGCGCTCGAACTGGGTGAGGGCGGGGCGGATCAGGTGGCCGCGGGCCAGGCGGAGCTGGGCGGTGCGGTAGATCGCGGCGGCCATCCGGCCGAGCGCCTGCCCGTCCTGGTGCCGGTGTCTGCGCACCCCCACGTCGACCTGCGCGAGCGCGTCCAGGCCCACCAGGTGCAGCGCGTCGACCAGCATGCCCAGCTCGACGCCGTAGCCGACGGGGAACGGCAGCTGTTCGAGCAGGGAGCGGCGGGCGGCGTACTCGCCGCCGAGCGGCTGCACGAAGCCGGCCAGCTGCGGCCAGTGCATGTTGAGCAGCGGGCGGGCCATCAGCTCGGTGACGCGGCCGCCCTGACCGGCCGCCGTCGTGCCGCCGGCGTCGCCGCCGGGCACCGTCAGCGGGCGGTCGTACATCGCCTTGACCAGGTGCAGGTCCGGGTCGGTGAGCAGCGGGCCCACGATCCCGGTGACGAAGTCGGAGGAGAACTCCCGCAGGTCGGCGTCGACGAAGCAGATGAGGTCCCCGCGGGTGACCAGCAGGGAGCGCCACAGCACCTCGCCCTTGCCGGGCACCGCCGGGATGCGGGGGAGTATCTCGTCGCGGTGCACGACCCGGGCGCCCGCGGCGGCGGCCCGCTCGGCGGTGCGGTCGGTGGAGCCGGAGTCGACGACGACGACCTCGTCGACGAGCGGGGCCCGCACCACCAGGTCCCGGCGGATCGCGGCGACGATGTCGCCGACCGTCTCCTCCTCGTTCAGCGCGGGCAGCACCACACTGATGGTGGAACCGGTCGCGCGTTTGGCGGCTAGGAGCGTGTGGAGCGGGCGATCGCTCACGGACCAGGAGCGTGTCCTCAGCCAGCGCTCGACTTCTTCCAGCACGGTCGACGGCTCCTCACTCCTGCTCGGCTCGCTCGCCAGGACCGGCAGTGCCCGGATCGCGGCGTGGATCACATCTTCGTGTGATCCGTCTCGCGCTTCGGACGACTCTCTCCCACTGTCCTGGCCGTCGGTTACAGTCTTGAACAACGCGGATGACCACCGCATGCCGGGGGTCATCAACCGCGACTCACAATCGAATACCGCTCATCCAGAGGGGCAGAGGGACACGGCCCGATGAAGCCCCGGCAACCCCCCTGAGCCGAACTCGTCTCCGCGAGGCGCCAGGCCAGGGAAGGTGCCAATTCCGTCTCACGGCGAGATGCGTCGTGAGGAAGATGAGGAGAAAGGGCCTCGCCTCACATGGCTGTGCAGACAGTTGCTAGCAGCACCTCCGGATCCACCGTCGACCTCGGCCCCGCCGCGGCCCTGAGCTGTCGCGAGTGCGGTCACCGCGTACCCCTCGGCCCGGTCTTCGCCTGCGACAAGTGTTTCGGCCCGCTGGAGATCGCCTACGACTTCTCGGCCTACGACACCGAGGAGCTGCGCAAGAAGATCGAGGCGGGCCCCGCGAACATCTGGCGCTACGCCCCGCTGCTGCCCGTCCCGGCGGACGTGGCGGACAAGCCGAACCTCAACCCCGGCTGGACCAAGCTCGTCAAGGCCGACAACCTGGCCGGCGAACTCGGCGTCACCGGCGGGCTGTACGTGAAGGACGACTCCGGCAACCCGACGCACTCCTTCAAGGACCGCGTGGTCGCCCAGGCGCTGGAGGCCGCCCGTGCCTTCGGCTTCACCACCCTGTCCTGCTCCTCCACCGGCAACCTGGCCGGCGCCGTCGGCGCCGCCGCCGCCCGTGCCGGCTTCCGCTCCTGCGTGTTCATCCCGCACGACCTGGAGCAGGGCAAGGTCGTCATGGCCGCGATCTACGGCGGCGACCTCGTCGGCATCGAGGGCAACTACGACGACGTGAACCGCTTCTGCTCCGAGCTGATCGGCGACCCGGCCGGCGAGGGCTGGGGCTTCGTCAACGTCAACCTGCGGCCGTACTACGCCGAGGGTTCCAAGACGCTGGCGTACGAGGTCTGCGAGCAGCTCGGCTGGCGGCTGCCCGACCAGATCGTCGTGCCGATCGCCTCCGGCTCCCAGCTCACCAAGGTCGACAAGGGCCTCCAGGAGCTGATCAAGCTGGGTCTGGTCGAGGACAAGCCGTACAAGATCTTCGGCGCCCAGGCCGAGGGCTGCTCGCCGGTGTCCACGGCCTTCAAGGCCGGGCACGACGTCGTACGCCCGCAGAAGCCGAACACCATCGCCAAGTCGCTGGCCATCGGCAACCCGGCCGACGGGCCGTACGTGCTGGACATCGCGCGCCGCACGGGCGGTGCGGTGGAGGATGTGACGGACGAGCAGGTCGTCGACGCGATCAAGCTGCTCGCCCGCACCGAGGGCATCTTCGCCGAGACGGCGGGCGGCGTGACGGTCGGCGTGACGAGGAAGCTGATCGAGAGCGGCGCCCTCGACCCGACGAAGACCACCGTCGTCCTGAACACCGGCGACGGCCTGAAGACCCTGGACGCGGTCGCGGGCACCGGCCTGACCGCGACCATCCGCCCGACCCTGGACTCCTTCCGAGAGGCTGGCCTCGTATGAGCGTGACCGTTCGCATCCCCACCATCCTGCGCACCTACACCGGCGGACAGGCCGAGGTGAGCGCCGAGGGCGCCACCCTCGCCGAGGTCATCTCCGACCTGGAGAAGAACCACACGGGCATCGCCGCGCGCGTCCTGGACGACCAGGGCAAGCTGCGCCGCTTCGTCAACGTCTACGTCAACGACGACGACGTCCGCTTCGAGCAGGGTCTGGAGACCGCCACTCCGGACGGCGCGGGCGTGTCGATCATCCCCGCGGTCGCCGGCGGCTGACCATTACCCTGGGTAACTCGGTTACCGATTGTTCACGGAACGGCCCCTTCCGTAAGAGAAGCGGAGGGGGCCGTTCTGCGTGATTGAGCGCGGTACAGTTGGGGAACGCGCCCCTGATCCCTGGATCGGGAAGCCCTGGATTCCTGCCGCACGCCGATAAGAAGTAGCCAAAGTGTGCGGGTTTTTCGCGGCATTTGTCTTGTTTGTGGGGCCCGACTTGCCCTGAATCAAGATGAATTCTCGTCATATTCCGGACCCGGTCCGTCCAGAATTCTCGTCCGATTGACCTGTTGCAGACGGCAGTTGGACAGATACATTCAGCCGCGGTCGACGCGTTCCGGCGCACGCCCCCGTCCACGGGGGGTGAGGTCTGACCCGGGTCCGCGAAGTGTGGATCTGTGCAAGGGCCAGTAATAGGGGAGTTAGGCATGGCTCAGGGCACCGTCAAGTGGTTCAACGCGGAGAAGGGGTACGGCTTCATCGCGGTCGACGGTGGTGCGGACGTCTTCGTCCACTACAGCGCGATCCAGATGGACGGCTACCGCACGCTGGAAGAGGGCCAGCGGGTCGAGTTCGAGATCTCGCAGGGCCAGAAGGGCCCGCAGGCGGACATGGTCCGCGTCACGGCCTGATTCGCGCGACCACCGCAAGCGATCAGCTTTCGAAGGGCCCGCACCTCCACCCGGGGGGCGGGCCCTTCGGCGTGTCGCCGCACGCGTGCGCCGCCACCCCGGCCGTCGCCCTCCGAGGGGGCTCGCTTCGCGAGCGCGCCTTGCACTCGGGTGGGTCGAGTGCTAATCATTGGCGTTAGCACTCTGAAGGTGAGAGTGACAGCGAAGGACCGGGTCGGTGAGGCCCGCAGGCCGGGTGGGGCAAGGAACCACGAGGTCGGCGAGCCGTCCGTCGCGGGCGCGGGCGCGGTCCGAAGGAATCACCCCCAGTCCTGGAGGGACCACTTCACATGGCCAAGATCATCGCGTTCGACGAGGAGGCGCGGCGCGGCCTCGAGCGCGGCATGAACCAGCTCGCGGACGCCGTGAAGGTGACGCTCGGCCCCAAGGGCCGCAACGTCGTCCTCGAGAAGAAGTGGGGCGCCCCCACGATCACCAACGATGGTGTCTCCATCGCCAAGGAGATCGAGCTCGAGGACCCGTACGAGAAGATCGGCGCCGAGCTGGTCAAGGAAGTCGCCAAGAAGACGGACGACGTCGCCGGTGACGGTACGACCACCGCGACCGTGCTCGCCCAGGCCCTGGTCAAGGAGGGCCTGCGCAACGTCGCCGCCGGCGCCAACCCGATGGCCCTCAAGCGCGGTATCGAGAAGGCCGTCGAGGCCGTCTCCGCCGCCCTGCTCGACCAGGCCAAGGAGGTCGAGACCAAGGAGCAGATCGCCTCCACCGCCTCCATCTCCGCCGCCGACACCCAGATCGGCGAGCTGATCGCCGAGGCCATGGACAAGGTCGGCAAGGAAGGCGTCATCACCGTCGAGGAGTCGCAGACCTTCGGCCTGGAGCTCGAGCTCACCGAGGGCATGCGCTTCGACAAGGGCTACATCTCCGCCTACTTCGCCACCGACATGGAGCGCATGGAGGCGGTGCTCGAGGACCCGTACATCCTCATCGCCAACTCCAAGATCTCCTCGGTCAAGGACCTGCTCCCGCTGCTGGAGAAGGTCATGCAGTCGGGCAAGCCGCTGCTGATCATCGCCGAGGACGTCGAGGGCGAGGCCCTGTCGACCCTGGTCGTCAACAAGATCCGCGGCACCTTCAAGTCCGTCGCCGTCAAGGCCCCCGGCTTCGGCGACCGCCGCAAGGCCATGCTCGGCGACATCGCCATCCTCACGGGCGGCGAGGTCATCTCCGAGGAGGTCGGCCTCAAGCTGGAGAACGCCACGCTCGACCTGCTGGGCAAGGCCCGCAAGGTCGTCATCACCAAGGACGAGACCACCATCGTCGACGGTGTCGGCTCCTCCGAGCAGGTGGGCGGCCGCGTGAACCAGATCCGCGCCGAGATCGAGAACAGCGACTCCGACTACGACCGCGAGAAGCTGCAGGAGCGCCTGGCGAAGCTCGCCGGCGGTGTCGCGGTCATCAAGGCCGGTGCCGCCACCGAGGTCGAGCTCAAGGAGCGCAAGCACCGCATCGAGGACGCCGTCCGCAACGCCAAGGCGGCCGTCGAGGAGGGCATCGTCGCCGGTGGTGGCGTGGCCCTGCTGCAGACCACCAACGTCTTCGAGAAGCTGGAGCTCGAGGGTGACGAGGCGACCGGCGCCCAGGCCGTGAAGCTCGCGCTCGAGGCCCCGCTGAAGCAGATCGCCGTCAACGCCGGCCTCGAGGGCGGCGTCGTGGTGGAGAAGGTGCGCAACCTGACCCCGGGTCACGGCCTGAACGCCGCCACCGGCGAGTACGTCGACCTGGTCAAGGAAGGCATCATCGACCCGGCGAAGGTGACCCGTTCCGCGCTGCAGAACGCCGCCTCCATCGCCGCGCTGTTCCTGACCACCGAGGCCGTCATCGCCGACAAGCCGGAGAAGGCCGCCGCGCCGGCCGGCGGCGGCATGCCGGGCGGTGACATGGACTTCTGATCCACCGGGGTCCCTCGCGGGACCTTCGAGGATCGGATCCGTCCTTTCGTACCGAGGGCGGCACTCCCTGGAAGCAGGGGGTGCCGCCCTCGGGCGTGTTCTGGGCCACATCGCGGGGGCGGTGGAAATGGTGTGGCGGACGGCACGGTTGGTACCGCTGGACGCAGTACATGCGCGTGCACATACCATGCGGTATCCGTTTCTCCCGTCCCGCCCAGGAGCCTCTATGACCGTCACCGCCTCCGGATCGGCCCCCGGGTCCGCCTCCCGCGCGGCCTCGATCCTCTCCCGTCCCGTCACGCTGAACGGCCTGACCGTCCCCAACCGGATCGTGATGGCGCCGATGACCCGCATGTTCTCCCCGGACGGCATTCCGGGTGAGGACGTGTTGTCGTACTACGCCCGCCGTGCCGCGGCCGGTGTGGGCCTGATCGTCACCGAGGGCACGTACGTCGGGCACGAGTCGGCCGGGGAGAGCAGCCGGGTGCCGCGGTTCCACGGCGAGGAGCAGCTCGCGGGCTGGGCGAGGGTCGCCGAGGCCGTGCACGCGGCGGGCGGCACGATCGTGCCGCAGCTCTGGCACATCGGCATGGTCCGCAAGCCGGGCCGCCCGCCGTTCGCGGACGCGCCGCCGGTCGGCCCCTCCGGGCTGCGCATCGGCGAGTCCGAGGCCACCGGCAAGGCCATGTCGCAGCAGGACCTGGACGACGTCATCGGCGCGTTCGCGGAGGCGGCGGCCGCCGCGGAGCGCATCGGCTTCGACGGCGTGGAGCTGCACGGCGCCCACGGCTATCTGCTGGACCAGTTCCTGTGGGCGGGCACCAACCGCCGTACGGACGCCTACGGCGGCGACCCCGTGGCGCGGACGAAGTTCGCGGCCGAGATCGTGGCGGCGGTCCGTGCGGCCGTCTCGCCCGAGTTCCCGGTCATCTTCCGTTACTCGCAGTGGAAGCAGGAGGCCTACGACGCCCGTCTCGCCGAGACGCCCGAGGAGCTGGAGGCCATTCTGACCCCGCTCGCGGCGGCCGGTGTGGACGTCTTCCACGCCTCCACCCGCCGCTACTGGCTCCCCGAGTTCGAGGGCTCGGACCTCAACCTGGCGGGCTGGACCAAGAAGCTGACGGGCAAGCAGGTCATCACCGTGGGCTCGGTCGGCCTGGACGGCGACTTCATCAAGGCGTTCCAGGGCGAGGGCGCCGCGCTGGGCAGCCTGGACAACCTGCTGGACCGCCTGGAGCGCGACGAGTTCGACCTGGTGGCCGTGGGCCGTGCGCTGCTCCAGGACCCGGAGTGGGCGGCGAAGGTCCTGGGCGACCGCTTCGACGAGCTCAAGCCGTACGACGCGGAGGCGGTGAAGACGCTGAGCTGAGCGCCGTCACCCGACGGCGGTCGTACGAGGCCGGCGCTCGCCCCGCGCGCATGACGCGATCGCGGGGAGGCGCCGGCCTCTCTCCGGCCCGGAATTAGCTTGCTTAAGTCAATCAATTTGAATAAGGTTGCCTGAGTCAAGTACACCCACGCTCTACGGAGACGCCCTCATGTCCGACGCACTCGCCCCGCCGGCCGGCGCCGGGGCACCGCCCAGGCCCAACGTCGTGGTGGCCGTGCTGGCCCTCGGTGGCATCGTGGTCTCGCTGATGCAGACCCTGGTGATCCCGATCGTCCCGGAGCTGCCGAAGCTGCTGCACGCCTCCGCCTCGGACGCCGCCTGGGCCGTCACCGCCACCCTGCTCGCCGCCGCCGTGGCCACCCCCGTGATGGGCCGCCTCGGCGACATGTACGGCAAGCGCCGCATGCTCCTGCTGAGCCTGGCCATGCTGGTGGCCGGCTCCGCCACGGCCGCGCTGAGCGACTCCCTCGTGCCGATGGTCGTCGGGCGGGCCATGCAGGGCCTCGCCTCCGGGGTGATCCCGCTCGGCATCAGCATCATGCGCGACGAACTGCCCGCCGAGCGGCTCGGTTCGGCCACCGCGATGATGAGCGCCTCGCTGGGCGTCGGCGGCGCCCTCGGCCTGCCCGCCGCCGCCGTCATCGCCGAGAACTTCGACTGGCACATGCTGTTCTGGACCTCGGCGGCCCTCGGCGTCCTCGCGGCGGTCCTGGTCCTGTTCCTGGTGCCCGAGTCGAGGGTGCGCACCGGCGGCCGCTTCGACGCCGTGGGCGCGGCCGGCATGGCCGTCGGCCTGGTCTGCCTCCTGCTGGCCGTCTCCAAGGGCGCCGACTGGGGCTGGGGCAGCGGCACGACTCTCGGCCTGTTCGCGGCGGCCGTCGTGGTCCTCCTCGCCTGGGGCGCCTTCGAACTGCGCGTCCAGGCCCCGCTGGTGGACCTGCGCACGACGGCCCGCCGCCAGGTCCTGGTGACCAACCTGGCCTCCGTCGCGATCGGCTTCGCGATGTTCTCGATGTCCCTGGTCATCCCGCAGCTGCTCCAGCTGCCGAAGCAGACCGGCTACGGCCTCGGCCAGTCGCTGCTGGCCTCCGGCCTGGTGATGGCCCCCTCCGGCCTGGTGATGATGGCCGTGGCGCCCGTCTCGGCGGCCGTCTCGCGGGCGCGGGGCCCCAAGACGACGCTGATGATCGGCGCCCTGATCGTGGCCGCCGGCTACGGCCTGAACATCGCCCTGATGGACCAGGTCTGGCACTTCGTCCTGGCGTCCTGCGTGATCGGCGCCGGCATCGGCTTCACCTACGGCTCGATGCCCGCGCTCATCATGGGCGCCGTCCCCGCCTCCGAGACCGGCGCGGCCAACAGCCTCAACACCCTGATGCGGTCGATCGGCACCTCCACCGCCAGCGCGGTCGCCGGCGTGGTCCTCGCCCACATGACCACGAAGTTCGGCCCCTACGCCCTGCCCTCCGAGAACGGCTTCCGCACGGTCCTCGCGGTCGGCGCGGGCGCGGCACTCCTCGGCTTCGCCGTCGCCTCCTTCATCCCGCGGCAGCGGGCCGAGGTGCCGGGCGAGCCGGTGGCGGCGGCGGAGGAGGAGACGGAGGTGTCCGCGTCGAAGGCGTAGGGCACGGCTCTGACGGGCGGCTACACGTTGCCGAGCGGCTCGATGTCGACCCGTACCGGGGTCCCCCAGACGCGTACGACCTCGTAGTCGGTGAACTCGTGCACCAGCCGGTAGGCCATCGCGGCGCGCGGCCCGCGCCGCTCGGCCGCGATGAACTGCTCGGCCTCGCGCCGGTCCCGGCGCGGGGTGCCGCACAGTTGCCACTCCCGCCCGTTCCACAGCTCCGGCAGCCACCGCTGCTGGGGCTGCGGCCGTTCCTCACGCGTGCCGTACCGGGAGGGAGCGGGGGAGGAGGCGGGCGGTTCGCCGACCGGGGGGCCGTACGACGGCCCGTACAGGTCCGTGCGACGGGCGACGCGCCGCCGGGTCTCGCAGAGCAGGCAGCGGTCGGGCGCGCTCTCGTCCACGGGGCCGTTCGGGTGCTCCGGGCACCGGGTGGCGGGGGCCGCGCCGGTGACGCTCTCCTCCAGCAGATCGAGGGCGCGCCTGAGGTCGCCCCTGACCTCGTGCAGCTTGGCGTCGGGCGTGTCGGCGGTGAGCGCCTCGCCGTGCTCGCCGAGAAGACGGAGAGCCCGGCCGAGGGCGGTGAGCTGGGCGTGATTCATCGTGCCCTCCAGCGTAGGGGGTGTCTCGTCGATGACGCCGGGCTCGCGGTGCCTGTCCGTGGCACGTCAGGGCCGTTACCGGCACCGGGCCCGGTGTCTCGTCGATGACGCCGGGCTCGCGGTGCCTGTCCGTGGCACGTCAGGGCCGTTACCGGCACCGGGCCGGCAGGGCCGGTACGGTGCCGCCTGGCACGGACCCCCCGATCGTCCCCGCTGTCAGGCGCGGGCCTGGTCCAGGGCCGCGCGGAGGTGGCCGGCCGAGGCCTCCAGGAGGCGGGCCGCCGTCTCGGCGTCGACGCCGGACAGCAGGGTGAGGATCGCGTTCTTCACCTCGCCGTCCGTGGCCGCGAGCGCGCGCTCGATGTCCTCGTCCGCCGCGCCCGTGGCGAGGGCCACGATCCGGCGGGAGCGCGCGCGCAGCTTGTCGTTGGAGGCGCGTACGTCGACCATCAGGTTCCCGTACGTCTTGCCCAGCCGGATCATGGTGATCGTCGAGAGCATGTTGAGCACCAGCTTCTGGGCCGTGCCGGCCTTCAGCCGGGTCGAGCCGGTGAGTAGTTCCGGGCCGGCGACGATCTCGATGCCGTGCTCGGCGGCGGCGGCCAGCGCGCTGTTCGCGTTGCAGGCCAGGCCGATCGTCAGGGCCCCGCGCTCACGGGCGTGCTCGACCGCGCCGAGGGCGTACGGGGTGCGGCCGGAGGCGGAGATGCCGACGACCGTGTCGTCCGCGGTCAGGCCGAGGGCGTCGAGCGCCTTCACGGCCAGCTCCCGCGAGTCCTCCGCGCCCTCGATGGAGGTCACCATCGCCTCCGGGCCGCCCGCGATCAGGCCCACGACCTGGGACGGCTCGGTGTTGAACGTGGGCGGGCACTCCGAGGCGTCCAGCACCCCGAGCCGCCCCGCCGTACCCGCGCCCGCGTAGATCAGCCGCCCGCCGCGTGCCATCCGCTCGGCGACCGCGTCGATCGCGGCGGCGATCTCGGGCAGCCGCTCGGCCACCGCGGCCGGCACGGCGGTGTCCTCGGCGTTCATCAGCCGCGCGATCTCGAGCGTGGGCAGCCGGTCGATCTCGGCCAGCTCGGGGCGGAACGCCTCGGTCGTCAGCGACTCCAACTCGGCGCGCAGCTCGCGGTAGTGGGACGTGGAGGTCATGGGAGGCGGCTCTCTCCGAACTCTCTGGGCTTCGGGCGGTACGGCACGGCGGACCGTGCCGGTGGTCGGCGGCGGCGAGGCGGCGAGCGTGCTCCTGCCGGCGGCTACGAACGCTGGTTGCCGCCGCGCGGGCTGTGCCGGTGGGCCAGCGCCTCGTACGACGCGGCCAGGGCCGGTGCCGCCGTCTCGTACGTACGCTGGGCGACCCCCACGAACAGGCAGTCCACCACCAGCAGTTGGCTGGTGCGGGAGGACATCGCCGCCGGGCGCAGCTCGCTCTCCCGGGAGGTGGACGTGGTCAGGACGTGGTCGGCGTACTGCGTGACGGGCGCGTCGGGGCGGCCGGTGATGGCGACGGTGGTCGCGCCGCGCTCGAAGGCGACCCGCAGCGGCTCGATCACGTCTCCGGTGGAACCCGAATGGGTGATCGCGATCGCCATGTCGCCGGCGCGCAGCTGCACGGCGTTGGTGACGGCGAGGTGCGGGTCGCTGGGCGCGTGGGCGATCAGCCCTATCCGCAGCAGCTTCTGGGTGAGGTCCTGGGCGACCAGGCCGGAGGCCCCTATCCCGTAGACGTCCGTGCGGCGGGCGGTGGCCAGTGCGGCGACGGCCGCGCCGAGTTGGACGGTGTCCAGGCCGGCGGCGGTGTCGGCGAGGGTCTGCTGCTCCTCGTAGGCGAGTTTGGCGACGACGTCGGCGATGGGGTCGTCCACCGCGATGTCGGTCGTGATGGCGGGCGCGCGGCCGGACTGCTGCTGGGCGGCGAGGCCCGCGAGGGCGAGGCGCAGGTCGCGGTAGCCGGGGTAGCCGAGCAGTCGGGCGGTGCGCACGACGGTCGCCTCGCTGGTGCCGGTGAGCTCGGCGAGGCCGGTGACCGTGAGGGCCGCGCAGCCGGCCGGGTCGTGCGCCACGGCCTCGGCGACGCGCTGCATGGAGCGCGTCATGGAGGGCGCGAGCGTGCGAACCTTGGCCGCGAGGGCGGCGGGCGCGGGGGGTGTGCCGATCGCCGGGCCGCCCGAGGGTGCGAAAATTTCCTTCACGTCCTGGGTCACACCATGAAAGATATTTTCCGAACGGACATGTGGTCAAGAGTGCGCACAATGGAGGCATGGAGCCCATCAGCCCACTGGAGCAGGCCCTGCACGCCGCCCGCGCACTGATTCTGGCCGACCTGATCGCCGGCGACGTCGCCGAGGCGGACGTGGTCTCGCTCGTCGAGGACTCCGTCGCGCAGCGCCGCTGGTGGGTGGAGCAGTGGCCGGACGGCGCGCGGTATGTGGCGGGGCTGGTCGCACAGGACGTGCAGGACGCCCTCCTGGAACGCTACGGCCGCTGGCCGCTGTGCCCCGTCTGCGGCCACGGCGACCCGCACGCGCTGGACGTGGAGCCGGAGCTCGGACCCGACCCGCACTGGGTGTGCTCGAAGGCGGGCGTGAAGGTGGCGCCGGTGGGAGCGCTGGGGGAGGCGACGGGCGGGGAACCCCTGTCGTGAGGGCCGAGCGAACCGCCCTCACCCGGACGGCGGCGGCATGACCCTCTACATCGACCCACCCACCTGGCCCGGCCACGGCCGCATGTGGTCGCACCTGATCAGCGACGTCTCCTACGAGGAACTGCACGCCTTCGCAGAGCGGTTGGGCGTGGCCCGCCGCGCCTTCGAACGCGACCACTACGACCTGCCCTCCCACCGCTACGCCGACGCGGTCGCGGCCGGCGCGGTGGAGGTCCGCAGCCGCGAGGTGGTACGGCTGCTGCACGCCTCCGGCCTGCGTCGGCCCAAGCACCGCCCTCAGAGCGGCAGTTCGTAGGCGAGCTGCTCCTCGTCGGCGGCCACCTGGACGAAACCGACCCGGGCGACCACCCGCTGGGAGGGGACGTTGTCCCGGTCGACCCTCGCGTACAGCCGTCGCACGTCGTCCCGTGCCAGGGCCCACGCCGACAGCGCGCGCAGCGCCTCGGTGGCGTAGCCGTGGCCGCGGGCCGGCTCGGTGAGGTCGTACCCGACCTCCGCCCGCCCCTCCCCGTCGGGCGGCCCGTGGAAGCCCATCGCACCGACGGCGCCCCCGTCCTCCCGCCGCACCAGCACGAACATCCCCCACTCGGGCCGGTGCACCCCGCTCTCGTACGCCTTCGCCACCATCCCGGCGGCCGCCCGCGTGCCCTCGTAGGGCCCGCCGCCGACCCACGCGAACCCGCCGTCCCCGCCGCGGTCGAGATCACGGGCGGCGGCGGGGGTGACACCCTGAAGGGTGAGCCGCTCGGCGGGAATCACCAGCGGGTTGCTCCACCGCCACTCGGTGACCGGCGCCCGGTCGGGCAGCTCGCCGCGGCCGGTGGCCCACAGCAGGGTCGGCCAGGGGGCCGGGCCCGGCCGGACGTGCGGGAAGAGCCGGGTCAGCACGTCCTCGCACAGTTCGGTGGGCGGCTCGTAGTCCAGTCCCAGCCCCTGTGCGATGTCGTGCGTGTGCAGCAGCACCTCCGCGACGCCCATCGCCGCGAAACCCTCGCGGTCCGCACTGCGGAAGGGGTACGGGTGGAAGGCCCGGACGTCCCGCGGAGTGGTGCGGACGGCGGCGGCCAGCAGGGCGCCGGTCGCCTCGATCACGTCCAGGGCGCCCGCGTTGTCGGTGCCCTCGTCGAGGGTGATCTCGAAGGGGACGTACGCGCTCTGCGCGCGGCCCGCCAGCTGCCCGGCGTAGGCGATGAGATCGCTCGCCACGTGCTCGGCGGTCTGCCGGCAGTTCCACTCCAGCCGCCCGGCCCTCACCCCTTCCCAGTCCCGGTCCGTCACCGTCCGCAGCAGCGCCACGGCGCTCGCCACGGCCTGCTCCACCTCTTGCCCGCCCCATGCCCGCATACGGCGCAGGGTAGGCGCGAGGGCGGCCTCAGAGCGACAGCATTTCCAGTTCGGAGGTGATGTTGTAGCGGGCCGTCGCCTCCCAGTGCCGTTGCGCGTACGGGGTGCGGAACAGATGGGGCAGCGCCAGGAGTCGGCGCAGGACGCCGGCCCGGCCTTCGCGGAAGGCGTCGTTGGGGACGAAGTGGTACTCCTCGCGGACGGCGGCGGCGTAGGCGGCGTACCCGGACGGGGCCGAGGCCAGGATCGCCAGGTCGGCGTCGCACAGGACCTGGCCGTCGGGGTCGTCGTCGGCCGGGTCGTGGGTGACGGTGAGGCGGACCAGCCGGGCCACCTCGGCGGTCTTCGCCTCCGGCACCCCGGCCTCCGGGAGCGCGCGCTCGGCGAGGCGGGCGGAGCGCTCCTCGTTCTCGGAGCGCTCCGGCAGGTAGACGGCGTCGTGGAACCAGGCCGCCAGCCGGACCGTGTCCGGGTCGGCGGCGTACTCCTCCAGTACGTCAACGTGCTCCAGGACGGCGGTCAGATGCGTGAGCGTGTGGTAGTGCCGCTGCGGTTCCTGCCAGCGGGCGAGCAGGTTGTCGGCGTACGGCACGGGGTCCGGGCCCCCGCCGGGTCCCCGGGCACCCTCCAGGGCGCGGGTCCAGCGGAAGCGCAGCGCGTCGAGATCGGCCATGGGTTCATTCTCCCGTCGCGGGGGCCGAGACCCCTAGCGTGGACGGCATGACTTCTGCCGATCTGTATGAGGTACGGGACCCCGAGCTGCCCGGGCGGCTGCTGACCATGGAGCGGGACGCGTTGATCCCGCTGCTGCGGGCGCGGTCGGAGGCGGACTTCGCGCTGCCGACCGCCGCGTGTCCGGGGTGGACGGTGCGGGACGTGCTCGCGCACTGTTCCGCCGCGCTGATGAGGGTGGTGGAGAGCCGGTTCGAGAAGGGGGTGTTCTCCCCCGAGTCCAACGAGCGGGACATCGCCGAGCGGGCCGACTGGACGAACGCGCGGGTGGTGGACGAGCTGGAACGCGGAATGACCGAGGCGGGCCCGGTGATCGCCGAAGCCGACGGGGTGCTCGACATGATCGCTCTGGGCGAGTGGGTGCACGCCGGTGACGTGCGCGACACCTTCGGCGCGCCGGGGGCGTACGCCGGCGCGGGGCTGCCGTACGCCCTTCCGCTGCTCGTCCGGGTCACCCGGGAGAAGGCGCACCTGCCGCTCCACGCCGACCTGGACGACCTGGACGAGCCGCTGCGACTGGGCGACGTGAGCGGTGTGCGCACGCCGGCGCGGTACATCGGCGACGCCGCCACCCTCGTACGTCTCTACGCGGGCCGGCCGCTTCCGCGGGCGGGGGACGGCGCGGGGTACGAGCTCGCGGGCGCCGAGAGGGCGGAGCTGAACATCTTCGGGTGAGGCGGTTGTCGGCCGTGGACCCCATCCGGCGTACCCTGATATTGGACTAGACCTGTCAGCCCCAGGGGAAACCGAGGAAAGGGTTCCTATGAGCATGCGTACAGTCCTGGAGGTGATCGCCCTCGATGTCGAGGACGCGGTCGCCGCCCAGGCCGGAGGCGCGGACCGCCTCGAGCTGGTCACCGACATGGCGGCCGACGGGCTCACTCCGTCGCTCCACACCGTCGCCGGGATCCGCGCCGCCGTCGACATCTCGCTGCGTGTGATGGTGCGGCTCGCGGACGGGTTCGCCGCGGGCGGTGCCGGGGGCGTGGACAGGCTGGCCGGGGTCGTGGGGGAGCTCCGGGCGGCCGGGGCCGAGGAGTTCGTGCTCGGGTTCCTCGACGCGGACGGCGCGGTGGACCTGGGGGCCGTGGAGCGGGTGGTCGCCGAACTGGACGGCTGCGCCTGGACCTTCCACCGGGCCATCGACCGGGCCGCCGACCGCGACGCGCTGCGCAAGCAGCTGGACGGGCTGCCCGGTCTCGACACGTATCTGACCGCGGGCGCGGCCGGCGGTGTGGACGACGGCCTGCCCACCCTGGTCGCGGAGGCGGCGCTCGGCGGGCAGCCCGGCTACGAGCAGCGGATCATGGTGGGCGGCGGTCTGCGCCTGGACCACGTGCCCGCCCTGCGGGCCGCCGGCATCGACGCCTTCCACATCGGCGGTGCGGCCCGCCCGGAGGGCTGGGCCGGCCCGGTCTCGGTGGACGCGGTCGCGCAGTGGCGCACGGTGCTGGACGCCGAGACCGTCGGGTCCGCCGTCTGAGCGGGTCCGTGCCCGCGCCTGCCGGTCAGGCCAGCTGGGGCGGGAGCGCCGCCCTGTGGGTGACGATCAGGCCCGAGACCGCTCGGGTCAGGGCCACGTACAGGCGGCGCAGGCCGGTGCGTTCGTCGGGTTCGCCGTCGACCACGGCCTGCGGCTCGTCCAGGACCACGTAGTCGTACTCCAGGCCCTTGGCGAGCGAGGCCGGGACCAGGGTGAGACGGGTCTCGGCCGTCGTCTCCTCGCCGGGGGACAGATACGTCAGTCCGGCGGCCGTCAGCGCCTCGGCGAGGGCCGGGACGCGGGCGTCGGCGGCGATCAGGCCGATCGAGCCCTCGTTGCGCAGCAGCTCCTCGCAGGCGGCGACCACGTCGGCGTCACCGGCCGCGTCCGCCCCGGCGGGACGGATCTCGAAGAAGCCGGGGTTCTCACGGACCGACGCCACCGGGGTCAGGCCGGGCGCGATGTGCGGCAGCAGACGGGAGGCGTAGGTGATGACGTCCGTCGGCACTCGGAAACCGGCCGTCAGCTCCTCGACGACCCCCTCGGACTTGCCGAGGTGTGCCAGCGCCTCCTCCCAGGTGCGGGTCGCCCACGGCGTGGTGCCCTGCGCCAGGTCGCCCAGGACGGTCGCGGAACCGGTGCTGCAGCGCCGGCCGACCGCCCGGTACTGCATGGGGGACAGGTCCTGCGCCTCGTCGAGGACCACATGGCCGAGGGAGTGGGTGCGCTCGACGAGATCGGCGGCCTCGTCGATCAGGACGGCGTCGGCCGCCGACCACTTCGCCGACCTCACCGACCGTACGGGCCTGGCCCACAGGATCGTCTTCTGCTCCTCCTCGGTGAGGATCCCCTCGGCGTGCGCGGCGAGGAAGTCCGCGTCCGTCAGCAGCCTCAGCACCAGTTTGGCGGGGTCGACGGCCGGCCAGACCGCCTTGACGGCCGCCTTCACCGCCGCGTTGCGGGCGACCGCGTCCTGCACCCGGTCGTCCGGTGCCTCGCCCGCCCGCTCCATCTGCACCAGCACCGCGTGCGCGATCCGCTGTGGCAGGGCCTCGCGGGCCGCGCCGTAGCGGATGCCTCGGTCCAGCAACTCGCGGACGAGGCCCTCCAGTTCGTACGCCGGGACCCGCCAGCGGCGCGAGCCGCGCACCACCACGACCGGCTCGGTGGGCATCGTGACGTGCGCGTACACGGCCCCGCGCAGCACCTGAGCCATGCGTGCGTCGCCCTTGACGATCGCGGCCGGCGCGTCGTCCGTGCCCCGCACCTCCACGTGGGCGACCAGGTCGTCGACCGTGGCCTGCCGCACCGTCAGCTCGCCGAGTGCGGGCAGCACCTGCTCGATGTAGTGCAGGAAGGACTTGTTCGGGCCGATGACGAGCGTGCCGGTGCGGGCCAGCCGCTCCCGGTGGGCGTAGAGGAGGTAGGCGACCCGGTGCAGACCGACGGCGGTCTTGCCGGTGCCGGGTCCGCCCTGGACGCAGACCGTGCCGCCCAGCCCGGACCGTACGATCTCGTCCTGCTCGGGCTGGATGGTCGCCACGATGTCGCGCATCGGACCGACGCGCGGACGCTCGATCTCCTGCTGGAGCAGCTTGCTGGCGGTGGCAGCCCCCGACGGCTCGGCCGGGTCGGACAGGTGCTCGTCCTCGTACGCGGTGAGGTCGCCGCCGGTGTAGCCGAAGCGGCGGCGCAGCCCGACGTCCATCGGGTCCTTCTTGGACGCCCGGTAGAACGGCTGGGAGACCGGCGCGCGCCAGTCGATGACCATGGGGTCGCCGTCGGCGTCGTGCACATGCCGCCGCCCGATGTAGAAGCGCTCTCCCCCGGCGCCCTCCGCCTGTTCCGCGCCGGGTGCGTGCAGGTAGTCGAGGCGGCCGAAGAACAGCGGGGTGTCGCTGAGGTCGGCCAGCGCCTTGATGCGCTCGTCGATCTGGTGGGCGAGGACCTCGGCGTTGACCCAGTTCGCGGTGACGTCGCGGATGTCGAGCGACTCGACGTCCGCGCGCATGGCCCGCAGTGCGGCGCGGGAGGCGGAGAGGTGGGACCGCTCGCGGGCCAGGGGGTCGTCGGTGTCGGCCGGGCGCGCGGCGGGCCGGGCTTCGGCGGGGTGCGCGGCGGGGTCGGCGGGCGTGGACAAGGGGGTGCCTCCGGAAGACCTACGGGACAGGCGGCCGGGCCTGGACGGCCGTGCCGTGCGGCTGCGGGATCTGCCGGCCGGTTTCCGTCCGGTCGGCGGCGCTCCATGGGGGGAGGCGGGCAAGAGCGGAGATTCTAGGCCGCCGGGGATGGCGGATGCCAACTATTTATGCGGCCCCGGTCGATTCCGCTCCCCCCAGGGGGGTGTCTCGCCGATCATGCCGGGCTCGCGGCGCCTGGCACCGCTCCCTGATCCGGCCTGATCGACGAGACACCCCTAGGGGTCGCCGTCCGGCGGGTGTAGGGGATGCGGTCCCTCCAGAGGGGTAGGCGGAGGCTCCGAGGTTGGCTCCGTGGAGTGATGCCTGCCGCATGCCCCGGGATCGACCATGGAGGCATGAGCGCAGCAACCATCCACCCAGCTCCCGCCGCACGCCCGGCCGGTGACTCGGCCGTCCCGGGCAGCCCTCGTCTGGGCCGTCACCACCGTCTGGGCGACGCCCTGCACGCCGTCAAGGTGTTCATGGGCGCCGCGTTCGATGTGATCGTCCTCGGGGAGTACGGCGAGGAAGCGGGCATACGCAACAAGTGACCTATTAGGGTCGGTCCGTGACAGAACGGACGATGGCCCTCCGGTCGCATGCGGCAGCCCCCCTCGTCCTGCTCGTCGTCTCCTTCGCCGCCCTCGCGATCCTGCTCGCCGTCCTGGGCGTGCCCATGCCCGACGCGCTGGTCTACCAGGCCGAGGGCGCGGCCGTCGTCCACGGCCGTGACCTGTACGGCTTCACGATCACGGTGGGGCGCCTGCCGGCCACATATCCGCCGTTCGCGGCCCTGCTGTTCGTGCCGACGGCATGGCTTGCGGCCCCGGCGCTGAAGCTGGCGTTCCTCGCGGGCAACGCGCTCCTGCTCGCCTGGCTCGTCCAGCTGTCCGCCCGGCTCGCGGGCCGCCGGCCCGGTCCCGCACTGCTGTGCGTCGCGACGGCCCTCGCCCTCTGGCTGGAACCGGTCTTCCAGACCTTCGTGTTCGGGCAGATCAACCTCGCGCTCGCCTGTCTGGTCCTGTGGGACCTCACCCGGCCGCCCGGCGCGCGCGGGAAGGGGGCCGCGATCGGGGTGGCGACCGGGATCAAGCTCACCCCGGGGCTCTTCGTCGTCTATCTGCTGCTGCGCGGGCACCGGCGAGAGGCCGCCACGGCGCTGGCCGCGTACGCCGCGACCGTCGCCGCCGGCGCGCTCGTCCTGCCCGCGGCCAGCGTCGAGTACTGGACCCGTCTCGTCTTCGACACCGACCGTGTGGGGAAACCGTGGATCATCGACAACCAGTCCCTCCAGGGACTGATCGCCCGGGCACTGCACGATCCGACGCCCGGACCCGCCTGGCTGGTCCCGGCGTGCGTGGTGGGTGCCGTGGGCCTGTGGGCCGCCCGCCGGGAGCAGCGGGAGAGGTGGGGCATCGTACTGACGGGCCTGACCGCCCTGCTCGTCTCGCCGATCAGCTGGTCCCACCACTGGGTGTGGTGCGTCCCGCTGCTCGCCGTGCTCCTGGCCGAGGGCCACCGCGTCTGGGCGGCGGCCACCGTGCTCTGCTTCACGGCCCGCACGATGTGGCTGGTGCCCCGTGCCGGCGACGGGGACCTGCACCTGCGGTGGTGGCAGCAGCCCCTGGCGGCGCCGTACGCGCTGCTGACCTGCGCGCTCCTGGCGTGGGCCGTGCTGGGGCACCGGGAGGCCGGGCCGCCGGAGGGGAGGCGTTCGCTCAGTTCTCCGCGAGCAGCTCGTCCGCGTCCATGATCCGGTAGGCGTAGCCCTGTTCGGCCAGGAAGCGCTGGCGATGGGCGGCGAAGTCCTGGTCGATGGTGTCGCGGGCGACCACCGAGTAGAAGTGGGCCTGGTGGCCGTCGGCCTTGGGCCGCAGCACCCGGCCGAGGCGCTGGGCCTCCTCCTGGCGGGAGCCGAAGGTGCCCGAGACCTGGATGGCGACCGTGGCCTCCGGCAGGTCGATGGAGAAGTTCGCCACCTTCGACACCACCAGCACGTTGATCTCTCCCTCGCGGAAGGCGTCGAAGAGCTTCTCGCGCTGGGCGTTGGACGTCTCACCCTTGATCACCGGGGCGTTCAGGTGCTCGCCCAGCTCGTCGAGCTGGTCGATGTACTGGCCGATGACGAGGATCTGCTGCCCGGCGAAGCGGCGGACGATCGCCTCCGTGACCTTCCGCTTGGTGTCGGTGGTCGCGCAGAAGCGGTACTTCTCCTCGGTCTCGGCGGTGGCGTAGGCGAGCCGCTCGGAGTCGGTCAGGTTCACCCGGACCTCGACGCAGTCGGCAGGCGCGATGTAGCCCTGCGACTCGATCTCCTTCCACGGAGCGTCGAACCGCTTCGGGCCGATCAGCGAGAACACGTCCGACTCACGGCCGTCCTCCCGGACGAGCGTCGCGGTCAGCCCGAGGCGGCGGCGCGCCTGGAGGTCGGCGGTGAACTTGAAGACCGGCGCGGGCAGCAGATGCACCTCGTCGTAGACGATCAGGCCCCAGTCCCGGGAGTCGAACAGCTCCAGGTGCGGGTAGACGCCCTTCCGCTTGGTGGTGAGGACCTGGTACGTGGCGATGGTGACGGGCCGGATCTCCTTCCGGGTCCCGCTGTACTCGCCGATCTCGTCCTCGGTCAGCGAGGTCCGCTTCACCAGCTCGTGCTTCCACTGCCGGGCGGAGACGGTGTTCGTCACCAGGATCAGGGTGGTGGACTTGGCCTGCGCCATCGACCCGGCGCCGACCAGCGTCTTGCCCGCCCCGCAGGGCAGGACGACGACACCGCTGCCGCCGTGCCAGAAGTTCTCCACGGCCTGCTTCTGGTACGGCCGCAGCGCCCAGCCGTCCTCGCGCAGCTCGATCGGGTGGGCCTCGCCGTCGACGTAGCCCGCCAGGTCCTCGGCCGGCCAGCCCAGCTTCAGCAGCATCTGCTTGATCTGACCGCGCTCGGACGGATGCACGGCCACGGTGTCCGGATCGATCCGCGCCCCGACCAGCGGGGCGATCCGCTTGGACTTCAGCACCTCCTCCAGCACCGGCCGGTCGGTGGTGGACAGCACCAGCCCGTGCGCGGGGTGCTTGGTCAGGGTCAGGCGGCCGTAGCGGTCCATCGTCTCGGCGATGTCGACGAGCAGCGCGTGCGGCACCGGATAGCGGCTGTACTGCACCAGCGCGTCGACGACCTGCTCCGCGTCGTGCCCGGCGGCCCGCGCGTTCCACAGGCCGAGGGGGGTGACCCGGTAGGTGTGGATGTGCTCGGGCGCCCGCTCCAGCTCGGCGAACGGTGCGATGGCGCGACGGCAGTCGTCGGCCCGCTCGTGGTCGACCTCGAGCAGGAGGGTCTTGTCCGACTGGACGATCAGGGGACCATTCACGCGCAGCGCCCTTTCCGTGTGACCAAACGTCCAGTGTGCCCTACCGGCGGCCGATCACGGCCGTGACGACGGTCGCACGGCGGCGGTCAGGACCCCTCGTCCTCGAGCTCGGCCACCCCCGTGATCCGGTGCAGCGGATACGTCCGCACCTCGTCGGCGGTGTGGTCGTACGCCGTCACGAAGCCGCCCTCGACCCGGATCGGGGCGATGACCCGCTGGCTGGCGGCGCCCTCGGCGTTGACGTACCCGATCCACAGGGCCTCACCGGTGAGCACGGCGGCCTGCACGGTGGCCAGCGTCTCGGCGGCGCCGGTGCGGGGCAGCTCGCCGCCCGCCACCGGGTCCGCGGTCGGCTTACGCGGGGCGGTGGAGGCCAGGTCGCCCGCGCGGATGGCGCGGATCGCCGCGGACAGAAGGGTGGCGTCCGGGGTGGGCGGACCCTCCGGGACGGGTTCGGGGGCGGTGCGCGGCGGGGTGCGGTAGGAGTCGGCCCGGGTGATGAGCACGTCGCCCTCCGCCGACTCGGCGGCCGGGGCGTAGCCCATGGCGCGCAGGCCCTCCAGGAGCGTGGCCGGGTCGGCCTGGGTGGCCAGCAGGGTCGGCGCGAGGCGGCGCAGCCGCAGACCGGCGGACCGCTTGTCGGCCAGGATCTCGTTCAGCAGCGCGTCGTCGTCGCAGCGCACATACGCCGAGGCGGCCCCGACGCGCAGATGCCCGTGGCGCCGGGCCACGTCGTCGATGAGGTAGGCCAGTGGCTGCGGCACCGGCGTACGGGAGTGCTCGGCGAGGAAGGCGTGCAGGTCGGCGGCGGTCCGGCCGGCGTCCAGGGCGCGGCGCACGGAGGCCGGGGTGAACCGGTACACGGTCGCGCCGCCCTTGGACTCCACGTCCGCGAGCACGCCCAGCATCTCGGCCAGCGGGCGTTGCAGCGGTCCGGGCGCCACCGCCGTCAGATCCGCCTGGAGCAGCACATGGTCCAGGGGTTCGGGCAGCAGCGGGGCGAGCAGCCGGGCCGCCGCGGCGACGGCGGTGGCCTGCTCGGCGGGGGAGAGGGGCTCCCGGGCGGCCAGGGGGTCGGAGACCGCGGCGGACGGGTGGTGCTTGTGGACGGGCAGCTTGTCCCCGGGACCGCCCCACCCCACGGGCGCGGCCTCCTGGGCAGGGGCCTTGCGGCCGGCCGCCGGTTGCGCGGGGACAGGTTGCGCGGGGGCCGGTGCCGGCGGTGCGCCCAGCAGTGCCCGCCCGTGCGCGGAGAGCGCACCCCGGCCGGTGACGCCCAGCTGCTCCGCCTCGGACAGCGTCCACTGGGCGAGCCGGCTGCGCAGGTCGTGCTCCTGTTCGCGCTGCGGGCCGCGCAGCGGGCGTTCCCAGCGCAGCCGGGCCAGCACCGACTCGGCCGACGGCGCGGCTCCCTCCGGCAGCCCGGCGAGCAGGGTCAGCACCCGGTGCCGTACCTCCGGCGCGGCCGAGCGGTCCAGGCCGGGGCCCAGCGCGGAGAGCGTGCGGTCCTTGGCGTCCCGCCCGCCGACCAGGCCCGGCGTCCGCGTTCCGGTCACCCAGGCCTCCGCCAGCTGGGCCCAGCGCTCGGCGGGGGGCCGGCCCAGCCACTCGTCGTAGGCCGGGGTCGCCGCGTACCGCTCGTCCGCCTCCCCATCGGAGGCCAGCAGTCCGGCCGCGTAGGCGAGCTCCACCCAGAAGGCGGCGACCGGCTCGGAGACGTCCAGGGCGACCGCGGTGCGCTTGAGGTCGCGCACGCTCAGACCGCCCGCGCGCAGCACGTTCGGTCCGCCCTCGTCCCAGTCCTTGAGCAGCTCCTCGACGGTGGCCAGCGCGGTGTACGCCTGACCGGCCGCCGTCGCGTCCACAACCTGTGGACGGTGCGTCGCGGCCGCCTCCACGGCGGGCGGCAGCGGCTCGGGCGCGCGGTGCGCGAGGCCCGCGCGCAGATGCAGGGCCACCTCGCGCGGCAGGACGACCGTGCCGGGCGCCGTGGGCAGCAGCAGACCCCGGTCGAGCAGCAGCCGCAGCCGGCGTGCGGGGTCGGCGGTGACCTGGCCGTAGGGCGGCCCCCACACCAGCCGTTCGAGCACCTCGAGGGAGTCGGCCGGGACCTCGGCGAGCAGCGCGGCCATCCGCCGGCGGTCGGTGAACAGGGCGGTCAGCGCGGTCACCGCGGAGACCGGGTCGTGGGTCGAGGGCAGCCCCGCGGTGGTGAGGATCTCCTGGATGCGCCCCGGCGACATGCCCGCCGTCGCCTCCTGCACGGTTGGTCCGAGCCCGGTCGGCGACGGATGCTGGGGCGAGGGCGCGAGCAGTTCACGGGCGGTGCGCACCAGGCGCAGCCGGTCGTCGCCGCCCCAGACCAGGGCCTGCTCGCGCAGCGTGGCGACGGCTCGCGGCAGGGCGGCGGCGACGGCCGGATCACCGGCGTCCCCGGCCATCAGCCCGAGCAGCTCCGCGTACGTCGCCGGGTCGCCGGCCACCGCCAGCGCCTCCGCGGTCTGCAGCGCGAACCGGTCCAGCCGCTCCAGGGCGCGCACCACCGAGGCGCGGGTCCCGGCTCGGGTGGCGAGCTGGGTGAGATCCGTCGGGACCGGTGTGATGAGATCGGGCCGGCTGCGCAGAAGCGCGGCCAGGGAGGCGTCGTCGCGCGCGCGAAGCGCCTCCGCGAGCGAGCGGGGGGCCGGCGCCGGTTTCTCATCGCTGCTCATCCGACCCACGGTAGCGGGTGGGTATGACGGCGGGGCACGTGTCCGTTCCCGGCGCGGGGCGGCGCGGCACGCCCGCGCGCCGCTACGACGACCCCGGCGCACGCGGTACCTTCGTCCCCACGGGTTCGAGGACAGCCGCCCCGGAGGGGTTCCGTGGGGATCGAGAGCGACCAGGTCGTCTACGAGTATCTGAGCCGCGTCGGGGACGTCGCCCAGCAGCGGCAGCTGTCCTCGGCGACACGGATGCGGCTGGTCTCGGAGCTGCGCAACGAGATCGACCGGCGCCGCGCCAAGGCCGCCGTGGACAGCCCCGCGGCCGTGCGCCGCATCCTCGAACGCCTCGGCAGCCCCGACGAGATCGTCGCGGCGGTCGGCGCCGGCGGCGACGCACGTGCGCGGACAGCGCGCCCGCCGCAGGCGCCGCCCGCCACCGCCGTGCCCGTGCAGCGCGAGACCGGGACGACCGAGGCGTCCGACGAGGAGGAGCGCCCGAAGGGGCTGCGCCGCGTCGTGCCGCGTCCCCGTCCCGCCCGGCCCCCGGCGAGCCCGCCGCCGTCCGGTGCCGTCTCCCCACCGCACCTGGCGACCGCCGACGAGCTCGGCGACGCGACGGACCGCCCCGACTGGTGGACCGGGGACGGCAGCCCCTTCGGGATCGGCGACGACGTGCCCGGCTTCGTCGGGGGCGTGGAGATCCCGGACCTGCTCAAACCCCCGCCGCGGAAGGACCCCGCCCGGCAGGCGGACTCCGCGCGGCAGGGCGGCCCCACGCGGGCGGAGGCCGCCCCGGCCGCGGAGGCGGACGCGGCGACGGCCGACCCCGAGTCCCCGGCCCGCCGTCGGCGCCTCGCCCTGCTGACCCGGCGCACCGGCGGCCGGAGCAACCCGCTCCTCCTGATCGCCGCCGGGCTGCTGCTGGCCGGCGCCGTGCTCGGCAACTGGTTCGCGCTGCTGCTGGGCTGGATCATCGCCTACGGCTCACGACGCCTGACCCCGGCCGAGTCCAAGTGGGCCGTCATGGGCCTGCCCGGCCTGGCGCTTGCCGCCGGGCTGCTGTGGCTGTGGGGCCGCAGCAACGACCGCTGGGGCACCCCCATCGCCCAGGGCCACATGAACGACGCGATCGCCCAGACCTGGCCGTGGGTGGTGCGCGCCGCGGCCGTGCTGTCGGCGCTGTTCCTGCTGTGGCGCTCACAGCGGCAGCGCCAGTGACCGGCCGCCGACATGCCGGCCGTCCGCTGACACTGCCGGCCGTCCGCCGACAGTTGGTTGTACGTCACACGGGCCGGGCGTCTCGCCCGTATACCCCCTGGGCACAATGGCCCATATGACTTCTCGCCCGCTGACCGTCGGCTTCGACCTCGACATGACCCTCATCGACTCCCGCCCCGGCATCCGCGCCTGCTACCTGGCGCTGTCGGAGCGGACCGGCACCCACATCGACGCCGACCTGGCGGTCACGCGGCTCGGTCCGCCGCTCGCGGAGGAGCTGATCAACTGGTTCCCGGCCGAGCGGGTCGCGGCCGTGGCCGATCTGTACCGTGAGATGTACCCGTCGTTCGCCGTCGCCCCGACGCTCGCCATGCCCGGCGCCCGCGAGGCGGTCGCGGCCGTACGGCAGGCCGGCGGGCGGGCGATCGTCGTCACAGCCAAGTACGAGCCGAACGCCAAGCTGCACCTGGAGCACCTCGGCATCGAGCCGGACGCGGTGATCGGCGACCTGTGGGCGGAGCAGAAGGCCGAGGCGCTGCGCGAGTACGGCGCGCGGGTGTACGTCGGCGATCACGTCGGCGACGTACGGGGCGCCCGGGCGGCCGGTGCCCTGTCGGTGGCGGTGGCCACCGGGCCGTGCGGCGAGCCGGAACTGCGGGAGGCCGGCGCGGATGTCGTCCTCGCCGATCTGACCGGGTTCCCGAAGTGGTTTTCGGACTATGACGCGCGCTTTTCGGCCGAGGAGGCGCGCGCCGGTGCCGACTACCGCGACGGGGCCGCGGACCCGGTGCCGCCGCGCGCCTGACGGCGCTGCGCGGCGATCGACCGCAGCACCCCGGCACCCGCGATCAGGAAGCCGACACCCATGAGCATGCTCAGTCCGAACATGTAGGTCGGAAATGGCCTCGCCCCGAGGAACAGCGGGGCCACTGTGACCAGAGTGGCCGCCGCACCGATGAAGAACACGATGGCACCGGCACGGATCAGCCCGTCACCGGCCGCGGCGGAATTCGTTTGGGTTTTGTCACGCACCGGACCAGGGTAGTTCCCAGCTCGAGGGAACAACCGGGCGACGTCTTGCCACCCGCCCGAAGACCATTAGCCTTGGTACCGGCGGGTCGGGCGCGACCCGCCCCAGTGTTATCCAGAGCCGTTTCCGAAGCAGTTTTCCGACGAGTACGAGGACGAGGACAGACGTGCCCACCGGCAAGGTCAAGTGGTTCAACAGCGAGAAGGGCTTCGGCTTTCTCTCCCGCGACGACGGCGGTGACGTCTTCGTCCATTCCTCTGTCCTGCCCGCCGGAGTGGACACGCTCAAGCCGGGACAGCGCGTGGAGTTCGGCGTGGTCGCCGGGCAGCGCGGCGACCAAGCGCTGTCGGTGACGGTCCTGGAACCGGCCCCCTCGGTCGCGGCCGCCCAGCGCAAGAAGCCGGACGAGCTGCTCTCCATCGTGCAGGACCTGACGACGCTCCTGGAGAGCGTCGGCCAGACCCTGGAACGCGGCCGCTACCCCGAGAAGGCCTCCGGCAAGCAGGTCGCCGGACTGCTCCGCGCGGTCGCCGACCAGCTGGACGTGTAACCCGCTCGGGGGAAACCGCCTCGGTGTCCCCCGGGAAACCGCCCCTCAGGGGAAGTCGAGCGCGTCCGGGCCGAGGGGCGGAACGAGTCCCTCGGCCGCGGCGCGGGTGAGCAGCCCGCGGATCGCCGCGTAGCCGTCGGGGCCGAGGCCGGCGGTGAACTCGTTGACGTACAGGCCGATGTGCTGGTCGGCGACGGCCGGGTCCATCTCCTGGGCGTGCTCCATGACGTACGGCCGGGATGCCTCGGGGTCGTCCCAGGCGGCGCGCACGGACGCCCGGATCGAGTCGGCGAGCCGGGTCAGCGTCTCGGTGCCCAGCGACCGTTTGGCGATGATCGCGCCGAGCGGGATCGGCAGACCGGTGGTGTCCTCCCAGTGCTCGCCCATGTCGGCGAGCTTGTGCAGGCCGTAGTTCTGGTACGTGAAGCGGGCCTCGTGGATGACCAGTCCGGCGTCCACCTTCCCGTCCCGTACGGCCGGCATGATCTCGTGGAACGGCATGACCACGATCTCACCGACCCCGCCGGGGACGGTGTCCGCCGCCCACAGCCGGAACAGCAGGTACGCCGTCGACTTCTCGCTCGGCACGGCGACCGTACGGCCCGTCAGTTCGGCCTGCGGCTCGCGGGTGAGCACCAGCGGCCCGCAGCCCCGGCCCAGCGCGCCGCCGCTGGGCAGCAGCGCGTACTCGCCGAGGACGTAGGGCAGCACGGCGTACGACACCTTCAGCACGTCGAACTCGCCGCGCTCGGCCATGCCGTTGGTGATGTCGATGTCGGCGAACGTGACGTCCAGCGCGGGTGCGTCCGGGACGCGGCCGTGGGCGAGGGCGTCGAAGACGAAGGTGTCGTTGGGGCAGGGCGAGTAGGCGATCTGCAGTTGCGGGCGCTCAGAGCTCATGGGGGTTCCAACTCTCCAGTACGGGGGCGATCTTCCCGAAGCCTCCGGTCAGGGCGGTCAGGGCGGCGCCGATCCGCCAGGCGGCGCGGTCGCGCGGGCCGACGGGGTTGGAGACCGCGCGCAGCTCCAGCACGGGCACGCCGTGCGCCGCTGCCGCCTCGGCGACGCCGAAGCCCTCCATGGCCTCGGCGAGGGCGCGGGGGTGGCGAGCGCGCAGGGCGCCGGCGCGGGCGGCGGTGCCGGTCACGGTCGAGACGGTCAGCACGGTGCCGGTGGCCGCGCCGCTCACGGCCGCGATCGCCCGTACGAGTGAATCGGGCGGGCGGTGCGTGATGGTGCCGAAGCCGAGTTCGGTCACCGGCAGGAAACCGTCGCCGGTCTCGGCGCCCAGGTCGGCCGCGGTGATCTCGTCGGCGACGACCAGCGACCCGACGGGTGCGCCGCACGCCGTGCCGGACCTGGTGCCGGACGTCGTGCCGGGGGCCGCCCCGGCACTCGCGTCCGGCACGAAGCCGCCCGCGATACCGGCGGAGACGACGAGATCGTACGGGTCACCGGTCAGCGCGGCGGCGGTGAGCGCGGTGGCCGTGGAGGCGGCGGCGAGGGCCGGGCCGACCCCGGCGGCGAACAGGTCGAACCGGCCGGAGCCGGCCGGTCCCGCGAGCCGGTGCAGCGTCGCCCCGGGCAGCGGCACCTCCCGCGCGGGCGGCCCGGGGAACGCCTGTGCCACCGCGTCCCGTTCGACCGGGACCGCGGTGGCGACGAGGACTCGTACGGAGGTCACCGAGGGCAGGACCTGGTCAGGAGTCCTTCTGCAGCTTGAAGGACCACACGCCGGTCGTGCTCTTCTCGCCCTCCGCGATGGCCACCCACGTCGAGTTGCCGCTGGCGCCGTACTGGGCGTTGAAGAACACGCTGCCCGGGATGGTCTGGTAGGTCTTCTTGGTGGGCTCGACCAGCGGCTGACCGTTCATCAGGATGGTCCAGCCCTTGTCCGCGATGTCGGGGTCGACGCCGAAGCGGACGGTCTCGGTGGGGTCGACCTTGATGGTCTTGTCCGACTTCAGGCACTTCGGCAGGTCGGCGGTCTTGATCGGCTTGCCGTCGTTGTAGCAGGTGGCTTCCGAGTGCACCGAGTCGTCGCCGACGGTGATCGTGGCGATCGGCGTCGGCTCGGAGCAGGCCGACAGGGCGAGCAGTCCGGCGGATACGGCGCCGGCGGCGGCGACGGCGCGGCGGCGTCGCACAGCGGATTGCAGCGAGGTCATGGCCGAAGGCTATCGGGCACCTCCAGCCACCCGCCCACGCGGGGGTACGGCGTGCCGCGCCCCGACCGACCCGACCGGGACGGACCGACACCCGCTGCCGCGCGGTCGGGCTGTCCTGCGGGGCGGCACACGAGGTTGCGGCACCTGGCGGGGGCGGAAGTCGGAGGCCCGGCCACCCGGGGGTGCGGTGAGCGAGTGGGGTGCCACCGCGCGGCGTTCGATCGGATCGCCTTGCGCGGGCGGCGCACGCGGTCGGGCCGTCCTGGGGCGGCGGGCGCCGGGTGTCAGGTCGGCTTGGGGTGGGTGGTGTTGTTGTGGCGGGCCGAGGTCAGCAGGCCGCGGACTGTGGGGATCCAGCCGGCGGCGACGATCGCGGCGCCCACCGACAGTCCCAGCACCCCGTTGAGGGGCAGCACGATGCCGATCGCCCCGCCGAACACCCAGGCCATCTGCAGCAGCGTCTCGGAACGGGCGAACGCCGATGTGCGCACCAGCTCCGGCACGTCCCGCTGGATCAGCGCGTCCAGGGACAGCTTGGCCAGCGCCTGCCCGAAACCGGCGATCGCGGCCAGGCAGGTCACCAGGAAGGCGCCGAAGAACACCGCGGCCGTGACCGCCGCGCCCAGCACGATCGCGACGACCGTCACGACGATGATCTCCGGGGCCCGCGACCGCAGCCACGCCCCGACCGCCGTGCCGAGCGCGTTGCCCGCGCCCGCCGCGACCCCCACTATGCCCAGCGACACCGCCGCGCTCTGACCGGCCAGCGGATGCTCCCGCAGCAGGAAGGCGAGGAAGAAGATCAGGAAGCCGGACAGGCAGCGCAGGGCGGCGTTGGCGGCGAGAGCGTGCGTGACGGCCGTGCCGACGGTGCGCAGCCCGGGCCGCCTGGGCGGCCTGCCGCACGGCCCGTGCAGCCGCTGCTCGTCCGCCGAGAGCAGCGCCCGGTCCTCGCCCTTGGCCGAGTCGACCTTCGGCGGCAGGGAGAAGGACAGGAACGTCCCCGCGACGAAGATCACAAAGGCGCCGTAGAGCGGCCAGCGGGGACCGAGCAGATGCAGCCCCGCCCCGACCGGCGCGGCCACCCCGGTGGCGAGCAGCCCCCCGAGCGTCACCCGCGAGTTCGCCTTCACCAGGGAGAACCGCGGCGGCAGCAGCCGTGGCACGACCGCGCTCCGGACCACCCCGTACGCCTTGGACGCCACCAGGACGCCCAGCGCCGCCGGATACAGCTCCAGGCCGCCGTTGGCCGCCGCGCCCGCGATGATCAGCGCGAGCAGCGCCCGGGCGAGCATCGCGGCGGCCATCGCGGCGCGCCGGCCGTGCGGCAGCCGGTCCAGCAAGGGGCCGATCACCGGCGCGAGCACCGTGAACGGCGCCATGGTGATGGCGAGGTAGAGCGCGACCCGGCCGCGGGCCTCATCTGTGGGGACGGAGAAGAAGACGGTGGAGGCGAGCGCGACGGTGACCATGACGTCCCCGGCGCCGTTCACCGCGTGCAACTCGATCAGCTTGCCGAGCCCGGACTCGCCTGCGCCGTGCGCGTGGGTGACCCTGCGGATGCCGCGGACGATCCCCGTGACCGGACGGCGCAGGGCACGGCCGACCGCGCGGACGGACCCGCCGAACCGGCCCGAACCGCTGCCCCGGCTGCTGCCCCCGTTCAACCCCTCGGGCTCACCGAGCCCGGCGGTCTCCTGAGGCGTCCTCGCGGCTGCCACCCCGTCATAGTGCCCCGAGACGGCCGCAAGTAGCGCCATTACGGCACGGATCGGGCCGACCGGCCCCCGACGGGCCCAGCCCCGCACCCCCGGAATCCGCTCGTCGGCCGATGGCGAGGCAACCGCCGGTGTAGGCCCAGCGGCAGCGAGAAGGTAGCGTGCGTAGCGCGCCGTGGCGAACGTTCTCGGCCGCGCGCCTTACGTGCATACCGCAGAATGGATGACGTAGGTGCGCCCGAGCGCGATCGGGCGCGGACGTCGACGCGGTCCACGGGTCCGCTCCGCCCGCCCCGCCGCCTTCAGGCCGGCGCACCCGGAAGACGGCGTAGGAGAGAAGCGATACCTGTGAGCGCAGCGAGCACGCGAAGCCGCACCCCCGACCGCCTGTGCGCCGAGGCCGTCGACCTCGCCCGCGCCGCAGCCGAGGAGGCGGCCGCGCCCGGCGTCGTCGGCGAGCACGTGGGACTGGTCTCCGAGGGTGACCGCGTCGTCACGCACTTCTTCGAGTGCAAGGAGCTCGGCTATCGGGGCTGGCGCTGGGCGGTGACGGTGGCCCGCGCCTCCCGCGCGAAGATCGTCACCCTGGACGAGGCCGTCCTGCTGCCCGGCCCCGACGCGCTGCTCGCCCCCGAGTGGGTGCCGTGGAGCGAGCGGCTGCGCCCCGGCGACATGGGCCCCGGCGACCTGCTGCCCACCGACGCCGAGGACCTCCGTCTGGAGCCCGGTTTCCTCGGCGAGGACGAGCCCGCGCCGAACTCCGCCGTCTCCGGCGACATGGCCGAACTGGCGGAGGCCGAGGACGCCGACGTCACCGCCGGCACGCCGAAGAACCTGCCCGCGGCGCCCTCGCGCGGCTCCATCGCGGCGGTCGCCGAGGAACTGGGGATGCGCCGCGCCCGGGTCCTGTCCCGCTACGGCCTGCATGTCGCCGCCGACCGCTGGGAGGAGTCGTACGGCGCGAAGACCCCGATGGCGCAGGCGGCCCCGGCGTCCTGCGTGACCTGCGGCTTCCTGGTGCCGATGGGCGGCTCCCTGGGACAGGCGTTCGGGGTGTGCGCCAACGAGTTCTCCCCGGCCGACGGGCACGTGGTGTCCCTGACGTACGGCTGCGGCGGGCACTCCGAGGCCGCGGTCATGCCGAAGCCACCCCAGCCGGCTCCGCCGGTGATCGACGAGACGCGGGTGGATCCGTTCCCGCTGCGGCCGGCCAAGGACTCCGGCTCGGTGCCCGACGTCTCCGACGAGGATGCGGCGGAGCTGGGGCACTCGTAGGCTCGGTGCGTTTCTTCTGCGGGTGCGTCTCCACGGGTGCGTCGTGGCTCGTGTCCCTGGGGGCTTCGCCCCCAGACCCCCGTCGGCCTTGACGGCCTCGTCCTCAAGCGCCGGACGGGCTGCTCTCTCGTGAGGAGAATGAACAACGTGAGCATGTTGGTGCAGCCGTCCGCCGGAGGCGATCCGTTCGGGACCGTGCGTCTGCGGCGCGGCGTGCTGGACGCCTGGGCGGCCAGCCCGGCCCGGTTCCGCGAGGACGCCAACGCCGAGGAGGACCTGGTCCTCGGCGGCTACCGGGACCGGCTCGTGGTCGAGCTGGCGCAGAACGCCGCCGACGCCGCCGCCCGCGCGGGCGTGCCCGGCCGGCTGCGCCTCACGCTGCGCGACGGCGTCCTCCTCGCCGCCAACACCGGCGCCCCGCTGGACGCGACCGGGGTGGAGTCGCTGTCGACGCTGCGCGCCTCCGCCAAGCGCGACACCGCCGGCGCGGCGGCACCCTCCGTGGGCCGCTTCGGCGTCGGCTTCGCCGCCGTCCTCGCCGTCACCGACGAGCCCGCGGTCGTCGGCCGGCACGGCGGGGTCCGCTGGTCCCTGGCCGAGGCCCGCGACCTGGCCGAGGAGACCGCCCGGCACAGCCCCGGGCTCGGCGACGAGATCCGCCGCCGCGACGGGCACGTACCGCTGCTGCGGCTCCCGTTCGCCGCCGAGGGCACCGCCCCCGACCCCTACGACACGGTCGTCATCCTGCCGTTGCGCGACACGGCCGCCGCCGACCTCGCCGAACGGCTGCTGCACGCCGTCGACGACGCCCTGCTCCTCGCCCTGCCCGGGCTGGAGGAGGTCGTGGTGGAGATCGGCGACGAGGTCCCGCGCGTGCTGAGCCGGCGCACCGACGCCGCGTTCACCGTGGTGGAGGACTCGCGAGACGGCATCACCCACTGGCGCACCTCCTCCGCCCACGGCCCCCTCACCCCCGACCTGCTCGCCGACCGCCCGGTGGAGGAGCGGCTCCGCCCGTACTGGTCGGTCACCTGGGCCGCGCCCGTCGACGCCTACGGCAACCCGGTGCGCCCGCGCACCAGCCCCGTGGTGCACGCACCCACCCCGAGCGACGAGCCGCTGGGCGTCCCGGCGCTGCTCATCGCGTCGTTCCCGCTGGACAGCACCCGCCGGCACACCGCGCCGGGACCGCTCACCGACTTCCTGGTGCAGCGCGCGGCCGACGCCTTCGCCGGGCTCCTCGCCGAGTGGCGGCCGGTGGCCGAGGGCGTCATCGACCTCGTGCCCGGCCCGCTGGGCAAGGGCGAGCTGGACGGCGCGCTGCGGCAGGCGATCCTCGAGCGGCTGGCACGCACCTCGTTCCTGCCGCCCGCCGCACCGCCCAGGGCGCACGAGACCGACCTGCCCGAGTCGCTGCGGCCCCGGGACGCCGAGGTGGTCGAGGGCGCGGGCGCCGACACCGTGCGCGTCCTCGCCGAGGTGCTGCCCACCCTGCTGCCCGCCGGGCTGGAGCGGCGCGTGGAGCTGCGCACGCTGGGTGTGGCCCGGCTGCCGCTGACCGACGCGATCGACCGGCTGGCCGGCCTGGAGAAGGAACCGGGCTGGTGGCAGCGGCTGTACGACAGCCTGGCGGGCGTCGACCCCGACCGGCTCTCCGGACTGCCGGTGCCCCTCGCCGACGGCCGTACGACGATCGGCCCCCGCCAGGTGCTGCTGCCCACCCCGGACGCCGCACCGGCCGACCCGGAGGTGCTGGCCCGGCTCGGGCTGAAGGTCGCCCACCCCGACGCCGCCCACCCGGTCCTGGAGAAGCTCGGCGCCCTGCCCGCGACCCCGCGCGCGGTGCTCACCACCCCGCAGGTGCGGGCCGCGGTCGCCGCCTCCCTCGACGAGGACGCCGGCGGCTGGGACGAGGACACCCCGGACGCCGAGGAACTCGCCGACACCGTGCTCACCCTGGTCCGGGACGCGGGCCTGGAGCCCGGCGACGAGCCCTGGCTCGGCGCGCTCGCCCTGCCCGACGAGGACGGCGAGCTCGCCCCGGCCGGTGAACTCGTCTTCCCCGGCGGTCCGTTCGCGCAGGTCATGCGCGAGGGCGAACTCCCGTCCGTGGACGGTGAACTGGCCGGGAAGTGGGGCGAGCGGCCGCTGGCCGCCTGCGGGGTCCTGGTGGACTTCGCGCTCGTCCGGGCCACGGACGTCGTCCTCGACCCGGACGAACTCGAGCCGCGCGAGGGCGACTTCCCCGAACCGGACGACCCCGGGCTGCTCGACGCCGTCGACGTCTGGTGCGAGGACGTCCTGGACCGCTTCCCGGACACCCCGGTGCCGCCGGTCGCCACCGAGATCGTCGCCGTGCGCGACCTGGACCTCGTCGACGACGACCAGTGGCCCCGGGCCCTGGCACTGCTGTCCCGGCCACCGCTGCGGGACGCGCTCGTCGAGCCGGTGCGGATCCTGCTGCCGGACGGTACCCACGAGGTCGTACGGCCGTACACCGCGTGGTGGCTGCGCGGGCACCCGGTGCTCGGCGGGCGCCGCCCGGCCGGCCTGCGCGCCGCCGGCTCCGACCCGCTGCTGCGCGGCCTGTACGACGAGGCCGACGCCACCGGCTTCGACGACGAGCAGGTGCTGCGCGCGCTGGGCGTGCGCACGTCCGTCGCCGCGCTGCTCGACGAACCGGGCGGCGCCGCCGAACTCCTCGACCGGCTCGCAGACCCCGACCGGCCGGTGACCTCCGCGCAGCTGCACGCGCTCTACGGCGCGCTGGCAGACCTGGACCCGGAGCAGGTGACGCTGCCCGACGAGCTGCGGGCCGTGGTCGACGGGCGGGTCGTGGTCGTGGACGCCACCGACGCCGTGGTGTGCGACTCCCCGGACCTGCTGCCGTTCACCTCCGGCGTCCCGCTGCTGCCGGTACGGCCGTCACGGGCCGCCGAGCTGGCCGAACTGTTCCAGGTGCGGCGGCTGAGCGAGTCCGTCACCGGCTCAGTGGACTCCGAGGGCACCGAGCACGACGTACCGGACGCGGTGCGGGTCCTGCTCGGCCCGCGCACGCCCGCCACGTACGTCGAGCACGAGGAACTCGTCGTCGACGGCACCGAGCTGGACTGGCGTCTCACCTCCGACGGCGTCCTGCACGCCGCCACCCTGGAGGGCGTGGCCGCCGGCCTCGCCTGGGCGTCGGGCCAGTGGCCCCGCCGCTTCGAGGTGGCCGCCCTGCTGGAGGACCCGACCCGCACGGAGGAACTGGCCCGCGACCGCTGGTTCGACTGAGGCTCTGAGTCTGCGCCGGGCATGGGAGTGGTTGCGGTGAGTGGGGGCTCCCTGTAAGGGCGACCGCCCACAGGCCGGACCTCGGGCTGGGGTCGGGTGTCGGGTAGGGGTCGGGTGCCGGGTAGGGGTCGGGCGCGGTCAGAGGCCGGGCGCCGGGCAGAGGTGGGGCCTCGGGCGGGCTTGGACGCCGGTCAGAGGCCGGGCGATCGGGCTGGGGTTGGGCCTCGGGCGGGGCTCGGACGTCGGCCAGAGGCCAGGCGCCGGGCTGGGGCCGGGCCTCGGGCGCGGGCAGAGGCCGGGCGCCGGGCAGAGGCGGGGCCTCGGGCGCGGGCAGAGGCCGGGCGCCGGGC
>NZ_BNBC01000013.1:79541-192115 GCF_014654675.1 Streptomyces spiralis
GGCTTGGACGCCGGTCAGAGGCCGGGCGATCGGGCTGGGGTTGGGCCTCGGGCGGGGCTCGGACATCGGCCAGAGGCCAGGCGCCGGGCTGAGGCCCGGCGCCGGGGCTGGGTGGGCGCTGCGGAGGCGGTCGCCTTCCGCGGTCGGGGTCCCGCCGATCCGGCGGACGTGAGCGGGACCGGCTGCGTGCGGCAGGCACACCTCAGGCGGGGAAGCGGCGGTCGACCTGCTTCCACAGGACCTCCAGGACGATCGCCGCGCCGACGGCGGTGCCCACCGCGAGCCAGGGCATCGCCGTCCCCACCAGCCGCAGCGCGAAGAAGTGCTGGAGCGCGGGCACGGCCAGCACGCACACGAACGCCGCGCCCATCGCGGCCACCAGCGCGATCCGCCACCAGGTGTAGGGGCGGGCGATGATCGCCAGCACCCACATCGAGACCAGGAAGAGCGTGAGCGTGGCCGCGCTGGTCTCCGCGTCGAGCGACTGGGGACCGGTGTAGTGCCGGCGGGCGACCAGGTACGTCACGAACGTCGCCACGGCCGCCACCAGCCCGCCGGGCACCGCGTAGCGCATGACCCGCCGTACGAAGTGCGGCCGCGCCCGTTCCGTGTTCGGGGCGAGCGCCAGGAAGAAGGCGGGGACGCCGATGGTGAGGGTGGACAGCAGGGTCAGGTGCCGGGGCAGGAACGGGTACTCCACCTGCGAGCACACCACCAGCACGGCCAGCAGCACCGAGTAGACCGTCTTGACCAGGAACAGGGTCGCCACCCGGGTGATGTTGCCGATCACCCGCCGCCCCTCCGCGACCACCGACGGCAGCACGGCGAAGCTGTTGTCCAGCAGCACGATCTGCGCGACCGCCCGGGTGGCCTCCGAACCCGAGCCCATCGACACGCCTATGTCGGCGTCCTTCAGGGCGAGGACGTCGTTCACGCCGTCACCGGTCATCGCGACCGTGTGCCCGCGCGACTGGAGCGCGCCCACCATGTCCCGCTTCTGCTGCGGGGTGACCCGCCCGAACACGGTCCCCTCGTCGAGCTCCCGCGCCATCGCCTCCCGCTCGGCGGGCAGCCGGCGGGCGTCGACGGCGGAACCGGCGAGACCGACCTTGGCGGCCACCGCGCCCACGGAGACCGCGTTGTCACCGGAGATGACCTTGGCGCGGACGTTCTGCTCGGCGAAGTAGCGCAGGGTGTCGGCGGCGTCGGACCGCAGCCGCTGATCCAGCACGACGAGCGCGGTGGGCACGGCGTCGCGGGCGACCTCGGGGTCGTCCAGCTCGCGGGCGGCACGGGCGAGCAGCAGGACGCGCAGGCCCCGCGCGTTCAGCAGCCCGGTCTCGGCGAGGGCGGGGGCGTCGGCGGGCAGGAGGACGTCCGGGGCGCCCAGCAGCCAGGTACTGGACTCGCCGTTGCCCTCGCTGAAGCTGGCCCCGCTGTACTTGCGGGCGGAGGAGAAGGGCAGCGACTCCACGCACCGCCACTCCTCGCTGTCCGGGCAGGCGTCGATGATCGCCTGAAGGGAGGCGTTCGGGCGCGGGTCGGACTCGCCGAGGGCGCCGAGGACCTGGCGTACGTACGACTCGTCGTGGCCGTTCAGCGTCCTGAGCTCGGTGACGTCCATGCCGCCCTCGGTGAGCGTGCCGGTCTTGTCCAGGCAGACGGTGTCGACGCGGGCCAGCCCCTCGATGGCGGGCAGCTCCTGGACGAGGCACTGCTTGCGGCCCAGCCGGATCACACCGATGGCGAAGGCGACGGAGGTGAGCAGGACCAGCCCCTCGGGGACCATGGGGACGATGCCGCCGACGGTGCGGGCCAGCGAGTCCTTCAGGTCGGTGTCCTTGACCACGAGCTGGCTGATGACGAGGGCGACGGCGGTCGGGACCATCATCCACGTCACGTACTTGAGGATGGTCGAGATGCCGGTGCGCAGCTCGGAGTGGACCAGGGTGAAGCGGGAGGCCTCCTCGGCGAGCCGGGCGGCGTAGGCCTCGCGGCCGACCCGGGTGGCCTGGAAGGCGCCGCCGCCCGCGACGACGAAGCTGCCGGACATGACGTGGTCGCCGGGCCGCTTGACGACGGGGTCGGCCTCGCCGGTGAGCAGCGACTCGTCGATCTCCAGCCTGTCGGCCTCGACGCAGGCGCCGTCGACGGCCACCTTGTCCCCCGGCCCGACCTCGATCACGTCGTCGAGGACGATCTCGGAGGCGGAGATCGCGACGGCGGTCCCGTCGCGGCGGACCGTGGGGCGGGCCTCGCCGATGACGGCGAGCGAGTCGAGGGTCTGCTTGGCCCGCCACTCCTGGAGGATCCCGATGCCGGTGTTGGCGAGGATCACGAAGCCGAAGAGGCTGTCCTGGATCGGGGCCACGCACAGCATGATCAGCCAGAGCACGCCGATGATCGCGTTGAAGCGGGTGAGGACGTTCGCGCGGACGATTTCGGCGAGTGAGCGGCTGCTGCGCACCGGTACGTCGTTGACCTCGCCGCGGGCGAGACGCTCGGCGACCTCGGCGCGGGTCAGTCCCCCCGCCCGCGTCACCTGCGTCGGCGGGACGGGAAAGGGCACGGGGACGGGGTGCACGGGGTCGAGTTCCGCGCCCGCGTCGGTGTGGGCCATGCAACCGACGGTACGTGCGGACGCGCGCCTTCACTCGTTGACCTTCGCCCGCCTGCCCGCCCGACTCGGTGGGGACAGGGATGAGCGTCCGGGGCTCTTCCCCCCAGGCCCCGCGGGGCCTACTCCGCCGACGCCGGGCGTTGCGCGCGGGGCGTTTCGCCGGCGGACGCCGCTCGCTTGATCGCCGCGTCGCGCTTGCGGACGTACCAGATGCCGATCAGGCCGAGGCCGGCTCCGGCCAGGCAGGTCCAGAGCCACCAGGTGTGCCCGTGGTCGGCGAACCAGCCGTAGAAGGGGAGCTGGACCAGGAAGAGGACGAACCAGACGATCGTGCCGCCGGTGATGGTGGCGACCACGGGGCCCTCCAGGGGCTCCGGCGCCTCGTGCTTGGGGGTCCACTTCGCCATGGGCTCAGCTTACGGCCCGCCACCGGCCAGGGAGGGACGGCCCCGAGCCCACCTCCGAGTCCCTCCCGAGCCCAGCTCCGAGTCCCCCCCGAGCGCATCTCTCAGCCCCCGCCCGCGCCCGTCCCGGGCTCCGGCCTCCCTTGGGTCTACGCGCGGAGATTAGCCTTTTCCGCTTCATATGTTCATACTGAAACGGTCTGAGTCTGGCCGTTTCTCTTCGTATGAAACCCCAACAGAGACGTGGGGGAGACCTGTTGGTGATCGAAGACGGCGAGACTCGATCACGTTTGAACCCGTTCCACCTCCGGTACTCCCGTACTTCCCTGCATCCCTGAGGTCACCTGCATGTCCACCTCGGCCACCGCCAAGGTCCCCGCCCCCGAGAAGCCGGGAACGCCGCCCGCGTACGGCGCCCTCGACCGCTACTTCAAGATCTCCGAGCGAGGCAGCTCCCTGCCCCGCGAGATCCGAGGCGGCTTCGCCACCTTCTTCGCGATGGCCTACATCATCGTGCTGAACCCGATCATCCTCGGCAGCGCGAAGGACATGTACGGGCATCAGCTCGACAACGGCCAGCTCGTCACCGCCACCGCCCTGACCGCCGCCTTCACCACCCTCCTCATGGGTGTCATCGGCAACGTGCCGATCGCGCTCGCGGCCGGCCTCGGCGTCAACACCGTCGTCGCGCTCCAGCTCGCGCCCCGCATGACCTGGCCCGACGCCATGGGCATGGTCGTCCTGGCCGGCTTCGTCGTGATGCTGCTCGTCGCCTCCGGGCTGCGCGAGCGCGTCATGAACGCCGTGCCGCTCGGCCTGCGCAAGGGCATCTCCATCGGCATCGGCCTGTTCATCATGCTGATCGGCCTCGTCGACTCCGGCTTCGTCTCCCGGATCCCGGACGCCGCCCACACCACCGTCCCGCTCCAGCTGGGCGCCGACGGTCACCTCAACGGCTGGCCGGTCCTCGTCTTCGTCCTGGGTGTGCTGCTCACGCTCGCGCTGATCGTGCGCAAGGTGCCCGGCGCGATCCTGATCTCGATCGTCGCGATGACCGTCGTGGCCGTCGTGATCAACGCCGTCGCCCACATCCCGTCCTGGGGCCTGACCACCCCGAAGTGGCCCGGCAACCCGGTGTCCACCCCCGACTTCGGCCTGATCGGCAAGGTCAGCCTGTTCGGCGGCTTCGACCGGGTCGGCGTGCTGACCGGCATCCTGTTCGTCTTCACCGTGCTGCTGTCCTGCTTCTTCGACGCCATGGGCACGATCATGGGCGTCGGCGACGAGGCCAAGCTGACCGACGCCCAGGGGCAGATGCCGGGCATCGGCAAGGTCCTCTTCGTCGACGGCATCGCCGTCGCCGCCGGTGGCGCCAGCTCCTCCTCGGCCACCACCTGCTTCGTGGAGTCGACGGCGGGCGTCGGCGAGGGAGCGCGCACCGGCTTCGCCAACGTCGTCACCGGCGCGCTGTTCGCCGTGGCGCTCTTCCTCACCCCGGTCGCCACGATGGTCCCGTCCCAGGCGGCCACCCCGGCTCTGGTCGCGGTCGGCTTCCTGATCATGTCCGGGGCGGTCAAGGAGATCGACTGGGCGGACTACACGATCGCCGTCCCGGCCTTCGTGACGATGCTGATGATGCCGTTCACCTACTCGATCACCAACGGCATCGGCATGGGCTTCATCACCTTCGTGGCGCTGCGTCTGTCCGCCGGCCGCGGCCGCGAGGTCCCGGTGGCGATGTACGTGGTGGCGGCGGTGTTCGCCTTCTACTACCTGATGCCGGCCCTGGGCCTGACCTGATCCCGGTGACCGAGGGGAGTCACGGAACCCCGTAGAACCGCTCGGTCTCCTCGACGGCGGCCTGGAACCGCTCGTCGAAGTCATTGCGAATGAGCGTCCGGACGACATAGTCCTGGACGCTCATTCCTCTTTTCGCGGCATGGGACCGGAGCCGTTCGAGCAGCTCGCAGTCCATGCGCAGGCTGAGCACATCGGTTCCCATGCAGTCGAGGGTCGCGGCACACTTCCGCGCCGTGTGTCACGTTCCGCGCGTGGATCACCCATATGAGTGACATTTGTGACCGGTAGTGGTCAGAGTCACCGCACACGTGCGTGTCCCCGGTGGTCCTTAGCGAGAGTAATGAGTTACTCTAAAGAACATGCCGGACCTTAGCCATGGCGACGACGCCGCCGCCGTGAACTCCCTGCGATCCGCCGTGATGCGGTTGTCCCGTCGGCTCAAGCACCAGCGGGTCGACGAGTCGCTCAGTCCCACCGAGATGTCGGTGCTGGGCACCCTCTCCAGATGCGGCAGCGCCACGCCGGGCGAGCTCGCCCGCAAGGAGCACGTGCAGCCGCCGTCGATGACCCGCATCGTGGCGCTGCTGGAGGCCAAGGGACTGGTCCGGCTGGAGCCGCACCCCGAGGACCGGCGCCAGAAGGTCGTCACCAGGACCGAGCAGGCCGAGACCATGCTCGAGGAGAGCCGCCGCAAGCGGAACGTCTTCCTGGCCGGCTTGGTCGAGGGCCTCGACGAGGACGAGTGGGCGAAACTGCGCGCGGCCGCCCCCGTGCTGGAAAAGCTCGCGCATCTCTGAAGCACATCAGCCGGCGAGTGAGCCGCGGGGGCGGGCGGAGCACGCCCCCGGAGGAGCACACGCAGCCAGAAGGAGGCGAACCCCTTTGAGTACGGGACCCGGAGCAGCTTCCGCCCCCGCACCGAATCCCTACAACTCCTCGCACACCCACGACTCCTCGCACACCCCCGACTCCCCGAACGCCCCGGACTCCCGGAAATCTGCGGACGCCCCCCGCGCTCCCCGCAAGGCCTCGATGTTCAGCTCGCTGAGGATCAGGAACTACCGCCTGTTCTTCCTGGGCCAGGTCGTTTCCAACACCGGCACCTGGATGCAGCGCATCGCCCAGGACTGGCTGGTGCTCTCCCTCACCGGCTCCTCGGCCGCCGTCGGCATCACCACGGCCCTGCAGTTCCTGCCGATGCTGCTCTTCGGCCTCTACGGCGGCGTACTCGTCGACCGTCTGCCCAAGCGGCCCGCGCTGCTGGTCACCCAGTCCTCGATGGCCCTCACCGGCCTGGCGCTCGCCGCGCTCACGCTCACCGGCCACGTCCAGGTCTGGCACGTCTACCTCGCCGCCTTCGCCGTCGGCCTCGCGACCGTCGTCGACAACCCGGCCCGCCAGTCCTTCGTCTCGGAGATGGTCGGCCCGAAGCAGCTGCAGAACGCGGTCAGCCTGAACTCGGCGAACTTCCAGTCCGCCCGCCTGATCGGCCCCGCCGTCGCGGGTGTCATGATCACCGGCGTGGGCACCGGCTGGGCGTTCCTCGCCAACGGCCTGTCCTTCGTCGCACCGATCGCCGGCCTGTTGCTGATGCGCGCCCGCGAGCTGCACGTCGTCGAACGTGCCCCGCGCGGCAAGGGCCAGCTGCGTGAGGGCCTGCGCTACGTCGCCGGGCGCCCCGACCTGATCTGGCCGATCGTCCTGGTCGGCTTCATCGGCACCTTCGGCTTCAACTTCCCGGTGTGGCTGTCGGCGTACGCCGACGACATCTTCCACGCCGGGGCCGGCGGCTACAGCCTCTTCAACACCGTGATGGCGATCGGCTCCCTGATCGGCGCCCTGCTCGCGGCCCGCCGCGGCACCGCCCGGATGCGCGTGCTGATCGCGGCGGCCGCCGCCTTCGGCACCCTGGAGGTCGTGGCCGCGCTGGCCCCGTCGTACTGGCTGTTCGCGCTGCTGATGGCCCCCATCGGCGTCTTCGGCCTGACGGTCAACGTCACGGCGAACACCGCGGTCCAGATGGCCACCGACCCCGCCATGCGCGGCCGGGTGATGGCCCTGTTCATGATGGTCTTCGTGGGCGGCACACCGCTGGGCGCCCCCGTGGTCGGCTGGGTCACCGACGCCTACGGCGCCCGGACCGGCTTCGCCCTCGGCGGCGCCATCTCGCTCACCGCCGCGGTCACCATCGGCCTGGCCCTGGCCCGCGTGGGCGGCCTGCGCCTGGCCGTCGGCTGGCACCACGGCCATCCCCGGGTGCGGTTCGTGCCCCGAGAGGCCCGCGAGGGGCTGGCGACGGCCGCGTAGCCCGGCACTCGGGTGCCCGGCACTCACCCCGCACTCCGGCGCCCCCACGGGCGCCGGAGCCGGTCGCGGGGCGCCGGAGTGGGCCCCGGCGGACATGCGGACATACGGACAGGCGAGGGCCCCGGCGGGACACTGACCTCATGAGACTCTTCGCCGCCGTACTGCCCCCCGAGGACGTCATCGGCGCACTCGCGCAGGAGATCGCCGCCCTGAAGAAGCTGCCCGGCGCGGACCGGCTGCGCTGGACCGGGCGCCCGGGGTGGCACTTCACGCTCGCCTTCTACGGCGAGGTCGGCGAGGAGCTCCTGCCGGAGCTGTCGGAGCGGCTGGGCAGGGCCGCGCACCGTACCGAACCCTTCGAGATCGCGTTGCGCGGCGGCGGCCAGTTCGGCCGCGGGAAGGTGCTGTGGACGGGCGCCGACGGCGACCTGCGCACCATGGGGTTCCTCGCCGAGCGCGCGGAGGCCGCGGCGCGCAGGGCCGGCGTGGAGATGGGGGAGCACCGCCGCTACAAGGCCCACCTGACGGTGGCGCGCGGCCGGGACGTCGTGGACGTACGGCCGCACGTCCAGGTGCTCACGGGGTTCACCAGCCGCACCTGGACGGTGGACGAGCTGGTCCTCGTCCGCAGCAACCTGCCGAAGTCGGGCGTGGCGGGCGAGCGGCCCCGCTACGAGCCGGTCGCCCGCTGGGCACTCGGCGGGGCCGGTTAGTCTCGAATACGTGGACCCGAAAACCCGTAACCGGATCATGGCCGTCGCGCTTGTGCTGATGTTCGCCGTCGTCGCCCTGGCGGCCGCGCTCGGCAGGTGACGCCGAGCACACCGCGCAGATCGAGCACGGCCGCCGCGGTCGGCCGGTCGGTGACCGGCCGGTCTCACCAGGCGAAGGCCTCCGGGGACGGTCCGGTACCCGGGAAGATCTCGTCCAGTTCGGCCAGCAGCTCCGCGCTCAGCTCCAGCTCGACGGCCCGCAGCGCGGACGCCAGCTGCTCGGCGGTGCGCGGGCCGACGATCGGGCCGGTCACGCCGGGCCGGGTGAGCAGCCAGGCCAGCGCGACCTCGCCGGGCTCCAGTCCGTGCTTGTCGAGCAGGTCCTCGTAGGACTGGATCTGGGCGCGGGCGCCGGGGTCGGCCAGCGTGGTGGCGGCCCGACCAGAGGCGCGGCGCCCGCCCTGGACCTCCTTCTTGATGACCCCGCCCAGCAGCCCGCCGTGCAGCGGCGACCAGGGGATGACCCCGAGGCCGTAGTCCTGGGCCGCCGGGATGACCTCCATCTCGGCGCGGCGCTCCGCGAGGTTGTACAGGCACTGCTCGCTGACCAGGCCGATGGTGCCGCCCCGGCGGGCCGCGATCTCGTTGGCCTGGGCGATCTTGTAGCCGGGGAAGTTGGAGGAGCCGACGTAGAGGATCTTGCCCTGCTGGACCAGGACGTCGACGGCCTGCCAGATCTCCTCGAAGGGCGTGTTCCGGTCGATGTGGTGGAACTGGTAGACGTCGATGTGGTCGGTCTGCAGCCGCTTCAGGCTGGCGTCGACCGCGCGCCGGATGTTGAGGGCCGAGAGCTTGTCGTGGTTGGGCCAGGCCTCGCCGTCGGCACCCATGTTGCCGTAGACCTTGGTGGCGAGGACGACCTTGTCGCGCCGGTCGCCGCCCTTCGCGAACCAGTTGCCGATGATGGACTCGGTACGGCCCTTGTTCTCGCCCCACCCGTACACGTTGGCGGTGTCGAAGAAGTTGATCCCGGCGTCCAGCGCCGCGTCCATGATCGCGTGACTGTCGGCCTCGTCGGTCTGCGGCCCGAAGTTCATCGTCCCGAGGACGAGTCGGCTGACCTTGAGGCCCGTGCGTCCGAGCTGTGTGTACTTCATGGTCTCCAAGCCAACGGCCTGGAGTGCGCTCAAGGCAAGGGGGAGTTGAGGCTGGAGCGCCGTCAGTCGCGGGGGAAGTCGTCCGTCTTGAGCACGAGGTCGACCACGGTGCCGGTGAGATCGATGGCGTTGCCGAAGTCCACCCTCGTCGGCTCGTCGTAGTCGCCCTGCTTGGGGTCGGTGTAGACGTGGCACCGGCCCTGGTAGGGATCGGCGATGACGTAGAGGGGGACCTCGGCCTCCGCGTAGGCGAACCTCTTCGGGCCGTAGTCGTTGGCGGCCGTGCCCTGGGAGATGACCTCGGCGACGAACAGGACGTCCTGGTACCGCCAGTGGCCCTTTTTGTCCTTCTTGGCCGAGGCTTTGAGCCGGGCGACGTCCGGGCAGAAGCCGTTCAAACCGTTCTCGTGGCCCGGGAAGTCGATGCGGACGTCCGAGAACACCCTCTCCATTCCGAACTTGGCCGCGACAGCTGCTGCGATCCGAAAGGTGATGTTCCAGTGAGTGTGCCGCCGCGGCGTCATGTGGATGGTGCCCCCGACGATCTCGACCCGGTATCCCTCGGGGACGGGCATGGCGTCGGAATTCGGTCAGCTTGTTCCGGCCACGTACGGCTGTCCGACCCCCCATGCCTCCCACATCGCCCCCGCGAAGGCCTCCGCGATCCGGTGCTCGCCGCTCGCGTTGGGGTGCGTGCCGTCGTAGGTGTCGGTGTGGATGTCGTACGACTCCGGGGGCGAGGCGAGCAGGATGGGTGAGCGGGGCTCGTCCAGGTCGGCGGCCGCCTTCGCGAGCAGGGCGTTGAAGAGGTCCACCTGGGTGGCGAAGAGCGCGTCCGCCTCCGCCCGTATGTTCGGGATCACCGGCAGCAGCACCATGCGGACGCGCGGGTTCGCCTCCCGTGCGCCCGCGACGAACGCCCGTACGTTCTCCGCCGTCTGCTCGGCGTTCGTGTAGAAGCCGAGGTCTATCAGGCCCAGCGAGACCAGCAGCACATCCGCCCGGCACTCCCGCACCGCACCGCCGATCAGCGGAGCCATGTGCAGCCACCCCTCTCCCCAGCCGGCCAGATGGGCGCGGGGGAAGCCGGGGTCGGCGTAGGCGTACGAGGTCGGCGCGTCCGCCGTCTTGTCGTACAGCGTCTCGCGCGGCCCGACGAAGGTGAACGGGCCGCCGTACGACACGCGCAGGTGCTGCCACAGCCGGTGACGCCATGTGTGTTCGCCCGCGCTGCCGATCGTCATGGAGTCGCCGACGGGCATGAACCTGAGCATCCGCTCATGATGGACGATCGACGCGGAGGGTGCGATGTGAGGCCCGCCACCTCACGTGAACGGGCCCGTGTGATGGCAGGCTTGGAGGATGCGCCGACCGTTCGCCCTGCTCGCCGGAGCCCTCCTCGTGGGCGCCTTCGCCCTGCCCGCCGCTGCGCCCGCCTCCGCCGCCGACGGGGACGGCGGCTTCACGATCAAGGACCCCCGGATCAAGGAGTCCAGCGGACTGGCCGCCTCGCGTCTGCACCCCGGCATCTACTGGACGCACAACGACAGCGAAGACGGCCCCTACCTCTACGCCGTGGACTCCAGGACCGGCAAGACCGTCGCCACCGTCACGCTCAGCGGCATCGGCCGGCCCCGCGACGCCGAGGCCATCTCCATCGGTCCCGGCAACCAGATCTACGTCGGCGACATCGGCGACAACCGCGACGGCACCTGGCCGTACGTCTGGATCTACAAGCTGCCCGAGCCCAAGGTGCTCAAGGACCAGACGATCCGGGCCACGCAGTACGTGGTGAAGTACGCGGACGGCCCCCGCAACGCCGAGTCGCTCGTCGTGCACCCGAAGACCGGGCGGGTGTACATCATCGACAAGAAGGAGAACGGCGGTCACCTGTTCGAGGGGCCGGCCCGCCTGTCGCCCACCGGGACCAACGTCTTCAAGCCCATCGCGCCCGTCGACCTGTGGGCCACCGACGCCGCCTTCTCCCCGGACGGCACCCAACTGGCCGTACGCGGCTACTTCGGCGGGATCTACTACGACTGGAACGGCGGGAGGATCAAGCGCGAGGGCAGGCTGGAGGTGCCGTTGCAGGGGCAGGGCGAGTCGGTCACGTACAGCATCGACGGCACCAAGCTGATGTACGGCAGCGAGGGCGAGGACAGCCCCGTGCAGGCGGAGCCCGCGCCCGGCGGCGGGGGCGGCGGGACCTCGAAGCCGTCGTCGGGCGGAGGCGCCTCGGGCGCGCAGGCGTCCGGCGGGAGCGGTGGGGGCATCTCTGGCGAGCTCAAGACGGGCGGCGTCGTGGTCCTCGTGGCGGCGGTTGCGGTGTTCGGGCTGGGACGGATGTTGCGTCGACGGTCTTGACGGGCCTCCGACAATTCGCGTTCCATGGGTGACGCGGGATTTGGGAGCGCTCCCATTCTGTTCCGGGCCCGCGCCTCCGAGAGGACAGCAGCGACATGTTCCGCAGTTTGCGCAGAGCGCTGTGCACGGCCGCCGCAGCGCTCCTGATACCGCTGGGGGTGGGCGCCGGTCTCGCCGCGCCGACGGCCGCCCACGCCGCCGACGCCATCACCGCGGCGGCGGGCGCCGGCTACTGGCACACCAGCGGACGCCAGATCCTGGACGCGGCCGGGAACCCCGTCCGTATCGCCGGCATCAACTGGTTCGGCTTCGAGACCGGTAACCACGTGGCCCACGGCCTGTGGTCCCGGGACTACAAGAGCATGATCGACCAGATGAAGTCGCTGGGCTACAACACCATCCGGCTGCCCTACAGCGACGACATCTTCAAGGCCGGCACGACCGCCGACAGCATCAACTTCAACGGCATGAACACCGATCTGCAGGGGCTGACCCCCCTTCAGATCATGGACAAGATCGTGGCGTACGCGGGCCACGACGGCCTGAAGGTCATCCTCGACCGCCACCGGCCGGACTCCGGCGGCCAGTCGGCCCTCTGGTACACCTCTGCCGTCCCCGAGTCGACCTGGATCGCCGACCTGAAGGCGCTGGCCACCCGCTACAAGGGCCAGGACACCGTCATCGGCATCGACCTGCACAACGAACCCCACGACCCGGCCTGCTGGGGCTGCGGCGACCAGTCGACCGACTGGCGCCTGGCCGCCGAGCGCGCCGGCAACGCCGTCCTGTCCGTCAACCCCGACCTGCTGATCTTCGTCGAGGGCATCCAGACCTTCAACGGCGTCTCCGGCTGGTGGGGCGGCAACCTGATGGGCGCCGGGCAGTACCCGGTGCGCCTCGACGTCGCCGACCGCCTCGTGTACTCCGCCCACGACTACGCCACCAGCGTCGCCCAGCAGAGCTGGTTCAGCGACCCGTCCTTCCCGGCCAACATGCCCGGGATCTGGGACAAGTACTGGGGATACCTCTTCAAGCAGAACATCGCCCCCGTGTGGGTGGGCGAGTTCGGTACGACGCTGCAGTCGACGGTGGACCAGAAGTGGCTGTCCGCGCTGGTGAGTTACCTCCGTCCGACGTCGACGTACGGCGCCGACAGCTTCCAGTGGACCTTCTGGTCCTGGAACCCCGACTCCGGCGACACCGGCGGCATCCTCAAGGACGACTGGCAGACCGTGGACACCGTCAAGGACGGCTACCTGGCGAGCATCAAGGCGCCCGGGTTCCCGGCGGGCGGCGGGGACAACGGCGGCGGCGGTGACGGCGGCAGCGGATCCACCCCCGCCTGCACCGCGGCGTACACCGTGACCAACGACTGGGGCACCGGCTTCAACGCCCAGGTGACGGTGACCAATACGGGCACCACCGCCATCAAGTCCTGGAAGGTGACCTGGACCTGGAGCGGCTCCCAGAAGATCACCAACATGTGGAACGCCACGTACACCCAGACCGGCTCGACCGTGACGGCGGCCAACGCCGACCACAACGGCTCGGTCCCGGCGGGCGGTTCGACCAGCTTCGGCTTCGGGGGAGCACCCGGAGGAGGCAGCGCGCCGAGCGTGAGCTGCACGGCGTCGTAAACGCCGAGCGCGAGCCGTACGGCATCGTGAAAGGCGAGGGCGCCCGGTGTTCACGGGCGCCCTTCACCGTTCTCGTCGTCGTACCGCGAGAGTTCAGAGCCCCTCGCGTACCCGAGAGGTCAGAGCCTCTCGATCACGTAGTCGACGCACTTCGTCAGGGCCTCGATGTCCGCCGGGTCGATCGCGGGGAACATCGCGACGCGGAGCTGGTTGCGGCCCAGCTTGCGGTAGGGCTCGGTGTCCACGATGCCGTTGGCGCGCAGGACCTTGGCGACGGCGGCGGCGTCGACCTCGTCGGAGAAGTCGATCGTGCCGATGACCTGGGAGCGCTTGGCAGGGTCGGTCACGAACGGGGTCGCGAACTTCACGTCCTCCGCCCAGCCGTACAGCGTGCGCGCGGAGGTGGCCGTGCGGCGGACCGACCAGTCGAGGCCGCCCTGGCCGTTGAGCCACTCCAGCTGCTGGTTCAGCAGGAAGAGGGTGGCGAGGGCCGGGGTGTTGTACGTCTGGTTCTTGCGGGAGTTGTCGATCGCCGTGGGAAGGCTGAAGAACTCCGGGACGTGACGGCCGGACGCGTGGATCCGCTCGGCGCGCTCGATGGCGGCCGGGGAGAACACGCCGATCCACAGGCCGCCGTCGGAGGCGAAGGACTTCTGCGGGGCGAAGTAGTAGACGTCGGTCTCGGCGACGTCGACCGGGAGGCCGCCGGCGCCGGAGGTGGCGTCCACCAGGACCAGCGCGCCCTCGTCGGCGCCCGCGACCCGCTTGATGGGCATGGCCACGCCGGTCGAGGTCTCGTTGTGGGTGAAGGCGTAGACGTCCACGCCCGCCTCGGCCCGCGGCTCGGGGTGGGTGCCCGGGTCGGCGGCGACGACGGTGGGCTCGGCCAGCCACGGGGCGAGCTTGGCCGCCTTGGCGAACTTCGAGGAGAACTCGCCGAAGCTCAGGTGCTGGGACTTGTTCTCGATCAGGCCGTGGGTGGCGATGTCCCAGAAGGCGGTGGAGCCGCCGTTGCCGAGGATCACCTCGTAGCCGTCGGGGAGGGAGAAGAGCTGGGCGATGCCCTCGCGTACCTTGCCGACCAGGTTCTTGACGGGGGCCTGGCGGTGGGAGGTACCCATGAGGGACGTGCCGGTGGAGGCGAGGGCGTCCAGCGCCTCCGTCCGCACCTTGGAGGGACCCGCGCCGAAACGTCCGTCCGCGGGCTTGATGTCAGAGGGAATCTGGATCTCAGCCACGAGCCGGAGCGTATCTCTTCGGTGAAACCGGACGGAAACATGTCCGTCGGATGAGACGACCCGATGAGACGTTCGACGAGACGGGATCGGCGAGCCGCGGAGCGGGCGAACCGAGGTCCGGTACGACGATATGCCCGAGGCTGTGGAAAAGGCTCGGTAACTGTCCGTGAGGGGATGCATCCTGGACGCATGACGGATCTCTCGGGTCTCGAAGCGGAGCTGCGCAGGGCCGTCCGGGGGAAGGTCGGCTTCGACGTCACCTCCCGGGCGCTGGTCACCATGGACGCGTCCAACTACCGGCGTGTCGCGCAGGGCGTCGTGGCGCCGAGAGACGCCGATGACGTGGCCGCCGTGCTGGAGGTGTGCCGGGTGCGCGGGGTGCCGGTGGTGGCGCGGGGCGGCGGGACGTCGATCGCGGGGCAGGCGACGGGGACGGGCGTGGTGCTGGACTTCACCCGGCACATGAACCGGGTGCTGGACCTGGACCCCGGGACGCGGACGGCCGTCGTCCAGCCGGGGCTGGTCCTGGACCGGCTCCAGGAGGCCGCCGCACCGCACGGGCTGCGCTTCGGCCCCGACCCGTCCACGCACAGCCGGTGCACGCTCGGCGGGATGATCGGCAACAACTCCTGCGGCTCGCACTCGGTGGCGTGGGGGACCACCGCGGACAGCGTGCGGGAGCTGTCGGTGGTCACCGCCCGCGGCGAGCGGCTGCGGCTCGGCCAGGGGTGGGCCGGGGCGCCGGACGGACTGCGGGAGCTGGTCGAGGGCGAGCTCGCGCGGCTGCGCACGGGCTTCCCCGAGCTGCCCCGGCGCATCTCCGGGTACGCGCTGGACGCCCTGCTGCCGGAGAAGGGCGCGGACGTCGCCCGCTCCTTCTGCGGTTCGGAGGGCACGCTCGGGGTGCTGACCGAGGCGGTCGTAGGGCTGGTCCAGGCGCCCCGTGCGCGTGCGCTCGCCGTGCTGGCGTACGCCGACGAGGGCGCGGCCGCGGAGGCGGCTGCGGGCCTGCTGCCGCACGGGCCGCTGACCGTGGAGGGCATGGCGGCCGATCTGGTGCGGTCGGCGGCCGGGCTGCCGAAGGGCGGGGCCTGGCTGTTCGTGGAGACCGGCGGCGAGACGGCGGAGGAGGCGCGCGCGCGTGCGGAGGCGATCGTGCGGGCGGCGGACGTCGTCGACGCCCTGGTCGTGACCGATCCGGCCGGGCAGCGGGCGCTGTGGCGGATCCGGGAGGACGCGAGCGGTACGGCGACGAGGATGCCGGACGGCTCGGAGGCCTGGCCCGGCTGGGAGGACTGCGCGGTGCCGCCCGACCGGCTCGGCGCGTATCTCCGCGACTTCCGCGGGCTGCTGTCGGCCCACGGCCTGCGCGGTACGCCGTACGGGCACTTCGGGGACGGCTGCATCCACGTCCGGATCGACTTCGACCTGCTGACTCCGGCCGGTGTCGGCCGCTTCCGGCGCTTCTCCGAGGAACTCGCCGAGCTGGTCGTCTCCCACGGCGGCTCGCTGTCGGGAGAGCACGGCGACGGACAGGCGCGCGCCGAGCTGCTGCCGAAGATGTACGGCGAGGAGATGGTGGCCCTGTTCGAGCGGGCCAAGCGCGTCTGGGACCCGGACGACCTGCTCAACCCCAGGATGCTGGTCCGACCGGCCCCCCTGGACGCGAACCTGCGCTTCTCCGTCCTGCCGCGCGAGCCCGTGGACGTCGCCTTCGGCTACCCGGCCGACGGCGGCGACTTCTCGGCGGCGGTCCGCCGCTGCGTGGGAGTCGCCAAGTGCCGTACGACGCAGGCGTCCGGACCGGCGGTGATGTGCCCGTCCTTCCGGGCGACGGGGCAGGAGCAGCACTCCACGCGCGGGCGTGCCCGGCTGCTGCACGAGATGCTCGCCGGCGAGCTGGTGACCGACGGCTGGCGGTCCACGGAGGTCCGCGACGCGCTCGATCTGTGCCTGTCGTGCAAGGGCTGCCGCTCGGACTGCCCGGTCGGCGTCGACATGGCCACGTACAAGGCGGAGTTCCTGCACCACCACTACGCGGGCCGGCGCCGCCCCGCCGCCCACTACTCCATGGGGTGGCTGCCGGTGTGGCTGCGCTGGGCCGCCCGCACGCGCACGGCACGGGTGGCCAACGCGCTCGCCTCGGTACGACCCCTGGCATGGGCGGCGAAACGGCTGGGCGGGATCGCACCCGAACGGAGGATCCCGCGGCTGGCGACGGAGCCGTTCACCCGGTGGTGGGAGAGGCGACGTGGCCGGAGTGCCGCGGGCGGCGGCGACGTGGTCGTCCTGTGGCCGGACACCTTCACCGAGCATCTCTCGCCCTCCGTGGGCCGGGCGGCCGTACGGGTACTTCAGGCGGCGGGCCTGCGGGTGGCGCTGCCGCCGACGGTCCACCTCAAGCGGCCGCCGGTCGGCGACGGCCGCACGGTCGCCCTCGACCCCGTCGGCCTGCTGAGGGGCCGGGGCAGGGTCTGCTGCGGGCTGACATACGTCTCCACGGGCCAGCTCGACCGCGCCCGTACGGTCATGCGCCGCACCCTCGACCTGATGGAACCGGTCCTGGAGACGGCCGCCCCGGTCGTCGTCCTGGAACCGAGCTGCGCCGCCGCCCTGCGCACCGACCTGCCGGAGCTGCTCCCCGACGACCCACGCGCCCGCCAGCTGGCCGACCGGGTGCTGACCTTCGCACAGGCCCTGGAACGCCACGCCCCCGCCTGGACCCCGCCCCGCCTGAACCGCCCTGTCGCCGGCCAGACCCACTGCCACCAGCACGCGGTCCTCGGCGACGCCGCCGAGCGCCGCCTGCGCGAGGCGGCCGGGCTCACCGGCGAGCTGGCCGGCGGCTGCTGCGGACTCGCCGGAAACTTCGGTTTCGAGCGGGGCCACTGGGAGGTTTCCACGGCCTGCGCCGAGGAACAACTGCTGCCGTCGGTACGCCGCGCCGGGGCTGGAGCGGCGATCCTGGCGGACGGCTTCTCCTGCCGCACACAGCTGGAGCAGCTGGCGGGGCTACGGGGACGGCATCTGGCGGAGGTGCTGGCCCAGGCACTGGACGAACGGGAGGAGCGGGGAGGCTGACGGTCATCGCCGGGGCCCTGGCAGGCACCGGCATCCGAGACAGCTGCAAAATGGGTTCACACGCCTGACGGAGGTCTACTACCCTGGACTCAGTAGTACATCGCGATGAACGACCAACTCCCGGGCCCAGCGCCCCCGAACCCGACCCTGGACCGCCCGTGACCACCCCCAGCGCCGCCAGCCCGTCCTCGTCGACCCCCCTCGCGCCTGCCGCCGGTGCCCAGGCGCCCGCGCCGGGAACTCCTGCGTCGCGCCGCTTCGGCTCACTCGGTCCCGTCGGGCTGGTGCTCGCCGGCGGCGTCTCGGTGCAGTTCGGTGGCGCGCTGGCGGTGACGCTGATGCCACGGGCGGGTGCGCTCGGCGTGGTGAGCCTGAGGCTGCTGGTGGCCGCGATCGTGCTGCTGCTCGTCTGCCGGCCCCGGCTGCGCGGGCACTCGCGCGCCGACTGGGGCACGGTCGTCGTCTTCGGTGTCACGATGGCCGCGATGAACGGTCTGTTCTACCAGGCCGTCGACCGCATCCCGCTCGGACCCGCGGTCACCCTGGAAGTCCTCGGCCCGCTCGCCCTGTCGGTCCTGGCCTCCCGCCGTGCGGTCAACGCGGTGTGGGCGGCACTGGCCCTGGCCGGTGTGTTCCTGCTCGGCGGCGGGGACTTCGGCAGCCTCGATCCCGCCGGGGTGGCCTTCGCGCTCGGCGCGGGTGCGATGTGGGCGGCGTACATCGTCTTCAGCGCCCGCACCGGCCGGCGCTTCCCGCAGGCCGACGGTCTGGCCCTGGCGATGGCGGTCGGCGCGGTGCTGTTCCTGCCGCTGGGGATCGCCGAGTCGGGCGCGAAGCTGGCCGACCCGACGACGTTCGGGCTGGGCGCGGCGGTGGCGCTGCTCTCCTCCGTCCTGCCCTACACCCTCGAACTGCTGGCCCTGCGCCGCCTGCCCGCCTCCACCTTCGCCGTCCTCATGAGCCTGGAACCGGCCCTCGCTGCCACAGCGGGCTTCCTCATCCTGGGCCAGTCCCTCACCTCCGCCCAGGGCCTCGCCATCACCCTGGTCATCGCGGCGAGCATGGGCGCGATACGCACGCAGGTGGGGCGAGGGAAGGGTACTTCCTGACCGGCGAGGACGACTGAGACGGTCCGGCGGGCGGGTTCCGGCTTCCGGAGTGATCCGCAGGCGCCCGCTCAGGGCGCGACCCTGGTCCTCGCGTCCGCGATCCACCCGGCCGCGTCGAAGCCGATCTCGGCAGAAACGCGTTCAGGGCCTCGCCATGGCTCCACCCAGAAATCATGCAAGCATGCTTGATTGTTTTCATGCCCGGTGCCATGCTCCCCCTCATGGCCGACCCGACGCCCGTCATCGACGACCTGCGTGTGGAGAGCGACGAACTCGACCGGCTGGTGGCCGAGTTGGAGCCGGAACTATGGACGCTCCCGACCCCCGCGCCCCGCTGGACCATCGCTCACCAGATCGCCCACCTCGCCTGGACCGACCGCTCGGCGCTGCTGGCCGTCACCGACGCGGAAGCCTTCCGGGTGTTGGTCGACAAGGCCCTCGCCGCCCCCGGCACGTTCGTCGACGAGGGCGCCGAGGAGGGCGCGCACCTGCCGCCCGCCGAGCTGCTGGCCCGCTGGCGGGAGGGCCATACGGCGCTCGGCCGGGCGCTGCGCGAGGCCCCGCCCGGCGCCCGCTTCCCCTGGTACGGCCCGCCCATGTCCACGGCCTCCATGGCCACCGCCCGTCTGATGGAGACCTGGGCGCACGGCCTGGACGTCGCCGAAGCGCTCGGCAAGGCCCGTCCCCCCACCGACCGCCTCCGGCACATCGCCCGCCTCGGCGTGCGCACCCGCGACTTCGCGTACGGCGTGCACGGACTGACCCCGCCGGCCGGCGAGTTCCGCGTCGAACTCACCTCACCCGCAGGCGAGACGTGGGCCTACGGACCCGAGGACGCCCCGCAGCGCGTCACCGGCCCCGCCCTCGACTTCTGCCTGCTGGTCACCCAGCGCGCCCACCGCGCCGACCTCGCCCTGACCGCAGCGGGCCCGGACGCCGACCGCTGGCTGGACATCGCCCAGGCCTTCGCCGGGCCGCCCGGTACCGGACGCACTCCGAAGGGGGAACCGGCGTGACGGTCCTGCGCATCGGCAACTTCTCCGGTTTCTACGGCGACCGCTTCGACGCCCTGCGCGAGATGCTCACCGGCGGCGAACTCGACGTCCTCACCGGCGACTACCTCGCCGAACTCACCCTGCTCATCCTCGGCCGGGACCGGCTGAAGGACCCCTCCGCCGGGTACGCCCGCACCTTCCCGCGCCAGCTGGAGGACTGCCTCGGCCTCGCGCACGAGCGGGGGGTGCGGATCGTCACCAACGCCGGCGGACTCAACCCGGCCGGACTCGCCGACGACATACGGCAGCTTGCACGGCGACTCGGCATACCGGTCAAGGTCGCGCACGTCGAGGGCGACGACCTCACCACGACCCACCCCGGGGCTCCCGACCCCGCTGGAGCAGAGGGGACCCCCACGGGCACCCTCGCCGCCCACGCCTACCTCGGCGGCTTCGGGATCGCCGCCTGCCTGCGCGCGGGCGCCGACATCGTCGTCACCGGGCGGGTCACCGACGCGGCCCTGGTCACCGGGCCCGCCGCCGCCCACTTCGGCTGGCAGCCGGGGGAGTACGACCGGCTCGCGGGTGCCGTCGTCGCCGGGCACGTACTGGAGTGCGGCGCCCAGGCCACCGGCGGCAACTATGCCTTCTTCACCGACCACGGCCTCGAGCGGCTGCGCCATCCCGGCTTCCCGCTCGCCGAGATCCACGCCGACGGCACCTGCGTCGTCACCAAGCACCCAGGCACCGGCGGTGTCGTCGACACCGGCACGGTGACCGCCCAGCTGCTGTACGAGACGGCCGGCGCCCGGTACGCCGGGCCCGATGTCACCACGCGGCTGGACACCGTACGGCTGCGCCAGGACGGACCCGAGCGGGTGCGCGTCGAGGGTGTGCGCGGTGAGGCTCCGCCGCCCACCCTCAAGGTCGGGCGGGGCCGCCTCGGCGGCTTCCGCAACGAGGTCACCTTCGTCCTGACCGGGCTCGACATCGAGCGCAAGGCCGAACTGGTGCGCCGGCAGATGGAGGACGCCCTCGGCGCCGCCAAGTCACGCCCGGCCGAGGTGCGCTGGGACCTGGTGCGCACCGACCGGGCCGACGCCGACTCCGAGGAGACCGCCAGCGCGCTGCTCCGCCTCGTCGTGCGCGACCGGGATCCGGAAGCCGTGGGGCGGGCGTTCAGCGGGGCCGCCGTGGAGCTGGCGCTGGCCGGATACCCCGGCTTCCACATGCTCGCACCGCCCGGGAAGGGCGCGCCCTACGGCGTCTTCGAGGCCGCCCACGTCCCACAGGACGCCGTGGAGCATCTGGCCGTCCTCCACGACGGCCGCCGTATCGCCGTGCCGCCGCCCCACGACACCCGCGCGCTCGACGACGTACCGGAGCCGCCGCTGCCGGACCCCCTTCCCGGCGGGCCCGTACGGCGTGCCCCGCTCGGGCTCGTCGCCGGGGCCCGCAGCGGCGACAAGGGCGGGGACGCCAACGTCGGTGTGTGGGCGCGGTCGGAGGACGGCTGGCGGTGGCTCGCACACGAGCTGACCGCCGACCGGTTCCGGCAGCTGATCCCCGAGAGCCGGGCGCTGCCCGTCACCCGGCACGTCCTGCCCCGTCTGCGCGCCCTCAACTTCGTCGTCGAGGGGTTCCTCGGCGAGGGCGTCGCCGCCCAGCACCGCTTCGACCCGCAGGCCAAGGCCCTCGGCGAGTGGCTGCGCTCCCGCCACCTGGACATCCCGGAGGCCCTGCTGTGACGGTCCTGTCCTCCTCCCTGGACGCCGGCTCCGCCGCGTACCGGGAAAACCGCGAGGCCATGCTCGCCAGGCTCGCCGATCTCGAAGCCGAGCACGCCAAGGCGCTCGCGGGCGGCGGCGCCAAGTACGTCGAACGGCACCGGCGACGCGGCAAACTGCTCGCCCGGGAACGCATCGAGCTGCTCCTCGACCCCGACACGCCGTTCCTGGAGCTGTCCCCGCTCGCCGCCTGGGGCAGCGACTACACCGTCGGCGCCTCGCTGGTCACCGGGATCGGGGTCGTCGAGGGCGTCGAATGCCTGATCACCGCCAACGACCCCACCGTGCGCGGCGGCGCCAGCAACCCGTGGAGCCTGAAGAAGGCCCTGCGCGCCAACGACATCGCCCTCGCCAACCGGCTGCCCTGCATCAGCCTGGTGGAGTCGGGCGGCGCGGATCTGCCGTCCCAGAAGGAGATCTTCATCCCGGGCGGCGCCATCTTCCGGGACCTGACCCGGCTGTCGGCGGCCGGCATCCCCACCGTCGCCGTCGTCTTCGGCAACTCCACCGCCGGCGGCGCCTACATCCCCGGCATGTCCGACCACGTGATCATGGTCAAGGAGCGGGCCAAGGTGTTCCTCGGCGGGCCGCCGCTGGTGAAGATGGCCACCGGTGAGGAGAGCGACGACGAGTCGCTGGGCGGCGCCGAGATGCACGCGCGCGTGTCCGGACTCGCCGACCACTTCGCCGTCGACGAGCAGGACGCCCTCAGACAGGCACGCCGCGTCGTCGCCCGCCTCAACCACCGCAAGGCCCACCCCGATCCCCCCTTCGCAGAGCCCCCGAAATATGACAACGAGGAACTTCTCGGCATCGTTCCGGGCGATCTGAAGACCCCCTTCGACCCGCGCGAGGTGATCGCCCGCATCGTCGACGCCTCCGACTTCGACGCGTTCAAACCGCTGTACGGGACCAGCCTGGTCACCGGCTGGGCGAGCCTCCACGGCTACCCCGTCGGCATCCTCGCCAACGCCCAGGGCGTGCTGTTCAGCGAGGAGTCGCAGAAGGCCGCCCAGTTCATCCAGCTCGCCAACCAGCGCGACATCCCCCTGCTGTTCCTGCACAACACCACCGGCTACATGGTCGGCCGCGCATACGAACAGGGCGGCATCATCAAGCACGGCGCCATGATGATCAACGCGGTCTCCAACTCCCGCGTTCCCCACCTCTCCGTCCTCATGGGCGCCTCCTACGGCGCCGGGCACTACGGCATGTGCGGACGGGCCTACGACCCGCGCTTCCTGTTCGCCTGGCCCAGTGCCAAGTCCGCCGTCATGGGCCCGCAGCAGCTCGCCGGCGTGCTGTCGATCGTCGCCCGGCAGTCGGCGGCGGCCAAGGGACAGCCGTACGACGACGAGGCGGACGCGGCGCTGCGCGCCATGGTCGAGCAGCAGATCGAGTCCGAGTCACTGCCGATGTTCCTGTCCGGCCGGCTGTACGACGACGGCGTCATCGACCCGCGCGACACCCGCACCGTCCTCGGCATCTGCCTCTCGGCCATCCACACCGCCCCCTACGAGGGCGCGCGCGGCGGCTTCGGCGTCTTCCGGATGTGAGGTCCATGATCCAGACACTGCTCGTCGCCAACCGGGGCGAGATCGCCTGCCGGGTCTTCCGCACCTGCCGCGAGGCGGGCATCCGCACCGTCGCCGTGCACTCGGACGCCGACGCGAACGCCCTCCACGCGCGCGTGGCCGACGCCGCCGTACGCCTGCCGGGCGCCACGCCCGCCGAGACGTACCTGCGCGCCGACCTGATCGTGAAGGCGGCGCTCGGGGCCGGCGCCGACGCCGTGCACCCCGGCTACGGCTTCCTGTCCGAGAACGCCGGCTTCGCACGCGCCGTCCTCGACGCCGGCCTGATCTGGATCGGCCCGCCACCCGACGCCATCGAGGCGATGGCGTCCAAGACCCGCGCCAAGGCACTGATGGGCCTCGCACCCCTCGACGAGGCCGACATCACCGCGGCCGACCTGCCGGTGCTCGTGAAGGCCGCCGCAGGCGGCGGAGGGCGCGGGATGCGGATCGTGCGCCGTCTGAAGGAGCTGCCGGCCGCGCTGGAGAGCGCGCGCGCCGAGGCCGCGAGCGCATTCGGCGACGGCGAGGTGTTCATCGAGCCCTACGTCGAGGGCGGCCGCCATGTCGAGGTGCAGATCCTCGCCGACGCCCACGGCACCGTCTGGCCGCTCGGCACCCGCGACTGCTCCCTCCAGCGCCGCCACCAGAAGGTCATCGAGGAAGCCCCCGCACCCGGACTCTCCGACGGGCTCACGCAAGAGCTGTACACGCTGGCCGTACGCGCCGCGCGCGCCGTCTCCTACGTCGGCGCCGGCACCGTCGAGTTCCTGGTCGAGGGCGACCGCGCGCACTTCCTGGAGATGAACACCCGCCTCCAGGTCGAACACCCCGTCACCGAGGCCGTGTTCGGCCTCGACCTGGTCGCCGAACAGATCCGCGTCGCAGAAGGCCGGGCCCTCGACACCACACCCCCACGCGCGCGCGGCCACGCGATCGAGGCCCGCCTGTACGCCGAGGACCCGGCCCACGACTGGGCCCCGCAGACCGGCACCCTGCACCGCCTCGCCCTGCCGCCCGGCGTCCGCCTCGACACCGGCTACGGCGACGGCGACACCGTCGGCGTCCACTACGACCCGATGCTCGCCAAGGCCGTCGCCCACGCCCCCACGCGCGCGGAGGCCATCCGCAGACTCGCCGGCGCGCTCGAGACCGCCGTGATCCACGGCCCCGTCACCAACCGCGACCTGCTGGTGCGCTCCCTGCGGCACGAGGAGTTCACCCGGGCCCGCATGGACACCGGCTTCTACGACCGTCACCTCGCAGGCCTCACCTCACCGGCCCCCGACCCGTACGCCCCTCTTGCCGCCGCCCTCGCCGACGCCCACGGCCGCTCCCGCTTCGGCGGCTGGCGCAACGTCCCCTCCCGGCCGCAGACCAAGCGCTACCTGATCGCGGGGGAGGAGCACGAGGTCCACTACCGGCACACCCGCCAGGGACTCACGGCCGACGGGGTACGGGTCGTACAGGCCGACGCGCGCCGGGTCGTCCTCGAAGCGGACGGCGTGCAGCGCCGCTTCGACATCGCCCGGTACGGCGACCAGGTGTACGTCAACACCACCCGCCTCACCGCCCTGCCCCGCTTCCCCGACCCGGCCGCCCAGCTCGCCCCCGGCTCCCTGCTCGCCCCGATGCCGGGCACGGTCGTACGCGTCGCCGAGGACCTGACGGAAGGGGCCTCCGTCCGGGCCGGACAGCCCCTGATCTGGCTGGAGGCCATGAAGATGCAGCACCAGATCTCGGCACCGGTCAGCGGGACGCTCAGCGCCCTGCACGTCAAGCCCGGGCAGCAGGTGGAGCCGGGCACGGTGCTCGCCGTAGTGCAGGAAAGCCCTTCTCGACAAGCCTCTTCCTAGGAGCCCCATGACCGCCGTCATCGAATCCGAAGAGCACAAGGCCCTCCGATCCGCCGTCGCCGCCCTCGGCAAGCGCTACGGCCGCGACTACCTCACCCGCACCGTCGCCGACGGCAAACCCCCCACCGAACTCTGGACCGAGGCAGGCAAACTCGGCTACCTCGGCGTCAACCTCCCGGAGGAGCACGGAGGCGGAGGCGGCGGCATCACCGAACTCTCCATAGTCCTCGAAGAGCTGGGCGCCTCGGGCTCCCCCCTCCTCATGCTCATCGTCTCGCCCGCCATCTGCGGCACCGTGATCTCCCGCTTCGGCACCGAGGCCCAGAAGCGGCAGTGGCTCCCCGGACTCGCCGACGGCACCCGCCTCATGGCCTTCGGCATCACCGAACCCGACGCCGGCTCCAACTCCCACCGCATCACCACCACCGCCCGCCGCGACGGCGCCGACTGGCTGCTCACCGGCCGCAAGGTGTTCATCTCCGGCGTGGACATCGCCGACGCCGTACTGATCGTCGGCCGCACCGAGGACGCCCGCACCGGCCGCCTGAAGCCCTGCCTGTTCATCGTGCCGACCGACGCCGACGGCTTCCAGAAGCGGCCCATCGACATGGAACTCAACGCCGCCGAAAAACAGTTCGAACTGGTCCTGGACGACGTACGGCTCCCCGCGGACGCGCTCGTCGGCGACGAGGACGCGGGCCTCCTCCAGCTGTTCGCCGGGCTCAACCCCGAGCGGATCATGACCGCCGCCTTCGCGATCGGCATGGGCCGCTACGCACTCGCCAAGGCCGTCGAATACGCCCGCGACCGCACCGTCTGGAAAACCCCCATCGGCGCCCACCAGGCCATCGCCCACCCCCTCGCCCAGGCCCACATCGACCTCGAACTCGCCCGGCTGATGATGCAGAAAGCGGCCCACCTCTACGACACCGGCGACGACATCGGCGCCGGCGAGGCCGCCAACATGGCCAAGTACGCGGCCGGAGAGGCCTGCGTGAAGGCCGTCGACCAGGCCGTGCACACCCTCGGCGGCAACGGACTCACCCGCGAGTTCGGGCTCGCCTCACTGATAACGGCCGCACGCGTGTCTCGTATCGCTCCGGTGAGCCGGGAGATGATTCTCAACTACGTCTCCCACCAGACCCTCGGTCTGCCCAAGTCGTACTGAGCCGCAGCCGCTTGGAGGAACCGTGTTCCGCAGCGAGTACGCAGACGTCTCCCCCGTCGAACTCCCCATCCACGACGCCGTCCTGGGCCGGGCCGCCGAGTTCGGCGACCAGCCCGCACTGATCGACGGCACCGACGGCACCACCCTCACGTACGAGCAGCTGGACCGGTTCCACCGGCGCCTGGCCGCCGCGCTCGCCGACACCGGCGTCCGCAAGGGCGACGTCCTCGCCCTGCACAGCCCCAACACCATCGCCTTCCCGGCCGCCTTCTACGCGGCCACCCGCGCGGGCGCCTCCGTCACCACCGTGCACCCGCTCGCCACCCCCGAGGAGTTCGCCAAACAACTGCGCGACAGCGCCGCCCGCTGGATCGTCACCGTCTCCCCGCTGCTGGACTCCGCCCGCCGCGCCGCCGAACTCGCCGGCGGCATACGGGAGATCCTCGTCTGCGACAGCGCACCCGGACACCGGTCGCTCATCGACATGCTCGGCTCCACCGCACCCGAACCGCACATCGACCTCGACCCCGCCGAGGACATCGCCGCACTGCCGTACTCCTCCGGCACCACCGGCACCCCCAAAGGCGTCATGCTCACCCACCGGCAGATCGCCACCAACCTCGCCCAGCTCGAACCGGCCATCACCACCGGCCCCGGCGACCGCATCCTCGCCGTCCTGCCGTTCTTCCACATCTACGGCCTCACCGCCCTGATGAACGCCCCCCTGCGCAAGGGCGCCACCGTCGTCGTCCTGCCCCGCTTCGACCTGGAGACCTTCCTCGCCGCCATCGAGACCCACCGCATCACCGGCCTCTACGTCGCCCCGCCGATCGTCCTCGCCCTCGCCAAACACCCCGCGGTCGCCCGCTACGACCTGTCCTCCCTCACCTACGTCATCAGCGCCGCCGCCCCGCTCGACGCCACCCTCGCGCGCGCCTGCTCCCAGCGGCTCCGCCTGCCCCCGATCGGCCAGGCCTACGGCATGACGGAACTGTCCCCGGGCACCCACGTCGTCCCCCTCGACCGGCTGCACGACGCCCCCGCCGGCACCGTCGGCAGGCTCATCGCCGGCACCGAGATGCGGATCGTCTCCCTCGACGACCCCGACAAGGACCTCGGCACCGGCGAGTCCGGCGAGATCCTGATCCGCGGCCCCCAGATCATGAAGGGCTACCTCGGCCGACCCGACGCCACCGCCCAGCTGATCGACACCGACGGCTGGCTGCACACCGGAGACGTCGGACACGTCGACGAGGACGGCTGGCTCTTCGTCGTCGACCGCGTCAAGGAACTCATCAAGTACAAGGGCTTCCAGGTGGCCCCCGCCGAACTGGAAGCCCAACTGCTCACCCACCCCGGCATCGCCGACGCCGCCGTCATCGGCGCCTACAACGAGGACGGCAACGAGATCCCGCACGCCTTCGTCGTCCGCCAGCCCACCGCCGACGGCCTCGACGAGAACGAGATCATGCTGTACGTCGCCGAACGCGTCGCCCCCTACAAACGCATACGCCAGGTCACCTTCATCGACACCGTCCCCCGCGCCGCCTCCGGCAAGATCCTGCGCCGCGAACTCAGGGAGCTGCCATGACACAGGCCCTGCGCCGCAACCCCGGGGAGCTGTCGTGACCCTGATCAGCCGTACGCGCGCGCGTGCCGTCGAAACCCTCAGCCTCGACGCCACCGACACCCGCAACGCCCTCTCCGCCGCCCTCGTCTCCGACCTCGCCGACGCCCTCACCGACTGCGGCAAGGACCCCGACGTACGCGCCGTGGTCCTCACCCACACCGGCACCACCTTCAGCGCCGGAGCCGACCTGCGCGACCCACCCCACCCGGACGCACTGGTGGGACTCCTGCGGCAGATCGTCGAACTGCCCAAGCCCGTGATCGCCCGCGTCACCGGACACGTCCGCGCCGGCGGCCTCGGCCTCCTCGCCGCCTGCGACATCGCCGCCGCCTCCACCACGGCCACCTTCGCCTTCACCGAGGTACGCATCGGCGTCGCACCGGCCGTGATCTCCCTGCCCCTCCTGCCGCGCACCGACCCCCGCGCCCTGGCCCGCTACTACCTCACCGGCGAACGCTTCGACCCGTCCGAAGCCGTACGCCTCGGCCTGCTCACCACGACCGCGGACGACGTCGACGACGCCCTCACCCCCATCCTCGACGGCCTGCGCCGCTCCTCCCCCCAAGCCCTGACCGAGACGAAACGGCTGCTCACGGCTAGGGTGCTGGAGACGTTCGACCGGGACGCGGCCGACCTGACCGCGCTCTCGGCCCGGCTGTTCACCTCCCCCCAGGCCCGGGAGGGGATGACGGCCTTCCTGGAAAGACGGGATGCGGCATGGGTGGTGTGAGTACGGCGGAACGCGACCGCGTACCCAAGCAGGACCGCAGCCGGGCCACCCGGCAGCGACTCCTCGAGGCCGCCGTCGCCTGCCTCGCCGAACACGGCTGGGCGGGCTCCACGGTGTCCGCCGTCGCCGAACGCGCGGGCGTCTCCCGCGGCGCCGCACAACACCACTTCCCCACCCGCGAGGACCTCTTCACCGCCGCCGTCGAATACGTCGCCGAGGAACGCTCCACCGCCACCCGCGCCCTCTTCCCCGAGGGCGCGTCCGGCGACCGGCGCGCCGTCGTCCGCGCCCTCGTCGACCTCTACACCGGCCCCCTCTTCCGCGCCGCCCTCCACCTGTGGGTCGCCGCCTCCAACGAGGACCAGCTCCGCGCCCGCGTCACCGAACTGGAAGCCCGCGTCGGCCGCGAGACCCACCGCATCGCCGTGGAACTGCTCGGCGCCGACGAATCCCGCCCCGGCACCCGCGAAACCGTCCAGGGCTTCCTCGACATGGCCCGCGGCCTGGGCCTCGCCAACCTCCTCACCGACGACACCGCCCGCCGCGAACGCGTCGTCACCCAGTGGGCGGCACTACTGGACCAGACCCTGGCCTGAGCCGCGGGGACGCACGCGAGGACGGCACAGGGGAGGACGGCGCACGGGACGGGCCCGCACGCCACCGGAGCCTCCGCACGCGGACCCGTCAGCACACGCTTCCGTCAGTGCGCGATCTCGTCGTACCCCGTGATCTCACGCGGGCTGCGCGGACCCGGACCGATGTAGCGGGCGGAAGGACGCACCAGACGGCCGGTGCGCTTCTGCTCCAGAATGTGCGCCGACCAGCCCGCCGTACGCGCACAGGTGAACATCGACGTGAACATGTGCGCCGGAACCTGGGCGAAGTCCAGCATGATCGCCGCCCAGAACTCCACGTTCGTCGCCAGCACCCGGTCCGGACGACGATTGTGCAGCTCCTCCAGAGCCGCCTTCTCCAGCGCCTCGGCGACCTCGAACCGCGGAGCACCCAGCTCCCGCGCCGTACGACGCAGCACCCGCGCACGCGGGTCCTCCGCCCGGTACACCCGGTGACCGAAACCCATCAGCCGCTCACCACGGTCCAGCGCCCGCCGCACATACCCCTCGGCATCCCCCGTCCGCTCGATCTCCTCGATCATGCCGAGCACCCGGGACGGCGCACCGCCGTGCAGCGGACCGGACATCGCGCCCACCGCACCCGACAGGGCGGCCGCCACATCCGCGCCCGTGGAAGCGATCACCCGGGCCGTGAACGTGGACGCGTTCATACCGTGCTCGGCAGCGGACGACCAGTACGCGTCCACGGCCGCCACGTGCTTGGGGTCCGGCTCACCCCGCCAGCGGATCATGAACCGCTCGGTGATGGTGCTCGCCTTGTCGATCTCCCGCTGCGGCACCATCGGCAGACCCTGCCCGCGCGCCGACTGGGCGACGTACGACAACGCCATCACCGCCGCCCGCGCCAGGTCCTCCCGGGCCTGCTCGGCATCGATGTCCAGCAGCGGTTTCAGCCCCCACACCGGGGCGAGCATCGCCAGCGCCGACTGCACGTCCACGCGGATGTCACCCGAGTGCACCGGGATCGGGAACGGCTCGGCCGGCGGCAGACCGGGGTTGAAGGCGCCGTCGACGAGCAGCCCCCACACATTGCCGAAGGAGACATGACCGACGAGATCCTCGATGTCGACGCCCCGGTACCGGAGGGCGCCGCCCTCCTTGTCCGGTTCGGCGATCTCCGTCTCGAACGCGACGACTCCCTCGAGCCCGGGTACGAAGTCGGACATCAGGCGGCTCCTCGTGGTCTGTGCGACAGATGGTGCGACGGGGGAACGACGACCAGGTGTCGGATGTCGGAGATGTCAGCAGCAGGCGGTTTTCAGAGGGGGCGACCGCGGGGTCCGGACGGCTCACCGAACTCCGCCGGACTCCTCGGACTCCGTCGGACTCCTCGGACTCCCTCGGACTTCCTCAGGCTCCTCGGGTACTGCCGCCCGTACGGATCCGCGGTCGTGTCCACCGACTCGCGGTCCGGGACGGTACCCCTGTCATGCCCCGTGCGGTCGCGGCTCACCCAACCGGCACGGCACCAGCACGATAACCCCGGGTGCCACGGAAGGGGAGACTGTCCGGCACTCAGTGCCACGCAGTGACGAAGGACACCCCCGCCGGACGGACGCCACCGATACGGCAAGATGACCGCGTGACCGACCAAGAAGCCGGAGAGACCGCGCCCTTCGACCTCGCCGCCATGCGCATGCACTACCGGGCCGAAGGCCTGGACGAGGCCGACCTGGCCGACACACCGGTGGAACAGTTCGCCCACTGGTTCCAGCAGGCCGCCGCCGAGGCCCACCTGTTCGAACCCAACGCCATGGTCGTCTCCACCGCCGACGCCCAGGGCCGCCCCAGCTCCCGCACGGTCCTGCTGAAGGCCTTCGACGAGCAGGGCTTCGTCTTCTACACCAACTACGGCTCCCGCAAGGCCCGCGACCTCGCCGAGAACCCCCACGTCTCCCTGCTCTTCCCCTGGCACCCCATGGCCCGCCAGGTCATCGTCCAGGGCACCGCCCACCGCACCGGCCGCGACGAGACCGCCGCCTACTTCCGCACCCGCCCCCACGGCTCCCAGCTCGGCGCCTGGGCCAGCGCCCAGTCCACGGTCATCGCCACCCGCGACATCGTCGACACGCAGTACGCCGAACTCGCCGCCCGCTACCCCGAGGGCGAACAGGTCCCCGTCCCACCCCACTGGGGCGGCTTCCGTGTCGTCCCTCACTCGGTCGAGTTCTGGCAGGGCCGCGAGAACCGCCTCCACGACCGCCTCCGCTACACCACCCGACCGGACGGCACCTGGCACGTGGAACGCCTGAGCCCCTGAGGGGGGTCTTCGAGAGGCCCGCGAACGCAGACGACCCGCGAGCTGGGTCCCCCCGCCTGACGGCGGGGAAGCCGGCCGGACGTACCGGCAGCTCGCGGGTCGGGTGACTGCTTGGGATTGGGCCGGCTGCACGCGTCTCTCACGCGCTGGTCCGGCACCGCACTGGGTGGGGTGACGGGCCGCTAGCCCGCAGCCACCTCGCGTGTCCGGGATTCACTCATGTACCCGATCACCTCCTTTCGGCGTAGGCCACACTCTAGGAACCGATCCGGCGTCCATCAACATGTTTTTCTCCACGCTGACGTCCCTGCTTCCAGCCGACTGCTGTACCGGTATCCGTCACCCCGCTGCACAAGCCGTAGATTCCAGTGGGAGACGTTGTTCGATGGAGATCAGTCCGCGCCGGACGACGACGGTGGTGCCGTCTTCCCTGGTCTCCTTCTTCTCGTCGGTGAGGACGAGGCCGGTGCCCTTGGAGCCGGGATCGATGCGTAGCTGGACGCCGTCGACTTCCGACTCGGCGAGTGTGCGGTCCTTGAGCCGGATGGTGAAGGGGACCTGCCGGGCGACCACGGCCCGTCCCTTGCCCAGGAGCTCCCGGGCGCGGGCGGGGTGGCAGGGCATGAGCGGCCGCCCGTCTCTGGACAGCACGAACACCCTGCTCGCTCCGGCTCCGCCCTGGTACGTCCTGCCGTGTGCGGAGACGTCACCGTCTCCCTCCTCTGCCGCCTGCGCCGCCGTGGCGGCGTTTTCGGCGTGACGCCGACGGGTGCCGGTGCCGGACCCGTCGGTCTCCCCTCGCCCATGTTCCCTGCCGGTGCCCCGCGCGGCGGCGGGGTGTCCGTGAGCCGTTTCGTCCCTGCTCCCAGGGTTGTCTGCTCCCACGGATTCCAGAGCAGGCTGCTGAGGAAGCACAGCCTGGTGGGTCTGCTCGCCTGCGGGAAAACGTAGTCATCGGGGGCACCTCCCTGATCGTCCGATCGTGATGACTGGGGCTGGTCACTCGGCAGCCTTGCGGCTGGGGAGCGAGTGACCTCCCTTCCTGTGTGCGACTGTGACCGTAGTGACCAAGGCCCTCACGCAGCGCGCAATGCGTTCGAAGATCGCCGGTAAGTGCGGATCTCTCATATCCCTCGTACGGACAGGCGATCTCCCTGGTACAAGACGGTCGCGGCTGCTCGATGTCTGTTTGCTGCCGTACCTGGCGGCCCAAGGCCGTGCCGTACGGAAGCGGGCGACGCACTCGTCCGGTCGCCTACTGTTCCCCGCATGACAGAGCGACGGGCGATTCTCAGCGGTTCGGTGTTCGAGGAGCGGATCGGGTACGCACGGGCCGTGGTGGACGGGGAGTGGGTGCACGTCTCCGGGACGACCGGGTACGACTACGCGACGATGACGATCTCCGAGGACGTGGTGGAGCAGGCCGAGCAGTGTCTGCGGAACATCGGGGCCGCGCTGAAGGAGGCGGGGTGCGGGTTCGAGGACGTGGTGCGGGTGCGGTATCTGCTGCCCGTGCGGGAGGACTTCGAGCCGTGCTGGCCGGTGCTGCGGCGGGTGTTCGGCGAGGTACGGCCGGCGGCGACGATGATGGTGTGCGGGCTGGCGGACCCGCAGATGAAGATCGAGATAGAGGTGTACGCGCGGCGGCGGACCGCCTGACCTCGTACGGGCGCCTCTTCCGCGCTCACGGGCGCCCGCTCCGGCCTGTCACGGTCACTCCCTCTCCAGCAGCCCCGCCAGGTCCAGGGCCGTCGCGATGCGTACGGCCACGTCCTCGGCGTAGGCCGCGTCGGAGCGTTCGAAGGGGCTGCGGCCGGAGCAGCGCAGGAACGTGACGACGCCCAGGGTGCGGCCGCGGCTGCGCAGCACGGCGCACAGCGCGTGCACGGTGTCGGCGGGCCACTGGCGGGTCTGGGCCCAGGCGCGTGCCTGGTCGGCCGGGACCGTGCCGACGGTGGCGCGGACGGCGCCGGTCCGTTCGATGCACTGCAGGGCGGGGTGTCCCTCGCCGTAGCGGACGGGCAGTCCGGCCCGGCCGGTGAGCAGGCTGGGTCCGGGGCCGTCGGAGGGGGTGGCGGCGACGCGTACCAGCCGCAGCGGGGTGGTGGGCTCGCCGTCCTCGGGGGCGGTGCCGCCGGCCACCCGGTCGACGAGGGCGTGGTCGGCGAAGCCGGCGAGGGCGAAGTCGAGGTGGACGGTCGCGGCCTCCGCGGGGTCCTCGCACTCGGCGGCGGCGCGGGCGGCCCGGTGCAGTTGGTTGGTGCGGAACCGCAGCAGCGAGGCTTCCTGCTCGCCGTGCTTGGCCTCGGTGACGTCGACGAAGAGCCAGGCGACGCCGAGTGGCACGGGTTCCTCGGCCAGCGGTGAGGCGAGCCGGACGAATCCGCTGCGCCAGCATCGCCGCCGGTCGCCCTCCGGGGCGCGCACGCTCACCCAGATCTCGGCGGGTGCGGGCGGTGCGCCTTCCGCCAGGACGTGGGTGAGCGCGCTCTCGAGTTCTTCCACGCCCTGGGAGAGCAGTTCGCCGAGGGGGCGTCCGAGTGCGGCGGTGCGGCCGGTGCCGAGAGCCCGGGCGGCGTGGGCGTTGACGACGGCGGGCCGCAGGTCGGCGTCGACGAGGACGACGCCCCAGGACGCCTCTTCGAACAGGGCCTCGCTGAGGGCGATGGACCGCTCCAGGTCGATCTGTGTGTGCACCTCGCTGAAGGCGCAGTACAGGCCGGCCGGTTTGCCGTCGGGTCCACGTACGGCCGCGGACTGGGTGCGTACGAGGACGCGGCCGCCGTCCTTGGTGAGGAGGGCGAACTCGTGGACCTGGCGTCCGCGTGCGTGCATGGCGGACATCAGCCGCCGTTCGACCTCCTCGGCGTCCGCGCTGCGTACGGCCCATCCGGCGAAGCCGTGCCGGCCGACCGCCTCGGCGGCCGTCCACCCGAGGATGCGTTCGGCCTCGCGGTTCCAGTGGGTGACGACGCCGCCCGCGTCGAAGGCGCAGAGGGCGGCGTCCATGCCGTCGAGCAGGGCGGCGAGCAGGTCGGAGCCGTCGGGACCGCCAGGGCCACTGGTGCCACTGGGGTGTTCGGGGCTGTCGAGGGCCCCCGGACCGTCCCGTTCCGGCTCGGGCTCGTCGGGCCCGAGCTCGTCGGTGGTCCCACTACGCCGGGAAGCACTCACCTGGACCCCCTGCAGGCTGCGTCCGCACACACGGCGCGTCGGTTCACTCACTGGCTTTCGTTCACTGGCCTTCATTCAACTTGAACGTGACGCAGCGCACATCGGGTTCCCGCAAGATTGAAGGAATCGTTGTACGCGGAAAATCCCCGTGGACCTGGAGCGAACCCGAGACGAACACGGTGGCTGTGCGCCGCCGCCGTCAGCCGCAGGGTCAGCCAGAGGTCGGTCTCGTCCGGGAGTACGTACCGCTCGGTCTCGGTGAGGCCGCTCCAGCCGGTTGCGTCCGCTGGGCTCGCGCACCTCGTCGAGGGTCGTCGCGGCGGGCGACGCGATCACGTTGTGCACCACGTGTGGTGGCAGTCCCGGGGCACGCGCGCGTGGGCCTGGGATCGTCAGCGCCGGTAGAAGATCCGGTCCGCGTACTGCTCGAAGACCTTGCCGTTCCACTCGTGGCCGCCGTCGACGTTGCCGGAGCGCAGCAGCGGGGGCTCGATGCCGCGGTCGGCCAGGACGCCGGCGGTGGTGGCCATGACCGCCTGGAGAAGGGCCGAGGTGACGACCGTGGAGGCCGGGGCGAAGGGCGCGGGGACGGTGTCGAGGGTGAGTTCGGCGTCGCCGACGGCGATCTTGGAGTCCAGGACGACGTCGCAGTGGTCCTTCAGATACGTCCCCGACACGTGGCGGGACGTGGTCTGGGTGGCGTAGGCCACCGACGTCACTCCGATGACCTTCACGCCCAGGGCGCGGGCGTTCATGGCCATCTCGACGGGGAGGGCGTTGCGGCCGGACAGGGAGACGATCACCAGGGCGTCGCCGGAGCGGATGGGGGAGCAGTCCAGGACGGCGGCGGCGAGGCCGTCGACGCGTTCGAGGGCGGAGCCCAGGGTGGCGGGCATGACGTCGACGCCGACGGCGCCGGGGACGGCGAGGAGGTTCATCAGGGCGAGGCCGCCGGCCCGATAGACGACGTCCTGGGCGGCGAGGGAGGAGTGTCCGGCGCCGAAGGCGAACAGGCGGCCGCCGTCGGCCACGGTGTCGGCGAGCAGGGTGCCGGCGGCCGTGACGGACTCGGCCTCCTCGTCACGGACCCGCTGGAGCAGGCCGATGGCCGCGTCGAAGAACTGGCCGGCCAACGTGCGGTCGCTCATGCGGGGTCCCTCCGGATGCCTGTGGATGCCGTGGACGGCTGTGAGGATGTCTGGGGGCGTCTGCGGGGCGTCTGCCCATGCCCCTGTGCCGCGGATCACGGTGAGGTCTGGACCAGAGTCCTGTCAATACGGCCGGGTACGCCGCCGGGCGTGTTCCCGGCCGCCGCGACCGTCCGGAATCGCGGTCTGCGACGCGGGGTTCCGTCGGCACGCCCCGGTTGTCAGTGGTATGCGTCAGAATTGAGTTCAGGGCCAGCGCACGCGCCTGGGAGCCGCCGAGCTTCCGGCAGAGGTAATCGAGGGGCACGTATGTCCGGACTGATCGACACCACGGAGATGTATCTCCGCACCATCCTCGAGCTGGAGGAGGAAGGCGTCGTCCCGATGCGCGCCCGGATCGCCGAGCGGCTGGACCAGAGCGGGCCGACGGTGAGCCAGACGGTCGCGCGCATGGAGCGCGACGGCCTGGTCTCGGTCGCTCCGGACCGGCACCTGGAGCTCACGGACGAGGGCCGCCGGCTGGCCACGCGCGTGATGCGCAAGCACCGGCTCGCGGAGTGTCTGCTGGTCGACGTGATCGGCCTGGAATGGGAGCAGGTGCACGCCGAGGCCTGCCGCTGGGAGCATGTGATGAGCGAGGCCGTCGAGCGCCGCGTGCTGGAGCTGCTGCGGCACCCGACCGAGTCGCCGTACGGCAACCCGATCCCGGGCCTGGAGGAGCTGGGCGAGAAGGACCACGCCGACCCGTTCCTGGACGAGGGCATGGTGTCGCTGGCCGACCTCGACCCGGGCTCGGACGGCAAGACGGTCGTCGTCCGCCGGATCGGCGAGCCCATCCAGACGGACGCGCAGCTGATGTACACGCTGCGCCGCGCGGGCGTGCAGCCCGGCTCGGTGGTGAGCGTGACGGAGTCGGCGGGCGGTGTGCTGGTCGGCAGCGGCGGCGAGGCCGCCGAGCTGGAGGCGGAGGTCGCCTCCCACGTCTTCGTCGCCAAGCGCTGACCGCTGGTTCCTCCTGCCCCTCTGCGTCGCGGATCCAGCGCGTCGAAGCGCAGCGCGCGGGCGCCGGGCGTGCGAGGCTGTCGCGTGAGGCATATGACTCGTGGGGGTGGGGGAGGATGTGCCGCAGACGTGTGGAGGGCCCCGGCGCCGTGTGGTGGCGCCGGGGCCTGTCCTCCCCTGTAGCGACCCGGAGCCCCGAGCTCTCAGGGTCGTCCCCCGCGGACCCCTTTTCCCCGAGTGGTCCGCCTCCCGTTGAAGATCTCCCCCCGGTGGCGGCGATCATGCGTTGCGGGGGGTCACTCGAACGAGGGGTGTTGACGGCGGGAAAGGCGTTTTCGAATAGGCATTCGATAGCCTGTGGGTGATGGGCCGCAGGGCCCGCGCTACGGGAATGGGCAGCGAGCTAGGGGGGTGCCAGGGCCAATGGCGCGGCGCATCGACGTGACCGGGGCGGGCGGCGTACGGCTCGCCGCCTGGGAGTTCGCGGAACCCCGGAAGACAGCACCAGGCAACTCGGCTTCGGACAGCACCGCACCGCGTACCTTCGTACCGTCGCAGGCGGCACCGTACGAACCGCACGAGCCCCACGAACCGCACGCCGGCCACGAGGCCGAACTCCGCCCGCCCACCGGCGTGCTCTTACTCCACGGGCTCATGGGCCGCGCCTCCCACTGGGCCGCCACCGCCCGCTGGCTCTCCGAGCGGCACCGGGCCGTCGCCCTCGACCAGCGCGGCCACGGCCAGAGCCAGAAACCCCCGCAGGCGGCCTACACCCGCGACGCCTACGTCGAGGACGCCGAGGCGGCCGTGGAACAGCTCGGCCTCGGCCCGGCCGTCCTCATCGGGCACGCCATGGGCGCACTGACCGCCTGGCAGCTCGCCGCGAAACGCCCCGACCTCGTGCGCGGACTGATCATCTGCGACATGCGGGCCTCCGCCCTCGGCGCGGCCTCCCAGCGCGAGTGGGAGGACTGGTTCAAGTCCTGGCCCCTGCCCTTCGCCACCCTCGCCGACGTCCGCAAGTGGTTCGGCGAGGACGACCCCTGGGTGGAGCGCCCTAACCCGGCCCGCGGCGAGTTCTACGCCGAGGTCATGCACGAGTGCCCCGACGGCTGGCGCCCCGTCTTCGAACCCGACCGGATGCTCACCTCCCGCGAGACCTGGGTCTACGACGCCCACTGGGAGGAACTGGCCCAGGTCCGGTGCCCGGCCCTCGTCGTACGCGGCCTCGACGGCGAACTCGGCCGCGCCGAGGCCCAGGAGATGGTGCGCGTCCTCCCCCACGGCCAGTACGCGGAGGTCGCCGACGCCGGCCACCTCGTCCACTACGACCAGCCGGACGCCTGGCGCGCGGCGATCACTCCGTTTCTGGACGCGGTCCTGACCGGGTGAGGACCCGAGAACAGGTCCGCACGACCTGTCTCCACCTCCTCATCCCCTGCCGACCCGGCTGACCCCTCGTCTCCGGCTCACCCCTTGCTCACCGACGTCAGGATCTCCGGTAGCCGGGCCGCCGTGCGGGGGGCCGCGAGCCGTAGGCCCGCGTAGGTGATCGCGGCGCCGTACGCCGCGCCCGCCGGGAGCAGGAGCCAGCTCCAGGTGTCGCCGGTCGCGCTGACGTTCGCCCAGATGGCCAGGGCGATGACGGGGGAGGACAGCAGGGCCGCCGAGACCATGCCGCCGGCGATGGCGATCCAGGCGAGGCCCGCCTGGCCGGGGGCCACGTTCTTGTGGCCCTCCTGCGGGATGGAGTACGGGAAGCGCGCCGAGGTCCACGCGCCGGTCGCCAGCATCGCGCCGAGCAGGGAGAAGGACAGGCCGAGCACCTCGGGCAGCCGTGGCCAGTCGCCGAGCAGTGCCGTCGTCACCACCGTGACCAGGGTGGCGTAGGGGAGGGTCACCACCAGCAGGGCCAGCGCCCGTCCGCGCAGCTCGAGGTAGGCGTCGCGCGGGGTGGAGATCGTCAGCGCGACCATCCAGAAGGCGGAGGTGTCCTGCCCGAACTGGTTGTACATCTGGATGCCGAGCATCCCGGCGGCGAAGCAGGCGAAGTAGAGCGATCCGGTGCCCTGGAGGGCGTTGAACACCGGCACGATCAGGCCGATGGCCAGCGAGGTCACCCAGGCCGCCTTGGTCTTCGGGTCGCGCCAGACGTAGCGCAGGCTGCGTTCCATGACGGTGCCGGTGCGGCCGGAGGGCAGCAGCCGGGTCAGTCCGCCGGTGCGGGACCGGTCGCGGGCTGCGGTGTCGGCGGGCTGGAGCGTGGAGGCGTCGGGGGAGGTCATCAGGCGGGTCAGGGTGCGCGCCCACATCGTCAGGAGTGCGGCCAGGGCGGCCGCGGTCAGTGCGAGCTGGGCCACCGCGACGCCGTACGAGCCGTCGCTCACCGAGTCCACCGCGCCCACCGCCGACGCGGGCGGCACCCAGCGGACCACGTCCGCCACCGGGTCGAGCCGGCCGAGTCCCGACGAACCCAGCCGCTGCATGCCGAAGTTGACCAGTTGCGCGCCGATCGCGATGACCAGTCCGCTGAGCACCGCGAGGTCCCGGCCCTTGCGGCTGGTCAGCAGCCGGGTGTTGGCGGCGGCCACGGCCCGGGCGAGGGCCACGCACACCAGCAGGGCGAGCAGCAGCGCGAGGACCGCGACGGCGTACGCCGCCGCCCCGTGCGCCACCGAGATCACACAGCCCGTCAGCAGCAGCACCGTGAACAGCGGCCCGATGCCGACCAGGGAGGCCGCCAGCAGCGCCCGGACGAGCGGCTGCGGGCGCAGCGGCAGCATCACCAGACGGGTGGGGTCCAGGGTCTCGTCGCCGCTGGGGAAGAACAGCGGCATCACCGCCCAGCCCAGGGCCAGTACGGCCGTGCCCAGCACGGTCACGGAGGCGATGTGCGCGTGCCCGCGCAGCAGGATCATGCCGAGCAGCTGGGACACGGCGAACAGCAGCGCGACGACGGCCGACGCGATGTACGCGGCGCGCCGGCCGCCGGACCGCCGCAGCCCGCCGCGCAGCAGCGACAGCTTCAGCCGTACGACGACGGGGGTGATCGAGCCGCCGGCGGCGCTCGGCGAGGTGGTGTTCACGGCGGTGTTCGCGGCGGTGCTCATCGGGTGCCTCCGCCCAGCCAGTCGAGGTCGGAACCGGCTTCCCGGCCCTGCGCGCCGACGAGTTCGAGGAACGCCCGCTGAAGGCTGGGGGCCTGGCCGCGCACCTCGGCGAGGGTGCCGTGGGCGCGGATGCGGCCCGCGGCCATGACGGCCACCCAGTCGCACAGGGACTCGACCAGTTCCATGACGTGCGAGGAGAACACGACGGTCGCGCCGGAGGCGGTGTACCGCTCCAGGACGCCCCGGATGGTCTGCGCGGACACGGGGTCGACGCCCTCGAACGGCTCGTCGAGGAAGAGGACTTCGGGGTTGTGGAGGAGCGCGCAGGCGAGTCCGATCTTCTTGCGCATGCCGGTCGAGTAGTCGACGACGAGTTTGTGCTGGGCGCCGGACAGGTCGAGTACGTCGAGCAGTTGGGTGGCCCGGCGGTCCACCTCGGCTCCGGGCAGCCCGCGCAGCCGCCCGGAGTACGACAGCAGTTCCCGGCCCGACAGCCGCTCGAAGAGCCGGAGTCCCTCGGGCAGCACCCCGATCCGCGCCTTCACCGCCACCGGGTCCCGCCACACGTCGTGCCCGACGACCTCGACGGTTCCCTGATCGGGTCGCAGCAGCCCGGTCACCATGGACAGCGTGGTGGTCTTGCCTGCCCCGTTGGGCCCCACCAGGCCGATGAACTTCCCGGCGGGCAGCTCCAGATCGATCCCGGCGACGGCGACCTGCTGCCCGAACCGCTTCCAGAGCCCCTGGACACGTACGGCACTGTTACTCACCACTGCTGCTCCCTCCGTCAGGTGAACCCTACGAGGGAGCCCGGTGCGTCTACGGCCCCCAGCGCGCCACGGCCCTCGGCGCGTCCATCGCCGTCAGCGTGTCCATCGCCGTCAACGCGCCCATCGCCGTCAGCGTGTCCATCGCCGTCAATGTGCCCACCGCCCCTGCTCCCGTCCTCGCCGCCGGGCCCCTACCGGTCCCTGCCGCACGCGTAGGCCAGCGCCGAGATCAGCTCCTCCGCGTCCGGCAGCCACCGGTTCGCCGGGGTCGGCCGGCAGGCCCACTGCACGGCGCCCCGCGACCCGTACCGCGTGGGCGGCGCGGCCACGTACGCGCCCTCGCCCAGCGCGAGCAGGTCCAGGGACCCCGGCGCCCAGCCCAGTTTGCGCAGCAGGTCCGGCAGTTTGGCGCAGGCCCCCGGCAGCACGAAGAACTGCATGCGCCGCTCGGGGGTCAGCGTCACCGGCCCGAGGGTCAGCTCCAGCCGCTCCATACGGGCCAGCGCGAGGAACCCGGCCGTCTCCGGGACGCAGATCGCGTCGAACGTACGGCCCGTGGGGAGCAGGATCGAGGCGGTCGGCTGCCTCTGCCACATCCGGCGGGCCACGGTGGCGCTGCCGGTCGCCAGGGTCGCCCAGTCCTCGCGCGCCGGGTGCGCGCCGGGCGCGGCGCACGCCGGGTCGCCGCAGGAGCAGCGCTGCACCCCGTCAACGGCCTCCAGCCAGGTGCCGGGGAACACGTCCCAGTGGCGCTCCTCGGCATAGCGAACGGCGGTCTCCAGCAGCGAGTCCCCGCGCTGCTTGGGGATCTGACCGGCAATCTGTGCGGCGTGCGTGCCCGGGATCGTCTCTTCCACGCCCCACTCAACTCCCGCGCCCACCTGGAGTTACGGGTGGTGCGGGAGTCTCGCGGCACGGTTCCGCGCGCGGGAGGGGAGCATCGATTCCGCGCCCGGGGCGCATGGATGCATGTGTGGGGGCGCGCGGGAGGATCGCCGGCAGGCGCTGGGTAATCCTCTGTGCGGGGGTATCCGCCTTTACCCCGGCAATCTTCGCATGTCTCGCATTTTCGTTATGTCGTTGGGGCATTGATCTTCACAGCCGGACCCTCCGCCGGGACGCGGACGGGTCCGGCCGTGCGGAACACGTCAACGTCGGTGCACGGGCAGGGCACCGGAGCCACACGGCGAGTGAGCCGAAGGGGCGAGCCGCCACGAAGGCAGGGGGTTAACGCCATGGCCGCAAGGCCTCTCGTCGCGCGGCAGCCGAACGAACGGCTGCAGGCGCTCATCCAGGAAGCGGGCTGCTCGAACGCCGGACTGGCCCGCCGGGTCAACATGTGCGGCGCCGAGCACGGCCTCGACCTTCGCTACGACAAGACGTCCGTGGCGCGCTGGCTGCGCGGGCAGCAGCCACGCGGCCGGGCCCCGGCGATCATCGCGGAGGCGCTGGGCCGCAAGCTCGGCCGTACGGTCACGATCGACGAGATCGGCATGGCCAACGGCAAGAACCTCGCCTCGGGAGTGGGTCTCCAGTTCTCGCCGACGGTACTGGGGGCCATCGAGCAGGTCTGCGAGCTGTGGCGCAGCGACGTGGGCCGGCGGGACTTCCTGTCCGGCTCCTCCGTCGCCGCCTCCGCGCTGGTCGAGCCGAGCCGCGACTGGCTGATCACCGCACCGGACGGGCAGGTCGCGCGCTCGGCCGGGCCCCGGGTGGGCCAGTCCGACGTGGCGGCCGTACGGGCCATGACGCAGGCCCTGGTCGACCTGGACCACACCTACGGCAGCGGGCATGTGCGCCCGGTGGTCGTGCACTACCTCAACAGCGTGGTCTCGGGGCTGCTGGCGGGGTCGTACCGGGAGGCGGTGGGCCGCGATCTGTTCGCCGCCGTGTCGCGGTTGACGGAGCTCGCCGGCTACATGGCCGTGGACACCGGCCAACCCGGCCTGGCCCAGCGGTACTACATCCAGGCGCTGCGGCTCGCCCAGGCGGCCGGGGACCGCGGTTACGGCGGTTACGTGCTGGCCGCCTCCATGAGCCACCTGGCCGCACAGCTCGGAAACCCGCGTGAGATCGCGCAGTTGGCGCGGGCGGCGCAGGAGGGAGCGCGGGGTCGCGTGACACCGCGCGCGGAGGCGATGTTCCACGCGGCGGAGGCGCGCGGGCACGCGCTGATGGGCGATGTGCGGGCGGCCGAGCTGTCCGCGGGCCGGGCGGTGAGCGCGCTGGAGTCCGCCGAGACGGACTCCGGGGACGACCCGGCGTGGATCGCGCACTTCGACGAGGCCTATCTCGCCGACGAGTTGGCGCACTGCTACCGGGACCTGGGCCGGCCGGAGGCGGCGGCACGGCAGGCGGAGGCGTCGCTGGCCGGGCATCCCGCCTCGCGGGCCCGGCGCCGGGCGATCGGCTATGTGCTGCTCGCCACGGCGCAGGTGCAGCAACGGGAGGTCGAACAGGCCTGCAGCACCGGCCTGAAGGCCGTGGAGCTGCTTCAGACCCTGCGCTCCGACCGGGGCGTGGAGTACCTGGAGGACTTTCAGCAGCGTCTCGACCCGTACCGGGAGGAGTCGGTGGTAAGGGAGTTCGGGGCGCGGCTGGAGGTGCGGGCGGCGGCCTGAACGCGCGTGCGCGGGTCACATACAGCGCCGTACGCGCGGGTTTTGTTACTGCCGTCACAGGGAAGGAGTGCGCGCCCGGTGCTGCGTGGCACCGGGCTCGGGGGACCCGGTAGCGTGAGCCGACGATTCCGAAGGTCCCCCAATCGTAGGAGTCCCGGTGACGCAGAGTGGACAGGGCGAGGAGCCCTCGGCGCGGCCCGCGCGCGAAGGCATCGTGCTGCCCTCCGACGGTGGGCAGCCCCTGCTGCCGGGCATGACGGGCGGTGCGGGCGGCCCGGCCGGCACCGGCGGGCCCGGCGGCCTGCCGCCCGCCCAGTCGGCCGGTCGGGCCGCGGCCCCGGCCGGCGGTCAGGCCTGGGGCCAGCCGTGGGGACCCGAGGGCGGGCAGACGGTGGCGCCGCAGCCCGGACAGGGCTGGCAGTCTGCGCCCGACCAGTCCGCCCAGCCCTTCCAGACCTCCCAGTCCGCCCCGTCCTGGGGCTCGGGCGCCCCGGAGGCGTACCCGCAGGGCCCGCAGAACCCGCAGGGCCCCCAGGCCCCGTGGGGTGCCCACGGTCAGGCCGCCGGCCCGCTGCCCCCCGAGGGCGCCCCGGCCTACGGCGCCCAGGCGGGCGCCCCGCTGCCTCCGGCCGCGGACCCGTACGCCCCCCAGGCCGCCCCGCCGAGCCCGTACACGACCGGCGCGCACGGTGCCGCGCTGCCGCCGGCGGCGGGATCGGACCCGTACGGCGCCCCGGCCGGACAGCAGGCCGCACACGGCGCACACGGCGCGCCCGGCGTACCCGCCTACGGTGCCCCGGCGCACGGCGCGCCCGGCGGCGACGAGGGCGCCACTCAGTACCTTCCGCCGGTCGGTGCGGCTCCCGTGAACGAGGGGGCCACGCAGTACCTGCCGCCCGTGCCCGCCGCACCGGCGGACGAGGGCGCGACGCAGTACATACCGCCGGTGGCGCCGGGGGCGATGCCGCCCGAGGCGTCCGGCGGCGACTCCTCGACCCGGTTCCTGGGCCGCGTACCGCAGGGTGGCGCGGGCCCGCTGCCGGGCGGCGACCCGGACGCCCAGGCCACCCAGTTCATCGCACCCGTGGAGGCCCAGGCGGCCGGGGCACCGGCAGCCCCGTACGGCGGCGGACCGAGCGCGGCCGGCGGGCGGCAGACACCCGCCGAGTTCGACAACCTGTTCCGCAGCGACGCCGGCGGCGCCCCGGCCACCCAGCAGATGCCCCGCTTCCAGTCCCACGACGTTCCGCCCGGCCGGCCGGGCGCGCCCGGTCCGGGCGGGCCGTCCTCCTTCGTGGGGCAGGCCGGCGACGGCGACGGCGACCCCGGCCGCGGGGGCAGACGGACCGGCTCGCGCGTGCCGCTGATCGCGGCCGTCGGCATCGGCATCGTCGTGCTCGGCGTCGGCGCGGGCGCCATGCTCAGCGGCGGTGGCGGAGGCGGCGGCGACAGCACCGACAAGAACACGAACGTCTCCGCCACGGCTCCCGCCACCGACTCCTCTGCCTCACCGTCCGCCGACCCGGCCCGCGCGCAGGCGGTCGAGCTGGACAAGCTGCTGGCCGACAGCGGCAGCAGCCGCACCTCCGTGATCAACGCGGTCGCGAACGTCCGCAAGTGCGACAACCTGGACAGCTCGGCCAGCGACCTGCGCGACGCCGCCAAGCAGCGCAACGGCCTGGTGACCCGGCTGGGCCGACTCTCCGTCGACAAGCTCCCCGGCAACGCCGAACTCACCAGCGCGCTCACCAGCGCGTGGAAGGCCTCGGCGTCGGCCGACCAGCACTACGCGGCCTGGGCGGACCAGGTCAAGGATAAGAAGGGCTGCAAGAAGGGCCACGCCCGCACCACCGCCGAGGCCCAGCAGGGCAACCGCCAGAGCGGTGTCGCCAGCGCCCAGAAGGTCAAGGCCGCGCAGCTGTGGAACACGATCGCGAAGAAGTACGGCCTCACCCAGCGCCAGCCGACCCAGCTCTGAGCGCCCCCGCTGCCCGGCTCCGCCGCTCGGAGCCGGGCGGCGGATCACTCCACGTCCGCGTCCTGCAGCGTCTTCGTCACGTCGACGAACCCCTTCGTGGCCGACACCAGCCGTCCCTGGCGCACCACCTGGAGGGTGACGTCGGCGTTGACCAGGCGGGCGAAGCCGGCGCCGGAGAACGGCCCCGACTGCTCCCAGCGCAGCGGCGGGGTCAGTCCGCCGGTGTCGACCCGCAGCCCGTCGTCGAGGGTGTGCCGTACGGAGTCGGCGCTGACCTCGCCGGAGCCGATCTTCTCCAGGACGGCCCGGAGCACGGTGTAGGCGATCCAGGTGGTCTGCACCCCGGCGTCCGCGGGGTCGACCCGGTTGTCACCGAAGGCCTCCTCGTTGATCACCTTCTTCATCGGGTCCCAGCGCGGGTCGCCCGCGACCGGGTACCAGCCGGTGACGTACGAGCCTTCGTAGGGCCCCGACGGTCCGCCGCTGGCGTCGACCACCGTCTGGTCGACGCTGCCGAGCACGGCGTCGGTGCGCACCGCCGGATAGTTCTCCCGGTCGCGGCGGAAGGAGTCCATGAAGATGCTGGTGCGCTCGCCCAGGGCCGGTATCACGCAGCCCTTCCTGCCCCGGTCGGCGGTGGCCTGCCGCAGCGCCCGGTCCGCCTCGGCGGAGTACTCGGTGGCGTCCTCGGGGGCCATCTGGTCGTGGGCGGGGGTGTGGCCGCCGGCCTTCAGGCCGGCGTTGAGCAGGCTGGGCAGTTCGTCGCCCGCGATGCTGTCGGGGCGGACGAGCGTGACGGGGCCGCAGTCGGCGGCCAGCTCCCGGCCGAGGCCGACCAGCAGGGTGGGCTGCCCGCCGTTGACGGGATAGGACAGCGCCCTGGTGAACTCGGTGCTGGTCACGCCGTAGCCGCCGATGTACGGGATGCCCGCGCCCTCCAGCGGAGGGAAGAAGGAGTCGCTGAACTGGCTGTAGGAGCCGACGACGGCGACCACGTTCTCCTGGACGGCGCGCCGGGCGCACTTGCCGGCCTGCACGCTGTCGTTGCCGTCGTTGCAGGTGAGGACCTTCAGCTTGTGGCCCGCGATGCCGCCGTGGGCGTTGACCCAGCGGGCGTAGGCGCGGGCCATGGCGGGCATGCCGGGCTTGTTGGTCGCCTTGGTCCCGTCCGGCGCCCAGGTCATCACGGTGACGGTGCCGTCCCCGGAGCCCCCCGTGGCACCGGGGACGACACCGCAGCCCGCGGCGAGCGACGCGCACGCCGCCAGTGCGCCCGCGGACAGAAGGGCTCTGCGCCTTCCGGCGGGGCGGGTGGGGGCGGGGAGGTTCGTGCTGCGCGTACGTCGCCTGCCGGTCATGCACACGCACGATTCCCGCACATCCCTAACCATGGAGTGACCCATGTTCAACAGCGGGTGACGCGCAGGTGAATTACAGGGGCCGGTGAGTGTGCCGGGAGGGAGAACGTACGATCGATGACCGTGCAAGGTTCGGAGAACTCTTCCCGTCGCGGCCGTCGCTCATCCACCATGGGCGGCATGCCACTCAACGACATGCCGTGGTGGCGCTGGCGCAGCAATGTGCGTTCCGCGCTGCACATGCTCTCCGACCCGGTGTTCCAGCGCGAGGTTTGGCTGGCGGGAGTCGAAGGTTACGGCGACGTCACCGACGCCGTCTACCGCCTGGTCGAGGACACCTGGCTGGACAACTGGTCCGCCGAGAAGTACGTCGGCACGATCTTCCGGGACTCCCAGGAGGCGGCCCTCGTCGACACCGCCGTGCTGCGGGTGCTGCGGCTCATGCACGAGGTCGGCCCGGACGCGCCGGTGGCCGCCTATCTCGACCACCACGGCTGGCCGGAGGCGGTCCGGGCGGCGCGGGACGCGCACGTGCGGATGGCGGTGAGCGACGGCGAGGACCCCGACGCCCCGCCGCGCAGCCTCGAGGTGCTGCGCATCCTCACCCGCGCCGCGTGACCCGCAGCGGGCCGCGTGACCCGCACGGGGTTCGTACGACCCGCACGGCGCCGCGTGACCCGCGCCGCACAGGCTGCGGCCGCCGTCCCGTCCTGCGGGACGGCGGCCCACGGCGGGCGGGGCGTGTGGGACCCTGTGGTGCATGAATGAGCAGTCCCCCCGAGCCGCGGCGGCCCAGCCGGCCGACCAGTACGTCCTGATCCTGTCCTGCCCGGACAAGCAGGGCATCGTGCACGCCGTGTCGAGCTACCTGTTCATGACCGGCTGCAACATCGTGGACAGCCAGCAGTTCGGCGACCAGGACACGGGACTGTTCTTCATGCGGGTCCACTTCTCCGCCGAGGCCCCCGTGACCGTGGACAAGCTGCGCGCCAGCTTCGCGGCGATCGGCGACTCCTTCGCCATGGACTGGCAGATCCACCGGGCCGACGAGAAGATGCGGGTCGTGCTGATGGTCAGCAAGTTCGGGCACTGCCTGAACGACCTGCTCTTCCGCGCCCGGATCGGCGCGCTGCCGGTGGAGATCGCGGCGGTGGTGTCCAACCACACCGACTTCGCGGAGCTGGTGGGGTCGTACGACATTCCCTTCCACCACATCCCGGTGACCCGGGACACCAAGGCCGAGGCCGAGGCGCGGCTGCTGGAGATCGTGCGCGAGGAGAAGGTCGAGCTGGTCGTCCTCGCCCGCTACATGCAGGTCCTCTCGGACGACCTGTGCAAGCAGCTCAGTGGAAAGATCATCAACATCCACCACTCCTTCCTGCCGAGCTTCAAGGGCGCCAAGCCGTACCACCAGGCGCACGCCAGGGGCGTGAAGCTGATCGGCGCGACCGCCCACTACGTGACCGCGGACCTCGACGAAGGCCCGATCATCGAGCAGGAGGTCGAGCGGGTCGGCCACGACGTCACCCCGGACCAACTGGTCGCGGTCGGCCGGGACGTGGAGTGCCAGGCGCTGGCCCGCGCGGTGAAGTGGCACGCGGAGCGCCGCATCCTGCTCAACGGCCGCCGCACGGTGGTGTTCGCGTAGGGGCACCCGCCCGGTGCCCCCGGGAACGGGGGCACCTCACATCCGGCTCAGCGACGCCGCCGCGTACAGCACGTCCCTGATCGCCTCCCGGTCGCCGACCTGGCCGACCGCCGCCTCGCGCGGGGCGATGTGGCCCGCCGCGAGGCGGCAGAACTCCACCCCGTCCAGCGCGACATGGGCCACCTCGTGCTCCGCGGAGCCCACCGCTCCCGGCGAGTCGAGCGGGATCAGCCACTCGCCGCCGGCCAGCCCCTCGATCTCCAGCCGCAGGCTGCGGCCGGGCCGTCCGGCGGCCACGAGATGCCGGGTGCGGGCGGGGGAGGCGAGGCCGGCCCGGCGCCGTACGGCCAGCATGCCCGGCAGCATCCGGGCGGCGAGGTCGATCATCCCGCGCAGATGGCGCGGCGCGGGCGGCTCGTAGGGGTAGTCGACGGCCTCGGCGATGTCCTCCGCGTGGATCCAGCACTCGAAGGCCCGGTCGAGCAGCGCGTCCCGCAACGGCAGTTCGAAGTCGCCGTACGACACGGCCGGGGGCGCGTCGGGGGTGGCGTCCGACCCGTCAGTGTCGGTTTCGCCGGCACCACCGACCCCACCGGCGACGGACACCGTCCGTACGAGCGCGTGCGTCTGCTCCCGCCACGGCATCCGTACGGAGCCGGCCCGGGGAAGGTGCGCGGACCGCCAGTACGCCTCGGTGCGCGCCTCGGGGGTCGGCCCGGCACCGTCGCCCGTGCCGTCGGCGGCGTCCCCCAGTGGGTCGTCGAGGCCGAGGGCGACCGCGATCAGCCCGTCGACGCTCGTCAGATGCGCGATCACCCCGGCCACGGTGGTACGGCGGCTCGCCGCGTCCTCGCCGTCGAACCAGCGCAGCCGTACCGGCGCGTCCCACTCGGAGTCCCCGATGTCCTGCAGCAGCGCGTCCAGACGCGCGGTCTCCGCGTCGTAGGGCGCAGCCCAGTCGGGCACCGGGAAGCGCGGCGGCCTGCGCTGCAGGCAACTCGCCAGGACGCGGGTGCGCAGACCCGGGTCGAGGTCGAGGCTCTCGGGGCGGTGCAGCAGGCCGACCGCGTCCCGCAGCCGCAGCGCCTCCTCCGCGCAGCCGCCGCACTCGCCGAGGTGTTCCTCGACGGCCGCGGTCTCCTCCGCGGAACAGGCGGCCAGCGCCCAGGCACCGAGGAGCGACTTCAGGACGTGATGCTCCAGCACGGTGCGGCCCTTCGACTCCGGGCGCGCGGAAGGCTCCGTGGGCTCTGCGAGTTGAGTGATTGCTGATGATTTGTCCGGTTGCTCCGGTGTGGGCAGCGGCAGCCCGCTGTCCTCGACGGAGACGCGGGGCATGGGTATGCGCGGCGACCGTCCGGGGTCGCCGTGCTCCTCGTTCCCGTTCTTCCCGTCGCCTCCGCCGCCTTCCTCGAAGTGCCCGTCGCCCTCTTCGTACGGTCCCGCTCCGCTCATGCCGCACCCCCGTGTTCGGGCGGCACGCCGAGGACCGCGGCGTCGTGCGCGGTGGACAGGAGCTGGAGGCCGAGGCGGAGCCGGCGCCGGGCCTCGTCCTCGGTGACGCCGAGGCGGGCGGCGGTCCGGCGGTAGTCGTGGCGCTGGAAGTAGGCCAGTTCCAGGGCGGCGCGCAGCGGGGCCGGCATGGAGTGGACGATGTAGTCGGCACGGGCGGCGACCGAGGCGCGGCGCACCCTGCCCTCCAGCTCCTCGGCGGAGCCCCCGCCGCCGCGGACCAGGGCGGCGGTCTCGGTGGTGCGCAGCCGCTGCACGGCGAGGCGGTGGGTGAGCGCGGCCACCCAGGAACGCAGGGGGCCCTGGCGGGGGTCGTAGGCGTCGGGGTGCTGCCAGACGTGGGTGAAGACCTCGCCGGTGATGCTGTCGGCGGCCTTCTCGTCGCCGAGCACGCGATGCGCGAGGCCGTGCACGAGCGAGCCGAACCGGTCGTAGAGCTCGCCCAGGGCGGCCGCCTCTCCGCGTGCGAGCCGCTGTTGCATTCCGCGGTCCCAGCGGGGTGGTGCGTCCCTGTCCGCCATGCGTCCCCCTTCACGCCCGGCCTTGCCGTCCTGCTGCCTACGGCCCTGCCGCCTGCGGTCCTGTTGCCTTGCTGCCCTTGCTGCTTGTGGTCCCGTTGCCTTGCTTCTGTCCTGGTCCGTCCCGGTCCAGCCTGTCTGTCTGGTCACATCGAATGTAGTCGGCACGTCCTACGGCGCACGCCCCTTTGTTGCATTGCGCGCCCCCGGGCGTCCGCAGGTGGTAAAGGCCGTGGTGAAGGCCGGTGGGTGGGGCCGGTGGTGGAGGCCGCACGAGTCGGCCTACCCCGTGCCGTCGGATCAAGTCTGATCGAACACGAATGAATATGACTGAAACAAGTCCCTTGATGAACGCCGTCGGTTTGTCGTCCGGCGTTTGCGGGAACGGCCGCTGGGCAGCCGCGCGGACAGAAGTGTAGGAACTGCTTCCGTTTCCGGGCGGTTCCGGGGAATTCCGGCGAGCGGAGGGCAGCCGTGGTGTTCAAGGTGACCAGCGACGGGCAGGGCGAGTGGAGCGTGCTCCAGGTCGCGGGCGAACTGGATCTGGTGACCTCGCCGATGCTGCGCCAACGCATCCACGACGTGGTGGCCGAGGGCCGGCACGATCTCGTACTGGACCTCTCGGACGTCTTCTTCTGCGACTCCAGCGGCGTCGGCGTCCTCATCGCGGCCCGCCGTCTGATCCGCTCCTGCCAGGGCCGGCTGCGCCTGATCCTCCCGGCCGGCGGCGCCGTCGACGGCTCCCACGTCAACCGGGTCCTCGGCGCGCTCGGCGTGCGCCGCCTTTTCGACGTCTACCCGGACCTCGCGGCGGCCGTGGACGAGGAACCCCTGTCCGCGTGACGGTGCGCCAGTACCCGTAGGTGGCACAACCGTGCGTTTCCCACCTGCGGACACCTCCGGCGTCGTACGCTCCCTGCCAGACGGAACCCACACGTGAGGCAGCCGGAGAAGACATGGTCAGCAGCGAGTACGAGCGCAGGATCGCGGCCCGGTTCGCCGTCTTCGACCAGGACGGCAACGGCTGGATCGACCGCGAGGACTTCAGCGCGGCGGCCAAGTCGCTGCTCGCCGAGTTCGGCACCACAGCCCGCTCGGACAAGGGACAGGCCCTGTACGCCGGTGCGGAGGCGTTCTGGCAGGGCATGGCCGGGATCGCCGACCGCGACGGCGACCAGCGCATCACGCGTGAGGAGTTCGTGACCGGCGCGGTCAAGCGGCTGCGCGACAACCCCGAGCGGTTCGCCGAGATCGCCCGCCCCTTCCTGCACGCCGCCCTGGCCGTCGCGGACACCGACGGCGACGGGGCCGCCACCGTCGCCGACACCGTGCGCATGCTCAAGGTGCTCGGCGTGGCGGAGGACATCGCTGACGCCACCGCCGCCGCGCTCGACACCGACTCCGACGGCAGGGTGGGCGAACAGGACGTCGTCCCCGCCTTCGCCCGCTACTTCACCGTCCCGGAATCGCGCTGAGCCTCACCGTCCCGGAACACCGTTGAAGGACCGGGCGCGACCACGGCGTCCGTGACTGCCTCCGGACGCCGGCGGCCCGAGCCGGATGCGGGTGTCGATGATCGTGGCAATCGGGGGTCGCGGAGCGTAGTTGCCGGGTCGTTTCGCCGACCGGGCTCGTCACGTCCCGGAGTCGCCGCCCCGCTCCGGTACCTTGTGGGAGATGCGAGAGGTTCGGAGCGCCGGCCGTCCCGGTGCTGCCCCTGGGGCGGCTCCGGATCCGGCGGTGCGCGCCGCGGCTCGCGAGGTCGGGCGGCCTTCGTCGTCCATCTGTTCGACTCCCCGTGGCGAGCGTCGCACAGTATGCCGCACGGGTACTCCTTCGCGCGGGAATATGCCCGAAGCGCTTGTTGCGGTGACGGTACGTCAACCATGCTGTCTGGCAAGTGAGTCACGGTCGGTGACCCTTGCTCTGGCCGTTGTTCTGGCCATGCAGAAAATGGCTACGATCGTGGCCCTCGTGTGGCGCGAGGCTATGTGTCCGCCGGTTCGGATGGTGTGAGCGGTGCAGGTGCTTCAAGTGCAGCTGGAGATCCGGCCCGACCCCGCGGAAGTGGGGCGAGCTCGCAGGTGGGCCCGCTCGCGGCTCGCCGGGTCGGGGATAGCGTCCGACGAGCCGCTCGCCGAGACGCTGGTCCTGCTCGTCTCCGAGCTCGTCACCAACGCCGTGCTGCACACCGGCTCTCCGGCCGTGCTCAGACTGTCCCTGCCCGGCGCCACGGGGGAGGGTGCGGCCACCGTGCGCCTGGAGGTGGCGGACGCCAGCACCCGGGCCCCGGTGCCGCGCTGCGCGGGCGACGACGCCACCAACGGCCGCGGCCTCGCCCTCGTCGACGGCCTCGCGGACCGCTGGGGCTGGAGCGCCGAGGGCGCGGGCAAGCGCATCTGGTGCGAACTGGACCGCTGTGCACCGCCCCCGCCTCCCGCGGCGACCCCGGCGACCTGCGGCACCCGGACACCGGCGACGGCCGCCGGCGCGGCGACACCGTGCGCGGCACCGGTCTGCACGGCCCCGGCATGCGCCACCGCCTACGAGCAACCCGCCCGCACCGGCCCCGCGTTCGACGGACTGGCGTACGAGGCGGTGTAGCTCGCCGGGCCGGTGTGCGAGGGGTTTGGCGCCCGGTGCTCCCCGGGGCCGGGGGGTGGGGCGGGTGTGCGCCGGGGGTGCTTCCGTGCGCGGCCGCTGTGATCCCGGCATAACGGGTAAATCGCTGAACGGCTGTTGACGGTTCGTGTCCGTTTGATCACGCTTGTGGCAGCGATTCGCCGTGAGGGGACGACGAGGGCCCGCTTGCCGGAAGCCCTCGACGAGTGTGAGTCGTCAGGTCGGCGTCGGCCGGTCCCTTCAGGACCGAGGGGGGTGGGACCGGAACGCCGGAACCGGATGGCGGCGCGCGATGCCGTGCTCGGGGCGGGCATGGGCGCGCCGTCACCCGGACTCACCGTGACCGGGGGACGGGATTCCACGTGAATGTTGTCCACAGGGTGTGGACAACATTCACGTGCTGGACGAGGGCCTGGACGCGGCGGCCGTCGTGGTGCGGAACGTGCGCCGGTACGCCGTCGGTGTCACCCCGAGCGCCGCCTGGAGGTGCTGCCGCATCGACGGCGCCGTACCGAACCCCGCGTCCCGCGCCACCTGGTCGACCGACAGATCCGTGGACTCCAGCAGATGGCGGGCCCGTTCGACGCGCTGCTGGGTGAGCCACTGCCCCGGGCTGACCCCGACCTCCTCACGGAAGCGCCGGGTGAAGGTCCGGACGGACATGGCCTCCTGTTCGGCCATGTCGCGCAGCTGAATCGGCTCGTGCAGCCGCCCCAGTGCCCATGCGCGCGCGGCGGTCGTCGTGGCCAGCTGCGGGTCCGGAACGGGCCGGTGGATGTACTGCGCCTGCCCGCCGTCGCGGTGGGGCGGTACGACGGTGCGGCGGGCGACGTCGTTGGCGACCGCGGTGCCGTGGTCGCGGCGCACCATGTGCAGGCACAGGTCGATCCCGGCCGCGACCCCCGCCGACGTCAGCACGTCGCCGTCGTCGATGAACAGCACGTCCGCGTCGACGTCGATCCGCGGGAAGAGCCGCTGGAAGTGCTCGGCGTCGGCCCAGTGGGTGGTGGCGGGGCGGCCGTCCAGGTAACCGGCGGCGGCCAGCACGTACACCCCCGTGCAGATGGAGGCGAGCCGCGTGCCGGGCCGGATGCGGGCGAGCGCGGCGGCCAGCTCGTCGGTCAGCCGGCCCTCCTCGAACACCGGTCCCAGCTCGTACGACGCCGGGACGATCACGGTGTCGGCGGTGGCCAGGGCCTCCGGCCCGTGCGCGACCTCGATCGAGAAGTCGGCGTCCGTCTGCACCGGCCCCGGCGGCCGGACCGAGCAGGTGACGACCTCGTACAGACGGCGCCCCGCGTCGTCCTTGGGCCGTCCGAAGATCCGGTGCGGGATGCCCAGCTCGAAGGGGAGCAGCCCGTCCAGGGCGAGGACGACGACGCGGTGCGGCCGGAACTCCTGCGCAGAACTCATGCCCCGATCCTAGTGGCCCGATCCTTACGAATGCTGTCCTTCGGGCCACTCGATGTGCGCGGCCCGGCACCGCAAGCTGGTGACGTGACCCAGACAACCGACACCGCCGCCGCCCCGGCCACAGCCGCGGAGGGCACACCTTCCGGCAGGAAGGGCACCCACCGCGTCCACCGCGCCTGGTTCGTCGCCGCCGTCACCTTCGTGACGATCATCGGCGCCGCCGCCTTCCGCTCCCTGCCCGGACTGCTCATCGACCCGCTGAACCACGACTTCGGCTGGTCGCGCGGCACGATCGGTGCGGCGGTCTCCATCAACCTCGCGCTGTACGGGCTGACGGCCCCCTTCGCGGCCGCGCTGATGGACCGCTTCGGCATCCGGCGGGTCGTAGCGGCGGCGCTGACGGTGATCGCGCTCGGCTCGGGGCTGACGGTGTGGATGACGGCCGCCTGGCAGTTGCTGCTGTGCTGGGGCCTGCTGGTCGGCCTCGGCACCGGCTCGATGGCGCTGGCCTTCGCCGCGACGGTCACCAACCGGTGGTTCACCGAGCGACGGGGCCTGGTCACCGGCATCCTCACCGCGGCCTCCGCCTCCGGCCAGCTGATCTTCCTGCCCCTGCTGTCCTGGATCGTCGAGAAGCACGGCTGGCGCCCGGCGTCCGTCACGGTCGCCCTCGCCGCCCTCGCGGTCGTCCCCTTCGTCTGGCTGCTGCTGCGCGACCACCCGGCCGACGTGGGCGTACGGCCGTACGGCGCAACGGAGTTCGTGCCGAAGCCCGAGCCGGTGCCGGGAGCCGCGCGCCGGGCCGTGACCGTCCTGTTCTCCGCGGTGCGCACCGGCCCCTTCTGGCTGCTGGCCGGCACCTTCGCGATCTGCGGCGCCTCCACCAACGGCCTGATCCAGACCCACTTCGTGCCCGCCGCCCACGACCACGGCATGCCCATCACGGCGGCGGCCTCCCTGCTCGCGGTCATCGGCGTGTTCGACGTGGCCGGCACGATCGCCTCCGGCTGGTTCACCGACCGCTTCGAGCCGCGCCGTCTGCTGGCGGTCTACTACGCCCTGCGCGGGATCTCCCTGCTGTTCCTGCCGATGCTGCTGGCGCCGAACGTGCACCCGCCGATGATCTTCTTCATCGTCTTCTACGGCCTGGACTGGGTCGCCACCGTCCCGCCCACGCTCGCCCTGTGCCGTGAGCAGTACGGCGAGGACAGCGCGATCGTCTTCGGCTGGGTCCTCGCCTCCCACCAGGTCGGCGCCGCCCTGGTCGCCTTCATCGGCGGTGTCGTACGGGACGTGACCGGCTCGTACGACATGGTCTGGTACGCCGCCGGAGCACTGTGCGCGGCGGCGGCGCTGATGGCCCTGGTCATCCGGCGGACTCCGGCCGCGCCGGAACTCGCGGTGGCGACCGCCTAGTCCACCGGCTCAGCCGCCGGCCTTCGCGATCGCCCTGTGGATCGCCCTGGCGATCCGCTCGGCGTCGAGGGCCAGTTCGCGGAGCATCCCGCTGATGGGGTTGGTGAAGCCGGTGAAGTACAGGCCGGGGGCGTCGGCGGTGGTGCGGGGGCCGTGGACGACCGGCTTGCCGCGGGAGTCCAGTACGCCGAGGTGGCCGACCAGGTCCTCCAGGCCGCGGGCGTAACCGGTGGCGGCGATGACGGCGTCCGGCTCGATCCGGCTGCCGTCGGCGAGCACGACCTTGCCGTCCTCGAACCCCTCGACCGCGCCCACGATCTCGACCCTGCCCGCACGCACGGCGTCGATGAGACCGACGTCCTGGACGGGGATCGCCCCCTCACGGACCCGGGAGTACAGGCCGGTGTCGGGGCGGGGCAGGCCGTGCGCCGACAGGTCGGGCACGCTCACCTTCGCCAGCGGCCCGGCGAGGCGGTCGACGAGCCCGACCGGCAGCCGCCGGCAGAGCACGCCCGTGTACTGGGCGGGCCACCCCGCGGTCGACCGGCGCACGATGTGCGGGACGGTGCGCACGGACAGCCGTACGCGTGCGGCCCCGCCCTCCACCAGGTCGACGGCGATCTCCGCGCCGGTGTTGCCGGCACCGACGACGAGCACGTCCCGGCCGGTGTAGGGCTCGGGGTTGCGGTAGTCGGAGGCGTGCACGAGCCTGCGGGGCTCGCCGAGTCCGCCGGTGTACCCGGTGCGGCCGGGCCAGTCGGGCAGACGCGGCGTGTGGTTGTAGCCGGTGGCGACGACCACCGCGCTGCCGGTCAGCTCCCGCCCGCCGGTGGCGTGCAGCAGCCAGCCGGCGCCGTCGGCCGCGCGTGTCAGCCGGGAGACCTCGACACCGGTCACGATCTCCAGCTCGTGGTGCTCGGTGTACTTCTCCAGGTACCGCACCACGTCGTCCCGCGAGACCCACCTGCCGAACCGGCGCGGCATCGGCAGACCGGGCAGCGCGGACAGGCGGCGGGTGGTGTGCAGGTGCAGCCGGTCGTAGTGGCGCCGCCAGGACGCCCCGACCCGGTCGGACTTCTCCAGGACGACCGCGCGTATCCCCCGCGCGCGCAGCGCGTACGCGGCGGCCAGGCCGCCCGGCCCGCCGCCGACGACGTAGACGGGGTGGTCGGCGCGCCGGCGTGCGGGAACGGTGGACGTTGTGGACGTGGAGTCGGCCATGTGCGCGAGCGTAATCAGACGCCCGGTTGATGGGTCTCGGTCAAGACCGGAATTGGTTGCGGATTGATCACGGATGAGCGTGACGGTCGCTCATGATGGCCGCCGCAGCGCCGGTGCCTGGGACACAATGATCAGATGGCCGATATACGTGAGACGTCCCTCGTCCACCCCGCTCCCGTGCTGTCCGGGCACGGCCTCCGGCTGCGCGTCTGGGACCCGGAGTCCGAGACGGACGTCGAGACCTGGCTGCGCGGGCGCACCGAGCCCGAGTTCCGGCGCTGGAACACGCCGCTGATCCTGGAGGAGGGCCTGGACGACGCGCGCGAGTCGCTCACCGCCCATGTGCGCGGCGCCGTCGACGGAACGGGCATGCCCTTCTGCGTCACGGACGAGGCGACCGGCGCGACCCTCGGTCACGTCAGCATCGGCGCCATCAGCCGCCCCCTGCGGACCGGGCGGGTCGGCTACTGGGTGCTCCCCGAGGCCCGCGGACGGGGAGTCGCCACGCGGGCGCTGCTGCTCACCGTGGACTGGGCCTTCGCCGAACTGGGCATGCACCGCCTGGAGTTGGGCCACGCACTCGGGCACGACGCGTCGTGCCGCATCGCCGAGAGGTGCGGGTTCACGTACGAGGGGACCCTGCGCGGCGCCATGTGGGAGGCGGACCGTCACGACGCCTTCCGCGACTGCCACCTGCACGCACGACTGGCCACGGATCCGCGGCCGGAGGGACAGCCGTGGGCACCGGCCCGTAATTCGGGGGCGTCCCTGCGCCCAGGGCGGAACCATGAAGCATGGCATCCGATGACTGGCACTTGACCGACGACGTCCACGAATTCCTGGCCCGCGCCGGAGAGTTCCTCCGCTCCCGGCCCGCGCCGCACACCCTGCACCTGACCGTGACGGAGAACCTGCGCGCACACGGCGGGCACTTCTACACGGAGGAGGACCCCGAGTTCGGTGTCCTGGGCGGAGGCGGGGCACCGGGAGTGCGCGCCGCCTTCTTCCGTACGCCGCCCTTCGCGATCGTCCTCACCGCCCTTTCCGAGGAGGAGGCCGACGCGCTCGCGGGGCAGCTGGCCCGGACGGGGCGGACCCTGTCCGGCGTCAACGCCGACCGCGACACCGCCGCCGCCTTCGCCGCCGCCTGGCAGCGCCACACCGGCGCCGGGGCCGTGGTCCAGAGGCGGACGCGGCTGTACCGGCTGGACGGGCTGACCGTGCCGCAACCGGTCCCGCCGGGGCGTGCGAGGGTGGCGGGAGCGGAGGACCGGAAGCTGCTCGTCCGGTGGTACGAGGAGTTCTGCACCGCCGTGGGCGAGACGGTCCTGCGGGACGCGGAGCAGTGGGCGGACGGTCGCGTCGAGCGCGGTGACGCCATACTCTGGGAGACGCCGGACGGAACGCCCGTCGCCATGGCCGCGAGGTCCCCGGAGGTCGCCGGGCAGACACGCGTGCTCGGGGTCTACACGCCGGCGCACCTGCGGGGCCGGGGATACGCGGGAGCCGTCACGGCGGAGGTCAGCCGGGCCGCGCTGGAGTCCGGAGCGGCCGAGGTACTGCTCTTCACCGACCTCGCCAACCCCACCAGCAACGCGCTGTACCAGCGGATCGGCTATCGGCCGGTGTGCGACTTCGCGGTGTACGAGTTCGAGTGAGGAGCGCCTCAGGACTGCGGGCTGCGGGCTCAGGGCCAGAGCAGCTCGTGGGACCAGGTGCCCTCGCCGGTGCGGTGGTAGCGGAGGCGTACGTGGCGGCGGCGGGGGTCGCCCTGGAAGAACTCGACCTCGGTGGGCCGTAGGCGGTACAGGGTCCAGGTGGGGACGTCCGCCTCGGGCTCGCGCCGCGCCCGGTCCCATGCCTCCTGCGAGGCCCGGGTCAGCTCCTCCAGGGAGTTCAGGACCTCGCTCTGGCGGCCGGTGAGGGCCGCGGCCAGCGCTCCCGTGGAGCGGGCGTGCAGGTCCGCCCGGGCCTGCTCGGGCGGGGCCGTCGTGACCGGGCCCCGGACCCGGACCTGGCGGCCCAGCGCCGGCCAGTAGAAGGCCAGGGCCGCGTGCGGGTGGGCGGCCAGGTGCCGGCCCTTGCGGCTGCCCGCATGGGTGGCGAAGGACCAGCCCGACGCGTCCGCGCCGTGCAGCATCACGATCCGTACGTCCGGGTGGCCCTCCTCGTCGGAGGTCGCGAGGGACATCGTGTGCGGCTCGCGCTCGCCGGCCGCCACCGCCTGAGCGAACCACCGCTCGAAGAGGGGGAGGGGCTCCGGGGGTGCGCTGGCCGGGTCGAAGCCGGGCAGCTCGGTGACCTCCGGGTCCCACACGCGCAGCGACCTCAGCAGCTCATCAAGATCCGTGTTCATGACCCGAGTATCGCGGGGTGTAGCACGAGGTGCCGTACAACGCAGCAGGCGGCGGTCCACCGGAGTGAACCGCCGCCCGCCTGACAGGACTTGGGGCCTGGACGTGTCCTCGTGGGAGTCCGGGCCGAGGTGTGGCTATCTCGTCGGCTTCTTCCCCGTGACGCCCAGGTGGACCAACAGCGCCAGATTGGGCTTCAGTTCGGCCTGTTTCACGCCCCAGGAGGTGAAGCCCTTCTGATGGGAGGCGACCGCCGCGAGCATCGCGACGAGCGAACCGGCGATCGCGGCCGGGTTCACGTCCTTGTCGACCTTGCCTTTGGACTGGAGTTCGGCAACCGAATCCGCAAGAGAATTGTTCACCGAGTTCAGGATCTTCATACGGAGCTTGTAGAAGCGCTTGTCGCCCTCGGCCGCCCCGAGGTCGACCACGCGCAGGATCGCCTCGTTGCGGCGCCAGAAGTCCAGGAAGCCCTCGACGAGTTCCTGGGCCGTCTGCCAGCCGGCCTTGCCGACCCATGAACGGCCCTGGAGCACCTCGGTCAACGTGGCGCTCTCGCTGGCCATTTGCTCGGCGATCTCCAGGACGGCGCCCTCGACGTCCGGGAAGTACTGGTAGAAGGTGGCGGGCGAAGTGCCCGCCTTCCGGGCGACGTCGATGACTTTGACGTCCCGGTAGGGGGATGAGCTGAGCATCTCACTGAGGCAGTCGAGCAGCTTCTGCCGGGTCGCCTGCCCGCGGCGCCCGGCCACACGGCCGTCGACGGTACGCACTTGTCCTGTCATGTCGTCAGCTTACCGAGGGGTGATGGGAGCGCGATTCGGCCGACTGCAAATGGGGTGCGGGGGTGCGGAGGGGCTGGTGTGCCTGGTCTGCGGGGTGCGGGCGGCCCCGCTACGTTGACGACATGGCCGAAAACAGGGCATCCGCATACGCAGAGGGCGTCCCGTGCTGGGTGGACGCGCAGCTTCCCGACGTCGAGGCGGGGAAGCGGTTCTACGGTGAGCTCTTCGGGTGGACCTTCGGGGTGGCGGAGGCGTACGGCGACTCCGTGCCGGCCCGGCTGGGCGGGGAGCCCGTCGCGGCGCTCACGCCGAAGACGGACGGCCGGATGCCCACGGTCTGGACGGTGTACTTCTCCACCCCGGACGCCGGGGCGCTGGGCGAGCGGATCCGGGCGGCGGGCGGCCAGGTCGTCGGCGGGCCCTGGAGGGTCGGCCCCGCGGGGACGACCGCCCTGGCCGCCGACCCGGAGGGCGCGGTCTTCGGCCTGTGGCAGCCCGGCCGGCGCCCTGGCTTCGGCAGGCGGCACCAGCCCGGCACCTTCGACTGGGTCCAGCTGTACACCCGCGACACCGAGGCCGCCGACACCTTCTACGGCGGCCTCTTCCACGAGGCCCTGTTCGGCGCGGACGTCCGGCCCGACTTCGGCCGCGTGGCCGTCGGGGAGGTCTTCCCCGCCGAGATGCCGCCCCACTTCCTCGTCCACTTCCGGGTCGCGGACCTCGAGGCCGCGCTGGGCGCGGCCGCGCGGCTCGGCGGCCGCACGCAGGTGTCACCCTTCGAGACGTCCTACGGGACCGTGGCCGTCGTGGTCGACAATCAGGGGGCATCCTTCGCCGTACTGGAGAGGTGAGCGGTGTCATACCGGGCGGTAACCGGCGTCTCGACGGCGGGAAGCGATCGGTGTGCGGCCGCGTTGGGGCCGATTTGCGGCGAGACATCCCGATTCGTCGGCGGGTTCGCAACCAGCGCCCCGGCCAGGAAGAATCGGGGTGCGTGCCGCCGCGGCGGTGCGGTGGTGAGACGCTGCACGGGGGCCGCGTACACATGGAGGTGGCGCGGCCCGTACGGGGAGGTGGCAGGCAAGTGGTGGATCAGCTGACGCAGCACGATCCGCGGCGGATCGGGCCGTTCGAGGTGCTGGGACGGCTGGGGGCCGGCGGCATGGGGCTGGTCTATCTCGCGCGCTCGGCGTCCGGCCGGCGGGTGGCGATCAAGACGGTCCGCACCGAGCTGGCCGAGGACCAGCTGTTCCGGGTGCGCTTCACCCGCGAGGTCGAGGCCGCGCGGGCGGTCTCCGGCTTCTACACGGCCGCGGTCGTCGACGCCGACCCGCGCGCCGCCGTGCCCTGGCTGGCCACCGCCTACGTCCCCGCGCCCTCCCTCGAGGAGATAGTGACCGAGTGCGGACCGCTCCCGGTCCAGGCGGTGCGCTGGCTCGCGGCGGGCGTCGCCGAGGCGCTGCAGTCCATCCACGGCGCCGGACTCGTCCACCGCGACCTGAAGCCGTCCAACGTGCTCGTGGTCGAGGACGGGCCCCGCGTGATCGACTTCGGCATCGCGTCCGGCGTCTCGAACACCCGCCTGACCATGACGAACGTCGCCGTCGGCACGCCCGCGTACATGTCCCCCGAGCAGGCCAAGGACTCCCGCAGCGTCACCGGCGCCAGCGACGTCTTCTCGCTCGGCTCCACGCTCGTCTTCGCCGCCACCGGCCACGCCCCCTTCCACGGCGCCAACCCGGTCGAGACGGTCTTCATGCTGCTGCGCGAGGGCCCCGACCTCGAAGGCCTCCCGGACGAGCTGCGCCCGCTCATCGAGTCCTGCATGCAGATGGAGGCCACGGCCCGCCCCACCCCGGCCGACCTCCAGGCCCAGCTCGCCCCCCACCTCTTCGGCTCCGGCTCCGACGACAGCGGCACCGCCTCGGCCTGGCTGCCCGAGCGGGCGGTCGGCCTCATCGAGTCCCGTCGCGGCGGCCGCCCGGCCCCGCAGTCCACCTCGGCCGGCCCGCGCAGCACCGTCCGGCCCCCGGCGCCGCCGCCTCCGCCCTCGCACGACCCGGCCGTCCCGGCCCCCCATGTGCCGCCCATGCCGGCCGTGCCCGCCCCCGTCGGCGCACCCGACTCCGGCCCCGTGCGGCTGGCCGGCGCCCAGGTGCCCATCGGGCCCGGGCCGCGCGTCGCCGACGTCCGCGCCGCCGCGGCCGTCAAGGCACCCCCGCCGGAGGCGGCCCTGGCGGCCTCCTGGACCAGACACCAGGGCTCGCCCCACGGCGTCAACGGCGCCGACCCCGCCGTGTCGCCCGCATCACCGTCACCGTCCGCACCGGCCGCGCCCCCGGAGACCGCGACCGGCTGGCGCCCCTGGCGCTTCCGCATGTCCAACGACGTCTGGGGCACCCCGTCCGTCGCCGACGACCTCGTCTACGTCACCTCCTTCGAGGTGCACGCCCTGGACGTGGCCACCGGCCGCCGCCGCTTCAAGACCCGCGACGTCGCCTGGTCGATGGCCGTGGCGGACGGCCGTGTCCACGCCTCCGACGGCCCCACCCTCTTCGCGCTGGACGCCCGCGAGGGCACGGACCTCTGGCGCCTCCAGACGGACGCCTGGGTGTACTCGCTGCGGGCCGACCGGGGCACGGTCGTCACCGGCACCCGCGGCGGCGGCGTCCAGGCCTGGGAGGCCGCCGGCGGCCAGAAACTGTGGGAGATCACCGGCTGCCAGACCGACTTCGAGTCGGCCGAGGCCGGCCCCGCCGTCCACGACGGCACGGTCTACGTCTGGCAGGACGCCCGGCTGCGCGCCCTGGAAGCCCGCACCGGCGAGGAGCGCTGGTCGTACCCCATCGGCGACGCGGCCTCCTGCGGCGGCGTGCCGGTGCGCGTCACCCCCGCCCCGGACGGCTACGTCTACGTCTCGGCCGGCACCCGGATCCTGGCCGTCGACGTGGCGAGCGGCCACGTCCGCTGGCACTTCGAGGCGCCCGCGGTCTTCCTCTGCCCCCCCGGCCTTCGCCCCGGGGCCGTCGGTGACCGGCGGCGGGATCTACCTGGCCGACTACCTCGGCACGGTCTACGCCCTCGACGCCACCGACGGCCGCGACCGCTGGCGCATCGCCACCGAGTCCCGCGCCTCCGTCGACCCCGTCCTGGTCGCGGCCGGCCACGTCCACGTCGGCAGCGGCAAGGGCCTCTACACCCTGGACGCGGTGACCGGCACGCCCAAGTGGCGCTTCCAGGCGGGCGGCGAGATCGTCGGCTCCCCGGCGGTCGCCGAGGGCCGCATCCACTTCGGCTCCACCGACCACCTCCTGTACACGTTGAAGGCCGACGACGGCCGCCTCCGCTGGAAGCTGGCGACCGGCGGCGAGATCACCGGCTCCCCGGTGGTCCGGGACGGCGTCGTCTACGCCTGCAGCAAGGACCGCTGCGTGTACGCCCTCGACGCGGAGAAGGGAACGGGCACGGCGCGCACGGCCTGAGCCCGCCCGCGGAATGTGGAACTTCCGTGCGGATATGGGGTGACGGCCGTCGTACGGGGTTCACGGAAGGGGCTCGGACGGCGGCCGTCGGTCCAGGTGAACGGCTCGTGTCGTCACCGTCCACGCACAGGACGCTACCCTCTGTGCGGCCCGCCCGCCACGCGACCGCCGACGGAAGATCCGGTGCGCCGATATGGTGATCGCATGCAGGTTCGGGGGCGCAGACTCAGATTCACGGCGGTACTGGCGATCGTGGTGCTCGCACTCACGGGCTTCTCCCGGGGCCACGGCCACGGACACAGCCACCACAGCAGCGGCGGGGGCGGGGGCGGTTGCAGCAGCTCCCACCAGGACCACGACAGCTCGTCGTCGTCGACGTCGGGCGGAGGGTCGTACGACGACTCGTCCGGCGACTCGGACGACGACAGTTACGGCAGCAGCACGAGCGGCGGCACGAGCGGGGGCTCCTACAACCGCCCGACCCACCGCCCCACCTCCACACCCTCCGGCGGGAGCAGCGGCACGACGCTGACGGCGGGGACGGCGAAGCTGATCAGCTGCGCGACCGAGAAGAGGCCGTACGCGACGGTCGAGATCACGAACCCGAACAACCGCAAGGCCACGTTCCAGGCCTGGGTCACCTTCTACGACGCCGACGGCGCCTTCCTGGTGAGCGACACGTCCCCCGAAGTCTCCGTACCGGCCAGGGGCAAGGCGACCACGCGGGTACCGCTCGACAAGAGCTTCGTCCCCGCGGTCGACCACTGCGAGGCGGACGAGGAAGCCCAACTCCGCTCCTGAGCCTCGACCGCGGCGGCTCCCCTCCGCGCCGCCGCGGCCGGTCCTCGCGAGGGAGGACTGATGGGGAAGGCCTGTTCAGGCCTTCTCGTCCGTGGCGTGGACGTTGTCCGGCGTCACGAGGGTGCTGTCCTCGCCGCTCAACTTGAGCGGCTCGCTGGTGGCGTGGACGTTCTTGACGGTGACGGGCTCGGACGTGGCGTGCACGTTGTCCGTGGTGGCGTCGCCGGTCGGCTCGTCCGTGGCGTGGACGTTGTCCGTGGTGTTCTGGTCGCTCATTTCGCTGGCTCCCCTGCAGTGCTGTGCGATGGATTGGCAGGTCTCGCCCGGCAACTCCCCCGTGGGCTGCCGGGCGAGGCCTTGCTGGGCCGGTTCACCTTAGAGGGCCGACCGTTCGCCGTTCCGTCTGCCCCCCGACACGACGGCTCGACACAGTCGAGAGTGCAGGGTCGCGATAAACGAACGATGAACGTCCGTACCGGGCAGGGGGAATGCCCTCGTCAGGCCGCGGCGGTCGGCTGCAGCAGCCGTGCCACTTCGTCCGCTTCCGGAGCGTCGAGCGAGGCGAAGATCTCGAGTGCCTCGGTCCAGCACACCTGGGCCCGGTCGGTCTGGCCGATGCCCTGGAGAGCCCTCCCGAGAACGGTGAGGACGTTGCCGCGGCGCCAGTCCCCGCCGATGCCTCGCAGCAGGGTCAGAGCGGTGTCGGCGTTCGCCGCCGCCTGAGCCGGACGGCCCGCGGCCAGGTCGAGTTCGGCCAGCCGGAACAGGGTCATGCCCTCCCAGAGACGCTGACGACTGTCCCGGAACACCTGAAGGGCCTGGTACAGGCACTCGGTCGCTTCGGCGTGCCGTCCGCTCTGGGTGAGAGCGAGGCCGAGCGCGTAGCGGCCGTTGGCACCCCTCAGGGCATGTCCCATGGCGTCGTACATCGCCGCGCCCTGCCGGGCCAGCGAGACCGCGCTCTCCGTACGCCCCGTCGCGAGGTGGATGCGTGACAGGTTGCACAGGGCGCTCGCCTCACCCGGGCGGTCCCCGAGTGCGCGGAAGCTCTCGATGGCGTGCGTGAAGTGGTCTTCCCCCTCTTCGTGCTGGTTCTGGTACAGCGCCACCACGCCACTGATGTTGGACGCCCAGCAGGCGGTGAGCGGGTCGTCGGCCCGGCGTGCCAACTCCGTTGCCGCCTCGGCCTCCTGAAGAGCGACGTCGAATCTGCTGCCGGAAATGTGGTGGACGAAGGCCAGAGCCGTCAGAGTCCGCCCCGCCGCCCGAAGGTCGCCGGCCTCCCGCGCGGCCTTCTGCAGCAGTGCGGCGACCGCCTCGTACTCCTTCGAGTTGGCGCCGGACTCGGCCAGATCGATCGCCGCCCACAGGACGTCCACGGCACGTCGCAGCATCTCCGGCCGCTGTGCGGACTGGCGGACGCACGCCAGCAGGGAGACCGCCTCGGAATACAGCCACTCCCGCGCCGCGTGCCGGTCCGAGAAGGTGAGCCCCGCGTACTCGGCGCGCTCCAGATGGTCGACCAGGCGGTCGCCGGGGCGTTCGATCAGGTAGACGCCCGCCACGGTGGCCAGATAGAAGTCCAGCAACCGCGACATCGCCGCGTCCCGTTCGCTCGGCGGGTGTTCGTCGCGTTCGGCGCACGCGCGCGCGTAGAGGCGGACCAGGTCGTGGTACCGGTAGCGGCCCGGGGCCGCCGACTCCAGCAGTGAGGTGTCGACCAGGGACTCGAGGAGGTCCTCGGTGTCCTCCAGCGGGAGGTCCAGGACCGCTGCCGCTGCCGCCAGGGAGATGTCCGGGCCGTCCGCCAGGCCCAGCAGGCGGAAGGCGCGGGCCTGGGGCGGTTCCAGCTGGCCGTAGCCCAGTTCGAAGGTGGCCTTGACCGCCAGGTCGCCCGCCTGGAGTTCGTCCAGGCGACGGCGCTCGTCGGCCAGCTTCGCCGCCAGGACCGAGACCGTCCACGTCCTTCTCGAGGCCAGGCGGGACGCCGCGATGCGGATCGCGAGCGGGAGGAAGCCGCAGGCCGCCACCACGTCCAGCGCCGCCTTGCGTTCCGCGGCCACCCGCTCCTCGCCGACGATCTTGGTGAAGAGCGACAGGGCCTCCTCCGGGCTCATCACGTCCAGGTCGACCAGGTGGGCGCCCGCGAGGTCGACCATGCGGACGCGGGAGGTGATCAGGGCCGCGCAGCCCGCCGTGCCCGGCAGCAGGGGTCTGACCTGGGCGGCGTCGCGTGCGTTGTCCAGCAGGACGAGGACCCTGCGGCCGTCCAGGACCGAGCGGTACAGGGCCGCCCGTTCCTCCAGGGAGTCGGGGATCGCCGAGTCCGCCGTACCGAGGGCGCGCAGGAAGGAACCAAGGACCGTCTCCGGTTCGGCCGCCCTCGCGCCGGCGCCCTGAAGATCGACGTACAACTGGCCGTCCGGGAAGGCGCTCCGCGCCTGGTGCGCCACGTGCACCGCCAGGGTCGTCTTCCCCACTCCGCCGATGCCGGCCAGGGCGGAGACCGCCATGACGCGGCCCTCCGCCGAGGCCAGCACCTCGCTCAGTTCGACGACGAAGGAGGCGCGGCCCGTGAAGTCCGGGACGGTCGCGGGAAGTTGGGCGGGACGTACCGGGGTCGCGGTCGGCTCGGGGGTCGGTGCGGAGGGTTCCGCCAGCGCCGGGTCGGCCCGGAGGATCCGCTGCTGGAGTTCGCGCAGCTCGGGGCGCGGGTCCACGCCCAGTTCGTCGGCCAGCAGCCGGCGCGTGTCGGCGTACACCGCCAGCGCCTCCGCCTGGCGGCCGCTGCGGTACAGCGCGAGCATCAGCAGTTCGCGCAGGCGCTCGCGCAGCGGGTGCGCCGCGGTCAGGGCCGTGAGTTCGGAGACCGCCTCCGCGTGGCAGCCCTGCTCCAGGTCCATGTCCAGGCGGGACTCGAGGAGTTGCAGGCGCCACTCCTCCAGGCGTGCGCGCTGCGCCTCGGCGTACGGGCCCGGCACTCCCGCCAGTGTCTCGCCGTCCCACAGGGCCAGGGCGCGTTCGAGCGTCGCGCGCGCGTGGCGCAGATCCCCCGCCGCGCGGGCCTTGTCCGCCTCGGCGGCGAGGTCCTGAGCCACCGTCACGTCCAGGGCACCCTCGCGCAGGCCGCGTATCGCGTAGCCGCCCGACTCGCTGGCCAGGATCCCGGGGTCCAGCACCTTGCGCAGCCGGGAGGCGTACGTCCGCAGCGCCGCCAGTGCCTGCGACGGCGGTTCCTCGCCCCACAACGCGTCGATCAGCTCCGACGCCGTCGCCGTACGTCCCTCGCGCAGCAGCAGCGCCGCGAGCAGGGCGCGCTGCTGGGGTGATCCGGTGGCCAGCGGTTCCGCTCCGCGCCAGGCGCGCACCGGCCCGAGCACGCCGAACCGCGGCGTCGCCGATTCCCCGGGGCCCCGCTGTTCAGGCACTCGCGGTACACCGTCCATCGCTGCCCCCTGGCCCCCTGACGAACCTTCCACAATCAAGAGGCCAGTTTGCCTTGTTCATGGCAGATGCGTCAGCTGTGGGAGACAGCGATCACAGGTGGACGGGTGCGGCGTCACACGGTGCACACAACACCTCCCGCGTTCCCGCCTATTGCCGCTCCCGATGCGGCTCCGGCCCCAGGAAGATCGGGTTCGTGAAGGCCGCCATCACGCCGGGCAGCGGCCCCACGGCCGTCTCGTGCCGCAGTTCCGCCCGGACGTACGCCGCGTACGCCGGTGTGGTCCGCCACTCGACCGCCCCGGAGCCGGAGACCGGGAACGGGTCGCTGGTCAGCAGCACGCCCTGGTCGGTCACCAGGCGGGCCGTACAGCGCGGGACACCCGAGGCCTCCAGGCGGACCGTCACCGGGGTGTCCTCGGCCACCCGCAGCCGCTCCCCGATGCCGGCGTGCTCGCCCCGGCCGCCGCTCGCGGTGAAGGTGAGCGACACGTGCTGGGACTCGGCCACGTACGAGCGGCCCGCGCGGATCCCCTCCTGGATCGCCTCCCGGGTCAGGTCGTCGGCCAGGACGACCGTCTGGGGGGTGCCCACGGCGTCCGGCGGGCGATGGGCGTCGCTGTTGCCCATCGCCGGAAGCCACTGCCGCCGGTCCTGTCGTAGGGACGCCACCAGCATCGCGTCCCATGCCGCCAGCGCCATCTCGTCGTCGGGTGTGAACGGGCCGTTCCACACCTCCACCGCGTCCGCCTCACCGAAGCCGAACTTCCACGCGCAGCCGATGCAGGTGGCGTGCGGATGGGCGGGGACGACCAGGCCGCCGGCCCGGCGGATGTCGTCGGCGAAGCGGCCGAAGCGGTCGTCGCGTGCCCGGTAGCGCCAGTCCACGAAGGTGCCGGGTTCGGTGCCGAGGGCCAGTACGTGGCCGTTACGTGTCGTCACCTCCTCGCCCAGCAGGATCAGCAGGTCGTCGCCCGCCCGGTCGGCCCAGTGCGGGTGGGAGGAGTTCGTGTTGTGGTCGGAGGTGTTGATGAAGTCCAGCCCGGCCGTCCGCGCCAGCGCCGCGATCTCGGCCGGGGTGCGGCGGCCGTCGGAGTACCAGGAGTGGAGGTGGCAGTCGCCCCGGTACCAGGCCCGGCCCCGGCCCCCGGCCCGGACGGGCGGGTACACCGGGCGGGGGGTCTCGCCGGGCTCGCCGTGGGTGAGCGTGACGGTGATCTCGTACGACAGGCCCTGCGGCGCCACGGTGTAGGGACCGAGCGCGATGTGCCAGGTGCCCGGGGTGACCGGCCCGGGGAGGTAGCCGGGGGTGGCGTCGTCCGCGCGGACGAAGAAATCCGAGCGCGCCCCGCCCGACCAGCCGCGGAAACCACGGCCGCCGAGTCCGGTGCCGTGCGCGTCGAAGATGCCGATGTCCAGGGCGTTGCCGGGGGTGCCGGCCGGGACGGACGGCTTGTCGTAGGCGTAGGCGACCCGGATCTCCCGTACACCGGGCGGTACTTCGACGGGAACGTACACGTAGTCCGGTGAGCCGGCCGGCAGGGTGCCGCGGATCGTCCGGGTCCGCTGCTCGCCGTCCGCGGCTTCGGCGCCACTCGCGAAGGTCACGCCTTCCAACGTAAGCGCCGCGGCGGCACCCGGCATGAGCGGAGCGCGTCTGCCGAGCGGCGGACACCGGGCGGTGGATCACCGCGATCGTATGCTCGGAGGATGACGACTTCCGCGGCCCCCGGAACCGGACCCACCGAGAACTCGCTCCGTCGCGCCCTCAGGCGGGCCCGGGACGGCGTCGCCCTCGACGTCTCCGAGGCGGCCGTGCTGCTCCAGGCCCGCGGTGAGCACCTCGACGACCTCGCCGCCTCCGCCGCCCGGGTGCGGGACGCGGGGCTGGAGGCGGCCGGCCGCCCCGGCGTGATCACCTACTCCAAGAGCGTCTTCATCCCGCTGACCCGGCTGTGCCGGGACAAGTGCCACTACTGCACCTTCGCCACCGTCCCCGGCAAGCTGCGCCGCGCCGGTCACGGGATGTTCATGTCCCCCGACGAGGTCCTCGACATCGCCCGCCGGGGCGCCGAACTCGGCTGCAAGGAAGCCCTGATCACCCTCGGCGACAAGCCGGAGGACCGCTGGCCCGAGGCGCGCGAGTGGCTCGACGCGCACGGCTACGACGACACCATCGCCTACGTCCGCGCCGTCTCCATCCGCATCCTGGAGGAGACGGGTCTCCTGCCGCACCTCAACCCCGGCGTCATGACCTGGACGGACTTCCAGCGGCTCAAGCCGGTCGCCCCCTCCATGGGGATGATGCTGGAGACGACCGCGACCCGCCTGTGGTCCGAGCCCGGCGGCCCCCACCACGGCTCCCCGGACAAGGAACCCGCCGTGCGGCTGCGGGTGCTGGAGGACGCCGGCCGTTCCTCCGTGCCGTTCACCTCCGGGATCCTGATCGGCATCGGCGAGACGTACGAGGAGCGCGCCGAGTCCCTCTTCGCCCTCCGCAAGGTCGCCCGCGCCCACCACGGCATCCAGGAGCTGATCATCCAGAACTTCCGTGCCAAGCCGGACACGGCGATGCGCGGCATGCCGGACGCGGAGCTGGACGACCTCGTCGCCACCGTCGCCGTCGCCCGGCACATCATGGGCCCGAGCGCCTGCCTCCAGGCCCCGCCCAACCTGGTGGACGCGGAGTACGAGCGCCTCATCGGCGCCGGCATCGACGACTGGGGCGGTGTCTCGCCGCTCACCATCGACCACGTCAACCCGGAGCGCCCCTGGCCGCAGATCGACCTCCTGCGCGAGCGCTCGGCCGCCGCGGGGTTCACACTGCGTGAACGTCTCTGCGTCTACCCGGAGTTCGTCAGGCGCGGCGAACCCTGGCTCGACCCGAGGCTGCGCCCGCACGTGAGCGCCCTGGCGGACCCGGAGACGGGCCTGGCCCGCGAGGACGCGACCGTCGAGGGCCGCCCCTGGCAGGAACCGGACGAGGCCTTCACCGCGAGTGGCCGCACCGATCTGCACCGCACCATCGACACCGAGGGCCGCACCGCCGACCGCCGGGACGACTTCGACGAGGTCTACGGCGACTGGGACGCCCTGCGCGAGGCGGCCGCCCCCGGCATGGCGCCGGAGCGCATCGACACGGACGTACGGCAGGCGCTGCGCACGGCGGCCGACGACCCGACGCGGCTGACCGACGCCGAGGCCCTGGCGCTGCTGCACGCGGACGGCCCGGCGCTGGACGCCCTGTGCGAGGTCGCGGACGACGTACGGAAGTCGGCGGTGGGCGACGACGTGACGTACATCGTCACCAGGAACATCAACTTCACCAACGTCTGCTACACCGGCTGCCGTTTCTGCGCCTTCGCGCAGCGCAGGACGGACGCCGACGCGTACACCCTCTCCCTGGAACAGGTCGCGGACCGGGCGCAGCAGGCCTGGGACGTGGGCGCGGTGGAGGTCTGCATGCAGGGCGGCATCCACCCGGACCTGCCCGGCACGGCGTACTTCGACATCGCCAGGGCGGTCAAGGAGCGCGTCCCCGGCATGCATGTGCACGCCTTCTCGCCGATGGAGGTGGTCAACGGCGCGACCCGCACTGGCATGTCGATCCGCGAGTGGCTGACGGAGGCGAAGGCGGCGGGCCTGGACACCATCCCCGGCACGGCGGCGGAGATCCTGGACGACGAGGTCCGCTGGGTGCTGACCAAGGGGAAGCTGCCGACGGCGACCTGGATCGAGGTGGTGACGACCGCGCACGAGCTGGGCATCAGGTCCTCGTCGACGATGATGTACGGCCATGTCGACCAGCCCCGCCACTGGCTCGGCCACCTCCGCACGCTCGCGGACATCCAGCGGCGCACCGGCGGCTTCACGGAGTTCGTGACGCTCCCCTTCATCCACACCAACGCCCCCGTCTACCTCGCGGGCATCGCCCGCCCCGGCCCGACGGTGCGCGACAACCGCGCGGTCACCGCGATGGCCCGCCTCCTGCTGCACCCCCACATCCCCAACATCCAGACGAGCTGGGTGAAACTGGGCACGGAGGGCGCGGCGGAGATGCTCCGCTCCGGCGCGAACGACCTGGGCGGCACCCTGATGGAGGAGACGATCTCCAGGATGGCGGGCTCGTCGTACGGCTCGTACAAGTCGGTCAAGGACCTGGTGGCGGTGGCCGCGGCGGCCGGCCGGCCCGCGAAGCCGCGGACGACGGTCTACGGCGAGGTCCCCGAGGAGCGGCAGCGCGTCGCGGCGGCGTCCGACGGTCACCTGCCGGAGCTGCTTCCGGTGCTGGACTGAACGGCGCCGCACCGGCGGGGGAGGCGGCTCACAGTACGATGATCCGGCTGTTGCGGGGGCGAGTAGCTGAGTAGCCGAGGAGATGCGTGCCCATGCCTGCCCGAATACCCTCGTGGGCCTGGGTCAGCGGCCTGACCGCGGGAGCGGTCGCCGTGGTCGCGGTACTGGCGGTACAGGCCGACCAGGGCCCGCACCCCGTGGCCACGGCCGCGCACCCGCGCGCCTCGGCCTCGGCGGGCGCGCACCACTCGGCCGCTCCCCCCAAGCACACCGCGCCCCCGGCGGTTCCGGCCGCCTCGGGAACGGGCCGCCGCGTCGTGTACTCGCTGGGCCAGAAGCGCGTGTGGCTGGTGGACGCGAGCGACAAGGCGACCCGCACCTTCCCGGTCTGGCCGGGCACGGTCAGCCCGGACCCCGGCGCCTACGCGATCTCCCAGCGCGTGGCCGCCACCACCGGGTCCGACGGTGTGCGCATCGAGCACATCACGTACTTCGCGGGCAAGTCGGGCGTCTTCATCGCCTTCAGCAACGCCGTGGACGGTTCCTCGCCCCCGCCCGCCGCCTCCGGCGCCAAGACGGGCGGCATCCGCACGCCCAAGGCCGACGGGGCCGCGCTGTGGGCGTTCGCGTCCAAGGGGACGAGGGTCGTGGTCGTCCGGTAGCGGGCGCGGAACGCTCATCGACCCACTGATCACGCGGCGCTGCGCCACAATGACCGGGGACGGGCGGAGCCGGGCTACGGGAGGGGCGTACGGGGATGGCGCAGGCGCGGCGGTCCATGCAGGAGCTGATCCGGCAGCGCAGACGCACCGGGTTCGTGGGACGGAACACCGAACGGGCGGCCTTCCGCGAGAACTTCGACTTCCCGCCCGAGGACGAGCGGCACCGGTTCCTGTTCCATGTGCACGGCGACGCCGGGGTCGGAAAGACCTTCCTGGTCAGGGAGTTGGAGCAGATCGCCCGGGAGCGCGGGGCCCTGACGGCGTACGTGGACGAGAGCGTCGGCAGCGTGCCCGAGGCGATGGCGGCGATCGGTCGCCAGCTCGCCGCCCGCGGCTTTCGGTGCAAGGAACTGGAACGGCTGCTGGCCGCGCACCGGGAACGCCGGCACGAGGCCGAGGCGGCGGTGGCCGGGCTGGCACAGCAGGCCGAGGGCCCGTCCGCGGCGAGCACGACGGCGGTACGGCTGGGCCTGGCGGGCATCGGGCTGCTGCCCGGCGCCGGCCCCTTCGTCGGGGCCGTCGACGCCGCCCGGCTCGCCCAGGGGGCGGACCGGTTACGGGCCGGCCTGAGCGCTCGCCTCCGGAGCCAGGACGACGTGCAACTGGTGCTGTCCCCCGAGCAGAGCCTCACCCCGGTGCTGCTCGGCGAGCTGACGGACATCGCCTCCCAGGTGCCGTGGGTGGTCCTGGTCCTCGACACGTACGAGGTGACGGCCCCGTTCCTGGACGGGTGGCTGCACGACGTGATGGCGACGGACCGGTACGCCGGGTCGCTGCCCGCGAACGTCGTCGTGGTCACCGCCGGTCAGCACCGCCTGGATCCCGCCCGCTGGAGCGGCTTCGCCGACTTCGTCCAGGAGGTGCCCCTCGGGCCGTTCACGGACGCCGAGGCGCGAGGTCTCCTCGCCGGCAAGGGCGTCGTGGCGGAACCGGTCGTCGAGGAGGTGATGCGCCTCACCGGAGGACTGCCGGTCCTCGTCTCCACGCTCGCCGAGGCCCGGCCCACCGGCCGCGAGGACGTGGGCGACCCGAGCGCGACGGCCGTGGAACGCTTCCTGAAGTGGGAAGAGGACCCCGTACGGCGGGCTGCGGCCCTCGCCGGCGCGCTGCCCCGGCGGCTGGACGCGGACGTGTTCCGGGCGGCGGTGGACTGCTCCGGGGAAGAGGCCGCACCCCTCTTCGCATGGTTGCGCGGCATGCCGTTCGTCAGCGAGCGGGGCGACGGACTGCGGTACCACGACCTCGTACGCGCACCGATGCTGCGGTTGCAGCGGCGGCTCTCCCCGCGCGGCTGGGCGGAACGGCACGAGCGGCTGGCGGAGGTCTTCGGCGGCTGGCGCGCCCAGGCGGCGGGGGATCTGCGGCCCGACGAGCAGTGGGAGCAGGAGACCTGGCGCGAGCTGCGCCTGGAGGAGACGTACCACCTGCTGTGCGCCCGGCGGCTCACGGCACTCGGCGAGGCGCTGCGGGACCTGGTCCTGGCCTGCCGCGAGGACCGTGTGCTCGGCGGCCGGTGGGCGCGGATGCTCCAGGACGCGGGGGACGTCACGGACAGTGGCGTTCTGGAGGAATGGGGCCGGCGCCTGGGGGAGGCCCTGTCCGACGAGACGTCCGGGCTGCTCACGGCCATGGACCTGCTGCTGGCGCGGCCCGGTCTGGGCGTTCGCGGGCGGGCGGTGGCCCACGCGGTGCGGGGCAGGGAACTGCGGTACGACGGTGAGTACCGGCGGGCACTGGCCGAGTACGACCGGGCGCTCGAGCTGGACCCGGAACTCGTCCGGGCCCATTACGGCCGGGGCGCCACCCTCGTCCTGCTGGCCGACCTGCCCGGAGCGCTGGCCGCCTTCGACCGCGCCGACGAGCTGGCTCCGGAGACGGCGTGGATCATCGCCGAGCGAGGGGAGGCACTGCGCCTCCTCGGCCGGTTCCAGGAGGCGCTGCACGAGTGCGACCGGGCCTGCGCCCTCGACCCGACCGACGCCTACCCGCTGGCCTCCCGGGCGGCGTGCAAACACGCGCTTGAGCAGTACGACGCCGCGCTCGCCGACTTCGACCAGGCGCTGAGCCTCGACGAGGACTACCTGTGGGCGCTGGTGAGAAGGGCTCGGCTGCGCCGGGTCCGGGAGGAATGGGACGAGGCGTTCGCCGACCTGGACCGGGCGGCCGGCCTCGCACCCGACTCCGCCTGGGTCGCCTCCGAGCGCGGGGACGCCTACCGGCTCGCCGGCCGGTACGAGGAGGCCGTCACCGAACTCGGCCGCGTCCTGACGCTCGACCCCGGCCATGAGTCCGCGCTGGCGAGCAGGGGCGTCGCCCTCCTGGAACTCGGCCGGACCGAGGCGGCGCTGGCCGACCTCACCCGCGCCGTGGAGCTGGCCCCCGGCTACTCCTGGGCGCTGGCGATGCGGGCCCGGGCACGGCGCAGGCTGGGCGACCGGGACGGCATGTTCGAGGATCTGCGGCGCGCGGCCGACGCGGATCCGGACGCCGACTGGATACGGCTCGAACTGGCCGACATGTACTGGGCGACGGACCGGCACGACGAGGCCGACGCGCTCTACCGGGGGCTGTTGGAGAACGAGCCGCGGCAGGCCCACGCGCTGGCCGGCCTCGGCGCGACCCGTCTCGCCCGTTCCGACCACGCCGAGGCCTTGCGGTTCCTGGACCGCGCGCTGGCCATCGCCCCGGACCTCGGGTGGGCGTACGGACAGCGCGCCCGCGCCTGCCTCGCGACCGGGCGGACCGAACAGGCCATGGCGGACCTGGAGCGGTGTGTCGTGCTGGAGTCGGAGGCGGACTGGGCGCGGGAGTCCGCGGCCGAGCTGCTGATCCGCTGCGGGCGGTGGTCGGAGGCGCTGGCCCGGCTGACCGAGGCCCGCCGGTCGGCGTCGCCGGACGACGACCCCCTGGACCACCTGTGGGCGGAGGTGTACCGGAACACCGGCCGGCCGGCGGCGGCCCGTCGGCACGCGGAACGGCTGCGCAGGTCGGCGCACCCACTGGCCGGTACGTATCAACTGGCCGTGACGGTGGGCAGGTTCGACGGTGTACGGGCCGCCGCGCCGCTGTGGCGGGAGCTGACGCGGTCGCTGCCGGGCTCCGGGCTGGACGTGGTGCAGCAGGCCATGGGCCGGTGCTTCGCGGGCTGGGGGCTGGGCGACTGGGCGCAAGGCGACCGGGCCCTGACCGAACTGCTGGCCCGTGGCCCGGCGTGGAACGACCTCGCGGAGCTCGCCCAGGTCCTCCGGGACCTGCTGCAGGGCCCGGACGCCGAGCGCGACCGCATCGCCCCCCGCCTGTCGGCGGTCGCCGCGGCCCGCGACGCCGTCCAGGCGCGTTACGCGCTGTGAACGGCGAGGGTCCCCTCGGGTGTGCCCGTCCGCCACTCGAACGGCCCGTTCCCGTTCGATTACAGTGCTGGACGTCGTACGTACCGACGGTGCCGTGAGGGAGGTCGGAGTGACTGCGACGTCGGGTGCCGTCTGGGGGCGCGGCGAGCAGCAGGACTTCCGGAGCCGGGTGCGGGGCACGCTGCTCGGGGTGGCCCTGGGCGACGCGCTCGGGTCGCCGGTGGACGGGCTGGGCCTCGACGCGATCCGGGAGGCGCACGGCCCCGAGGGGGTCGTGGACCTGGTGCCCGCGCACGGGCGGCGCGGTGCCGTCACGCACTTCACCCAGCTCACACTCTTCTCCGTCGACGGACTGATCCGCGCGCAGGTGCGGCGCGACACCGGTGCCTGGCATCCGCCGACCGATCTGCACCGGGCCTACCTGCGGTGGGCGGCGACCCAGCGGGACTGGGGGCCCGACGAGCGCCGCAAGGACGACGGATGGCTGGCCCGCGAGGAGTGGCTGTACGCCCGCAGGGATCCGGCGCGGGCGCTGCTCGTCGGGCTCGCGGACGACACCATGGGCACCTTGGACGTCCCCAGGAATCCAGGCGAGGCCGGACCGGAGGCGGCCGCCCGGTCCGCGCCGTTCGGGCTGCTCGTCGGGTGGGAGCCGCAGCTCGTGGTGCAGCTGGCCGTGGAGTGCGCCGCACAGACCCACGGTCATCCGACCGCCTGTCTCGCGGCGGGGGCGTACGCCGTGATCGTGCACGGTCTCGCTCGCGGTGACGGGCTCGACGGCGCCGTGCAGAAGGCGCTGGCGCTGCTCGCCGTACGGCCCGGGCACGAGCCGGTGTCGGACGCCCTTCAGCACGCGCTGGGCGCGGTGCGCCAGGGCATGCCCACCCCGGCGCGGGTGGAGGAGCTCGCGGGGGCCGGTACGGCGGAGGGGCTGCTGGCCGTCGCCGTGTACTGCGCGCTCGTCGGCGAGGACGTACGGCACGGGTTGCGCCTGGCGGTGAACCAGAGCGGTCCCTCGGGTGCGGCGGGCGCGCTCACCGGCGGGCTGCTCGGTGCCCTGCACGGCGAGACGGCCCTCCCGCCGGCCTGGCTGGCCGAGCTGGAGGGCCGTCCCACCCTGCTGGTCCTCGCGGACGACTTCGCGATGGAGATGACCCAGGGGCCCGCGCTGCACGGGCCCGCCGGGTCGGCTCCGGGCTGGCTGGCCAGGTATCCGCGCGGGGCCTGAGCGGTCCCCGGGCGGCACGGGGCCCGAAGAGTCCTACGACGGCTGGGTGCCCACCACGTCGTCGCCCGCGCCGGCCGGTGCCGGGACCGCCACCGCGCCCGCCGAGGTGCCGTCGCCGTCCCCGTCGGTGTTGACCCGCTCGATGATCGCGAGCCGTTCGGGGGTGTCCTCCGGCCTGACGTAGCCGATGACGATGTAGAGGATCAGGGACACCGCGAGCGGCACCGACACCTGGTACTGCAGCGGTACGCCGCCGTCGACGTTCCAGTTGATCGGGTAGTTCACCAGCCAGAAGGCCAGCAGTCCGGCGGCCCAGCTGGTGAGCGCGGCCGTCGGGCCGGAGCGCCGGAAGGTGCGGAGCAGGCCGAGCATCATCGGGATGGCGATCGGGCCCATCAGGCCCGCCACCCACTTGATGACGACCGTGATGATGTCCTTGAAGGCGGGCGAGTCGACCTGGGTGGCGACCGCCATGGACAGGCCTAGGAAGACCACCGTCGTCACCCGGGCGGCGACCAGACCGCTGCGCTCGCCCCAGGCCCGCGCCCGCCGCGACAGCACCGGGGCCACGTCCCGGGTGAAGACGGCCGCGATGGCGTTGGCGTCGGAGGAGCACATGGCCATCGTGTGGGAGAAGAAGCCCACGATGACCAGGCCCAGCAGGCCGTGCGGAAGGAGCTGCTCGGTCATCAGGGCGTAGGAGTCGGAGCCGTCCGGCTTCTGCGCGTGCACCAGCAGCGGGGACATCCACATCGGGAAGAAGAGGACGACCGGCCAGACGAGCCACAGGATCGCCGACAGGCGAGCCGAGCGTTCGGCCTGGCGGGCGCTGCCCGTCGCCATGTAGCGCTGGGCCTGGTTGAGCATGCCGCCGTTGTACTCGAAGAGCTTGATGAACAGGAACGCCAGCAGGAAGACGGTGCCGTAGGGGCCGACGAGGGGCTTTCCGTGGCCGTGCAGGGCCGGTTCGTCCCAGGCGCCGAGGAAGCCGATGCCCTTGTCGCTCAGCTTCAGGACCACCGCCACGAACATCGACAGGCCGGCCAGCAACTGGATGACGAACTGGCCGAGTTCGGTCAGCGCGTCCGCCCACAGGCCGCCGATGGTGCAGTACACGGCGGTGATCGCGCCGGTGATGAGGATGCCCTGGTTGAGGCTCACTCCGGTGAACACGGACAGCAGGGTCGCGATCGCGGCCCACTTGGCGCCCACGTCCACGATCTTCAGCAGCATTCCGGACCAGGCGAGCGCCTGCTGGGTGGAGAGGTTGTAGCGGTTCTTCAGGTACTCCAGCGGCGAGGCCACGTGCAGCCGGGAGCGCAGCCGGTTGATGCGCGGCGCGAACAGTCTCGAGCCGATGGCGATGCCCAGCGCGATCGGGAACGACCAGGTGATGAAGGACGTGACGCCGTAGGTGTAGGCGATGCCCGCGTACCCGGTGAACATCACCGCGCTGTAGCCGGACATGTGGTGCGAGATGCCGGACAGCCACCAGGGCATCTTGCCGCCCGCGGTGAAGAAGTCGCTGACGTCGTCCACCCGCTTGTGCGACCAGAGGCCGATCGCGACCATCACGCCGAAGTAGCCGATGAGCACGGCCCAGTCGAGACTGTTCATGTGCCCCCTTCCAGGGTCCGCCTTGTGAACTCCGCTCAGCTGGTTGGCACTTCGCCTGAGCGGGGTAGGGGCGAGGAAGGCCGCGAAGTGCCCGCTCATCGTGGGTGGGGTTACGCGGGCACGACAAGGAAGTGTAAGGTCAAGAGCAAGTAAAAATGTTCTGCGTGTTGACCTTGGTTCATCTACATGAACGCATTGAGTGGATGGCAGGGGTGAAGTGAATGGCTGACGTGGGAGGAGGGGAGCCGGCTGGGAGGGGGAGCCGAAAGGTGCGCGGAAACGCGGAGAGCCCCCTCGGCAAGGACGGCGAACTGGTCGAGGGGGCTCTGGGCGAGGCGCTCGGTGTGTCCGGAGCGCCTGCCGTGCGGATTCAGTTGTCGGTCTGGTGATCGCGGCGAGGGGAGGATCAGGGAGATCCCCCGTTCACGCCTTGATCGATGCCACGAAGGAGTTCCACGCATCGGCCGGGAAGCCGAGCACCGGGCCCTCGGGGACCTTGGAGTCCCGGACCGCCATGGCCGCGACCACCGGTGACTTGACCTCGACGCATGCGCCGTTGCCCGTGGAGTACGAGGACTTGGTCCACGTCTCCGTGGCGCCCTGACGAATTGCCATTTCTGCTCCGGATTGCCTGTGGAGTGGTTGAGTTGCTGTCACCGCACGACGCGTTCGGCAGGAACCCACAGCGCGGTTGCGCCAACGGTGTTGCTCGATGGCGTGATCGACGCTACCCGCCACACTCCGCGGCGGAGGCGGCCATTCACTCGACCGGATGGCATATTCCAGCGGGTCTTCCCTCCCCAACTGGTGAGGGTGTACGGTGCCCGCCTCTCAGCCTGTGTACCCCGCGTACTCCTTCGCGATGCCGGCGATGAACTGGCGCGACTGCTCCACGTTCAGCGCCTGCGCCCGCAGGTGCTCGTACATCACGCTGTACTTCTGGACGTCGTTCGCCTTCTCCAGATACAGGTCGCTGGTGACACCCTCGATGTAGACCACGCTGGAGTCGGCCGCGTCCGGGAACTCCAGGATGGCGTACTGGCCGTTGAGGCCCGGGTGCGCGCCCATGTCGAAGGGGATGACCTGTACGGTCACGTGCGGCAGCTGCGACTGCTCGACCAGGTGCTCCAACTGCTCCCGCATCAGCGCGCGGTTGCCGACGGCCCGGCGAAGGGCGGCCTCGTCGAGGACGGGCCACAGGCGCAGCGGGTTCTCCGTGGCGGAGATTCGTTCCTGCCGACGCATCCGGACCTGGACCCGTTTGTCGATGTCGGCGGGCGCCGTCTCCGGCAGGGCGCCGGCGATCAGGGCCTCCGCGTACTGACGCGTCTGGAGCAGGCCGGGAACGACCTGAGGGTCGTACACCCGAAGGCTCGCCGCGTCCGTCTCCAGGCCGATGTAGACGCTGTAGGGGATGTCGCCGAACGAGTGCCACCAGCCCTGCTGGCGCGAGTCCTTGGCCATCTGCATCAGCGAGTCCACGATCCGGTGGTCCTCCACCTCGTAGACCCCGCACAGGTCACGGACGTCGCGCTGGCTGATGCTGCGCCGGCCGTTCTCCAGACGGCTGATCTTCGACTGCGACACCAGCAGTCGCTCGGCCACCTCCTCGGCCGTCATGCCCTTGAGCTCGCGGAGCCTGCGCAGCTCCTGGCCCAGCCGGCGCCGCCTGACGGTGGGATTGACATTGGACGCCACGGGACGTGCACCTCCGGCTGCATGCCTCTACTTTGCGTATCTGCTGCTGAGCAGACTGCCACCAAGGTGCTTTCTACCGCTGGGAAACGCCGGATATGCGGCGACCGCGGGCCGGTTCGGACTTCGGTGCGCGCCGGTGAGCGGTCGAGCGGGGTGTCGAGACCGTACGATCTCGACACCCCGCTCGGACCAGCGGCTCCCGAACCGGGTCTGGGGACGTGCGGTGCGGCGTTCATACGCTGCGGTTCATGCGCTGTCGTGCTGGTGAGCCGTGCTGCTGTGCTCTGCCGTGCTGTGCTCTGTCGTGCTGTGCGCCATGGTGCTCGGGCGCTGTGGTGCCGCGTCCGTGATCCGCCGTGCGCGTGCGCTGCGGTCCGTGTGCCCTGTGCGCGTGCGCGCGGTCTCAGTGGGCCACGGCACGCGCCATGGATCCGCGGTGCGGCTGCATCGGAACGCCCCGGGCGGGTTCCTGTGCGGGCCTGGCTCCGGCGGCGGCCTGACGGCCCGCCGGTCCCGGGCTGCGGCGCGGCTGGGCCGCCGCACCGTTCTGGACGTCCATCACCGCGTGCGCCACGAGGCCGCCCATCGGGTCGTGCCTGATCAGGTCCCGCAGCCGGGAACGGGACGAGCGGCCCTCGTTGCCCGGATACAGGTGCTTGCCCAGACCGACCGCGTGCGCCAGCGCGGCGAGCGCCGCCGTCCGCGGGTCCGGCGGCACGCCGGTGCGGATCGCGGAATCCAGCCGGGCCCTGATCTCACGGCTGATGGCGGTGTCCGTCGCCTGGTAGCGAGTGGTCGGCAGCACCCCGCACATCTGACCCGGTACGGCGGCCACCATGCCGCACCGCTCCAGATGCGAGAGATAGGTCTGGCGGAGCCCGAGACGCGGCCCGCCGATCCAGTGGACGGCCCGTACCGGAGCGCCGCGCCTTCGCAGCAACTCCAACGCGCAGTCCAGAGTCGGATCTCCTGTCGGCCGTGGCACCACCACGGCGATACGATCCCCGTCTGGGGCTATCCGTCCGGCCAGCGCCAGCTCCACTAGCTGTGCTCCGGCCAGACCGAGGTCGAGCGACTGCGGCTGTGCAGTGGTACCCGTGGCCGGGTCCAGTGCCAGCAGCAGAAGCTCCTCCGGAAGTGTTCTGCGGCTCCTGCCCATCCATGCCTCCCCGCGTGGATGAATGACAGGGTGACCCCTCTCACATTGGTCTGTCGAGGGTGCGTGACCGGTTCGTAGTGGAACCAGTAGGTATGTCGTTCTCGTCTTCCGCGTGGGTTTGGCCCGTACACAGGACACTGGTACATGGTTCGGACAGCGGTACGGCACGCGGGACGTGCGGCACATGGAGGAGGCATCGGTGGCGGGCGAGTCCCCCGACAGGTCGAAGCAGCGCGAGTCGTCGGCAGAACCGACGTCGGGGAGCGCGGGTCCGGTTCCCGAGGCCAGGGGCGAGGCGCGCGATGTTCGCGATCCTCGGCTCGCGCTGGCGGGGGAGTCCGGTACGTCCGAGGGTCACGGCGGCGTGGATACGGCCACGCGGGTGCTCTCGGTGCGGGATCTGGTGACGGATGCCGAGACGGATGGCGAGGAGGACTCGGCGGAGGCCGCAAAGGCCGAGAAGCCTGAGAAATCCGAGAAGTCCGAGAAGGCAGAAGGGGCCGAAATGCCCGAATCGGGCGAGAAGGTCGGGAACTCGGCCGACTCCGCCGATGCCGGGGACGACGAGGCTGCGGCCTCGGACGAGGGCGACGGCAGGGGCGAGGACGGCGCGGACGACGGCGAGCAGGCCGACGTGGAGGGCGACGCCCGCCTGCGCGCGGCCGTGGCCGCGTGGGTGGGCTCCGCGGACGCCAAGAAGGGTACGGGCGACGCCGAGAAGGCGGAGGAGACGGCCGAGAAGCCCGAGTCGAAGTCCACCGAGGACGCTCCCGAAGCCGAAGCCGAAGCCGAAGCCGAAGCCGAAGCCGAAGCCGAGGCTGAGGCCGGAGCCGGAGCCGGAGCCGGGGACGGCGACGACGCGGCGCAGGGCAAGGACACGCCCGAGCCCAAGCCCGGACGCGCGCCCGAGCCCGCGCCCAAGGGCGAGCCCAAGCCCGAGCCCCCCGTCGACCAGCCCACCGCGGTCTTCAAGGCGCCCCGGCCCAAGCCCGCCGTCGACCAGCCCACCACCATGCTCAAGCTGGGCGGCGCGAAGAAGGACGACGCCAAGGCCGGCAAGAAGAGCGGCGAGCAGAAGCCGGCCCCCAAGACCGGCGAGTCCGACGTCGAACGCACCAGCAGGTTCGTCGCGCTCAAGCCTCTCGACGCGCCGGAGACCCGCAAACCGCAGCCGAAGCCGCAGTCGCAGTCGCATCCGCAGTCGCCTCCGAAGCCGCAACCGCAGTCGAAGGCGGCGCCCAGCCCGGCGCAGCCGAAGCCGCAGCCGAAGCCGCAGCCCGGGGCCCAGCCCCCCGCGGCGCAGACCGGTCCGGCCGGTCTGACCGGCCTGGAGCGCACCACCCAGCAGCCCCTGCCGCCCAAGCCGCCGCTGGACCTGCTGGCCGAGCTGACGAACACTCCGCCGCCGCCGGAGACGCCGCTGCGCACCGCGGCGCGCCGGGTGAAGATCTGGACGCCGCTGGTCGTGCTCCTCGCGATCGTCTTTGCGGTCGTGCAGGCCGTACGTCCGCTGCCGTCGCCCACTCTCGCGCTCACCGCGAAGGACAGCTACACCTTCGACGGCGGCAGGCTGAGCCTGCCGTGGCCGAGCGAGGGCCAGGGCTGGATGGACGGTGTCGGCATCGGCACGATGGACCACTTCGGCAACCAGACGCCGGTGGCCATCGGTTCGGTCGCCAAGACCATGACCGCGTACATCATCCTCAGGGACCACCCGCTGAAGCCCGGCCAGGAAGGCCCGAAGATCCAGGTCGACGCGACCGCGGAGAAGGAGGGCGGCTACGACAAGGCCGGCGAGTCCACGCTCAACACCGTCAAGGCCGGTGACTTCCTCACCGAGAAGCAGGCCCTGTCGGCCGTCATGATCCCGTCCGCGAACAACATCGCGCGGCTGCTGGCGCGTTGGGACGCGGGCTCCGAGGCGGCGTTCGTCAAGAAGATGAACGACACCGCCCGGGAACTGGGGATGGCCCACACGACGTACACCGACCCCTCGGGTCTGAAGGAGACCACCGTCTCCACGGCCGAGGACCAGGTGAAGCTCGGCAACGCGTTCGTGAAGGTCCCGGCCCTGGTCGCCATCACCAGCGTGGCCAGCTGGACCGATCCCTCCGGCCACTACTGGACCAACTACAACGAGCTCCCGTACCGCATGGGCGCGATCGGCATCAAGACCGGCAGCACCACCGCGGCCGGCGGCAATCTGCTCTTCGCCTCCCGCAAGCAGGTCGGCGGTCAGACGGTCACCGTCGTCGGCGCCATCCTCGGCCAGCACAAGCCGAAGATCCTCGAAACGGCCAACGCGGTCAGCAAGACCGCGCTGCTCGCCGCCCAGGAGGCGCTGACCTCGGCGAAGATCCTGAAGAAGGGCGATGTCGTCGGGTACGTCGACGACCAGCTCGGCGGCCACACCCCGGTCGTGATCACCAAGGACGTCACGGCGGTCGGCTGGGCCGGGCTGAAGGTCGATCTGTCCCTGACCGCCGGCCACCTGCCGCACTCCGCGAAGGCCGGCACCAAGGTGGGCACGCTCACCGTCGGTGACGGTGCGCAGGGAGCGGTACGGGTTCCGGTGGCCCTGCAGAACGACCTCGCCGAGCCCGGCTTCGCGGACAAGCTGACCCGCGTCGGCTGACGCGCCGGACATCCGGTGCAGCCCGCACCCCGTCGGAGAAGCCCCACCCGGGAGCTCCCCGACGGGGTGCGTGCTAGCGTCACGAATCGGGGCACGTCGCCGGTCGCGAGGCGCGGCCGCGAACAGGAGACGGGACACGGGGAGTGCCTTCAGGTGGCCACTGCGGAGCCGACACGCGCCGACGACGCCGAGCGGGGACCGGGAGCCGGCCCGCGAATAGGTTCGTCCACGACTGACGCCGGCCGTGACCGGGCCCGGGCCGCGGTGACGGCGTTGCGGGAGCGGATGCTGCGGCGCCCCGCCCTGTCGATCACCGCCCTGGCCGGAGTGCTGCACATCGTCTGGTTCTTCACGTTCGCCAACAGCGGCGGCGACCTCGCGGCACAGGACGCGTGGGCCGAGTTCGTCGGCCGTCACCCGGACTCCGCGTACAACCTCGCCTGGTACGGCGGCATGCACCCGGTGTCGTACAGCGTGGTCTCGCCGTATCTGATGTCGGTGCTCGGCGTCCGTACGACGATGATGATCGCGGGCACGGTCTCCGCGGGCCTGCTGACGCTGGTGCTCATCCGCAGCCGCGCGGTCAGGAACCCCCTGTGGGCGGCGCTGGCCGGGGTCTTCGGGCTGCTGTGCAACGCGATCTCGGGCCGGGTGACGTTCGGTCTGGGCACGATGTTCGCGCTGGGCGCCCTCGCGGCCGTGTTCTGCTGGCCGTACCGCTGGCGGCACAAACGCTGGGCGAAGGCGCTGGTCGCCGCCCCGCTGGCGGCGCTCGCGACCATGGCCTCGCCGGTCGCGGGCCTGTTCGTGGGCCTGATCGCGGTGGCCCTGTTCCTGCAGAAGCGCCGCCCGGGTGCCTGGGCGCTCGGCCTGGCGCCGACCGCGGTGGTGGCCGTCTCGGCGCTGCTGTTCCCCTTCTCCGGCACCCAGCCCATGGCGTTCGGCTCGGTGATCCTGCCGCTGGTGTACGCCGTCCTCGCCGCCGTCCTCGTCCCCCGGCAGTGGAAGACGGTCCGGATCACCTCCTGGGTCTACGCCCTGTCGGTCGTCGGGGTCTGGCTGGTCAGCTCCCAGATCGGCTCCAACATCACCCGGCTGGCGATGCTGTTCGCCGGGGTGGTGCTGGTGGCGGTGCTGCCCTTCAAGGTCCCGCGCTCGCGCGAGTGGTACGCGGTCGTGCTGGCCCTGGTCGGTTTCGTCGGCTGGATCGGCTTCAAGTCGGTCGACGACATCGTCCACACGGCACCCGCCGCGTCCTGGTCGCGGGAGCTCGCGCCCCTGGTCAACCAGTTGCAGAAGGTCGGCGCGGAGAAGGGGCGCGTGGAGGTGGTCCCGGCCAGCTCCCACCGCGAGGCGTCCGCGCTGGCGCCGTACGTCAACCTGGCCCGCGGCTGGAACCGCCAGGCCGACATGCAGCGCAACCCGCTCTTCTACGACGACACGCTCAACTCGGCCAACTACCACGAGTGGCTCCAGCGCTGGGCCGTGCACTACGTGGTGCTGCCCAAGGGCGAACCCGACGGCGACGGCGGGCAGCGCGAGCGCGCCCTGGTGCAGCGGGGCATGCCGTATCTGCGGCAGATCTGGGGCGACGCCAACTGGCAGCTGTTCAAGGTGACCGACCCCAAGCCGCTCGCCGAGCCCAACGCGGTCGTCGACCGCGCCGAGCAGGGCGAGCTGACCATCGAGGTGCGCGAGCCGGGCCGGATCCTCATCCGCATCCCGTACTCGCCGTGGCTCAGCCTCGTCGACGAGCACGGCAAGAGCCTCAAGGCCCCCCAGGAGACCGACGCCTCCAAGCACCGCGCCCAGGGCACCCCGAAGACGTACGACAACATCAACGGCTGCCTCGCCCAGGCCCCGGAGGACGTCAAGGGCGACAAGTGGACGACTCTGCTCGCGCCGCGGGCGGGCACGTACCGCCTGGCGGCCCCGTACCAGCTTCCCCGGGGCACGCCGTGCCCGGACGAACTGAAGTGACGTCACGGGCGCGAGGCCGACAGGCGGCTCGCGCCCGGTGGCCCGAGCCCGGTGGGCTGTGGGCTCAGCCCGCCAGCTGGGCCTCGACGGCCGTGACGATCTCGGTCGCCTCCGGGTCGGTCTGCGGAGAGAAGCGGGCGACGACCCGGCCGTCCCGCCCGAGCAGGAACTTCTCGAAGTTCCAGCGGATGTCGCCGCTGTGCCCGTCGGCGTCGGCGAAGCCGGTCAGGCGGTCGTAGAGCGGGTGCCGGCCGTCCCCGTTGACCTCGACCTTCTCGGTCATCGGGAAGGTGACGCCGTACGTCGCCGAGCAGAACTCGGCGATCTCCTCGGCGCTGCCCGGCTCCTGCCCCATGAACTGGTTGCACGGCACCCCGAGCACGGTGAAGCCCCGAGCCGCGTACTTCTCGTGCAGGTGTTCGAGGGCGGCGTACTGCGGGGTCAGCCCGCACCGGGAGGCGACGTTCACGATGAGGACGGCCCGGCCCGCGTACTGCGCGAGGTTCGCGGGGCCGCCCTGGAGGGCGCCGATCTCCGCGTCGAGGGGAGAGGCGCCGTTGCTGTCTGCAGTCGTCATGGGCGGATGCTAACCCCGGCAGAGGTCCGGCCGGCGGGCCGCCTCGACGAGAACCTGGCCCGGCCCCGTCCGGGAGTACAGCACCGAGCGGCCGGCCCTGCTCCGTTCCACCAGCCCCGCGTCCAGCAGGACCTTCAGGTGGCGGCCCACCGAACCCAGGCCCTGGCCGGTCACGGCGGTCAGCTGGGTGGTGCTCAGCGGGGTGTCGAGCAGGACCAGCACCTGGGCGCGGGCGCGGCCCAGCAGCGCGCCGAGGCCCGCCGGGACGGCGGCCCGCCGGACCTCGCTGTCGGCGAGGGCGCCCGAGCACCCGTAGACGACGGCGTACCGGTGCTCGGACTCCTCCCACGACACCCAGCCGGTCTGCGGCGTGACGGGTACGAAGACGAGCTGGGCGCCGGAGATCTCGCGCGGCGGATACTCCTGCGCGTTGACCTGGAGCCGGTTCTCGCCCAGCCAGCGCGTCTCCGGCCGCAGCGCGTCCAGGACGGCCGCCCAGCCGCCCCGGCTCACCTGCGCGGTCCGTGCGACGACATCGGCCTCCAGGACGCGCCGCCGCCGGTCCCAGTAGGGCCGTACGGCATCCGTCCAGACGTACTCCAGGAGCCGGGCCGCGCGCTCGGGCAGGTCGTCCCGCTCCAGCGCGGCCGGCAGCGGCCCGGCGAGCGAGACCCGCAGATTCGCGCGGGCCTCGGCCGGATCGGCCACGCGCACCCGGGCGACACCGTCCTCGAAGCTCTCCTCGTCCCGTGGCGTGGGCGTGAGGAAGTCGGCGATCCAGGCCCGGCCGATGCCGGCCCGGGCGAGCAGCGCGGTGACGGGATCGGCCGCGAGGCGCTGCCGGTAGGCGGGCAGGTGGGCGCGCAGCCAGGCATGCTCGCCCGGATGCCTTCCCACGCCCACGTGCAGCAGCTTCAGGCTCGCGAAGGTCTCGGCGAACGGCGAGAGCACGAACCGGCTCCCGGCGAGCGTGTCGGCGTTCACCTGCCACCAGCCCACGAGTCCTCCCTCCGGACGGGTTGCGTACCTTTCGCGGGTACGCGAAGCGACAACGCGCCTTTCGCGTGTGCGCGAAACAATAACGACCGGTGCCGCGCCGGTCGGAGACTCCGGCGCATGCGCAGCTACCAGGACCTGTTCCGCACCCCGGAGTTCACGCCGCTCTTCCTGTCCGCCGCCGCCCAGACCGTGGCCCAGACGGTGAGCGGACTGGCGCTCGGCACGCTGGTGTACCGGGCCACGGACTCGCCGCTGCTGTCCGCGGTGAGCATGTTCGGCCCCTCGATCGCCCAGGTGCTGGGCGCGACCCTCTTCCTCTCGGGTGCGGACCGGCTGCCGCCGCGCCGGGCGCTGGCTGGCATTGCGCTGGCCTTCGCGGCCGGTACGGCGGTGCTGGCGCTGCCCGGCCTGCCGGTGTGGGCGGTCTTCGCCGTCGTCCTGGTCCAGGGGCTGGTCGCGTCCCTGGGCGGAGGGGTGCGGTGGGGGTTGCTGAACGAGATCCTTTCCAGCGGCGACGGCGACGGGGGTAGGAGTGGGGCTGGGGGTGGGGGTGGTGGTGGCGACGACGGCTATCTGCTCGGTCGTTCGGTGTTCAACATGATGAGCGGGATCATGCAGATCACCGGGTACGCGACGGGCGGCGTACTGGTGGCGGTGCTGTCACCGCGCTTCTCGCTGCTGCTCGCGGCGGTGCTGTTCGCGGTGGCGGCGGCGGTCGTCCGCCTGGGCCTGAGCCGCCGCCCGCCCCGCTCCGCCGGCCGCCCGTCCGTCTCGGCGACCTGGCGCGCGAATGCCCGCCTGTGGTCCGACCGCCCGCGCCGGCTGACCTATCTGGGCCTGTGGCTTCCCAACGGCCTGGTCGTCGGCTGCGAGTCGCTGTACGTGTCGTACGCCCCGAGCTCGGCCGGCACGCTGTTCGCCTGCGCGGCCCTGGGGATGCTGGCCGGCGACCTGACGGTGGGCCGCCTGCTGCCGCCCCCCGTACGCCGCCGGGCGGCCACGCCTCTGCTGTTGCTGCTCGCCGGGCCGTATCTGCTCTTCGTCCTGCACCCGCCCGTGCCGGTGGCGGCCTGCCTGGTGGCACTCGCCTCCGCCGGCTTCGGCGCGAGCCTCGTCCAGCAGGAGCGGCTGATGACGCTGACCCCCGGTGAACTGAGCGGCCACGCGCTCGGGTTGCACTCCGCGGGCATGCTCACCCTCCAGGGCGTGAGCGCCTCGCTCGCGGGCTCGGTGGCCCAGGTCACCTCGCCCGCGGTGGCGATGATGGTGATGGCGCTGGCGTCGACCGGGGTGACCCTGTCACTGGCCGCGGCCGCACGCCGGACGAAGGCCACGGCACCGCGGCCGGCCCCGCAGGTGCCGTAGGGACCTGCCTCGTCGTCACGGCCGACCACGGCCGACCACGGCCGACCACGGCCGGACCCTGCGCCGACCCGCCGACTCGGCGTAGGCCGCGTGAAATCCATGACCCTGGCACGGAAGCGGCCCTGACACAGCCGCCGGAGTTCACCCGTCCGGCCGCCTCCCGCTGGTGACGGGGCTTCCCCGCGCACACGGTGGACGCATCCGACCCCAGGGAGGACGACGCCATGACGCAGCAGCCGACAACGCCGCAACACCTTCCCCCTGACGCCCACGCCGGCGCGAAGGGCGCGACCAGCCCGTGGGTGGCCGGCGGCACGGTGTTCGCCGGGGTCGTACTCCTGGTGGACGGCCTGCTGAACATCCTCAAGGGCATCTCGGCCATCGCGTCCGACGACATCTACGCCCACATCAACAACTACGTCTACCGGTTCAACCTGACCGGATGGGGCTGGGTCCTCGTGATCATCGGCCTGATCGCCGTCATCACCGGCCTCGGCCTCCTCACGGACGCACTGTGGGCCCGCGTCCTGGGCGTGTTCATGGCCGCCCTCAGCCTGGTCGCCAACTTCCTCTGGCTCCCCCACCTCCCCCTGTGGGCCATCATCTCCATCGCCCTGGACACCTGGGTCATCTGGGCCCTGACCGCCCACCGCTCCCCACGCTCAGCGGCCTTGTGACACCGAGCAGGACAAGCCGCCGTCAACCGCCGCGGACCCGTTCGTCGTCCTTTCCCCCGCCCCTCGACATCCACGAGTGACACCCCCACCGAGCGAGCACCCCCACCCCGAGCGAGGCAAGAACGGCACCCCAGTCGACGACATGCGGCATTCCCGGAAAGAACGCGAAGAAGCACAACGCCGTAACCACCCCACCGACGAACCACCCCACCCCGGCCCGCCGTTGCCGCGCTTCCCGCGCACGGTCCGACTGCTGTTGCCGCTGCTCGATCATGACCGACTCACTTCGTGATGTGATGGCACTGACTCACCCGGCGCACCCCGTTGACGTAGAGGTGCGCACACGCCTTTCCATAACGAGGCAACGTCTGTGGAGAGTTGTTCCGCATCGGGTCGATCTTGCACTCGCTGTGCGTCCTGCCGCGGGAGGTTCGGTACGTGCGGTTGTCGGTGTCGGCATAGCCGAAGTCGATGCGCCAGTTGCAGAAGCCGCTGCTGAGCGCCCCGACGAAGGCGCAGTCGACGCCGGCGTTCTGGTACGTGATCTTCCTCCCGCTGCCGCGGATGACGTGGGTGAACATGCATCCCGTCGGCACCTTCATCGTCACGCCGCCCACGCTGTACTCGAAGGTACGTACCGGAGTCGATCCGATCGCGGTGGCATGTGCGCTCGTCGAAGCGGTCAGAACAAGGCTTCCTGCGGTGGCGAGGGTGGTGACGAAACGCGTGACGCGCGGTGTGATCAAGGTGATCCCCCTGCTGGTCCCCATGAGTGATGAGCACCGGGGACAACTGCGGCAGGAGGCACCCGGTTGCCGGGCTCCGGGCCGATTCACCATCACAGGTGATCAAGTGATAAGCGCGCTGACCTGCAGAAACGTTTGCCAGGGGAATGGGCCGACAGGCACGGCTTCTGGCGTCGACGGTCGCAGACGGCAAGCGGCCCGTGGTCTCACCGGAGATAGCCACGGGCCGCTAGGCCGTCGGTTGGTTCGGGTGGCGGAGCGATCGGAGAACGGCCCAGGCCGCCTCAGGCCGCCGCTTGCGCGGGGCTGACGCCGGTCAGGCGTAGACGCGTTCCACGAACTGGGCGAGTTGGTCGTCGCTCAGCTGCAGGGCCAGGTCGTGCTCGCTGATCATGCCGACCAGGCGCTTGTTGTCGTCGATGACCGGGAGTCGGCGGATCTGGTGGCTCTCCATCTCCCGGAGCACGTCCTCGACGGTCGCGTCGGTGCTGATCCAGCGCGGGGTGCCCTGGCACAGGTCACCGGCGGTGACGCGGGAGGGGTCGTGCCCCGCGGCGATACAGCGGACCACGATGTCGCGGTCGGTGATGATGCCGCACATGCGCTCGCCGGGGTCCCTCGGGTCGCTCACGGGCAGAGCGCCCACCCCGAGCTCCCGCATGAGCTGTGCGGCCCTGTCCAACGTCTCGGTGGCAGGGATCCACCGTGCTCCGTGGTGCATGATGTCGGCTGCCGTGGTCATGAAGCGTTCCTCCTGACGGCTGGGTCGGCTTCATCCTCCGCAGCCGCGCCCCCCACGGCGACCGATGGGCAGCAATCGGGTGACCCTCGGCTCCTCGCCTCCGCGCGCACGCCATACGTGTGCCGTCCACAGGGCTGACGGAACGCGACCCGGGCCCGAGCGTTCATGCCGACGGGCGTGGTGGTCATGCCGCCGCGGAGATCCCGAGCTCGGTGACCAGGGCTCGTACGCGCTGTTCGATGGCGTCCCGGATCGGCCGGACGGCGTCGAGACCCTGCCCGGCGGGATCGTCCAGCTGCCAGTCCAGGTACCGCTTGCCGGGGAAGACGGGGCAGGCGTCCCCACAGCCCATCGTGATCACCACGTCCGAGGACCGCACCGCCTCGGTGGTGAGGACCTTGGGGGTCTCGGCGGACATGTCGATGCCCACCTCGGCCATGGCCTTGACGACGGTGGGGTTGACCGCGTCGGCGGGGGCGGAGCCGGCCGAGCGGACCTCGACCTGGTCACCGCCGAGGCGGGTGAGGAACGCGGCGCCCATCTGGGAACGGCCGGCGTTGTGAACACAGACGAACAGGACCGAGGGGCGCGGGGCGGCGGTGCTCATGGCAGGCGCCTTTCGGGAGAGCGGGAAGGGGTCAGGACGAGGCGAGTTCGGGCTCGCCGTGTGGGACGACGGCCTTGTCCGTGGCGGGAGCGGGCCGGCCGTACACCGCGATGACGGCACCCAGCCCGAGCGCGGCTCCGGCCAGTTGGGCAGCGATGAACGGGGCGACCGAGGCAGGGGCGATGCCGGCGAAGGTGTCGGTGAAGGCACGGCCGATGGTCACCGCCGGGTTCGCGAAGGAGGTGGAGGAGGTGAACCAGTAGGCGGCCCCGATGTACGAGGCCACGGCCACCGGTGCGAAGGAGGCACTGCCGATGCGGTCGAGGCCGAAGATCAGCAGGATCAGCCCGGCCGTGGCGACCACCTCACCGAGCCACAGGTGAGAGGCGGACCGGTCGTGCGTGGACCACTCGACCAGCGGCTTGGCGAACATCGCGTCGGCCAGGATCGCCCCGCCGATTGCCCCGGCGATCTGTGCGGGCACGTACGCGGCCACGTCCCGCAGGGTGAGGCCGTCGGACTTGTGGCGGCCGGCGAACCAGGCGGCCAGGGTGACGGCCGGGTTGAAGTGCGCGCCGGAGACCGGCCCGAGCACGGTGATCAGCACGCCCAGGCCGAAGACGGTGGCGACGGAGTCGGCGAGCAACTGCACGCCCACGTCGCGCGACAGCTCGGTGGCCTGGATGCTGGAGCCGACCACCACGGCCACCAGCAGCCCGGTTCCGACGGCCTCGGCGGCGAGGCGCCGGCCCAGGGGCGCGGTCACGCGCCGGCTCCCGCGGTCTGCGGCCCGGTCAGGAAGGCGGCGAGTCGGTCCAGGACGCCCGGCAGCACCCAGTAGTACACCCACGTTCCGCGCCGCTCGCAGTCGATGAGCCCGGCCTGCCGGAGGAGCTTGAGGTGGTGGGAGATCGTCGGCTGGGACAGCTCGAAGGCCGGCGTCAGCTCGCACACACAGACCTCGCCGCCCTCACCACGCGAGGCGATCATCGACATCAGCCTCAGCCGGACCGGGTCGCCCAAGGCCTTGAAAACCTTCGCCAGTTCGGCCGCCCGGTCCTCGCCCAGAGGTGCGGCGGACAGACCCGCGCAGCAGGCGGCGTCCTGCCCGATGACCTCAAGCTCTTGCTTCGACATGCCTCTATGTTGACGTTTTTCGATTCAAGGCGCAAGGTTGCATCAACGAACGTCAATACAGGCCCTTCCGGGGCACCGCCATGCCCCGTCACCTGGGAGTGAGTCATGAGCGAGCAGTTCACTGACCTGCGCGAGACCGTCCGCCGGCGCTACGCCGCCGCAGCCGTGAAGGTGACCGAGGGCGGCGCCGCCTGTTGCGGGCCGCAGCAGGTCGAGGTCGACGAGAACTTCGGTTCGACGCTGTACGCCGCCGACGAGCGCGACGCCCTGCCCGCCGAGGCGGTTGCCGCCTCACTCGGCTGCGGCAACCCGACCGCCGTCGCCGAACTGCGTGAGGGCGAGCGCGTCCTCGACCTGGGGTCGGGCGGCGGCATCGACGTCCTGCTCTCGGCCCGCCGCGTCGGCCCCACCGGCAAGGCGTACGGGGTGGACATGACCGACGAGATGCTGGCCCTGGCCCTGGCCAATGCCGAGAAGGCGGGCGCGACGAACGTCGAGTTCCTGAAGGGCACCATCGAGTCCATCCCGCTGCCCGCGAACACCATCGACGTGGTGATCTCCAACTGCGTGATCAACCTGTCCGTCGACAAGTCCGCCGTCTTCGACGAGACCTTCCGCGTCCTCAAGCCGGGCGGTCGTATCGGTGTCTCCGACGTCGTCGCCGACGACACCCTCACACCCGAGCAGCGAGCCGAGCGCGGCGACCACGTCGGCTGCATCGCCGGCGCCCTCTCCTTCGCCGAGTACCGCACGGGCCTGGAAGCGGCCGGTTTCACGGACATCGAGATCATCCCGACCCATTCGGTCGCGGACGGAATGCACTCGGCGATCGTCCGTGCCACCAAGCCGAGGACGGTCGGCACCTCCTCCAAGGCCGCCGGGCCGGCCGACACCTGTTGCGGAGTCAACGCCTGCTGCACCCCGGACGAATCCTCGACCGACCCCGACTGAGCTCACCCGCGTGTGCGCTGCCGGCGCAGCAGCCCTCCCGTCCACCGGACGGAACGGCTCCTGACCTTGTGTTTCCCTGTGTCCCCGGCAGAATTCGACAACCGCCTGTGGTCGCTCGTATCACTCGTTCGGGTGGGTACCTCATGCGGGCTCCGGCCCTGATGCACAGGCTTGACCCTGCGATGCGTCTCCTCGTGAAGGTGATGGAACATGCAGACGTACGTCTCGTTGCTGAACTGGACCGATCAAGGGATCCGAAACTACAAGGACACCGCGAAACGTGCCGAGGCCTTCGGCGCAGCGGTGGAGAAGCTAGGGGCGAAGCTCCTGAACATCTACTGGACCGTCGGTCCGTACGACCTCGTGGCCGTCGTCGAGGCGCCCGACGACGAAACGGCCACCGCGGCGTTTCTGCAGATCGGCGGGGTGGGCAATGTCCGCACCACGACTCTTCGGGCCTTCGGCCGAGAAGAGATGGACCGCATCGTCGGCAAAGCCGCCGGCTGACTACGTCCACTCGATGACTCGATGAGTGCAGTGTGTTCCGAGGCCGCGCGCCCTTCAGGCATCACGGAACCGGAGCACCGTGCCGCCGATCAGTAGTGTGCCTGCCGCCCACAGGGCCAGGACGCCGAGGCCCGCCCACGGTCCGATGGGGAGATGGCGCAGGTCCGTCGTGGTCTGGACGGCCAGTCCCGCGGGCATCGGCCCGACCTGCGCGAGGTGCCGCCGCAGGTCCGGGTCGGTGATCACGTGGCTGAGGAGGGGGAAGAGGTACAGCAACCCCAGCACGACGCCCATCGCCACCGCCGCGTCCCGAACCGCCGCGGCGATGCCGAGGGCGAGCAGAGCGACCAGGACCAGGTAGATCACCGAGCCCGAGACTGCCCGCAGGGTCGGCCCGTCCGTGAGGGAGAGGGCGGCGTAGCCGTGGGCCGGTGTGAAGCCGTTGCCCGGCAGCAGGCCGCGTCCGGCGAGTACGGACGCCAGGACTGCGACGGTCCCCGCGGCGAAGACCGTACCGCTCACCACGGCGGCCTTGGCGGCCAGCACGGTGGTGCGCCGCGGCACCGCCGCGAGCGTGGTGTGGATCAGACCGGTGCCGTACTCGTGGCCGACGACCAGCACGGCCACGATCGCGGCGATCGTCTGACCCAGTGACACGCCCGTGAGGGTCAGTCTGACGGGATCCTGGCCGCACCCGCTCGCGGGGCACCGGGCGGTCGCCGCCACCGCCCCGCCCACGGACGCCGTGACGGCGACGAGGCCCAGCAGCAGCCATGCGTGACCTGTGTCGGTTCGCAGCTTGGTCCACTCGGCGTGGACCGCACGGCGCAGGCAGGTGGCGCTCATACGTCTCATACGTCCCTCCGGCGCAGCAGCAGGGTCGCGGCCACCAGAGCGAGCACGGTCCAGCCGCCCAGGACGGCGTAGCCGCCCCAGGGCGAGAGCGGAAAGTAGCCGGAGGACGGCGTGTAGACGGTCAGTACGTGGGCGTAGCGCGGCAGCGTCTGCTGGACGGCGAAGCCCGCCGCCGGGGTGAGGCGAAGCAGCCACTGCGCCACAGAGGCCGGCAGGACGCCGCTGACCGCGAGCAGATAGGGCAGCACGGTCGTCACGACGACGACGGTGATCGCCGTCGCGCTGCGCCGCAGCACCGCGCCGAGCGCCAGCGAGCAAGCGGCGGTGGCGGCCAGCAGGAGCCCGGTGCCGAGCACCGCGCGCAGTTCCACCGCGCGTGGCACGGTGAACACCAAGAAGTGGGTGGCGTGCGCACGTTGCCGTCCGAGCGGGATGCTGATGGCGGCGGCGACCACGCCGACCGTGAAGGCGACCGTCACGACGACCGCGGCTTTTGCGGCCAGCAGCCGCCCGCGTCCTGGTGCCGCGGCGAGGGTGGTGCCGATCAGGCCGCGGCGGTATTCGGCGGTGACGAACTGCACGGCCACGACCGTCAGGACGATCAGTGCGGCGAACGTGCCGACCAGGAAGTTCTCGATCGTGTAGGCGGGGCCGAGCGAGGGGCCGCCGACCACGGGGGCGATGTCCCCGGCACCCGTGACGGAGAAGCCGCTGCGGGTCCGCGCGTAGGCGCCTGAGGTGTTCTCCGCGTAGCTGCCGGACGTGCCGGCGTCGCCGCCGACCTGCACACCCCGCCAGCGGTCCGGTCGGCTGCCACGGGCCCAGGAACCACCGAGTGCTACCTGGCCGAAGGTTCCGGTGGCCACGGCAGGGCTCGTACCCCCTCGGGAGCCGCTCGTCTGCACGGCCGCCGGGGAGGCGGTGAAGAGGCCCACCTGCACGGTGGCGGGCAGTCCGGCCAGGCGTGTGCTGCCTCGCTCGGTCCAGTGCGCGCCGTCCGCAGAGTCGTAGCCGGTGACCGTCGACCCGGCGCGGACCAGGCGCAGCCAGTGTGGCGAGGTGGCGGAAGGGCGGCCGGGCAGGCCGGCCCGGTCGTGGGTGAAGTTGTCCTGCATCCGCACGCCGTGCGCGCCGGTGACCATCATCGCGGCGTACTGGGAGCCCTGGTCGAGGCTCTGCTTGACGAGGATTCCGGTCTTGGCCCACGGAGTGGTCCCGGGCGAGGTCCGCCCCGGTTCCCGGGCCAGTACGCCGGTCAGCGCGGTCACGGAGACGGTGATGCTGCCGTCGCCGGTCAGGGCCTCGTGCAGGAAGAAGAAGCTGTCGTTGACCGCCTCGCCGCCGGGGCCGACCGGCAACGCGACGGCGTCCTGCGTGTGCCGGTTCGACGACTGGTTCGTCGACGCCGTTCCGACCAGCAGGAACAGCACGGACGCCAGGGTTGCGCCGAACGCGCCGAGGACCCAGCCCCGTACGGTGCGGAACTTGGTCCACTCCGCGCGCAGTACCCGAAGCCCCCTCATCGCGCACTCTCCTCGACGCCGGTGCCGTGGTACTGCACGGCGTCCCGGGTGAGCTCCAGATACGCCTCCTCCAGGGACGCGCGGTGCGTGGCCAGTTCCGCGAACGGCACGCCGTCCGCATTCAGCGCGGTCACGATGGCCTCGCCCGTCAGCCCGCTGACGCCGAGCGTGTCCGCCCCCTGGGCGTGGACGACCGCGCCGGCGCGGACCAGTGCCTCCGTCGCCGCGCCGGGTGCGGACGTGCGCAGCGTGACGCGGTTCGCGGAGAGCGTCGCGAGCAACTCCGGCACGCCCGTGTCGGCGACGACACGGCCGCGTCCGACGACGACGAGGTGATCCGCGACATCCTGCAGCTCGCTCATCAGATGACTGGACACCAGCACCGTCCGGCCCTGCGCCGCCAGTGACGACAGCAGGCCACGGATCCACAGGATCCCTTCGGGGTCCAGCCCGTTGAACGGTTCGTCCAGCATCAGCGCGGGCGGATCCCCGAGGAGCGCCGCCGCGATGCCGAGCCGCTGCCGCATGCCCAGCGAGAAGCCGCCCGCCCGGCGCCGCGCCGCCTCGGCCAGCCCGACCTGTTCGAGCACCCGGTCCGCTCGGCCGGCCGGGAGGCCCTGCGAGTGGGCCAGCCACAGCAGGTGGTTGCGGGCGGTACGGCTGGGTTGCAGGGCGCCTGCGTCCAGCAGCGAGCCCAGGTGGCGCAGTGGGCTGTCGAGAGTCCGATACGGTCGTCCGCCGACCAGCGCGCGCCCCTGGTCGGGAGCGTCCAGGCCCAGCACCACCCGCATGGTGGTGGACTTGCCGGCACCGTTCGGGCCCACGAATCCGGTCACTCGTCCCGGCCGGACGGTGAAGGTCATGCCATCGAGCGCCTGCGTCGCCCCGAAGCGTTTGCGCAGGCCCTTAACCTCGATCCTGGGGTCGTCCGTCATCCTCGCTGCTCCGCCCCTCGCTCGTCCGTACTGGCGGCCATCACGGTGCGCCCCAGGCCCTGACGCGGGCGGAACGGCGGCTGTCATGCCGCTGTTAGGCCGGCTCGCCTAGCCTGAGCGGGCAGTGAGGGAGAAGGGGGACCGATGGCAGCGGAACTGGGGTCTTCCGTACGGTCGGTGCACCGCCGCAGCGTTCGTTGGCGTTTCACGACCTTGTACGCCGGACTTTTCCTTGCCTCGGCCATCGCGATGCTGGCGGTGGTCGGGCTGGTGGCCGGCGGTACCTACCGGGCGGCCCCGGCGCCGGACAACCGGCCCGGCGCGCTCTCGTCCGCCGCTCAGGCGAGGATCGCCAGTCTGGAGCACCAGCTCGCCCAGGCCCACAGCCGGCAGGTGGACCAGCTGCTGCTCGGTTCGGGGGTGGGGTTGGTGGTGATGGGGCTGCTGTCGGTCGCGATGGGCTGGTATGCCGCCGGACGCGTACTGCGGCCGCTTCGCGCGATGACCGTGGCGACTCGTCGCATCTCCGCGGACAGCCTGCACGAACGACTCGCCGTCCCGGGTCCGCACGACGAACTCAGGGACCTCGGCGAAACGATCGACGCGCTGCTGGAGCGCCTTGAGCAGGCGTTCGCCGCGCAGCGCCGCTTCGTCGCCGACGCCTCGCACGAACTGCGCACCCCCCTGGCCACCATGCGGGCCTCGATGGACGTCGCCCTCGCCAAACCGGGCCCGGTCCCCGAGCAGACGCGTGCCCTCGCGCGCCGCGTCAGGACCGAGCTGGACCAGGTCGACCGGCTGCTGGACGGCCTCCTGGCACTGGCCCGTGCGCAGCACGGAGTGCAGCTGCCGGACGTGGAGGCCGTCCCGCTCGATGTGCTCGCCACTGCCGCGCTCGCCGAGCGTGCCTCCCTGGCCTCCGCGAAGGGACTCGTCGTGGATGCCGGCTGTGCACGTGAGGGATCGGGCGTGTGGGCGCGGGGCAGCCGGACTCTGTTGCGCAGGATGGTGGAGAACCTCCTCGACAACGCGATCGTGCACAATCGGCCCGGCGGCTGGATCCGCGTCACCACCAGTGCCGATGGCGCGGACGTGAGGCTGGTGGTGGAGAACACAGGTCCCGTGCTGACACAGGATCAAATGGCCTATCTGGTACGTCCGTTCCGTCGGCTCGGCGCCGAGCGGACCGGCGGTGGCATCGGCGCGGGGTCGGGCCTCGGCCTGGCCATCGTCGCGGCGGTCGCCGACGCACACGGTGGCACCCTCGACCTGCGGGCCCGTGCCGAGGGCGGCCTGCGGGCCACGGTCACCCTCTTCGGAGCGTCCGAGGCGGAGACCGTGGCATGAGGGTGCTCGTGGTGGAAGACGCCAGGTCGCTCGCCGACGTCCTGGTCGAGGGCCTGCGGGACCAGGGCATGGCGGTGGATGTCGCCTACGACGGCCTGGAGGCCGCGGCCAAGCTGGACACCAACGCGTACGAGGCAGTCGTCCTGGACCGGGACCTGCCGGGCATCCACGGCGACACCCTCTGCCGGATGGTCACGGACCGGGACGACCGCCCCATGGTGCTGATGCTGACCGCCGCGGACGCGCCGGCCGACCGCGTCGGCGGCCTGAGCCTGGGCGCCGACGACTACCTGGTCAAGCCTTTTCACTTCCCCGAACTCGTGCTCCGTCTGCGGGCCCTGACCCGTCGCCGTCCGTACGCCCGCGCCCGGACGCTCCGCGCCGCGGGCATCGAACTCGACCCCGTGCACCGCACGGCCACCCGCGACGGACACCACCTCGACCTCTCGGTCAAGGAGTTCGAGGTCCTGGCGGCCCTCCTGCGGGCCAGCCCGGCCCCTCTCAGCGCGGAGACGCTGCTGGAACAGGTGTGGGACGAGAACGCCGACCCGTTCACGAACACGGTCACAGTGACCGTCGGCCGCCTGCGACGCAAGCTCGGCAGCCCACCGGTGATCACCACGACGCCCACGATCGGCTACCGGATCGCCGACCAGGAAGGGTGATCGAATCGAGGGTGGTCAGCCTCGCCCTGGCCGGGGCGAGCGCTCTGGCCGCAGGCCGCATGACCAGGGGGCGCCGGTGCCGCGGGCTCAGCCCGCATGAGGCCGGGCCAGGCCGTGGTCGTAGGCGAAGATCACCGCCTGGATGCGGTCGCGGGCACCGATCTTGGACAGGACGCGGCCGACGTGGGTCTTCACCGTGGATTCGGCGAGGACGAAATGGCCGGCGATCTCGCTGTTGCTCCAGCCCTTGCCGATGGCGACGAGGATTTCGCGTTCGCGCTCGGTGAGGGAGGCAAGGCGCGGGTCCTGGGCGGAGCCGTCGCCGGCGGGTGGGACGAGGCGGGCGAACTCCTGGAGGAGGCGGCGGGTGAGCGCGGGGGCGATCACGGCGTCTCCGGCGGCCACCGCGCGGATGCCTGCGAGGAGTTCCTCGGGGCGGACGTCCTTGAGCAGGAAGCCGCTGGCCCCGGCGCGCAGGGCCGCGTACACGTACTCGTCGATGTCGAAGGTGGTCAGGACGAGGACGCGGGAGCGGTCGCCGGCGGCGACGATCCGGCGGGTGGCCTCGATGCCGTCCATGCCGGGCATGCGTACGTCCATGAGGACGACGTCGGGGCGCAGTTCGGCGGCCTTGCGCACGGCTTCGGCTCCGTGGGCGGCCTCGCCGACGACCTCCGTCTCGGGCACGGAGTCCAGGAGCATGCGGAAGCCGTACCGCTGGAGCGGCTGGTCGTCCACGACGAGCACGGTGGTCACCGGGCACCGTCCTGGGGAGTGAGGTCGAGGTCGACCCGTACCGTCCAGCCGGCACCCGCGGGGCTCGCACTGACGCGCCCTCCGTAGAGCGCCGCTCGTTCTCGCATGCCCACCAGGCCGTGTCCTTCCTCGTTCGCCGTGCGGGGACGGCCGGCCGGGTCGGGCGGGCCGGAGTCCTGGACGGTGATGGTCAGCCGCGTGTCCTCCACGACGACCGCCAGGTTCGCACGCGCGCCGGCGCCGGCGTGTTTCAGGCTGTTCGTCAGTGCTTCCTGCACGATGCGGTAGACCGTGAGCTGCACCCCGCTGTCGAGGGCGTCGATGTCTCCGGCCGTACGGTAGACGACCTCCAGGCCGGCGGCGCGCACTGCCTCGCACAGCGCGTCGATGTCGGTGAGGCCGGGCTGCGGGCTCAGCGCTGGCTCGGCCGGCGGACCGTCCGCCTCGCGCAGTACGCCGAGCACCCGGCGCAGTTCGCCCAGGGCCTGACGGCCGGCGTCCCCGATGAGGTGCAGGGCCTCTTTGCCGCGTTCCGGTGCGGCGCCGGCTGCATAGGCTCCCGCGTCGGCGAGGGTGATGATGACGGACAGGTTGTGGCCGACGATGTCGTGCATCTCCCGGGCCACTCGTGCCCGTTCCGCGGCGACGGCGAGTCGGTCCCGCTGGTCGCGTTCGATCTCCAGCCGCGCAGCACGGTCGCGCAGCCCGGCCAGCTGCGCCCGCCTGATGCGGATCACCAGGCCGAGCGCGAGTGCCGCGGTCGCCGTGCTGAGCAGGAAGAACAGCGCGTCCCAGACCGACACCGCCGCCGACACCCGCGCCGCGACCAGGCCCAGCGCACCCGCGCTGACCGCGCAGGCCCAGGGGAGCTGTCGTAGCCGCCCGTGCAGGGCCAGGCTGTACAGGGCGACGAAGAGGGCGACGTCCGCACGGAGTGCGGCGCCGAGGGACCACTGGAGGACGAACACGGCCGTGACGGCGCCGAAGGCGGCGGCGGGCGCCCGCCGCCGCCACAGCAGCGGCAGCACCAGCCCGGCCTGCAGCGCCAGCATGCCCGCCACGGGCAACCGGGTGAACACCAGACGGAAGCGGCGCGGGCCTTCGTGGTCCCCGTCGATCGAGCCGACCGCGTGCAGCAGGTCCGGCAGGCAGAACAGCAGGAGGACCAGGGCCACCACCGCGGTGTCCAGCACCCACGGACGGGCCCGGTCGGCATGCCGGAACCGCTGGCCGGCCCGGCCGAGCCGGGCGACCAGCGGTCCCATCCCGCTGAGGTCTTCGATGGTCATGGTGGTCACCGGACCATGATGCGGGTGGCTGCCGCTCAGACGTCGCTGCGCAGCAGCCGGTACGCCGCTCCGGCCAGCGCCAGGACTGTCCAGGCGAGGAAGACCAGGAGTCCGGCGCCCGGCGACAGGGTGGTCGAGTCATGGGTCAGCGCGAAGATCGACTCGCCCGCGTGGCTGGGGAGGTAAGGACTGATGTCGCCCTGCCACGAGCTGGGCAGCAGGGAGATCAGCCCGGGTACGAGCATGAGGGCGGCGACCAGGACCGAGATGCCGCCGGCCACGGACCGCAGCAGCGCGCCCAGGGCGGCGCCGATCACGCCGACCAGGCCCAGGTAGAGCCCGGCGCCCAGGAGACTGCGGACGACGCCGGCATGGCCGAGGCCCATGGCGGCGGGCGTGCCGGAGACGATCCGGCTGCCGACGAGGAAGGCGACGAACGCGCCGACGGTCGCGATCACCAGCGCGACCAGTCCGTACACCGCCGCCTTGGACCAGAGCACGGGCAGTCGGCGCGGCACCGCGGCCAGGGTCGAACGGATCATGCCGGTGGAGTACTCGCCCGCCGTGACCAGCACGCCGAGCACACCGAGGGCCAGCTGGGCGAAGTTCGTGCCGAAGAGGGACAGGCTCACCGCCGTCGCGGAGGCGAAGTCGCCGTCCATGTGCCGGCCGGAGTCGAGGTTGGACTTGTAGTGGCTCGCGGCGATGACGCCGAAGGCGACGAGGAACAGCAAGCCCAGGCCGAGGGTGATCCAGGTGGAGCGCAGGGACCAGAGTTTGGCCCACTCCGAGGACAGCACGCGCCGTCCGGTCACCCGGTAGACGGGCCGGGACGGGGCGGCCAGGGCGGCCTCGGAGGTGTCGGGGGTTGCCGTCAGGGTGCTCATGCCGCGCTCCTGGAGGTCTCGGTGCCGGTCGTGGAGCCGTGGTACTCCACGGCGTCCCTGGTCAGTTCCATGAATGCCTCCTCCAGCGACACCGCCTTCGTGGTCAGCTCGAACAGCGGGATCCCGTGCTCGGCCGCCTTCAGCCCTATCTCCCGGGCGGACACCCCGGTGACCTGCAGCTCCTCGGATCCGACGCGGCCGGTGACCTCCACGCCCGGCCCGGCCAGCACGTCCCGCAGCCGCGCGGGGTCGTCCGTGGCCACCTTCACGGTGTCGCCGCCCGCCTCGCGAACCAGGTCCCGCACGGTCGTGTCGGCCAGCAGCCGGCCCCGACCCACGACGATCAGGTGGTCCGCGACCAGCGCCACCTCGCTCATCAGATGCGAGGAGACGAACACGGTGCGCCCCTCGGCCGCGAGGGAGGTGAGCAGATTGCGGATCCAGAGGACGCCCTCGGGGTCCAGTCCGTTGACCGGCTCGTCCAGCATCACCGTCTGCGGGTCGCCGAGCAGGGCCGCCGCGATGCCGAGCCGCTGGCCCATGCCGAGGGAGAACGCGCCGGCCCGCTTCTTCGCGACGCTGCCGAGACCGGCGAGTTCCACGACCTCGTCGACCCGGCGGCGCGGAATGCCGTGGGTCAGCGCGAGCGCCCGGAGGTGGTTGTGGGCCGAGCGGCCCGGGTGGATCGACTTCGCCTCCAGCAGCGCCCCGACCTCCTGGAGCGGTGCCCGGTGTCGGGCGTAATGCTGTCCGTTCACCGTGACGGACCCACTCGTCGGCGCGTCGAGCCCGACGATCATGCGCATCGTCGTGGACTTGCCCGCGCCGTTGGGGCCGAGAAATCCGGTCACCGTACCCGGCTTCACGGTGAAGTCGAGACCGTCGACGGCCGTCTTCTCCCCGTACCTCTTGGTGAGCTGCTGTGCCTCGATCATTCGCGTTCTCTCTTTCGGACTCCGGCGCCCGAAGCGCCTGACGCCTCCTCCGTCACGCTAAGTCCGTGACCTGCCCGATCCGGTGGTACCGGGGCCTGAAGTCCACGGGGCGGGTGGTACCGGGGTACTACGACCCGGCGCTGTGCGCGGGAAGCGGTCGTGAGGTTGCGCGGCCGAGGCGGGCGCCGGGCGCCGGGCGGCTCGTCGGCGAGCACGAGGGCAGGCCCCTTGACGATGAGCCGAGCGAGCGCCACCCGCTGCTGTCCGGCATGCGTCGACCAGATCGAGGCCTGCGGTGATCAGCGAAATCCCTGACACAGCGGCCAGGAGGAGTGCCGACCGCTCCGAGCCCCGGCGCGCCGGCAAGGCGCCCACCGCAGTGGCCAGGGGCACCAGGGCCACGGCGGTTGCCGGGGCGAACCGGCTCGGTCAGCGGCGGTAGCAGTACGAATCCGAGGAGGCGTCACCGCCTTGCAGGCGCGTCTGGTGCACGCGCAGGCCGAGGAAGTCCGCGCCGCGCGGGAAGAAGCGGCTGTCGACGGAGAGTCCTCCGTGCGAGGTGTCGGCGTCGAGTTTGACCATCCAAGGGTCGATGCCCGCGGGATAGAACTGGTCGTCCCAGGAGGCGTACAGGGAATTGGTCAGGTACACGCGCCGCCCGTCGCGGCTGAGCTCGACCATCTGTGCTCCGCCCGTCAGCGGAACGTCCGGCTCGGCGGGGTGCGGCTGCGGACCGACGATGCCGCCGAGACGCACGGCCGCGGTCTGCCTGGGATGGAGCGGGTCGCTCACGTCGTACTGGAGCAGGTCGCCGGTTCCCCACGCGGATACGTACAGCCAGTGGTCGTCCACGGACAGGTCGATGTCGGTGATCAACGGGGGCACGGCGCCGAACGGCCGCAGCGCTGGGGGCAGGTCCTCCGTCTGCGCGGGCTCGGCCGGGATGGTGATCACCTTGCGGACCGCGAAGTCCTCGCCCTCCCGGTCCCACAGCCACACCGATGCCGACAGGTCCTCCACGTTGACCACGGTGTTGGTGAACCCCCACGTCGCCTCGGGGTCGTGCGAGGGGCGCAGTTCCAGCACCATCTGGTTCTCGTCCCCCAGATCGACACGCTGCAGGTGCCGGCCCGAGTCGAGCTCCCAGAAGTGCAGACAGTGGCCGTACCGGCGACCCAACAGCAGCTCGGGGACGAGGCCGTCCTCGATCATCGAGGGGGACCCCCACTCGCTGGTCATGGCGATGTTCTGGCGCAGATGCCACCAGACGTCGTAGGCGAACCGCTGCGGCCCGCGGTCGCTCTCCCAGGCGCGCAGGACTTCGAAGCTTTCGTGGTCCAGGAGCGCGACGCCGCCGGGCCCGTCCGCACCGTCCGCGCCGCCCAGGCCGGACAGGAAGACTCCGTCGGGACCACAGTGCAGTGTGTGCGGGCGCGAGTATCCGGCCTTCGCGGCCAGTTCCCCGGGCTCGATCACTTTGACCAGGTGGGGGCGGGAGGGATCGGGGGCGGTGTCGAAGACGTGCAGCCGGGACGAGCGCAGTCCCGGGACGATGAGGTAGCGACGCGAGGCGTGGTGATGGCCGGCGTGCGCCAGCGCGCTCGAGCAGGCGTTCCAGCCGAAGTGGTGCAGTTCGTTGCCCAGGTCGGGTAGCTCGGCGTGCGAGACCACGCGGCCGTATGCGGGTGACGCCGGGTCGGTGTCAACGGTGAACAAGGCGTCCGCGCGCTGTGCGGTCGGGTCGAATCCGACGACATAGGCGAGCGTCTCCGGAGGCGCGGCGACGGCATCCGCAGGAGTGCGGTACAAGGTGGGATCATTGTGGTCGTCGCGGTCGTGCACGTGCTCGGTCGTCCTCATGGCTCTTCCTCACTCCTGAACGGGAGCATGGTTCCGGACGGACTCGGGACAGGAGGCCCGGCTCACTCGTTCGAGATCGGCGTGCGGGGGAGGAACGGGTGCGGGAAGCAGATATGCCGCATATCGAGCGTTTCACGGCTCGGGAGCTCTGCCAAGGCGGCAGCTCGACAGCGTGACTGCCTGAGCACGCACGGTCTTCTGGTCGCTGATCACCTGTCTCGTCGAGCGATATCCGGGTCGGAGCGGTGATGCGCTGTGCCCCCGGCAGTGGTACGGCGAGCTCTTCGCCCCGAATGAGGCCCTGGAAGACCGTCCACCTGTTCGCCAGGTCAATGGAATGGTGGGACTGGCTCCGCTGCGTCCGGTGATCGAACGACGGGGCGCGGGCGCTACCTCGTCCATCAGCGCCTTGACCAGTTCACGGTTTGGCAGCTCTGGGCCCCGCAAGGCCTTTTCCAAGTCTGTTGGTGCCTGGTCGGGGCGCGTACAGGGCCGTTCGCCTGCGCTCATGGGTGGCCCGGCTATGGGAAGGACCTGGCATACGGCCTCGTCCGAACGATGGTGAACGGGGCTGAACGAGACGGAAACTGAGACGGCCGCAGTCTTCACCGCCGCAGTCTTCACCGCCGCACGGGAGACGGCCCGCGGCCAGTTGCCGGAGCCGCCCTCGCTCGTGGACCTAAGCCTCCTTGGGCCGCGCCGCGCGTAGGCCCGAGGAGGACTCCTGTGCGTCGAGTGGCACGGCCTCGTCTTCCCCGAAGTCAGGGGCCTGGAAGGGGTTGGTCGTCGGAGGCGGTGATGCTGCAGCGGAGCAGCGGGGCCGCCCTTCCGGGGCGGAAAACAGCGACGTCAGATCGATGAGAGGACTCTCTTTCGGTACAGGTCCCTGAAGGGGCCTGGTGTGCCGTGACCGGGCACAGCGGTCCTACAGTCTGGTCATCTTGGCGTACGGGCTCAAGATCCGCATTTGCGCCGAGCCGAAATCCACGAGCGCCGCGATTCCGTCCTCGATGCCGATGACTCGGCCGAGGCCGTACATGTCGTGGGTGACTTGGTCGCCCACGGCGAAGTGCTTGGGAGCCGGTGTGACCGGAGCCTTGAAGGGGCTGGTAGGCAGATGACGCTTCGGCGCAGCAGGCTTTGTCATGCCTCAGTATGAGCCTACGTGCATCCCGTTCGCTGTGGCCGTCGGCACAGATTCGGACGGGAACAACCGCTTCATGCCACTGACCTGGGGTTTCGGAGACCTGGTGAGGCGAAACTGGACCGTAGGTCCCCAATCACTGACGACCGCGACGGCCGGCCCGGGCCGGCTATGCGGCTTCCTGATCTTGAAAACCGTCGTGGCGCGAGCCACCGTGGGTTCAAATCCCACACCCACCGCCCTGCTCAACGGCCCCTGAACTGGTGGATCGGTCGGGCGCAGTCTGCATGTCCCCGTACCGTGGTCGCCCGGTGTCCCCGTGATTTCCCGCTCGATCGGGCACGGGAGGGGCACGCTCCCCACCCCTTCGGCCCGGCGAGCCTGCGGCTGCTCCTGTGTTCCTTACAGAGGCACGGGAACGCCGGTCAACGGCAGGCGGCAATATGACCAAATGGTCGACGACGAGAACACGCGCTTCGGGCTGCCGCGGGGAGCGACAGGCTTCTACCGGCCGAAGGAAGGTCCACTTCCCGAAACCGACCTGCGGACTTTCCGAGGTGCTCTGTACGCAGCCGCTCGCGCCGCTGGAGGCACGGTGGGCCAGGTTGAGTCGCAGGCATACCCTCGCACGTTCCACACCGCGTCGGTCGTCGATGCCACGGGCGAGCGCATCATCCTCTGCCACGCTTATCACCCCTGGATCGCGTTCGCTCAGGAACGCAGGGACTGGTACAGCGAGGAGTTCGTCGCACCGCCACCCTGGGCCGACACCTTCACGCACGCTGGGTTCGTGGTACTTGATCCCCAGCGGCTCACCACGCCTCTTTCCGACCTGGACACCTCGGTGCTCACGCAAGGCGAGTGGCGCCAAATTCGCTTCTACGGCATCGCCTCGTTGGGCGGAGTGATTTTCAACGCATGGGACTGATGAGCGAGGTCAGCCGTGGGTGGGCTGCGGTGGGATGTCTGAGGCCGTTCACCGCGTGCATGCCGGACCACCGACGAAGTTGACCAACCTAGGCGCACCGTCGCGGTCGGCCCCGAACGACGGTGAATGAGACGGGAAGCGAGAGGGGACGCCACTTCTGCGTCTCCCACTCCTTCCTGGTTGACGGCGTCGACCGTCACTCGGTCCCTCAGCGCGCCGGACCGGCGCAATTTACAGATGCGCATGGCAGGGCCGGGTCCGTAGCGTGGCCGCATGCCGAAACCTCAGCACATCGTGCACATCACCGAGCGCTCTCTGTGGGAGACGGCCCGTGAGTCCGGCACCTACGAGATGTCCACCCGCGGCCGCACACTCCAACAGGAGGGGTTCGTCCACTTCGCCACCCGCGACCAGCTCCCGCGTATCGCGGCCTTCCTCTACGGCGACTATGAGGGCCCCGACGAGTTGGTGGTGCTGGTCGTGGACCCGGCCCGGCTCGATGTCCCGCTGAGGTACGAGGCCATGCCGCCGAACGGCGAGGAGTTCCCGCACGTGTACGGGGCAGTGCCGGTCGAGGCCGTGGTGAGCGTCGAGCCCTGGGGATGAGCGGACAGGGAGGGGTGCGCCGCCGCTTGGTGTTGGGTGATGACCGACGGGCAGGCCCTAGATGTGCTGTCCCGGGACGTCGGTGACACGCGTGCTGGGTGCTTGAACAGGTGAGGGCCTTCTGGGTGAGGTAGATGTCAATGGCCCCGGACCATGATCGGTTCGGGGCCCTTTGGCTGGTGCCCCCGGCAGGATTCGAACCTGTGGCACCCGCTTTAGGAGTTCGATCCAGCAGCCGTGTGCTTGGTGATACTCGCCGTCTTCGCGACAGGATAAATACGGTCGCGTGCGCCCGCGTCTGGTGTCGTCGATGTCAGGCTTGGATGTCAGGGACCTGGTGCGGGTCGCTGTGGTTCTTGCTGCACAGAGCGCCTACTGGATCGATGGCGTCTCCGCCACTGGCGCACCCTCTCGACCACCGCCACGGCGCCGATGAGCGCGCCCACCCTCACGGCGGAGTCGGCGAGGTCCTCCGGTCCTCCGAGGACTCGGGCCAGACCCCATCCGGCAAGTGACAGGGCCGGCCAGACGATGAGCACGGTGGGCGCGAGTCGACGCCGGTGCGGTGTGTTGTCGGCCATGAACTGAGGTTACTGGTTTGATCCCTGGGCAAGTCCGTACGGTTGTGCGACGTTGAAGGACCAGATGGCGATCAGACCTCTTCGTCCCGAAGCAACTTGCGCTTGGTCTCGGCCTCGGGCCGGGGTGCCTCTCACCTCGGCGGGTGGTCCGCAGGCGTCCGCGCTTGTTCGCGTGTGTACGTCGGCGTTGTCACGCAGTTGGACACTCAGGGCGACGGTTCTCCGTTCCAGTCCTAACGGTCAGCTCCGCTCGGCGGGCTGGTCCATCCAAGCGAAGGCGTCTGCTGCGATCACCTGTGTGACCTGTGGATTCCCTGCCCCGGGTGGCGTGGGGGGGTACGCACATGGCGACCCCCGATTCCCCGTGAGTCCCCGCCCGTTCTGGCACGGGAGTGGCACGACATCTTGCCGCGTCACCAGGACTCGGCCTGCAGGAACAGCGTGATCATCTCCGCGAAGAACCAGATGGAGAACACCAGACACGCAAGCCACAGCCCCCGCAAGACCCAGCGAGCCTCCCGTCGTATGCGCATGAGCGGATCATCCCCCGTCGCGTCCTAGGCTGTCACCGGCCCAGTCTTCCCATCCCACCACTCACCCCGGCTCCCATCCCGTCCGCCGTCGACCCAGGCAGAGCCCGGGCGGTCTTGACCGGCCTTGTCCGAGCGCACAGGCATGCTCGGTCCCGACGGGCCACGCTACCGGCGCTGCCTCCACGATCGATGCAGCTGTCGAGGTGCCCGTTGTCCCTGGAAACCGCTTGACTCGTCGTAGATGCCGCGAGGTGAAAACGAAGGGCCCCTGACCACGTTCCCGCTGGGATGTCCCGCGAGCCCGGTAAGGCCCAGTCCCTTGCACTGTGGCAATGCGCCGCCGAGCGTTCGACGATCGCCGGCTGGGCCGCAACGACGGCGCCACGTCCGAGACGTCTCGCGAGACGGGGAGCGGCGTACAGGGCCCAGGTGCAGGCTGGATGGTGGAGGTGGGTTGCGGTGGCGCAAAACGAAGCCGTCTCGCCGGGTGAGGGCGCTGCAGTACTGGAAGCTTTGTTCCACCGGTCGCCCACCGGCCTGCTGATCTTGGACACGGAGCTGCGCATCCTGCGGATCAATCTCACCAGGCCGGCTCTGCACCAGGCGCCTACGGAACAGATCGTGGGTCGACACGTCACCGACGTGTATGACCTCTCCGCACCCGGTGAGGTGGAGGCGATGCTGCACAGCGTGCTGGAGAGCGGCGCCCACGAAGAGGGACGCCTCGTGGCGGTACGTCCGAAGGGTGCGCCGGGGCCGGAGTACCTGTTCTCCGTCTCAGCATCTCGGCTGGAGGACTCGCAGGGGAGGATCTGGGGAGTGCTGACGGAGATGCTCGATGTCACCGAACGCGAAAAGGTGGGCGCCCGCATACGTGTCCTCGGCTCGGTGCGCGAGCACGTGGGGCGGACCCTCAACGTGGTCGCCACCTGCCAGGAACTGGTGCAGGCAGTGGTGCCGGACCTCGCCGACATCGCCGTGGTGGAAGTGGTGGACGCCGTGGTGCGCGGCGAGGAACCTCCGGCAAGCCCTCTGGGACCGGAGGCGCCACTGCGCCGCGTCGCCTTCGGTCACAGCGGCGGCGAGGAGCAGATCGAGGCACATCCGGTGGGCGACGTGCGCGCCCTGCCGTTCTCGACGCCTTACGCCCAGACGCTGGCCGACCTCAAGCCCCGTCTCGTCCCCCTGGGCCCCGACACGCCCTGGCTGGCAGCCGACCCGCCACGCGCCGAGGCGATCCGCGCATCCGGTGCCCGTCTCCTCATCACGGCACCGTTGACGCTGCGTGGAACCGTGCTGGGACTGCTGAGCCTGTACCGCACCGACCAGGCCGACGTGTACGACAAGGGCGATGTCACCCTCGCCGTCGCAGTGGCCGCACACACCGCGCTGTGCATCGACAACGCCCGCCGCTACACCCGCGAACACACCATCGCTCTGACGGTCCAGCGTCACCTGCTGCTGCCCCACCCTGACCCGCAGACCACCATGGAAACCGCGCACCTGCACGTGCCGGGCGAGGTGGGGGGAGGCAGTGGGTTCGACACGTTCGCCCTGTCCGGCGCCCGCACTGCACTGGTGGTCGGCGAAGTCGCCGGCCAAGGCCTCCATGCGGCCACCACCATGGGACAGATAGGGACCGCCGCCCGCTCCCTGGCCGCTCTTGACCTGGAGCCCGACGAGCTCCTCGCCCGCCTCAACGACACCGTCATAAGCCTCGCCGGGGAACGCGCAGCCCTGCCGTCCAGCGACCCCATGCCCCTCACCGGAAGCTGCTCGTACGCGGTCCACGACCCGCTCGCCCAGACCTGCACCATCGCCCTGGCAGGCCATCCCCCACCCGTCATCGCCCATCCCGACGGGACCACCGAGATGCCCGACCTGCCGGCCGGACCTCCTCTGGGCACTGCCGAGGGACCCCCCTTCGCAGCCACCACCGTCTCTGTCACCGACGGCAGCGTCCTCGCCTTCTACACCGCGTCATTGCTGCGCACCTCACCGTCACTGGGCACCCTCCAACGGGTACTGGCCCATCCTGAGCGGCCACTGCAGGATCTGTGCGATGACGTGCTCTACCGGCTGCGGACCGACACCCGCCACAGCGACGTCGTCCTCCTCCTCGCCCGCACTCACCCGTTCCCCGCCGACCGGCTCGCCGCGTGGTATCTCGACGCCCATCCCCAAGCTGTTGCTGCGGCGCGTGCCCACGTCCGCCACCAGCTCATTCTCTGGGGAGTCGATGAGGGGACCGCCTACACCACCGAAATGATCGTCAGCGAGCTGGTCACCAATGCCGTCCGTTACGGCACCCCGCCTGTCCAGTTGCAGCTCATCAAGGACCGCACCCTCACCTGCGAAGTCCATGACAGCAATTCCCTCGCGCCACGGCTGCGCCACGCGAAGACCATCGACGAAGGCGGGCGCGGCTTGTTCATCATCGCCCAACTCGCACAGAACTGGGGCGTCCGCTACACGCTCGACGGCAAGACCGTCTGGGCCGAGCAGGCCCTCCCTCCCGCAACCACAGCCCCTCCCCCGTAGCCGCCGGCTTGTCACGACAGGCGTCGTTCGGCGCCTGTCCGGGAGTTCCCGCGTCACCGTCCCACAGAACGTCCACCTCAGCGAGGCGGGCAATCGGGACCGGAGCCTGCCAGATGCGATGGGTGTCGCGGCGGCCGGAGGGGAGCCGGCGCATACGGCCGCCCGCGTCGCGCCCCGTCCGTCCGGCGTTCAAGCGGCCGACAGGGCCTCGTCTCCCCTGCGGCTGGCCGGTCGGGTATGCATCGGCCTGCCCGGCAGCCTTCGCCTTGCGAGTGCCCTGCGCGGAGGCCCATCCTGAAAGAGGCATGCCGACCACCGTATGGACCGAGCGCAGACGGCTGCGGAACTTGCGGGGACCGCGGCCCGCGCGGGGAGCGGGTTCCTGATGAGGCTTGTCGTCGATCTCAACCGGTGCCAGGGATTCGCCCAGTGCGTCTTTCTCGCCCCGGACGTCTTCTCCCTCCACGGGGAAGAAGCGCTGCTGTTCTCGCCCCGCTTCGACGAGGCACAAAAGGACCGGGTGGAGAAGGCCGCTGCCGCCTGCCCGGTCCAGGCCATCCTGGTCGACTACTCCGACGAGCCGACCAAGGGTGTGCAGCCTCATGTCGGCTGACACGGACGTCGAGGTCCTGCGGCGTCAGGGCCGCGTTGTCGTGGTCGGTGCGTCGCTGGCCGGTCTGCGTGCGGCGGAGACGCTGCGCGAGCAGGGGTTCACCGGATCGCTGACGATGATCGGCGATGAGCCGTACGAGCC